>NZ_JBHSJF010000005.1:0-464947 GCF_042652085.1 Flaviflagellibacter deserti | reverse complement strand
CCGCATCGTCGTCGTCACCGAGACCGGCATCGCCGAACAGGGCAACCACACCGACCTCGTTGCCCGCCACGGAACCTACCGCCGGCTGCACGACGCGCAGAAGGTCATCTAGATTTCGGAGAGCAACATTTGCAGATCATCCAAGCTGACGTTCCAACCAAGAACGGCGACCTGTATTTGAAGCAGCTCTGCAAACACTGGGCCCATCGCTTGGATGTGACGCTCATGGGGAGCCGCGGGCGGATCATCATGCCGTCTGGTGCTGTGGTCGAATTGGAGGCCGGTCCAGACAATCTCTCCATAAAGATCACCGCTTCGGAGTCCGCAGTCGCCGTGGAAACGGGGGAGGTGGTCGTCGACCATCTCGAGCGATTTGCCTTTCGCGAGAAGCCGCTGTCTGTCTCCTGGCGCTGAGCGTCGACACATTGGCGCGGCTATGAAAGTCAGCTTCAGCGGCCATGAGGCGCTTCTCGCCCAGTACCGTCTGCCTGTCGCGGCTCTCCCGAGTTCGTGCCGCTTGCGCCCGCATGTTGGATTGGTCAGACATGGTCCAACTCCACCTGAAGCTTCGCGATGGATAACGACGGAGATCTCTCGCCTGGCACGCAGCAGATCGGCAGCAAACCTTGCCTGCCTTCGGCAGATTCAAGACCGTCATCCGGACAACGGCGGTTTTCGCTGGATTTCCGGGCCGCCTGGGGTCGATCGCAGGGTCGGCCCCTCACGCGATCCGTTCATGTCGCTGGCTCTCCGCCGTTCGCTTGGTCTTGGAGACTCGCTGTCGGCACATCGACGACGCACACTGCCCCGGAGGGCGGATAGTCTATTTGAACGGTTGCGCCGAGTTCGGTCGAGAGATTGCGGATCAGCCGGGAGCCGAACCCTGTTTTGGCCGGGACGGCGACGGGAGGCCCCTCCCTCTCCACCCATTGGAACCGAAGCCTGCCCTCCAGCCCGTCCTCGACGGACCAGGACACGTCCACGCGACCGTTCTCGCTTGCCAAGGCGCCATATTTCGCGGCGTTGGTCGCCAGTTCATGCAGTGCCAGCGTCAGCGCCAGGGCGGGTTTCGCTGCGATCTCAAGGCCCGGTCCCTCGATCCGCAGCCGCGCCCTTGTCTCGTCGTTGAAGGGCTTCAGCGCGGTGGCCACGACCTGCCGCAGATCTGCGCCCTGCCA
The DNA here is from genome assembly GCF_042652085.1 of Flaviflagellibacter deserti. Classification (NCBI taxonomy): domain Bacteria; kingdom Pseudomonadati; phylum Pseudomonadota; class Alphaproteobacteria; order Hyphomicrobiales; genus Flaviflagellibacter; species Flaviflagellibacter deserti. The sequence continues at coordinate 463,769 of NZ_JBHSJF010000005.1, read as the reverse complement.
GTGCTCTTGGGTAAGCACCCCGTGGCCGCCCGCGAGTGCCCGCAAGCGTGATCGGAAGGCTTTTTCGGCCTCTTGGTCCAGGCCGCGGAAGGTTTGCGTTGCGATCGCATCCACAACGGCCAGCGTGTTCTTCACGCGGTGCTCCAGTTCCGACAGGAGGAGCCGCTGAAGTTCGGCGGCCTGCCGCTCTTCGGTGCGATCGCGAAAGATTTTGAGGAAGCGGGCACTGTCGCCATCGTGCAACGGCAGCATCACGCCGGAGCCCCAGAAGCGGGAGCCATCCTTGCGGAGGTGCCAGCGATCGTCAGAGGCGCGCCCGGACTCGTCCGCGGTCCTCATCTCCCGTTCCGGCACTCCGGAGGCGCAGTCTTCGGGTGTATAGAAGATGTCGATGGGCAAGCCGAGCGTCTCAGCCTCGTCGTATCCTAGAAGGCGTCGAGCGCCGCCGTCCCAACCCGTTATCCGGCCGTCCGCGTCGAGGGAGATAATCGCATACTCTCGGGCGCCATCGACGACGTGGCGGAGCCGTTCGGCGGTGACGCGGAGGGCGTCCTCCGCACGCTTACGATCCGTAATGTCGTACAGCCGGATCGCGAGTTCTTGACGTTCCGGAGGACCGATTGGGAAGGCGTAGACATCGAACCAGCGGCCGAGCGATGGTGAGAGACGTTCGAAACGCTCGGGGCGACCTGTCGTCACGATCCGGCCGTAGGTTTCGAACCAATAATCCTCGTGCTCCGGCCGAAGCTCTCGAATGCTCTTGCGGACGGCGTCCACAAGCCCGGTATGCGAGATGAAGGCCGGATTGACCTCGAGGAAGACGTAATCGGTGGCCTTGCCGCGCTCGTCGAAGACGACCTGGATGGTACAGAACCCTGTGTCGATTGCTTCGAATAGGAAACGATAGCGCGCCTCGTCCCCATTGAGCGCTGTCGTTGCGCGCCGCGTCACATCGTGCTGGACCCTGGGATCCTGGGACATGGCACCGCCCCTTGTTGTTCCGTAACGGTACGACTCCACATCAGGTCCGTCGAGAGGACAGATGAACCGTTTCTGATGATTGCGGGGCTGCCCGGCGGCTGTCGCAACGCGTCTTCGGATTCTCCCAGCAGACCGACGGCCAAGACTTGTGAGGCGAGATCAGCGTTGGACAGCCTGCGCTGTCGCGACGCCTATGCGCGGGGCTTGCTGTCAGTTCAGGCGGACGGGATAATGCTCAGCGGCCGCGTTGAGAAACCGTTCAAATCCCTCGAATGGGTATCGCTCCGGGACCGTGGAGTGGCCCGGGATCTTCTGGATATCCTCATATCTGGCAAACACGGCGAAATGCGCCGGATACGCCTGCTCGTCCGCTCCCAGAAAGCGCCAAGAGAGGACTTGGGGTCTGGGCTGTCAGCGAGCTCAGACCTTAATGCCAGTGTGCATCCATGTCGTTCTGGATTGCCCTAGTCGCGTTCGTTAGCGCTGGTCAGATAGGAAGAGGTATGTGCTCATCCCGGTCATCGACCGGGAGATCGAAGCGCCCCTTGCCCCAATTCTGCGCGCGCCATTCGGCCTTGGCTTCTTCGATACGCTCCTCCGAGGAGGCGACGAAGTTCCACCAGATGTAACGTGGTCCCGCGAGTGTTGCGCCGCCGAGAATCATCAGCCGCGCGCCTCTGCTGCCGGCCGCCACCGTAATCCTGTCGCCAGGCCGGAAAACCATCATCTGAGATGCTGCGTAATCCTGGCCAGCGACCGAGATCGAGCCTTCGACGATATAGATGCCTCTGTCCTCATGGTCGTCTGGCATCGGCAATCGGCTTCCTGCGTCGAGCGTCACATCGGCGTAGAATGTCTCCGAGAACATCGTCGCGGGGGCGGCTTGGCCGTAGGCGTTTCCGAGGATAAGCCGAACCGAGACGCCAAGGTCCTCGATCACCGGCAGCGCCTCCTTGCCGTGATGCTCGAACATGGGCGCGATGTCCTCGTGACTGTCGGGCAGGGCCAGCCAAGTCTGAATCCCGAACAGGCTGTTCGGACCGCTCCGGGCCGCTGCCGACGTGCGCTCCGAATGGGAAACCCCGCGCCCGGCGACCATCCAGTTCAGCGCGCCGGGACGGATGATCTGGTCGGATCCGATGCTGTCTCGGTGATGGAAGTCGCCGCGATACAGGTAGGTGACGGTGCCGAGACCAATATGCGGGTGCGGCCGGACATCGACGCCCTGGCCGGTCAGGAACTCGGCCGGCCCGGCCTGGTCGAAGAAGATGAACGGCCCGACCATCTGCCGCTTCGGCGCCGGCAGAGCGCGCCGAACCTCGAAGCCGCCAAGGTCTCGAGCACGCGGAACGATGAGGGTTTCGATCGCGTCCACGCCCACCTCATCGGGACAACCCGGTTCGATTGCTGGGTTCCAACTCATCTGCGTCATCCTCTCCTGGACTGCCGGGCGATCCCGTCCTCGTCTGCACCGCGCGAGGGGGCGCTACCGGTCCAACGACTGCCCGATCTGGCAAGCGGCCGTCTCTCCAACTAGCCCCGCAATCCGTCGAGCTTTGTCGCGGAAAGCGGAACGTCGCAGCTATGTCGCCGAGGCCGGCTCGGAGCTTCGCGTCGTTCGTGGTTTGGCGACCGCAGTCGCAAAGTGCGGAGGCCGTTCGAAATACTCGATCAGCAGTTCGGTGAGCACCCGAATCTTCCGTGCAGGATGCTGCCCTGGCGGCCGGACGACATAGGCTCCTGCCGGAGGTGGCGGATGGTGTGTCATCACCGGAACAAGCGCGCCCGAGGCCACATAGTCATGGGTGACGCAATCCGGAAGCCAGGCGACGCCAAGCCCTGCTGCCGCCGCGGCGGCGAGAGCGACGGCATTGTCGGCTTTGAAGCGCCCCTGCGGACGAACCGTGACGATCTCGTCGCCAACCATGAATTGCCAGCTTTCCGTCCCTTGCATGAGGGACTGGTGGTCGGCGAGTTCCTCCGGCTTCTCGGGGGAACCATGTGCCTTGATGTAGTCCGGGCTCGCGACCAGCTTTCCGTAGATCGGCCCGACACGTCTTGCGATCAGGTTGGAGTCCTGGAGATAGCCGACCCGGATCGCACAATCGTACCCTTCCGCGATGAGGTCGACGAAGCGATCGCTGTAACAGGTGTGAATGTGGAGATGGGGGTGGCGCCGCGCCATTTCCGCGAGTACCGGCGCGAAGTGGGACGGGCCGAAAGACAGCGGCGCAGCAACCCGCAAGCGGCCGCGAAGCTCACCTGCAGGTAGCATCGTTTCCCTGGCCACGTCGATCTCGGCGCAAACTCTGGCTGCGTAATCCCGGAACGTGGCCCCGGCTTCCGTGAGCGCAGCCCCGCGGGTGGATCGTGCGAGAAGCTGGACGCCAAGGTCCGCTTCAAGCCGGAAGAGCCGACGGCTGACGATCGACTTGGAGACGCCGAGCCGGAGCGCGGCGGGCGAAACTCCTCCGGCATCTGCAACTTCCACGAATGTCCGCAGCTCTTCGATGTCCATTCGGCGTTCCCCATTTCGCGACAGAGAGTGGCGCTAAACAGCGCTACCGCATCACAAATGGGAATGACAACGTCCGCCTCCTAGACGGTGCCGCAGCCGGAGCATGTCGCCCGGCGGACCAACCTCACTCACGACGGCACCGGAGGATGTGTTCATGACCTTTCGTAACGGCCTCGCCTCGCTTCTCCGTCCCGAAGACTCGGTCCTCGTTCTGATCGATCATCAGGCTTTTCAGCTTACGAACGTGAACAGCCATGATCCGCAGGCCGTGGTCAATAATGTGACCGCGCTCGCGAAGCTTGCGAAAGCTTTCAACGTTCCGACTATCCTCACGAGCGTGCTTGCGGCGCGTGGCGGCCTGCTTTTCAAGCAGATCACGGACGTCTTCCCGGACCAAGAGGTGATCGACCGTACCTGGGTGAACACCTGGGAAGACAAGAAGGTGGTCGACCTCGTCAAGGCAACCGGCCGCAAGCAGCTGATCATCGCAGGCCTGTGGACCGAAGTCTGCGTCGCCATGCCCGTCATCCAGGCCGCCGGTGAAGGCTGGGACGTGACTGTGATCACCGACGCGTCGGGCGGCGTTTCGACCGAGTCGCACGAGGTTGCCATCCAGCGGATGATCGCGGCCGGCGCGAACCCGATGACTTGGATGGCGCTGGCCGGGGAGTGGCAGCGCGACTGGGCACGCACCGAGCATGTCGAAGAAGTGACACAGATCCTGATCGATCACCTCGGCGGCAGCGGCATCGCATTCCTGTGGGAGCAGCAGCTGCTCAACACCCCGGTGCCGAGCACCGCGGGTTGATCCAAGCGGGGATGACGAGCTGCTCGAAGGTCGCGTTACGAACGCTGCCCGTCCAGCGCCGTCATCCCCACGGATGTCCGGATTCCCTATGCCCCGACACGCCGATCCGCGATCTCGGGGCATGTGATTGCTCCTACGACCGCAATCGGGAAGGAGCTGGTTGTGGGTGCAACGAGCTCTACAGCCATCTCGGAGGGAGGCGCCGATATGTTGCCAACCGGCGCTACGCGATACGAACGGCTCTTCGAAGGTCGCCCTTGGGTCAGCGGGAGCTCACACCGCCGCTGTCAACCGACGCCAGTGCACGACGGAAGCAGAACCGCAGCGATCCCCGCCCAGGTCACCGCGAGGAAGGCCAGCAGGTTCATTGTCAGCGCGGTCGTTCGCAGGAACGCCGTATCTCTGAAGCGTCCCGCTCTCGATCGAACGGCGATGAACGCGATCGAAGCCAGCGCGATGATTGTGGCAATGCCCGCGATCAGTGAATGGCTATCGGCATCCAGTCGCGTGCATGCGACGGACTCCGACGCATAGACGATGATGAAATGCGTCGCCCAGATAATCGGGCCAGCGAGCCAAAGTCCGATTCCCAGCGTGCCCACGCTTCGCATCGCGTTACATGCCCAGACGCGGGAATCCGTGGGTGAGCAACAGGCCCAGGGCCCCCTGTCCCAGCCCGTAGCCCCACAGCAGCACCATGTTGTCGAACACGACGCTGCGGCGTCCATCGGTCAGTCCCACGAGAATGCGCACGCACGCGAAGATGCCCATGATACATACGGCGGCGACGATCTCCGCTTGCAGGAAGCCCGCCGTGAAAACCAACGCCGCGTAGCCGCTATGCTGGGGTCGGAGTCCGGCCAGCCAATGAGACGCAACATCCGCGCCCAAGCCGAGGAGCAGCGTCAAAAGGCCGACCACGGTGAGGCCGACGGTAAGCCAGAGCCGCGGTACCGCCGCGCGTATCGATCGACCGCTCGCCCACAGCGCCGCGGCGCTGATACAGAGCAGCGCGGCAGACGCGATCCAGCCCGCGTGTGATGCCAATGGAGCGATCGGCGGCCAGTCCTGCGGTCGAACGGTCCAGAGATACAGATAGCTGAATACGTAGGAGAGATAGAGCGCTCCCGCCACGGCCATCAGTATGATCATCGCCCACCATGAATGCGAAGCAGCTCCCACCGCGTAAGTTGGCAGGCGAATACCACCTCCGATGTCGACGTCACCTGCGGACGGAGAATCGGTATCCCATGCCCACGCGACCACACATGCTATCGCCACCGCGCCGCAAATGATGGCGGCCGTGACCAACTTGACCGTAAGAAGCAGGAAGAAAGCTGCGGTGAAGATCGCGGCCAGCAGATGAGCCCAACCGGGCCCGGTCAAGCGGACGACGTATTGCGGCTCTGCCAGGATCGCTGAGGTAACAATCGTCTCCCGTCGCCCCGTGACGGTGCCGGGAAGGTAGTAACGTCCCTTGTGCACATCGGCACTCAGCCGGGCGTCCTCCCAGAGGGGGTCGCGGCTTTCGACGAATGGAACGCTGCGTGCGGCGTGCACGTCGTTTTCGAGCCATTCGAGCGTTCCCGCATTCCAGACGTTCCCCGCGGAAGCTCCGACGGTCGGTCTGAGATGGCGGATCAGGTCTAGCAGAAATACGAGCACGCCCGCGGCGATCATGAACGCACCGATAGTCGAGGCCAGATTAGGCGTCTCCCATCCCAATCCTGCTGGATATGTGTAGACGCGCCTCGGCATCCCGATTAGTCCCGCGATGTGCATCGGAAAGAACGCGATGTTGAAGCCGACGAACATCAGGACGAAGGCGATCTTGCCTAGGCGCTCCGACAATGCGCGTCGGCTGAAGGCTGGCGCCCAGTAATAGAACGCGGCGAAGAGCGGGAACACCATCCCGCCGACAAGCACGTAATGGAAATGGGCGACGACAAAGTAGGTGTCGTGGGCCTGCCAGTCGAACGGGACCATTGCGACCATCACGCCCGTCAGTCCGCCCAGTGTGAAGATGAACAGGAAGCCGAGGACGAACAACGATGCCGCCGTGATCCGCAGGCGTCCCGCTGCCATTGTCGCGATCCAGGAAAACACCTGGATTCCACTCGGCACCGACACCGCCATGCTCGCCGCGGAGAAGAAGCCGAGCGACATCGCCGGGATGCCCGTGGTGAACATGTGATGGACCCACAGGCCGAAGCTGAAGAAGCCAGTGGCGATCAGCGCGACCACGATCAGGCGATAGCCGACCAGCGGAGTGGCGGCCATCGTCGGCACGATCATCGACACCATGCCCGCGGCTGGTAGGAAGATGATGTAGACCTCGGGATGTCCGAAGAACCAGAACAGATGCTGCCAGAGAAGCGCGTCTCCTCCCCTATCCGGGATGAAGAACGGCCAGTCGAAGGCGCGCTCCAGTTCGAGCATCATCGTCGCCAGGATGACCGCCGGAAACGCGAAGACGATCATCACGGCGAAGATCAACATCGTCCAGGCGAAGATCGGCATCTTGTCGAGCGACATGCCGGGTGCCCGCGTCCGGAGCACGCCGACGATGATCTCGATCGCCCCGGCGATCGCAGAAATCTCGATGAAGCCGATCCCGAGCAACCAAAAGTCGGCTCCGGTACCAGGTGAGAACCTGGAGCCCGTCAGCGGCGGATACATGAACCAGCCGCCGGAGGGCGCCATGTCGAAGAACAGAGTCGAGAAGAAGACTAGACCGCCGACCAGATAGGCCCAGAACGCGAATGCTCCGAGACGTGGGAACGGCAGGTCCCGCGCGCCCAGCATCTGCGGCAGCAGGAGGACGCCCATCGCTTCAACGGCAGGCACGGCGAAGAGGAACATCATCACCGTGCCGTGCATGGTGAAGATCTGATTGTAGCTTTCCTGATCGAGGAAGAGGTTGCCCGGAACCGCCAGCTGAACGCGCATCAAAAGCGCGAGAACGCCCGCCAGCACAAAGAACAGGAAAGCCGCGCCGATATAGAAGTAGCCGATGACGCTGTTGTTGACGGCGCTGAGGATTCGCCAACCCTCGGGGATCGCCCAGACGGCTTGCAGCCGGCGAAGCTCGTCGCGCGGACGAGGCAACGGATTGGGCAGTTCGGCTGTCTCTCGCTCGGCGGTGCTCGTCATTGCAAGCTCATCAGGTAGGCGGAGATTGCATCGACATCCTCGGCCGCGAACAATCCGAATGGCGGCATCAGGTTTCCCGGCTTGATCGACTGCCCGTCCACGATGAAGCGCGTGAGGTTTTCCCGGCTCGTCGGCAAAGTGCCGGCCGCGATCGTGCGTCGCCCCCCGACGCGAGACAGGTCCGGTCCAACTAGGCCGGAAGCGTTCGCTCCCCGCACCGCATGGCAGGAGCCGCAGCCCGATTCCTCGAATATCCCCCGCCCCCGGACCGTTTCCGTCGAGCCACCCGCGACGTCTCCGCGGACCCAGGCGTCGAACTCGGTTGCTTCGAGGGCGATGACGTCGAATGCCATCAGGGCATGCGGCCCCCCGCAATATTCCGCGCACTGCCCCCGGTATATGCCCGGACCGTCGATCGAGACCCGCATCCTGTTGGTCCTGCCCGGGATCATGTCCAGCTTGCCGCCGATCGCGGGGATCCACAGGCTATGAATGACGTCCGGCGACGTCAGGACGAGCTCGACTTCCCGTCCGACGGGCAGGCGCAGTTCATTGGCCTCGGAAATTCGCCGCCCGTCAGGCTCGACATAGGTGATGCGCCACCACCATTGTTCCGCCGCGACTTCGATGCGGCCGGCGGGGGGCGTCGCGTTTCCCTGAATGTTCGCGCGCATCAACCACAAGCTGTAGAACAGAAGCGCAGTGAGCGTGATCACCGGGAACGCAATTCCGGCGGCCACGATCATCCTCTCCGAAGCGATCGCGCGCCGCACCGACACGCCACCCCAGACCGACGCGGCGGCCAGGGCCATGACCCCGAAGAAGATGATCGCCGCTCCGCCGAACAGCATTAGCGCAAGATCCGCGATGCGTTCGGCTTCGGCGCCGTTGGGCTCCAACACGGACTGGTTCATGGTGCCAGCCCAGGATGGCCCACGACGCGCTGGCTTGCGAAGAATGCGGATACGTCGGCTATCTGCTGGTCCGTAAGCCGAGCTGCTATAGGAGCCATGATGGCGTGGGTCGGAGAGGTGCCGCCCTTGCCGTTTCGCCATGCGGCGAGCTGCGCCGACAGATAGCGGGCGGGCTGGCCCGCGAGGCGTGGATAATCCGGCGAGCCGTCGCTGCCGTGGCAAGAAATGCAGGCCGGAATCTCCGCGCCGGGATCGCCCGATGTGGCGAGTTTTTGCCCCTCTTCAACGGATCCGCGGCGGGGATCGTCGTCGGGAGCCAGCGGCGGCAGTCCGGCATAGTAGGTCGCGAGCTTCTCGATCGCCTCGGGCTTCAGCGCGGCCGCAAGAGGCTGCATGATCCCGCTGTGGCGGGCGCCCTCGGCGTAGTCGCGCAACGAACGCGCGAGCCAATCCCTCGATTGACCTTGGAGACGGGGAACAAGCTTCGTCTGGGGTCCTCGCCCGGCGTCGCCATGGCATCGAGCGCAGGCTCCTACTCCATCCGGATCGCTCTCAGCCGTCGCCAGCTCCCGTCCGCCACCGCCGTCGACTTGAACCTCGGCCAGCGCGAGTTCCTCGTAGTGTCGCGCATCAAGGTCCGGCAACTGACGGAGGAAGGCGACGACTGACCAGATCTCATCGTCGCGGTCCTGGGCTGGCCAGGCTGGCATTCCCGCGTATTTCAGGCCGTGCTTGACGAGCCAGAACAACTCGCCGTCGGTCCAGCGATCAACGCGTTCGGCCAGATCCGGAGGTGACGGCAGCATGTGCTGCACCACAGGGCTCGGCCGACTGCCGGGCGCGCCGTGACAGAAGGCACAGCCTCCGTGAAAGTGCGCTGCGCCCAGCCGGATGAGATCGGCATCGTCGAGATTTGGAGACGTCTCCGGGGCCCGCGCCTTGACCGAGTTCTCCATGCCGAACCGGAGGAACTGGTCGACGATCCACCAATGTCCGCGACTGGCGGCGACGTTGTAGACCCCGGACGCCGCAAACAGGAATGCCGCGGCGACGCCCAGCCCCACGAGCAGGACGAATGCCATCGCGGCTTGTCGCGGCCGTTTGGCCAGTGCGATCCAGATATCCCTAAGAAGACGCAGCAGATGCACTCCCCAGTCGGCGGCCGAGATCGTCGATCATCCTCGCGGCAACGACCACGCCGGCGGTCAGGTAGCTGAGGGGGCATGCGGTGACCATGAGCAGTCCCGCCAATTGCTGGTCCGCGAGGCTCGAGGGTCCTGAGGAGCACAGGGCGAATGCGAGATGCGGCAAGCCGTACAGATCGCGCGGCGCGAAGATCAGCAGTCCTCCGAGCAGGCAAGCCAGCTTGCCCGTCAATAACAGCGCGACGATCCCTCGCCACGGCGCCGTCTCGCTCGACCTGAGGATCGCGGCCCAGAAAATGACGCTTGCCAGCGCGAGCACCGCCAGCAACCCGACATGCGTCAGCGCCCCGCCTGAAGCCGTGCCTTGCACCGAGGGCGCATGCCAAGCCCATAGCAGCACGATCTGGACCAATCCGGCCGCCCAAAGGGTTCGCGGTCGCTCGATAAGGGGCGCTCGGCGGGCAACGAACAGTCCAACGAGGGGGCCGAACACGTTCATCAGCAAAAGATGCTGGACCATCTGGTCCGACAGTGGACCCGGATCGGTCCACGGCAGCACGACCGCGCCGGCAACGATGACGGCGAGGGCGCCGGACAGCGCCGGACCTGACCATCTGAGGAATGTCGGTTCGGCGCTCATCTCACTCCAGAATCGACCTGTGCCACTGCTACCTAGGGCGATCATCGCTCGTAGCCAGCACCGGCGCGCAACGGGAACCGCAGCCTTGTCCTATCGTTGACCAATACATTTCTGGCTCTCGGATGAGTGTTGAACGCGATGATCGAGACCACCGCACGCCTGACTGTTCTTGCCATGCTTGTCGCTCCGCTCGCGGCGTGCGGCGATCAGTCGAAGATTCCCGAGGAACAGTCCTTCGGCCCCAATCCTACTCTGCCTGAGCCGAACTCGACGCTAATCCCGACGGTTCATATCGCGGAAGCAAGGGGCTGGCCGGAGGGAACTCAACCCAAGCCTGCCGCCGGTTTGACGGTGACGGCCTTCGCCACCGGGCTGACCCATCCACGCACCGTCCTGACGCTTCCGAATGGAGACGTCCTCGTCACCGAGACCGACGCCCCGCCAAGGCCCGATGACCGGAAAGGCATCAGGGGCTGGATAATGGGAATGGTCATGAAGAGAGCGGGTTCGGGAAATCCAAGCGCGAACCGCATTTCTCTTCTGCGCGACGCCGACGGCGATGGCCGTGCGGAGACGCGCGCAGCCTTCCTTCAAGGGCTCAATTCACCCTTCGGCATGGCGCTTGTCGGCAACGAATTCTATGTCGCCAATACCGACGCGGTTGTCCGCTTTCCCTACAACGAAGGCGACACCGAGATCAAAGCTCCGGGCGTGAAGATCGCCGACCTTCCCGCCGGGACGATCAACCACCACTGGACGAAGGACCTGATCGCCTCGCGCGACGGCTCGAAGCTCTACGCGACAGTCGGTTCGAACAGCAACGTCGCCGAGAACGGGATGGAGGCCGAGACCAACCGCGCGGCCGTGCTCGAGATCGATCGCGCCACGGGAGAGGCGCGTCTGTTCGCGTCCGGCCTCCGCAATCCCAACGGCCTGGCGTGGGAGCCCACTACGGGAGCGCTATGGGTCGCAGTCAACGAGCGCGACGAGATCGGAAGCGATCTGGTGCCCGACTACATGACGAGCGTTCAGGACGGCGGCTTCTACGGATGGCCGTACTCCTACTTCGGCCAGAACGTAGATGTGCGGGTTGATCCTCCGCGGCCGGATCTTGTCGCCAAGGCAATCAAGCCGGATTACGCCCTAGGCACCCACACCGCATCTCTCGGCCTCACCTTCAACACTGGCAGCCTGTTTCCGGCGGAGTATGCGGGCGGCGCATTCGTCGGACAGCACGGCTCCTGGAACCGCAATCCGCGGAGCGGCTACAAGGTGATCTTCGTGCCATTCACGAATGGAAAGCCATCCGGACCGCCGAAGGACGTTCTGACCGGCTTTATCGGCGAAGACGACACCGCGCTGGGCCGACCCGTCGGCGTTGCTCTGGACAAAGCGGGCGCCCTTCTCGTTGCAGACGACGTCGGCAACTCGGTCTGGCGGGTGGCGCCGGAACGCGCTCAAGCCAGCGTCTCCGGGGCCAAGGCCAACGAGTGATCCACCCATGCGCCCCCACCCAAGGCTTCTCCCGACCAGGACCACTGCGAGGAGATCATCATGTCGATCACGCCACCGGAACCAACAACTATTCCTAATCCCCCGCCTGAGCAGCCGCCTCCGACTCCGGAGCCGTTTCCGCCGCTTCCCGGAGAAACTCCGCCGCCCTACGAAGATCCGCCTCCGCCTTATCCGCCGGACGAAACGCCGGAGCCTAATCCCGACGAGAACCCCAATCCGCCGCGGCGCACCGACTGACCCGCGCGCCGTCGGTCCGGCCAAGCGCGCTGATCAAGATCGGAGGCTGCTCGACTGTGCATTCGCCCGGCTCGACGGCGAATTGCCGGACTGGCTCTCCGGAAGGCTTCGCACATTGCGCAGCGATAAATGGCGATGGGTTCGAATTCCACTCGGCGTTCTGTGCATAGCGGCAGCGGCGGTCTGGTTTCTTCCCGTCGTCGGAATCGAGTTCCTGCCGATCGGTCTTCTGCTAATCGCGCAGGACGTTCCGTTCCTCAGGAGGCCAACCGCACGGGTCGTCGATTGGTTGGTGGATCGATGGATCGCGCTGCGGACATGGTGGCGACGGACCATGATTTGGCTTCGCGGATGAAGAGTAGAATCGATGACGGCTGAGGAGACAAGGAGATCCACAAGCGCGAGCGACGATTGTACGGAACGATCCATCCAAACCCGAATTAGCAGGGAGAAGGACTTCGTCATGCGTCAGTTCATTCTTTCGACCGCGCTCGTGGCCTTCACCTCTGTGTCGGCGTACGCCCAAGGTATCATCGTGGATCGACTAACGGGTGAGGCAGACCAATCCTCCCCGACGCCGTGAACGTCCAGAGCCTGTCCACCTCTGAATTTGAACGACGGAGCCTCGCTCTGAGATCAGCCCTCAAAGCGCAACGCTCTTCCGCGTTCGGCCTCATTCGATCGCTTCACCAACGGCGCTGGGAGGCCGAAGGCGGAGAGCAGGAACCGCGGGTCATCGCCTCGGCTGAAGCTCCGCCGATGGCCGGCGGAGCTTCGCCTGTCAGCTGATCGCCCTGCCGCCGTCAGCCCTGCCGCCGGGTCCCTTCAAGGACGCGGCGCGCTGCGCGACAAAGGCAAGGCCATCATCGTCATCGTCCCAACGGACTTGAACCGGCCGTCCACCGCACGCCTCGCAGTGGAGCTTGCTCAACAGGCTGGCAACGGGCGTGCGCGGCGTCGCACCGAGATGAGCAAGATCGTCTTCCTCAATCGCCGACCGATAGCTGCAGAAAGGGCATCTCACGCATAGCAACATGGCAGTCCCCATTTTGGATCAGGTTCGTGATGCCGGTGGGGCGGCTTGCTCCGCCCCACGTCGTCAGTGCTTGATCTCGATGCGCTTGACCTGCGATTGCGCCCGCTTGGACTTGGGCAGCATGACGGTCAGAACGCCGTTTTTGAACCGTGCGTTCACCTGGCTCTCTTCGATCTCCCCGACGGGGATACGGCGCTCGAAGCGGCCGTAAAACCGCTCGGAGAACTGGCGGTCGCGGTCCTCCGTTTCCGATCGCCTTTCGCCGCGCAGCGTCAGGATGCCATCGTCGAGCAGCACTTCGACATCGTTCTCGTCCAAGCCGGGCAGCTCGGCGATCACGCGCAACTCCTTGTCCGTCTCGTTCACTTCCACGTTCGGCCAGCCGAGATTGATGGCCGGCGAACCGGCGAGCGGGGACAGAGACCCGAAGCTGCGGAAAACGTCGTCGAATAGCCGATTCATTTCACGGTGCAGCGAAAGAAACGGGTGTTCGTCGTCGCGAAACAGCGTTGGGCTGTCGCGGTAGATTGTCGGGGCCTGATGGTTGCTCCGGCCCCAGGGGATCAGATCACGGACATTCATCCTCAATCTCCTGTCGTTCCAGAACATCGGCTCCTCCGCGACGTCGCGAGCCGGCGCCGCGGAGGCCTGTGACTCGTCGATCAGGCGGCTTTCTGACCCTGATCGATCTGCGATACCTGCGCGGGCGAGGAAGCCTGGCCGATCTCGATCTGGCGCGGTTTCATTTCCTCGGGGATCTCACGCTTCAGGTCGATCGTGAGCAAGCCATTCGTCAGGTTGGCGTCCACGACCTTCACATGGTCCGCCAGTTCGAAGCGGCGCTGGAAGGTTCGGCCGGCAATGCCGCGATGCAGGTATTCGCCTGAATCGTCGCCTGTCTTGGCACCGCCGACGAGCAGGTTGTTACCCTCCTGCGTGACGGTTAGTTCATCCTGTGCGAACCCGGCCACCGCCATCGTGATGCGGTAATCGGCGTCACCTATCTTGGCGATGTCGTAGGGCGGCCAATTGTCCACTGAAGCGACCCGGCTCGCATTGTCGAGCAGATCGAGCATCCGATCGAAGCCCACGCTCGACCGATACAAAGGCGTGAAATCGAGTACGGTTCTCATAGCCACATCCTCCATTGAGCAACATGGATCAGAGAAGGCGCCAAGGGCCTGGCGCCTCCTGACTTCCGGTCCCGTTTGGCGACCGGCGGAATTCGATTTAGTCAGCTCCTAAGACCCTTCAAGGGCATGGATTCGCTGGTGCGCACAAAATTTTGCTGCAGCAACCAGGGTCCTTGTCTGAGTCAGGGTAGGCTGCCTTATTGCGTCAAAGATTCGGCATGGGCCGGCTGCGATCCAGGTGAGTGGCCTTTGTCATGCGAGTTCCCCAACGATGGCAGTCACCTTGTGTTCGTCACATAGGCTTCCCGCACGAACTGAGCCGTCCGCCCGATACCAAGACCTGTTGATCGAGGCTGCACGCGATATCGACGCGGATCTCCCCAGGGGACCGCATCTCAGAAAACCCGTGCCTCGCCCGCTCGTGCCGATCACTCGTGTACGATCACATTCAACGGTCTGGCTCAATATCGATGGGAAATCTCTCGTACCGTATCGCGTCGCCCCGCTAGGGAGGGCCAAACGCTAACTGCGAGGGATGTGGTGTCAGTACTCGGTGCGATTGACGAAGCGAAAGCCGCCGCATCTGCGCCATAGGCAAGCTTTGAACTCCGCTTTCATCGATCATGAACTCTCCGGGTTGTCGCCTGCCGGTATCGCTCGACGGGAAACGGTCACGAGACGGTGGTCATTGCCGCAAGTGGGTCCCCGAGGAACGCATTGTTTGCGGCAGTGCGGCCAGCGAGGAGCATTTCTCGCGGCTTCGATCCGGCGCTAGGTGACGTCCTCCGGAAGAAAATCGTCGGTTCCGGAATACGGAGGAACGTCTACCAGCGTCGCTATCAAGCGCAATAAAGCTTGCTGCTCGGGCCCGCTGCCCCATCCCAAAAAATCCCGTAAGTCGATCAAAGTTACCTGTCCGCCCGATGGTCGGTTTGCCTCGTGGATAACGACCGCTCTGCCATCGGAGGGATCGCGACCAAGAAACCAGGCGTCTCCATTGGGGCTCCGGTATAGCTCTCTGCGATCTGCCAAGCTGGTTCCGATCTGAAAAAGGGGCTGCTTTACGCTACGCGGGGCAGAGCCAATAGTTCCTCTGGCGATCCCATGACGATATTTGCGCCGAGCATTTGGCCGTTATCCGACCCGTATTGAATTTGGCTCGCGTTCTTCTGACCGGATTTCACCTTGATCATGAACACCACTTTGTCGAGATTGATAGTGATCTCGGAGCCCGTGGTGGTCTTCGCCTTGATCCAGTGAGCCATGAGGTCCTCCTATTCAGGAGGTCCGAACATTGCCGACCGGGCCCAGGTTCCAGCCGAAAGCTTTCGGCGATCAATCCGACCTTCTACGACGCGGTCGTTCCTGAACCTTCACGCCCGCCGCCCCCATCGCCGGTGATGTAGATGACCGGCAGGTCTCCGCGCAGGTCGCGCGCGGGCTTCGCGACGTCCCAGCGTTTTCCCTTGTCCAAGCCGGATATCGGTCACCAAGGCGCGAATGCGCCCTTGATCCGAATTCAGTTCCTCGATCGCAGCTTTCCCCGCATGGGCGACAAGAACCTCAAAGCCAAACTCTCCAAGATCCAGTCCGAGCAAATGGGCAATCACGGTTCGTCTTCGACGATGAGAATGCGTTGCTAGGTCAGGGCTGACTTCCAGGAAATTGCAGCGCCCAAGCCGATCAGGATTATTCCTGACCACCCCTTAGGGGCGGAAGCCCCGCCGAGGTTATGGCATCGACGAGGCCCCGAAGCGAACCGCGGGACAGTGCCCGGAGTTCAGTGAGACAACGGATGTCGTCGACGGGTCGTTCGCCTCTGGCCAGTTTCGAGCGGAGACGCGCCCTGGAACAACCGGGGAAGAGTGCTCGTAGCGGTTGGGTTCAGTCAGTGTGTGACGCGACGGTCGTCCCGCTTACGACCGCTTGGCACCAGCGACTGAGTTGCCTCGGCGATCACGCCCTTGATGGCGGACAGTGCATCGTCCGCGGCGTTGGCGAACACCCGTCCGGACTTCTTTGCGCCCCGGCCCATGCGGTCGGTCTGCGAAGCCGCAAGAGCGCCGGCGGCTGCGGTCGCGCCGGCGATCAGGGCGTTGCCGATGACCTGACGTCCCATTTCGCTGCCGATCAATGCCTTCACGACGGGTGATTTCCGGATCTGCTTCGGGACTTTGAACCCTGCAATTTTCTTCGGCACGCGATTCTTGTTCGCCATGCGTCTTCTCCTTTGGTCGTAGCTGATCGACACTAACGACCATTGCTCGGACAAAGTTCAGTCGCTCGAACCTGGAGACCCGGTCGGCTGCCCGCGCCTAGGGAACTCAGGCCCTCATTCATAGTTCACCGCACCTGACGAACGCTCGGTGAATGATGAAGCTCCAACAGAAAATCATCTCTCCTTACTCGATCGCAGACACTCCCCGCTTCGTGCACAGCCCCTTCCTCCGGGCGCTGTGTGATGGCGCCGGCGCTCTGTTCAGGGGAACGGCGATCGGGCTCGCGATGGTGCTGCAAATTTCATTCGTCGTCGCGGCTGGCTGGGTGGTACTGCGGCTGGCATAGCCTGGGGCCGGGAACAGGACGGGCGTCACACGCGTCTAGACGACATGAACACCGTCTGGAAACGCGCCGCCATTCACGCGCTAACGACCTTGGTCCGGAAACATCCTCGCGCCGCCTTCGACGCCGGAGCCGCCGGGGTCAAGCGGGCTGCCCAGGAATTCTGGAAATCGAAACGAGCAGTCTCAGAACAGATGAACCCGACGAAAACGGCGGATTGGTCGGATCTGGACGACGCGGACCGCGAAGCTCTCGCAGACTTCGCCAAATCCGAGGGAAGACGGTTCCGCGACACGCAGTTATCCTCGCGGTTACGAAGCGAAGTGGGCAGCGACGAGCGGCGCGAAGATCAGCAAGAGCACCAGGCCGATTATGACCGGCACTGACAAGAACTGGCGTATGGACTTCAGGAGCGCGTGCATCCCGCTACATCGTCAGATACGCGGAATGGTTCCTCCACGGATAGAGGGAACAACACCGTTCCGTTTGGATTATTGGGGCAAAGGAGAAAATCCCCATGCCCACAGACGTTCGAACTCATCAGGAGACAGAGTATCAGGACGACAGCGTCGAGGTCATCGACCTCGTCCAGAGCGAAGGCATCCCGGCGGCTCGCGCGCGTCGATTGATCAAGGAGCACGGCAATAGCCGCCGGCGCCTGATAGAGATCATCCGGAAGCCTATCGCGGCGTGATGGAGAGGACCAACTCGTGGTCTTGGCGACATTTTTTCTGATTTGGCTTCAACTCGCCGTCGGCATAATCGGCGGTTAGACAATCGCCTCGGTAGCGCGGGAGTCGTGGCAGCCACTGCAGCTCGACAGTCAAACCGTGGCTAGGCTACTACGCCACGGGCGCAGGTGTTCGGTGAATGAACACCACTGCGGTCTCTGCCGCTTGGTCTCCCTGGGCAGCGCGAAAACGGCTGCGCACTAGGCTGGCAGCATGTCGGGTCTCGATCGTGACGGTCAGGCGTTCTTCCTCGTCAGCAATGTCATAGCTGTCGATCACACCCTCTTCGAGCAATTGCTTCAGGATCGCGCGCATCTCGCCTCCGGAGCCGCGTTCGCGGCAATCACCACTCTCATGGCGAAATTAGTCGGAGCGGAATGAACTGCTTCTGAGGCTGTCGTTCAGCCATGGTTCATCTAAAACGGGCCGCCACCTAGCCACAGGTGACGGCCTTAAACCGTGGTCCTCATGCAGACGCGACACGGCGAATGCCGGCCAGGCTGGGGGAGCGGCCGGCGGGTCGTCCCTTCCTGGGACCTCGCTAAGGTCGGCCGAAATGGTTGGCCGGATGTGGACGGTGTCGTTGCTGGCGCTTCAAGAGCCGCCACGCCCGGAGTGCGGGTCAAGGCGTGGCGGCTCTGCCTGCATCGGCTTGCAGGCGGTCAGCAGGCAACCCAACCTTGCATCAGGCAAGATTGACGTAAATTAGAACAATTACAGGTAGCCGCCCGATTCGCCGCAGCGGGGCTTAGGATCCACGGCCGACCGGCGGTCGGTTTCCAGGCCAGCAAATGCCTGGTTCATTGAGTGAGCAGCAGAACTGCTTGAAGCACGAGCGCTGGCACTCCGACCAAATTTGCGGTTGCCAGCATTGGCGCTTTAGACAAGCGCGAAAGGGCGGGAGTCGCACCACGAAATCTGCCGCTCGTCGGCCGCGATGGCCCCACCCGGAAAAGATGCCGTCGCCGCCATTAAGCAGGCGAATAGAGCGCGGCTAGATTTCATGTCGTCGCCATGTGCAGGACTCAGGGAGCTCGCTCTCAACGGACCGGCGTTGGACGCCAAAGCGGTTTGAGGGAAGCAAGGCAACCGAACCTTGCATCGATATGAATTTCGCGCAACGCGTTAATGCAAAATGACCGCCAGGCCTGATGCAGCAAACGTGACGGCCCTCGTCGGATGCAGTGTTGTTGAGGGTCCGCAAGCTCAGATGAATGCGCGCCGGCGCGGGGCTTTCTTTATATGCAGCCGCACTTTGACTCTTTTCAGCCGCCTTTCCTTGATCAGAATATGTCTATGAATCAGCGAACAAAAATCCCTGCTGACAGAGATCAAGCAGCCTTGGCCGTCGCTCAGGATGAATTATCCGTCTCTGCTGAAATTACGCGTGAAATGGATGCCCTCGTCGACGAGTGGATCAGCCAACAGCCCGATCCAAAGCCGACACGTGCGGAAGTTGTGAGGATGGCGCTCCAGGTATTCTTGAACCTGAATGCTTTGGATGAAACGTAGGCGAGCGTTACCGCCACTTTGGGCTTTTGGTGCCGCGCTCCCAATGCACCTTCGGGGAAGATCCTCGGATCACTGATCCGGTAGGCCCAATCATGCGCAGCAGCGCCTCCCGAAGTACATCGGAGCGTGTTGGCTTTGGATCGGGCTGTTGTGAAATGTAGATGTCGATCGCAATGCTGAGGTCGGCCGGTAGCTGGGCTCCAATGATCTTCTCCTTCCCCATTCCGATCTCCTTGCAGCGTTCTCGTGGTTGCAAGGGTTTGGGGAGGTTTTACGGCGTCTCTGGTTCGATGAACGGACCATTCCGTGTCGGAAATGGATTACTTGACCTGGCTGGAACCCGTAGAGACCAAACTCGGCATGGGCGCGACGGCGCTCCTCTTCCCACTGTCACGTCAGGCCGCGATGTGACGGCCGCCGGCCATCGACGCTTAGGGGAGGACCTCGCCCGGCGACGATGCGGGGTTCTCTCGATCGAGAAGTCCAACACTTGAGCTAGATGAGCTGAAGCCAGCGGCAGAGGACCGGAACGGCGAGGCTGAAGAGCGTGGTCGTTACGAAAAACAGGCGTGAGTGCATGTTTCACCTCCGCCGCTGACTTGCCCTCAAAGAGTTAATGGAAGTTGAATTTGAACGGGCCGTCACGCCCTGCAGAGACAGCGTGACGGCCCGACTGCCTGCTCCGGCCGGGGGGCAAGAAGAGCAGGCGGTCTGGATCAGCTCAGAGCACAGATAAAGACCGCGAAGGCGGCGGCGAACGCCGTACCTGCGAAAAGCGCAACACCAACAGGTAGATAGACAGTCATTAGGCCCCCCATTTCGGGCTTCAACTCAGCATGTCTGGAATTCGTTCCCGCCGCTCCTCCCAAGGCGGCTTTTTCATGTCAGAAGGGAGCGCACTGATGCGCGAAAACTACGACCAAGGCTATCGAGCTATTGCTGGTTCATGAGGATACGTGAAGCGTCCGGCCGATCCCGGCGGAGCGACGAACAAGGGCATCACGACGCGCGTCTGTCCTCGTACCGTCTGGGGGGACCATCCTTTGGATCGAGGTGTTCATGTATGTACACATCCACCTCCACCTCCATGCTCAACTCAGGTGACTGAGCGCCAATCACGTCCTTGGCCAACGCTGCTCACGGGGCAACCAATCCGGTTGCAAGCCTCTGCAACCTGACCGCACGTTGCGGGCCGCCGGCGACTGCATGCGATCAGCGGAACGGATGCAGTCGGCGGTAGCTTCTGGAAGTCTGCATAGGAACTTTCCCGTGCATTTCTGGATTTAGTGGCCGTTGCCAGCCGACGATCAAAACGATGCCAGTGCGCTCATAGATGGTACGGGAGTGAAACTTGACGGGATCGGACCAAGCACAAGCCGGGACCGGCATTGAAGGAATGGATGACATTCTGGGCGGCGGATTTGAGAGAGACCGCCTGTACCTTTTAGAGGGCAGCCCCGGCACAGGGAAAACGACCACCGCCCTCAGCTTTCTGATACAGGGAGCTAAGCACGGAGAGCGCTGCCTCTACATCTCGCTATCAGAGACCGAGGAAGAGTTGCGAGCCGGCGCGAAATCCCACGGCTGGTCTCTAGATGGCGTCGACATCTTCGAGCTGATTCCTCCAGAAAGCCTCCTGGACGAGCAACACCAACAGAGCCTTCTTTACTCGTCGGACCTGGAGCTTGGCGAAACGACCCGGATGGTCTTTCAGGCGGTGGAAGAGCACAAACCCGCCCGCGTGGTCATCGACAGCCTATCAGAAATCAGACTGCTTGCTCAGAGCTCGCTTCGGTACCGCCGACAGGTGCTCGCATTGAAGCACTATTTCTCCAAGGTTCGTTGCACCGTGATCCTGCTGGACGATCTGACAACCGATACCAATGACAAGACCGTGCATTCCGTCGCCCATGGTGTAATCCGGTTAGAGGAGCTGCTGCAGGACTATGGCGCAGAGCGCCGTCGAGTTCGGATCGTCAAATATCGGAGCCGCAAATTCCGTGGCGGTTATCACGATTTTACGATCAAGACCGGTGGGTTAGAAGTCTATCCGCGTTTGGTGGCAGCCGAACATCGAACCCTGTTTGATCGCGCGCCCCGGTCGAGCGGGATGCCTGGCCTCGATGCTCTTTTAGGAGGGGGCATCGAGAGAGGTTCCAGTACTCTCGTTCTCGGTCCCGCAGGCACCGGAAAGTCGCTGTTTACGCTCTGCTTCGCTTTCGCCGCCATCGCACGGGGTGAGAAGGCGGCGCTTTTCGTCTTCGACGAAGAGTTGGGACTGCTGATCGATCGAGCGAAGCCTCTCGGGCTTGATATCGAAGCGATGAGAGATGCCGGGAGTCTGACCGTCGTAACGGTTGACGCAGCCGAGCTTTCTCCGGGAGAGTTCAGCGCCCGCGTTAGGGCCACTGTCGATACAAAGAAAATCAGGACGATCGTAGTCGATAGTTTGAACGGCTACCAGGCTGCGATGCCGGATGAGCGTTTCCTGGTCCTGCATATCCATGAATTGCTGCAGTACTTGAACCGCCAAGGCGCAACGACATTTCTCACCGTCGCCCAGCATGGTCTCGTTGGAGACATGAAAGCTCCTGTCGACGTCACTTATCTCGCCGATACCGTTTTGCTGCTCCGGTATTTCGAGGCCCGTGGTGAGGTCAGGCGGGCTGTCTCGGTAATCAAAAAACGGGCGGGTCGGCACGAAAAAACCATTCGCGAATTCACCATCGACGAACGAGGGTTGACGATCGGAGAGCCCCTGACTCAGTTTCAGGGAGTCCTTCGGGGCGTCCCTGAGTTCGTGGACAATAAAGGCGCCATTCTGGGCGATCCTAGATCATGAGCCAGGGTGGCGAGAGTTCCGAGCAAGTCCTCATTCTCGCCCCGGGCGGGCGCGATGCGCTGGTCGCCAGTTCTATCCTTCGCGACGCGCATATTCCGGGCACCATTTGTGCAGACATTGAAGGTCTTTGCGCCACTCTGGCGAAAGGAGCCGGCGCGGCTGTCATCGCCGAAGAGGCGCTTCTGACGGCCGACCTGGGCGCGCTTGCCGGTTGGATAAGCGACCAACCACCATGGTCCGACTTTCCGTTCCTCATCCTTGCTCTTCGAGGGGCCGGGATTGAGCGAAACCCGGACGCCAAACGTCTCACACTCGCCTTGGGCAATGTCAGCTTTCTTGAGCGACCCTTTCATCCAACTACGTTAGTAACAACGATCCGGTCGGCCCTCCGAGCGCGGCGACGTCAGTACGAGGCGCGCGAACGCATCGAGCAGATCCGCCGGGCCGAGAGCCTGTTGGAAGACCGCGTGCGGGAGCGCACCGCGGAGCTGGAAGCAGCCAACCGCCAACTGGCCACCCAAATCAACGAACGACAACAGATAGAACTGGCGCTTCGCCAGTCGCAGCGATTGGAAGCAGTCGGGCAGCTGACGTCCGGCGTTGCTCACGACTTCAACAATCTCCTCACTGTAATCCTCGGCAACGTCCGTCAGATGCAGAAGGCAGCGACCGAGCCCAAGATGGTGCGGCGGTTGACCATGATGGCCGAGGCGGCAGAGCGCGGCGCAAAATTAACCTCACAGATGCTCGCGTTCTCCAGACGACAAAAACTCGAGCCGAAACCGGTCGATCTGAATGAAACCGTTTCGAGCATGCGTGACCTTCTCCAAAGCACTATGGGTGGAAGCGTCCGGATCGAGACGGTCCTGGCGAGTAATCTTTGGCCGGCATTAATCGATCCTACGCAGATCGAACTCGTTATTCTCAACCTCGCCATCAACGCCCGTGATGCAATGGCGGTCGGCGGCGCGCTGACAGTCGAGACGGCGAATGTCTCGTTAGGGCCGCCGCGGCGACCTGAGGAACCGCGGTCAGGCGATTACGTGATGGTCGCCGTAAACGACACCGGCACCGGGATGTCTCCCGAAGTCATCGAGAAGGCGTTCGAACCGTTCTTCACCACCAAAGAGGTGGGTAGGGGATCCGGGTTAGGGTTGAGCCAGGTCTACGGACTGGCCAAGCAATCTGGAGGAGGCGTGAAACTTGACAGCCGCTTGGGAGAAGGAACCTCCGTCAAGGTATACTTGCCTCGGTCGACGTCCCGGGCCGAAGCAACCGCGGCGCGAGACGAAATTTCCATTCAGGCAGCGAATGAATTAGTGCTCGTGGTCGACGATGATAGCGCCGTAAGAGAGGTGACCGCGAGCATTCTCCGGGATCTCGGCTACAGAGTAACTGAAGCCGGTAGTGGGGGCGCTGCGCTCGAAGCCATAGGCACTCCGGATCTAGACGTCGTTCTTCTGGATTTCGCGATGCCGGGCATGAACGGAGCGGAGGTTGCCGCCGAGATCAGATCGCGCCGCCCAGATTTGCCAATCGTCTTCGCCACCGGTTACGCAGATGCTGGCGCCCTCACCGAAGCCCCCGAAGACCGCATCATTCACAAGCCGTTTGTCGAGCAGGAGCTCAACGCCAAGCTTCGGAAAGCAATCGGAGCAGGGTCATCTGCTGGAAATGTCGTCCGTCTCCAGAAATGAGAAAACTCCGCATCGCCGGTCGACTCCAGCTTTATTTGTTCGTCTTTTGTTCGAATGTCGATTCACACCTTAGAGGAGGCTTTCGGCCACGACACGCAGAACATCGATGCAGCAGGATGCTCACGCGCCAGAGGTACCCTGAGGGGTGCCGCTACTGGGGGCTCCAGAGGTTGCCGAGGAGCGTACAAAACCGTCCCGTCCGTCCTGGCGTTCAGCCATCGCTGTTAACGGCATTTCGAACGTGAAGCAGGTTTCATTCGCATCGGAACGCACCGTCAGGGATCCATCGTGCGCTTTCGCGATTTCCGAAGCGATGTGAAGGCCCAGACCGAGTCCCTCACTACTACGGTCGCCTCGTTGAAACGGCTGGAACAGTTGCTTCATCGCCTCCGGCGGAATTGGAGGGCCGGCGTTGCTGACGCAGAGTTTGAACATCCCATCCTCCGTGGTCGCCGCTATTTTCACGGGTAGCTCAGCCGCTCCGTGCGTGAATGCGTTGCCAAGAAGATTGGAGGCAAGCTGAGCGATCCGCGCTTGATCGCAGAGGACCTGCTGCGTGATGACAATCGCCTTCTCGACCGCTCGTTCGGGATAGGCGGTTTGTAGCTCTTCGACGACGTGTTCCAGGACAGGGCCGAGCGCTTCATGGCTGAGCCGCAGGGTGATCCCCCCTCCCAAACGACCGCGGGCAAAATCTAGCACGTTGTCGATCAAGCCGAACATGCGCAGGGCGCTGCCTTGCATGAGCCCAATCACCTTTTTGGATTTCGCGGTCTGCTCCTCTTGGGCCAGTATCCGAAGGCCGCTTGAGATGGCGGCCAAAGGATTACGAAGATCGTGCCCGAGAACAGCGATGAACTGTTCTCGCAGCTCGCCTAGCGTTCTTTCCGCATGAAGCCTTTCCTCAAGCTCCCGTTCATGACGGCGCCGCACCACCGCTTGGAAAATAGTTACGCGAGTGAAGATCAGAGCGCCGTCGGGATCGCGTCGTTCGACGGCATTTGCGAGGACCGGCAGCCGCCCGCCGTCTGCGGTCTGAAGATCGAGCGCGACTTCATGGAAAAATCCCTGCATCCGCAGGAGCGGGGCGAAATGGGTTTCATAAAAAATCCGGCCGGCGACGTTCAGAAGATCATGGAACCGTTTTCCGACGAGTTCATCTGGCGTGAACCCGGTCCACGTCGCCAGCGTCCGGTTCGCCTTCACGATCCGAGCGTCGGTCCCGAGCGAGAGATAACCGCAAGGCGCGTTCTCATATAGATCTTCCAGGTCCTCTGCGGCATCAGGATCGCGCATGAGATCAGACAAACGCATTGATTGCCGCCACGACCTCGGCCGGGGCGCTTAGATTGGGACAATGCCCGGTCGCGTTCAGCACCACGAAGCGGCTATTCGGAATCTGATTGTGAACGAACTCCCCCACCTCTTTCGACGCTATGATGTCCTCGCTGCACTGAAGGACGAGGGTGCGGGCCGTCACCCTCTGGAGGTCTCCTCGGTTGTCCGACGTGAACGTTACCCGAGCGAACGCTTTCGCTATTTCCGGATCAGTCCGGCAGAAGCTGTTGATCAACTCGTCGCCGAGCTCTGGACGATCCGGGTTTCCCATGATGGCCGGAGCCATCGCGGCGGACCAACCCATGTGATTATCGGTTAAGGATTCGAGAAGCTCTTCGATCTGTTCCGCGCTGAAACCGCCGACGTAATCATGATCGTCGATATAGCGCGCGGAAGGTCCTACCATCACCAAGCTCTCAAACATGCCGGGTGCTTCGATCGACGCGAGCGCTCCGATCATCGCACTGACGGAGTGACCGACAAAAATGGCGTCCCGCAGCCCGAGCTCCAGGCCGAGTTCGACCACGTCTTCGGCGTAACCAGAGAGCGTCGAGTATTTCGCCGGGTCGTAAGCCTTGAGATCGGATTTCCCGGCGCCAACGTGGTCGAAGAGGATTGTTTGAAATCGATCCTCGAAAGCAGGAGCAACGAACCGCCACATGTTCTGGTCACAGCCGAATCCGTGCGCGAAGATCATGGGCTTCCCGCTACCGCGAACGCGCACGTTGTTTCGATCGGCTACAGACAATCGGCCTCCTAACATGAACACTATCGCCTTTGGGCAAGCGTGCGGAAAGCCAAATTCGCACCGCAGTGCCGCCGACACACGAGGCGATCGACGTTAAGTTCGAAATTCCGCATTTGAACTATTCTTAAAACAGTACGGCAGCATTCTGCGCTCAAGGTCGAGCTCAGTTGATCCAACGGAATTGCTTGATGCCAGCCGTCGCAAACCTTTCCCCTACCGGTAACGCGTACATTGATGGAGTGCTAGGGGATGTAAAGTGGGCGGTCAGCACACTTACCTACAGCTTTCCGACCAGCGCATCCTACTACGGGACCAATTACGGGGAGGGTGAACCCCTTAACCAATTCGCAGCTCTGAACAGCACTCAGCAGGCCACGGTCCGCTCTGCCCTGACAATGTTCAGCTCCGTCGCGAATATCACATTCGCCGAAAAGGCGGAGAGCGCGACGCAGCATGCCGATCTGCGTTTCGCCATGTCGAACGATCCCAGCACAGCTTGGGCGTACCTGCCCTCGACAGCGGCCGAAGGCGGCGACGCATGGTTCAACAAGTCTTCAGGTTGGTACAGCAACCCCGCGAAGGGCAATTATGCGAATGCCACCTTTCTCCACGAAATCGGGCACTCGCTAGGCCTCGAGCATGCGCATGAGCATTATGTGATGCCGCAGGATCGTGACTCGATGGAGTACACGATCATGAGCTACCGATCATACGTGGGTGCCTCCACGACGGGAGGCTACACCAACGAGACGGGTGGCTATGCCCAGTCTTTGATGATGTATGACATCGCCGCCTTGCAGCACATGTACGGTGCCAACTTCAACACGCTGAGCGACAGCACGACCTACCGTTGGAGTGCCACGACGGGAGAGATGTTTATCGACGGAGTCGGGCAAGGCGTGCCCGTGTCCAATCGAATATTCCAGACGATTTGGGATGGCGGCGGCGTCGATACCTACGATCTGTCTGCCTATACGACCAATCTAAAACTAGATCTTCGTCCCGGCGAATGGACCACCACATCCAGTGCGCAACTCGCCAAACTGAAGTGGGACGGCTCCAAGCTAGCGGCGGGAAATATCGCCAATGCGCTCCAGCATGATGGCGATGCGCGCTCCTTGATCGAGAACGCGGTCGGTGGTTCTGGGCACGATACGATCATTGGCAATCAAGCCGCCAACTCACTGAATGGTGGCGCAGGCGATGACAAATTAACTGGAGGGGCTGGCGCTGACATTCTGGACGGCGGTCTGGGGACTGACACGGCCTGCTTCAGTGGACTTTCAACTCTGTACAGCTGCAGCCAACTGGCTGACGGATGGCTTCAGATCTCCGATTTGCGGGGGAGCATCCCCGACGGTGTCGATAAAACTTGGAGCATCGAATTCTTTCAGTTCGCGGACAAGACGCTTTCGTTTGCGGACCTGCTCGCTGGCACTCCCTCGACCGTGGACCAAACGCCCACGACCACATTGACTCTTACGGGCGATGGCGCCGCAAACATCCTCAACGGCGGCCTGGGGAATGACGTACTCGATGGGCGCGCTGGCAATGACAAGCTTAACGGGTTCGGTGGCGATGACCTGCTTTTCGGCGGCGCGGGAAGCGATCGACTTGATGGGGGAGCAGGGACCGACACCGCTAGCTATGAGACGGCCGCCCGCGGCGTCAACGCCGACCTGCTTCATCCGAAGTACAACACCCAAGATGCCAGGGGCGATCAATATGTGAGCATTGAGAACCTGACCGGCAGCAGTTTTTCCGATGTCTTGTCTGGCAATGACAGCGCAAACACGTTGGACGGGGGTAGCAGCAATGACACCCTGTTTGGCCGGAGCGGAATCGACAGTCTGCTCGGAGGCGATGGTTTCGATTTTCTCGACGGGGGCCTGGGGAATGATGTCCTGAGTGGCGGCAGTGGCAACGATACGCTGTACGGAGGCTTCGGCGCTGACCACCTCAGCGGTGGGGCCGGATCAGACATTTTTCAGTTTAGGTCGATAGGTGACTCCCTGCAGTCCGGTCGCGATACCGTCAGCGATTTCACGTCGGGCCTCGACAAGATCGATCTCCGCAGCATCGACGCGAATATCAGTGCTCGCCGAGATCAGGCTTTCACTTATCTCGGCGACGCCGCATTTACGGGCAGGGCAGGGCAATTGCACTTTGTCGACGGAGTCCTGTCCGGGGATACGAATGGCGACGGATTGGCGGACTTCGAAATAAACGTCTCTTCCATAACACCGTTAGTAGTGACCGACTTCTATCTCTGAGCCCACTTCGGAGGGAGCCATGACTGGCGAGTGGATGCATTTCGACCGCTGGCATGAGTGCGGGAAGCTCGGGGAACCCGCTTCCGTTTTCGAGGTAATGAATTCCGACGGTCAGACAATGTTCACAACGTGCGTCGAGCGGCTCGGTGTTCCATGGGATTGGAAGTCCGCGCCAATCCGCTTTCGGCTCGTTACCCCACCAAGAGCTCGTCACTCCGGGCCGATTCCGCGACCCGCCCCATCGGAAAAGCCAGCAAAGTGACCAATTGCGGCTCGGAGGATCAGATCATCTAATTAGAAAGGCGCAAGGGCGATCAACCATATGGCGGTGACTGCGCTCCCGATGGCAACTGCGAGAGCAATAGCGCCTGTCGCGCCCGCTCTCCTTGGAGATTGAATCGTCGACCATCTGCCCTCTGACGTCTTCCTCAGGGCCCTTTCGAAACGGCGAGCTTGATCGATCGGGTTTGGAGGTTTCAGCGCCATCTTGGGCTCGATTCGCCACGCTCCCAGCGAACGTCCTCCGGCGGGGCTTCGATTGAGCGAGGCTCCGGCAAGATCAGTCGGCACAAGGCTTCGCGGAGTACATCCGATCGGCTCGGCTTCGGATCTGGGTGCTGCTCGATCCATACATCAATGGCAATGCTCAGATCATTGGGTATCTGTGCGCCAATTATCTTCGCTTTCGGTCCCTTCAATCTGATTTGCTTTGCCATTTAGGAGTCTCCCACGCCGCGCGAATCAGGCGCGAGAGGCTGGAATCGTTCCAATGCGAGGATGCGACAAACTTTCCGATCAAAAGTCGACAGCGCTCACTGCATGCCATGCCGTACGTCGGAATCCAGGCAGCCGCTACATCGGCCGATCATAGGGATGCGTCAGAAAGGACTGGCATCCGTCTCCACAAGCATTGCTGATACCGACCGGGTCGACCGGTCGGCGCCCCGCCTGATCCGGTCCGGGGCCTGTCACGGTTACGGCATGAGCCGTCGAGACAGGAGAACGGGTCATGACACTCAGCGACACTCAACTGGCTCTGCTATCGATACGGTCGCAATCAACCGTTCGGCGCATACCAGATCGGCGACGTGTAGGCGCGCTCCTGCATTTCCATCACCGCGCCTTCCGGCGGCCGCACGCCAAAGTATTTGGCATCATAGGCCGTCCAGCGCGGCGTCGGGATTTCGAGAACGCGGCCGTAGTAAAACGCCCGCTGAGAGGGGTCGAACTCCGGGTCGGTCCATACCCCGATAAGCTCCGGCGATCCGATTGTGTTGGTCCAGATTGCATTCGCGACATCGACCGTCGTTCCGACCGCGGGCACTTTGCCATTCGTGCCGGGCTTGCGCTCGCCTGACCACGCAACGTCGTAGACCTTTTCACGAAGCACGCCTGCGGCGTCGAGCCATCCCTTTATGATCTGGTAGCGATCGAGATTGGCGCCGATCGGATCCTTCAGCGCTGCCACGAGGAAGGTTGGAGACTTACTGGCGGAGGGAGCGGGACCAAGATCTCCCCCCATCGGCACGCCCTTCATGTAGCCCGCAATCGCGGGGCTGCGGCTGTTGGCGTCGGCGGCGGTGAAGTCCCAACCGCCGAATAGGCGCACCGCCATGCGGGGTCCGGTGGTCGCATAGGTCTCGCGGCGCTCCATCGCATCGAACAGGCTCGCGCGTGTATTTTCCGTGGCCCAGACGGCGGCATAGCCCGATGCGGTCTGCTGCCAGTCCATGATGGCGAGGTCGCCCCTCTTCACGAAGGTGGCGGTCAGCCGCTCAGCGGAAGGTTCGGTGCTCGATGTCTTGCCGAAGAAATTCTCCTCTTCCACCGCGGTTAGGCCAGTATGGGCGTCCGTCGAGCCGATCATACCGAACTTGTAAGGATTGACGCCGAGCCGCGCTTCAAGCTTCAGTCCGTTCTTGAGTGCCGCCCGGGCATGTTCGAATTCCAGCATCTCCGGTTTCTTGGCTTCGGTCAGGTCGAGATTGCCCTTGTCCCAGCGCTCGAAATTCGCGAATTCGTCGTTCGGCGACAGGAAGGGATGCGTCTCGCTATCGCCCTTGATCTGCGTCGCCTCGTAAAGACGCTCCCAGCGCGCGCGTGTTTCGGCATATTCGCGGTCGATCGGCTTGTTCACTCCGGGCTCGATGACCGGGAACATGCGCCCGTTCGAGAGATTTCCATTGTGCGAGATGGCCAGCACGTGGCCGCCGGTCTTCTCTTCGTAGGCCGCCATCCATTTCCACAGATCGCGCGGATTGTCGCTTCCCGGCGGGAGGACGGTGTAGGGCACGACCTGACGCGCGAGAGTGCCATTATCCCGGAAGATGACGTTGCGATGCAGGTTGTTACCGCCCGTGTTCGACGTCCACTCGTATCCGATGAAGGCGGTGAACCGTCCCGGGTCGTTGGCTTCCTCTGCGGCGTCGATTGTCTCGTGCCAAGCGGAGCGGTAGGCGTCGCTATCCGGCGTGTAGAGGATTGGTCCCTTGAACTTGCCCGCACCGAACGAAGTGATGATGTCGACCGCAGCCGCGGCACCCTGGCCGTTCTGCATCATGTTGTACCATTTGCGGCCGAGAGGATCGGCGAGCAGCGCGGGCTTGCCTTTGAGAAGATCGGGGAAAAAGCCCATGTTGTCGGAATGATCGGCGACAACCAGGAAATCGAGCGGCCGCGACAATTTCACGGGTTGTCCTGACGAAGCCGTTAGTTCCTGGCCCTTGGCCAGGCGATAGGCGTCACGCGGATCGATTTTGGCGCCGAACGCGCCAGCATCCATCGAGAACGATGTATGGAGGTGGGTGTCGCCGAAGAACGGACGCGTCGGAAAGTTCCGTCCTGCATACGGCGAGTATGGACGCTGCGTTGGAAAGAGCTTCTCGGCCTCAGCCTTGTCCAGCGTGCCGATATCGCTGCCGGCGGCTTCTTGCGCTCCGGCAGGAAGGGCAAAAGCGGCGAAAACGCCGATGAGAACCGTCTTGCGCGACAAAAATGCCTTAAGTCTGCGAATGCAGGTGCTCATGACGCTTCCTCCGTAGTTACAAGAACGCGTTGGTCAGCCTTTCGATGGTCCAGAACGCTGCCATTGTACCGATGCCGTACGCCACGGCGGTGACGGCCTGGCGCGGAACGGTAACGACGCGGCGGATCATCGCGACAATGAAAAGAACCGCAGCGATGTAGATTAGCTGCCCGATCTCGACGCCGAGATTGAATGAGAACAGGGCCAGTGGAATATCGCCGCCCGGTAGCCCGACATCGGCTAGCGCGCCAGCAAATCCGAAGCCGTGCAGCAGTCCGAAGGCGAAGGCGACAGCCCACGGCCACCGAACCGTCAGACTTGTTTGGCCGCGTTCCTTGCGCGCGATTTCGGTGGCGACTAGCAGTATACTGAGCGCGATGACGCCCTCGACAGGGGCCGATGGCAGACTGGCTATCTTAAGGCTGGCGAGCGTCAGCGTTATCGAATGTGCGACGGTGAAGGCGGTGATCGTCTTCACCAGAATGCGCCAGTCCCGAACGATCATCATCAGCGCTGTCACGAACAGCAGATGGTCGAAACCGAACAGAATGTGCTCGACGCCGCTTCGTAAGTAGGCCGCGATCACTTCCCATTTGCTCTGCGCTTCCGGGATTGTCGCCGACGGCACCGCCGGTGTCAGTCGCCCGGTCCAGACATTTCCATTCTGAAATTCGGCACGCACCAGGGCTTCCGTCATCGTACTCTGCAGCCCATCGATTAGTACGCGCTGCCCGGCCAGCGGCTCAATCGCCCGCAGCTGCCAGGACTGCACCATGGCGTCTCCGGTCGGACGCTCGACCATCGGTGTCAGAGCTTCATTTCTGCCGGAAAACGTTGCGCGCAATGACAGTCGGGCATCGCCCTGCATCGGCGTCTTGAAGAGAATGCTAAATTCGCCTGGCGCTTCCTCGCGGATGTCGAGCAGGGCCGGACGCACTTCATGAGCCGCCGTGCTCGCCATCGCTGCCATCAGCAGAAGACAGAGGAAAGGGAAATGCGAGAGGAATTTCATTTCGCCACCAAGCTTTTGGCGGGCGTGTCGTCGAGCAATGCCTTCACGCTCTGGTCAAATTCGACGCCATACTTCTCGCGAAGCCGCGCGATATAGGCGGCGTAAGCCTCGTCCTGTTTCTCAACGCGCCATGCCGCGACCACTTTGTCGCGCACCTCGTTGAACGGGAGTTGCGCCGCCTCGTTCTTTCTGTCGATCAGCGCAAGATGATAGCCGTAGGCGGACTTGATCGGTCCCGACCATGTTCCAGGGACCGCTCTGAAGAGCTCTCGTGCGAAGTCCGGACCAAAGACGTTCGATACCGCCTGCGCATCGGCATTGGGAAATCCATTGCCGAGCAGAAACCGATCTCCTGCATTAGGACTGGGCCCAGCCTTTAATATCGCTCTCGCGTCACCTTCCGCATTTGAACGGGTTCCGGTGTTGAAGAACGCGTGGACGAACGACACCGTTGCGCCATGTGTGAAGCGCGCCAAATTCTTCTCGTAGTAGGCACGCAACACATCATCCGTCGGCTCGCCGAGCCGTGCAGTGTCGTCGACGATGAACTTAAGCTTCTGCGCCAGTCGACGGCGGATAATCGTGTCATCCTTGTCGAGCCCCATTTCGAGCGCCTCGCGGGCAAGGAGCTCTTCATTGACGAGTTCGGCAACAAACCCAGACAGCTCTTCTTTTGAAGGCGACCGGAGCCATTGCCTGCTCCAGGTTTCCTCGACCCACCTCAGTTCGCCCTCACCGATCCGGACCGGCGGCACTCCCGCAATTTCGACGCTATCTTTGTTGAGCCAACTATAAACGGCGAACAGGACCGTGCCTGCGGCGACGAAATGGACGAGCGGTTCTTGGAGGAGTTTCACCCGGCATCCTCCGTTGGCGTTGGACGAGGACTCACCATCGAACTCTACTGCCGCGTCGGATGTAGAGTGTAACTTACGCAACTTCAGCGGTTTCCGCGAGAGGAATTGCTCCGCGCGATGGAGCGTGGGCGGGCGATCTGCATCGCGGCAAACTCGAAACCGTAGTGGGTGCGTGCCCTCCGAAGAATCCAGTTAGATCGGCCGCCGATTTGCGCGCAAAAATGAAGTCCGGAGGGGGAGCGGAGACTTTGGACTATGCCAAAGCAAGCGACATTTCCGAGGCTTAGGAACCAAGCATAAGGTCAGAAAGAATAGCTATAACAATAGCTTAATGTCTGGCGGAGGGAGGGGGATTCGAACCCCCGATACGGTTTCCCGTATACACACTTTCCAGGCGTGCGCCTTCAACCACTCGGCCACCCCTCCGGACCGCTCTTGCGAGCGGAGGTGCCGCTATAAACGCCCGGCTCCCGCTTCGCAACTTGGCTGTGATGCCACGCTGTCCGCGAACTGAACCTCTTGCCCTCCGGGCGAGTTTATCCACGCGAGTTCATGTGGGAGTGGTGATGGCCGACGCTTTGCTCGTTCCGGATGACGATGCCTGCCCGGCCCATGATCCCGCTCTCTCCGCCGAGAATGCCGGCCTCGTCTATGTGACAGACGAGAATCCGGGCATCACCCGAAAGAAATCCGGCCTGCGCTTCGCCTATTACGGGCCGAACGGCGATCTGTTGCGGGACGAAAAGACGCTCGAGCGCATCCGCAGCCTCGCGATCCCGCCGGCATATGTCGATGTCTGGATCTGCCCCAAGGCCAGCGGCCACATCCAGGCGACGGGGCGTGACGCCAAGGGCCGCAAGCAATACCGCTACCACCCGAAATGGCACGAGATCCGCGACGAGACGAAATACGAGCGGCTGATCGAGTTCGCCGAGATGCTGCCGAAAATGCGCCGGCGGATCGACGACGACATGGCGCTGCGCGGTCTCTGCCGCGAGAAGGTGCTGGGAACGGTCGTCCACCTGCTGGACACGACCCTGATCCGTATCGGCAATGAGAAATATGCCGAGGCCAATAAGAGCTTCGGGCTGACGACGCTTCGCAACAAGCATGTCGAGGCCGGCAGCGAGCGGCTGCTGTTCTCGTTCAAGGGCAAGAGCGGCAAGAGCTGGAAGCTCACCGTGCGCGACCGGCGCATCGCCCGCATCATCCGCCAGTGCCAGGAAATGCCGGGCCAGAACCTGTTCCAGTACATGAACGGCGACGGCGAGCCGCATTCGGTCGCCTCGCACGACGTCAACGACTATATCCGCGAGATCGGCGGGTCGGGTTTCAGCGCCAAGCATTTCCGGACCTGGGCCGGCACCGTGACCGCCGCGCATGCTCTGGTCGATCTCGGCGGCTTCTCGACCAAGACGGAGGCGACGCGGAAACTGAACGCGGCGATCGACCGGGTTGCGGAACGGCTGGTGAATACGCGTGCGATTTCCCGCCGCTGCTATGTCCACCCGGCCGTCATCGAGGCCTATCTGGAAGGCACACTCACGGATGATCTCAAATCCGCCGTTCACGGGCGCCGTCGGCCGCATGGGCTGAAGCCCGAAGAATGGCCGGTGCTTGCCCTGCTGCAGGATAGGCTGGACGGCCGGAACAAAAGCTGAGGCCTGCTGTTCGACCCTCGAAGGGAGAACTGCGATGTCGATGCCAGCACAGAAGCAAGACGACCAGCCGGGCCACGAACACCTGATGAATCCGCGCCCGGATTACGAACCGCGCCTGAAAGGCACCGGCCGGCTCAAAGGCAAGGTCGCGCTCATCACTGGAGGAGATAGCGGGATCGGCCGCGCGACGGCTGTCGCCTTCGCCGAGGAGGGAGCTGACATTGCTTTCGTCTATCTCGACGAACGCAAGGATGCCGACGAAACCAGGAAGCTGATCGAGGGGCGCGGAAGCCGGGCGCATGCGATCTCGGCCGATCTGGGATTCCCCGACGCGGCCGCCAAGGTCATGCGCGAGACGATCAACGCCTTCGGCCGGCTCGACATCCTCGTCAACAATTGCGCCGAGCAGCACGTGGTCGAGGACTTCTCCGAGATCGATCCGGATCAGATCGAGCGGACGTTCCGGACCAATATCTTCAGCTATCTGTTCGTCACCCGCGAGGCGCTGAAGCATCTCGGCAAGGGATCGACGATCATCAACACGGCGTCGATCACCGCCTTCCGGGGCAACGAGGTGCTCGTCGACTATTCATCGACGCGCGGCGCCGCCGTCGCCTTCACCCGCGCGCTGTCGCAGCAACTCGCCAAGAAGGGCATCCGCGTCAACGCCGTCGCCCCGGGTCCGATCTGGACGCCGCTCATTCCGGCAAGCTTCGACAAGGATAAGGTGGCGGAGTTCGGCAAGAACACCCCCCTTGGTCGACCCGGTCAGCCGAACGAGGTGGCGTCCTGTTTCCTGTTCCTGGCGACCGAGGAAAGCTCCTACATCACCGGTCAGGTCATCCACGTGAACGGCGGCACGCCGATTTAGTGTATTTCGATCACTCGGATGTCGCCGCGCCGGTCCAGTACCGTCACGGCGACGTCGGTGCCGTGACGGCTGACGAGAAGGTCGCAACCACCCTCGCCGAGAGTGACGTTGTGCAGGCAGAGCTTGTCGATGAAGTCCGGCAGCACCGGCAGGTTCAGCCGTACATCGCCGGTCGAGTGTTCCAGCGTCAGCCCGAGACTGGCCTGAATGAGCGCCAGCGGTGTGGCAGCCGCCCAGGCCTGTGGCGAGCATGAGACGGGATAGCCGATAGGGCCCTGACGTTGCTTGCGGCCGAAGCCGCAGAAAAGTTCGGGCAGCCGGTTGAGCTCGATCTCGCCCGCTGCCTCGATCAGGCCCTTGAACACCTTCAGCACGGCGTCCTTCAGGCCGTAGCGGGCGAAGCCGAGCGCGATCAGGCCGTTGTCGTGCGGCCAGATCGAGCCGTTGTGGTAGGACATAGGATTGTAGCGCGCCGCGCTGGTCGAGATCGTGCGGATGCCCCAGCCCGAAAAGCTCTCGGGCTCCATCAGCAGCGCCGCGACGCGCTTGGCGCGGTCCGGATGGACGATGCCGGTGAAGAGGGCGTGGCCGGCATTCGAGCTCGCGACCGCGCATGGCCGTTTCTGACCGTCAAGTGCGATGGCGTAGGTGCCGAGCTCCTCGATCCAGAACTTCTCCTCGAATGCCTTGCGGATGTCCTCGGCGCGCCGATCGAAGGTGATGGCGTTCTTGTCATGCCCGAGCGCCCGCGCCATGGCCGCGGCCTCCCGCCATGCGGCGTAGACATATCCCTGCACCTCGCAGAGCGCGATCGGTCCCTCGGCGAAATCGCCATTGGTGTGGAAGATCGAGTCGACCGAGTCCTTCCAGCCCTGATTGACGAGGCCGGTGTCGCGCTGGCGGCGGTATTCGACGAAGCCGTCGTCGTCGACGTCGCCGTGATTGGTGATCCAGCCCAGCGCCGCCTGGATGTTCGGCCAGAGCGAGCGGATCGTCTCCACATCGCCGGTTCGAGACAGATAGGCGCCTGCCAGCATGACGAAGAGCGGGGTGGAATCGACACTGCCATAATAGAGGCCGAACGGCACCTCGCGCAGCGCCGCCATCTCGCCGAAGCGCATTTCGTGCAGGATCTTGCCGGGCTCGGCGTCCTGGAACGGGTCGGCGACCTTCGCCTGCGTATGCGCAAGGAGCGACAGCACGCCCTTGGCCATTCCGGGATCGACCCAGAGCATCATCAGCGCGGTGATGATGCCGTCGCGGCCGAACGCGGTCGAGAACCAGGGAATGCCGGCATAGGGATAGGCGCCATACGGCGTCTCGGTCGTCAGCATGGTCAGGTCGGCCATGGATTGGCGAATGACGTTCTGGACGAGCGTGTTCGTGCTCGCGATCCGGAGCGAACGGTTGTTCGCCTGTCGCAGCGAGCGGCGCATATAGGCGAATTCGCGGAAATATTCCTTGCCCTCCCAGCTCGCGAGATCCTTCGGATTGCAGGCGATGCGGACGAACATCACCCGCTTCTCCTGCGGGCCGAGGATCATGTCGTAATAGGCGAAGCTGGGCTCGATGCGGTCCGGAATGGGCCAGAAGGCGAGTTCGGTCGTGCGCTCGACCTGGTCGAGCCCGGCATAGGCAAAGCGCACCGTGCCGTCGCCGATCACGTCCACGCAGCGAACTCCGCGCCCCGGCCGGCGCTGTCCGCGCGCCTCGAAAAGATCGGCGAAATCGCAGTCGAATGTCGTGCTGACCCGCAGGCGGCGCGCCTCGTCGTCGTAATTGAAGATCGCGATCCTTTCGAACAGCGCCCCGTCCCAGACGAATTTCAGCCGGTGGAGATGGATCGTATCCTTCGGCAGCGCGAGCCGGTCGCCCTCGAAGAAATCGGGATTTGTCAGGTCGGCGGTCAGCGCGGCATTGTCGCTCTCGACGTTCGACGAGAGCCGCATCGGCCGTGCGCCGTTCAGGCGCAGTTCGAAGTGCGAAAGATGCCGGGTGTCGCGATTGTAGAGGCCGTCGGGATTGCCCTCCCAGGCCAGCAGGTCGCCATTGGTATCGAGCACGGCGAAGGTGTCGTTGTGCTTCAGCCGCGACGGCCGACCGCCGTCGAGCGTTGTGCGCGCCGGAATGTAGAATTGCGAAGGCAATGTCTCGTTCATTCGCAGCCGCCTCCGTCACCTGCGGAGAACACGCCACTCATGCTTTTGCGACGGCGTGCACGGCTGCAGGAAGCTCGAGCGAGCTTAGGCGCTCGCCAGCTCTTTTCGCAACCGCGACAGCCGCGGGCATCGTGATCACCGGACGCGTCATGGTCTCGTAGAGCGCCAGATAATCGCGGGCCATGCGTTCGGCCGAGAACCGCTTCTCGAATTGCAAGCGCACGTTATGGCGGTCGAGAGCCAGCACCTGCGGCAGCGCCGCATGTGCTGCTTCCATGCAGTCGACGACCAGGCCGGTAATACCCTCGTCGATCACTTCCGGCACCGAGCCGCAACGGAAGGCGAGCACGGGCGTGCCGCATGCCATTGCCTCGATCATGACGAGCCCGAACGGTTCCGGCCAGTCGACCGGGAAGAGCAGCGCGCCGGCGCGACCGAGAAAGTCCTTTTTCTGCTGGTCGTTGATCTCGCCGACGAATTCGACGCCCTCGCCGAGCAGCGGCTTGATCACGTCTTCATAGTAGACGGTGTCGGTGCGATCGATCTTGGCCGCGACCTTGAGCGGAATCCCTGCCTGACGGGCGATCATGATCGCCCGGTCGAGCCTCTTCTCGGGGCTGATCCGGCCGACGAAAGCCAGATAGCGCCCATCGCCCGGTCCCTCCGGAAGAAGATCGAGCGGCAGGCCGTGATGAACGGTCTTCACCCAATGCGCGTGAGAGATCGGCCGCCTCTGGGCGTCGGAAATCGAGACCAGGGGCATGTCTGGAAATTCGCGATAGATCGGGACGAGATCCAGAAGATCCTGTCGGCCATGCAGCGTGGTGACGATCGGGTGGCCACTATTGGCGAAGAAAGGATAATGGAGGTAGTCGGTGTGGAAGTGCAGGATCTCGAAATTGTCGGCTTCCTGAATGACCCTGTTCATCAACACCATGTGGTGGGCGAGGGGGTCGAGGACTGATGTGTCGAGGCGCAGAGCGCGTTTCGAGCCGGGAACGAGGCGGGCTGCCGTTTTGCTGTCACCGGAAGCGAACAGGGTGACGTCGTGGCCCAGTTTGACAAGCTCTTCGGTCAGGAACGAAACAACGCGCTCGGTTCCACCGTAGAGTTGCGGCGGGCAACTTTCATAGAGCGGCGCGATCTGTGCAATGCGCATATGAGCCCCTCGGGAAATCGGAAGATCATGCTATTAAGTCCATCGGCCGGGCTGAGGTTCCTGCCAGACGACCAATGCATTGCATGCGGTGGCTCATGGTCATGAAACGCAGGACGTTGCTGGTAGTCGCGCTGGCACTCTCTATTGCTGGTCTGGGCGGTGCAAGCGCCGTTCCGCTGCCGGAATCCAAACCCGCGACCTTACCGGCGCCAGGCCCGCTCAACGTCGATAAGACACCGGCGAAGCAGCTTTTCGGCTCGGAAAAGCTTCCGGCGGACATGGCGACGCGTTCTATCGGCTTCTATGCGAAGGGCTGTCTCGCCGGCGCCAAGGCGCTGCCGATCAACGGGCCGCAATGGCAGGTCATGCGGCTGTCGAGAAACCGCAATTGGGGTCATCCTCGTCTCATCTCCACGCTCGAGGAACTGGCGAGGAAGGTCCCGAAGGAGACGAAATGGCCTGGCCTTCTGGTCGGTGACATCTCTCAGCCGCGCGGCGGGCCCATGCTGACCGGCCATGCCTCGCATCAGGTCGGCCTCGACGCCGATGTCTGGCTCAATCCGATGCCGAACCGCCTCCTCACCGCGAAGGAGCGGGAGGATATTTCGGCGGTCAGCCTTGTCGCCAGGGACTGGCAGGACGTCGATCCGAAGATCTGGACGCCGGAGCATCTCAAGGTGATCCGGCTTGCCGCCCGGATGCCGGGCGTCGAGCGCATCTTCGTCAATCCGGCGATCAAGAAGGCGCTCTGTCGCGAAGCGACCGGCGACCGCGGCTGGCTTCAGACGGTACGCCCCTATTGGGGCCATAACTATCACATGCACATCCGCATGGTCTGTCCGCTCGGCAGCGCGACCTGCAAGCCGCAAGCGCCGGTACCGCCGGGAGACGGCTGCGACGCCGCGCTGGAAAGCTGGGTGAAGAAGCAGTTGCCGAAACCCAAGCCGGAGAAGCCCACGAAGCCGCAGCCCCCGCCGCCGCCGATGATGCTATCGGACCTGCCGGCGGAGTGTCGCGCGGTGGTCAACGCACCGGACAAGGCCGCCGAGCGCCCGCCGCTATATCCGGTGAGCGCGAAACCGTCCGCATCCGACGTGCCTGACGATCAGAGCGCCGATACGCCCGATCCGACGGGGCAGGAGACGCCGGTCCCGCCGACGCCGCAATAGCCGTTCGGGTTCTTCGCCAGGTACTGCTGATGGTAGTCCTCGGCGAAGTAGAACTCGCCGGCCGGCGCTATCTCGGTGGTGATGGTGTCATAGCCATGCGCACCGAGGGCCTTCTGATAGGCGTCCTTCGACTCCTCGGCGAGCCGCGCCTGTTCCGGCGTGGTCGTGTAGATCGCGGAGCGATACTGCGTGCCGACATCGTTACCCTGGCGGTTGCCCTGCGTCGGGTCGTGCGCCTCCCAGAACGTCTTCAGCAGTTCCTTGTAGGAGACGACGTCCGGGTCGAAGACGACCAACACCGCTTCGGTGTGGCCGGTATGACCCGTGCAGGTCTCCTCATAGGTCGGATTCGGCGTGAAACCGCCGGCATAGCCGACCGCGGTGACGTAGACGCCCGGGATCTTCCAGAACTTGCGCTCGACGCCCCAGAAGCACCCGGCGCCGAAGATCGCGGTCCGCAGACCTTCCGGATAGGGGCCCTTGAGCGGGCGGCCATTGACGAAATGGGTGGTAGCGGTCGGGAGCGCCCCCGGACGACCCGGCAGCGCGGACGCAGCCGTCGGCATGGGAATCTCCGGCTTGAAGAACGAGAACATGGACAGCCCTCCTCAGTAACGGCGCGGCAGCGGTCTCACCACTCTCGGCCTGCGGCGGCCGATCAGCATCAGAAACAGGCCGGCCAGGCCGAGGACGACGAAAGCCGGCTGCGCGAACAGCCAGGACCCCGCCGGATCCCACAGGCTCTCATACAGGGAGCGCAGCGAGTTCTCGATCGCTTCCATGCCGTTCGGCCATACGAGCTTCACGCTTTCGCCGAGGCTCGACAGGTAGAGCGCATTTCCGGCGATCGACCGTGTTCCATCGATGACCAGCGCGACAAATGCCGCCGCAAACAGAAAGACGCCGATCATCCGGACCAGAAACCGCATCGCCGCCTCGCGACCTTAGATAAGAAGACGGGCGGCCAAATACCATATTTGCGGCGCGCGGTACGGGTTCACCGATGAACGGCAACGATTTGTCCCAGCCTAAAAACGGCAATTTCTTAAGACATTGGTAACCGTGAAGTAGTGATGCGCACAAGAACAGCATTTGTCACATTTTTAGGCAGAGCGGAGGCGAAATATTGAATAAACAGCCAAAATCCGGCTGTTTTTATGTCGATCACGAACGCGCGAGGTCAATAACGGCCAAGAATTCATGGTTATCGAAGGCTCGAATCTCGAGCAGAAAAATGGTGGAAAGCTGCTGTTAATCCAATAGCTCCAATAGCCTAGGCGTCCAGGAGCGCAAATGCCCATGAACGCCGAATTCCAGTCCCCGTCCGACGATAACCGTACTGCCTCCCATTCCGCTCACCCGGGTTATGATGCGGCGCTTCTCGATGCGCGCCTCGAAGCCGAGGCGGCGATCCAGCAGGCCAAGCAGGCCGAAGCGCGTTTGCGGGCGGCGATCGACATCCTGCCGCAAGGCGTGGTCTTCCTGGATTCCGACGGCCGCTACGTTCTCTGGAACAAGCAGTACGGCGAAATGTATGCGGGCTCGTCGGACCTCTTTGCCGAAGGCGTGAAGCTCGAGGATACGCTCCGGATCGGCGTTGCGCGTGGCCAGTATCCGGAAGCGATCGGTCGCGAAGAGGAATGGCTGAAGGACCGGCTCGACCGGCTCTACAATCCGCGCGGCCGCCACGAGCAGAAGACGACCGACGGCCGCTGGATCCTGATCGAGGAGCGCCGCACCTCCGACGGCGGCATCATCGGCCTGCGCGTCGACATCACCGAGATGAAGCAGCGCGAGGAAAGCTTCCGCCTGCTCTTCGACAACAATCCCGTACCGATGTACGTGCACGCGCTCGAGACGGGCCGCATTCTCGCGGTCAACGATGCCGCGACCCAGCACTACGGCTATTCGCGGGATGAATTCTTGGCGATGACGCTCGCCGATCTCCGTCATCCGGACGAGACCGACGCCGAGACGCCGCCCGGCAAGCTGAAGCGCGAGGTCGGCTTCACCTGGAGGCACAGGAAGGCGGACGGCGAGGCGATCGACGTCGCGGTCTATTCCAGCCTGCTGACCTATGAGGGTGTCCAGGCGGAACTCATCGGCGCCGTCGACATCACCGAGCGGAAGCGCGCCGAAGAGCGGATCGCCTTCATGGCGCATCACGACGCGCTGACCGGTCTGCCGAACCGCGTCCTCTTCCGCGAAGAGATGGAAGAGTGCCTGACCCGCATCCGCCGCGACGAGACGGCCGCGGTGCTCTGCCTCGACCTCGACGATTTCAAGTCGATCAACGACACGCTCGGCCATCCGATCGGCGACCGGCTTCTCGTCCTCGTCGCGCAGCGCCTGAAAGGCGCCCTGCGCGAGACGGATACCGTCGCCCGCCTGGGCGGCGACGAATTCGCGGTTCTGCAGACCGGGATCGACGATCCCGAAGACGCCGGCTCGCTCGCCGGCCGCCTGATCGAGATCGTCAGCGCGCCTTACGAGATCGACGGTCATCTGATGACGATCGGCGTCTCGATCGGCATCGCGGTCGGCCCGAGCGACGGCGAGGATTGCGACCGGCTGCTCAAGGCCGCCGACATGGCGCTCTACCGGGCCAAAGCCGAGGGCCGCGGCGCCTATTGCTTCTTCGAAGCCGAAATGGACGCCCGCCTGCAGGCCCGCCGTCGCATGGAGCTCGATCTTCGCGCCGCGATCAATGCCGGGACGCTCGAAGTCCATTACCAGCCGTTGATCGAGATCGGCTCGGGCGACGTTGCCGGCTTCGAGGCATTGGTGCGCTGGAACCATCCCGAGCGCGGCAACATCCCGCCGATCGACTTCATCCCGCTCGCCGAGGAGACCGGCCTCGTCGTGCCGCTCGGCGTCCACGTGCTGACCCGCGCCTGCCGCGATGCCGCCGCTTGGCCCGGCGACACCAAGGTCGCGGTCAACCTGTCGACTCTCCAGTTCCGCTCGGGCAATCTGTTCGAGGTCGTATCGGATGCACTGAACGAGACCGGCCTCGAGCCGAAGAGGCTTGAGCTGGAGATCACCGAATCCGTCCTGCTGGAGAAGAGCGAGAACGTGCTTGCCACGCTTCATGCGCTGCGCGCGCTCGGCGTCCGTATCTCGATGGACGATTTCGGTACCGGCTATTCGTCGCTGAGCTATCTGC
This sequence comes from Flaviflagellibacter deserti, assembly GCF_042652085.1. NCBI lineage: Bacteria > Pseudomonadati > Pseudomonadota > Alphaproteobacteria > Hyphomicrobiales > Flaviflagellibacter > Flaviflagellibacter deserti. The sequence goes on along the minus strand of NZ_JBHSJF010000005.1, from coordinate 420,907 downwards.
GCTCGTTCCCGTTCGACAAGATCAAGATCGACCGGTCCTTCGTGCAGGGCCTCGGCACGAATTCCGATTCGCAGGCGATCGTCCGGGCGATCATCACGCTTGGCAGGAGCCTCGGCATCACCATCACGGCCGAGGGCGTCGAGACCGCCGCCGATCTCGAATATCTCCGCAGCGAGGGCTGCCACCAGGGGCAGGGCTGGCTGTTCGCCAAGGCGCAGCCGAACGAGGCAGCCAGCGAGCTTCTCCGCGAGAACCGCCGCCGACCGAAACCTCCGGCCAAGAGCGCGGCCTAGGGTCGATCGGGTAATCGCTCGGCCGTCGCGGTCCTTGGCCGATGGCGGCTTTGCGTCCATCAAAGATGGTAGGGACGCCGAACGACCACGAAGCCGATGTTCCTTCGGCCTTGGCTGCTATCGAGATTGGTCAATGCCTCCTTCCGTATAATGAACTCGACCGAGAAAATCGCGAACGAGCGCGACCACCTCGTCGAGGTTGGTCTCCAGCAGCCAGTGACCGCCATTGAGCAGGTGGAGCTCGGCGTCGGGCAGGTCGCGAAGATAGGCGCGCGCCGATTTCTCCGGCATGTATCCATCCTGCGGTCCCCACACGATTAACGCCGGCGGCCGGTGCTCGCTGAGATAGGTCCGATGTTGCGGGAACCAGGCGCGGTTTTCCTTCAGACCCGCGATGAGGTCGACCGCGATCTCCTTGCGCTTCGGGGTCATCAATGACCAATGCAGCTTCCACAGATCGGGAGGAATGCGCTCGGCAAGTTCGGGGCTCACCTCGTTTAGGAACTCCTCCCTGAAGGTCTCCTCGGTAACCGCTTCAGCCAGTTTCTCCCGCATCTCTGACGGCGGCAGCTGCCAGGTCTTTTCGATTTCGGCGTATTTCGGTCCCAGAGCATCCTCGTAAGGGATGTCGCCGTTCTGGATGATGAGCGCCACCACACGCTCCGGCGCCTTTATCGCGAGCCGTGCGCCGATCGGCGATCCGAAGTCGTGTAGATAGAGGGTGAAGCGTTCGACGCCGAGCGTCCCCACGAAGCCGTAGAGGAAGTCGGCGTAGCCGTCGAAGCTGTAGTCGAAGTGGTCCGGCGTCGCGCTGTAGCCGGCACCGGGATAGTCCGGCGCCAGCAGCCGCCAGCGATCGGCCAGCCGTGGCATGAAGTTGCGAAACTCGTAGGATGAGCAGGGGTAACCATGCGGCAGCAGAACCACGGGCGCGCCCTCCGGTCCTGCCTCGCGGTAGAAGGTGTCGACATTGCCGATCGTGACGCGACGGTGTCGTACACGTGCGTCCATCGTAACCTCCTCGTTGGTTCCTCCTGGACACGTGAACTCATTCGCGGGCGCGGGGCTCCGCGATCCGTCCCTCCATCTATAGCGTCGCGATCATTCGAAAATGGGTCCACGGGAAGCGGATGGCGGCTCGCCATCCCCTAAAGCAGCCTCCCGATGGGGCTTTCAGCCTGGCTACTGGCCGCGCTTCGGCAGGGAGTGGACGAGCTGGGACAGGCCCTTCTGCACCGACGTGCCGACCTGTGCGACGACCTGCTGGACCTGCTCCATCGGGCTGCCGTCGTGCAGCACGATCACCGTCGTGCCCGTCGGGACGCGGCTGTAGAGGTCGATCACGTCCTGGTTGATCAGGCGGATGCAGCCCGAGGAGACGGCGCTGCCGATCGTCCACGGCTCGGTCGTGCCGTGGATGCGGTACAGCGTGTCCCGGCCGTTCTGGTAGAGATACATCGCGCGCGGGCCGAGCGGGTTGCCGAGGCCGCCGTCCATGCCGCCCGCCCATTTGGCGTTGCGGTCCGGATCGCGGGCAATCATGTCCGCCGTCGGAGTCCAGCGCGGCCATTCCGCCTTGCGCTGGATGGTGGCGACGCCGCCCCAGGAGAGGCCTTCCTTGCCGACGCCGATGCCGTAACGCATGGCGCGGCCGTTCTCCATGACGAGGAAGAGATAGCGGTTCTGGGTGTCGACGACGATCGTGCCCGGACGCTCGTTGCCGCTATAGGCGACCTCGCGGCGCAGATATTGTGGCCGCACACGGGAGATGTCGGAGGCCGGCAGCGCGAACTTTTCGTTCGGGCGCGGGCCGTAGCGGTCGATCGTGCCCTGGTCGAAGGTCGCGACCTTGGCCGTCGGGCCGGCACGGTCGGCGACGCAGCCGCCGAGCACCAGGCCAGCAGCGGCAACCATTGCGAGTGAAAGGGAACGACCGAAAGACGAAACAGAAAAACGCATGACAGGATCGGACCCCCGAGATCACCGCACCGAGCCGGAGAACCTGTGTCGTCAACGAAATGGCCGCTCGCGCGGCTATTCTTTGGCGAATAAAAGGCAGAATCCGACTGTGATATGAAGAGCACGATGCCAGATCAAGGTAAACAGCCGGTCACCATGATCTCGCGTCAGATGTCCCAATCCTTGCGTAGCGCGGTCTCGGCGCTGGCGACGATCTTCGTATCCGTCTTGCCGACCGCCTTATGGTCCTTGCCGTCGTAGTCGAGCGAGGACAGAACGGTTCGGATCGTCTCCAGCCGGGCGCGCTTCTTGTCGTTGGCGCGGATGATCGTCCACGGCGCCTCGGTCGCATGCGTCGTCCGCAGCATGCGCTCGGCAGCCTCGGTATATTCGTCCCAGAGCGGCAGGCCCTTGTAGTCGATCGCCGAGAGCTTCCAGGTCTTCAGCGGGTCGTGACGCCGGTCGAACAGGCGCTTGACCTGCATCTCCCGTCCCACGGTCAGCCATAGTTTGCGGATATGAATGCCATTTTCGACCAGCATGCGCTCGAAGGTCGGCACGTCCTTCAGGAACTGGTCGGTCTGCTCCGGCTTGCAGAAGCCCATCACCGGCTCGACGACGGCACGGTTGTACCAGGAGCGATCGAACAGGACGATCTCGCCGGCCGTCGGCAGCTTCTCGACATAGCGCTGGAAATACCATTGGCCGCGCTCCGCATCGCTCGGCTTGGCAAGCGCCACGACATGGCAGGAGCGCGGATTGAGGTGCTGGGTGAAGCGCTGGATCGCGCCACCCTTGCCGGCGGAGTCACGTCCTTCGAAGACGACGAGAATGCGAGAGCCGGTCGCGTTCGCCCAGCGCTGCAGCTTCAGAAGCTCGATCTGCAGCGCGTAGAGCGGCTCGTCGTACTCCTCGTCCTTCATCTTCTTGTCGTAGGGAAAGCCGCCGCTCGTGAAGGCCGCCTCCTCAATCACCTTCGGCAGTTTCGGCGCGTCGAGATCGATCTTGTGGCCCTGGATCGTCACGTCGACGCCGGGGTTCTCGTCCGGATGAGGGATCACGCCCGCGAGGGCCTTGGCTTCATCTTGCACGGCACAAATCCTCTGGAATCACGATCGCATCATGAATGGTTTAGAGCCCGCCCGCGATCCGGACATTGGAGCCGGTGACGAAAGAGGCCTGGTCGGACAGCAGGAACAGGATCGTCTCGGCGACTTCTTGCGGCGTTCCTGCCCGGCCGATCGGCAGCAGCGGGCCGCGCTTCGCGATGCGGTCGGGCTGTCCGCCGGAGGCGTGGATGCCGGTATCGATCAGCCCCGGCGAGACGGCGTTCACCCGCACGCCTTCGGCCGCGACCTCCTTCGCCAGCCCGATCGTCAGCGCGTCGATCGCTGCCTTGGTCGCGGCATACCAGACATATTCGCCGGGTGCTCCGAGCGTCGCCGCGATCGAGGACAGATTGACGATCGCGCCGCCCGGCCCGTCGTGTCGGGTCGAGATGCGCTTCAGTGCCGCCTGGGTGACGAGCATGGCGCCAGTAACATTGAGATCGACCGTCGCGCGGATCGAGACCGGATCGGCCTCGTCGAAGCGGGACGCCCGGCCGACAATGCCGGCATTGTTGACGAGATGGGTGAGCTGGCCGAAGCCGTCGATCTCATGGAAGAGGCGGGCAATGTCGTCTTCCCGGGCGACGTCGGCCTGGAATATCTCCGCGCGGACTCCGTGCTTCCAGCAGTCCTTCGCAACGCCTTCGGCGGCCTCGCGGTCGCGCGCGTAATTGATGGCGACGTCATATCCCCGTTCCGCCGCGAGCCGGCACGTCGCGGCGCCGATGCCGCGCGAACCGCCGGTGACGAGGAGGAGGGGAGTAGCCAGCCTAATCCTCCATCTTCAGCGCGGCGATGAACGCCTCCTGCGGGATCTCAACCTTGCCGAACTGGCGCATGCGCTTCTTGCCCTCTTTTTGCTTGTCGAGGAGCTTGCGCTTGCGCGAGACGTCGCCGCCATAGCACTTCGCCGTCACGTCCTTGCGGAGCGCCGAGATCGTCTCGCGGGCGATGACCTTGCCGCCGATCGCGGCCTGGATCGGGATCTTGAACAGATGGTGCGGGATCAGCTCCTTCAGCTTCTCGCACATCGCGCGTCCGCGGCTCTCGGCGCGGGTGCGGTGAACCAGCATGCTGAGCGCGTCGACCGGCTCCTCGTTGACGAGGATCTGCATCTTCACGAGATCGCCGGCGCGAAGGTCGGTGATGTTGTAGTCGAACGAGGCATAGCCCTTCGAGATCGACTTCAGGCGGTCGTAGAAGTCGAACACGACCTCGTTCAGCGGCAGGTCGTAGACGACCATCGCGCGCTTGCCGACATAGTTGAGGTCGATCTGGTTGCCGCGCCGGTCCTGGCAGAGCTTCAGCACGCCGCCGAGATATTCGTCGGGCGTGAGGATGGTGGCGCGGATCCACGGCTCCCGGATCTCCTCGATCTGCATCGTGTCCGGCATGTCGGCCGGATTGTGCAGGTCGATCTGGCTGCCGTCGCGCATGGTGATCTCGTAAACCACGGACGGCGCCGTCGCGATCAGGTCGAGATTGAACTCGCGCTCCAGCCGCTCCTGGATGATCTCCAGATGCAGCAGGCCGAGGAAGCCGCAGCGGAAGCCGAAGCCGAGCGCGGCGGACGATTCCATCTCGTAGCTGAAGCTGGCGTCGTTCAGGCGGAGGCGGCCCATCGCCGCCCGCAGATCCTCGAACTGCGCCGCGTCGACCGGGAACAGGCCGCAGAACACCACCGGCTGCGCCGGCTTGAAGCCGGGCAGGGGATCGAGCGTCGGCTTCTTCTCGTCGGTGATGGTGTCGCCGACGCGGGTGTCCGCCACTTCCTTGATCGAGGCGGTGATGAAACCGACCTCGCCGGGGCCTAGCACCTCGACATTCGTCATCTTGGGGGTGAAGGCGCCGATCCGGTCGACCTCGTAGGTCGCGTTGGTGCCGATCATCCGCACCCTTTGGCCCTTCTTCAGCGTGCCGTCGAAGATGCGCACCAGCACGACGACGCCGAGATAGGCGTCGTACCAGCTGTCGACGAGCAGCGCCTTCAGCGGCGCTGCGATGTCGCCCTTCGGCGGCGGCAGGCGAGTAACGATCGCCTCCAGCACGTCCGGGATACCGAGGCCGGTCTTGGCCGAAATCTCGACGGCGTCGGACGCGTCGAGGCCGATCACCTCCTCGATCTGCTCCTTCACCCGCTCCGGCTCGGCGGCGGGCAGGTCGATCTTGTTGAGGACCGGGACGATCTCATGATTGGCGTCGAGCGCATGATAGACATTGGCGAGCGTCTGCGCCTCGACGCCCTGCGAGGCGTCGACGACCAGGAGCGATCCTTCGCACGCTGCCAGCGAGCGCGAGACTTCGTAGGCGAAGTCGACGTGGCCGGGCGTGTCCATCAGGTTCAGGATGTAGGTCTGGCCGTCCTTCGCGGGATAGGTCAGGCGTACGGTCTGCGCCTTGATGGTGATGCCGCGCTCCTTCTCGATATCCATCGAGTCGAGCACCTGCTCGGTCATCTCGCGTTCGGAGAGACCGCCGGTGAGCTGGATCAGCCGGTCGGCGAGCGTCGACTTGCCGTGGTCGATGTGCGCGACGATCGAGAAATTGCGGATATTCGGAATGGGGGCGGCGGTCATGGGCGCGGGATAGCACCCGCTCCGGAGGGCGGCAAGGCGAGACGCTTCTTGTTCAACGGCCCATTGTTCAGCGGCTTGGGCGGAGATCGCGGTGGAGCAGGCCGCGTTCGGCCGCGCCGGCGACGAACGCATCGGCCAGTCCCTCAATCAGCGGACGGCCCGAGATGTCGCCGCCGGCGACGAGCGCGGTATCCCGGTTGATCGACGGCATGTCGACCGGCGCAAGATCGACCAGGCGGCCCGATTCCAGTTCTTCCCGGATCGTCGGCTCCATCAGATGGCCGACCGCGGCGCCTTTCTCGATCAGTTGCAGGCCGGGCCGGAACAGCATCTGCGAAGAGGCCTTGGCGCGAAAACGCAGCTCGACGATCGGCTCCGGCGTCACCTGCCACCAAAAGAAGGTCAGGAATTGCGGCGCGATCTCGAACACCCGGTCGAGAGTAGGCTCCGGTCCGATCCTCTTGGCGATCGCGGGACTGGCGACCAGCAAAGCGCGCTCGCGGAAAATCGCGAGCGGGGTGAGGGTCTCGAGCAGCGGATTGAGATTCGGCCAGCCCATCACCGCGAGATCGAGCGCGCGGTCGTGCAGCCATTCGGCGATATCGCGGTGGCGGCCTTCCTCGAAATCGAACTCGACACCCGGATGCGCCGCCGCGAATTCGGCGACGACCGGGCCGGTGAAGCAGGTCACCAGACTCCGCAATGAGGCAACCGTCAGTCGGCCGCGCTCGACGGCGCGCAGCGCGTCCTCGCCCTCGAGCAACGCCGCCAGCACCCGACGTGCATAGGGCAGGAAAGTGATGCCCCGCTCGGTCAGCGTGATCTTCCGTCCGCGTTGAAGGAGCGCTCCGCCGAGCGCGTCTTCCAGCGACTTCACCCGCATCGACACGGTCGCCTGGGTGACGTTCAGCCGGGCCGCGGCCTTGGTGAAACTGCCGTCGCGGACTATTCGGTCGAATGTCCGGAGCTGATCGATATCCATTGAAGAATCTTATGGGACTGTTTGGTATTCCCTATGGAAGTTAGTGTATCATCGGAAAGTCCGATGTGAGACTGAAAAATGAATGCTGTCGATACGCTTGAAATCGTTGAGCTTGATGTGGCTGAAGCCGAGGCTGCATTGTCGGAACTCGCTGACGTGCTGGTCGACGCGGTCGAGAGCGGGTCGTCGGTCAATTTCATGCGCGGCTTCGGCCGGGCGGAGGGCGAAGGCTTCTGGCGCGGCCAGTTGCCCGGCATCGCCGACAAAAGCCGCATCCTTATCGTGGCCCGCGAAGCCGGACGCGTGGTGGGCACCATCATCGTAAGTTTCGCGCATCAGCCGAACTCGCCGCACCGAGCCGAGCTCGGGAAGATGCTGGTGCACTCCAGCACGCGCCGCCGGGGCCTCGGAAAGCGGCTACTCACGACCGCTGAAGCCATTGCGAAGCGGCATGGCCGGACACTGCTCCACCTCGATACGGCGACCGGCAGCGCGGGCGAGCACCTCTATCGGAGCGCCGGCTGGATCGAGCTCGGCACGATGCCGGACCATTCGATGACGCCGGACGGCGTGCTGGCTCCCGCGACGTTCTTCTACAAATTCCTCTAATACGGAAAGTTGATCGACTACGGTCAATCCACGTCTCGCCTTGGCCGGAACGAGCCCTATAGTCCGCCACCGATGACCTCTCGCTCGCCAAGTGAAGCCAGTATCTCCCTCGCCTTGCAGCTGAAGGCCGTCGGCAAAGGCGACCGTGCGGCGCTCGCCGCCGTCTACGACCGGACTTCGGCGAAGCTTTTCGGGGTCTGCCTTCGTATCTTGGACGACAGGAGCGAGGCCGAGGAAGTGCTTCAGGAAACCTACATCACGGTCTGGCGGCGGGCCGGTACGTTCGACCCGGACCGGGCGAGCGCGATCACCTGGCTCGTCACGGTGGCGCGCAACAAGGCGCTCGACCGTGTTAGGGCCGACAAGGTGCGCCGGCTTGAGGCTCCGCTGGATATCGCGGAGGAGGTGCCGGACGGCATTCCGTCGGCGCTGGCCGATATCGAGAACGCCGAACAGGTTCGCGCGCTGCACGACTGTCTGGACAAGCTCGATGCCGATCAGCAGGCGTCGATCCGCACCGCGTTTCTGGAAGGCGCGACCTATGATGAACTCGCGCGCCGTCGCGGCGTGCCGCTCGGTACCATGAAGAGCTGGATCAGGCGCGGCCTGATCAGCCTGAGAGGATGTCTCGGAGAATGAGCCCGAAAGCACCAGAGCCGGTGTTTGAGGACGGCATCGAGCGGCCGCTCGCCGCCGAGCTCGTTCTCGGGCTGGTGCAGGACGAGGAACGCGAGGCGCTGCTTCTCCGTCTGCGGGACGATCCGGTGTTCGCGGACGAAGTCTCGTTCTGGGAGACGCGGTTTTCCCCGTTGATCGATTGCATCGAGCCGGTCAAGCCGCCCGAGCATGTCTGGGCCGGCATCGCGGATCACATCCACCCGCCCACCGTTCCGGTGGCGACCCTTCGCGCGGCGCCGCGCAACGGCTTCTGGCACAGCCTGCCGGTCTGGCGCGGAATCGGTTTCGCCGCGAGCGGTCTCGCCGCCGCATGCCTCGCCTTGCTGCTGTTCTCGACGCCGCTGGTACCGCCGAAGACCATGGTCGCGATGCTGAACCTCGAAGACGGCCGTTCCGCGTTCATGGTGACGGTCGACAAATCGGCCGGACGTATCGTGCTGATGCCGGCGGCCGATTCACCGGCGCCGCCTCAGCATACCCACGAGCTCTGGCTCATCCCGGCGGGCGGTTCGCCGGTCTCGCTCGGCACCTTCGTCGCCAAGGGGCCGGTCACGCTACCCATGCCCGATACCGTCATGCCCCAGACGCGGGCGAACGGCGTCCTGGCGATCTCGGTCGAGCCGATGGGCGGTTCGCCGACTGGTCAGCCGACAGGCCCGGTCGTGGCCAAGGGCGCGATGCACAACGTCTGACAAAATTTGTCGAAGATTTGCATCCGTAATTCATCCAGCTCCGTATGTTCTATGTCTTCTGAGAGGGCGGAAGGCATGCATATGGAGGTATACAGGGATGGACAGGAATCTTCTGTTCGGCGCAATTGCTACAGCATGTCTCTTTGCGCCTGTCGCCGTCATCACGAATTACGCTAACGCGCAAGGTATGATGATGGAGAAGACGGTAGAAGTCGGTGGAGCGCCGATGTATCCGTCGAAGAATATTATCGAGAACGCCGTCAAGTCGAAGGACCACACCACGCTCGTCGCTGCGGTGAAGGCGGCCGGCTTGGTCGACACGTTGTCTGGCAAAGGCCCGTTCACGGTCTTCGCCCCGACGAACGAGGCCTTCGACGGCCTTCCCAAGGGCACGGTCGAGACCCTGCTGAAGCCCGATCACAAGAAGATGCTGAGCGGCGTGCTCACCTATCATGTGGTCGCCGGCACTCACACCGCCGAGGACATCATGGCGGCGATCAGGAAGGGCGGCGGCAAGGCCGTGTTCAAGACGGTCAACGGCGAAAGCCTGACGGCGATGGTGGACGGCAAGAAGGTCGTCCTGACGGACGCCAAGGGCGGCAAGTCGGACGTCACCCAGGCCGATGTCATGCAGTCGAACGGCGTCATCCACGTCGTCGACAAGGTTCTGCTGCCGGGTTGATTTCCCAACCCTCCTTCCCGGTCTGCAGAGAGGGTCGCCCTTCCGGGCGGCCCTTTTCGCGTCGGTCCGGCACTGCGCCCCGCGCAACCGAGGCCTGCCCATACCGGGACACTCCAGCCGGTCGAGGCCCCTATGTTGCTGGAACATTCACAGTTCCAGCAGTAATTCGATTTGAGAACCTCCACATCCTCGGCCGCCGCGCCCAGACTGGTCATCTTCGCATTGGCGCTCGGCGGCTTCGCCATCGGCACCACCGAATTCGCGACGATGAGCCTTCTGCCCGACTTTGCCGGTGAATTCGGCATCGACGTCGCGCGGGCCGGTCACGTCATCAGCGCCTATGCGCTTGGCGTCGTCGTCGGCGCTCCGCTCCTCGCGGTACTCACCGCGGGAATGCGCCGCCGAACGCTTCTGATCGCGCTGATGATCGCATTCGCGATCTTCAATGCACTCTCGGGAATGGCGCCGAACGTCGAATGGATGCTGGTCTTCCGCTTTCTCAGCGGTCTGCCTCACGGCGTCTATTTCGGCATCGCGGCGTTGACCGCCGCTTCGCTCGTTGAGGAGAGCCGCCGTACGACGGCGATCGGGCGGATGTTTCTCGGCCTGACCATCGCGACGATCGTCGGCGTGCCGGTCGCGAGTCTGATCGGACAATATGTCGGCTGGCGCTGGTCGTTCGGCCTCGTCGCCGCGATCGCGACGCTCACGGCGATTCTCGTCGCCGCCTTCGTGCCTGACCGCGATCACAAGGGTGCGCACAGTCCGCTCGGCGAACTCGCGGCGCTCAAGCGGCCGCAGGTCTGGCTGACGCTCGCGATCGGGGCGATCGGCTTCGGCGGCGTTTTCGCCGTCTACACCTATCTCACCACGACGATGATGCAGGTGACCGACGCCTCGCCGGAGGCGATGCCGTTCGCGCTGGCGGTCTTCGGCATCGGCATGACCATCGGCAGTCTCGTCATGCCCCGCTTCGCCGACCGCGCCCTCATGCCGACGGCGGCGGCGCTGCTGATCTGGTCGGCGGTGGTGCTCGCGATCTATCCCGCCGCGACCCACAATCTTGCTGCGCTGATGGTCGTGCTGTTCTGCATCGGCTTCGGAGTTGCCCTCGGTCCGGTCCTGCAGACCCGGCTCATGGATGTCGCCGGCGACGCGCAGGCGCTCGCAGCGGCGCTCAACCATTCAGCCTTCAACACCGCCAATGCCCTCGGACCCTGGCTCGGCGGCATGGCGATCACGGCCGGTTACGGACTGACCTCGACCGGCTGGGTTGGCACGCTTCTCGCACTTGCGGGGCTGGCGATCTGGGCGGTGTCGTTCGCTCTGGAGAAGGCCGATGCTCGACGCGGCGAAGGACTGCCCGAAGCCGCTGAATAATAGACCTAGTCCGAGGCGAGCGCCGTGACAGGATCAAGCCGCGCCGCCTTCAGCGCCGGCATGAAACCGAACACGATGCCCGTCATCACCGCGCAGGCGAACGCCACCACGACCGGCAGCACGGTGAATTGAAGCGGCAGCCCGGCCATCGCAATCGCTGCGCCGGACGCAAAGCCGAGCACGACGCCGAGCGTGCCGCCGAACGCGGCCACCACCACGGCCTCGGTCATGAACTGCTGCAGGATGTTCCGCGTCGCCGCGCCCGTCGCCATACGGATGCCGATCTCGCGCGTCCGCTCGGTCACGCTCATCAGCATGATGTTCATGATGCCGATGCCGCCGACGAGGAGCGAGATCGCGGCGATGGAGGCGAGCAGGACCGAGAGCGTCCGCTGCGTCGACGAGATGGTCTCGACCAAAGCCGCCATGTTGCGGATCTGGAAGTCCTCCTTGCCATGCCGTTCCTTCAGCACGCCGGTCACGGCGGCCTGCGTCTCGTCCATCCGCGTCGTATCGGTGACGGCGATGGTCAGGCTGCGGACGCTCGGATCGCCGAACAGGCGCATGCTGCCGGTCGTCACTGGCACGAAGACGACGTCGTCCTGGTCGCCGCCGAATTGCGAGGCACCCTTCGGACCCATCAGGCCGATGATCTGGAACGGCACGTTGTTGATCAAGAGGAAGCTGCCGACCGGGTCGGCCTCGCCATAGAGATTCTTCGCCGCCGTCTGGCCGATGACCGCGACCGTCGCGCGACCGTCCTGGTCGGCGCGCGAAAAGAAGACGCCGCGCTCGACCGGCCAGTTGCGGGTCTCGGGCATGTCGACTGTCGTCGCGGTCGCCTGGGTCTGGTAGTCGCGATTGCCGATGCGGAGAGTCACCTGGCCGCTTCGCTCGGGAACGGCGGCGGAGACGTTGGGCAGTTCGGCGACGGCGTCGCCGTCCTCCGGAATGAGCGTCAGCACGCTCGATCCCGCCTGCACGCGCTCGTTCGGCGCGCCGGGACGTACGACGAGGAGGTTCGAACCCATTGAGCCGATGCGGGCGAGCACCTCGCGCTGCGCGCCCTGTCCAACCGCCAGCATGGCCACGACCGACGCCACGCCGATCATGATGCCGAGCAGTGTGAGGATGGTGCGGAACAGGTTCGTCCGGAGCGCCCGGATCGCCATCTTTCCGGCCTCGGCCATGTCCGCCGCCAGCGAGGAATGGCCGGGCTCGGATGCCGGCAGGACAGGTGCGTTCGCCGCCGCGAGATCTGGACCCGTGTCGGACGTGATGTTGCCGTCGTGGATCTCGATGACGCGGCGGGCGTGCTTGGCGACCTCGCGGTCATGGGTGATCAGGATCACCGTGTGGCCGCGCTCGGCGAGCGATTGCAGCAGCGCCATGACCTCCGCGCCGCTCTTCGAATCGAGCGCGCCGGTGGGCTCGTCGGCGAGGATGATCCGGCCGCCGTTCATCAGCGCACGGGCGATCGAGACGCGCTGCTGCTGGCCGCCCGACAGCTGGCTCGGCCGGTGGCCGGTGCGTGCGGCGAGGCCGAGCGCGCCGAGAAGGTGCGTGGCGCGGCTTTCCCGCGTCGCGAGGTCGAGGCCGGCATAGATCGCCGGAACCTCGACATTTTCCAGCGCGGTGGCGTTGGCGATCAGATTGTAGCTTTGGAAAACGAAGCCGAATTCGTCACGGCGCAGGCGTGCGAGCTCGTCGCGGCCGAGTTCCGAGACGTCGCGGCCGGCGAAGCGGTAGGTGCCGCGCGTCGGCTTGTCGAGGCAGCCGAGGATGTTCATCAAAGTCGACTTGCCGGAGCCCGACGCGCCCATGATGGCGACGAACTCGCCTGGATAGATGCTCAGCGAAATGCCGTGCAGCACCTCGACCGGCACCTCGCCGCCATAGGTCTTCACGATGCCGCTGAGTTCGATCAGCGGCTCGCCGGTCGCGACCGAGCCGGACGGGAGCTCGACGTGCTTCACAGCCGCATCATCCCCGGACGACGCTGGCCGCCGCCCGGATTGCCGGCGCCTGTTGGGCTGGAGGAGCCGATCACGACGGTGTCGCCTTCCTTCAGTCCGGATTTCACCTCGGCAAGGACGCGCGTCTTCACGCCGACCTCGACCGGGCGGCGCTCGGTGGACGATCCATCCTTGATCAGGACCGTGTATTGGCCGCTGCCGGGCCGGGATTCACGCAGCGCCGCCGTCGGGATCGTCAGGACGCCCTTGGCCTCGGCGACGACGAAGAAGACCTGCGCGGTCATCTGCGTCATCAGTTCACGCTTCGGGTTCTGGACGTCGAACAGAGCGGTGTAGAGCACGACGTTGTTCGTGATTTCCGGCGTCGGCAGCACCTGACGGAGCGTGCCTTCCCAGCTCTGCTGGCCGGAGCCGAGCGTCGTGAACGTCGCCTTCATGCCGAGCTTCAGCTTCGGCACGTCGGCCTCCGAGACCTGCGTCCACACGGTCATGGTCGACAAGTCGGCGACGCGCAGGATGATCGGCGCCTGCTGGTTGGCGTTCAGGGTCTGGCCCTCGCGGGCCGAAATCGAGACAACAGTGCCGGCCATCGGCGAGACGATCTTCGTATAGCCAAGCGTCGCCTCGTCCCCTTTCAGTGTCGCGGCGGTCTGCTGGATCTGCGCCTTCAGCATGTCGACCTGTGCCGCGGCCGAGCGCGCGGTCGCCTCGGCGCTCTCGAACGTCGTTTCGGAGACGGCCCTGGTCTCCACGAGCTTGCGCTGGCGCTCGAGCGTCTGGTTGGCGAGGTCGCGCTGGGCTTCCTTGTCCTGGAGCTGCGCCTTCAGCGCGGCGAGCGAGGCGCGGCCGGCCTCGACCTTGGTGTTGAGGACGACGGGGTCGATCTCGGCGAGGAGATCGCCCGATTTCACCTCGGCGCCGACATCGACATGGATCGTCTTGAGCTGTCCGGACACCTGCGCGCCGAGATCGACATAGTCGCGCGGCTGGAGATTGCCGAGCGCCGAAACGCTGTCGACGATATCGCCCCGCGTCGCCTGTGCTATTTGCAGTGCGGCCGCCGTGCCCTGACCCGAGCCGCCCCAATACCAATAAGCCCCGGCCGCGCCGGTCAGCAGCAGGACGGCAAGAGCCGCCACGCGCGTCGACACTCGGCGCTTCGGCTTTTTGGGCGTGTCCTTGAAATCGAGATCGAGCGACGGGCGGGTCTCGGCGGTACGCGGAGCTTCGGTTACGGGCATTCAACTCAGGTCCGGGAGCGGGACGCTCTCGAAACATATACGCGGAATGCGGCGCAACCCTGCGCAACGCGAATAGCAATCAAAAAATGTATATTTAGCCGGATAGCATTTCAAAGTCGGATAATTATTTACAACCACACGCCGCTATGCATATTCGAACCGACCGACTGGAGATTTCGATGAAACGCCTCGTTCTCGCGGCCATCGCCGCGTCCCTCATCTTCGTCGCTCCTGCCCGCGCGCAGGATGCGAACACGCTTCTCAACGTGTCCTACGACATTTCCCGCGAGCTCTACGTCGCGGTGAACGCCGAATTCGCCAAGGTGTGGAAGGCGAAGACCGGCAAGGACATCACGGTCAACCAGTCGCACGCAGGCTCGTCCAAGCAGGCCCGCGCGATCCTGGAGGGCCTCGAGGCCGATCTCGTGACCTTCAACCAGGTCACCGACGTCCAGGTGCTCGCCGACAAGGGCGCGGTCTCCAAGGACTGGCAGAAGGCGTTCCCGAACAATGCCTCGCCGTACTACTCGCTGCCGGCCTTCGTGGTTCGCGCGGGCAATCCGAAGAACATCAAGAACTGGGACGATCTCGTCCGTGACGACGTGAAGCTCGTCTTCCCGAACCCGAAGACCTCGGGCAATGGCCGCTACACCTATCTCGCCGCCTATGCCTACGCGCTCGGGAAGTATGAGGGCGACACCGCCAAGGCCGACGAGTTCATCAAGAAGTTCCTGTCGAACGTCGCGGTGTTCGACACCGGCGGCCGCGCCGCGACGACGACCTTCGTCGAGCGTGACATCGGCGACGTCCTGATCACCTTCGAGGCCGAGACCTCGGGCGTGGTGAAGCAGTACGGCAAGGAAAAGGTCGCGACGGTCGTTCCGCCGGTCAGCCTGCTCGCCGAATTCCCGGTCGCCGTCGTCGACAAATACGCCGACAAGCACGGCACCAGGGATCTGGCTAAAGCCTATCTCGACTACCTCTATTCGCCGGAGGGCCAGGAGATCCTGGCCGGCTTCGCCAATCGCGTGAACGACAAGAACGTCGTCGAGAAGCACAAGGCCGAGTTCCCGGAGGTTCGCCTCCTCACCGTCGAGAACGTCTTCGGCGGCTGGGACAAGGTGATGAAGGACCATTTCGCCTCGGGCGGCAAGCTCGACCAGGTCTTCGTCGGGAAGTGAGCATGCGTATCCCGGCTGGAGCGCCTAGCGCGGAAGGCCCGGATCCATATGCCGCAGCGCTTGCGGTTCAATCGGCCACAGGGCTTATGGGTCCCGGACAGCGGCGATGCCGCTTCCGGGACACGTGCGTTTCAGTCCACTAGCGTCCGCGCCCCACTCCCGCTAATCACCGACGCGATGTCTTCCCGTCCACGTCGCGTCCTTCCCGGCTATCGCCTCGCGCTTGGCATCACGCTCGTCTATCTCGGCGTGATCGTCCTGCTGCCACTGGCTGCGCTCCTGATGCAAGCCGCGAACACCGGCTGGGACCAGTTCTTCGCCATCGTCACCAGCCCGCGCGTCGTCGCCGCATTCCGCGTCACGCTCCTCGCCGCGCTCGGCGCGTCCGTCTTCAACGCCGTTTATGGCCTCGGCCTCGCCTGGGTGCTCGTGCGCTACGACTTTCCGGGCAAGCGCCTGCTCGATGCACTCGTCGACGTCCCGTTCGCGCTGCCGACGGCGGTGGCCGGCATCGCGCTGACGGCGCTGTTCGCCAAGAACGGCTGGCTCGGAAGCTGGCTCGACCCGCTCGGCATCACCGTCGCCTACACGCCGCTCGGCATCGCCTCGGCGATGGTGTTCACCAGCCTGCCTTTCGTGGTTCGCTCGGTGCAGCCGGTGCTGGAGGATCTCGGCCCGGAGGTGGAGGAGGCGGCACTGACGCTCGGCGCGTCGGATCTGCGCATCTTCCGCTCGGTCATCTTCCCGGCGATCTTCCCAGCCTTCCTCGCCGGCTGCTCGCTCGCCTTCGCCCGCTCCTTGGGTGAGTTCGGAGCGGTCATCTTCATCGCCGGCAACCAGCCGAACTATACCGAGATCGCGGCGCTCCTCGCCTTCATCCGGCTCGAGGAATACGACTACCCGGCAGCGGCGGCGATCTCGACGATCTTGCTGCTCCTCGCCTTCGCGATGCTGATCCTCACCAATCTGCTGCAGGCCTGGCACCTGCGCTATGTCGGGCGGGGGGACTGATGTTCTTCGGCCGCGCTAATCCGCAAAGCACGCATTCCACGACCCGCGTCTGCGAGGGCCGGACGGCGCGCGCGATCATTCTCGGCAGCGTGCTGGTGCTGACCTTCTTCGTCATCGTCCTGCCGCTCGTCGTCATCTTCTCGCAGGCGCTCGCCGTCGGCATCAGGACATACGGCGCCAATCTCTTCGCGCCCGAGACCCTCCATGCGATCTGGCTGACTCTGGTGACCGCGCTCGTCGTTGTGCCGATCAATGTCGTGTTCGGCATCGCGGCCGCCTGGGCGGTGACGAAGTTCCGCTTTCGCGGCCGCAATCTCCTCGTTGCTCTGATCGAGATCCCGTTCTCGGTGTCGCCGATCATCGCCGGCGTGTCCTATCTCTTCGTCTACGGCGCGCAAGGCCTGCTCGGTCCGCTGCTCGACGCGGCGGGCATCAAGATCATGTTCGCGCTGCCGGGCATCTTCCTCGCCAGCCTGTTCGTCACCGCGCCGTTCGTCGCGCGCGAGCTGATCCCGCTGATGCAGGTGCAGGGAACGGACGACGAGGAGGCGGCGGTCAGCCTCGGCGCGTCCGGCCTTCGCATGTTCCTGTCGGTGACGCTGCCGAACGTCAAATGGGCGCTGCTCTATGGCGCCATCCTCTGCAATGCGCGCGTCATGGGCGAATTCGGCGCGGTCTCTGTCGTCTCAGGCAATATCCGCGGCGTCACCAATACGCTGCCGCTGCAGATCGAGCTTCTGTACAACGACTATAATTCAGCGGGCGCATTCGCGGCGGCGACGGTGCTGACCGGGCTGGCGCTGGTGACGATCCTGGTGAAGGTCGCCATCGAGCGATTCGACGAGGGCGGCCGGGCGGCGCGGAAAAAGGGCGGCGGGCGGCACTGAGCCGGACGCGGAGCGTCCACGCGAGCTTCGCTCGCGGCTCAGGATGAGGTCGCTCCCGCTTCGCAGTCCGGGGAAAGTCACCGCCACAGGATCGCCTCACCGTTTCGTGCATTATGAGTGGATGCGCCTCCTGCTTGTACCCACCGCCGCGCTCGCCATGACGCTTCCCGCGGCGGCGCAGGAGGTCGCGCCCGAGCCTGATCCTGTCGCCCTGCGTGTGATGGTCCGCACCGAGGCCGTCAAATCTGGCATGCCGCCCGAGATCGCCGACGCGGTCGCGACCGTGGAGAGCGGTTATCAGATCTTCGCCTCGGGTGACGCCGGCGAGGTGGGGCTGATGCAGATCCTGCCCTCGACCGCGCGCATGCTCGGCTTCTACGGCACCAATGCCGAGCTTCGCGTTCCTACCACGAACATCCGCTACGGCGTGACCTACCTCACCGGCGCTTGGCGACTCGCCGGCGGCGACGTCTGCACGACGGTGATGAAATACCGCGCCGGGCACGGCGAGACACGGTTCTCGCACAAATCCGTCGCCTATTGTGTCCGGGTCCGGCAGATCCTGGCGGAGCAGGGTTATTCGGTGCGTGGCGAGGTTCCGGTCGCGACCTTCGGCGCGCCCGCGGTTGCCATGGCTGGCGGACGGGTGAAGACGGCGGCGGGAGCGAGGAGTTCAAGAAGCCGCATCAACTGGACGGCGCACAATCGCCGCATCAAGGCAATCGAATCGAAGATCAGCCGGGCGTCGCTGACGATTATGCAGTGAAGCGGGCTTCGTCCGCTGGCAGCGCCGCTGGGCGGTCGCGGACCGCATCGACCAGGGGCGCGACCTCGAAGCCGCCATCCTCGATGGCGCGGCGGACCGCGCGGGCGACGACGACGGCGGTCGGCTCGTCGCCATGGACGCAGAACGAGTCGAAGCTGATCGCGAGCCGCTTGCCGGAGGCGGAAATGACCTCGTTGTCCTGAACCATGCGCGTGACGCGTTCGGCCACGACTTCCGGGTCGGAGATCACCGAGCCATTGACGGTGCGCAGAAGCAGCGTGCCGTCATCGCCGTAATGACGATCGGCGAAGGCTTCGCTGGCGAATTGCAGGCCGAGCATCTCGGCTGCTTGCCCCATCCGCGAGCCGGCCAGACCGAGATAGATCAGATTGCGGTCGACCGCCTTGATCGCGCGGCCAATCGCCATTGCGTGATCGAGGTCGCGGGCGGCGGCGTTGTAGAGCGCGCCATGCGCCTTGACGTGGACGAGCGGCACTTCGGCGTCGGCGGCGGCCTCGGCCATGCTGCCGATCTGATAGGCGACGAGCGATTCCAGCTCGTGCATGCTCATCTGTATGAAAGTGCGGCCGAAGCCGCCGAGATCGTCGAAACTGGGATGGGCGCCGACGGCGACGTTTCGTTCCGCCGCCCAGCGGCTTACCGCTCGCATCGTATAGGCGTCGCCGGCATGGAATCCGCAGGCGATATTGGCGCTGGACACCAGACCGAGCATAGCCTCGTCGGTGCCGTAGCCTTCACCGAGATCGGCGTTTATGTCGATCCTACGTGCCACTCGACCTCCCAGGACGAAGCAGCCTCATTTATGCCTATAATGTGTGACGGTTCGCTTAGCGCGCATAGGGGGTTACAGCCTTCGCGTGAAAATAAATTTCGGTCAATTTTCCCTGCTTGGTGACGCGGCGTTAACCATCTCGTTCGGGACCGAGATGTCCCGCGCGACGAATGCCCGAGTCGTCGCCGCGGCGAAGGCGATCCGGAGCGCGAACATCCCCGGCATTTCGGATGTCGTTCCGGCTTTCGCGGCGCTTTCGGTTCACTTCGATCCGCTCGTCGTCGAGCATTCGAAGATCGTCGAAGCCATTGCAGGAATTGATGTTTTTGACGATGCCGACATGTCGGCAGGCCGTTTCGTCGACATCCCGGTGCTCTACGGCGGCGAGGCGGGGCCGGACCTCGACGAGGTGACGCGGGAAACCGGGTTGAGCGCGACCGGCATCGTCGAACTGCATTCGTCCGCCGAGTACCATGTCTACATGCTCGGCTTCCTGCCGGGCTTCGCCTATCTCGGCGATCTCGACGAGAAGTTGCGTTTGCCGCGCCTGAAGACGCCGCGCACCCGCGTTCCGGCCGGTTCGGTGGCGATCGCCGACCAGACGACCGCGATCTATCCGCTGGAATCTCCCGGCGGCTGGCGGCTGATCGGACGCACGCCGCTCCGCCTTTTCGACCATACGGCGGATCCGCCGGCGGTGTTCGCGGCCGGCGACAGGGTCCGCTTCCGCCCGGTGACGGCCATGGAGTTCGCACGCATCGAGGCCGGCGCTTGACGTTCGAAGTCCTCGATCCGGGTTTGCAGACCACCGTCCAGGATCTCGGCCGGCGTGGCCATCTGGCGCTCGGCGTTCCCTTGTCCGGTGCACTCGACGCGACGTCTCTTCGGCTCGCCAATCTCCTGGTCGACAACGGCGAGGGCGCCGCGGCGCTGGAATGCCGGTCGCCGGGTCCCGTTCTGCGCGTTTCCGCTCCCTCGGCGCGCATCGCGTTGGCAGGCACCGCCGCGCCCCTGATCGTCGAGCGCGGCGGCGATGTCGTGGAATGGCCGTCCTGGCGCTCGGTCGATCTCGTCGAGGGCGACATCGTTCGCGTCGCGCCCTTCGCCGACACGGCCGTGGCTTATCTCGCGATCGCGGGCGGTGTCGCGGTGCCCGAGGTGCTCGGCTCGCGCTCGACCTTCCTGCGCGGTGGTTTCGGCGGGCTCCGGGGGCGCGCACTCAAGGCCGGCGATGCCCTGTCTGCCCGCGATCGGGAACGCGCTGGCCCGTGCCTGACGCTGATCCAGCCGCCGCTGATCGACGAATTCCCCACGCTCCGCATGGTGAAGGGTCCGCAGGCGCCGATGTTCGGCGAGAGCGCGCTGATCGAACTCGTCCGTGAGAGCTACACGGTCACGCGCGATCTCGACCGCATGGGTGCCCGTCTCAGCGGTCCCGAACTGGTCCGCAAGGAAAGCGGCGAGATGCTCTCCGACGGCACGGTGCCGGGCGCGCTGCAGGTGCCGCCCTCGGGCCAGCCCATCCTGCTGCTCGCCGACTGCCAGACGACCGGCGGCTATCCAAAGATCGCAACCGTGATTTCGGCGGATGTCCCGGCGGCCGGGCGGCTGATGGCGGGTTCGCGGGTGCGCTTCGCCTGGGTCGAAGTAGAGGAGGCGGTGGACGCCCTCGGCGAGGCGGAGCGGCTGTTCCATCGCCGCGTCGGCATGATCGCGACGGTGCGCGAGGGGACGCGCTTCAGCTGCTGAGGCGCGAGAAGACGTTCTCGACTTCGGTCAGGCCGAACGGCTTGCGCAAGAACGCCATCGCCCCGGCCTCCTCGGCCTTCAGGAAGGTGCCGCCGTCGCGGTGGCCGGTAATGACCACGGTCTGCGCGCCGTATTTCTCGCGCGCCTCCTGCGCGACCCGAAGCCCGTTACCGCCGCCCGCAAGATGGATGTCGGTGATGATCAGGTCCGGTTGCTCGCTGAAGACGAGATAAAGCGCCTCGGCCTCGTCGGCGACGACGCCGATGATGTCGTGTCCGAGACGCTCGAGAATACTTTCGAGATGAAGGCCGACGATGAATTCATCCTCGACGATCAGGATCCGCATTTTTGGTCCGTTCACGGCCGTGTTGTTCATCAGCCCCAAATTCCGCACAAGAAACTTCTGTGACAACCGTAACGGTGCAGTTGGCATTCAGTTCCACTTTGGATTCCTGTTTGTAGCTAAATGGCCTAACGCCACATATTGATGCGACATGAACACCACTCACCCGAAGACACTCGGCGTGTTGCTCGCGGGAGGGCTCGCGCGGCGCATGGGAGGCGGCGACAAGCCTCTCAGGACGGTCGGCGGCAGAACCATTCTCGATCGCGCCGTCGCGGCGCTCAGGCCGCAATGCGAGGGACTGATCCTGAACGCGAACGGCGATCCCGAGCGGTTTGCGTCGACGGGGCTGCCGGTCGTGCCCGACGACGTGCCGGGCTTCGCCGGGCCGCTGGCTGGCGTTCTCGCCGCGCTGGACTGGTGCGCCGCGAACCGGCCGGACATCGAATGGGTGGTCAGCGTCGCGGCGGACTCGCCCTTCCTTCCGCCCGATCTCGTCGCCCGCCTGCATGAAGCGCGCGAAAGGGCCGGCGTCCCGATCGCCCAGGCCGAGACGAACGGCCGGAACCACCCCGTCAACGCTCTGTGGCGGGTCGATCTGCGCGGCGATCTTCGTCATGCCTTGGTCGAGGAAGAGCTGCGCAAGGTCGGTGCGTGGACGGCGCGGCATGGCGCGGTCGACGTTCACTGGGACAGCGATCCGGTCGATCCGTTCTTCAATGCCAATACGCCGGAAGACATCGCTGAGGCGGATGCGCTGGCCCGGAAGTTGGATATCTGACGCAGTTCACGGCGCCGCGGCGACGATATCCTTGAGAAGCCGGAGAAAGCGCGAGGTCCGGACGCCATCTTTGTTTTCGCTGCGATCGACCGTTTGGACGACGACGAGTCGCTTCGCGGGGAGCACTGCAATGAGCTGGCCGCCGAAGCCGGACGCAAGGCTCGCGCTGTCGCCCCAGCGCGCGGGATCGAGCGTCCACCAGAGATAGCCGTAGCCGATGCCCTTCCGCTCGCTCTGGGAATAGGTGATTGTCGACTGCGTGATCCAGTCGGCGGGCACGAGCTGCTGGCCGGCCCACTGGCCCCGGTCGAGGATGAGCTGGCCGAACCGGGCGAGGTCGCGCGCGCTCATCCGGAACGTGTAGGCCGGGTGCTCGGAGACTTTCTCGAACACGTATCGGCAATCGCCGAGCGCGAAATCCTCCATGCCGATCGGCTGTGCGATACGTGTCGCGAAGCTCTGGAAGATGTCGTCGCCGGTCTGCTTGCGGTAGATCGTGCCGAGGGCGTTGAAATCCCAGTTGTTATAGAAAAAGAACGTTCCCGGCGCATGGCTTCCGCGTTCCGGCCGGTGACGACGGATGACGGCGGTCTCGTGCGCGGCCCGATGATAGACGCCCGAGCGCGCCATCAGCAGGTCGCGCACCGTCGCCCGCTTCTCCTCGGGCGTGAGCGAGGGCGGGACGTCGTCCACGCCGAGATCGCTCAGCGTGCTTGCGAGATCGATCTGCCCGTTGGAAACAGCAATACCGTAGAGCGCACCGAGGAAGCTCTTGCGCACCGAGGCGGCATTTACCTTGCGCCCGACATCGCCCCAGCGCGCAATCGCCTTGCCGTCCTGCACGATCATGATCGCTGTCGAGCCGAGCGTCTCGAAGTGCTGCTTCGCGGCGTCGAGGTCGGACATCGACCAGCCGGCCTGCGCCGGATCGGCATTCTCCCAAGGCTCGGCCGATCCCGGTTGACAGATAGCGAGAGCGGCAATCAGCGGAAGCGCGGCGAGAAGCTTCATGACGCTCCTGGATCGGAAGGCTCGATGAATATGGGACCGGTCGCGGCGCCGTCCGGCCCCCATAGACTAATGACACGCCGGTTTGGTCAGAAGCCTGTCGCGAACGCCGTCTCGACCGGCCGGGCCTCGGCCAGAATTACATTCGCGATCATGCCGATATCATCGAGGTCGATCACCGGGATCGGTGCATCGGGCAAGGGCTTGTCGGCGGCGATGGCGCGGATCGTCGGGTCCTGCGTGTGGAGGAACGGCCGCCCGTTAGCCTCGCGCCAGATCTCGATCTTCGGATGCGGGCCGCGCTTGAAGCCCTCGACGATGACGAGGTCGACCGGCGACAGCCTGCCAACCAGCTCCGGCAGGGTCGGCTCCGGTGCGCCGCGTAGCTCGTGCATCAGCGCGAACCGGTTCTCCGAGACGATCAGGACCTCAGACGCACCGGCCTGGCGATGCACCCATGAATCCTTGCCCGGCTTGTCGACGTCGAAGTTGTGGTGGGCATGCTTCAGCGTCGAGACACGCAGGCCGCGTTTGTTGATCAGCTCCGGAAGAAGCTTTTCCAGGAGCGTCGTCTTTCCCGCGCCGCTCCAGCCCGCCAGTCCGATCAATCGCATCAAATCACTCCGCCCCGCGAAACGGGCAGGGCTCTATAGGCGAGATCGTTGACCGATGCACCTATCAGGGTTGCGGAGAAAGCCGGCTCATGACACTTGAGCGACGAGCTTCGGAAGCTTAAATAACTTCCAGATTTTGTTGATTACAACGCAATCCATCTGGTCTATGTAGACCACCCCTTCGGGGACGATTGTCGTAGCTAAGGTTGATGATTTTGTCGTCGATACCGAACACCGCGCCCTTCAGCGAGGATGAGATCGCGATTCTCAATCGCGTCATCGCGCCCGCGACGCCGCTTCAGCGCGCATGGCTGGCAGGTTTCCTGACCGGTCTCGATGCCGCGCAGGGCATCGGTGCGGCACCGCAGCCGGCCGCGCCGGCGAAGGCTGCGGAGCCGCTGACCATCCTGTTCGCGACCGAATCCGGAAATTCCGAGAAGCTCGCCGCCGACGCCGCCAAGGCCGCGCGCAAGAAGGGCTTCAAGCCGAATGTCATCGACTTCGGCGACCTCCAGCTTTCCGACCTGACCAAGGCGAAGAAGCTCCTCGTCATCGCCGCGACCTGGGGCGAGGGCGATCCGCCGTCGCGCGCCGTCCGCGCCTATGAAGAGCTGATGAGCGACGCCGCCCCGAAGCTCGACGGCGTCGAGTTCAGCGTGCTCGCGCTCGGCGACACCGCCTATGTCGATTTCTGCGGCACCGGCCGCAAGATCGACGAGCGCCTCGAAGCTCTCGGCGGCAAGCGCGTCGTCGACCGCGTCGATTGCGATCTCGACTACCAGGCTCCGGCCTCCGGCTGGATCGAGGCCACGCTCGACACCATCGCGCCCGCTCCGGCAGCCGGCGGCGGCCACGTCATCGAGGTCGATTTCGGCGCCCGCCAGGCCGTCGTTCCCGATTCACCGGTGACGGCCGAGGTCGTCGACCACATCAACCTCAATTCCTCGCGCTCGGCGAAGGAGACGTTCCACGTCGCCCTCGGCTTCGAGAACGGCTCGATCCCGTACGAGCCGGGCGATGCGCTCGACGTCTATGCCGAGAACGATCCGGCGCTTGTCGCCGAAGTCCTCGACCTCACCGGCCATTCCGGAAACGAGGCACTGCGCGGCGACCTGATCCGAGACCGCGACATCACCACGCTCTCGCCGAAGACGCTGGAGAAGTTCGTCGCCGCGACCGGCAATGCCGAGGTCAAGGCGATGATCGACGGCGGCCATGTCCGCGACTGGCTGACCGGCCGCCAGCTCATCGACCTGCTCGCAGCCTATCCATCGAAGCTCTCGATCGAGCAGATTTTCGACATCACGCGCCCGCTCGCGCCGCGCGCCTATTCGATCGCCTCCTCGCGCCGCGAGTTCGAGGACGAGGTGCATATCCTTGTCTCGGCGGTGCGTTACGAGAGCTTCGGCCGCCAGCGCATGGGCGTCGCCTCGTCCTTCATCGCCGACCGGGTGAAGAAGGGCGCGAACCTTCGCGTCAAGCTGAAGCCGAACAAGCATTTCCGCCTGCCCGAGCCCGATCGCGACGTGATCATGGTCGGTCCCGGTACCGGAGTCGCGCCGTTCCGTGCCTTCATTCAGGAGCGCCGTGCGATCGGTGCGCAGGGCCGCAACTGGCTCTTCTTCGGCGACCGCCAGTTCACACACGACTTCCTGTACCAACTCGAATGGCAGGACGCGAAGGCGGACGGCGTGCTGACCCGCATGGACGTCGCCTTCTCGCGCGATGCGCCGGAGAAGATCTACGTGCAGGACAAGATGTGGGAGAAGCGCCGGGACCTCGTCGACTGGCTCGACGGCGGCGCTAAGTTCTATGTCTGCGGCGATGCCAAGAACATGGCCAAGGACGTGCGCTCGACGCTCGTCAAAGCCTATGCCGACGTGAAGGCGCTGACGCCCGAGAACGCCGAAGCCGCCGTACGCGCCATCGAGAACGAGAAGCGCTACCTGACGGACGTGTATTAGGACTCGTCATCCTCCGGCTTGACCGGAGGATCGCTGTGGACCCGGAAATGGGTCCTCCGGTCAAGCCGGAGGACGACGGATATGACCGACAAGTTGGCACGTAACGAATATCTGAAGGATGCGAGCCGCTATCTGCGCGGCACGCTGAACGAGGGCCTCGCCAACGAGATCACCGGCGAGATCTCGGAGGACGACCAGCAACTCGTCAAATTCCACGGAATGTATCTGCAGGACGAGCGCGACCTCCGCGCCGAGCGCTCGCGGAAGAAGATGGAGAAGGCGTTCTCCTTCATGATCCGCGTGCGCATTCCGGGTGGCGTCACCACGCCCGCGCAATGGCTCGCGATGGACGAGATCGGCCGTGTCTACGCCAACGGCACGCTGCGCCTGACAACCCGCGAGACGTTCCAATTCCACGGCGTCATCAAGTCGAATTCGCGCGCCGCCATCCGCAAGCTGGATTCGGTGCTGCTCGACACCATCGCCGCCTGCGGCGACGTCAACCGCAACGTGCTGTCGGCCTCCAACCCGCACCAGTCGGGCGCCCATCAGGCGGCCTATGATCTGGCGAAGAACATCTCCGATCATCTCCTGCCGCGCACCGGCGCATATCGCGAGATCTGGATCGACGGCGAGAAGATCGCCGGCGGCGAGGAGACGGCGGAAGTCGTCGAGCCGATCTACGGCAAGACCTATCTGCCGCGTAAGTTCAAGACGGTCGTCGCGGTGCCGCCGCAGAACGACGTCGACATCTACGCCCACGATCTGGGTTTCATCGCCATTCTCGACGACAAGGGTGCGATCGAGGGCTGGAACGTCACCGTCGGCGGCGGCATGGGCATGACCCATGGCGACACCAAGACTTATCCCCGCACGGCGAACGTGCTCGGCTTTGTCCGTCCCGAACATGCGCTGAAGGCGGCGGAAGCCGTGCTGACGACCCAGCGCGACTGGGGCGACCGGACGAACCGCGCCCATGCCCGCGTCAAGTACACGGTAGAGGATCGCGGTGTGGACGCCTGGCGCGCCGAGGTCGGCAAGCGCATCGGCGTCGCGCTCGCCGCGCCGCGCCCGTTCAAGTTCACCGGCACCGGTGACCGCTATGGCTGGACAGACGGCGAGAACGGCCGTTCGCACCTGACGCTCTTCATCGAGAACGGCCGCATCAAGGACGTTCCCGGCGGGCCGCAGATGATGACCGGCCTGCGCGAGATCGCGAAGATCCATGACGGCGAATTCCGCATGACGTCGAACCAGAACGTCATCGTGTCGAACGTCTCGAAGAAGAACCGCAAGAAGATCGAGGCCATGGTCGTCGAATACGGCCTGACATCGCAGGCGTCCGCCATCCGCCGTAACGCGATGGCCTGCGTCGCGCTGCCGACCTGCGGCCTCGCGCTGGCCGAGAGCGAGCGATACCTGCCGTCCCTCGTCACCAAGCTGGAAGAAATGGTCGCCCGCCACGGTCTCGCCGAGGAGGAGATCGTGGTGCGGATGACCGGCTGCCCGAACGGCTGCGCCCGTCCGTATCTCGCCGAGATCGGTTTCGTCGGCAAGGGTCCCGGCCGCTACAACCTCTATCTCGGCGCTGCCTTCAACGGGGAGCGGCTGTCGAAGCTCTACCTCGAGGACGTCAACGAGACCGAGATCCTCGATGCGCTCGAGCCGATCATCACCGATTATTCCAAGGCGAAGACGCCCGGCGAACACTTCTCCGACTTCGTCATTCGTCGCGGCTATGTCGCGGCGACGACGAACGGCCCGGACTTCCACGTCAACACGGGACCGCAAAGGCCAGCGGCGTAGCGGCTCGTTCCTTGCCTCTCCCATTTTATGGGAGAGGTCGACTCGCCGACAGGCGCGCGGGTGAGGGCAATGCTGCGTGACGGTCAGAAAACCAATCTTGCGCGCCAGCTCCGCGCGGAACTCACCGATTGCGAACGCATCCTGTGGCGCGAACTTCGAAGTCGGAGATTCGCCGGTCGCAAATTCCGCCGTCAGGTCCCGATAGGTCCGTACATCGCCGATTTCGTCTGCCTGGATGCGAAGCTCGTCATCGAACTGGATGGCGGGCAGCATTCCGAGAGTGCGCGTGATGAAATCCGGGATGCGTATCTGAAGAGTGCGGGCTGGACGGTTCTCCGCTTCTGGAACAACGACATGCTCCGGAACCGGGAAGGTGTGCTGACTGTGATTTCCCACACATTGGGCACCGTGTAGCCCTCACCCGCTCGCCTATCGGCGAGTCGACCTCTCCCGTAAACGGGAGAGGCAAAAGCTGATGCAAGCGCGTCACAATGGAGACAATTGCAGAACCCCTCCCAGAGAGAGGTCCGTCTGCCTGCGTCAAAACGCGCAGGTGCGACGCAGCCGGACGCGCCCCAATCTTTTGTTGTGTTCAACACAATCGAAAGGAGGTGATCCAGTGTCTCATTGTCTTACTCCGCGGTCGCTGGTCATCGCGAGCTGGGTTTCCTCTTCGGATTTTTCAGCCGCGTAAGCTGCGCAAGCACGGTTGGATCCGTGCCGCGGTATGACAATGGAAAGGCCATCCGAAAGGATGGCCTTTCTCATTTCGGAGGCCCATGACGACGCCGATTACTATCTTTGTCGATGCCGATGCCTGCCCGGTGAAGGACGAAGTCTATCGCGTCGCCGGACGCTACGGGCTGAAGGTGTTCGTCGTCGCAAATGGCTTCATCAACGTCCCGAAAGAGCCGATGATCGAGCGGGTCATCGTGCCTGCCGGTCCGGACGTCGCCGACGACTGGATCGCCGAGCGCGCCGCACCGGGTTCCATCGTCATCACGCAGGATGTCCCGCTCGCGGACCGCTGCATCAAGGCGGGCGCGGAGGTGATCGGCAATACCGGCCGCGCCTACACCACGGCCTCGATCGGCATGGCGCTCGCGACGCGAAACCTGATGGACGAGCTCCGCTCGGCCGGACAGACGACACGCGGCCCGAAGCCGTTCTCGCCGAAGGATCGCTCGGCGTTCCTGTCGGCGCTCGATCAGGCCGTGGTGCGGCTGAAGCGCGCCGGGTTCGGCGCGTAGCCGTCATGCTCCGGCTCGACCGGAGCATCCACCCGTAAGCGCCCTATGGGTCCTCCGGTCAAGCCGGAGGACGACGGTTTAGTAGATATGCCCCGACGGGCCGGTCTGCCATCCGAGCGCCGGTCCCGGCACGACAGGTTCCGCGGCCATCTGCGGCTCATAGGCCGGCGGAGGCGGCGGCTGGTAGGGCGCCGACGGTGTCGGCGTCTTGCCGCTCCGGTAGCGGGCGGTGTCGCGGCGTGGCGTATCTCTCGGCGCCGACGGACGCTGCGCGACCATGCGCGGCGGGGCGTAGACCGGCGGCTGGTAGATGCCTTCGGCTTCCTCGACCGGAGCAAGCTTCGGAACCGGTTTCTGCCCGACGACGGTGCGCTGGTTGATGGCGATCAGGTCGTCGATATCGGCCGGGCCGCGTCGGGCGACGCGAACGAGATCGCCGGTGCTCTCGCCCTTCTTCACCTTCTCGTAGAAGGCGTTGCCGCCCTCGATGGTGACGTAGCGCATATTGTTGTAGCCGGGCTCGTAGCCCTGCGTATGGAAGAATTCGGCCTTGCCGACGGTGGGGTGGCGCTTGCCGTTCAGCACGTCGCCCGAGACCCGCATCGCGCGTTCGCGGCTCTTCGGTTCGGTCATCTGCCGTTGCAGAACGCCGGGCGCGAACTGGCGCGGTGCGCCGACCACGGCACAGACCGTCTTGCCGTATTTGCCGGCCTCATAGCGGTTCATGACGACGGAGCCGACGGCGAGCATGCCGTCCTCGCTTGAGCGGTTGGACTCGAAATACATCGCGCGCGCCAGGCATTCGCGATCGCTCATGCCGCGCGGGATGTAACCGGTCTTGCTGCGAGGTGCCGTCGCGCAGCCAGCCATGAGCAGGCAGAGCGCGACGGCTGTCGCGATGCCGCGGACGGTACGCAGCCGCGGCGGAACGAGATACGCAACCACTCTTCTACTCACACACAAGCGTCGATACGCGACGGGCTAGTGATGTGCGAAGAAGGTTGATGGAGTCTTTCGCTGAAAGGCTCAGGGGCGGAAAAAGCGAAGAGGAGCCGCGCTTTGTCTCCTCTCCTGCGAAGCGGGAGAGGGTCGAGTGCGTGTCAACGCACCGGGGTGAGGGCAAGCACGATGCTAGTGGCCGTCGTCCTCCGGCTTGACCGAAGAACCTATTGGGCCCGCCGTGAGGTGGGATTCTCCGGTCAAGCCGGAGGATGATGGAGTGCGTGGTTTGCCCTCACCCGCTCGCTGCGCGAGTCGGCCTCTCCCGTAAACGGGAGAGGTAGGGGCCACTCACCCGAACGCCCCCAGCTCGTGCGTGATCGCCGTGCCGATCTCACGAACCTGCGCGAACATCCGGCCGATCGGATCGAAGATCTGCTCGTGCTCGGTGGCGTAGGAGACCGAGGCGCGCGGGCCGTGCGGCTCGCCGAAATCGCGGCCGGCCGTCGGGTCGGCCTCGTTCGGGAAGACTTCCGCAAGGAGCGACAGCGCCGCCGGCACGTCGAGCTGGAGCAGTCGCATCTGCAATGCCTGCCGGGTCACGCCATGGCGCGGCGAGAAGTCCGGGATCGCCACAGCCATCAGCCAGATGCGCTGGATCAGCGCGATGCGGAGCGCGTGCAGCAGGAGCTCGCGCGTCTGCATCTGCGGCGCGTTCGGCCAGGCCGAGCGAAGCTGGACGTAATCGGTCTGGATGCGGCGGAACATGGCCTGCACCGGCGCCCAGAGGTTCAGCGTGTTCAGCGCCTCGGCGACGCCGACGAGCTGGCGGGCGCGGAGCGGGTCGACATGCGCCGCCCGGTCGAGCCAGGAGCCGGGATCGAGCAAAGCGATGCCGGCGCGCAGGACGTCGATATCCGAATGCTCAAGCGCGCGATGGGCAAAATCGAGCGCGCGGCGGAAGCGCGGGCTCCGCTCGCGAAGATCGGAGAACAGTTCGGGCTGGCGGGCGGCGGCCGCGCCGATGCCCTGGAGTGTGTTCGCGCACCAGCCGAGCTGCTGCAGGATGGCGTTGTTGAGGATCGCGCGGAGTTCGCGCGGGTGTTTGATGACGGTCGGGCCTGTGATGCCGTCGCTCTGGCGCATCGGCGGCCGCGAGCCTGTCGGGTCGAGCAGAGCCGGGCCGAACGCGCCGAGAAGCGAGGCGTAGCCCGGGTCCTCGGTCAGTTCGTGCATCGAGGCGCCAATCGTCGCGAAGAAATCAGCGGCGAAGTCGGCTTCCTCGTAGATCGGATCGGTGTTCTTCGGCGGCTGATCGAATGCCTGCTCGGCGATGCGCGCGATCGAGGCCATCGCCAGTTCCGGCGTGTCGAACAGGAGGTACCCGTCGCCGCCCTGGAACGAGCTCTCGTCGCGCGTCCTGATGCCATAATCGGCGAAGACCTTGCGAGCAGGAGAGGGCGAGAGGTATTTCAGCCGGTCGGTCAGCGAATAGGGATGCGCGCCGCGGCCGATCGAGTCGCCGTGGGTGTCGAACAGGATCAGCTCGATATCCGTCAGCCCGTGCTTCTTCATCAGGTCGGCGAGCTTCAGGCGCAGGCGCTCGATCAGGAAGGTCGCGTCGAGCTGTCCGACATAGCGGCCGGAATCGGAATAGCCGAACTCGATGGCGAGCTTGCCGGTCTCGCGCAGATAAGCGCGATAGTGCGGGCTCCGCAGCGCCTCCTCGATCGCGCGCGACCCTTGCTCCAGCGCGTCCGCCGTCTCGAACAGCGGCGAGATCTCGATATGCTTCTCGACGCCGAACAGCTTCGCCAGCCAGAGCACGGAGAGGAGCGTGTAGCCGCTCTCGGTCTCGGCGATCAGGAAGCGGATCGGCGCGTCGCCGTCGATGTGCTTGGCGATCTGCGCCATCGTCATCATCAGGCGGGTCGCGGAGGCCTGTTCGGCGAGGATCGCGCCAAAATCGACCGGAACGGCCTGCACCTTGTCGAGCGCATTGTTGATCGCACCGAGGAGGACACGGCGGCGGAACGGGTCGGCCGGCGGATCCTGCAGGCCCAGCCGCAGACGCACGGCGTTATGTACCTGCGCCGCATTCAGCCGGACATGCGTATGCGCCAGCGACATTCCGTGCGAGGCGAGGCCGGCACGGGCGACGGCGAGGGGAAGCTTGTCGCTCTCGGGCGCGTTCTCGATCGCGTCCGCGAACAGGTCCATTAGCGGCTCGATCGTCGGCAGCGCGTCCTCGCGGTGCTCGATCAGTTCGGCCGCGAATTCGGCCACGGTCTCCGGATCGCCCTTGGTCGGAACCGAGGCGATCTGGCGGTCGATGCAGCCGATGGCGCGGTCGATGCGCTCGGCGAGATCGTGCGCGGCCGGGTATTGCGATACGGCATCTTCGAGGCGGGTGAGCTGAAGGCGTTTCATCCGCAGGCGCAGGCGAAGCGTATCCCACCAGTTGATGTCGACGCGGCCGTCGGTGTCGTAGCCGACCCAACTCGCCAGGATGACCGGTTGCGGCACGAGCTTCGTCCAGTCGCCCGGCCAGACCTTCGCGGCGCCGGCGAGGAGCGAGCCGTTCAGCCGGTCGATCGCGTCGCGGCCGTTCCTGATCGCGACCATGGCCTGGTTGAATTCGTCCTCGAGCGTCGGTGTCTTCGGCCGGTGCGAGCCGACGTAAGGCTCGGGATCGTGGCCCGAGGCGCGGGCGGCCAGGTTCTCGAACACCTCGGGCGGCGCCGAGAAGGTCGGGTGCGCGGTGAAGACGGCGGCGAAGCGCGTGCGGGCATATTCCGCTTCCGCTTCCTCGAAGCTGCCGGTGAGCGTCGTCAGCGTGTCCGCGATGCGGTCGTAGCTCGCCTCGGACGCCGCCGGATCGGTGCCGCCGACATAGGCGGCCAGGCGCTTCGCGCGGTCGCGGAACGCCTCGTCGCGAAGCTCGGAGATCACCTCGTCGACCTGGGCTTCGGTCAGGTCGCCGCGTTCGAGCTGGCGCAGGATGGTGCGTGCCGTTGCGAGCACCGGATTGGCGAACGGGTCCTCAACGGCGCGTTTGCGCTCGGTCTCGGTCAGCGCGAGAAGATCGGCAACCTTGGAACGGGCGGTCGTGGTCACGCGCGTAGCTTCGTCCAGCATTGATATTCGCTCCGCGGGACCGGGAGGACGGTCCGCTTTCAAGCCTTCGCGCCGCCCCGCACGGTCGGCACCGAAATGAGTAGAACCACGCGTGCGTCACAAATCAAAGTCCGTCGTGCAATCGACGGACCAAATGTCACGCGAGCGACCTTTCCCCATGCGGGATTCACTTGCAAATCAGCCGGCTTCGCTATTCCTTCGCTCGCCGTGAGCACGACCGCGCGACCAGCCTGCACGGACTGCCAGACGCCTCTCCGAGGCGGGTTCTGACATGCGGCGGCATCTGTCGTTTTTCGGGCTCGCGCTGCTCATCCCGATCCTTGCTTTCGTCGGTTTCGTCCTCTTCGAGTTCGCCGTGCGCGAACGCGCCCGTGTGGAGCAGGATGCGCAGCAGAGCGCGCGCCGCATCGCGACTCTGGTCGATCAGGAACTGAACAGCCTGACGACCGCGCTCGACGTGCTCGCGGTGTCGCGCTCGCTGCTTGCCGAGAATCTCCAGTCTTTCCACGGGTTTCTTGAGGATGTGCGGCAGCGGGAAGGCCTGGGCGTCGTCCTGCGCGACCTGACTGGCCAGCAATTGGTCAATGCGCGCATGCCCTATGGCTCCCAGCTCCCGAAGAGCCTTCTGCCGGGCGAGATCGACGCCGCCGAGAACGGACGCGACTTCATCTCGGACATGTTCATCGGGGCGATGTCGCGCGAGCCGCAATTCGTGCTCACGGTCCCGATCATGATCGACGGCCGGCTCAAATATCTCCTCAGCGCGAGCCTGCCGGCCCAGCGGATCAGCGACATCCTCGCCCGCGAGAATCCCGGCGAGGAGGCCAACGTCGCTGTCATCGACCGCAGCGACAAGATCCTCGCCCGCAGCCGCCGGACGGCGGAATTCGTCGGTCGCACGGCGTCGGCGGACCTCCTCGCCAATACCGGCGGGCAGGAAGGATCGTGGACCGGCAATACGATCGACGGCCGGATCATCTTCGGCACCTATTCGCGGACCAAGGGGCCCGGCTGGCGCGTCGTCGTCGGCATGCCGCAGGAGGTGCTGGAGGCGCCGCTCTGGCGGTCGCTCCTGGTGTTCGCGACCGTGGGTCTCGGCCTCGCCGGCCTGTCACTCGTCTTCGCCTCGTTCTATGCGCGCCGGATCATCGTTCCGTTCGAGCGCCTGGCCCGTAACGCGGAAGCGCTCGGGCGCGGCGAGCCGGTAGAACCGCTGCCGTCCAACATCCGCGAGGCGCAACTCATCGGTGCCGCGCTCGCGGACGCATCGACCGAACTCCGCAAACGCGAGGACGAGCTTCGAGAGTTCAATGTCGGCCTGGAACATCAGGTCGAGGAACGCACCGCCGAACTCGTCGAGGTCAACCGTCGCCTCATCGCGGAGGCCGAACAGCGCGAGCGCATCGAGGGACAGCTTCGACAGGCGCAGAAGATGGAGGCAGTCGGCCAGCTCACCGGCGGCATCGCGCACGACTTCAACAACCTGCTCGCCATCGTCACCGGCAATCTCGATCTCCTGCTACGCCGCCTGCGCGACAAGCGTGGCGACGTCGAGCGCTTCGCTGAGAACGCACTGGAAGCCGCCAATCGCGGCGCGGTGCTGACGCATCGCCTGCTCGCCTTCTCGCGCCAGCAGCCGCTGATGCCGGAGCCAATCGACGTCAACAAGCTCGTCGGCGGGATGTCCGACCTGATCCATCGCTCTCTCGGCGAGGGGATCGAGATCGAGACCGTGCTCGCGGGCGGTCTGTGGCGCACCCATGCCGACAACAACCAGCTCGAAAACGCGCTCCTCAATCTCGCGGTGAATGCCCGCGACGCGATGGAGGATGGCGGAAAGCTGACGATCGAGACCGCCAACGCGCATATCGACGAGACCTACGCCGCCGAGCACCAGATGCGGATGGGGCAGTACGTCCTGGTCGCCGTCACCGATACCGGCACCGGCATGACGCCCGGCACGATCGGCCGCGCCTTCGAGCCGTTCTTCACCACCAAGGAGCCAGGCAAGGGCACCGGGCTTGGCCTCAGCCAGGTCTACGGCTTCGTCCGCCAGTCGGGCGGCCATGTGAAGATCTACAGCGAGCCCAACCAGGGCACGACGGTGAAGATCTACCTGCCGCGCTTCTTCGGTCCCGCCGAGGCCAATGCGGCCCTCGCGGCCATGGAGTCCGTTCCGACCGGCCAGGAGACGATCCTGCTGGTCGAGGACGAGGAAAGTGTCCGCAAGGTCAATGCCGAGACGCTGCGCGAGCTCGGCTACACCGTCCTTGAGGCGGAGGGGGCGGCCACGGCGCTGCGCCTGCTCGATGGAACGCCGAATGTCGCCTTGCTTTTCACCGACGTCGTCATGCCCGAGGTCAACGGCCGCAAGCTCGCCGACGAGGCCCTCCGTAGGCGTCCGGAATTGAAAGTCCTGTTCACCACCGGTTATACGCGGAATGCCGTGGTGCATAACGGCGTGCTGGATCCGGGTGTGAACCTGATCCCGAAGCCGTTCACGCTGCCGCAGCTGGCGCAGAAAATTCGTGAAGTGTTGGAGGCGGTTGCCTAGGCCTCGTCCTCCGGTTCGTCCGAAAGATCCTGGGCAATATTGTTTGGACGCTCCGATCGGGAGCGAGACCGTGGGGGAGCATGCTTCGTTTCATTCCGGCGATCGTTCTTGCGATCTGCGCGACGCCCGCATTCGCTGAGACGACCGAGGGACACGAGGTCTACGGCGGCGATCTTTCGCTGCTATGGGGCCTGCCTTTCGCCGGCATGCTGCTGTCGATCGCGATCTTCCCGCTCGCGGCCAATCATTTCTGGCATCACCATTACGGCAAGATCGCAGCCTTCTGGGCCCTCACATTCCTTGTGCCCTACGCCGCGACCTTCGGTATCCGCACCGCATCGACGGATCTGATGCACACGGCACTGCTCGAATATCTGCCGTTCATCATCCTGTTGTTCGCGCTGTTCACGATCTCCGGTGGACTGCTCGTCATCGGTAACATTCATGGCAGCCCGGGCACCAACACCGCGCTCCTCGCTACCGGCACCTTCCTTGCGAGCTTCATCGGCACGACCGGCGCCAGCATGGTTCTCATTCGACCGCTGCTCCGCGCGAACGACGATCGTAAGTACAATGTACATACGGTTATATTCTTTATCTTCCTTGTATCGAACATAGGCGGATCGTTGACGCCGCTCGGCGATCCGCCGCTGTTCCTCGGCTTCCTGCAAGGCGTCGAGTTCTTCTGGACGACCACGCATCTCGCCCCGGAGACGCTTCTCCTGGTCGTCATCCTGCTCGTTCTGTTCTACGCGATGGACTGCTTCCTCTACGCCAGGGAAGGGTCGCCGCGTCCCAAGGATCCGACGCCGGACACGCCGCGCATCGGTTTACTGGGGCTCATCAACATTCCGCTGTTGCTCGGTGTGGTCGCGGCCATCCTGATGAGCGGCCTCTGGAAGCCCGCTTTCGGCGTCGAGATATTGGGCACCTGGGTCGAGGGCCAGAACCTGCTCCGCGACGTGATCATCATCGTCCTCGCGATCCTGTCCCTCGTGCTGACGCCCAAGGACATCCGCGCGCGCAATGAATTCGACTGGGAGCCGATCAAGGAGGTCGCCAAGCTCTTCGCCGGCATCTTCACCACGATCATTCCGGTGATCGCGATCCTGCGCGCGGGCTCCGACGGCGCGGCGGCGCCGCTCGTCGATCTCGTGACGACATCTGACGGCCAGCCGATTGACCAGATGTATTTCTGGATGACGGGTGTCCTGTCGGGCGTGCTCGACAACGCACCCACCTATCTCGTCTTCTTCAACCTCGCAGGCGGCGATGTCGAAAACCTCATGGGACCGAACGCGTCTATCCTGGCCGCGATCTCAGGCGGCGCGGTGTTCATGGGCGCGCTGACCTATATAGGCAATGCACCGAACTTCATGGTGCTGGCCATCGCAAAGAACAGAGGCATCAAAATGCCGACCTTCTTTGGCTATGTGCTGTGGTCCGTCGCTATCCTGGTGCCTAGCTTCCTGCTTCTGACCTGGGTGTTCTTCGGCTTCGATTGACGGAGGTATTGCGATGAGGGTGTTTCGCGGTGTCGCCGCTCTCGTCGCGATCTTCGGGCTCGTCCTACAGTACGGCGTCTTGGTCGCCACTTCGCCGGACCTGTTTCTGTGGATGACCTTCAAGTTCGTCAGCTTCTTCACGATCCTGACGAACACGCTGATAGCGCTGGCGTTCGCTCTGCCCCTCTTCAGGCCCGGGACTCTGTTCGAACGTCCGGCGGTCCGCATGGCCGTCGCCGCCTACGCGGTCGTGATGGTCGTGATCTACGCCGTCATCCTCGCGCCGCTCGAGCCCCCGCACGAGGGTGCAAATCTCGTCGCCAACACGGTCCTGCACCGGGTTACGCCCGCACTCTATCTGTTCGACTGGCTGGTCTCGCGCGGGAAGGGCAAATTGCGGTGGAGCGACGCCTGGAAGCTCCTGATCGCGCCGCTGATCTACGGCCTCTACACGCTGCTGCATGGGCCGCTATCGGGTTTCTATCCGTACCCGTTCTTCAACGTGCCGAAAGATGGCCTCGGCCAGGTCATGCTCAACCTGGCCGGGATAGTCCTGTTCTTCTACGCGGTCGGCCTCGTCCTGGTGGCGATCGGCCATGCGATCGCCTGGAGGATGGCGCAGATCAGGCCGCCGTCCTGACGCGTGGAGCCGAGCCGAGCACGTCGCTGGCGACGTGTTTCTCGAAGCGCTTGAAGTTCTCGACGAACATGCCCGCGAGCTTGTCGGCCTGGTCATCATATGCGCGCGGATCGGCCCAGGTCGAACGCGGGTCGAGCAACGCGGAATCCACGCCCGGAACCGCGACGGGCACTTCGAAGCCGAACACCGGGTCGATGCGGAAATCGACTTTCTGCAACTGCCCCGACAGAGCCGCCGAGAGCAGCGCGCGCGTCGCCTTGATCGGCATCCGTTGTCCCGCGCCGTAAGCGCCCCCCGTCCAGCCGGTCGAGACCAGCCAGCAGGTTGCCTTGTGCCGGCCGATGAAAGCACGCAGCAACTCGCCGTATTCGGACGGATGGCGCGGCATGAACGGGGCGCCGAAGCAGGTCGAGAACGTCGCCTGCGGCTCGGTCACGCCGCGCTCGGTGCCGGCGACTTTCGCCGTGTAGCCGGACAGGAAATGGTACATCGCCTGCGCCGGGGTCAGCCGCGCGATCGGCGGCATCACGCCGAAAGCGTCGGCGGTCAGCATCATGATGTTCTTCGGATGCCCGGCGCGGCCGATGAGGCTCGCATTCGGGATGTAGTCGAGAGGGTAGGCGCAGCGCCCGTTCTCCGTTTTCGACACGTCGTCGAAGTCCGGAAGCCGCGTCTCCTCGTCGACCATGACGTTTTCGAGCAGCGTGCCGAAACGGCGGGTGGTCGCGAAGATTTCCGGCTCCGCCTCCTCCGACAGGTTGATCGTCTTGGCGTAGCAGCCGCCCTCGAAGTTGAAGATGCCGTCCTGGCCCCAGCCATGCTCGTCGTCGCCGAGGAGGGTGCGCTCGGGATCGGCGGAAAGCGTGGTCTTGCCGGTGCCGGACAGGCCGAAGAACAGCGCGCTCTCGCCATTGTCGCCGACATTGGCCGAGCAATGCATCGGCAGGACGCCCTTCGGAGGGAGGAGGAAGTTCAGCGCGCCGAACACCGACTTCTTCATCTCTCCAGCATAGGCGGAATTGCCGACGAGGACGATGCCGCGCGTGAGATCGACCGCGATCACCGTCTCGGAGCGCACGCCGTGGCGTTCCGGGTCAGCCTTGAAGCTCGGCAGGTCGATGATGGTGATCTCCGGCACAAAGCCGGCGAGGTCCTCGCGCGGAGGACGGATCAGCATGGTGCGGATGAAATGCGAGTGCCACGCATATTCGGTGAAGACGCGGACCTTGATGCGGTGCTTCGGATCGGCGCCGCCGTATAGATCCTGCGAGAAGAGTTCCTTGCCTTTCAGGTGGTCGAGGAAGTCCTGGTGAAGTAGATCGAACTTCTGCGGTGCGATCTCCGCATTGTTCTCCCACCAGATCTGGCTCTCGGTATGGCCGTCGCGGACGATGAACTTGTCCTTCGGGCTGCGCCCGGTATGCGCGCCGGTGTCTGCCGCCAGCGCACCGTGCTTGGTCAGCATGGCCTCGCCGCGCCGTACCGCCTGCTCGATGAGCTGGGTGTCCAGAAGATTGCTCGTTACGCGGGCTAGGAAAGCCACTTTAGACGCGGTTTTATCCGCCTGACCGTCGATAAGCATGTCGTCCTCGCAAGCATGGGCAGGCGAGTTGAAGCGGGATTTCAAATCGCCGCAAGACAACATTCAAAGCAGAAAATCGTTCATTTTGCAGATCAAAATATTGACATGAAACGGACATGAAACGTCTTCGCGCGAATTCATGCCCGTTTCGCCTCTTAACGGTTGGTTGACCAGCGAGAACTGGTCTCAATCGTTACAGTGCTGGTTCGACTGCTGGAATGTGGTCGACCACATGTCAGGCTGGGCTTTTTTGTCGCGCCTCCGCTGCGAGGTCGACGAGCATCCTCCGCAGCGTTCCCGGGGTCGTCACGCGCTCGGGGAAGCGGAGGTAGAGGGTTTGGCGGCCGAGGCTCAGTTCGGCGCCCTCGGGATCGAAGCCGTCCATCCGCCACGCGCCGGCAGGAGCGCCGAGAAGGTTCGTCGCATAGAGCGCGATCGCGTCCGCATGATCCTCGTTCATATGCGCGGTCGCGCCTGCTTCCGAGGCCACGAGGTCGTCGGCGTCGACCACATCGGTCACGACCGCCTCGCGAGCGAGCGTCTGGATGCGTCCGAACCCGGCGACGAGGTGGGCCCCCTCGATCTCGATCCTGAAGAAGCTGAAATCGGCGAATTCGGCATAACCCTTCGCAGAGGGATAGCGGGCCAGGAAACGGGCCTTGCAGCGCGGCTCGTCGGTCCTCTCGATCCGGCCCCAGAGACTGACGCGAGCACCGGCGAGCGGATCGCCCGCCCAGGCGTCCTCGACCATCAGCGAGACGCGCGGATCGGCGTCGACGTTCATCGTGTGCTTGGCCAGGTTGGACAAAAGCAGTAGCGGCGAGCCGTCGGCGTCGGTTGCAACCGCAACGAGCGAGGCATAGGGTGCATGCGAGTCGCGGTCATTTGTCGCCAGCGCACCTTTGCGTGCTTTTCGAAGCAGTTCTCGCGCCACAGATGCGGCATCGAAGTCGCCGGAGGAGTTCAGCAAAACCTTCCCTTTCCGAAGAATAGTGTTCCACAACCCTTGATTTTCTCGGACGAGAGGTGACTTCTGACACCAACCGCTCCATGATCCTTCAAGGGAGTCGGCCTTATTTCGGCCATCTGCGCCGCGTTCAAGGCCGCAACTCGAACCGAGGCAGAAGAATCTTCGATGCCCACGATCGCGCTGGTCGATGACGACCGCAACATTCTTACCTCCGTCTCGATCGCTCTTGAGACCGAGGGCTATCGCATCTCGACCTATACCGACGGCGCCGCCGCGCTGGAAGGGTTGAAGGCCAATCCGCCTGATCTTGCGATCTTCGATATCAAGATGCCGCGCATGGACGGCATGGAACTCTTGCGCCGTCTGCGCCAGAAGTCCGAGCTGCCGGTCATCTTCCTGACGTCGAAGGACGAGGAGATCGACGAGCTGTTCGGCCTGAAGATGGGCGCCGACGACTTCATCAAGAAGCCGTTCTCGCAACGCCTCCTGGTCGAGCGCGTGAAGGCCGTGCTTCGCCGCGCCGCTTCGCGGGACGGCACCGGCCAGCCGAAGGTCGGCGAGAGCGCCGGCAAGGCGCTGGAGCGCGGCAACCTCGTGATGGATTCCGAGCGCCACACCTGCACCTGGAAGGGCGAGGCGGTGACGCTCACCGTCACCGAGTTCCTGATCCTGCAGGCGCTCGCCACGCGTCCGGGCGTCGTGAAGAGCCGCAACGCGCTGATGGACGCGGCCTACGACGATCAGGTCTATGTCGACGACCGCACGATCGACAGCCACATCAAGCGGCTTCGCAAGAAGTTCAAGGTCGCCGACGACGATTTCGACATGATCGAGACGCTTTACGGTGTCGGCTACCGCTTCAAGGAAGTGTGAGCCGGGTTTGACGTTGCGCGCCCGCGGGCGCAATTTCGCACGCCATGACCGCTGAGACCGATCGCTCCGACGTCTATCTGGACGGCGACGCGGACAGCTCCGCCGAGGAGCATGGCCGCGGCTTCCGGTTGTCTCGCCTGTTCGGCCCGTTCGGATCGAGCCTGACCCGGCGCATCGTCGTCCTCAACCTCGCCGGCCTCGTCGCGCTCCTCTGCGGCATCCTCTATCTGAACCAGTTCCGCGCCGGCCTCATCGAGGCACGCACGCAGAGCATGCTGATCCAGGGCGAGATCATCGCCGGCGCGATCGCGGCCTCCGGCACGGCGGACAATTCCTCGGTCTGGGTCGATCCCGACAAGCTGATGAACATCTCGCCCGGGGAGATGTTCTCCCAGCGCGGCGACACGATCGACAATCTCGAATTTCCGATCAATCCGGAGCGCGTCGCGCCGCTTCTCCGCCGCCTCGTCAGCCCCACGCGCACCCGCGCACGCATCTACGATTCCTACGGCGCTCTCCTGCTCGACTCCCAAAGCCTCTACAACCGCGGCGACATCCTCCGCTT
Organism: Flaviflagellibacter deserti; assembly: GCF_042652085.1. Taxonomy (NCBI): domain Bacteria; kingdom Pseudomonadati; phylum Pseudomonadota; class Alphaproteobacteria; order Hyphomicrobiales; genus Flaviflagellibacter; species Flaviflagellibacter deserti. Next base: position 379,811 of record NZ_JBHSJF010000005.1, on the reverse strand, counting down.
CGACCTGCCGCCGCCGCCGACCCCGCAGGAGATGACGCTGCTCGGCCGGCTGTTCGATACGGTGCGCGGCTGGATCTTCTGGAGCGACGTGCCGCCCTACAAGGAGCTGGCCGGCGTACAGGACTATCCGGAGATCGTCCGGGCGCTGGCGGGCGCTCCCGCCTCCGAGGTCCGCCGCAATCAGAAGGGCGAGATGATCGTCTCGGTCGCGGTGCCGATCCAGCGCTTCCAGTCGGTCGCGGGGGTTCTGCTGCTGTCCACGCTCGGCGGCGACATCGACAAGATCGTCCAGAACGAGCGCATGGCCATCGTCCGCGTCTTCCTCGTGGCGGCCGTGGTGATGATCGTGCTGTCGATCCTGCTCGCGGGTACGATCGCGGGACCGGTGCGCCGCCTCGCCAATGCCGCCGAGCGGGTGCGGAACCGCATCAACAGCCGCACCGAATTGCCGGACTTCTCCGACCGTAGCGACGAGATCGGCCATCTCTCGAAGGCATTCCGCGAGATGACCGACGCGCTCTACAATCGCATGGAGGCGATCGAAGCCTTCGCCGCAGATGTTGCGCACGAGCTCAAGAACCCGCTGACCTCGCTCCGCTCCGCCGTCGAGACATTGCCGCTGGCGAAGACGGAGGCGACGCGGAAACGCCTGCTCGAAGTCATCGAGCACGATATCCGCCGCCTCGACCGGCTGATCTCCGACATCTCCGATGCCTCGCGCCTCGATGCCGAACTTCAGCTTCAGGAACGCGACCCGATCGATGTCGGCCGTCTGCTGACCGCCGTCGTCGGCCTGCAGAACGAGATCCGCTCTGAATCCGGCGTCCCGCTCCGCCTGATCATCGCGGATAACGCCAAGGGCAAGGACAGGCTGCTCGTCTTCGGTCACGATTCCCGTCTCGGCCAGGTCATCACCAACCTCGTCGACAATGCCCGCTCGTTCTCGGAGCAGGGTTCGGAAGTCCGCGTCATCTGCCGTCGCCTGAAGAACGAGATCGAGATCGCGGTCGAGGACGAAGGCCCAGGCATCCGGCCGGATGCGGTGGAGCGTGTGTTCGAACGCTTCTACACCGACCGCCCGAGCGAGGGCTTCGGCCAGAATTCCGGTCTCGGTCTCTCGATCTCCAAGCAGATCGTCGAGGCGCACAAGGGACGCATCTGGGCCGAGAACCGGGTCTCGCGCAGCGAGAAGGACGAGGACGGCCAACCGAAGATCATCGGCGCTCGCTTCGTCGTGCGCCTGCCCGCCGCAGTCCGGTGAGCTCCATCCACGCCTCCTGCGTCGTGCTCGACGGCAAGGGCGTGCTGATCCGGGGCGCATCAGGAGCCGGCAAATCGCAGCTCGCGCATATGATCATTCTCCGCGCGCCGCTCTACGGACGCGAGGCGATCCTCGTCGCCGACGACCGGGTTTTGCTGGAGCGGTACGGCGGGGAAGTGCGTGCTTCCGCTCCGGACAACCTCAAGGGTCTCTTGGAGATACGCGGACTGGGCATAGCTCATATGCCGAATCTGCAGGACGTGTGTCTTGGAGTAGTCATCGACCTGGTTCCGCCCAGCGAGTTGCCGCGCCTTCCAGAACCCATTCTCCTGACTACGGAAATCGCTGGCGTCACAATGCCGCGAGCTTTTGCGGCGACACCTGAACGCGGCTTAGACATATTATTAACTATGTTTGGACAGGCTGGTGCCGTCATCGATTGTCACGAGCCTCTTGCGCCCTTGCATCAAGATGGAAAGAGTAAGCAACCTTGAAGCCGGGTCCGGCACGCCGACATATAGACGGCGGCCCGAGGAATTAATGATCGGCATAGTATTAGTGACCCATGGGCGTCTCGCCTGCGAGTTTCGCTCGGCGCTTGAACACGTCGTGGGTCCTCAGCAGCAAATCGAAACAATCATGATTGGCCCTGAAGACGATATGGAAAGTCGTCGGCAGGACATCATGGACGCCTGTTGCCGGGTGGATACCGGCGACGGCGTGGTGGTCTGCACCGACATGTTCGGCGGTACGCCCTCGAACCTTGCGATCTCCTGTATGAACGGCAAGAAGATCGAGGTTGTCGCCGGCATCAATCTGCCGATGCTGATCAAGCTCGCTTCCGTCCGCCACGAACTCGGCCTGGTCGAGGCCGTGACCCAGGCGCAGGATGCGGGCAGGAAATACATTTCCGTCGCCAGCAGCGTTCTGGCAGGCAAATGATCGATCCGCTTGGCTGGCCTGCCGGCACCGCGGAGGACGGCATCATCAGCCGCGAATTTCCCATCATCAACAAACGCGGCCTTCACGCCCGGGCCTCGGCCAAGTTCGTCCAGTGCGTCGAGCTGTTCGAAGCCGAGATCAAGGTGACGCGCGGTGGCGAGACGGTCGGCGGCACGTCGATCATGGGCCTGATGATGCTGGCGGCCGGCCCCGGTTCCACCATCACAGTGACGGCCAAGGGCCTGGAAGCCCGCGAATGCCTCGACGCGCTCGAAGGTCTGCTCGCCGAGAAATTCGGCGAGGAGGAGTAACGGCCTCATCCTGAGCCGGACGCGCAGCGTCCGTGTCGAAGGATTGTCACGAGCGCTGAACTTGCTGCCATCCTTCGACGCGAGCCTTCGGCTCGGCTCGGGATGAGGGCTCTTACGACTTTCACCGGTGGACCCTACCTTTTAGGGTAGGGCAAACTTCCTCATCCCGCCGGAGCCCATGCCGCATCACACGCCGCTCATCGCCACCATTGTCGCCGGTCTCGGTATCGCTTTCATACTCGGCACGCTCGCCCAGCGGCTGAAACTGCCGCCCCTTGCGGGATATCTTCTGGCGGGCGTGCTGATCGGACCCTTCACGCCCGGCTATGTGGCGGACCAGGAGCTGGCCCTGGAACTCGCCGAGATCGGCGTCATCCTGCTAATGTTCGGCGTTGGGCTGCACTTCTCCCTCGGCGATCTACTCTCCGTCCGCGCCATCGCCATTCCGGGCGCGATCGGCCAGATCGCCATTGCGACGCTCATGGGCATGGGTCTGGCCTGGGCGCTGGGCTGGGGTCTCGGAGCCGGCCTCGTCCTTGGTCTCGCGCTGTCGGTCGCGTCGACCGTGGTTCTTCTGAAGGCTTTGCAGGATCGCCGCCTCGTCCAGACAGAACGCGGCCGCATCGCGGTTGGCTGGCTGATTGTCGAGGATCTCGCAATGGTCCTCGCGCTCGTCGTTCTGCCGGCGCTCTCCGGCGTCCTCGGCGGCAAGGCTCCGGCAGATGAAGGCGCCGGTCTCGTCGCGATGCTCGGTCTCGGCCCGCTCAATCTGTGGCAGATGCTCGGCGTCACCGCCCTGAAGCTTTTCGTTTTCGTTTCCCTGATGATCGTCGTCGGTCGGCGGCTGATCCCGTGGATCCTGCACTACATCGCCCATACCGGCTCTCGCGAACTCTTCCGTCTCGCGGTCCTCGCCATCGCGCTCGGCATCGCCTTCGGCGCGGCCTCCCTGTTCGGCGTCTCCTTCGCGCTCGGCGCGTTCTTCGCGGGCATGATCCTCGCCGAAAGCCGGCTATCGCATCAGGCGGCACAGGAGACGCTGCCGCTCCGCGACGCCTTCGCCGTCCTATTCTTCGTGTCGGCCGGCATGCTGTTCGACCCGAACATCCTCGTCAGCCACCCGATCGCGGTGCTGGTCACGGTGCTGATCATCATCGCCGGCAAATCGGTCGCGGCCTATTTCATCGTGCGTGCCTTCGGTCACGATCGCCCGACCGCACTGACGATCGCCGCGAGCCTCGCGCAGATCGGCGAATTCTCGTTCATCCTCGGCGGGCTCGGCGTCGGGCTCGAATTGCTGCCGGAGGAGGGGCGCGACCTCATCCTCGCCGGCGCGATCATCTCGATCCTGCTCAATCCGGTCTTCTTCGCCGTGCTCGACAAGATCGCGCCGCCGGAACAGAAGGCGAAACCGAAGCAGCCCGCCGAGCCTGAGGCGGTGCCCGCCGAAGCGGCCCTCTCCGACGTCCAGAACGGCGACATCCCGGACACGACGCTCACCGGTCACGCCGTCGTCATCGGTTATGGCCGCGTCGGCCGACTGGTCGTCGACGCGTTCATCGAGGCCGGCATCCCCCTGATCGTCAGCGACGAGCGGACAGAAGCGGTGGACGAGCTTCGCAATCGCGGCATACCCGCGCTCACCGGCAATGCCAACGAGCCGGGAATGCTGGGGGCGACCAATCTCAAGGCGGCACGCTGGTTCGTCAGCGCCATCCCGAACCCGTTCGAATCCGGCAGCCTGATCGAGACCGCGCGCGAGGCGAACCCCGCGCTCGACGTCGTCGCCCGCGCCCATTCGGACGAGGAGGTCGACCATCTCCTCAAGGCAGGCGCGACGCGGGTCATCATGGGCGAGCGCGAGATCGCGGCGGCGATCATCCAGCACGTCATCGGCCGCCCGGCCGACGAGAGGATGGACGCGACGCCCTGACTCTCTCCCACCCCAACCCGGCTGTTGCCGAGTTGGGACTAAGCATGACCAAGTCGGAAACATCCGACTTGGTGGGAGAGAGCGGACTCGGTCGGAACGACCGAGCCGAGTGAGGCGGGCGCCGAAGGCGTTCCTGCCTCTCCCGTTCACGGGAGAGGTCGACTCGCGAAGCGAGCGGGTGAGGGCAGCCGCAGCGCTCGTCATCTCCGGCTTGACCGGAAGATCCACGCCAAACGGCAGGCCTCCTATGGGTCCTTCGGTCAAGCCGGAGGACGACGGCAACAAGCATCGTGCTGGCCCTCACCCCGGTTGCCTGATGGCAACTCGACCCTCTCCCGCTTCGCAGGAGAGGGGACCCTGACACATCCCCGTCATTTGCCTGTTGGCATAGCTCCTGCAAAGCTCGGGCGGGGGATATGCCGATGGAAGCCTACGATCTCGTCGTCATTGGTAGCGGGCCCGCTGGTCGCCGCGCCGCCGTCCAGGGCGCGAAGCTCGGCAAATCGGTTCTGGTGGTCGAGAACAGGCGCCGCGTCGGCGGCGTCTCTGTCCATACCGGCACGATCCCCTCCAAGACGCTCCGCGAGACCGTGCTCAACCTCACCGGCTGGCGCGAGCGCGGCTTCTACGGCCGCTCCTACCGGGTGAAGCAGAACATCGACGGCTCGGACCTCGGCGACCGCCTGACCATGACCCTGGAGCACGAGGTCGAGATCCTCGAGCACCAGTTCCAGCGGAACGGCGTCCGCTGCCTCGCCGGGCTCGCGCGCTTCATCGATCCCCACCGCATGATCGTCTCGTGCCCGGACGGCCGCGAACAGCCGGTTACGGCCGAGCGTATCGTCATCGCCACCGGCACGGTGCCGTTCCATCCCTCGAACGTTCCATTCGACGGCGAACACATCGTCGATTCCGACGCGGTCATCGAAACGCCACGCGTGCCGCGCTCGATCACGGTCGTCGGCGCCGGCGTCATCGGCATCGAATACGCGACGATCTTCTCCGCGCTCGACGTTCCGGTGACTTTGATCGAGCCGCGCGACAGCTTTCTCGATTTCATCGACCGCGAGATCATCGACGACTTCGTCCACCAGCTCCGCGACCGCGGCGTCACCATCCGCCTCGGCACGCCGGTCACCCGGGTCATGCTCGACGACCAGAACTGGGTCGTCACCGAGCTCGCCGACGGCCGCCGCATCCGCACCGAAATGCTGCTCTACGCCGCCGGCCGTATGGGCGCGACGGCCGATCTCGGCCTCGACAAGGCCGGCATCTCGACCGACAAGCGCGGCCGCATCGCGGTCGATCCAAAGACCTTCCAGACCGAGGTGCCGCACATCTATGCTGCCGGCGACGTGATCGGCTTTCCCTCGCTCGCCTCGACCTCGATGGAGCAGGGCCGCATCGCCGCCTGCCACGCCTTCAACCTGCCGCTGCCGCCCGCGCCACAATATTTCCCCTACGGCATCTACGCGGTGCCGGAGATCTCGACGATCGGGATGAGCGAGCAGGAGGCGCGCGACAAGGGCTTCGCCTACGAATGCGGCATCGCCCGCTTCCGCGAGACCTCGCGCGGCCACATCATGGGTCTCAATGCCGGGTTGATGAAGATGATCTTCGCGATCGACAGCCGGAAGCTGCTCGGCGTCCACATCATCGGCGAGGGCGCGACCGAGCTGATCCATATCGGTCAGGCGGTGCTGAACCTCGGCGGTACGCTCGAATATTTCATCGAGAACACCTTCAACTATCCGACGCTCGCCGAGGCCTACAAGATCGCCGCCCTCGACGCCTGGAACCGCATGCCCCGCGCGGCGGCTATCACGGTGCCGATCCCCTCCGCGCTGGAAGGCGAGGGACCGCTCGCGGCGGCGCCTGCGGAGTGAGCTTTGCCTCTCCCGTTTACGGGAGAGGTCGACTCGCAAGGCGAGCGGGTGAGGGCATGATTGCAGCAACGAGCATCGTGCTTGCCCTCACCCCGATCGTCTGACGACGACTCGACCCTCTCCCGCTTCGGAACGCTTCACCCCAATCTCGGCGCCAGCTTCCCGCGCGGCCCGTCCAGCCGCACGCTCCAGAACACCACGATCAGCCCCACAACGGTGATCGCCGCCGCAGTCAGCGGCACCGCCTGCAAGCCCGGACCATGGTCGATGGTGAAGCCGCCGGCCCAGGCGCCGAGCGCATTGCCGAGGTTGAACGCCGCGATGTTGAGGCTCGATGCCAGGTTCTGGCCGGCGCTTCCGGCCTTCTCCAGCACCCGCATCTGCAGCGGCGCCACCGTCGCGAAGCCGGCGATGCCGATCAGCCCGACCGCGACCACCGCCGCGATCTCGCTCTCCACCGCCACCGCTGAGGCGGCGAGCACCAAAGCGAGCCCACCCACGGTGAGGAACAGCGACCGCACCAGCCCCTTGTCGGCGAGCTTGCCGCCGAGGAGGTTGCCGATCGCGAGACCGCCGCCGAAGACGAGCAGGATGGGCGAGACCGCAGCCTCCGAGAAGCCGGTGATGCGGGTAAGGATCGGCTGCACATAGGTGAAGAAGGCGAACACGCCGGCAAAGCCGAGCACGGTCATCAGGAGGCCCAGCAGCACTTGCGGGTCCTTCAGCACCGCCACCTCGTCGCCGAGCGCCACCGGCTCGGCCTTCTCCTTCACCGACGGCACGAATACCGCGAGGATGATCATCGCCAGCACGCCGATCGCGGCCACCGCGTAGAACGGCGCGCGCCAGCCCCAGTTCAAGCCCATCCAGGCGCCGAACGGCACGCCCAGCAGCGTCGCGGCGGTCAGGCCGGTGAACATCACCGAGATCGCGCTTGCCTTGCGGTCGGCCGCGACGAGCCCGGTCGCCACCACCGAGCCGACGCCGAAGAAGGTGCCGTGAGCGAGCGAGGTCACGACCCGCGCCGCCATCAGACTCCAATAGTCGGGCGCCAGCGCACAGGCGAGATTGCCGACGGTGAAGATCGCCATCAACGCGATCAGCACGGTCTTCCTCGGCAGCTTGCGGGTCGAAAGCGTCAGGATCGGCGCGCCGACGAACACGCCGAGCGCATAACCGGACAGAAGCAGCCCCGCCGTCGAGACGGAGACGCCGAGATCGGCCGAGACCTGCAGCAACAGGCCCATGATGATGAATTCGGTGGTGCCGATGCCGAAGGCCCCGGCGGTCAGCGCATAGACGGCGATGGGCATGCTTATGCCTTTCGGAAGCTTGAAAGATTTGGCTCGGGCGGCATCTAAGCCGGGTCCGGCCAGGTTCAAGTTCCATAGTTCGATATTTTACGAACTATCGCAATCCTGCATGCGGAATGCTAGATATGCGTCATGCGCGCTTACAAGCATCCCTCGATCGACGACGTCACCATGGAAGAGATCTTCCACGCCCTGAGCGATCCGGTGCGTCTCGGCATCGTCCGCCAGCTCCATCGCGAGGGAGACCAGACCTGTTCGGCCCTCGATGGCGGCCGCCCGAAATCCACCGTCTCCCACCATTTCCGCGTCCTGCGCGACGCCGGCCTGGTCCACACCCGCGTCGAGGGTGTGACGCATATGAACGCGCTCCGGCGCAAGGAACTGGACGAAAGGTTTCCGGGGCTGATGACGGCGGTGCTTGGCTAGGGCATGACCGCGTGCTTTCTCTCTCCCCAACGAGGGAGAGAGCGGACTCGGCGACCGGCCGAGCCGAGTGGGGGACGCCGAAGGCGTTCCGAAACACGGTATAGCCTGGCTCCCCTCAACCCGCTCGCTGCGTGCCGCAGCGAGTCGACCTTCTCCCGCCAAGTCGGGTGTTCTCGACCTGGCCATCATACGAACTCGGCAACAGCCGAGTTCGTGGGGGAGAGGCATCGCTCGCACTCACCCGCATTGGTTGCTAGTCTCGCCGCGCATCACACGCGGGGAGGGCGGCGTGATCGACTGGCTGCACACCTTGCCGATCCTGCCCGGCGCCGCGCTGGTCGCGGCATGCTTCGTCATCCCGACGCTCGTCGGCACGGTGCTGCTCCAGCCGACGGTTGCGCGCATGGTGCACCAGGAGCGCAATCCGAACGATTCGCTCGGTCTGCTCCTCTCCACCTTCTCGCTCTATTACGGCGTCCTGCTCGCGCTGCTGTCGATCGCCGTCTACGGCAATTACCTCGATGCGGAGGACGTCGCCGGCCGCGAGGCCGCCGGCCTGTTCACGCTCTACCGGCTCGTCGACGGCTATCCAGAGCCGCTGCGCGTCGAGGTTACGAACCTCCTTCGCGATTACGCCAGGGAGGAGAGCGGCCCCGGCTGGGCGTCGCAGAACCGGGGCGAAACCTCTCCCGCAAGCAGCGCAATCGTCGACCGCATCGGCCACGCACTGCTCCGCTTCAGCCCCGACCGCGACAAGGGGCAGGACGTGTTGCACGCCCAGGTGCTGACGCGGTTCGGCGATTTCGTCGATGCCCGCCGCACCCGAATCCAGGCGGCGCGCACCTCCATCCCGACCATCATGTGGTACGTCGTGCTCATCGGCGCCGGCCTCAACATCCTGGTGCTCTGGCTGTTCGACCTGAAGCGCCTCACCCATTTCATCATCGGCGGGGTGCTGTCCCTCTTCATCGGCCTCGTCATCTACATGGTCGCCGTGCTCGACCAGCCGTTCCGAGGCGCCCACAGCCTGCAGCCGGAAGATCTGGCCTACACGCTGGAACGGATGGCGCCGAGACAATAACCGCCGCCGAGAGCGGCACCGGGAGGAAACCATGTCCACCACACGCATCCTGGCCAGTCTGACCCTCCTCGCCGCCATCGCGGCCGTCCCGCTGCCCGCCGTCGCGGCCCAGCCCAGCTTCAATTGCGACAAGCCGGCCAATGCCGCCGAGGAGATGATCTGCAAGGACGACCAGCTCGCCGCGCTCGATCGGGAGACCGAACGGCTGTTCCGGCTGGCGCGAGACGGGGCGAGCCTCACGCCCGACAAGCGCAAGGAACTGGTCGCCATCGAGCGCGGCTTCATCAAGGGGCGCGACGATTGCTCGAAGGCGGACGACAAGCGCGCCTGCGTGATCACGGCCTACGTCACCCGGATCAGCGAGCTCAGGCAGGATTATCCCGATGTACTCTCCGGCGACGCCATGGGCGCCAGCGTCGGCCCGTTCGCCATGCGCTGCCCCGGCATCGACGCCGACATCGCGGCGAGCTTCATCAACATCGATCCGATGTATGCCTATCTCTCGTGGCCGGGCAATTCGCTGGTCTTCACCCAAGCCCAGTCCGGCTCGGGCGCGCGCTACACCGCGACCACGGCCGCAGGCACCGCTGAGTTCTGGCAGAAGGGCCCCGAGGCCACTTTGACCATGCCCGGCAAGCCGCAGATGACCTGCAGCATCAAGGCGACGATTTGAGGGAGCCACGCTCCGACATGGCAGTCCCCGGACTTGATCCGGGGATCCACCCTGCCATCCACGTCCTTTTCCTCTCGACCACGCTGTGACTCGTGGATGCCAAGGCCAAGCCTTGGCATGACGAAGTGAAGGAAAAAATCGACCTGACCAGCCGCGAGTGCCGAGGGAAATTCCGACGGCGGACTAATCAAGTCCGCCCACGTTCGGCGGCCAATCGCGCTGAACGGGCGCGCTGGCGCGCTCCAGCGCTTCGATCCCTTCCGGCGTGATCTGGATCGAGCGGAGCTTGTGCTGCGCCCATCCGTTCTCGATCAGGCTGGGAACGACCGGGAAATCGTCCTCGAAAAGCAGGGGGGTGGTGTCCAGCCACCGCATGGAAACCCAGCGCCCGTTGGCCCTCTGGAGGATGGTGAGTATTCGGCCCTGCTCTGGTGTCGGGTTCATGTCGGTTCCCCTTGAGTGCCATCCCGCAGGGCGGGAGGTCGCCGAAGGTCTCGGTTCACAGGGTCATTCCCCGGACGGCGGGGAAACCGTGCTTGAGTAAAAACTTAGGCTCGGGGGGATGCCCGTTGAACCATCCGAAGGTTTGTCCGATCTAACCAAAACAATCGTCTGGGTTGCGCCGCGGCACTCGACTCTTGACAATATTCCTATCATCTGCTTATCCTCCGCTCATCCTCACCCTGCGAGGGGCGCTTGCCAGGTACCGGCCGGCCGGCGTGGGATGAGGAGCGGCGCCTGCGGGCGGGGTCCGGAACCCCGCTCCCGGGAGGCCGGAGGATGTAGGACGGCCGCGAGGCGTCCGACGAGCGGGCCCGTCGGGCACCATGACCCGTCCGTGCCTTGCACTGGGGACGAGCCGTGGTCTTCGAAGGCTCTCAAACCTTCGACGGCCATCGGCTGTGGAAGCGCCCGCCTCCTCCGGACAGAAACGCCGTGCGTGGGGATGCGGATCGCGTCAACACACAAACCATTCAGAGGATGCGACCGCATCCCCCGCCCCTCCGAGGGGCGACCTTTCCGACATCGTTGTTTTGGGCAGGCGAGGATGAAGCGCGCCGGTGCCTCTCCTCCCCACCGTCGTCGTCCTCCGACTCGATCGGAGGACCCATAGGGCGCCCGCCGAGTGGCATGGATCGTGCGGCCAAGCCGGAGGATGACGAAAAAGCCAAGGCGGAGCGTGTCGGAGGCGCGCGCAGCCTCTCCCATTCATGGGAGAGGTCGAGTCGGCGAAGCCGAACCGGGTGAGGGCTGTGAGGCACCTCCAGATCGCCCGGTGCTTCGTCACCGCTCCCGTGCCCCTCACCCGTCCTGCATGATTTAGGCATATAATCCTTGACAGGTTTCCCGATCCCGTAATAGGAAAATAAACCGATGACATGGAGATGAGGGGCAGATGGGGCAGTTATCCGAGGTTCACGAAAAGCTCCTGCTGCTCCGCCTTGGGATACGCGCCCTTCTCGCAGACACGCGCCGGAATCCACCGCCTCCGAGCCTGGCCGAGCTTCACGACGCAGGAAGCCGCCAACTCAAGGCCGCGACCCGCGACCTCTGGAACGCGCTCGACGCACTGCACGGCAAGGCGAACTTCGACCCCAACCAGCCGCGCGTGCCGAGAGGCAATGCCGACGGCGGGCAATGGACGGATACGGGCGGTAGGGCAGGTGGAACTGGAGGACCCCTGCAGACAGGTCGGGCGAGCTCGGAAACTCCGCCGAATTCGGGAGATCAGCCGCCGCTACGGGTGACGATTGAGAAGGAGCCGTCTCGTCCTTGGCTAGATCGCTTTTTTGAGGGGGAGGACGAGCTAAGTATCGAAGACGAGAACTTTCTCCTTGCCGCGGTCGGCCATCACTTTTTCCCCGTGGGCAAGTTCAAAAAATTGCCTTTGAGCAAAGCCGCCAAGAAGATTTTTCGATTGGCTACGACGGGAGCGTTCCCGGGGCATGGTTGGAGCCAAGCGCACAAGGAATATAGCGATGCCGTGGAGGAGCTGTTTAAGGACTTTATTCGTCGGAGAGGCATAGTCATGGAACTGATGACGACCGAAGAGGCTGAAGATTTCATCCGGGAGATTCAGCGATCCGAAAATCCAAAGATCCGCGATTTCAATCGTCGAGCCATCATGCGTCGGTTTATGCATATGTTCAGAACGAGGGTTCGCTGATATTATGCGCTTACTTGGCGTAAGCCGTCCTTGATTCCGAGGTGGATAATTGGAATCTGGCGATGAGTGCTTCGGGCGTGAAGATTGCCTTGAATCAACGCGCCTCCATGAATGGCAGCTGCTCTTTGATTCTATCCAGTTATATTTTTCTAATCGGGGCTATGACGAGGATCAAGATTATTGGATCCTTGAGGATGACTATGGATTTCCTTCCCAGCAGATAGTTGTTTCGAATCTGTTCCTCCTGCAGCCGACAATCATGCAAGGGCTAAGGAAACTGCTCGATCTATTTCCCGAATGGCAGATTTTTGTTGGTGTGGACGTTAGTCAGCACGGTGAGCTTTCGGCTCCCGAAATGGGTCTGATCCTTCGACGCCACGAGGTCATAGATGGATTGCAACGTGCTTGGCTGCCTTTGGAGTTCCGCGAGCTAATGTACGAGGACAGCAGACCAGGAACCGTAATGGACTGAAACCTACCCGGTCTGTAATCGCGTATATCGTCCGTGCGTGAACGCATCCCGCCCAATTCACTCCTGCGCAAACCTTCGCCGTGGACAGCGCGACCAACCCTCTGGCTTACGCAAGGTTTCCCGGGCTCCATATCGTCGGCGCCAAGCGCGGAAAGAAACGAGGAGAGGGCAATGGGCTTTGGGGATGCAATCCGCGCCGTGCTATCGAAATACGCCACGTTTTCCGGCCGCGCGCTGCGCTCGGAATATTGGTGGTGGACCTTGTTCTTGATCCTGCTGCAGATCGCGACCTCGGTCGTCGATGCCGTCATTTTCGGCGTCGACGAGGGATCGGTTCAGCTCCTCACGCTGCTCGTCTCGCTCGCGCTGTTTCTGCCCGGCCTCGCCGTCACCGTGCGCCGCCTGCACGATACCGGCTATTCGGGCTGGTGGGTCCTCATCGTCTTCATCCCGCTGATCGGCTGGATCGTGCTGCTCTACTGGATGATCAAGAAAGGCGACGAGGGCACCAACCAATATGGCGGCCCGGCTTCCGCGCGGGTGCCGTGATCACGGCGTCAGACCGCGATCTCACCCTCGTCCATGCCGTCCCAGTAATGGACGCGAGCGGCATGGACCTTGATCATCACGACGCCGGGCGTATCGACCCCCTGCTCGAACCAGCGGTCGAGATCGCTCGTCCAGTGCTCGGCAAAGCGGCCCTTGTCGCGGACGAGCTCCGCCTGACCCTCGATATGCGCCATGAAAGGCCGCTGGCCGAGAATGCCGGACGAACCCTGATAGGACAGGGCGACCTTCGGATCGCGCTCGATCTCGGAGATCATGCGCGCCTTCTCCCAGGTGAAGAAGAAGCTGTCGCCGCCATAGTCGACCTCGCGGTTGTTGCTCATCGGCCGCCCAGCGATCTGCCCGCCATCGCCATGGGTGGCGAGGATGCAGAAATCGATATCGCGCATTTTCTCCGACAGATCGGACATGCTCATCTCAGCCATCGCGGCTCCTCCGGTTTGAACAGGTGAGGAGAACGCAGGTCGCGGGCGGAGGTTGCGGCGGCTTTTGCGGGAAAGGCTCCAGTTTAGAGCACATAAAGACATCTTTATATGCGGTTGCTCCGGGCTTCCGAGCGTGCTAGACAGCCGCCAAATCCACGGAGAGAGCCCGTATGACCGTCAACACCGCCCTCGCGGCCGCCCAGAACGATTACGCCGTCGCCGACATCAAGCTTGCCGATTGGGGGCGCAAGGAACTCACCATCGCCGAAACCGAAATGCCGGGCCTGATGGCCACTCGCGCGGAATACGGTCCGGCGCAGGTGCTGAAGGGCGCGCGCATCGCGGGTTCGCTGCACATGACCATCCAGACCGGCGTCCTGATCGAGACGCTGAAGGCGCTCGGCGCCGATGTCCGCTGGGCCTCGTGCAACATCTATTCGACGCAGGATCATGCCGCCGCGGCGATCGCCGCGACCGGGACCCCTGTCTTCGCCATAAAGGGCGAAAGCCTTGTCGACTATTGGGAATACACCCACAGGATCTTCGAATGGCACGACGGCGGCGTGCCGAACATGATCCTCGACGACGGCGGCGACGCCACGCTCCTCATCCATCTCGGCAAGCGCGCGGAAACCGGCGATGTCGCCTTCCTCGAAGGCGCGACCAATGAGGAAGAGGAAGTCCTGTTCGCCGCCATCAAGGGCCGGCTGAAGTCGAATCCGGGCTTCTACACGAAATGCGCCGAGGCGATCAAAGGCGTCACCGAGGAGACCACGACGGGCGTGCATCGCCTCTACGAGATGCAGAAGCGCGGCGAGCTCCTGTGGCCGGCGATCAACGTCAACGACTCGGTCACCAAGTCGAAGTTCGACAATCTCTACGGCTGCAAGGAATCGCTGGTCGACGGCATCCGTCGCGGCACCGACGTCATGATGGCCGGCAAGGTCGCGATGGTCGCGGGCTTCGGCGATGTCGGCAAGGGTTCGGCCGCCTCGCTCCGCAATGCCGGCTGCCGCGTCCTGGTCTCCGAGATCGATCCGATCTGCGCGCTGCAGGCCGCGATGGAAGGCTATGAGGTCGTGACGATGGAAGACGCCGCACCGCGCGCCGACATCTTCGTCACCGCGACCGGCAATCTCGACGTCATTACCGTCGACCACATGCGGGCGATGAAGGACCGAGCGATCGTCTGCAATATCGGTCACTTCGATTCCGAAATTCAGGTCGCCGGCCTGAAGAACTTCAAGTGGCACAATGTGAAGCCGCAGGTCGACGAGATCGAGTTCGGCGATGGCAAGCGCATCATCCTGCTGTCGGAAGGCCGCCTGGTGAACCTCGGCAACGCGACCGGCCATCCGAGCTTCGTGATGTCGGCCTCGTTCACCAACCAGACGCTGGCCCAGATCGAGATCTACTCGAACCCGGGCAAGTATCCGATCGGCGTCTACGTGCTGCCGAAGCACCTCGACGAGAAGGTCGCGGCACTGCATCTCGACAAGGTCGGCGCCAGGCTGACCAAGCTGTCGGACAAGCAGTCGGCCTACATCAACGTGCCGCAGCAGGGCCCGTTCAAGCCCGAGCACTACCGCTACTGAGCGGAAAGACTCCGCGTCGCGCGAAGAAAACAAGCTATCCACAGGAACGGGCCCGGAAATACCGGGCCCGTTCTTTTTGTTGACTCCGTGACTCCCACACCATTGGGCGCGAGTCACGATGCGGGTAGATTGAGCTGATTCGGGGCGTCACGGCGGGATGCGCTTCCGGTCGATGAGGGGATTTTATGGCAGACCGGTCTCGGGGAGATCGCGCGGTGACGGGCTTGATGCTCGCGCCTGCGCTTCTGTCCTCGACAGCCGCATGGGCTGGGCCGGTCTCGGCGTCGCCGACGTTCGGCTCATATGCCGTCTCGCTCGGTCTTCTGCTCGTCACCCTGTCCTGCGGTTTCCTGCTGGCCCGCGTCCGCAGCCGCGCGGGAGTGGCGGAAGCGACGCTCCGGGGAATGGTCGCCGAGCTCCGCTCGAAGCTCGACCGCGCCGAAGTTCTGGTCTCCTCCAGCAATCAGCTCCTCGTCACGTTTGGCGGGCCTGGCGAGGAGCCCGAAATATCCGGCTTGCTGCCGACCGACGCGCCCGTTCCCGCCGGGCGCCGCGTGTTGGGGTTCGGAAGCTGGATGCCAGCCGGTCAGGCGACGGAACTCGAGGAGCACGTCGCGAGGTTGCGCATTCGGGGCGAGGCTTTCGAGATGACGGTCGAGACCCGGCAGGGCGAGCATGTCGCGATCGACGGTCGCGCCGTTGGCGGTCAGGCGGTGCTTCGCATTCGCTGTCTCGAAGGGCATGCCCTGCAGCTTGCCGAACTTTCCGCCCGCCATGCGGAAATGCAGCGCGAATTCGGCCGCTTCAAATCGCTGCTGGAACGAGCGCCGCAGCCGGTCTGGCTGCGCGACACTCATGGCAAGATTTCCTGGGCGAACGCCGCCTATGGCAAGGCTTTCGATCGCCCGTCCGGCGAAGAGGCCGTGACTGCGGGGGTCGACCTTCTCGACAATCCCACCAAGCGAGATGCCTTCGACGCGCTCGCCTCGGGCAAGCTGTTCCACGCCAATGTTCCGCTGGTCAGCGGCGGCCAGAAGAAGCTTTTTGACGTCGTCGAAGTGCCGCAGACAGCCGGCAGCGCGGGCATCGCCACCGACATGAGCGAACTCGCCGGGCTGCGCGGCGATCTCGTCCGCCGTGTCGAAAGCCACCGCAAGACGCTCGATGAGCTTGCGACCGGAGTCGCGATCTTCCAGGCGGACGGAACGCTTGTTTTCCATAACCAGGCATTCGGCAAGCTCTGGCGGCTCGACCACGCCTTCCTCGACGCGCAGCCGACGGATTCCACGATCCTCGACCGGCTGCGCGCCGAAGAGGCGCTTCCGGTGCCCGCCGACTTCCGAGCCTGGAAGGCGCAGCTTCAGGAAGCCTACCGCGCGACCACGCCGCGCGAGCATTGGTGGCATCTGCCGGACGGCCGCACGATGCGCGTGGTGCAGACGCCCAATCCCGAGGGCGGTGTCACCTATCTCTTCGACGACGTCTCCGAACGCATCGATCTCGAAAGCCGCTTCAATGCCCTGACCAGCGTCCAGCGCGAGACGCTCGACAATCTTCGCGACGCGGTGGCGGTGTTCGGTTCGGATGGGCGGTTGACGCTCCATAACCCCGCCTTCGTCCAGATGTGGAAGCTGCCGCCATCGGAGCTCAACACCAAGCCGCATGCGGATCGGGTGTTCTCGCTGTGCCGCGTTCTGCACGAGCCGCAGGAGCCCTGGGACCTCCTCAAGACGGCGATCACCGCCATTCCCGAGAGCCGCGTTCCGGTTTCGGGCCGCATCGAGCGTGTGGACCAGTCGACGATCGACATGGCGACCGTGCCGCTGCCGGACGGCGCAACGCTCGTCACCTTCTCGGACGTGACCGCCAGCGTTTCGGTCGAGCGCGCGCTGACTGACCGCAACGAGGCGCTGGAAACCGCGTCGCGGCTGAAGTCGGACTTCGTCAAGCACGTCTCCTATGAGCTTCGCGCGCCGCTGACGAACATCATCGGCTTCAGCCAGCTGCTTGCCGATCCGTCGACCGGACCACTGACCGACCGCCAGCGCGAATACACCGGGCATGTGCTCGACAGCTCGACCGCGCTCTATGCGATCATCAACGACATCCTTGATCTCGCGACGATCGATGCCGGCAATATGGAACTCGATCTTGGGATCGTGAACATCCCGGCGGCCATCAATGCGGCAGTCGAGGGCGTGCGCGATCGTGTGACCGAGAGCGGCATCGCACTCAATCTCGAAGTTCCGCCGCAGATCGGTTCTTTCGTCGCCGACGAGAAGCGCATCCGGCAGGTGCTGTTCAATCTGCTGTCGAACGCGATCGGCTTCAGCCCGGAGGGTTCGCCCGTGACGCTCGTCGCCAGGCGCGAGGCGGATGCGATCGTGTTCCAGGTTGTCGACCGCGGCAGCGGCATGTCTCCCGAAATGGTCGAAAAGGTATTCGACCGGTTCGAGAGTCATACCGAAGGCGCGAACCATCGTGGCGTCGGGCTTGGCCTCTCGATCGTGCGTTCCTTCGTGGAACTGCATGGCGGTACGGTTTCGATCGACAGCGCGCTCGGTCGCGGCACGACCGTGACCTGCGTGTTCCCATTGGGTGGCGGTGCGGCGCGCGTCGCTGCGGAATGAGGTGATGGTCGAGGTGGAGGAAGGAGCGCACCGGGTGGTGCTGGCCGATGAGCGGGCGACCGCACGGCTCGCGGCCGCTTTGGCGCCGCTGCTCGCTCCCGGCGACCTCGTCACTTTGTCCGGCGATCTCGGCTCCGGCAAGACGACCTTCGCCCGCGAGGTAATCCGCCTCCTCGCCGCCGATCCGGATCTCGACGTCCCGAGTCCGACCTTCAGCATCATTCAGACCTATGAGGCGGCGCGCGGCCTCGTCGTTCACGCCGACCTTTATCGCGTCGGCGATGTCAGCGAATTGGCCGAGATCGGCTGGGACGAGGCGGGCGCGACCTCGATCCTGCTCGTCGAATGGCCCGAGCGGGCGGGGGGGGAATTGTCCGGCGAGCGCCTGGCGCTGCGCTTCGAACTCAACCCGAGCGATCCCAACCGCAGCCGTTACGTCACTATCGAACCCTATGGTCGTTGGCCGCAGCGTATCCAGCGGGCGCTCGAGATCGCGGGATTCCTCGATGCCGCCGGCTGGTCCGGCGCGCGTCGCATCTACCGGCAGGGCGATGCGTCGTCGCGGCGTTACGAGCAACTGATCGACCATGGCCGTTCAGCCATCCTGATGGACTCGCCGCGCCGTCCCGACGGACCGGCGATCCGCAATGGCCTGCCTTACAGCCGGATCGCCAGGCTTGCCGAGGATGTCGTGCCGTTCGTCGCGATGGCGAACGGGCTGATCAGGCAGGGCTTCTCCGCTCCGAAGATCCTGGCCCAGGACCTCGATCGCGGTCTCCTGCTGGTGGAGGACCTCGGCCATGAGACGATGCTGATCGCCGGTATGCACGTGCCGGAGCGGATGCAGGTCGCAACCGACGTCCTGGTCGAGCTCCACGTCGCCGATCTGCCGCGTGATTTGCCGGTCGAGGACGATTTCTACACGATCCCGGATTACGATCTCGAAGCGCTGCTCGTCGAGACCGAGCTTCTTGTCGACTGGTATCTGCCGCATATAGGCCGAAGCATTTCTGCTTCGACCCGTGCGGGCTTTCTCGATCTCTGGCGGGCCGTCCTTGCGCCGGTGACGGAAGAACCCGCAACCTGGACCCTGCGCGACTACCATTCGCCGAACCTGATGTGGTTGCCCGACCGCGACGGTCTGAGGAAGATCGGCCTTCTCGACTTTCAGGACGCTGTCATCGGCCATCCGGCCTACGATCTCGTCTCGCTCCTTCAGGATGCGCGGGTCGACGTGCCCGAGCAGCTCGAAATGTCGCTGCTCTCGCGGTATATCGGCGATCGTCTGGGCCTCGATCCCGCGTTCGAGCCGACCCAGTTCGCCCGTGCCTATGCCGTACTCGGCGCACAGCGCGCGACGAAGATCCTCGGCATCTTCGTCCGCCTCGCCGCCCGCGACGGCAAGCAGGGCTATCTTCGTCACATTCCGAGAATAATGGCCTATCTCGACCGCGATCTTTCCCATCCCACCATGGCGGATCTGCGCGACTGGTATCTGGCCGCCCTCGGCTCGTTCGATGTGAAGACGTCATGATCCGTAAAGCGATGGTTCTTGCCGCCGGGCTCGGCACACGGATGAGACCGCTGACGCTGACGAAGCCGAAAGCACTGGTTGAAGTCGCCGGAAAGCCGCTTGTCGATCATGTGCTGGACCGGCTTGTGGAAGCTCGAGTCGAGACGGCCGTGGTCAATGTCCACCACCACGCCGACCTGCTGGAAAAGCACCTGAAAGGCCGCAGGAAGCCGAAGATCGTCGTCTCCGACGAGAGGGGCGCTCTGCTGGACTCCGGCGGCGGTCTGAAGAAGGCGCTGCCCCTGCTCGGCAAGGACCCGTTCCTTTCGATCAATGCGGATACGATCTGGATCGAGGGGTTCAAGCCGAATCTCCTGCGGCTCGCCGATTATTTCGATCCCGAGCGCATGGACGGTCTACTGCTTCTCGCTTCGACCGCGACGAGTTGCGGCTATGACGGGCGCGGCGACTTCCTCGTCGATCCCGAAGGCCGCCTGGAAAGGCGCACCGAGCGGCTGGTGACCCCTTTCGTCTATGCCGGCGCGGCTGTGTTCCGGCCCGAACTCTTCGCCAATACGCCGGACGGCCCATTCTCGCTGAACCTGCTTTTCGACAGGGCAATCGAGCAGGGCCGCCTGTTCGGCTTGCGCCTGGACGGCTTGTGGATGCATGTCGGAACGCCCGAGGCCATTGCCGAGGCGGAGACCTGCTATGTCGAAAGCGTCGCCTGACGCGCGCAGCCGGGCGAACGTCCTGACGGTTCCGGCTGGCGTCCCGTTCCTGGAGACGATCGCCGACGATCTTCTGCGGGGCGGGCTGTTGCCGGGCGTCAGGCTCGATGTCGATCCGCTCGGCCTCGCCGATGTCGCAATTTATCTCCCGACCCGCCGTGCTGTCCGTGAACTTGAGGCGATCTTCACCGAGCGGCTTGGCGGCGCGGCGATCCTGCCGCGCGTTGCGGCGCTGGGCGATTTTGGCGAAGAGGACGACCCGTTTGATAGTGACGCGGACGGATTGCCGGGACCGCAGGCCGCCATCAGCGAGACGGAGCGGCGGCTGGCCCTTGCCGACCTGATCCGGGCATGGGCGCGGAGCATTTCTGGTGCGCTCCGGGGCGATGCGAGCGAGGTGGAGCTGATTTCGACCTCGCCGTCGGAGGCGATGTCGCTCGCGATCGAACTCGGCGGGTTGATCGACAGCTTCGAAACCGAGGGCGTGGCTTGGGAGAAGCTGGCCGGCCTCGTGCCGCCGGAGCATGACAGGATCTGGGAACTGACCACGCGGTTCCTGAACATAGCGGCTGAGGTCTGGCCGGCGCGTCTGGCGGAGCGCGGCCTCATCGGTGGCGCGGCCCGGCGGAACAAGCAACTTACCGCGCTTGCCTCGCGGCTGGCGGAGAACCCGCCTTCGACACCGTTCATCATCGCCGGCTCTACCGGCTCCAATCCCGCGACGGCGGAACTGATGAAAGCCGTCGCGCATCTCCCGCTCGGAGCGGTCGTGCTGCAGGGTCTCGATACCGAGGCGAGCGACGACATCTGGAAGGAGATCGGTGGCAAACGGGATGCCGGCCCGGTGCTGCCGCAGACATGGACACACCCGCAATACGGTTTCCATCGCCTGCTCGAAAAACTCGACGTGCAGCGTGGTGAGGTCGGTGTTCTCGGTAAGGAAGACAGAGCCCGCGACGCCCGCCGTGCGCTGGTGTCCCGCGCGCTGCTGCCGGCCGACCGCACCGACGAATGGGCGAATAGTCCGCTGCCTTTGGGACCGGCGCTCGATGCAGTGACGCTGATCGAGGCGGCCAACGAGCGGGAGGAGGCCCTCGCGATCGCGCTGGCTCTGCGCGAGACGTTGGAGGAGCCGGACAGGACGGTCGCGCTCATCACCCCCGATCGGACTTTGGCCCGTCGGGTCGTCGCGGAACTGAAGCGCTGGGATATCCACGCCGAGGACAGCGCCGGCCGGCCGCTCGCCGACAGCCAGGCCGGCATCCTCGCTCGCCTCGTGGTCGAGACGGCCGTCGGCGATCTCGGACCTGCGGAACTGCTGGCGCTGTTGAAGCACCCCGACGCCTGCTTCGGCATGGACGGCAAGGCCCGCCATCGTGCGGCGGGTGTGCTGGAAATCGGCGTTCTGCGCGGACCCGCGCCCCCGCCTGGTGCAAAGGGTTTGCGCGAGGCGATTGCACTCGCGCGGCTGCCGGCCGGCGAAGACCGGCACATGCACCAGAGTCGCCGTGAGCTCGCGGCCGAAAGCTGGACCCTGGCCGAGGATCTGGTGGCGCGCCTGGAACAGGCGCTCGAACCCCTTTGCGCGCTCGGCCGGGGCGGCAGGGAAACGCTGCTGGTCGATTTCCTCTCGGCGCACCGCGAGGCGCTGGCCGCCGTTGCGACAAAAGCGGAGGAGGCGGAGGTCGATCCGGATCGCCTGGCGCTCGGCGCGTTTTTCGACGAGGCTCTCGCGGCGTCCACCCGGATGCGGCTGCGCCTTGTCGATTATCCGGCCGTCTTCAAGACCATGCTGCGCGGGCGGACCTCGCGGCCTCGCCGTCCCGGTCATCCGCGCCTGCGCATTCTCGGTACGCTCGAAGCGCGCCTGCTCGGCTTCGACCGCACCGTGCTCGGCGGACTTATCGAAGGCGTCTGGCCGCCGCAGACGCGCAATGACGCCTTCCTCTCCCGGCCGATGCGAGGCGCGCTCGGCCTGCCGCCGCCGGAATGGCGCGTCGGTCTGTCGGCACACGATTTCGAACAGGCGCTCGGTGGTGGCGATGTCGTGGTGACGCGGGCACTGAAGGCGGGCGGCGCGCCGACCGTCGCCGCACGCTGGTTGCAAAGGTTGGCGGCGGTTTCGGGCGAGGCGTGGAAGCCGGTGAAGGCACGCGGCGAGACGCTGCTTGCCTATGCCTCGGCGCTGGACGAGGCGGAGACGAAACGTATCGGCGCCCCGGCCCCTTGCCCGCCGACTGAGCTTCGGCCGAAGCGGCTTTCGGTGACCGAGATCGAGACCCTGATCCGCGACCCCTATGCGATCTACGCCCGCCACGTACTGAAACTGCGCCCGCTCGACCCCGTCGGCACCGGCCCGGAAGCGTCGGATCGCGGCACGATCGTGCACGGCGCGCTGGCCGAGTACGTCGAGAAGGAAGACCCGTTTGCACCCGACGCGGTCGAGCGCCTCTGTGCCATTGGCCGCGAGGCGTTCGAGCCGATCTGGGACTATCCCGATGTCCGCGCGCTGTGGTGGCCGCGCTTTGAGCGCATCGCCCGCTGGTTCGTCGACTGGGAGCGCGAACGACGGAGGAAGATATCCGGCACGTTCCTTGAACGCAGCGGCAAGATAACGTGGACGACCTCCGCCAAGCGGGAATTCACGCTCAGTGGACGCGCCGACCGCATAGATAGCGTTCACGGCGGCTATGCGGTGCTGGACTACAAGACCGGCCGCGCGCCGACCGACAAGGAGGTCGGCAGCGGGTTCGCGCCGCAACTGCCGCTGGAAGCGGCGATGCTCGCGGCGGGCGCCTTCGATGATACTCCGGCGGGCGGCACGGCTGATCTGATCTATGTCCAGCTTTCGGGGCAGGCTGAGCCAGGCAAGTCCCGGTCAGTCGCGGTCAAGGATAAGACCGCAGCCGAGGTTGCGGACGAAGCTCTGGCGGAACTCAAGACGCTGATCGACCGCTTCGAAGACCCGATGCAGCCCTATCGCTCCGGCACGCATCCGAAATTCAAGCGACGCCCGAATGGCGATTACGACCATCTCGCACGTCTCGCGGAATGGTCGCTCGCGCCCGATGCGGACGAGGGTAGCGAGTGAACGAGCGGCTCCAGCCAACCCAGCTGACGCAGGAGCGGCAGCGACGCGCCTCCGATCCAGGCGCTTCGGCCTGGGTCGCGGCCAATGCCGGCTCTGGCAAGACCCGGGTGCTGTCCAACCGTGTCATCAGGCTCCTGCTCCACGACGTCGAACCATCGAAGATCCTCTGCCTGACCTTCACAAAGGCGGCGGCGGCGAACATGTCGAACCGTGTCTTCGGCGTCCTCTCGGAATGGGCGACGGCTTCCGACGAAGCCTTGGACAAGGCGCTGCGGGATATCGGCGAACCGGCCGGAAGCCCCTCGCTTCGTCGCCGGGCGCGGCGGCTGTTCGCTCGTGCGCTGGAGACCCCCGGTGGGCTGAAGGTGCTGACCATCCACGCCTTTTGTGAAAGCGTGCTGCATCAGTTTCCGTTCGAGGCCGGCGTACCAGCAGCGTTCACGGTGCTCGACGATCGCCAGCAGGCGGAGCTTGTCGCTGTGGCGAGGCACGACATGCTGAGCCGAGCCGCCGACGGGGATGGACCGATCGGCCGGGCATTGTCGCGACTGATTGTCGAAACCAGTGACGGTTCGCTCGCGAAGGCGCTCG
Source organism: Flaviflagellibacter deserti (assembly GCF_042652085.1). Lineage (NCBI taxonomy): Bacteria > Pseudomonadati > Pseudomonadota > Alphaproteobacteria > Hyphomicrobiales > Flaviflagellibacter > Flaviflagellibacter deserti. The sequence continues at coordinate 356,203 of NZ_JBHSJF010000005.1, read as the reverse complement.
ATGCGGTGCTGCGTGACGGCGAAGGCCTGACTGAACTGATGCGGCCGAACGGCGAGGATGCTTCGGCGCGCGTCTCGCGGCGGCTGGCTCTGGCGCTAGGGCTCGGCGACAACGAGAACTGCGAGACGATAAACGCACGCGTCCTCGACGAGGCGATCGAGATCGCGTCGTGGTCCGAGATCATCTTCTGGCTGTCAGGCGGCGGCCCGAACGACAACAAATTGGCCGATTGCTTTCGCGCGGCTCAGGCAGCGAGCGATGATGACGCGCGCCGCGCCGTCTATCTCGGTCTCTGCCTGACCAAGGGAAAGACCCTACGTTCGCGAAATGCGCTGGTCACCAAGGCGCTCCGCGCGTCGAGGCCTGATCTGGCGCAACGGATCGACGACGAATTCGAGCGGTTGGCGGGCCTGCTCGAACGCCGCAACGCCGCCACCGTCCGTGAACGCACCGAGGCGCTGCTGACCATCGCCGACGCGATCTGGCACCAATACACGGTCGAGAAAGCGCGACGCGGCGCGCTTGACTTCTCCGATCTCATCACCAAGACCGGCGCGCTGATCCGTAACGCCGGCGCGGCCTGGGTGCATTTCAAGCTCGACCAGGGCATCGACCATGTCCTGATCGACGAGGCGCAGGACACCTCGCCAGAGCAATGGGAGATCGTGCGCGGGCTGACGCAGGAATTCACGGCGGGGCAGGGGGCACGGAATGTCGTCAGGACTGTGTTCGCAGTCGGCGACGAGAAGCAGTCAATCTTCGGCTTCCAGGGCGCGGCTCCGCAGGAATTCGTCGGCACGCGGCGGTTCTATTCGACCGCCTATCAGGCGGCGGGCATGGACTTCCACGCGGTCGAGCTGACTCAGAGCTTCCGTTCGACGGCCGACGTGCTCGGCGCGGTCGATCTCGTCTTCGCTCAGCCGGCAGCCTACCGTGGTCTTTCGTTCGACGAGGTCGAGACTGTCCACGAGACGGCCCGTCCTGATGCGCCGGGGCGGGTCGATCTCTGGCCTTTGGTCCTCGCCGACGAGCGTGTCGACAGCGACCGCGCCTGGGACGCGCCATTCGACGCCGTGTCGGAGCGGAGCCCGGTGGCCCGGTTGGCGGACCGCATCGCGACTTCGGTGCAGGGCTGGATCGCGGGGCGCGATGTTGCCGGGCCGTGCACCCCGGTTCCGCCAGGGGAAATCCTTGTTCTGGTTCGCAGCCGTGGAACCCTGTTCGAAGCGATCCTGCGGGCGTTGAAGAATGCCGGCGTGCCGGTCGCCGGCGCCGACCGCCTGGACGTCGGCAAGCATATTGCGGTACTCGACCTTCTCGCTCTGGCTGATGCGGTGCTACTCGCCGAGGATGATCTGGCGCTGGCCTGTGTGCTGAAGAGCCCGCTGTTCGGCTTCGACGATGACGATCTCATGCGCCTCGCTCCAGGACGCATAGGCAGCTTGCGACAGGCGCTCCGCATATCGGCGGAGGCGAAGTTCGCGATTGCGGGTGAAAGACTGGATCGCTGGACCGCGTCGGCGCGGCATCTCCGACCGTTCGATTTCTACGCCGCGATCCTCGGCGCGGAAAGCGGTCGCCGCGATTTCCGCGCACGGCTCGGCGGTGAGGTCGACGACGTGCTCGACGAGTTCCTGCGTCTTGCGATGACCTATGGCGAGACGGAGACGGCGACGCTCTCGGGCTTCGCCGCCTGGATGCGCGAGGCGCCGGCAGTCATCAAGCGCGATCTCGATACCGGCGGCAGCGAAGTTCGGGTCATGACTGTGCATGGCGCCAAGGGTCTCGAAGCGCGCCTCGTCGTACTGGCCGATCTCGGGAAGCCGCGCGCCGCGAGCCTCGCTCCGGCCGTGTTCCATGTAGATGACCTGCCATTGTGGGCTGGGAAGAAGGCGGACGATCCACCTGCGCTTCAGGCGGCGCGCGAGGCAGAGGATATTCGCGAGCAGGGTGAGCATCGCCGGCTGCTCTATGTGGCCATGACCCGTGCCGCGGATCGGTTGATCGTCACCGGTCATCTCGGCGATCCCAGAAAGAAAGAAGCTCCCGAAGGCTCTTGGTACGCGCTGATCCGATCGGGTCTCGAAGAGGTCAGCGAACCGATCCATGTTCCGGCCTTCGACGGCGATATCCGGATATTCCGCAAGACGCCCGAACGAGCAGTCGCGGCGCGTTCCGCTGTCCCTGAAAAACCGGCGATCGACCTGCCCGGGTGGCTAAAACGGCCATTGGCGGCCGAGCGACCCGTGGCCGAATGGCTGGCGCCGTCGCGTGCGCTGCCGCATCTCTTCGAGGTCGAGGTGGAAGCCGCCGCGAGCCCCGCTCGCAACCGGGGCACCCTGCTGCATCGTCTGCTCGAAGAACTGCCCAGGCTTTCGCCGAACGACCGCACCCCGGCGGCGGAGCGCTATCTTGCCCGGGATGCGGGCGATTGGCCCCAGGCCGACCGGCTGGCGCTGATGAACGAAGCTTTGGAGATCGTCTCCGATCTCACCCTGCTGCCTCTGTTCACTGGTCCGGGCCGCTCGGAAGTGCCGGTCGCGGGCGAGATCGCCCGGTTTGGTCGCCCGCCAGTGCTCGTCTCGGGGCGCATCGACCGACTCGTCATCGAACCCGAGCGCGTGCTGATCCTCGATTTCAAGAGCGACCGTCCCGTGCCCGCCGCTCCGCCGGAATCCTATGTCGCCCAGCTCGCGCTTTATCGCGCTGTGCTGGCAAAGGTTTTCCCCGGCAAGGTCATCGAGGCGGCGCTACTCTGGACCAAGACGCGCCGCCTCGATGTGCTCGGCACAAACCGTTTGGACGCAGCACTGGACGGCGTACTGCGCATGCACCGCATTCCTTGACGCTCGAATGACGGCTTCCTACCTTTCGTTCAACTTCGCCGAGATTCTCGGCCAAATGAGGTTTTCAGATCATGGCAACCGTGAAAGTTACCGATTCCAGCTTCGAGGCTGACGTACTCAAGTCGGACATTCCCGTCGTCGTCGACTTCTGGGCTGAATGGTGCGGTCCCTGCCGCATGATCGGTCCGGCGCTCGAGGAGATCGCGGGCGAAATGGCCGGCAAGGTCAAGGTCGCCAAGGTCAACGTTGATGAGAATCAGGCCATCGCGGCCCAGTTCGGCATCCGTTCGATCCCGGCCCTGATGGTCTTCAAGAACGGCCAGAAGGTTTCCGACCACGTCGGCGCTGCCCCGAAGGCTCGCCTCCAGCAGTGGATCGACAGCGCGGTTTGATCGCCGGGAACGCCAAAAAGAAGAAAAGGCCGGCGTTTCGCCGGCCTTTTTGTCATCAGACCGGTGGCGTTCCGTTCAGGGCGAGGACCTCGCCCGCGAGGTAGAGCGATCCGGTGATGAGGACGCGAGGCGGCAGATGGCCTTCCTCGACTATCACCGACCGGAGCGCGTCCTCAATTGAATCGTGAGGTCGCGCCGGCAGCCCTGCCCAGTCGGCAGCTTCGGCGACTTCGGCGGGGCTGCGGCCGGCATCGCTCGACGTGATCGGCACTGCATGGACGCCCGCGGCAAGCCCCCGGAAGGGTTCGAAAAAGCCCTCGGAATCCTTGGTGTTGAGCATGCCCGCCACCAGGATCAGCGGGCGGCCGACGCGCTCTTCCAGCTCGCCCATGGTCGCCGCGACGGCGCGGCCGCCATCGGGATTATGGCCGCCATCGAGCCAAAGCTCGGTCTCCGGGGGGAGCAGGTCGAGCAGATTACCTTTGGTCAGGCGCTGCAGGCGCGCCGGCCAGTCGACATTCAGCAGGCCCGCCTCGATATGCGCCCCGGTGATGCCGAGCTCTGGCAGGGCGCGGAGGGTCGCGATAGCGGCACCGGCGTTCTCATATTGATGGCGGCCGCGCAGGCGCGGCAACGGCAGGTCGAGCAGACCGCGTTCGTCCTCGAAGACGAGGCGTCCGCGTTCCTCACGCGATTGCCAGTCCTGGCCAGAAATCAGCAACGGTGACCGGGCGACGCCGGCGCAGGCCTCGATCGTGTCGCGGACCGACGGTATCTGCGCGGCGATGATGGCGGGGACGCCACGCTTCAGGACGCCCGCCTTCTCGATGGCGATCGCCTCAACGGTCTCGCCGAGATAGCTCGAATGATCCATCGACACCGGCGTGATGATCGACGCCAATGGTCTATCGACGACGTTGGTGGCGTCGAGTCGGCCGCCAAGGCCGACTTCCAGCAGGAGCACATCGGCGGGGCGCCTCGCGAAAAGAACGAAGGCCGCCGCCGTTGTGATCTCGAACTGGGTGATCGCCTCGCCGTTATTGATCCGCTCGACCTCTTCGAGCGTGGCCACGAGCGCCTCCTCGTCCACCAGCTTGCCATTGAGGCGGATGCGCTCGTGGAAGCGAACGAGATGGGGCGAGGTGTAGACGTGGACGCTCTTGCCCGAGGCTTCCAGCATTGCGCGCAGGAAAGCGACGGTCGATCCCTTGCCGTTGGTGCCGGCGACATGGATGACCGGCGGCAGGCTCCGCTCCGGATTGCCGAGGGCATCCAGGAGGCGGGTCATCCGGCCGAGCGAAAGGTCGATTACACGCGGATGCAGGGTCAGCAACCGCGCGAGAATGGCGTTGCTGTCGTTCATTTCGGGATCAAAGCCTCATCCTGAGCCGGGCCGAAGGCCCGTGTCGAAGGATGGTCAAGAATTTGGAGCCTGTCGCCATCCTTCGGCGCGGACGCGTACCGCGTCCGGCTCAGGATGAGGCTGAACTGGAGATTCACTCGGCGGCGCGCGCCTCGAGTTCAGGCAGCTCTTCCTCGGTCACGACATCGGTATCGCGGATCGGTTCTGCAACCTGAAGCGCCGGTGCCTTGGTCAGGATACGGCAGAGGCGAGCGAGTGTCGGGCGGATTTCGTGGCGATGCACGACCATGTCGACCATGCCGTGATCCTTGAGATATTCCGAGCGCTGGAAGCCCTCGGGAAGCTTTTCGCGGATCGTCTGCTCGATAACACGCGGGCCGGCGAAGCCGATCAACGCGCCCGGCTCGGCGATCTGAACGTCGCCTAGCATTGCGTAGGACGCGGTGACGCCGCCGGTCGTCGGATTGGTCAGAACGACGATGTAGGGCTTCTTCGCCTCGCGCAGCATCTGCACGGCCACGGTCACGCGCGGCATCTGCATGAGGGACAGGATGCCCTCTTGCATACGGGCGCCGCCGGAGGCCGCGAACAGGATGAACGGCGCGCCGCGGCGAGCAGCTTCTTCGAGGCTCGCGATCAGTGCCTCGCCGGCGGCCATGCCGAGCGACCCGCCCATGAATTCGAAGTCCTGGACGGCGATGACGACTTCAAGGCCGTCGAGATCGCCAACGCCCGCGCGCACGGCGTCCTTCATCGAGGTCTTGGTGCGGGCGTCCTTGAGACGGTCGACGTATTTCTTCTCGTCGCGGAACTTCAGCGGGTCCGGGACGACGTCGCGGAACGACAGCTCGTCCCATTCGCCATTGTCGAACATGCTCTTCAGGCGCTGCTCGGCGCCCATTCGCATGTGATAGCCGGAGCCGGGGATGACCCAGAGATTCGCCTCGACATCCTTATGGAAGACGAGCTGTCCCGTATCCGGACATTTGATCCAGAGATTCTCGGGGACTTCGCGTCGCGTAAGCAGGCCCTTGATGCGAGGCCGGACGACGTTGGTGATCCAGTTCATGGCTTCACTCACTCCCTAGCCCTCTTATTCGGCTGCGATGGCCCGGGCCGCCCGCACCCCGGCGGCCAGTGACGAAACGAGTTCCGTGACGGTTGAAACCGTCTTTTCCGTGGCACGGCCGTCCGCATCGAGGGTTGTTCTTACCGCTTCCACAAGCGCCGAGCCAACAACCACGCCATCGGCGCCTTCTGCAACGGCGCGGGCATGTTCGGTCGTTTTCACACCAAAGCCAACCGCGACCGGAAGTTCCGTGTGCCGCTTGATGCGGGCGACCGCCGTCGCAACGGCATCGAAGTCCGGGGTGGCTACGCCGGTGATGCCGGTGACGGAGACATAATAGACGAAGCCGGACGTGTTGCCGAGCACGGTCGGCAGGCGTCTGTCATCGGTCGTCGGCGTCGCGAGGCGGATGAAGTTCAGGCCTGCTCTGAGCGCGGGCAGGCACAACTCGGCGTCCTCTTCCGGCGGCAGGTCCACGACGATCAGGCCGTCGACGCCGGCGTCGAGTGCATCCTTCAGGAAGCGGTCGACGCCGTAGATGTAGATCGGATTGTAATAGCCCATCAGGACGATCGGCGTGTCGCGATCGCCCTGGCGGAAGGCGGCGACGAGGTCGAGCGTTTTCCTAAGTGTCTGGCCACCCTTCAGCGCCCGGAGCCCAGCCGCCTGGATAGGCGGGCCATCGGCCATCGGGTCGGAGAACGGCATTCCGAGTTCGATGACATCGGCACCGGCATCTGGCAGTGCCTTCAGGATGGCGAGCGAGGTCTCGTAACCGGGGTCGCCCGCCATGACGAAAGTGACGAGCGCGGAACGGCCTTCGGCCTTGAGGGCCGCGAAGCGGCTGTCGATGCGGGTCGTCACAGCTTCGTCCCCATGATCTCGGCGACCTGCGGTACATCCTTGTCGCCGCGTCCGGACAGGTTCACCACCATCAGGTGATCCTTCGGCTTCGTTGGGGCGAGGTCGGCCACCTTGGCCAGCGCGTGGGCGCTTTCGAGCGCCGGAATGATGCCTTCGAGGCGTGAGAGAAGGCCAAAGGCCTCAAGCGCCTCGTCATCGGTCGCGGTGAGGTATTTCGCGCGTCCGGTATCCGCCAGCCAAGAATGCTCCGGCCCGATGCCCGGATAATCGAGGCCCGCTGAAATCGAATGGCCTTCCTCGATCTGGCCGTCGCCGTCCATCAGGAGATAAGTGCGATTGCCGTGCAGGACGCCCGGCCGTCCGCCGTTGATCGATGCTGCGTGCAGCTTGTCCAAGCCATGCCCGGCCGCTTCGACGCCATAGATCTCGACGGAAGGGTCGTCGAGGAACGGGTGGAACAGGCCCATCGCGTTCGAGCCGCCGCCGACGCAGGCGATCAGGCTGTCCGGCAGGCGGCCTTCGGCTTCCTGCATCTGCTCGCGGGTCTCGCGGCCGATGATCGACTGAAAGTCGCGGACCATGCCCGGATAGGGATGCGGGCCGGCGACCGTTCCGATGCAGTAGAAGGTGTCGTGGACGTTGGTGACCCAGTCGCGGAGCGCCTCGTTCATGGCGTCCTTCAACGTCTTCGCTCCCGACTGGACCGGCACCACCTCGGCGCCGAGCATCTTCATGCGGAACACGTTCGGCGCCTGACGTGCGACGTCGACCGCGCCCATGTAGACTACGCATTTCAGACCGAAGCGCGCGCAGAGCGTCGCCGTGGCAACGCCGTGCTGACCGGCCCCCGTCTCGGCGATGACGCGCGGCTTGCCCATGCGCCTAGCCAGCAGGATCTGGCCGAGCACATTGTTCACCTTGTGGGAGCCGGTATGGTTCAGCTCCTCGCGCTTCAGGTAGATCTTGGCGCCGCCGAAATGCTCTGTCAGCCGCTCGGCGAAATAGAGCGGGCTCGGTCGACCGACATAATGGGTCAGGTGGCCGTTCATCTCGGCGTAATAGGCCGGGTCCGCCTTCGCGTCGGCATAGGCCTTTTCGAGATCGAGAATAAGCGGCATCAGGGTCTCGGCGACGAACCGTCCGCCATAGATGCCGAAGCGGCCGTTCTCGTCGGGCCCCGTGCGGTAGGAATTCGGCTGCTGAACGTTCACAGGGCTCTCTCCCGCCGCACCGCGCGCGCGGCCGCGATGAAGGCGCGTATCTTATCCGTGTCTTTCACGCCGGGCGCGCTCTCGACCCCCGACGATACATCGACCGCCATCGCATGGGTCATGCGGATCGCATCGGCCACGTTGTCGGGATCGAGACCCCCGGAAAGCATAAAGCCGAGTTCCGGGTCAAGATCGCGCAAGAGACTCCAGTCGAACGACCGTCCGTGTCCGCCCGGCCGGTCGGCGCCTTTCGGTGGCTTCGCGTCGAACAAAATGCGATCCGTCAGCGAGAGATAGAGCGCAAGCTGGCCAAGATCATCCTGCGAGGCGATTGGAAGCGCCTTCCAGATCTCGGTGTCCGGATAGCGCGCGTGGACCTGCCTCAGAAAATCCGGGCTCTCCGAACCATGGAACTGCAGCGCGTCCGGCGCGACCTTGCCCATGATCTCGTCAAGGCGGGGCCAGTCCGGATCGACCACGAGGGCGACGGTCGTGGCGCTACCCTTCGCGTGAGCGACGAGTGTCGTGGCACGATCGATCTCGACGTTGCGCGGGCTCTTCTCGAAGAAGACGAAGCCGACATAGTCCGCCCCCGCGTCGAGGGCGGCGTCGAGCGTTTTGAGCGTGCTCAGTCCGCAGATTTTGACTTCGACTGACATGGCGGAACCTCTCACATGGACGCCGGGCTTTGTCCATGTGCGCCGCGATCGGGAGAGACCCTTAGCGGCCGTTCCCGCGCATATAGGGTGCGGGCAGATTGTCCGCATTGCCCGAGGTGCGGCGAAGTTCGGCGGCTTCCTTTTCCAGCCGACGGACCTCGCTCCTGCCATGCCGCGCCTCCCGACGGTAGCGGCCCTGTCGCACCCAGTCGGCGATACCGCCGACGATCACGCCCAGCATGATCGCCAACAGGATGACGAGAAACAACGGAAGCTGGATCGAATACGCCGAGACGTCCGGCGTGAACGGATCGAGCGAAAGCGTGACCGGCGTGCGGTTGGCGACCGCAAGCAGGATCAGAATGCCCGCGAGCGGGATCACGACGATGGCCGTCAACAGATTACGCACGCGGGTGAGTCCTGGTTTGGCTTAGCTAGCGGACTCGCGATTGAGCCGCTGCCGCATTTCCTTGCCGCTTTTAAAGAAGGGAACGGCCTTTTCCGAGACCGAAACATGCGCGCCGGTACGCGGGTTCCGGCCCATGCGGGCGGGGCGGCTTTTCACAGAAAACGCGCCGAAGCCACGCAGTTCGACCCGGTCCCCATGCGACAGTGCTTCGGAGATCGTGTCCAGAATGGCGTTCACAACATTTTCGATGTCGCGTTGATAGAGATGCGGGTTTGCGGCGGCGACACGGCCGACGAGCTCTGATTTGATCACGTTGCCTGCCCTAAGTTGCGGATATTGTTAATGTTTTTACCGATAAAGCGAAGGGTGCCAGATAGCGACTAGGCCGTCAAGCGCGTGAAGGTCCATCGAGCCACGAAGCTGCTGTGCGAGCACGGGAAAACCGAGCGCGTCGGCCAGTCCGGCGATGGCGCTGCGCGCGAAACCGAGGTCGCTTAGCGTGCCGCCGGAAGGCGCCCAGTCCCGCACTGGAAGCGAGGTCGAGATGCCTCTCGTCTGCTGCAGCCAGGCGCGCGCCTCTGTGTCGCCGCCGATCTGGTCGATCAGCCCAAGCTCCAGCGCCTGCCGGCCGGTGAAGGCACGGCCGTCGGCGACCTTGTCCAGCGCTTCGCCATTCAGGTTCCGGCGCTCAGAGACGATGCCCTTGAACCAGGCGAACGAGTCCATGATCAAAGATTCGAGAGCGGCGCGGGCTTCCGGCGTGGTCGGAGATGTCATGTTCGGCGCAGCCTTGAGAGGCGCACTCTTCACCTCCTCGACCTTGATGCCGAGATTGCCCAGCAGACCGGAGACCTCCGGATACTGGGCGAGCACGCCGATGGAGCCGGTCAGCGAAGTCTGGCGGGCAATGATGCGATCGGCGGCGAGGGCGGCGATATAGCCGCCGGAAGCGGCGACCGAGCCGATGACGGCAACGACCGGCTTCTTGGCCGAGAGCGCGCGGATATCATCGTAGAGCTCTTCGGACGCGGTGACGCCGCCGCCGGGACTGTCGATCTCGATCAGCACGGCGGTCGCGCCGCTCTTGCCGATCTCCTCGAACATCTTCTCGCGCTTGTCCGAGCCGAGGATCATGCCGTTGAGATTGACCCGGGCAACATGGGTCGAGGTCTTGGTCGCGCCGATGCCGGTAACCTGCCAGCCGACAGCAATAACGGCGACCGCAAGCAGGACAAGCGCGGCGATCCGCCAGAAGGAGACCCGGCGGCGAAGGCGCCTGCGTTCGACGATCTGATCAACATCCACCGGCATCACGCACCTCCGAACCAGCGGATTATTCTAACGAAAAAAGGCTCGCCGGGAAAACCCGGCGAGCCTGCATTCTTTTGTCATCCTCTGGTCAAGCCAGGGGCGACCACCTCACTCCTCGTCGGACGACTCGGCGCGCTGCTTGAGGGCGGCGCCGAGAATGTCACCGAGCGAAGCACCGGAGTCGGTCGAGCCGTACTGTGCGATCGCTTCCTTCTCCTGGGCGACTTCCATCGCCTTGATCGAGAGCGAGATCTTGGACGCCTTGCGGTCGAACAGGGTCACGCGGGCATCGACCTTCTGGCCGACCGAGAAGCGCTCGGGGCGCTGATCGGCACGGTCGCGGGCGAGATCGGCGCGACGGATGAAAGCCTGCAGGCCGCCGTCGACGAGCCTGACCTCGATGCCGCCGTCCTGGACCTCGATCACCTCGGCGGTGACGATGGCGCCCTTCTTCACTTCGCCGGTCGAAGCCTCGTCGAACGGATTGCCGCCAAGCTGCTTCACGCCGAGCGAGATGCGCTCCTTCTCGACATCCACGTCGAGGACCACGGCCTTGACCATGTCGCCCTTCTTGTAGTCCTCGATCGCCTGCTCGCCCGGACGGTTCCAGTCGAGGTCCGACAGATGGACCATGCCGTCGACGTCGCCTTCGAGACCCAGGAACAAACCGAACTCGGTCTTGTTCTTGACCTCACCCTCGACCTCGGTGCCGGGCTTGAACTTCTCGGCGAAAGCTTCCCACGGATTCTGCAGGGTCTGCTTGAGGCCGAGCGAGATGCGGCGCTTGGAAGCGTCGACCTCGAGCACCTGCACTTCGACTTCCTGCGACGAGGAGACGATCTTGCCAGGGTGCACGTTCTTCTTGGTCCACGACATTTCGGAGACGTGGATCAGGCCTTCGATGCCCGGCTCCAGTTCCACGAACGCGCCGTAGTCGGTGATGTTGGTCACACGGCCGGTGAGGCGTGCGCCGACCGGATACTTGGCCTCGATGCCCTCCCACGGATCGGCGAGCAGCTGCTTCATGCCGAGCGAGATGCGGTGGGTCTCGTGGTTGATCTTGATGATCTTGACCTTGACCGTCTGGCCGATGTTCAGAACTTCGGTCGGGTGGTTCACGCGGCGCCACGCAATGTCGGTGACGTGCAGCAGGCCGTCGATGCCGCCGAGATCCACGAACGCACCGTAATCGGTGATGTTCTTGACGACACCGTCGATGACCTGACCCTCTTCGAGGTTCTGCACCAACTCCTGACGCTGCTCGGCGCGGGTCTCTTCGAGAACCGTGCGGCGCGAGACGACGATATTGCCGCGGCGGCGGTCCATCTTGAGGATCTGGAACGGCTGCGGAATGCCCATCAGCGGACCGACGTCGCGGACCGGACGGATGTCGACCTGCGAGCGCGGCAGGAACGCCACGGCGCCGTCGAGGTCGACGGTATAGCCGCCCTTGACCTGGTTGAAGATGACGCCTTCGACCTTTTCGTTGGCGTTGAAGGCCACTTCGAGCTTGACCCAGCTCTCTTCGCGGCGGGCCTTGTCGCGGCTGATGACGGCTTCACCGAGCGCATTTTCGATGCGCTCCAGGTAAACTTCGACTTCGTCGCCGACGCTCAGGCCGTGATCGCGGCCGTGGCCGCCGAATTCACGGAGTGCAACACGTCCCTCGGTCTTCAGGCCCACGTCAATGACCGCGACATCCTTCTCGATGGCGGTGACGGTTCCCTTGATGACCGAACCCTCCGACATGTCGTTGTCGGCGAAGCTCGCTTCGAGGAGAGCGGCGAAATCCTCGCGGCTCGGGTTACGGGTGGCGGTAGCAGTTGCGTTCATGTGGTGTGGTTGTCCTTCAGCACCGGCGGTTTGTGTTGCGATACGCCCCGGTCCGCCCAAACATGGACCGCTGCCTTGAAGGCGGGCGGGCCGGCGCTCAGACGGCGGATCGGGACGCGTGGTCAGTTCCGGATGGCGAATGCCGGGCCTTGAGCCCTGGCTATTTGCCCACGGCATCGACAATGGCGATAGCCGCGCGGAACGCGGCGTCTATATCGAGTTCCGTGGTATCGAGCAAGCGCGCGTCCTCTGCGAGACGCAGGGGCGCGACCGCGCGATGCATGTCGCGGTCGTCCCGTTGCCGGATATCGGCCAGAACATCTTCGTATGTGGTGTTGACGCCGCGGCCCGCAAGCTCGGTGTAGCGGCGGCGCGCGCGCTCCTCGGCCGAAGCGGTGACAAACACCTTCACGTCGGCATGCGGGCAGATGACGGTGCCGATGTCGCGGCCGTCGAGAACTGCCCCCTGCGGCCGAGCGGCGAAGTTCCGCTGCAGGTCGATGAGCGCCGCGCGGACCGGCTTCAACACCGCGACGACAGAGGCGGCCTCGCCCATCGCCGCGCCGCGCAACGCTTTTTCGTCGAGTCTGTCGGGATCGAGCGTCCGCGCGGCTTCGACCGCATGGTCTTCGTCGGAAAGCGGCAGGCCGGCATCGAGGAGCGCCTTGGCGACCGCGCGGTAGAGAAGGCCGGTATCCAGATGGGCCATGCCATAATGGGCGGCGAGGCGCTTTCCGAGCGTGCCCTTTCCTGACGCCGCCGGTCCGTCGATCGCGATGATCATGCGCCGATCTTGGCTCCGAGGCCGGTCATCAGGCCGGTGAAGGCCGGGAAACTGGTCGCGATCATATTTGCGTCATCGATCGTGACCGGATCCTCTGTCGCAAGACCCATGACGAGGAAGCTCATCGCGATACGATGATCGAGATGGGTCGCGACCGGACCGCCGCCGGTAACCCTGGTGCGGCCTTCGACGGTGAGATCGTCTCCCGAAATGACCGCGTCCGCCCCGCAGACGAGCAGGCCGTCCGCGATCGCGGCGAGACGGTCGCTTTCCTTCACGCGGAGCTCGGCGAGCCCTTTCATCCGGGTCGTGCCCCGGGCGAAGGAGGCGGCGACCGCGAGCACGGGATATTCGTCGATCATCGACGGTGCGCGTTCCGGCGGAACGTCGACGCCGTGAAGCTCGGAACCGCGAACGCGGAGATCGACCACGTCCTCGCCGCCTTCCGAGCGACGGTCGAGCACTTCGATGTCGGCGCCCATTTCGAGGAGGGTCGTCAGGAGGCCGGTGCGGAGCGGGTTGTCCATCATGCCTTCGATGACGACGTCCGAGCCCGGCACGATCAATGCCGCGACCAGCGGGAACGCCGCCGAAGAGGGGTCCGCCGGAACGACGATGCGGCTTGCGCGGAGTTCCGGGCGGCCGCCGAGGACGATGCGGCGGCCATGCTCGCCTGAAGGCGTGACTTCGATGTCGGCGCCGAAATGAGCCATCATCTTTTCGGTATGATCGCGGGTCGCCTCGCGCTCGATGACCGTGGTGCGGCCCGGCGAGTTGAGGGCCGCAAGCAGGACGGCGGACTTCACCTGTGCGGATGGCACTGGGGTTTCATACGAGATGGGCAGCGGGTCCTGCGTGCCCCTGAGCGTCAGCGGCAGGCGGCCGCCCTCCGCCTGCACCGTGACCTCCGCGCCCATCCGGACAAGCGGGTCGAGGACGCGGCGCATCGGCCGTTTGCGGAGGCTGGCGTCGCCGTCGAAGGTCGCGGAAATGCCGTGGCCGGCGACGACGCCCATCATCAGGCGCGAGCCCGTGCCGGCATTGCCGAAATCGAGAGGTTCACGCGGCTCAAGCAATGAGCCGACGCCGACGCCGGAAACGGTCCATGAACCCTCGCCATGGCGCTGGATCTTTGCGCCGAGTGCGGCGCAGGCACGACCAGTGGCCAGTACGTCCTCGCCTTCCAGAAGGCCCTCGACCTGGGTCTCGCCAACCGAAAGCAGGCCAAAAATCATCGCGCGGTGGGAGATCGACTTGTCCCCAGGCACCCGGACCCTGCCCTTCAGCGGACCCGAGGGGCGGGCGGTGAGGGGGGTGGGCGCAGCGGAATGGGACACGGCGTCGGCCTTGGTTCAGGGGAGGCGGCTGCGTCTATCACAGGCCTGTCATCCCCGCTATGCTTTGGAAGGCGCTTTTGACTCTTGCCCTCGATCCGCAGTCTCTCTACTTGACAGCCCAGACCCGGCGCGTCAGGAAGCGCCCCTTCAATTCACATAGCGGTGTTGCTCGTGGCTAAACCCGAACTCGGAACCAAGCGAGTCTGTCCGACGACAGGCCGCAAGTTCTACGATCTGAACAAGGACCCGATCATCTCGCCGTATACCGGCATGGTGGTCCCGCTGGCGGCAGTGGCCGTATCGCGTGGTCGCGGCGTTGCCGCGGCTGCAACCCCGGCCGATACGCGGCCGGATGCGGGCGAGGAACTGCTCGACGCCGAGGCCGGCGATGTCGAGCTGATCAGCCTGGAAGATGCCGACGAGGACGAGAACGCCTCGGGCAAGAAGCAGGTCGCGGCCGACGAAGACCTCGAGATCGAGGACGAGGAGATCGCCGCCGATGATGACGACGATACCTTCCTCGAGGAAGAGGACGAGAACGTCGGAGTCGAGGATCTTCTGGACGCCGACATCGCCGACGATGAAGAGGCTTGAGGTTCCACGCGATCTGTGGTTCTAGAGCGCTCCGTTCCGGGCCGGTGCTTCGTCGCTGAGTTCGGAACGGATCACGCGCCGGTCTTCCCGACACCGGCGCCCAGTGTGGGGCCATAGCTCAGTTGGGAGAGCGCTTGAATGGCATTCAAGAGGTCGTCGGTTCGATTCCGATTGGCTCCACCAATTCTCTCTGTTGATCGCTGAATAACCGAATCAGCCCGTTGCCGATCAGCGCACGACGCGCAGGCGCCAGACGATGTCCTTGACGACATTCGTCAGTTCGACCTCGTCGAGGACGTCCCAGCCGGCGTCGAAATGATCCCAGAGCTGTCGCGTCATGCCGCCGAGGCCGCCCTCCGGCCTGTGCTTCTGATACATCGACACGATCATCACGCCGTCCGGTTTGAGGTTGGCCCGGAAGCGGTCGACCGTTGCGGCGGGGCTCTCGGCGAAGAACAGGACTTCGTTGAAGACAACCGCGTCGAACTGCTCGTCGGTGCGGTACGATTCGAGGCTGCCTTCCGCGAGTTCGTCGCGCGTCCGGTCTACGGGCGCCTTGGCGAGAGCGCTCGGAGAGATGTCGAAGCCGACATAGCGGCCGACCCGCGATCGATCGAGGAACGGCAGGAGAAGGCCCTCGCCGCAACCAGCGTCAAGCACGCTCCCGTTTTCGAGGAAGTGGTGGACGTAGCCCGAGACGATGCCGAAGCGGGCTACCTCTTTGATCGCCCTCAAATGTTCCCAGCGCCCGGCGCGATATTGCTCGTCCCAAGTATCCATGACGCTCTTGTAACAAAGCGCCGTGCGAGGTCCAGCGCGCGCTATGACGCGCGGGTCAACGAATCGTGCCGCAGAGCTCAGGTCCGGCGACATCGGCGCATTGCGGCCCGCGTTTGAAATCCCGGTAGAAAATCGTCCACGGTACGGACTGGCCCGCGCGATAAGGGCCGAACTTGAAATATTGATGCTCGTCGAGGCCCGGCCCCTGATGGCCGACATGACCTTTCACAGTTGCGATCCACTTTCCGTTCGCCGCGATCTCGATGTGGCCGTCACCCGAAGGGCCCGGCTTCACCATGAAGACGAAGTCGATCCAACCGGCATCCGCGGGCGGCAGTTCGTTGCCGCGCAGCGTCACTTGCAGATCGGCCGTGCAACCATTGTAGCCGCGCACCGGCGGATTGCCGGGGATGGGTCCGGCGACTGCGAGAATTCTGACCTGGTTATAGTCGTCCGGTTCAGATGCGAGCGCTTCGCCGGGCTTGCAGCCATCGGGACGCTCCGGCGTGCCGATCGGCTCATATGACGCCTCGTCGGTATCGACGGTCATCAGGAGGCGACCTTCGAGAAGGCGCAGGCCGAGAAAGGGACTGTAATCACCCTCCGCCCCCGGGATGATCTCCCGCTTCCATTGCGCCATGACATAGCGGTGCCGGACGGTCGGAACAGGACGATCCAGCATCATGGAAAATGCGTACCAAAGCGGTTTGTCGTAGAGCGCCAGGACCGCAGGCTTTTCCCAGACTTCGGCCCGCTCGCTGCACGACTTCTTCTCGGTCACGCATTTGGCTTCCACGGAAAGTTTCAGCGCCTTATGCCCGTCGGCCTCGCTCTGAAAAGTGACCGTGCCGGCGCTTTGCTCCTCGTTCTTCTTGTAGAAGAGCCCACCTTCCGGCGCAAAATCGCTGCCTTGGAGGCTATCGTAGAGCTTGAGCTGAGATGTATCCTCAGCCAGCGCCGTCGCGGAAGAAAAGACAGAAATCAACAGGGCCGCCGCGGACCGGCGCACCGACATCGCGTAAGACATTCACCCCCCCTATGTGCCGTACGGACAGCCGCCGTCCCGCCCGAGTTTGAATAAGCGCGAGCAGAAGACTACTTTTACTACGGCTCGCGCGGCTTGAAAGGCGCAAAGCGGATTGTACGGCAGCTTCTTCCGATATGTCTGGCGCCACAGCCGGCGCGAACAGATCTTCGTGCTGGCCTTCGTGGTCGGCTCGCTGCCGTTCTATTGGTGGTCCCTCGACGTCCCGAAGCGGATCGTCAACGAGGCGATCCAGGGTAGCGCGTTCAACGGCAAGACCGAGGCCGAGATATTCTCGATGTCGTTGGCCCTGCCGGATTATCTCGGCGGATACCACTACACGATCACCGACGGATTTTCCCTGTCGCAGCTGCCCTACCTCTACGCGCTGTGCATGTTGTTTCTGTTCCTGACGCTGGTGAACGGCTGGTTCAAATACGTCATCAACATCAGGAAAGGCATTCTCGGTGAGCGCATGCTCCGGCGGCTCCGTTTCGAGCTGTTTTCTCTCGTGATGCGGTTCCGGCCGGAGGACATTCGGACCACCAAGGCATCCGAAGTCACGGCGATGATCAACGAGGAAGTCGAGCCGATCGGCGGCTTTGCCGGCGACGCGTTCATCACTCCGGCCTTCCTCGGATTGCAGGCTGTGACCGCGATGATCTTCATCATCGCGCAGAATGTCTGGCTGGGTCTCGTCGCCTTCGCCGTGATCGCGGTGCAGGGCTTCGTCATACCGAAGCTTCGTCGCGAGCAGATAAGGCTCGGCCGCATGCGGCAGCTGGAGTCGAGAAGGCTCGCGGGACGGCTCGGCGAGATGGTCGATGCGGCACCGGCGCTGCATGTCTATGGCGTCGTCGGTCACACCGCGGCGGAGATAAGCAAGCGGCTTGGTACCGTCTTCGACATTCGGCTGAAGCTCTATCGCCGCAAGTTCGCGGTGAAGTATCTCAACAACCTGCTCGCGCAGTTGACGCCCTTCGTCTTTTACCTGCTGGGCGGCTATCTGGCGCTGAAGGGCCGGCTCGACATCGGCCAACTCGTCGCCGTCATCGGCGCGTATCGCGACCTGCCGGCCCCGATCAAGGACCTGATAGACTGGGACCAGCAGCGCGCCGACGTCATCGTCAAATACGAGCAGGTCGTCGAGCAGTTCACCAAGGACATCCTGTTGCAGCCGGAGCCGGAGGAGGCGCCGGAAACGATCGCTCCCGATGCGCCGATCACGACCGTCGCGCTGCGGGTCGTCAGCGGTCGCGGGGTGGTCCAGCTCGACAGACTTTCGACCGTGCTCAACCGGCCGAGCCACATCGCCCTCGTCGGCCCGCCGGGCTCGGGCCGCGATATCCTCGCCAAGGTGCTCGGTCGTCAGGTCACCGACTACCAGGGAACGGTTTCCATTGGAGACCGCGACCTCGCGACCATGTCCGACCGGGAGGCGAGCGGCTTCATCGTCTACGCGTCGAGCGATCCCCACGCGATGTCCGGCTCGATCCGCGAGAACCTGCAACTGGCATTGAGGCGCTCCAGGCCGGCGGACGAACTCGACCAGGATGATCCAAAGGCCCAGTATTGGCACGACGAGGCGCTGCAGAGCGGCAATCTTTCGGTCTCCCCGAGCGCGGACTGGATCGATTACGCGGCCGCTGGCATCGAGGGTCCGCAGGATCTTGACGGCGCGCTGATACGAGCCCTGCGCGTCGTCAACGGCTATGACGAAATCTTTCGCGTGGGCATTGCGAGCCAGCTCGGCGACGACATCGGCGACGACCTCAAGCAGCGCATCAAGGGCGTGCGCGAAGCCCTGCTGAAGCGGTTCGACGAGGCGGGTCTCATGGGCGTGATCGAGCGCTTCGAGCCGGACACGTACAACAGCAATGCCACGATCGGCGAAAACCTGCTGTTCGGCGTCGCAATCGGCGAGCGGTTCAAGCAGGAAAACCTCGCCGAGGATCCGTTCGTTCGGCAAATCCTCGCGGCCGAGGCCCTGACCGATCCACTGACCGATATCGGGCTCCGCATTCTGGAGACCGTCGTAGATGTCTTTACCGGCATGTCGTCGGACAACCCGCTGCGCGAAAGCTATGCCTTCGTCGATGAAAACGAGATCGACGATCTCTGGCGTATCGCGCAATCGACATGGCGCCGGGGCCAGAGGCGGAAACTGCCGGCCTGGGTCCGCGACCGCCTCATCAGCTATGCGCTGATGTATATCGAGCCGCGCAATCGCCTGAACCTAATCGACGAGAGGTTGACCCAGCGTCTGCTGCGGGCGCGGGCGAGCTTCCGCGAATATTTGCCGCCGGACGCGGCCGGCGAGATCGAGTTCTACGATCCCAACAATCTCATGCCGGCGGCGTCGATCCGCGACAACCTCCTGTTCGGCCGTATCCGCTCCGGCAAGGCACATGCGCGCTCGAAGCTGCTCGGGGTCATGGCCGAGGTCCTGAAGGAAAAGGATCTGGAAGGCTTTGTCGTGTCGAAGGGCCTCGATCAGGAGGTCGGTCCTGCCGGCCGCCTGATGACGCCGTCGCAGCGCGCCACGATCCAGCTCACCCGGACGATGCTGCGTCTGCCCGATGTCCTGATCCTCGACGGCGCGCTCGCCAGCTTCCCGCCGTCCGAAGTAAGATTGATCCTGAAGAACATTCGCGAGGCGATGAGCGAAAAAACCTTGATTGTCACCATGTCGGACGACGATGATTTCGGAGACTTCGACATCGCCCTGACGTTCGAAGGTGCAAAGCTTATATCTACGCAAGGAGGCGAGGAGGCCGAAGCGCCCCAGCCCAAGAAGGCGGAAGACGTTCCGCAGGAGGCAGCACAATGACGATCGACACCGAAGTCTGTGCCCTACAGAAATTTCGGATGTTTTCGGAAGTTGAACCGGGCAAGCTGAAGCTTCTCGCCATGGTCAGCGACCGTGTGACGTTCCAGCCCAATGAGGTGATCTATCACCAGGGCGACGCGTCCGACGCCGTCTACATCGTCCTGAACGGCGAGTTCAAAGTCTCGCTCGACACCAAGTCCGGAGAGGTCGCGTTCGCCGAGCATATCCGTGGCTCCCTGCTCGGCGAGGCCGGCGTGCTTTGCGGCATGAGCCGTGGCGTGACGATCACCGCCCAGACCGAGCTCACAGCATTGCGCGTCGAGCGCGATACGTTTCTCGGGTTGATCAAAGAGTCGCCCGCGTTCAATCTTGCCGTGATGAAAGAACTTGGCCGTCAGATCATGGACCTCAACGTCATCTGCGCTGATCTCGTCAGACGCATGCCCAAAGACCTCGCTCCGGCCGACGTCGCTTCGATCCGCGCATGGTAGTCGCTGGGCCCGGCAGATCGACTGAGGCCCTATGCCAATGAAACGACTGGTCGGCGATCTGCCGTGGACCCATCTCGCGAGGCTGTGGTCGGGCCTTGTTCTTTTCGCCTTCGTCGTCACCCATTTCCTGAACCATGCCATCGGGATCTTCGGCATTCCGGCGATGGAAGTTGCTCAGGAATTTCGGATAGCCGTCTGGAAATCGCTGCCGGGCTCCTTCCTGCTCTATGGGGCAATGGCGATCCATATCTCGTTCGCGACCGCGCGCGTTGTCGGTCGCCAGACCTGGCGTATTCCGTGGGACGAGCTTTGGCAGATCGTCTCGGGACTTTCGCTGCCCTTCCTTCTCATGGGCCATATCCTCGAAACGAGGGTCGCCGGGTCCTATTTCGGCGTCGACGAGAGCTATGGGCAGATCCTGTTTCGGCTATGGCCGTCCAACGCGGCCTGGCAGTCGGTCGCCCTCGTCGTTGCCTGGACCCATGGCATTACCGGCATTCATCACGCCCTCAGATCGCGGGAATGGTATCAGCGCTGGCGTAACGTCGTCCTCATACTGGCGGTTATTCTGCCGTGCGCGGCCCTGGCCGGCTTCGTCACCGCCGGCCGCGAAGCGCATATGATCGTCGCCGAGAAAGCCCGGAGTCCCGCCCAGGAAGCAGGCATCGCCCAAGCCAGCAGCCTCATCCAGAGCGGCGTCGCCGTATTCGTTATGCTGACCCTCGGCTTCATCGCCTTCTCGCTTCTCAAGCGACGCCGCGCCCATGCACTGACCATCACATATCGCGGCTATGGTCCAGTCAGCGTCCCATTCGGGACCTCGATCCTGGAGGCCAGCCGGATGCACAGCATCCCGCATCCCGCACTCTGCCGTGGCCGTGCGCGCTGTTCGAGCTGTCTCGTGCACATCCTGTCGGATCCCGCGACGCTTCCGGAACCGTTCGTCAGCGAGAAGGCGGCGCTTACCAGGATCGGGCTGCCGGCCAATGTGCGACTGGGCTGCCAGCTTCGGCCCACGCAGGATGTCAGCCTGCGCATTCTGATGCCGATGTTGGAACCCGGATCGAAGACGCTCGACGACTCGGGCGAACGCCAGGACTGGGGCCTTGAAAGGCAGGGCACCGTGGTGGCGCTGGATCTGAGATCGTTCACGGCACTGACCAGATCGCGCCTGCCTTACGAGCTTGCGATCCTCGTCAATCGCTTCTCGTCGGAAATGACGCAGGTCGTCGAGGGTCATCGCGGCCGGGTCGACCAGATGTTCGGCGATGGTCTGGTCGCCGTGTTCGACCAGGACGATGCCGGCCGAAACGCCCGCAATGCCTTGCAGGCAGTGCGGGATATGGCGCGGATCACGGACGTGTTGAACAAGCAACTGACCGGTGCGTTGCCAATTCCGATACGAGCGGGGATCGGGGTTCATTCCGGGCGGATTATCCTGGTGCGGGTCGACGACGGCATCCACGCAACGGCGCCGCTTGCACTCGGCGATACGCTGGCGATCGCCAACGGGCTGCAACTCGCATCCAAGGAATTGCTGGCCGATTGCATCGTCTCTAAGCAGACAGCCGACGCCTCCGGCCTCGAATTCCGCAGCCGTGACATGCAGTCGATCATGATCGACGGCTATGACGAGCCGATGGATGTCTACGCGATTTCCGACCGCGCCGCGCTGCAGAAGCTCGTTCCGAAGGGCAAGGTGCAGAAGGCCGCCGACGCGTTGGGAATAACGACGTGACGAAGACCACGCCGCCAGACGTCTTGCGCATTGAGGATCTGCGGATCGCGTTCCAGACGCATGGCGAACTGAACGAAGTCGTTCGCGGCGTCTCGCTGCGCGTGCCGGCCGGTCGGACCGTGGCGCTTTTCGGCGAGTCCGGCTCGGGCAAGAGCGCGATTTCGCAGGCCGTGATGGGCATTTTGCCGAAGAACGGCGTGGTGACCGGCGGCCGCATTCTGTTCACCGATCCCGCGAAGGAGAACGGGGCGCTCGACATCGTGCCGCTGCCTCGCGACGGCAAAGAGATTCGCCATCTGCGCGGCGGGCGTATCGGCATGACCTTCCAGGAGCCGATGTCCTCGCTCTCGCCAGTCCACACGATCGGCGACCAGATCGAAGAGGCTCTGCAACTTCATCGTCCGCAGAACCGCAAGCAGGCCCGCGCGATGACGGAGAGTATGCTCGAACATGTCGGCTTCCGCGATCCGCATGGTGCCTATGGCCGCTATCCGTTCGAACTGTCCGGTGGCCTTCGTCAGCGAGCCATGCTGGCCATGGCGCTGATATGCCATCCGGCGCTTCTGATCGCGGACGAGCCGACAACGGCCCTCGACGTGACGATCCAGGCCCAGGTCCTGAAGCTGATGAAGGACCTGCAGCGGGAAATCGGCATGGCGCTCCTGCTGATCACCCATGATCTCGGCGTCGTGGCGAACATGGCCGATGAGGTGGCCGCGATCTCGAACGGCCGGATCGTCGAGATGGGACCGGTCCAGGACGTCTTCCGCAATCCGCAGCATCCATATCTGAAGGCGCTGCTGAAGGCCTCGCCCCATTTCGAGATGGAAGAGGGCGAGCGCCTCGTCTCGCTTCGCGACCAGGCCAAACCGACGGCGCCTGTCAGCCGGCTCGTTAAATCCGCGTCAGCGGAAAAACCGCTGCTTCTGACCGTCCGCAATCTGCGCAAGACTTACGGCAATGTGCGCAGGGGCACGGGCACCGTCGCGGTGGATGACGTCTCGTTCGACATCCGCAAGGGCGAATGCCTCGGCATCGTCGGCGAGTCTGGGTCGGGCAAGACGACGATCGGCAACCTGATCACTCGCGCCCGTTCGGCAGATTCCGGCGAAGTGATCTTCAATGACGGCAATGGGGTCGTCGATGTGCTAAAACTGCCGCCGCGCGAACTCGTCGAATTCCGCCCGCATATCCAGATGATCTTCCAGGATCCGGTGAGTTCGCTCTCGCCGCGCATGACGGTCCTCGACATCATCCGCGAGCCGATGCTGATCCAGGAGCGCGGTTCCTCCGCGAACCAGAAGGACCGGGTCATCGAGCTGATGGATCGCGTCGGGCTCGACCCGCGCTTCCTCAACCGTTACCCGCATAGCTTTTCGGGAGGCCAGCGCCAGCGCATCGGCATCGCGCGCGCACTCGCGCTCAACCCGGATCTGGTCATCTGCGACGAACCGGTTTCGGCCCTCGACGTGTCGATGCAGGCGCAGATCCTCAATCTCCTCAAGGATCTGCAGGCCTCGCTCGGCCTGACCTACCTGTTCGTCTCGCACAATCTCGCGGTCGTCCACTACATGGCCGACCGCATCGCCGTCATGGCACGCGGGCGCATCGTCGAGATCGCGCCGCGGAACGCGCTCTTCCGCAATCCCGTGCACCCCTACACCAAGCGCCTGCTTGCCGCCGTTCCGGTGCCGGACCTCGACCGGCCGCTCGACTTCGAGAAGGTAATGGCGGGCGGCAAGGCGTCCGACCCCATGACCTGGTCGGAATACTTCCGCGGCGACGAGCTGACGCATGTGGATCTCGGCAATGGCCATCTGGTGCTTGCCGATCGGTCATGCGGCGTTCGCGAGCTTGTGGCTTAGGAGGCGAGATGCGTTCGCTACGTCTCCTCCTGGTTTTCGCTGCCGCGTTCTTCGCCGGCCCTGCTCACGCGGGGGCGGATCTTTCCCTCGAAGCACCGATCCTCAAGGAGGAAGTCGCCTCCCGCCGCCTGCCGCCGGTCGAGAAGCGACTCCCCTCCGAGCCTCGCGTCATCAATGTCGCCGAGCTCGGCGGTCAGCCGGGCAAGAATGGCGGGACCCTTCGGTTTCTGATGGGCGATGCGCGCGATATTCGCATGGCGTCTCTCTATGGCTACACGCGTCTCGTCGTGTTCGACACCAAGGGAACCCTTGTTCCCGACATCCTGCTGAGCGCCGATGTGCAGGAAGGTCGGATTTTCACCTTCAAGCTTCGCCCCGGTCACCGCTGGTCCGATGGCCAGCCCTTCACCGCCGAGGATTTCCGCTACTGGTGGGAGGATGTCGCGAACAACGAGCGGCTGAACCCCGATGGTCCGCCGGCGCAGATGCTGGTCGCCGGCGAGAAGCCGACGTTCGAAGTCGTGGACGAGACCACGGTCCGGTTCACCTGGAACGCGCCGAACCCGTCATTTCTGCCGTCGCTCGCGGCAGCGCAGCCGGCCCAGATCATGATGCCGGCGCATTACATGAAGCAGTTCCACAAGAAGTACGCCGACCCCAATCGGCTGGCCTCGCTGGTCGCCCAGGAGCATGTGAAGGATTGGGGTGCGTTGCATGACCGCAAAAGCCGCTGGTACCGCCCCGAAAATCCGGAACTCCCCACTCTGAGCCCATGGCGTCCGCGTACGACGCCCCCGGCCGAGCTGTTCGTCTTCGAGCGCAATCCCTATTTTCACCGTGTCGACGAGAACGGCCGGCAATTGCCCTATATCGACACCATGACGATGTCGATCGGCTCGTCGTCACTGGTTCCGGCCAAGGTCGGGTCCGGCGCCGCCGATCTCGCCGCGCGCTATATCCGCTTCGAGGATTACACCTTCCTCAAGGCCGGCGAGCAGCGGAACGATTATTCGGTCCGGCTCTGGGAGCGCGGTGAGGGATCATATGCGAGCCTCGTCCCGAACCTGAACGTTTCCGATCCTGTCTGGCGGGCTCTCTTCCGTGATGTTCGGGTGCGGCGTGCACTTTCCGTCGGGTTTGATCGGCACACAGTCAACCAGGTGATCTTTTTCGGCCTGGCGCACGAGGGTGCGAACACGGTCCTTCCGGACAGCCCGCTTTACGATCCGAAACTGGATCAGGCCTGGGCTAAATACGACCCGGACCTCGCCAACAAGCTTCTCGACGAAGCCGGCCTGAACCGCCGGGACGACGACGGCATAAGGCTTCTGCCCGACGGCCGCCGCGCCGAGATCACCATCGAGACTGCCGGCGACAGCACAGAAGAATCCGATATCCTCGAACTTGTCGGCTATGACTGGCAGAAGATCGGCATCAAGCTGTTCGTCCGTGCCACGCAACGCGACGTGCTTCGCCGGCGCGTGATTGGCGGCAATGTCATGATGTCGGTCTGGCCGGGAATGGACAACGCGACGCCCGCGCCGGACATGGATCCTAGCGCCCTGGCCCCGATGGACTCGATGCAGTTCCAGTGGCCGCTCTGGGGGCAATATCAGAGCACGATGGGTCGCGAGGGTGAGAAGCCCGATATGCCTGCGGTCGTGGAGCTGATCACGCTCAAGAACGACTGGAGCCATTCGACAACGACGGAAGAACGACGCCGGATCTGGAGCCGGATGCTCGAAATCAACGCTGAGGAAGTCTTCTCGATCGGTGTCGTGAACCGGGTGAAGCAGCCGGTCGTCGTCTCGAACCGCCTCAGGAACGTTCCGATCGAGGGCGTCTACGGCTTTGAACCGGGAGCATATTTCGGCATCTATATGCCGGACACATTCTGGTTCGACGATGTCGCGAAGGCCAACTGAACATGCTCCGCTACATCGTTCGTCGCGTCCTGATCATGATCCCCACGCTCTTCATCACGAGCGCGCTGATCTTCACCGTGATGGAACTGCCGCCGAGCGATTATTTCGAGACCTATGTCGCGGAAATGGCCGCGCAGGGCGAGAAGGCGGATATGAGCCGGGTCGAATTCCTGAAGAAGGAATACGGTCTCGATAAGCCTCCGGTCGAACGCTACTTCCGCTGGATCGCCGGCTTCGTGCAGGGCGATTTCGGATATTCGTTCGAGTACGAGATGCCGGTCTCCGACCTAGTCGGCGACCGGCTGCTGATGACGATCCTTGTGTCGTTCCTGACGATCCTCGCGACTTGGCTGATCGCGTTCCCCATCGGCATCTATTCGGCGACGCATCAGTATTCGTGGGGCGATTACGGCCTGACCTTCCTCGGCCTTCTCGGCATCGCGATCCCGCACTTCCTGCTCGCGCTGATCGTCATGTATTTCGCCAATGTCTGGTTCGGCCTGTCGATCGGCGGGTTGATGGACCCGAAGTATTTCAATCAGCCGATGAGCTGGGAGAAGGCGCAGTCGATCCTCGCGCATATCTGGATTCCCGTGCTCATCATCGGTGCCGGAGGTACCGGTACGATGGTGCGCAGCATTCGCGCCAACCTGCTCGATGAATTGCAGAAGCAATACTACGTCACGGCCCGGGCGAAGGGTCTCTCGCCGTTCAAGGCGCTGGTGAAATACCCGCTCCGGATGTCGTTGAATTTCTTTGTCTCGCATATCGGCGACGTGCTGCCGACGATCGTCTCGGGCTCCGAGCTGACGGCTGTCGTCCTTTCACTTCAGACGACGGGCCCGCTTCTGTTGCGAGCGCTCCAGAGTCAGGACATGTATCTCGCGGGTTCGTTCCTGCTCTTCCTGTCCTGCCTCACCGTGATTGGTGTGCTGATTTCCGACATCGCGCTCGGCTTCCTCGATCCGCGCGTCAGGCTCCAGGGTGGCGCCACGAAATGACCGACGCCACGACCAATCTCAAACTTCCACCGTCCGGCGCGCCGCTGCCGCATTCGGTCTGCGTGCTGCCGTTCAGTCCCACGGCGCCGGAGGCCCTGAGCGAGGCGCAGAAGAAGGTCTATCTCGCGCCGCAGCTGACGCTGATGTGGTGGAAATTCAAGCGCCATCGTCTGGCGCTTGCTTCTGGTATTTTCCTGCTCGTCCTCTATGCGTCGATCCTGATCTGCGAGTTCCTGGCGCCGTACGATTACCAGTCGCGCCACGTCGACTTCATCCGCTCGCCGCCGCAGCGCGTGCATCTGTTCCATGAGGGGACATTTGTCGGGCCGTTCGTCTACGGCAGAAAGTACGAACTCGACATGAACGCGCTCCGCCGGACCTATACGGAGGATCGCACGAGGGTCGAGCCGATCCGATTCTTCTGTCGCGGCGATCCCTACATGTTCTGGGGGCTGATCAAGGGCGACAGGCATCTGTTCTGCCCGGCCGAAGGCGGCACGCTGTTCCTGCTCGGCACCGACAGGCTTGGCCGCGACATGCTCTCGCGCATGATCTACGGCGCGCGGATATCGCTGACGATCGGCCTGATCGGCATCACCGTCTCGTTCACGCTGGGCATCATCATCGGCGGCCTCGCGGGCTATTACGGCGGCACGTTCGATCTCGTCGTACAGCGCGTCATCGAGATCATCCAATCGCTGCCGCATATACCGCTCTGGCTCGCCCTGTCCGCGATCATGCCGCCGAGCTGGAGTCCGATCGCGGTCTATTTCACCATCACGCTCATCCTCGGCCTGATGGACTGGACGGGTCTCGCCCGCGCGGTGAGATCGAAACTGCTGTCGCTCCGCGAGAACGACTACGTCGTCGCCGCTCAGCTCATGGGGGCGAGCACCCCGCGCATCGTCTTCCGCCATCTCGTCCCGGGTTTCATGAGCCATCTCATCGCGTCGGCGACGATCACGATCCCCACCATGATCCTCGGTGAGACGGCGCTCAGCTTCCTCGGGCTGGGCCTGCGCCCGCCGATCACGAGCTGGGGCGTGATGCTGAACGAGGCGCAGAACATCAACGTCGTCGTGCTCTATCCCTGGCTCGTATTCCCGGTCGTCCCGGTGATCGTCGTCATCCTCGCCTTCAATTTCCTCGGCGATGGCCTGCGCGACGCGGCCGACCCATACTGATCCTCAATCTCCAAACCGGTTATTCATCAATGGCTCCTCGCTCTCGCCTCGAGAAAACTCTGTTCCGTCTGCAGGCACAGCACGCCTGCCTCGCCTGGGCTTTCCAGGCCATCGAGGGACGACCGGGCGTCGTAGCCGAGCTCGGCCTTGGCCACGGCCGGACCTACGACCATCTCCGCAATCTTCTGCCTGACCGCGAAATCTATGTCTTCGACAGGGCCAACGACGCCTATCCGGACTGCCGGCCTCCGGACCAGTACCTGGTTCTGGGCGATGTGAAGGAGACGGTTCCCGTCTTGTACGACAAGCTGGGCGGCAAGGTCGTGCTCGCGAACACCGATCTCGGCTCGTTCGACAAGGCCTCTAACCGTGCGGTCGCGGCGATGGTGTCGGAAGTCCTGCCGCCGCTGATGGCTCCCGGCGGCATCGTCATGTCCGATCTGGAACTCAACCTGCCGGATTACGAGCGGGTACCGCTGCCGGCAGGCGCCCCCGCCGACGCCTATTGCCTCTACCGCAAGCCGGCCTAGGCGGCGGGCGCGAACAGGCTTCGCGCCGAGACGAAGCGGACTGTGCCCGAGCCGATCAGGCGCGGGACAAGTTCGTCGAGGAAGGCGTCGATCCATGCATCGTGGACGAGGTGATGGGTCAGGATGCCGATCGGCTCCAGCGCGCCCGGATCCGCGGCAAGTTCTTCTTCGATCAGCTCGGCAAGCTGAAGAAGTAACCCCGATTTCTCCTTCAGCCCGCCCCGCGCCTTCCAGGCGATCGGGTCCCAATGCGCGTTGATACGGATCAGTCCGTCAGGCTGGTCGACGGACGAGCGGCGACCGTGGGTCGAGACGCCGCTGAAGCCGAGTGAGGGCAACGCACCGACAAAGGAGCGGTCGACGCGATTCCACGGCGGGACGAAGGCCGGAACGGCCTGCGTCCCGAACATTTCGATGATGCGGGCGAGGCCGTCGCCCGCCTCCGAGGCCAGCTCATTGCCGGATCGATGCGCGCCGAACTCGGCGGCCTTCTCGCCCTTCGGCGCGTGGTTGATGTGAGCCCAGCCATGGACGAGGACATCGGCGGTCGGCGAGGATTTCAGGCGCTCGACAAGTGCGTCCGTGGCGCGGCTCGGAATCGAGGCGAGCGCCATAGGGACATTCCAGCGCTCCGATCGCTCGAGCAAAGCGTCGAGTGCCGGCGTCGGCTCGATGACGTCGTCGTCACGCCACCAGAAGTCGATGACGCGCTCCTGATTGCGGGCGCGGGCCAGAACATCGTCCAGCGCCTTCCATGCCGCCTTCTCCCCGGCGGAACGGCGAATGGCGTCGGATAATAGCGGGATCGTCCGCGCGGCTCCGTCGCGCTTGATGTCCCGCCAATCCGGCCTTGGTTGTGCCAGCGCGCTTTCGACCGCGTCCGCCAGTGCGGTTCCGGTGATCGTGGCCTGGTCGAACGTCTGCGCCAGACCGCGCATGGCCAGTTCTCCGGCGCGGATGCCCTGTTCCTTCTCGCTGCCTTCCGCGAACGGTACGAGGATCGAGCGGGCATTTGCGGCCGCCAGATCAAGAACGGTGTTGTAGCCGGCCTGGCTGACCGAGAGCGCGGACCGGGCGAGAAGACGCGGAAAGTCGGGGCGGGCGCGTTCGACGACCGCATTTTCGGGGGTTGCGGAGCGGAGCGCTTCGAAATCCTTTTCAGGCACGCCGCGTCCGATCAGCACCCGCCAATGCAGTCCGGGCGTGAGCCGGGCGGCTGCGAGAGCGGTGCTGCAGAGCGGCAATCCGGCCGGCGAGCCTCCGCCCGAAACCAGGATCTCGTCTTCGCCATCGGCATTGTCGGACGGCGCCAGGGAGCGCTCACCATCGTGGACATAGCCGGTTTCAAGCAGCCGCCGTTCGAGCGAAGGCGTGACCGGCCATGATGCGGAAAGCGGAACGACCGACGCATCGCCGTGGAACAGGACACCATCGTAGAACCGGGCCAGATGTGCGTGCGCCTCGGCGATCCGGTCCTCGCGGCTCGGCGGATTCAGAACGTCCCTGACCGAGCAGAGGATGACCGGCCTCGGCGATGCGCTTCTAGCATGCTCCAGCAACGCCAGGAATTCGCGGCGCAGCGAGCGGCGGCCGAGCGGAAAGAGTTCGGTGATCAGGACATCGGGGCGCGCGGTATCGAATGCGTCGATCAGCGCGGCGCGGCGGCTGTCGAGATAGGCCTCGTCAGCAGAAACGCCGTCGCCCGCGTAAAGCGTCCGGAAATCGGTGCCGATCGTGTGGACCGGCGGAAGTTGGACCAGCGAACTCCCGCCGATATCGGCAGTGCCGATCGGCCGACCGCCCGAGACCAGCGTTACCGCGTTTCCGGCGGCTGAGAGAGCGCGCGCGAGCGCGGCCATCCGCGCCAGGTGTCCCACCCCGAGAAGATGGGTCACGACGATCATGATGCCGGTCATGCGGCCTCCGGCAGGGGAATGCCGTGCCGGCGAAAATGCCGGGCAACCGTGTCGGCCGCGGCCTGGATCGTCCGCTCTTCGCCGACGAAACGCGCGGCCGCTTTCCCGAGACTCTCCCGCAGTGCCGCATCGTCGATCAGCCGGATGATGGCCCTTCCGAAAGCCTCGACATCACCAGGCGCGGTCAGCAGGCCGGTCTCTCCATCCATCACTACATCGGGCACGCCGCCATAGGCGCCCGCCACCGACGGAACGCCATGTGCGGCGGCTTCGAGAAACACGGCGCCGAACGCTTCGTCGACGGCGGGCCAGACGAACAGGTCGGCCGCGCGATAGACCTGCCCAAGGTCGGCACGATCCGCCAGAGTGCCGTGAAATCGAACGCGCCCGCCAAATTCCGCGAAGCTCCATTCCACGTCCGCCCGGACCGGACCGTCGCCGACGATATCGAGCGTCCAGGCACGGCCGGCGGCGAGACGCAGGGCTTCGGCGAGAATGCGGTAAGAGCTCAGTTTCGCGCGCTCGCGCATCATAGCGACGGTCAGCAGACGGACCGGTCCGGTGGACGCCTCTTTGTGGACGCCGAGCGCCCAGGCGCCCGGGTCGATGAACGGCTTGAGATCGGCGATCTTGTCCTCCCGCACATAACGTTCGAGGACTTCGCGGTCGTTCTCGGTGAGGCAGAGCAGCAGGTCAGCGGCCTGGATCGCCTGCATCGAGAGCGCGTAGCCCTCGGCGAACTCGCCACCGACGCGGCGAGGGGCGATGGACGGCTCGGCGATCACGTACGACGTGCCCAGCGCCTTTGCCAGTTCGGGGCCGACAAGGTCGGGGGCGCGATAGTAATTGTGGTAGGTGAAAACGAAGGCGACATCGCTGCCCGTTGCATGGCTGGCGATGCGTTCAGCCTCGCCCTTTGCTCGATCGCGCAAGGACAGCCAGACGCCCGGTTCGGGCTCGGTCACGACGGTCCTCAGATCGGACACGACATCCACCTCATAGCCAAGATTTTCCAGCAGCCGCACGAACAGCCGGGCCATGGTCCGGTCACCGGAAGGCGACGGATCGTCGGGATGCTTCATCGGCGCGAGGAACAGGCAACGCATGTCACGACAGGCTTTCGCGCAACAGGTCTTCGATCCTGCCGATGCCGGCCTCGAATGAGAAGTGGGCGCGGATCCGATCATAGGCGGCCTCGCCCATTATATGCCGCCGTCCTGGGGTGCCGATCATCTCTTCGATCGCGTCCGCCAGTCCCTTTGGGTCGCCTGGTTTCACCAGGAACCCCGTCTCGCCATTAGTAACGAATTCTGGAACACCCGCGAAGTCGGTGGCGATCGCCGGCAGCTTCTGCGTTGCGGCTTCCATCAGGACATTCGGCAGCCCGTCGCGGTCGCCACCGGTCGCCTGCTTGCTCGGCAGGACAAAGAGATCGGCCTCGCGCATCGCGTCGACCACCGAATCCTGCGCCTTCGAGCCGCGCCAGTCGATCTTCTCCGATAGGCCGAGGCTATCGGCCTGCTCTTTCAGCCGGCCGATCAGTTCGCCCGAGCCGATATGAGCGAGCCGCCAGTTCAGCCCGGGCGGAAGACGCGCGAGGGCTTCGAGAAGATCGTCGAAGCCCTTCTTCTCGACAGCGCGGCCGACCGCGAGGAGCCGCACGGGGTTGGAAGAATCGCTGCCGTCATGAAGCGGGCGCGATGCCGGGGGTTCAGGGAACCGGGCAAGATCCAGCCCATGATAGACAAGGTTGACGCGCTCGCGATCGTCGGGTGCCGCAACCCGCTTCAATTCGTTCTGGCCGTCGGTCGTGCAGGTCGCGCACCAGCTTGCATCGGCGAGCTTTTCGCGCCGCTCCCAATCGGGCGTAGTCCAGATGTCCTTGGCGTGAGCCGAGAAGGAAAAGCTTTTTCCGGTGAGCAGGCCGGCATACCGCCCAACGGAACCGGGTGTGTGCAGGAAATGAATATGGAGATGGCCGATCTTGGGGTCCACCTCTCTCGCCAGCACCATCGCCTGTCCAAGTCGGCGCAGGCGGTTCGGAGTCGGGTCGCGGATCAGGTCGCGCGCGAAAGTGCCGAAAAGACGCAGGATCCCAGGACGGCCGAACGAGTGCAGAAGTCCCCGCAATACACGCAGCGGATCGTTGTGCAGATATTCCGGCAGGTAGAACAGGCGCGCCGAAATCTGGCTGTGCATCGCGTGTGTGAATCGATCGGTCGGCTTACGCAGCGACCAGATGTCGATCTGAAAACCCCGCTTCTCGAGAGCGAGGATTTCCTGGGCGATGAAGGTTTCCGACAGGCGCGGATAGCCCTTGAGCAAAACCGCGACACGAGGGTTCACGCCATCAGGCTCCGGAAATCGCCGGTTCGCGAATACGGACGGACGAGACGAGTGTCGGCGCGAGATGGCGTGCTATGCGTGGCAGGCCGTCGAGAAGGCCCGGGATCGTCGCGGCGGAAGGCGGGCTTTGCCGGCAAAGCGCTGACAGCGCGGACGCCATGATCGCCGGATCCGGCTTGCCGCCCATTTCGAGCGGATCTGGCAGGAAGCGGACAAGGCCAAGTTCCTCCGCACGCTGCGCACGGATCGTCTGTTCGAGGCGCGGCCGCGAGCGGGGCACGATGAGCGCCGGTTTGTCGAAGGATAAAATCTCGCAGAACGTGTTGTAGCCGCCCATGCCGACGACGGCTGAGGCGCGGCTCATCGCCCGCTCCAGTTTGTTGTCGAAATTGACAGCATCGACGTTCGGTAGCTTGTCGATCCGCTCCAGGAATGCCCGACGCTGCGTTGTCGACAGGAAAGGGCCGAATGCAATGACGGCGGGAAGCGGGATGTTCGGAACCGCCTCGTAGGCCGAAAGCACCCAGTCGATCAGTCCATAGCCGTCTGCGCCACCACCCGTCGTGACGAGGATATAGGGTCCCTTGGCGCTCTTAGGATAGCGGATGCTCGGCGGTCCGTGCGGCACGGAACGGCGCAGATAGCCAGTATAGACGATCCGGGAACGAAGCTCGGCGGGCATCGGAATGCTGTCGAGAGGCCGGTAGAAGTCCTCGGGGCCATAGACGAGGATGTCGTCGTAGAATTCGGTCAGCGCGCGCAACGCGCCCGTCTCTGCCCATTCGCTGCGTATGGCCTCGGGATCATCGAGCACGTCGCGGATACCGATGACGCGATGTGTGCCCATCGCCTTGAGGACCTTCAGCGTTGGCAGGAGTTCACCACGAAAGCCGCCTGGCTCCTTGTCGGCGATGAAAACGTCCGGCTGGAAGGACTCGGCGGTCTGGCGTATCAGCGCTTCGCGAAGCGCCGTGACCTGGTTGAGCTCCATGCGGAGATTGGCGCTCGCATAGCCCCCGCCTTCGCCCTTCTCGACACCGGGCACATGCACGAAGTCGATGCCAGGAGCGAGATTGAAGGCGCCCGCGAGCGGTGAGCCGGAGATGATCAGGACCGATAGATCACTATAGGCGGCGACGAGCGCGTTGGCGATCGCGCGCGTGCGGCGGATATGTCCCAACCCATAGGTGTCGTGACTGTAGAGCAGTACCCTAGGCATGCTGTGACTGCCGTCCGTTTTCCGTCACTCGCGCTGCCAACATTGCCGCACTGCCCAGGGAGCCATCCGCCCTGCCATAGAGGCTAATGGAGAGGAGGTCTGTCGTCACCCCGAAATTTGGAGCGTTACAAACTCCAGTATCGCAGATCGGGGCGCACGGTTTCATGGCGGATCGCCGATTTGAGGTCCAGAAGAACGCCTCCATTCCGTAAGCGATCCAAAATCCGCGCAGCGTTCGAGACGAATCCCTCATGTGGTACGGCAAGGACGAGCGCGTCGAGCTCGCCGATCTCGTCCCAGGGCGTTAGCGTAAGGCCGTAGTGGTCGCGTGCCATGTCGGCATCCGCATGAGGGTCGACGATGCTGCAGCCGACACCGAACGACGCGAGTTCGGCCACGATGTCGGGCACCCGGCTGTTGCGGATGTCGGCGACGTTCTCCTTGAAGGTCAGGCCAAGTATCGCGATCCGCAGATCATGCGGGCTGCGCGAGGTCATGCCGAGCATTTGCAGGAGCTTGCGGGCGACGAAACCACCCATTGCATCATTGATCCGGCGGCCGGCCAGAATGACTTCTGGATGATAACCGACCTCCTGCGCCTTGGCGGTCAGGTAGTAGGGGTCGACGCCAATGCAGTGTCCACCGACGAGCCCCGGCGTGAACTTAAGGAAGTTCCACTTGGTGCCGGCGGCGTCCAGCACGTCTTTGGTGCGGATGCCAAGGCGGTCGCAGATCAGCGCAACCTCGTTCATCAGGGCGATGTTCAGATCGCGCTGGGTATTCTCCAGGACCTTCGCGGCTTCCGCGACCTTGATGCTCGGCGCGCGATGGATGCCGGCTTCGACGAAGCTGCCATAGGCCTCGGCGAGCACGGCCGTCGTTTCCTCGTCCTCGCCGGCGACGATCTTGACCGTATTCTCGAGCTTGTGCCGCTGGTCGCCGGGGTTGATGCGCTCGGGCGAATAGCCGAGCTTGAAGTCGCGGCTCTGAACGAGACCCGAAATTTCCGCCAGGATGGGTCCGCAAAAATCCTCGGTCGCTCCCGGATACACGGTCGATTCATAGACGACTATGTCGCCCTTCGAGAGCACCTTACCCACAGTTTTCGACGCTGCAGACAGCGGGCCCAGATCGGGACGGCGGTCGGCATGGATCGGAGTCGGAATGCAGACGACGTAAATGTTGCAGGGTGCGAGATCCGCCGGGTTCGCCGTCATGATCAGCGAACTCGCAAGCAGTTCCTTGCTCGACGTCTCGCCCGACCAGTCATCGCCGGCCTTTAGATTGTCGACCCGGACGGCATCGATGTCGAAACCCACCGTGCCCGGAAAATGCCGTGCGAATGCCAGCGCTACCGGCAGGCCGACATAGCCCAGCCCCACAACCCCGATCCTCAAAGTCATTCTCAGCTCTCTCGTTGCCGCTTCTGTAGGACTTCGGCGAGCTTCGCGGAAGTGCGGTCGATCGGCTGCAACAATGGAACGCCGGGTTTGGCAGCTCGTTGAATCAACGGTTCAAGGAGCACCGAGATGGTGGAACTTTCGCTCGCGGCGGTGTTGGCCCTGGTGGTCGGTGTGCTGTTCTGGAAGTTCTACCGCCCGGCCCGCCCCTCGAATGGCATGCTGGAAGACAATCTGGACGACGATTCTTGAGCATCTCGTCTTCGGTGGGGCCGGTCAGTCGTCCCGACCATACAGTTCCTGGCTCCGCGCAATCGCCTCTGGGCTGGCAAGCGCCTCTATCATGAAGCTGTCGAGATCTCCGCCGGCTGCCGCCACGAGTTCCGCCTCACGAATGCCGATCGCTGCCGCTGCGTCACGAACTCCGAATGCCAGGAGGCCTGCTTCACTGACGCGCTGGTCCGCCGCAACCGCCACAACGTTCTCCGCAACCCAACTTCGCAAAAAATCCACGGCCCGGTTCGTCATACCGGGAATGTTGCGCAGCGGAACGCTGCGACAAGAGCCGCTCTTTTATTTGTTCACTCAGCCACCCAACTGCCAAACGAGAGCGCTCGACCAGACGAACTGGAGAGCGACGCTGACGCCAACGCCGGTCATGGCCGCACGGTCGATCGTCCAGCCGGAAGGGAGCTGCTCGCGGATCGGACGATGATTGTCGTTGTCCGCTATAGGCAGCCGATCGTCGTCAACGTCGTGCATGACCACGTCGTGCAGATAAGGTGAGTGCCAGGGCTTTGAATTCGCCAACATAGCCGACGCTCCTCGCGCGCTGACTAATGCAACACTTACTTTGTGTGAAACTTGCGGCAGTCGTGGAATGCCTCAATCCACGAAAAGTTCCATTCGCTGACGACTTGCTGAGAATAGCATGTAAACCGAACTGATCCCAAGAGGTTGCAAGGGATCAGGTCTGGGTATTTCCACTAGAAAATGAGGCAGCTTTCTGGCTATTGACGCAGCCGGTAGCCGGTGCGGAACATCCACCAGATCACGCCGATGCAGGTCAGCATGAAGATGATCGTCATGCCGAGGCTGACGCCGACATTGACGTCGGCGACCCCATAGAACGCCCAGCGGAATCCATTCACCAGATAGACGATCGGATTGAACAGCGTAACCGTCTGCCAGAACGGCGGCAGCATCGAGATCGAATAGAAGGTGCCGCCGAGGAAGGTCAGTGGCGTGATGATCATCAGCGGCACGATCTGCAGCTTCTCGAAGCCGTCGGCCCAGATGCCGAGCACGAAGCCGAACAGGCAGAACGTCACCGCGATCAGGACGAGGAAGGCGATCATCCAGAACGGATGGACGATCTCAAACGGCACGAAGATGCGCGCTGTCGCCAGAATGATCAGGCCGAGGATCATCGATTTGGTTGCCGCCGCGCCGACATAGCCGCACAGGATCTCGGCGACCGAGATCGGCGCCGACATCACCTCGTAGATCGTCCCGGTGAATCGAGGCAGGTAGATGCCGAAGCTGGCGTTCGAGACGCTTTCGGACAGGACGGTCAGCAGGATCAGGCCCGGCACGATGAACGCGCCGTAGCTGATGCCGTCGATCGTCTCCATGCGCGACCCGATCGCCGAGCCGAAGACGATGAAATAAAGCGAGGTCGAGAGGACCGGCGAGGCGATGCTCTGGAACAGAGTGCGCCAGGTGCGGCTCAGCTCGAACACATAGATCGCGCGGATGGCGTGGATGTTCATGCCCGCTCCCTCACGAGATCGATGAAGATGTCCTCGAGCGAGGACCGACTGGTCTCGACACCCTTGAAGTCGATGTTGGAGGCGACGAGGCGGCGGAGAAGCTCCGCGACGCCTGCCTGATCATGCTCTGGATCGACCGTGTAGACGAGAGCGTGGCCGTCGTCCTCAATGTCGATGGGCCAAGCGACCAGATCGGCCGGAACCTTCGCCAGCGGCTCCTTGAGGTCGACGCGCAGCCGCGATTTGCCGAGCTTCGCCATCAAGGTCGTCTTCTCCTCGACGAGGATGATCTCGCCCTTGCGGATGACGCCGATCCGGTCGGCCATCTCTTCGGCTTCCTCGATGTAATGGGTCGTCAGGATGATGGTGACGCCCTGCTCGCGCAGCCGGCCGATCATCGCCCACATGTCGCGGCGGAGCTCAACGTCGACGCCGGCCGTGGGCTCGTCGAGAAACAGGACCTGCGGCTCGTGCGACAGAGCCTTGGCGATGAGGACGCGCCGCTTCATGCCGCCCGAGAGCGCCATGATTTTGGTGTCTTTCTTGTCCCAGAGCGACAGGTCGCGCAGTACCCGCTCGATATGGCCCGGATTCGCGGGCTTCCCGAACAGGCCGCGGCTGAAGCTGACAGTGTTCCAGACCGTCTCGAACATATCGGTCGACAGCTCCTGCGGGACGAGGCCGATCTTGGCGCGGGCGGCGCGGTAGTCGGTGACGACGTCATGGCCGTCGGCGGTGACGGTGCCGGAACTCGGACGGACCAACCCGCAGATCGTGCCGATGAGTGTCGTCTTGCCGGCGCCGTTCGGGCCGAGAAGGGCGAAGATCTCACCGCGCCGGATGTCGAGATTGACATTCTTCAGCGCATGAAGACCCGACGCATAGACCTTGTTCAGGCCGGATACCGAGATGATGGGGGACAAGGGAAGGACCTGTAAAAGGCGGAACACCGGAAACGGGCGTCATCCTCCGGTCAGGCCGGAGGGTGACGGCCTACCACATGGGCATCACCCGGTCGAACTGCGAGTCCTTTGTACGGCATCTCTCCAGCCGGCCAGCTTCTTCTCCCGGTCGCCGTCCATCTTTCGCGGCTCGAACCGCCGGTCCAGTTTCCAGGCGCGCCCGAATTCCTCCGGTGGTGGACAGACGCCGGCTGCATAGGCGGCGAGATAGGCCGCTCCGAGCGCGGTCGTTTCGGTGATGACGGGCCGGTCGACTGGTGCACCGAGGATGTCGGCGAGGAACTGCATCGCCCAGTTCGAGGCGACCATGCCGCCATCGACGCGCAGCACGGTCTCGCGCGCTTCCGGCCAGTCCGCGCGCATGGCTTCCGTCAGGTCGTTGGTCTGGTAGCCGACGCTTTCGAGCGCGGCGCGGGCGATTTCGGCACGGCCCGTCCCGCGGGTGATGCCGGTCAGTGTGCCGCGCGCGTCGGCATCCCAATAAGGGGCGCCGAGGCCGACGAAGGCGGGGACGAGATAGACCGGCTGGTTGGGGTCGGCGGCCTCGGCGAGCCCCTGAGTCTCGGAGGCGTGCTTGATGATTCCGAGCCCGTCACGCAGCCATTGCACGGCGGCGCCGGCGACGAAAATCGCGCCTTCGAGCGCATAGGTGCGCTTGCCGTTGAGTTGATAGGCGACGGTGGTAAGGAGCCGGTTTTGCGACAGGACCGGACTGTCGCCGATGTTGAGCAGCGCGAAGGCGCCGGTGCCGTAGGTGACCTTCATCATGCCCGGCTCGAAGCAGGCCTGCCCGACGACTGCGGCCTGTTGATCGCCAGCGATGCCACAGATCCGGATCGGCGCGCCGAACAGGTGCGCCTCCGTCGTGCCGAAGTCACCGGACGAGTCCTTGACCTCCGGCAGCACGGCTTCCGGCACGCCGACGATCTTCATCAGTTCGGGATCGAACGCTCCCTTGCCGATGTCATAGATCATCGAGCGCGAGGCGTTGGTCGCGTCTGTCGCGTGGACCTTGCCGTTGGTCAGTCGCCAGAGCAGGAAGCTGTCGACGGTGCCGAAAGCGAGTTCGCCGCGCTCCGCTGCCGCGCGGGCACCGTCGACCTTGTCGAGGATCCAGGCGATCTTTGTGCCGGAGAAGTAGGAATCGACGATCAGTCCCGTCCGCTCGCTGACCAAAGGCTCTATGCCGTCCGCCTTGAGCCGGGCGCATCTTTCGGCTGTGCGCCGATCCTGCCAGACGATAGCGTTGTGGATCGCGCGCCCCGTCTTGCGGTTCCAGACGACGGTGGTTTCACGCTGATTGGTGATGCCGAGCGCGGCAACCTGGGAGGCGCGCGTATTGGCGCGGGCCAGGACCTCGTTGACGGTGGCTACAGTCGTCGCCCAGAGGTCCTCCGGGTCGTGTTCGACCCAGCCCGGCTGCGGGAAGTGCTGCGGGAATTCCTTCTGGGCGATCGCGACGACATCGAGGGCCTCGTTGAAGAGGATGGCGCGGGTCGAGGTCGTGCCCTGATCGATTGCAAGGATGAAGGAGGGCATAGGCGTTTCCTGTTTTATCGAGGGTCGGATTGCCCCGGCCCTCGGGTCTTGTCCTGTGCTTATTGCAGGCCGACGGGATCGACGATCCCCTCCGAGCATTCGGGGAGAACCGGCCGTGCCGCGGCAATCAAATCATTCACGGACGTCCCCGCGGACGGATTTCCGATAAGACCGACCTTGATCTCGCTGATCAGAAGGCGGCCGCCGT
This sequence comes from Flaviflagellibacter deserti, assembly GCF_042652085.1. Classification (NCBI taxonomy): domain Bacteria; kingdom Pseudomonadati; phylum Pseudomonadota; class Alphaproteobacteria; order Hyphomicrobiales; genus Flaviflagellibacter; species Flaviflagellibacter deserti. The sequence continues at coordinate 316,801 of NZ_JBHSJF010000005.1, read as the reverse complement.
CGCGCTTACACTGCATCGTCACGCGCTCGCCCGCGCCTGTCCCGAAGCTCTCGTCGAAAGCGGCACGCAGTTCGGCCGACGTCACCTTCTGGCCGATGCGGGACGCGAACAATTGCTGGGCCTTCGAACCGTTGATCTCCCTCACGATCCGGATGCTGTCGGCGAAATAGGTGTCGGCGTCCGTCCCGTAGCAGGTGCCATGCTTGATCCACTCATGCCGATCGAGCATCGACATCGTGCCGGGCATGACCACGTCCAGCGCCTGCCTCGTGTCGGGAGCGAGTTGAGGCGCGGGCAGTTCATCCCAGCGGCTGGCGTTATCTTCCGAAATCAGATCGGACGGCACGTTGCAGTAGACGCGATTGCGCGGCTGCGGCCAGAGCCCATGCAGGGTGAAGTTGGTTGCGTCCGGCCGGTCCGCGGTCTGGCTGCGACACTCGGTCTTCTGGGAGCGGGTCTCGCAGAAGGAGGGCTGCCAGCTGATCGCGAGCAGGAATTCGCCCGATCCCTCGGCCAGCGGCGCGTTCGGCGTCACAGGACCGTCGTCGTCGCTCGAAACCACGCCGCAACCAGCCTCGACCCAGCGCTCGATCGGCAGGGCGCCGTCAACGCGCAGGCGATAATGAGTGGCGTCTTCGCGGTTCTTGGCGACAAGGGCATAGATCTGCCCGGGCTCGACCCGGATATTGCCGGGATTGGTTGCGCGGCGGAATGATTGAAAAGCAGGGCAGGCGCGTTCGGCGGTGAACTGACCTGACATGGACACGTCGGCGTAAGCGCCCTGAACAGTGGTGGCTGCGATGAGCGCGCCAAATGCCAGGGTCTTCCAGATAAAGCGCATGAGTTGGACCTCCGGGTTTGCTGGGGCGGCAACTCTCGATTGAAGGTCGTTCATGTGTCGCGGCGAGACTGATTTTGCGGCGAGGGGCCAGAATCGCTCCGGCCCCTCGGTACTCTAGCAGGTCTCAGGCGTCAGTTGGCCTTTGCCGGCTCCGGCGTTGTTGCCGAAGCGCGCTTCTCCGGCGGGTTGGCGGGCCACGACTTGATCAGTGTGTCGTAATCGACCGTTTCACCCTTCGGCTTTTCGTTTGCGAGCTTCGCCTGCGGCGCGATGTTGCCATCGGCCTTGGCCTTGTCGATCCAATACTGCGCGGATTGCTTCTCGTTCAGCTTTGGACCGCATTCGCCCTGCACGCCGGCACGTTCGAGGCGGCCGAGCACCTGGTCCTGTGCGTTGGCCAGAGCATCCATGGCTTCCTGAGGCGTCTTGGCGCCGGAGGCTGCATCACCGATGTTCTGCCACCAGAGCTGTGCGAGCTTCGGGTAGTCCGGCACGTTCACGCCGGTCGGAGTCCACTGCACGCGAGCCGGCGAGCGGTAGAACTCGACGAGGCCGCCGAGCTTCGGCGCGCGGTCGGTGAAGCTCTTGTCCCAGATGTCGCTCTCGCGGATGAAGGTGAGGCCGACATGGCTCTTCTTCAGCGAGACCGTCTTCGAGGTGACGAACTGGGCGTAAAGCCAGGCAGCCTTGCGACGCTCCAGCGGAGTCGACTTCAGGAGCGTCCATGAACCGGCGTCCTGATAGCCGAGCTTCATGCCGTCCTTCCAGTACGAGCCGTGCGGCGAGGGGGCCATGCGCCATTTCGGCGTACCGTCCGCGTTCACGACCGGTAGTCCGGCTTTCACCATGTCGGCGGTGAAGGCCGTGTACCAGAAGATCTGCTGGGCGATCTGCCCCTGCGCCGGCACCGGCCCGGACTCCGAGAAGGTCATGCCGTTCGCCTGCGGCGGGGCATATTTCTTCATCCAGTCGATATACTTGGCGATCGAATAGACAGCCGCCGCGCCGTTGGTGTCGCCGCCGCGCTCGATCGTCGAGCCGACCGGACGGCAGCCTTCCATCCGGATACCCCATTCATCGACGGGTTTGCCGTTCGGAATGCCCTTGTCGCCATTTCCGGCCATCGACAGCCAGGCGTCGGTGAAGCGCCAGCCGAGCGACGGGTCCTTCTTCCCGTAATCCATGTGGCCGTAGATCTTCTGGCCGTTGACCTCTTTCACATCGTTCGAGAAGAACTCGGCGATGTCCTCATAGGCCGACCAATTGACCGGCACGCCGAGCTCGTAGCCGTATTTGGCCTTGAACGCTTCCTTGTTCTTGGGATCGGTGAACCAGTCGTACCGGAACCAGTAGAGGTTCGCGAACTGCTGGTCGGGAAGCTGGTATAGATGGCCGTCGGGCGCCGTTCCGAACGATTTGCCAATGAAATCGTCGATATCGATCGTCGGGCTCGTGACGTCCTTGCCCTCTTTGGCCATCCAGTCGGTCAGATCGACCGCCTGCTTGTAGCGATAATGCGTGCCGATCAGGTCGGAATCATTCACCCAGGCGTCGTAGATGTTCTTTCCGGACTGCATCTGAGTCTGGATCTTCTCGACCACGTCGCCCTCCTGGATCAGGTCGTGCGTCAGCTTGATGCCGGTGATCTCGGAGAAGGCCTTCGCCAGGGTCTTCGATTCATATTCGTGCGTCGTGATGGTCTCGGAGACGACGTTGATCTCCATGCCCTTGAAGGGCTCGGCCGCCTTCACGAACCATTCCATCTCCTTCATCTGCTCTTCTTTCGAGAGCGTCGAAGGCTGGAACTCGGAATCGATCCAGCGCTTGGCGGCGTCCATATCCGCAAAGGCCGGGACCGTGCCGAGCACCAGCGCCACAGCCGTTGCCGCGGCCGTCATGTTTCTGCGCATGGTTTCCTCCCACGTTCGTTTCGTTTGTTATCCGTCGGCCCGAACGCCTGCCGTGCGGAATTCCTTCTTGCCGTCTCAGACCCAGCGGAAGACCGCGAGCGCGTAGACGACCGAGATGATCGAGGCCCACCACAGCTCGGCGGTCATGACGCCGAGCCAGGCGAGGTGTATGTACGCGGAGCCGAGGAGCGAGATGAACAGCCGGTCGCCGCGCGTCGTGGTGATGCCGAGCACACCGTGGCGCTCTCCCGACGGCGAGACGCGCTCCCAGATCGTCATGAAGACGAGAAGGGCGACGATGCCGGTGAAGAACGTGGCCGTCTGCCAGGTCCAGGCCATCCAGGCGAAGCTTTGGGTGAGGCTTTCCATCACACCCTCCCGAGGGCAAAGCCCTTGGCGATGTAATTGCGGACGAAATAGATCACGAGCGCGCCGGGGATGATGGTCAGCACGCCCGCTGCGGCGAGCACGCCCCAGTCGATGCCGGAAGCCGAAACCGTGCGCGTCATCGTTGCTGCGATCGGCTTCGCATTGACCGACGTCAGCGTGCGGGCGAGCAGCAGCTCGACCCACGAGAACATGAAGCAGAAGAAGGCCGCGACGCCGATGCCGGATGCGATCAGCGGCATGAAGATCTTCACGAAGAACTTCGGGAACGAATAGCCATCGATATAGGCGGTCTCGTCGATCTCGCGCGGCACGCCGGACATGAAGCCTTCGAGAATCCAGACGGCCAGCGGCACGTTGAACAGACAGTGGGCCAGCGCCACGGCGAGCGGCGTGTCGAACAGGCCGATCGCCGAATAGAGGTTGAAGAACGGCAGCGCGAAGACCGCCGGCGGAGCCATGCGGTTCGTCAGCAGCCAGAAGAACAGGTGCTTGTCGCCGAGGAAGCGGTAGCGCGAGAACGCATAGGCAGCGGGTAGCGCCACCGAGATCGAGATGATCGTGTTCAGCACCACATAGGTGATCGAGTTGATATAGCCCGAATACCAGGCCGGGTCGGTGAAGATGACCATGTAGTTCGCGAGCGTCGGCGACGTCGGGAAGATCGTCATCGTCGTCACGATCTCCTGGTTCGTCTTGAACGACATGTTCACGAGCCAGTAGATCGGCACCAGGAGGAACGCGATGTAGACGGCGAGGATGATGCGCTTCACGGCGTGCCCTCCTTGCGGTTCGCGTCCTCGTCCTGGGTCATCACGGTGTAGAAGACCCAGGACAGCAGCAGGATGATCAGGAAGTAGACGATCGACATCGCGGCCGCCGGACCGAGGTCGAACTGTCCGAGCGCCAGCTTGACGAGGTCGATCGAAAGGAACGTGGTCGAATTGCCGGGGCCGCCGCCGGTAAGCACGAACGGCTCGGTGTAGATCATGAAGCTGTCCATGAAGCGCAGCAGCACCGCGATGATCAGGACGTGCTTCATCTTCGGAAGCTGGATCAGCCGGAAGATCGACCAGCGCGAAGCGCCGTCGATGCGCGCGGCCTGATAATACGCCTCCGGGATCGAACGCAGACCGGCATAGGCAAGCAGCGCGACGAGCGACGTCCAGTGCCAGACATCCATCACCACGATGGTGATCCATGCATCTTCGACATCCTGGACATAATTGTAGGAGAATCCGAGCGAGTTCAGCGCATAGCCAAGAAGGCCGATGTCGCCTCGTCCGAAGACCTGCCAGATCGTGCCGACCACGTTCCACGGGATCAGCAGGGGCAGCGCCATCAACACCAACGTAACAGACACGCCCCAGCCCTTGCGAGGCATGCACAGCGCGATCAGGACCCCGAGCGGAATCTGGATCAGCAGGACGAGGGCGGAGAAAAGCAGTTGCCGCCACAGCGCCTCGTGGAAGCGGTCGGAGGCGAGAAGCTCGGAGAACCAGGTCGTGCCTGCCCAGAAAAACTGGTTGTTCCCGAAAGTATCCTGAACCGAATAGTTCACGACCGTCATCAGCGGCAGGATCGCCGAGAAGGCGACGACGATGAACACCGGCAGGACGAGGAACCAGGCCTTGTTGTTGAACGGTTTATCCATGCTCAGGCCTCCCCCTCGACGAGGTGGCCATCGGCGTAGACGTGAACCCGCTCCGGAATCGGCTGGGCATGGACGCCGTCGCCGGGAATGCGGGCCTCTTCGGGCACGACGATGTTGAGCGCGTGCTCGGCGAGCTGCGCGCGGGCGATGCGGATGCGGCCGATATCGTCGACGCGGTTGATCGTGATCGGCAGTCCGTCGCCGCCTGGCGCGAGGCGGATGTCCTCCGGTCTGATGCCGATCTCGATCTTCTGGCCTTCCGCCAGGCGCGGATAGCCGCGCGAGAGGTTGATGCGGCTGCCGCCGACATAGGCGGTGCGGCCCTCGATCTTGGCCGGCAGCACGTTCATGCCCGGCGAGCCGATGAAATAGCCGACGAATGTGTGGGCCGGCTTGGTGAAGAGCTCGGCCGGCGTGCCGACCTGAACGACTGCGCCGTCATACATCACGACGACCGTGTCGGCGAAGGTCATCGCCTCTGTCTGGTCGTGCGTGACGTAGATCATCGTCCGGCCGACCTGCGCATGAAGCTGCTTCAGCTGGGCGCGGAGCTCCCATTTGAGCTGCGGGTCGATCACGGTCAGCGGCTCGTCGAACAGGATCGCGGCGGTGTCGGCACGTACGAGGCCGCGTCCGAGCGAGATCTTCTGCTTGGCGTCGGCGGTGAGGTGGCTGGCGCGGCGGTCGAGATCGGCATTCAGGTCCAGCATGCCGGCGATCTCGCGGACGCGGCGATCGACCTCGGCCTGGCGGATGCCGCGATTGCGCAGCGGGAAAGCCAGATTGTCGTAGACGCTGACCGTGTCGTAAACGACCGGGAACTGGAAGACCTGGGCGATGTTACGCTGCTCGGTCGGGATATTCGTCACGTCGCGGCCGTCGAACAGCACCTTGCCTTCGCTCGGCGTGACGAGACCCGAGATGATGTTCAGCAGCGTCGTCTTCCCGCAGCCGGACGGGCCGAGCAGGGCGTATGCGCCGCCGTCGCGCCAGGTGATGTCGAGGCGACGGAGCGCGTAGTCGGACGGCGCCTCTGGATGTGCCTTGTAGGAATGGGCGAGGTGGTCGAGAGTGATGGCCGCCATATCCGTCTCCTAAGCCGCTGCCGCGCGGTCGGGCGCGGCGACGAGCCTGCCGTCCGCGTCGAAGACGAAAAGCTTGCGGGGATCGAGATAGACGTCGATCGGCGCGCCGGGCGCGAGTTCGTGGACCCCATGCGCCAGAGCGATCCATTCCGCGCCGTCCTGCCGGACGTGGACGAAGCTTTCCGAGCCGGTGATCTCGACCACGCTGACCATTCCGCGCATGGCGATCGTATCGCCCTCGGCGCGAGCGAGATGCAGGTGGTTCGGTCGGAAGCCCAAGGTCACGGGACCATCGGGAAGATCGGCAAGCGGGCCGCTCGCGGGCAGGGAAACGTCTCCCGCGAGGCGGGCCACGCCGCCTCTGATCTCGGCCGAGACGAAGTTCATCGGCGGATCGGAGAAGACTTCCGCGGTGATACGATCGGCTGGTCGGCGATAGACCTCGATGGTCGGGCCGAACTGGGTGACGCGGCCGCGGTCGAGTGTGGCCGTGTTGCCGCCGAGAAGCAGCGCTTCGGACGGCTCGGTCGTCGCGTAGACGAGGATCGCGCCGGACGCCGCGAAGATCTTCGGCAGTTCCTCGCGCAGTTCCTCGCGAAGCTTGTAGTCGAGATTGGCGAGTGGCTCGTCGAGGAGGACGAGCGGCGCTCGCTTTACCAGAGCACGGGCGAGGGCGGTGCGCTGCTGCTGGCCGCCGGAAAGCTCGAGCGGCGTGCGACCGAGCATGGGTTCGAGCCGCAGGAGATGCGCCGCTTCCTCGACGCGACGATCGATCTCGTCCTTCGGCGCGCCGGAGACGCGGAGCGGCGAGGCGATGTTCTCGTAGACGGTCAAGGTCGGGTAGTTGATGAATTGCTGGTAGACCATCGCGACGTTGCGAGCGCGGACCGGCACGCCGGTGACGTCGATCCCGTCGAACAGGACACGGCCGCGGCTGGGCGGCTCAAGCCCGGCCATGATGCGCATGAGCGTCGTCTTGCCCGAAAGCGTCGGGCCAAGCAGGACGTTGAGCGAGCCCGACTCCAGACGCAGCGAAACGTCGGCGATGTGGGTCGCGCGGCCCGCGATCTTCGAGACGTTTTCGAGGGTCAGCGACATCGCTCCTCCCTCACGCTGCCGAATGGGCGGCGGTGCGCCCGGTTCTCATGAACGCTTCGAGCGCGGCCTTGTCGTCGGCCCCGGTGCGAAGCCCGAGCTTCGAACGCCGCCAGAGGACATCGTCCGGCGTCTGGGCCCACTCATATTGCATAAGATAGGTCACCTCGGCTTCGGTGAGGTCCAGGCCGAACACGCGACCGAGATCTTCGGCGCAGCGGGCGCCGTTCATGATGAGTTCCGCGCGAGTGCCGTAGGCGCGGACGAGGCGTCTGGCGTGGCGCTCGCTGAGGAAAGGAAATTCCTCGCGGAGTTTTGCGGCGAGCATGGCCGCGCCGTCGTAAGGAAAGTCGCCGCCTGGCAGCGCAGCAGTAGAGGTCCACGGCTTCCCGAGGGAGAGATGGTTCGAAAGCCGTTCAAGAACCTCTTCTGCCAGGCGGCGATAGGTTGTGATCTTGCCACCGAACACGGTCAGAAGGGGAGCCTGGCCGTCCGGGGCAACGAGGTCGAGAACATAGTCGCGCGTTGCCTCCTGCGCACTCGACGCGCCGTCGTCATAGAGGGGGCGGACGCCGGAATAGGTCCAGACGATCTGGTCGCGGGTGACCGGAACGCGGAAATAGGCGGAGGCCGAGGCGCAAAGGTAATCGGCTTCTTCCTCGCTTGCCGAGACCCTGGATGGATCGCTATGGAAATCGCGGTCGGTCGTGCCGATCAGCGTGAAATCCTGCTCATAGGGAATGGCGAAGACGATCCGGCCGTCGGCGTTCTGGAAGATGTAGGCGTGGTCGTGGTCGAACAGCTTCCGCACCACGATATGGCTTCCCTTCACCAGCCTGATCGGCGCGGGCGTGGGCATGCGGAGCTGGTCGTTCAGGACTTCGCCTACCCACGGGCCAGCGGCATTGACGAGGGTGCGGGCGACGATCGTATCGCTCTTGCCGTGCGGGCCCTCGACCGCTAGTCGCCAAAGGCCGCCGTCGCGGCGGGCGGCGACGCATTTCGTCCGCGGATTGACCGATGCTCCGCGCGCCGCCGCATCCATCGCATTGAGCACGACGAGACGCGCGTCCTCGACCCAGCAGTCGGAATATTCGAAGCCGGTCCGGAAATCGGGTTTCAGGGCAGCGCCGTAGGGAGATTTCGGCAGGTCCAAAGTCTTCGTGGCCGGCAGGATCTTCCGGCCGCCCAGGCTGTCGTAGAGGAATAGCCCGAGACGAAGCAGCCAGCGCGGGCGAAGTCCCGAATGATGGGGCAGGACGAACCGTAGTGGCCAGATGATGTGCGGCGCGATGCGGAGCAGCCGCTCGCGCTCGATCAGCGCCTCGCGGACGAGACGGAACTCATAGAATTCGAGATAACGCAGGCCACCGTGGATGAGCTTTGTCGAGGCCGAGGAGGTTGCCGAGGCAAAGTCGCTCTGCTCGCAGAGATAGACCGACAGACCGCGTCCGGCGGCGTCGCGGGCGATGCCGCAGCCATTGATGCCGCCACCAATGATCGCGATGTCGTAGGCCGCGTTTGGCACGCTGTCCGTCCCTTCATCGTCGCACGGCTTCTTCGCGACCGCGCTTAAGGAATGACGCTAAACGAACCTTTTAGTGCGCGCAATAGCGAAAAAACGAAAATAAAAACGAAAGTGATGCTTCGCTATTGTTCGGTCTCAGGCGGCGAGCCGACCGTCTCGACGACCTCGACATTGTGCTCGCGGCAGAGGCCGCGGACCTTCTCCGAGGACATCCAGTCGGTGACGAACATATTCACCTGCGAGATGTGCGCGACGCGGATGGGCGCGGAGCGCTCGAACTTGAAGCGGTCGGTCACGAGGATGACCTTGCGGGAGTTTCCGATGATCGCCTGGCTGACGCGAACCTCGCGGAAGTCGTAGTCGAGCAAGGCTCCTTCGTCGTCGATCGCCGAGGTACCGATGACCGCGAAATCGACCTTGAACTGTTTGATGAAGTCGACAGCAGCGCCGCCGATGACACCGCCATCCGAACGTCGGACCGGGCCGCCGGCAACGATCACTTCGATTTTCGGATTGGGGTAAAGAAGCGTCGCAATGTTCAGATTATTGGTGATCACGAGGAGTCCTTCGTGATTCACCAAAGCGCGGGCGACCTCTTCGGTCGTCGTGCCGATATTCAGAAACAGCGAAGAATTGTTCGGAATGAGTTTCGCGGCGGCTTCGCCGATGGCGCGCTTCTCGCGTGCCGCGATCTGTCGCCGGGCTTCATAGCCGAGGTTCTCGACGCCGGACGAGATCATCGCGCCGCCGTGGATTCGCGACAGCAGGCGCATGTCGCAGAGTTCGTTCAGGTCCTTGCGGATGGTCTGCGGCGTGACATCGAAGCGAAGCGCGAGATCGTCCACTCCGACCCGGCCCTGCAAACGGGCCAGCGAGACGATTTCCTTCTGACGAAAACTCAATTCGGCCACTCTCAATCTCCCAGCGAGGTTGGAGACCACAAGCCGCCAGCCGAGATACGCATCCCGGAGCGAATCAAACCCATCACAGGTTCGTGATCACATTCTTGCCTGCGTTGAACGCGCCGGATAGCGAAACCGATGCGGCTCCGCGAAAAATTCTTCGGAAACAGTGCGGTCGGTTAGCGTCTTGCGCCGTGCCGCAAAGCCCACCATTTAACGGTTCGTGAGATGCCAATTCTGGGTCTCGCATCGCAAAGTCGCTTCCAGCGAGGGCTTTGAATGACTCGTCTGTCCCCTTTGTCGAGCCCGCTTCTTCTGGGCTTCGATCAGATCGAGCGAACGCTCGATCGTCTGAGCAAAGGCGGCGACGGTTATCCGCCCTACAATGTGGAAAGGCTCGCCGCGGATGCGGGCGCTCCGGACCGTCTCCGGATCACATTGGCGGTTGCAGGCTTCACGGCCGAGCAATTGTCAGTGACCCTCGAGGAAGGCCAGCTCGTGATTCGCGGGCGGCAGACTGAGGAAGAAGGACGCGTCTTTCTGCATCGCGGCATCGCCGCGCGGCAGTTCCAGCGGGTGTTCGTTTTGGCCGAGGGCATGGACGTTCTCGCTGCGGATCTCGCAAACGGTCTTCTGACGATCGACCTCATCCGGCCGCAGCCGGAACGGCTCGTGCGGAAAATCGACATTGTAGCCCGTTCTCATAGCCGGGCGGAGGATGAGTGACATGAATGCGGACAACACCAATCACACCGAACCGTTCATCACTGCGGCGCAGTTGAAGGGCCTTGGCGGCGGCCGTCTCGCCTATGTGAAGAGCATGCAGTCCGACGAGATCAACCGCCTGTTCCCGCAGGCCCCCGACCTGCAGCCGGGCGTCGAACTCTTCGCGCTTCTGGGCGCGGACGGCACTCCGATCCTCCTTGCCGACAGCAAGGAAGCAGCGGTCGCCAATGCCTGGGAACAGGAACTCGAAACGGTGAGCCTCCACTAAGGCTCACCCCTCTCCCAACAGCTTTCCCACCACTTTCGCAGTGTAGTCGACCATCGGCACGACGCGCGCGTAGTTCAAGCGCGTCGGGCCGATGACGCCGAGCACGCCGATGATGTTCTGGCGCGCATCGCGGAAGGGGGCCGCTACCATCGACGAGCCGGAAAGCGAGAACAGCTTGTTCTCCGAGCCGATGAAGATGCGCACGCCATCGGCATTCTCGGCGCGGCCGAGGAGTTCGCTGACTTCCTTTTTGCTTTCGAGGTCGTCGATCAGGGTGCGAACGCGCTCCAGATCGTCGAGAGCCTTCAGATTCTCCAGAAGATTGGCCTGTCCGCGGACGATGAGCCGTCTTTCGGCGTCCTCGCCAGAAACCCAGCTCGCCAGTCCCTGCTCTATGAGGTCGACCGTCAGGGCGTCGAGTTCCTGCATCGCGGCTTGACGTGCGGCTTCGATCTCGGCGCGCGTCTCGTCGAGCGTGCGGCCCGCTATGCGCGCGTTCAGGAAATTCGTTGCCTCGACCAGTGCCGAGGCTGGCAGCCCCACGGGCAGCGGTAGGATCCGGTTCTCGACCGAACCGTCCTCGCCGACGAGTACCACCAGGCCACGCCGGGGTTCGAGTTGCACGAATTCTATGTGCTTGAGCCGGGCGTTCTGTTTGGACGCCAGCACGACGCCCGCGCCACGCGACAGGCCGGACAGCAGGGCCGAGGCCTGTCCCAGGACATCGTCCATCGACCGGCCGATTCCGGCTCCCGCGACCTTGGCGTCGATCGTCCGGCGCTCCTCCTCCGAGACCTCGCCGATCTCCAGCATCGCATCGACGAAGAAGCGTAGCCCGACTTCCGTCGGCAGCCGCCCCGCGCTTGTATGCGGCGCGTGGATGAGGCCGAGGCTTTCGAGATCCGACATCACGTTGCGGACCGAGGCGGGCGATAGCGGAGTCGACAGGATGCGCGACACATTGCGTGAGCCCACGGGCTCGCCGGTCGCCAGATAGCCGTCGACGATCTGCCGGAAGATTTCGCGGGAGCGTTCGTTGAGTTGCGGCAGGCCGAAACGGCCCTCGGACGAATTCGATCGATCGGTCATTGGGATAACCGGCGACGCCTCTTGTTCCAGATCAATCGGCTCATTGTTTCCGCTTTTTCCTCATGCAATGAGTGCATGACGGAACCTTAGAGAGGAACATGATCAATCTCGCCTGGACCCGCAATGCCGCCCTTGCGCTGATCGTCGCGATTGCGATCGGTGCCGCATTCGACGTCCATGCCCAGGCGATGAAGTTCTTCCGTATCGGCACCGGCGGGACGGCGGGCACCTATTTCCCGATTGGCGGACTGATCGCCAATGCCATTTCCAATCCGCCGGGCAGCCGGCCGTGCCATGACGGCGGCTCCTGCGGCGTGCCGGGTCTGGTCGCCGTCGCGCTGGCGACGAACGGCTCCGTCGCCAACATCGAAGGCATCCAGAAGGGCGAGATCGAGGCCGGACTGACGCAGTCCGATGTCGCGCACTGGGCTCATGAAGGGACGGGCGTCTTCGAGGGCAAGCCGCGCGTCACCGAATTGCGGGCGATCGCTAATCTCTACCCGGAGACCTTCCACGTCGTGGCACGCCGTGGTGCGGGCATTGCCAATGTCCGCGATCTCAAGGGCAAGCGCGTCGCGCTCGATGAGCCCGGGTCTGGCAGTCTGATCGATGCCCGCATCGTTCTGCAGGCCTACGGCGTCACCGAGAAGGATTTCAACATCAGCTACATGAAGCCCGATGTCGCCGGGGCGCAGCTCCGCGCCGGTAGCCTTGACGCCTTCTTCTTCATTGGCGGCTCCCCGGTGACGGCGATCGCCGAACTGTCCTCTTCGGTCGGCATCGACCTCGTGCCGCTCGACGGGCCTGAGGCGGAGAAGGTGTTGCGGGAGCACATATATTTCGCGCGGGACAAGATCGCGGCGGGAACCTATGCGGGGGTCGGATACGAAGCCAAGACGCTGAGCGTCAACGCGTTGCTGGTGACCAGCGAAACGCAGCCGGACGATCTGATTTATGCCGTGACCAGGGCGCTCTGGAACAACAACACCCGCAAGCTGCTCGACAATGGCCACGCAAAGGGAAAGATGATCCGGCCGGAGACGGCGCCGAGCGGGCTCGGCCTCCCACTTCACCCGGGCGCCGAGCGGTTCTACCGCGAGGTGGGGCTTCTACCGAGAGGCTGAGTGGCAGTCATATGGTAGAGATCCGCGCGGCGACCGAGGCCGACCTTCCGACCATCCTCGCGATCTACAATGATGCCATCGAGAACTCGAGCGCGATCTGGGTCGATCACGTATCGACCCTGGAGGATCGGCAGGCCTGGTTCGAGATGCGACGCCGACAGGGATATCCGATCCTTGTTGCGGCCGAAAACGGCGAGGTGCTGGGTTATGGCAGCTTCGGCGATTTCCGGGCGTTCGAAGGCTTTCGCGGAACGGTCGAGCATTCGCTCTATATCGGCCCCAATGCCCGTCGCCGCGGTGTCGGAAAGGCCTTGCTCGTCGCCTTGATGGAGGCGGCGCGCGGTATCGGCAAGGACGTGATGGTCGCAGCGATCGATTCGGAGAACAAGGCCTCGATCGCGCTGCACGAGGCTTTCGGATTCAGGACGACCGGAAAGCTCGACAAGGTCGGCCGGAAGTTCGGCCGCCTTCTCGATCTCGTCTTCATGCAGATCGAGCTGAACTAGCCGTTCGCCGGATCGAAGACGGCCAGCAATTCGCGCCGGATCGTGGCCTGCCTGACCTCGCTCGTGATCTTGTAGCCGGTGAGATCGGTCACATAGAACGTGTCGACCGCCTTCTCGCCGAACGTCACCACATGCGCCGAGGCGATGTTGAGATTGAGCTGGGAGACCGTCGAGGTCAGGTCGTAGAGGAGACCCGGCCGGTCGAGGCCGGAAATCTCGATCACCGTATAGCGGTCCGACCAGTCATTGGTGACGACGATCTGCGGCTCGATATCGAAGGCCTTGGTCCGGCGGCTCCGCTGCTCCGCCTTCTTCTGCATGGCATCGGTCAGCCACAGCTCGCCGCGGAGTGCACGTTCGATCGTGGTGGCCACGCGTTGTGCACGTCGGTTCTCATCCTCGTTCTCGTCATAGGCCCGATCGATGAAGATCGAGTCGAGGGCGAGGCCGTCGGTCGTGGTGTTGATATAGGCGTCGACGATGTTCGCCCCGGTCGCCGCGCAGGCGCCGGCGATGACCGCCAGAAGGCGAGGATGGTCCTGCGCCAGCACCGTGATTTCAGTGACGCCCCGGAAAGCGTCGCTGGTGAACATGGTCGCGACGCTCTTGTCTTCGTTCTCAGCCTGTTGAAGGAAACGGGCATGGGCGACACGGCGTTCCGGATCGACCTTGAGCCAATAAGGTGCGTAATGGCGGCCCAGATAGGAGTCGATCTCGCTCTCTTTCCAATCCGCCGACAGCGCGTCACGCGTCTCCTGTTTGGCCATGCGGACACGATCGTTGCGGTCCGCCGCCGAATGGCCGCCGGTAAGAACGAGCTCGGTCTCCCAGTAGAGCGTCCGGAAGAGCTGGCCCTTCCAACCGTTCCAGACGCCGGGACCGACGGCCTTGACGTCGCTGACTGTGAGCACGAGCAGCATTTTCAGCCGCTCCAGCGTCTGCACCGTCGCGGCAAAGGCCTCGATCGTCTTGCGATCGGAAATGTCGCGCGACTGCGCGGTGTTCGACATCAGGAGGTGATGCTCGATCAACCATGACGCCGTTTCTGTGTCTGCGGCCGAGAGTCCGAGGCGGGGCCCGAGGCGGCGCATGATCTTCGCGCCCGCGATCGAATGATCTTCCGGCCGGCCCTTCGCGACGTCGTGGAGCAAGGTCGCGACATAAAGCGCCGTGCGCTGGGCGATCGTCGGCAATACTTCGGCGGAAAGCGGGTGCTCGTCCTTCAGCGTCCCCGCATCCATTTCCGCTAGGATGCCGACCGAGCGGATCAAGTGCTCGTCCACCGTATAGTGGTGATACATGTTGAACTGCATCATCGCCACGACCTTGCCGAAGTCGGGGATGAAGCGGCCGAGCACGCCGGTCTCGTTCATGCGGCGTAGCACTGTTTCAGGCGCGTTGCGCGAGGTCAGGATCTCGAGGAAGAGGCGGTTGGCCTCGGCGTTATCCCGGAGGTCGCGATCGATCAGTTTCAACGAGCGCGTGATGAGATGCATCGCGTCGGGATGCAGCGCGACGTCCTCGCGATCGGCGACCTGGAAAAACCGGATCAGATTGACCGGATCGCGGACGAAGACGTGATCGTCGACGACGGTCAGCCGCTCGTTCTCGATGCGGAAATCGGGCGTCTTCGGAAGGGCGCGGCGGCGCGAGCGCGACCAGCGGCTGAACAGTCGGTCGAGCTTCGGCGGACGCTTTGCGTGGCGCTGCTCCATGGCAGCACAGACGATGGCGGTGAGATCGCCGACATCCTTCGCGACAAGGAAATAGTGCTTCATGAAGCGCTCGACCGCCTGCTGGCCCGGATGGACTTGGTAGCCGAGCTTGGCGGCGATCTCAGGCTGGTATTCGAAGCTAAGCCGGTCCTCGGCGCGGTTGGTCACGAAGTGCAGGTGGCAGCGGACCGCCCAGAGGAAGTCTTCTGCCTTGATGAAAGTCTTCAACTCTTCCCGGGTGAAGAGGCTGGCCTCGACGAGGTCGGAAACGTCGCGGACGCCGTAGACGTATTTGGCGATCCAGAAGAGCGTGTGGAGGTCGCGGAGGCCACCTTTGCCTTCCTTGACGTTCGGTTCGACGACATAGCGCGACGTATCCGTGCGCTTGTAGCGCTCGTCGCGCTCGGCCAGCTTGGCTGTCACGAATTCGAGCGCGGTGCCGTGGGCGACCTCCTTGTCGAAGCGATGCGCGAGCATATCCGCCAGGCCTTCGTCGCCGCAGATCCGGCGTGCCTCAAGGATGGCCGTGCGGATCGTGATGTCTGCCCGCGCAAGCTTGATACATTCGTCCAGGCCACGCGCGGCATGGCCGATCTTCAGGCCGAGGTCCCAGAGCACATAGAGCATCGCCTCGATGACGGCGTCGCCCCAAGGGGTCGGTTTGTTCGGGAACAGGAAGAGGAGGTCGATGTCCGAGCCTGGTGCCAGCATTCCGCGGCCGTAGCCGCCGACCGCGATGACTTCCAGCCGCTCGCTGGGCGCCGGGTTGGCCACCGGAGGGTGGATGTGGGTCAGGACATAGCGATGCAGCGCCCGGATCACCTCGTCCATCTGGTTCGAGATGTCCTGCGCGCAGATCCGCCCATCATTGTTCTTGTCGAGCCGTTCGCGCGCGGCATTGCGGCCGTGCGCGAGAGCGGCTTTCAGCAGGGTCTTGACCGCCACGTCGCGGCCCTGGAGATCGCCCTTGAATTCCGTCGCCAGACGATCGAGTTCGGCATCGAGCGAAGCGCGGTCGATCGTGACCGGGATGCCTTGCGGTTCGAGCGCGCGAAAAGAGACGTTCATCTGTCCTTCTTAGACGCCCGCGCATCTCGCGGAAACTCCCGCGATGCACTCTTGCGGAGAGCCTTTAGGCGATAGAGCGCCTCCAGCGCCGCGCGCGGGGTGAGATCGTCGGGGTCGATCCCATCCAGGGCGTCCAGAGATGGATCTGACTCTGGCTCCGGTGCGGACGGCGGAGGTGCGGCGGCGGCGATGGAGAACAGCGGCAGATCGCTGACAGGTTTTCCCCGCTTGCCTGTGCGGTCGGCGCTTTCAAGCTCGGCCAGCACGGTCTTGGCCCGCTCGACGACCGAAGCCGGCAGGCCGGCGAGCTTGGCGACCTGGATTCCGTAGGAGCGGTCGGCAACGCCCGGCACGACTTCGTGCAATAGCACGACGTCGCCCTTCCATTCGGCCACGCGCATCGTCGCGTTGAACAGGCGTGGCAGGCGCTTCGACAATTCCGTTAGCTCGTGGAAATGGGTCGCGAAGAGTGCGCGGCAGCCGTTCGAATTGTGCAGGTGCTCCACGGTCGCGGAGGCGATCGACAGGCCGTCGAAGGTCGAGGTGCCGCGACCGATCTCGTCGAGAATGACGAGCGAGCGCTCGCCGGCCTGATTGAGGATCGCGGCCGTCTCGACCATCTCGACCATGAAGGTCGAACGGCCGCGCGCGAGATCGTCGGCCGCACCGACGCGGCTGAACAGGCGGTCGACGACGCCGATCCTGGCGGAACTCGCCGGTACGAAACTGCCAATCTGGGCGAGGATCGCGATCAACGCGTTCTGCCGGAGATAGGTCGACTTACCGCCCATGTTCGGACCGGTGATCATGCAAATCCGGCCATTCTCGGCGCTTGCGGACGGCGTGAGATCGCAGCCATTGGCAATGAAGGGCGCGCCGTTGAGCGCCTGTTCGACCACGGGATGTCGGCCACCCTCGATGGTGAAATCGAGCGAGAGGTCGACTTCGGGCCGGACATAGGAGCGGTCGGCCGCAAGCTCCGCGAGAGCAGAGGCGACATCGAGCGCGGCGAGTGCGTCCGATAGGTCCTTCAGCGGGTCACCGGCCTCGATGACGATTTGGGACAGCCGCTCGAAGATCGCGCTTTCGATCGCCAGCGCGCGATCTCCGGCGGCGGCGATGCGCTGTTCGAGGTCGGAGAGCTCGACCGTCGAGAACCGCATCGCGCCCTGCAGCGTCTGGCGATGGACGAAGGTCGCGTTCCATGGGGGCGTGCGCAGGATTTCACCGGTGGGGGCCGGGACCTCGACGAAGAAGCCGAGGAAATTGGTGTGCTTGACCCGGAGGGTTCTCTGACCGGTCTCGTCGGCATAGCGGGTCTGGAGCTGGGCGATCACCTTGCGAGACTCGTCGCGAAGCTCGCGCGCTGCGTCGAGATCCGGATCATAGCCGGACCGAACAAAGCCGCCATCCGAGGTGCGGAGCGGCAATGTCTCGGCCAATGCGTCGCCGAGTGCGGCGAGGATTTTGGGATCGGGCGCGCCGAGGCTTTCGCGGATCGCACCAAGCTCGGCGGGAAGGTCGCGGCCCGCGAGCACGGTCGACACGTCGCGCCCGGCGATCAATGCATCGCGGACGCAAGCGAGGTCGCGCGGGCCGCCGCGCCGGAAGGCGAGGCGTTGCGCGGCGCGGACGAGGTCGGGCGTCGCCTTGAGGAGCGCGCGGAGATCGCGGCGCAGGCGTGCGTCCTCGACCAGGAGGCTGACGCTGTCGAGGCGTTGGGTGATGGAGCCGGGCCTGGTCAGCGGGCTTGCCAGCCGGTCGGCGAGCAGGCGGCCCCCGGCGGGGGTGACCGTGCGGTCGATGGCATGGAGCAGACTGCCGGCGCGGTCGCCGCCAAGGGTGCGGGTGAGTTCGAGGCTTGCACGGGTCGCGCCATCGATGTGGAGGACGTCGTCGCGACCGGTCTGCTTCGGCGGCGAAAGCGGCGGCCGGGCGCCGCGCTGGGTGCGGACGATATAGCTGACGGCGGTCGCGCCAGCCGCGAGTTCGGCCCGGCTCAACTGGCCGAAGCCAGCCGAGGTCGTGACGCCGAAAGCCTCGGTCAGGCGTCGTTCGGCGGTGGCGCCGTCGGTGATGTCGCGTGCGACCGGCGCGATCGGGACGCGCGCGCCGCGGATGATGGCTTCGAGAAGCTCGTCGTCCAGCATGGCTTCCGGTACGACGATCTCAGCCGGATCGAGACGGGCGATGTCGGTCGCGAGATTGGACGGGCTGGTTTCCTCGACGATGAAGGCGCCGGTCGAGATATCGACGGTGGCGATGCCGATCCGCGCGGTGTCCTCGCCGGTCGGCACGCGGGACAGCGCAATCAGCCGGTTGGAGCGGCGTGGATCGAGGAGTGCGTCTTCGGTCAGCGTACCTGGTGTGACGAGACGGACGACATCGCGCTTCACAACGGATTTGCCGCCGCGCTTCTTCGCCTCGGCGGGATCCTCGATCTGCTCGCAGACGGCGACGCGGAAGCCCTTCGCGATCAGCCGCTGGAGATAATCGTCTGCGCGCTCGACCGGCACGCCGCACATCGGGATGTCCTCGCCCTGATGCTTGCCGCGCTTGGTCAGCATGATGCCGAGCGCGCGGCTTGCCTGCTCCGCGTCCTCGAAGAACAGCTCGTAGAAGTCGCCCATCCGGTAGAACAGCAGGCAGTCCGGATTGGCGGTCTTGATCTCGATGTACTGCTCCATCATCGGCGTGACCTTGTGGTCCTGGCCGGGATGGGATGTGTGAACCGAGGCGTCCATCCCCGTGTGCTAGCAGACCCCGGCGCCGGATACAGCGGCGGAAGGGACTTCCGAACAGATTCGCGCCCTATGCGGCGAGCGGAACACGGTCGACGAGGGTCCGGTACGACAAGGCTTCCGCCAGATGAATGCGTCCGACCCGCTCCTCGCCATCGAGATCGGCGATGGTGCGGGCGACCTTCAGCACCCGGTGATAGCCGCGCGCGGAGAGCTTCATCGCCTCGGCCGCGTCGCGCAGGAGGCGCATGCCCGCCGAATCCGGCGCGGCGGCGGCCTCGATGAGAGTGGCGCTGACGGCCGAGTTGGTACGACCCGTTGCGCCCATGGCCTGATACCGCACCTGTTGGAGCGCGCGGGCGGCGGCGACGCGCGCGGCGACCTCCCGGCTTCCTTCCGATGGCGCGGGTAGAAGCAGATCGGCGGCGGTGACGGCCGGAACGTCGAGATGGAGATCGATGCGGTCGAGGAGAGGGCCCGACAGCCGTGCCTGATAATCCTGCGCGCAGCGGACGCCGCGGGCACAGACATGACCCGGTTCGCCGGCTTTGCCGCACTTGCACGGGTTCATCGCGGCGATCAGCTGGAAGCGGGCCGGATAGGTGATCCGGTGATTGGCGCGGGCGACGACGACATTGCCGGTCTCCATCGGCTGACGGAGCGCATCGAGCACGTTCGGCTGGAATTCCGGCAACTCGTCGAGGAACAGCACGCCGTGATGCGACAGAGCGATCTCGCCCGGACGCGGTCGGATTCCGCCGCCGACCAGCGCGGCCATTGACGCGGAATGATGCGGTGCACGGAAGGGCCGGCGGTCCGACAGGGCGCCTCCCGCGAGATCGCCCGCGACCGAGCGGATCATCGCCAGTTCGAGCAGTTCCTGCGGTTCGAGCGGCGGCAGGATCGAGGGCAGGCGGGCGGCCAGCATGCTTTTGCCCGATCCGGGCGGGCCGACCATGATGAGATTGTGCCCGCCGGCGGCGGCGATCTCCAATGCGCGCTTGGCGCTTTCCTGGCCTTTCACCTCGCGAAGGTCCGGCAGGTCGCTCGTCGGTTCGCGCAGACCCGGGCGCGGGCGCGAAAGGGTCTGCGTGCCCTTGAGGTGGTTCGCGAGCTGGATCAGGGAGACGGGCGCAAGGATGTCGAGGTCGGCGCTGGCCCAGGCTGCTTCCGGTCCGTCTGCCTTGGGGCAGATCAGGCCATGGCCGCGCGCATTGGCGGCGATCGCGGCGGGCAGGACGCCCGCGACGGAGGAAATCGAGCCGTCGAGGGAAAGCTCGCCGAGCACGGTGTACCCGGCGATTCCGTCGGACGGCAGGGCACCGATCGCGGCCATCAGGCCGAGCGCGATCGGCAGGTCGTAGTGCGATCCCTCCTTCGGCAGGTCGGCGGGAGCCAGATTGATGATGATGCGCTTGGGAGGCAGCGACAGGCCGGACGCGACGAGGGCTGCACGGACGCGCTCCTTCGCCTCGTTCACCGCCTTGTCCGGAAGTCCGACGACAAGGAAGGCAGGCATCCCCGAGGATATCTGCACCTGCACATCGACAGGCTTTGCCTCGATGCCCTCAAAGGCGACGGTGGAGACGAATGCGACCACGGAAAGCTTCCCCCAAGGAAGATGGACGCAGGCTGACTCAGATCGATGTCACGGTCAAGAACGTTTAGTGAACATTCATCTCAGCCCGCAGCGCGCTTAGCCTCGATCTTGTCCCAGATCACCGCCGCGATGTTCGGGCCGCCGACACGCTGGATCGCACGCAAACCAGTCGGCGAGGTGACGTTGATCTCGGTGAGGTAGTCGCCGATCACGTCGATGCCGACGAAGAGCAGGCCCATCTTGCGGAGGGACGGTCCGATACGCTCGATGATCTCCCGCTCGCGAGGCGTCAGTTCCGTGGCTTGTGCCTGGCCGCCGCGCACCATGTTCGACCGGAGATCGTCGGCTGCCGGCACGCGGTTCACGGCACCGGCAAACTCGCCGTCGACGATGATGATGCGCTTGTCGCCCTTCGAGACCGCGGGGAGGAATTTCTGGATGACCCAGGGCTCGCGCCAGGTCGTCGAGAACATGTCGATCAGCGAGCCGTAGTTCTGGTCGGTCAGGCCGACCTTGAACACCGCCGCGCCACCATGGCCGTAGAGCGGCTTCATGACGATCTCGCCCTGTTCGGTGCGGAAGCGGGCGATCTCGGCGGGATCGCGGGTGATCAAGGTCGGCGGCATCAGGTCCGGGAACTCGGTGACGAAGACCTTTTCGGGAGCGTTGCGGACGGCGGCCGGGTCATTGACGACGAGCGTCTTCGGCTGTGCGCGTTCGAGGATGTGCGTTGTCGTGATGTAGGCGAGGTCGAAGGGCGGGTCCTGGCGGAGCAGGATCACGTCGAAATCGCTCAGCGCATGGCGCTCGAAATCGCCGAGAGCGAAGTGATTGCCCTTCTCGTCGCGGACCTTGAGCGGCGCGGCGGTCGTGAAACCGTCCTTGCCGACGAGGGCCAGCCGATCGGGCGTGTAATAGTGCAACTCGTGTCCGCGGCTCTGCGCCTCCAGCAGGAGCGCGAAGGTTGAATCGCCCGCGATGTTGATGCGGTCGATCGGGTCCATCTGGACGGCTACGCGGAGCGGCATTGGGTCTTCCGGGTCAGCGGCCGGCGTCGAACGCGGCCGGGAGGTGGCGGGGCAGGCGGCCGGGCGCGATCAGCACGGCGTCGAAGCGAAGGTCATAGCCATTTAAGCGAGGATTGCGCGAGAGGAAGGCCTCGGCGGCGCGAACGATACGCGATTGTTGGTAAAGGCGGATGGATTCCGCTGCCATATCGAGCGTCGGGCGCGCCTTGACCTCGACGAAGGCCACGGTCCTGCCGCGCCGGACGATGAGGTCGATCTCGCCGACCGGAGTCTGGTGCCGGCGGGCGACCACGTGATAACCCTTCATTCGCAGGAATAGAGCGGCGATCGTCTCCGAACGCAGGCCGAGGCCATAGGCCGCCCGGCGTGCCGGGTCAGGAAGATGGCGTGTCGCGGTCAATTCCGCGCTTCCGACAAGGCGAGTGCACGGGCGTAGACCTCGCGCCGGGGAACGCCGCTGGTCTTGGCGACCTCGGCGACCGCGTCCTTGAGCGACGAGGTCGCCATGGCGGCCTTGAGCGCGTCGTCGAGCGTCTCGCCGGCTGGCGCTTCTTCCTCAGGCGGCGGGCCGACAAGAAGGACGATCTCTCCTTTCGGAGGGCGCTCGGCGTCGGAATAGGCTTCGGCCAATTCGGCAAGCGTGCCTCGGCGGACCTCTTCGAAGGTCTTCGTCAGTTCGCGGGCGACGGCGGCCTGTCGCGGGCCGAGGACAGAATTGAGGTCCGCAAGAGTCGCGGCGATGCGCGGACCTGTCTCGAAGAAGACGAGCGTTGACGGCACGTTCGCGATTTCCGCGGCGCGGGTGCGGCGCGCCGCGCTTTTCGGCGGCAGGAAGCCCTCGAAGAAAAAGCGGTCGGTGGGCAGGCCTGCGACGGTCAGGCCGGCGAGGACGGCCGAGGGGCCGGGGATCGGAATGACCGAATAGCCTTCCTCGACGGCCGCGCGGACCAGCTTGAAGCCCGGATCGGAGACGAGCGGCGTCCCGGCGTCGGAGACCAGTGCGAGCGCGGCTCCCTCTTTCAGCCTCGCCAGCACTTTGGGGCGCATCTCGGCGGCGTTGTGCTCGTGATAAGGCAGGATCGGCGCTGTGATGCCGAACCGGGTCAGGAGCTTGCGGGTGACGCGGCTGTCCTCGGCGAGAATCGCATCGGCCCCCGCAAGCGTCGCCAGGGCGCGAAGCGTGATGTCGCCAAGATTGCCGATTGGAGTCGCGACGATGTGAAGTCCGTGCGCGGCGCGGGGCGCTTCCAGCTTCTGGCCATCTATCCAATAGTCGCGTCGGCGCGCCGTCTCGTCAGCCTTGGCCGTGGAACCCGGCCGGGTCAGGCTTGGCATAAGGGAATCCGTCGGTTACCAAGGACACAGACGTTACGATGGGGCTGGTGCATCGGCAATGCACGTGGAAGCCTCGGAGCGCGACAGACGGGCGAAATGCCGCTGCCGCCGAACATGAGCCAGCGAGGCCAGATGCCCGCCGAACACCGATCGCGAACCATCCTGCGCTTCCTGGCGATTGGCTGCGTGTCGCTTATGCTTGCCTCCTGCCTCGGCGGAACCGACCGAGGAACGGCTGGCGGCGGCTTCTCCGCGCCGACCGGAACGGTGACCTCACAGCCTCTCGACGCGATCGACGGCGGCCAGCCGCAGCAGACGCAGGGCGCGCAAGCCAAGGCCGTGCTGATCCTGCCGCTCTCGGCCAGCGGCGGCGCGGGCGCGGCGGCGCGCTCGATGAAGAACGCCGGCGAGATGGCGCTCAGCGAATTCAAGGGAACGAGCCTCCAGCTTGTGGTGAAGGACGATCTCGGCACGCCGCAGGGTGCGGCCCAGGCTGCGCAGGAAGCGGTGAGCGAGGGTGCCCAGATCATCCTCGGGCCATTGTTCGCGCAGGGCGTCGCGGCAGCAGGGCAGGTCGCCAAGCAGTCGAACATTCCGGTGCTGGCCTTCTCGACCGATGCCAGCGCTGCCGCGAGCGGCGTCTATCTGCTGAGCTTTCTGCCGCAGTCGGACGTCGAGCGGATCGTCTCCTATTCGGTGAAGAACGGTAAGCGCTCCTTCGCGGCCATCCTGCCGGAGGATGCTTATGGCAGCGTTGTCGAGGGCGCGTTCCAGGAGGCCGTGGCGCGTAATGGCGGCCGTGTGGTCGGGCTCGAGCGCTACAAGGCCGGCGATCAGGGCGCGATGAAGGCGGCGGTGTCGCGGATCGCGCAGTCGGCTTCGGGCATCGACGCCATCCTCGTGCCGGACCAGGCTCCTGCCATTGCGGGTATGCTGCAGTCTTCCGGTGTCGATCTGAAGCGCATCACCTTGCTCGGTACGGGCGTGTGGGACGATCCGCAGACGCTGAATTCGCCGGCTCTCGCTGGCGGGCTCTATGCCGGTCCGGATTCGGCGGGATGGGCAAACTTCTCGCAGCGCTACCAGGCGCGCTTCGGCGAGGCGCCGGTGCGCACCGCGACGCTCGCCTATGACGCGGTGCTGCTCGCGGCGGCGCTGACGCAGGCGCAGGGCGTCGCGGGCCTGGGCACGCAGGCGCTGACCGCCTCGTCCGGCTTCAAGGGCATCGACGGCATCTTCCGGCTGAAGCCGACCGGCCTGAACGATCGCGGGCTTGCGGTGATGAAGGTCCAGCCGGGCGGCGCTCAGGTCGTCAGCCCGGCCCAGGGCAGCTTCTCGGTCGCGGGGCTCTAGGCGGCGAGGTCGGCGACTACCGCGTCGAGAACAGGGAAGCCTTCCAGCGTCACATTGATCCGGCCGGGGGCCGGGCGGCTGATCAGGCCGTTTTCCTCAAGGTCGCGGATGCGCGCCGGGTCGAGCCTGTAGCCGGCGATCTTCTCGAAACGCTCGATGTCGATGCCTTCGCTGAGGCGCAGGCCCATCAGGAGATATTCGTCGGAAACCTCGACCGGATCGAGCGTCTCGTCGACGATGACGCCGTTGCCGGACTGCTCCACGCGCGCGGCCCAGTGCTCCGGCTGGAGCTCGGTCGAGAAGGCGTGGCGGCCATCCATCATGTCGATGCGCGAGTGCGCGCCGGGGCCGATGCCGGCCCATTCGCCGGAGCGCCAGTAAAGCAGGTTGTGCCGCGACTCCGCGCCCGGGCGGGCGTGGTTGGAGATCTCGTAGGCCGGCATTCCGGCCATGGCGCAGGTTTCCTGCGTGACGTCCCACAGCGCCCGCGCGGTATCCTCGTCGGGCATCTTCAGCTTGCCGGCGTCGTAGAGCGCCTGGTAGGGCGTGCCTTCCTCGATGGTAAGCTGGTAGAGCGACAGATGCTCGCCGGCGCGCGACAAAGCGGCGGTCAGCTCGTCCCGCCACATCTCCGGCGTCTGGCCGGGGCGGGCGTAGATCAGGTCGAAGGACGAGCGGTCGAAGGTCGACTGGGCGATGCGGATCGCCTCGAAGGCTTCCGCCGCGTTGTGCAGGCGGCCGAGGCGCTTCAGCTCGCCGTCGTCGAAGCTCTGCACGCCGAGCGAGACGCGGTTGACGCCGGCGGCGCGATAGCCGGCGAAGCGGCCGGCCTCGACGCTCGACGGATTCGCCTCAAGCGTGATCTCGGCATTCGCCTCCATCGGCCAGGTCCTGGCGATCGCATCGAGGATCGAGGCGACGGTCTCCGGCTTCATCAGCGAGGGCGTGCCGCCGCCGAGGAAGATCGAGCGGACCGTCCGGCGGGGCGTCAGCGCACCGAAATAGTCGATCTCGCGGGCGAAGGCTGAGGCGAAGCGCGCCTCATC
This sequence comes from Flaviflagellibacter deserti, assembly GCF_042652085.1. NCBI lineage: Bacteria > Pseudomonadati > Pseudomonadota > Alphaproteobacteria > Hyphomicrobiales > Flaviflagellibacter > Flaviflagellibacter deserti. The sequence goes on along the minus strand of NZ_JBHSJF010000005.1, from coordinate 291,800 downwards.
GACCGGCTGGTGGCGGACATGGGAGTTGAAGTCGCAATAGGGGCATTTGGCGGCGCAGAAAGGCCAGTGGACGTAGACGCCGAAGCCGGGATCCTCGCTCACCGCGCGTTCGTCCCGAAAACGCGGTCGGCGAGCGCGATGAAGGCACGGGCGCGGTGGGACAGGCCGGTGCGGGCCTGCCAGTCGACGCCATGCTTTTCGTCCGCGTCCATCTCGCCGAAGGTCCGCTCGTGCCCGTCGGGGCGGAAGACCGGATCATAGCCGAAACCCTGCGTGCCGCGCGGCGGCCAGACGAGGTCGCCCACAACTGATCCTTCGATCTCGACCGGCTTGTCGCCCGGACGGGCGAGGCAGAGCGCGGCGATGAAGGCGGCACGGCGTTTCTCGGGCGAGATCGCGCCACGGGTCTGCAGATCGTCCTCGATTCGCTGCATGGCGGCGCCGAAGTCCTTCGACGGACCGGCCCAGCGGGCGGAGAAGATGCCCGGGGCGCCCCAGAGCGCCTGGACCGCGAGCCCGGAATCGTCGGCGAGCGCTGGAAGGCCGCTCGCATCGGCGGCGGCCTGCGCCTTGATCAGCGCGTTCTCGGCATAGGTCGTACCGGTCTCGTCCGGCTCGGGCAGGCCGAGTTCGCCGGCCGAGACGAGATCGAGATCGAACGGCGCGAGGAGTTCGCGGAATTCCCGGAGCTTGCCCGAATTGTGCGTCGCGACGACGAGGCGGCTACCCGGAGGAAGCAGTCTCGTCACGCGACCGCCATCTTCTGCAGGTCGACGAGCTTGGCCACACCCTGCTTGGCGAGCGAGAGCATGCCCATCAGCTCGTCCTCGGAGAACGGCGCGCCTTCGGCCGTGCCCTGCACCTCGACGATGCCGCCGGAGCCGGTCATGACGAAATTGGCGTCGGTCTCGGCCTTGGAATCCTCAGCGTAGTCGAGGTCCAGCACCGGCACGCCGCCGAAGATGCCGCACGAGATCGCGGCGACGTTTTCCTTCATCGGGTTCACCGGGATCATCTGGCGCGACAGCATCCACTGGAAGCAGTCGTGCAGCGCGACCCAGGCGCCGGTGATCGAGGCGGTGCGGGTGCCGCCGTCGGCCTGGATGACGTCGCAGTCGACGGTGACCTGGCGCTCGTTGAGCGCGCGGAGATCGACGACGGAGCGGAGCGAGCGGCCGATCAGGCGCTGGATTTCCTGGGTGCGGCCGGACGGCTTGCCGGAGGTGACCTCGCGGCGGGTGCGCTCATGGGTGGCGCGCGGCAGCATGGAATATTCGGCGGTGACCCAGCCCTTGCCGGAGCCGCGCAGCCAGGCCGGAGCGCGCTCCTCGACCGAGGCGGTGACGATGACGTGCGTCTCGCCGAACTTCACGAGGCAGGAGCCCTCGGCGTAACGGGCGACGCCGCGCTCCAGGGAAACACGGCGCATTTCGTCGGGCGCGCGGTTGGACGGGCGTGCGGACATGGAACTCTTCCTGCTGTTCTTTGGAATGGGCTCCTTCTAGGCGCGGTGGCGATGAGGGGCAAGTCTAGCGGGCGGGTCGGGCCATGAACTCTTCGGGATGCCGGAGCGCATGGCGGCGTCCGCGGGCGAGGCGGTCGCGCAGCAGCTCCAGCTTCTCGATGTGCTTCGAGCCGTCCGGATCGTCGGGCAGCGGCGCGAGGAGGCCGATCTCTCCGGCGACCGACAGCGCGCCGTCGAAGTCGGTCGAGCCGGCGGCGCGGGCGCGGTCATGGCAGGTCGGATGGCGCCATTCGCAGCTTCGCGAGCGCCGGCAGGCGGGGTTCGGGCAGTGAGCGCAGAGGCCGGAGAGGATGGAGAAGATCTGGATCGCGATCTCGGCATCGCGGCGGTTGCCGAAATCGGTGCGGGGGATGGGAGTGCGGGGCATTTTGGGGGGTCCTTTCGTTTGGTTGCCTTCTCCCCGACGAGGGAGAAGGTCGACTCGCTGCAGGACGCAGCGAGCGGGTTGAGGGGGACATGGCGGCGAGGCTGTGCCGTGGGTCGGAACGCCTTACGGCGTCCCCCCTCACTCGGCTCGGCCGGTTCCCGGCCGAGTCCGCTCTCTCCCTCGTCGGGGAGAGAGGGCGCGCCTCAGCCTCGCCTGGCTTCGTCAGCGATCTTCGGAAAGTGCTCCCTCGGAGGGAGCGGGGGATGCGGTCGCATCCTGATTGGTGTTGGTGTGTTGACGCGATCCGCATCCCCACGCACGGCGTTTCTGTCCGGAGGAGGCGGGCGCTTCCACGGCCTGTGGCCGCCGAAGGTTTGAGAGCCTTCGAAGACCACGGCTCGTCCCCAGTGCAAGGCACGGACGGGTCATGGTGCCCGACGGGCCCGCTCGTCAGACGACCTTCTCGGTCGTCCTACATCCTCCGGCCTCCCGGGAGCGGGGTTCCGGACCCCGCCCGCAGGCGCCGCTCCTCATCCCGCGCCGGCCGGCCGGTACCTGGCTGGCGCCCCTCGCAGGGTGAGGATGAGCTGAGGACTAGCAGAGAATAGGAATATTGTCAAGATGATACCTTCTCCCCGACGAACTCGGCTGTTGCCGAGTTCGTATGATGACCAAGTCGGGAACACCCGACTTGGTGGGAGAAGGTCGACTCGCGGGCGAAGACCGCGAGCGGGATGAGGGGGACATGGCGGCGAGACTGTGCCGTGGATTGGAACGCCTACGGCGTCCCCCCTCACTCGGCTCGGCCGGTTCCCGGCCCGAGTCCGCTCTCTCCCTCGCCAAGTCGGATGTTTCCGACTTGGCTATGCCACGTGCCCAACTCGGCAACAGCCGAGTTGGGTCGGGGAGAGAGTCGCCGCGTCGCCCGCGGCATTACCTCGTGAACTTCCCGCTCTCCGTCGGCGCCGCGATCCCGCAGACGAGGCCGGGTTCGTGGCGGAGGCCGCAGGATTCGGCCATTCGGCGGGAGGGGAGGTTCGTGGCCGATATCAGCTCGTAGACGTGGGTCGCGCCGAGATCGCGGAGGACGCCGACGAGGACGCGGGCGTTGATGTATTTGCCGAGGCCCTTGCCCTGCTGCGATCCGGCGACCGCGACGAGGCCGCCCCAGCCGTGGCCTGGGTACGGGCTGTGGGCATTGTGCGGCATGTAGCCGTGCGCCGCCGCGACGATTTCTCCGTTCTGGTCGCCGACCGCCATCGTCACCGCCGGGCCGCAGGCCCCGACCAGGAACGAGCCGGAGAACGGCACCACGCCGGCCTCGGCGATCAGCGCCTGGATGCGGGCGGTGTCGTCGCCCTCCGGATCGGTCGGCTGGTCGAGGTCGGAGAGGCCGTCCGGCAGGCCGGCGGCCAGGATCGGCTCGCAGGCGTCGAGCGCGCTCGTCCGGTCGGCGAGGAACAGGTCCCAGGTATCGAAGCGACAGTTCCGCTCCGCCAGCCGGACCCCGATCTCCCCGGCCCTGTGCGCCGGGATGAGGCGGAAGCCGCAGACGCCATCGCGCGCGAGGAATTCGTCGATCCGGTCCCATCCCAGCGCGTCGAGATCGTCGACGCCGATCATGCGGCCGTTCTGACACGCGCCGGGTGTCGCCTTGATGAGATCGACGTTCTTTTCAGCCTGCGCCTGCAGGTCTTGCTGACGCTGCGTCCCGAAATAGCCGGCCATGGGGTGGCTCCGGAGAGACTAGTGGGGTGGAGCTTAGCGGGTGCGCCGGGGCTGGTAATGCCGGTGGGCCAGCGGACAGTCAGGATCCGGCAATATGACTGTGATGATCATTTCGTTTCCAGCTCCCGGAGCTGTCTGGGTTGGATAACTCACAACAACCGTTGCGAGCAGTGCGCTGTCCGGATTTACATACCGTTGGGGGACGAGCGACATGAAGTTTGAGGGTCAATATTTCACCGAAATGCGAGAAACATTGCTCGCAGGGCGCTATTCACTCTTCCTCGGAGCGGGAGCAAGTATTGATAGTTTGGATTCCACTGGGGCGCAGCTTCCCGGGGGCGATGCGTTACGGCAAAGACTTGTAGCTTTGAAAAAGCTGAAGCCAACCTCTTCCTTGGCGAGAGCTTACGCTCAACTGACACCAGATGAGGTGGAAAAACATATTACCGAGCAACTTTCCGATTGCACTCCGGGCCCCACCGCTCGAAAAATTACAGAATTTTTCTGGCGAAGCATATATTCGCTGAATATCGATGACGTGTTAGAGAATGTTCCGCATAATACCTCCAAACGACAGACGTATGTACCTCTCACTCACAAATCGCCATTTGCTTATCCAGATGATATAAATATCGTTCAAGTCATTCACGTGCACGGATGGGTCGGCGCCCCAGATGATGGGTATATTTTCTCGCTCAACGAGTATGCGAAGACGCTTGGGCCGTCCAATCATTGGGTAAATGTGCTTGCGCAAACGATCGCCACGGAGCCGTTTATAATTGCGGGAACAAGTTTAGAAGAGCCTGATCTTGAATATTTCTTGGCCGCTCGTTCTGCCAGCAGTACTCGTAAAGATAGGGGCCCCTCATTCCTAATTGAGCCATTCCCTGATGCTGGGACGGAGGCGGAATGTGCAAGGCATGGCTTGACGCTATTTCCCGGAACTCTGCTGGAGTTCCTAAACCTTATTGATTCAGAATTTCCTGCACGCCCCTTACCGGTGGGCAACAATGCTAAGCTCGATATTGCGTTATTCGACACGAGTGTGAACGCGACACAGCTAGCACTATTCTCCGCCGATTTTCGATATGTTGTAGCAGAGCAGTCGAAAGAGAACACCGAGTTAGGCTTTTATATTGGTAGAGAGCCCTCGTTTTCAGACTTGGCGTTATCCCGCGATGTTTCGCGTGCATCTACCATAATGGTGAAGCAGCAAATAAGAGATACGTTAAAGGCTCCAAATAAGAATTCTCATTTCCTCATTTTTGAAGACAACGCTGGAACTGGGAAGACGACGTTAGTAAAGCGTGCGATATATGATCTTGCGGCGGAAGGCAATCATGTATTCAACCGTGATCAACTTTCGGCCATAGATATCTCTCGAGCTTCGAAAATATTTAATTCTTTTACGAAGCCATTTATTATATTCAGTGATAATTTTGCTGATACAGCATCAGCTATATCAGAGCTATATCGTCAAATACACCGAGACGATTTTTTAATTGTAGGTACCGAACGTTCCTATCGGGTGCCGCATGCTCTTAAGAGTATGGGTGGAATTCCAGTTCAACGCAGGCACCTTGAAAAATTTCGCTCGACTGAAGCGCGCGATCTAATTTTAAAAATGGACGGCTATGGCATGACTGGCGTCCCGATAAACGCCGAGAACATAGAAAAACTTTCGTCTGATTTAACAACAGATTCGATCGCTATAGCAGTGTGTCGAATTCTTCAAAATTTTAAGCCGGTGTCCAAAATAATTGAATCGCTGGTTAGTGATTCAGACAACGATAGGCGAGAAAGATATCTGGCGTGCGCACTTGCATTCTTCTGCTTTCACGGAGGATTGCGATACAATATCCTTGTTTCGGCGTTTGGTGCTGAAAAGCTCGACGAGCAGATGAATGTAAGGGATATGCTCCCTTTAATATTTTCTGAGTCCGACCATCGCGAGTATGTGATTCCAGCAAATCCGGTCTTGGCGGAAAACATCCTTAGAACCGTCGCGGCCGAAGACAAGGATTTGATTTTTGATGTGTATAGCCGCGTCGGGGCTTATCTATCTTCTTACGTAAATCGTCGCGCTATCATCCGCCGAACCCCTGAAGCTTCTCTAGCAGGTCGATTATTCAATTACGACGATGTGGTAATTAATTTGATTCCAGAACAGTCTGAAAAATTCTTTTTGGCAATGAAGCGTTACTGGGACTGGAACTCTCGATACTGGGAACAGTTTGCGTTGCTGAAGCTCGATCAAGCGTCTAGGGCTAAGGGCGATGAGAAGGCTCAATTGTTGGTCCAAGCAATTGCGCACGCGAAGCATGCCGTCCAAGTTGAGCGCCATCCTCATCCTCTGACAACGCTGGGCAAAGTTCTTATCGAGGAAATGAAATTCAATTCTAGTCGGTTTAATTCCGCTTTTGTGGAAGCTCTGAATGTTCTGGGAGAGGCAGCCTCTCAAGAAAATAGAATGAATAGAATTGCCGTGCATCCATATACGACACTTTTTAATGGCGCACATTATTTCTTACAAAATGGAGGTTCGCTAACTAAACGAGAGGTCGATCGGTTGTCGAGATTGCTTAATAACGCCGATACTTATTTTAATTACGATAATTCATTGATGGTGCTGTCGCAGAATGTCCGGCGATTGCTTGGTACAGCATAATTAGAGCAACACCCCGGAGCCCAACGAGGCGCGGGCTCCTATGAGTTAGCGTTTATCGCATTCTCTGGTCCATGTGAGTCATCGTATCCAAGGCGCGGATGCTCCTCCTCTGTGGTGAGGCTGGTGTTACCGACGGGGGCAGCAGGGCCTCGGCCGCCGCCCTCAAAACCCCAACCTCCGCAAATCCTCCGCCCCGAACTCCTGCCCCGACCGCTCCCTGACGCTCGGCAGGTCCGACACCCTGCCGCGCCAGGCGATCAGGTGGTCTAGATTATCCGGGACGCCGAGGCCGGCGGCGTCGGCGAACATCAGGCCTGCGTAGAGCGTGATGTCGGGCATGGAGAAGTGCTCGCCGGCGAGGAAGTCCTGGCGGGACAGAAGCGCGTCGAACGCGGCCATGCCGGCCAGCGCGCGCTGGCCGTTGCGCTCACCCCAATCCTTCCGGCCGGCCCAATCGGGACTCTTGTGGACCTGGAGCAGCGGGCCGAGGCCCGGCGTGGCGTGGTGGAAGTAGATGCCGACGGGATCGAGAACCTCGGCCTCGGCGCGCCGCTGCATCATGTGGATGACGGCCTTCTCCTTCGGGGTGCGGCCGGTGAGGGCGGGCTCGCCGTCGAGATTGTCGAGATATTCGGTGATTGCGGTCGCCTCGGAGATGTAGGTGCCGTCGTCGAGCTGCAGGACGGGGAGGACGCCGGACGGGTTCTTCTCCAGGAAGGCCGGCGTCTTGTGTTCGGCGCCGATGAGATCGACCGACACGAACTGGACCGCGCTCTCCAGCCCCTTGTGGGCGAGGACGATGCGGATGCGCGCCGGATTGGGGAAGCCCGGCCTGTCAAAGATGATCATCTGTTTTCTCCGTCTATCTATCGATAGGTAGACTGCGACTTAGAGCTTGTCCGGCGCGGCGTCAATGGCTACCTATCGATAGATAGACGAGGTGGCGAAATGGAGCGGAACACGCGGGAGGACATCCTGGCGGCGGCGCGGCTGACCGTGCAGGCGCATGGATACAACGCGCTGAGCTTCCGCGAACTCGGCAAGGAGGTGGGGATCAGGAGCGCCAGCATCCACCACCATTTCCCGACCAAGGGGGATCTCGGGGCGGCGATCGCGCGGCGGTATACCGAGGAGGGCGAGGCCTGGCTCGGCCGGATCGCCGGCGAGGAGACGGGGCTGGAGGCGCGGCTGGCGAACTATGTCGCGATCTTTCGCGCGGCGCTCGAAAACGGCAACCGGATGTGCCTGTGCGGGATCATGGCCGCGGAATATCGCGACCTGCCGGAGCCGGTGCGCGCCGAGGTCGGGCGTTTCATCGAGATGAATGTCGATTGGTTGAGGGGCGTGCTCGCGGATGCCGGGGCGCGCGATGCCGGGGGTCAGGCGCTGGCGATCTTCGCCGCTATAGAAGGCGCGCAGCTCGTCGCGCGCGGGAGGGAGGACATCGGCCTCTACGACCGGGCGATGACCGCCTATCGCGAGGCCGGGCTTTTCTCGGCCGGTCGCGGGTAATGGTCCGCGCCGTGCCGAGGGCCGTTATTTCCTGACTGGATGGCCCGCCGCCAGTTCCTCGCAGGCGCGGCGCCAGTGTTCCTCCTCGCGGCCTTCGGGTTCGCCTTCGGCGACCCAGATCTGATAGGCGCGGATGCCGATCAGCTCGTCCTCGTTGTCGCGGTCGGCGTTCTTTGACTGCAGGGTCGGGTCCTCGATCGGCGCGCGCGGTTCGCCGTGGCCGATGACGCCGAGCCCGCCGTGCGGCTCGGGATCGCGGAGTTCCTCGATCTGATAGAGCGCCGGATCGGCGAGCGCGCTTCCGCGGTCCATCAGCACGCTTTTGGGTATGTCGACCGCGAGTTCACGGCGGAGCGTCTCGGTCTCCCAGTCGGATGCGAGCTGGATCGCCTGGCCGCTGGTTTCCGCGCGCACGATCACTTCGCTCCAGATCGGGCCGCCGAGCCAGCGGCCGTCGTCATCTTTTGCGAGCGGCGTGAAGCGCCAGAGCCGCACGGTCCCGGGGCTGTCGGTCGTGCCGCCTTGCGTCTCGTAGAACTCTTCCATGGGATTCACCCGTCGTGGGGCCGAAGATTCCTGCCCAACGCGGGATTTGCGCGCGGGGTTCCTTCTGCCGCCGAGGAAGGCCGACCAGAGTAGCAGGATCGGCCCCCGGGGGGTGCTACTGCGCAAGTTGAGCGTCCGGGATCTCGATCGAAAGCGTCAGGCCGCGCGTGCCCCATTCGCGTGTAATCGATGCGCCGAGCTGGGCTTTCGCCGCGCGTTCGATGAGGACGGAGCCGAAGCCCATTTCGTTCGGCGCATCGGTTGCAGGGGCCGCGCAATCCTCGCGCCAGGTGATGGCGAAGCGATTTCCGAGATCGCGGCAATCGACGGCGATGCTGCCGCCGCGCGGCGAGAGGGCGCCATATTTGACTGCATTGGTCGCGAGCTCGTGGACGATCAGCGCGACGCCGGTCGCGGTTTGATGACCGACGACGGCATCATCGCCCACGACCGCGATCTGGGTGCCGGCATGGTCGCGATGCGGCTCGATCAGCGTTTCGAGCAGGCGGCGGAGTGATTGCGGATCGTTCGGACGGTCGCCCAATGTGCCGGGGCTGACGCAATCATGGGCGCGAGCCAGCGCAACGATGCGGCCGCTGAGCTCGCGGGCGAATTCGGCATTGTCCGGCGAGGCGCGGCCGGACAGCGAGACGAGGCTCGCGACCAGGGCGAAGATGTTCTTGATGCGGTGCGCCAGCTCGCGGGTGACGAGATCGCGCTGCTCCTCGGCGAGCTTGAGGTCGTGGATGTCGGTGAGGGTGCCGAACCAGCGCTTGATCTGACCCGTCTCGTCGCGTTGCGGCACGCCGCGGCCGAGCGTCCAGCGATACTCGCCGGAGCGATGGCGTAGCCGATATTCGATCTCGTAGGGCTCGCCGCTCAGCCAGGATTGCCGCCAGCGGCTGAGCGAGCGCTCGCGATCGTCGGGATGGAAGACATCGGTCCAGCCGTCGCCGTCGGTCGCCCCGTGCGGGATGCCGGTGAAGGCGTACCATTGCTCGTTGTAATAGTCGGGCGAGCCGTCGGGCGTCGCCGACCAGACCATTTGCGGCGTGGTGTCGAGGATGTCGCGCCAGATGCGCTCGTTCTCGGCAAGGTTGCGCGCCCAGCTGACATTGATCTGCGTTTCGACCAGGGCAACGAAGTCGGCGAGGATCTGGCGGTCCTCGTCCGACCATTCGCGCGGCGTGTCATCGATGGCGCAGAGCGAGCCGAGGACATGGCCGCCCGGTCCGCGCAGGGGAAGGCCGAGATAGGCACGCACGCCGAGATCGTCGATCGCGCGATTGTCGCGAACCAGCGGATGGGTCGTCGCGTCCGACACTTCCAGCGCCTGCTCGGACGACACCACATATTGGCAGAACGAGTGGGTGAGCGGCGTCTCGCGGGCGGTTTTCCAGGGTTCGGGGAGGCCGAACTCGCTCTTGAAGAACTGGCGGTCGTCCTCGACCAGCGAGACCAATGAGACGGCGACGCCGAGAGATCGCGCGACGAGCCGGGTCAATCGGTCGAACCGCTCCTCGGTTTCGCTGTCGAGCAGGGATGTCGAGCGGAGTGCTCGCAGCCTGTCGGATGAATTGAGGATCGCGAGATGCTTCTGCATCTCGGTCAGGGGCCTGATGATCGACACTCGCGCTCGGCTACACCTCGGAAAGAGAAGACGCTACAGCGTCGGTCAGATCCACGGAAAATCGAGGGCGACGCGCGATTACCGGGAAAGACGCTTCGCGTCCTCAGGCGAATGCCGCCGCGAGCACGCTCTGCATCTGCCGCGCCGTGCAGGGCTTGGCCAGGAACGCCTTCGGCCGGACGTTCTCGGCGCGGCGGCGGGTGGCCTCGTCGGAATGGGCCGTGAGGAAGACGACATATGCCGGAAATTCGTCGGTGATGAGGCGCGCCGTGTCGATGCCGTCGGTCGAGCCCTGAATACTAACGTCCATCAGAAGCAGATCGGGGCGTTCGGTCCGTGCGATGCGTTGCGCGTCGGCGCCGTTGCTTGCCGGCCCCAGAACCCGATATCCGAGTTGTTCGATGGAGCAGGCAAGATCAAGCGCAATAATCGCTTCATCTTCCACTACGAGCACGGTCCGCATCTTTGTCTCCATAAGAGTGGAAGCTGCCGGGCTCCCAATAAATCAGTCTTATGGGCAACTGTGCGTAGTGCTACCCAGTTCCGGACATTTTCGATTTTACGAAAATGCGGTGGAACGTGGTTTCCGTTTTCTTAAAGGGGAGGCGGGCCGGTCAGGCCGCGTTGGACGGGGCCGCGGCCGCCTGGGTCAGGACCGCGTGGAGCGCGGCCGGATCGCGGGTCGCGCGGAGCTTCTGCGCGGTCTGCGGATCGCGCAGAACGCGGGCGACGCGGGCCAGCGCCTTGAGGTGGTCGGCGCCGGCGGCCTCAGGGGCCAGCAGCAGGAAAACGAGATCGACCGGCTCAGCGTCGAGCGCGTCGAAATCGATCGGCCGCTCGAGGCGCGCGAACAGGCCGAACAGCTTGTCGATCTTGGCCAGCTTGCCGTGCGGAATGGCGATGCCGTTGCCGACGCCGGTCGAGCCAAGCCGCTCACGCTGAAGAAGCGTCTCGAAGATCTCGCGCTCCGGGATGCCGACCAGCTCGGCAGCCTTCTCCGCAAGCTCCTGGATCGCCTGCTTCTTGCTCTGGACCTTAAGCGTGGGAATAACCGCGCCAGGCGCGAGAAGGTCGCTCAACATGAGTGATGGCTCTTTGCTGTTCCGTATCGCCGGGAGCAGTGATGCAAACCGGATGCCGACGTTGTCACGTTAGGACAGCCCCCGCGCGCCGAAGGTCTATACCGCCGGGGCGCGAGGAAAAGACCTACGGACAGGACCGGCGGAAGTCAATCTAGGGGCTTGTACAGGCAGGGGACAGGCGGCCTTTACAGAGGGGAAACCTTCTCCCGGCGGCGCTGAACCGAGGATGGGATACCCATCGCCTCGCGGTATTTCGCTACCGTGCGGCGTGCGATGTCTATTCCTGAGTCGCGCAACGCCTGAACGATCGCGTCGTCCGACAGGACGTCCGCCGCCGCCTCGCCCTCGATCATCTGCCTGATCCGGTGGCGGACCGCCTCCGCCGAATGCGCCTCGGCGCGGCCGGTCGAGGGGATGGCGGCGGTGAAGAAGTATTTCATCTCGAACGTGCCGCGCGGGGTGGCGACATATTTGTTGGCGGTGACGCGCGAGACGGTCGATTCATGCATGCCGATGGCGTCGGCGACGGCGCGAAGATTCATCGGGCGCAGGAAATGGACGCCGTGAGTGAGGAACGCGTCCTGCTGGCGGACGATCTCGGCGGAGACCTTGAGGATGGTACGGGCGCGCTGTTCGAGGCTGCGGGTGAGCCAGTTCGCGGTCTGCAGGCATTCGGCGAGGAACTGCTTCTCGCCCTGGTTCTTCGCGGTGCGCGAGACGGTGGCGTAATAGCTCTGATTGACGAGAAGGCGCGGCAGCGTCTCGGCATTGAGCTCGATCAGCCAGGTACCGTCCGGCGCGGAGCGGACCATGACGTCGGGGACGACCGGCTGGATCGGCGAACCACCGAAGGCGAGGCCCGGCTTCGGCGTCAGCGCGCGGAGCTCGGCAATCATCTCGGCGAGATCCTCGCCGTCGACACCGCAAAGGCGGCGGAGCGCCGGCAGGTCGCGGCGGGCGAGGAGTTCGAGGTTCCTCATCAGCGCGGCCATGGCCGGGTCGAACCGGTTCTTCTCGCGGAGCTGGATCGTCAGGCACTCTTCCAGCGAGCGGGCGGCAACGCCGATCGGGTCGAAGGTCTGGACGATGCGTAGGACGACCTCGACCTCGTCCAACGGGGCGCCGAGGCGGGCGGCGATCAGGTCGAGCGGCTCGGAGAGGTAGCCGGTCTCATCGACGCTATCGATGATGCCGCGACCGATCATCCGCTGCCGGGCATCGGCGACAGTCAGGCCGAGCTGGTTTTCGAGGTGTTCGATGAGGGTGGCATCGGCCGAGACATAGGCCTCGACGCCGTTGTCGCCGTCCTCACCGCCGCCGGTGCCGACGCCGGACCAGGCTGAGGCGGTATAGGTTTCGCCGCCGGAGCGGTTGGCCGGGGCCTCGTCGGGAAAGACATTGCCGAGGTCGGTGTCGAAACGCTCCTCGATCTCGGCGCGGGTTTCCGGCAGGCGCGCTTCCATCCAGTCGCCGTCGCGGGGTTCGGAGCTGACGACGGCATCGTCCCCGCGATGATCGCCGTCATCGACGTCGCCGCCCGGCTCGCCCTCGGCCCGTTCGAGGAGGGGATTGGATTCGATCTCCTGCGCGACATAGCTCGCGAGGTCCATGCTCGACAGCTGAAGCAGCTTGATCGCCTGCATCAGCTGCGGGGTCATCACCAGCGACTGGCTCTGCCGTAAAATCAGCTTGGGAGACAGCGACATCTGGTTCGACGGCCTGACCTGATCCGAAATTGGGACGATTCTTGCATAAGAACCGGTTCGGGCCTGATTAGAGCCGGAATTCTTCTCCGAGGTAAAGACGCCGGACGTCCGCGCTCGCCACGATTTCTTCGGGTGTGCCCTGCATCAGCACCTGCCCGGAGTGGACGATGTAGGCGCGATCAATGAGGGTCAGCGTCTCGCGGACGTTGTGATCGGTGATCAGGACGCCGATCCCGCGCGCGGTGAGATGCCGCACGAGGATGCGGATATCGTTGACCGCGATCGGATCGATGCCGGCGAAAGGCTCGTCCAGCAGCATGAAATCCGGACGGCTGGCCAGCGCGCGGGCGATCTCGACGCGCCGCCGCTCGCCGCCCGACAGAGCGATCGACGGCGATTTGCGAAGCGCGGTCAGGCCGAACTCATCGAGCAGGCTTTCGAGGTCGTAGCGGCGGCGCTTCCTGTCGGGCTCGACGAGTTCGAGCACGGCGCGGATGTTTTCCTCCACCGTCAGGCCGCGAAAGATCGAGGCTTCCTGCGGCAGATATCCGATGCCGAGGCGGGCGCGGCGATACATCGGCAATTTGGTGACGTCGTAGCCGTTGAGCTCGATGCGGCCGCCGTCGGCCGGGACGAGGCCGGTGATCATGTAGAAGGTCGTCGTCTTGCCGGCGCCGTTCGGGCCGAGGATGCCGACGGCCTCGCCGCGCGCGACGGCCAGACTGACGCCATGCACGACGCGGCGGCCGCGATAGCTCTTCTCCAGGCCATAGGCCTGCAACCAGCCCTGACCGTAGGACTGGAAGCTGCCGTTCGCTTGGGATCGAGGCGGTTTTCGCTTGAAGAACGGGAAGATCACGCCCGCTCCGTCATTGCGGCGCCGGTTTCGCCGGGCCGAAGACGCCCTGGACGCGTCCCCCGGAGGCCGCGCTTTCGAGCTTCGACTGCTGCGTCGTCAGATCGACGACGAGCTTGTTGCCGCGCAGGACGTTCTGGCCCTGTGTCAGGACGACGTTGCCGGTGACGGTCACGGTGTTGCTCGGAAGATCGAAGATGCCGCGATCGCCGGTCGCGTGCTGGTCCTTCGACTGGACGACGACGCTGCCCTCGGCCTCGATGCGGCGGATATTGCGGCCGGCCTGCGAGCTAGCTGCTGCAGCGGCCGGGGCTGCGCCCTTGGCGGCGGGCTTGTTGTCGTAGAACACGGTCAGCTTGCTCGAGCGCAGCGTGGAATCGCCCTGCTGGACGAAGACGTTGCCGGTGAAGATCGCCGCCTGATCGGACTCGCGGACGTCGAGCCGGTCGGCCTCGATCTTGACCGGCTGGTCGGAGCGGCCGCTGAAGCCCTTGAACGCATCCGTCACGGCCTGCTGGGCGAGCGAGGGCGATGTCGACAGAGCGGCCAGCAGGGGCAGAGCGAGGAGGAGACGAAGGGCCGTCATTGCGCAGCCCCGGTCGCGGCCGGAAGGTCGTCAGGCTTTGGCGTGATGACCATCACGACATTGCCCTGGAACAGGGCCTGGTTGCCATTGTCGAAAATCTGCATCCGGTCAGCGCGCAAAGTCGTTTCGCCGAAGGCGAGATCGACGGGATCCTTGGTGGTCAGGTCGCCGCCTCCGAAATCGATATGGGCCGTCGCCAGCAGCGCGCGATCGCCGAGATCGTTGGCGAGGCGGATCTTGCCGCTGAGGTCCATGAGCTTCTTGTCGTTATCGATATTGCCGGTGTCGGCAACGAGGGTCAGCCAGCCATCGTCGCGATTCTGCATCCGGCCGTCGATCTGGACGAGCGCGACCTTATGCGGTTCGCCGAGACTCTGCTCGGCTCGCTCGGCATTGACCTGATATGGCCGTCCTTCGGCGCTATAGCCTGTCAGCTTCGGCTTCTGCATGGTGATCGTTGCGCCTGTCAGACCAAGACTTTCGACATCCACTTGCGGCCCGATCCTGGAGCGTGGATCAATGATGATTGACGCCACAAACGCGGCGGCAAGAAGGACGGCAAAGGACGGCAGGCCGATCCTGAGCAGGCGGACATAGCGCGAATGCCGGATCGCCGCCCGGAATGCAGCCTGACGCGCGTCCACGCTGCGGGATCGCAGCGGACGTCGCGCTGTAATGCCGGCGGTCGACACGTCTCAGCCTCGCGCGTCGGCGTCAGGAATGCGCGAATATGTCCTCATTCTCAAACCCCGTGAGATCGAGGGCTGCGCGGATGGGCAGGAAGGCGAAGCAGGCCTCAGCCAAAGCCGTGCGGCCTTCACGCGCAAGTAGATATTCCAGCTGCGCTTTCAATGCGTGGAGGTACAGGACGTCCGACGCGGCATAAGCGAGCTGACTGTCGGTGAGCGTCTCCGCGCCCCAATCGGAACTCTGCTGCTGCTTGGAGATCTCGACACCGAGCAGTTCGCGGCAGAGATCCTTGAGGCCGTGGCGGTCGGTGTAGGTGCGCACGAGCCGCGAGGCGATCTTGGTGCACCAGACAGGTTCCGGCATGACGTTGAAGGTCTTGAACAGGATGGCGACGTCGAAGCGGGCGAAATGGAACAGCTTCTGCACCGAGCGGTCGCGCAGCAGGGCTTCCAGATTGGGCGCCCGGTTCTGCCCTGGAACGATCTGGACGAGTTCCGCCGTGCCGTCGCCGCCCGAGATCTGGACCAGACACAGCCGGTCGCGATTGTGGTTGAGGCCGAGCGTCTCGGTGTCGATCGCCACGGAGCCGGAAAAGGTGAGGCCGTCGGGAAGGTCGCCGCGGTGCAGTCGGAAGGTCATGGTCGCTGCCAATCTGAAGGCCGGGGCGGTCGACGACGACCCGCGGGTGCAAGGAAATCAAGGCGGACGTAACACTCCTGCCGGGAGAGCAGCAAGAGACGGGTGCCGGGCCGCTCGACCAAATAATGCCGGCAAGGGCCTGACGGCGGATTTCACGGCAGAAACAAACAGGGCGCGTGATGTAATCGGAGCGAAACACGGCTCGGCTACCCCGCCACCTTCCTGTCAAAGCAGACGAGGAGGGAATATGAAAAAGAGCAAGGCGTTCATTGCGTCGTTTGCGGCCATGCTGATGCTTGCGGGCCCTGCCTTCGCGCAGAGCCAGGTGAAACGGGGCGAATATCTCGCCTCGATCATGGATTGCGGCGGCTGCCACACCCCGGGCATGTTTCTCGGCAAGCCGGATTTCAGCCGTGCGCTTGCCGGTTCCGAGGTCGGCTTCCAGATTCCCGGTCTCGGTATTTTCTATCCGGCGAACCTGACGCCGGACACAGATACCGGCCTCGGTGCCTGGACCGAGCAGGAGATTATCACCGCGGTTCGCACCGGGACCCGGCCTGACGGCAGGATACTCTCGCCGGCCATGCCCTGGCGATCCTATGCGGCGCTGAACGATGCCGACGCCTCGGCGCTTGCGACATATCTGAAGAGCATCAAGCCGGTCTCCAACAAAGTGACCGAGATCACCGGCGCGAGCGAGAAGCCGAAGGGGCCTTATTTCACGATAGTTCAGCCTTGATCCTGAACCGGCGGGCGGCATCTCTGCCCCGGTTTCCGATGGTCCCTCAAGCCCGGTAATCAGGGAGCGGTAGGGGCGCGTCAAATCCTTTGCCGATTCTGCGTGCCCTTGCAGAAGCGACGATCTCATGTACGGTTGCGAATGACTTGCAATTGCAATGAGGTTGCCGATGGATATGCGTGCGCCCGAAGGGTTCGGCTGGCAATTGCAGCGCAAGGAGCCCTCGCTCGCGGAAGTCCATCGGACGATCCCCGTAAAATCCAAGACAGCCTGGCGTCGGGCCGCGGCCTTCATCGGCCCCGGCTATCTCGTCGCCGTCGGCTACATGGACCCCGGCAACTGGGCGACCTCGCTCGCCGGCGGTTCGAGATTCGGCTACACGCTGCTCGTCGTCGCGCTGATCTCGAACATCATGGCGATCGTTCTGCAGTCGCTCTGCGCGCGACTCGCAATCGCCTCGGGCCGTGACCTCGCCCAGGCCTGCCGCGACGCCTTCCCGAAGCCCGTCGCCATGGTGCTGTGGTTCCTCGCCGAGGTCGCGATCATCGCGACCGATATCGCCGAGGTCATCGGCACGGCGATCGGCCTCAACCTCATCTTCGGAATTCCGCTCGAGATCGGCGTCGTCATCACCGCGCTCGACGTGTTCCTGATTCTCTATCTGCAGAAGCTCGGCTTCCGCTGGGTCGAGGCGCTGATCATCACGCTGCTCGGCGTGATCGCCGTCTGCTTCGGCATCCAGATCGCGCTCGCCGATCCGAACTGGGGCGAAGTGATCAAGGGCTTCGCGCCGACGACCGAGATCGTGACCAATCCGGAGATGCTCTACATCGCGCTCGGCATTCTGGGCGCCACCGTGATGCCGCATAACCTCTACCTGCACTCCGGCATCGTGCAGACCCGCGATTACGGAACGAGCGTTCCGGAAAAGCGGCAGGCGCTGAAATTCGCGACGATCGATTCCACCGTCGCGCTGATGTTCGCGCTGACGATCAACGCCTCGATCCTGATCCTGGCCGCGGCGACGTTCCACCAGACCGGTCGTACCGAGGTGGCGGAACTTGGCGAGGCGCATTCGCTGCTCGCGCCGCTGCTCGGCCTGGCCATCGCGCCGACGCTCTTCGGCGTGGCGCTGCTCTGCTGCGGCATCAACTCGACGGTGACGGCGACGTTGGCCGGCCAGATCGTCATGGAAGGCTTCCTCCACATCAGGCTTCAGCCCTGGCTGCGGCGTCTCATCACCCGGGCGATCGCCATCGTGCCGGCGGCGGGAGTGACGATCTGGTACGGCGAAAGCGGCACGGCGCAGCTCCTGATCCTGAGCCAGGTCGTGCTCAGCCTGCAGCTGTCCTTCGCGGTGTTTCCGCTGGTGATGTTCACGGCCAGCCGTTCCAAGATGGGCGAACTGATCGCGCCGATCTGGCTGACCGCCTTCGCGTCAGTCATCGCGGTGGTGATCGCGGTGCTGAACGCGAAGCTCCTGGTCGACTTCTTCTTCTCGGGGGCGGCCGGCTGACGTGATCCGCCTGACGGAGCTCGGAGCGCATCTGACGCTTCATTACGAACCGAAGCCCCTGAACAGGCCGCTCTGGACCGCGGTCATCGCGGGCGTGGCGGTGGTGGCAGTTTTCAGTGCGATCAACCGGCAGATCGTGGGGCCGGAGTCCTACATGCTCGTCGTCATCGTCGCGGCGATCGCCGCCTGGATCGCCATCGCCCTGTTGTGGGTGAAGGCGCAGACGCTCCTCGTCGAGACGGTGTTCGACCGCAATGCGCAGACGATCACGGTCCGGACGACGAAAACGTCCGGCGTCGACATCACCACGCTCGCGTTCGGGGAGATCGCCGACCTCTACATCTTCTCGTCGCGCAGCGACGGCACCCGCATCGATGTCCTGACGCTCTCGTCGCGGCGGGGCAGTTTCAACATCGCGCAGCTGCGGAACCGCAGGCCCTATAGCGAGCAACTGGTCGAGATCGCCGACCGCCTGCGCGCGATGACCGAACTTCCCGGTCCCGCGCCGAGGAATTCGGTGATGATGGGGCTGGCGGCGACGATGGGGATCAGGCGGAGGTAGCGTTCCGGACGGCCCAGGTGATGGGCTCGATCGGCTCGAAGGTGACGAGTTCGCCGTCTTTCGAGACCGGGACCATGGCAGAGCCGTTCGAGTGGCCGCTGACGAGCGTGATCCGGTCCTCGTTGGCGGGCAGACCATAGAATGCCGGGCCGTTCAGCGAGGCGAAGGCCTCGAAGCGGTCGAGTGCGTTCTCCTCGGCGAAGACCTGCGCGTAGCAGCCGAGCGCCACCGGCGCGGAGAAGACGCCGGCGCAGCCGCAGGCCGCTTCCTTGAGGTGGCGCAGATGCGGCGCGGTGTCGGTTCCGAGGAAATAGCAGGACTGGCCGCTCGTCGCCGCCTTGCGGAGGGCGATCTGGTGACGCTCGCGCTTCAGCACCGGCAGACAATAGAAATGCGGGCGGACGCCGCCTACGAACAGCGCATTGCGGTTCAGCATCAGGTGCTGCGGCGTGATCGTCGCGCCGAGCCGGGGCGCGTTGGCGGCGACGAACTCGGCGGCCTCCTGCGTGGTGATGTGCTCCATCACAACCTTCAACGCCGGGAAATCGGCGAGGAGCGGCGTCAGCACGCGGTCGATGAACACCGCTTCGCGATCGAAGATGTCGATGTCGGGCGAGGTGACCTCGCCGTGGACGAGGAGCGGCATTCCCGCGCGCTGCATCGCCTCGAGCACCGGCGCGACCGATTTGATGTCGGTGACGCCGTGGCTGGAATTGGTCGTGGCGTGGGCTGGATAGAGCTTCACCGCCGTCAGCACGCCGTCGCGATGGCCGGCGCCGATGTCGTCCGCGTCGGTCGTGTCAGTGAGATAGGCGGTCATCAGCGGCGTGAACGACACGCCCCGCGGCACGGCCGCCATGATGCGATCGCGGTATGCGGCCGCGCTCGCGCTGGTCGTCACCGGCGGCACGAGGTTCGGCATGATGATCGCGCGCCCGAAATGGCGCGCGGTGTAGGGCACCACGGCCTTCAGCATCTCGCCGTCGCGCAGGTGAACGTGCCAGTCGTCGGGGCGGCGGATGGTGATCGTCGTCGTCATGTCGGTTCGTCAGTGTCCGGGCGAGCAGGGAACGGTCGCGACCGTTTCCGATGGGCGGCATGAGCCCGGCTCGACAAGTTTGGAAAAGATGGTGGCCAGAAGGGAGCCTGAGCCGACTGCCGGTCACGGTATTGATGCTGTTAGGGGAGGCGATTTGAGATTGCAAATCCTATCGTACGTCACGGCGAAAGCTGTTGATCCCTTGGTCTGGGAGCTCCCAATATTTTCTTCATTATTGGTCGGCGAGACGACGAGGCGCATAATCGCGGCGGTTGAGCAGGCCAAGAATCCTGCCACCAACGGAGGTAACGACCATGGAGCAGATCCTGATAAACCTGATCGCCGGTGCGGTCGGCGGGGGAGCGGCGGGCAAGGCGTCTCCCAATTTCGATCTCGGAATGATCGGAAATCTGATCGCCGGCGCGGTTGGCGGCGGCGTCCTCGGCCAGATCGTGACCATGCTGATCCCGGCCGTCAGCGCATCGGTCGCGAGCGGCGATTTCAGCCTCGGCACGATCGTGACGCATCTGATCAGCGGCGGGGCGGGCGGCGCCATCCTCACGGCGATCATCGGCCTGATCAAGAATCGCGCGACGGCCTGACGCGGACGCAGCGCGGCGTGTGAGACTGAAGAGTGGCGGAGACGGACGCGGCCGCGCATTCGCCTCCGCCCGGGCGAGCGCAGCGCGGTCTGTCTCCTGTCCTCGAAAGACGTGCACCAGCTCTGCAATTTGCGGAGCAGGTCGAAACTGGTGGTGTCCCAATTTGAGATTTAAAGTGCCCGACGTTGTGTCGCTTCAGGCCGTTGGTCATATATGCTTGGCGCATAGCAGGAGCCGGACATGCCACTTACAGACAACGGCATTTGGTACACCGTTTACACTCCCCCTCGTGCCGAGTTCCCGTTCTTGGCGGTGACGCACCTGCCAACCGGAGACGTGAGCGCAGTGCCCTTCCGCACCTATGAGGAAGCTGAACTCCACATCGCCGCCGTATCTCAGGCGGAAACGCACATCCTGAACGAGGTAACGGGTGCCCATGGGACCTAAGGCGAAGAGCGCCCCGCCGACGTAATCGGCAGCGCAATCCACATCGCTCGTATTGCTACGGGAGAGATTGAGGAAGGCGCGCCCATTGATGATAGGAAAGACCCTGCCGCTAAGGCTCTCGGGGCCAAAAGCGGCAAGGCGCGTGCTGAGAAGATGTCGCCGGACCGCCGCTCCGAGACGCCAAGAACGCAGCGGCTAGGTTGGCAGCGATAGCTGTCATGCGGGTTTGTATCGGCAGACTCGTCTTTGCTGAGTCAGGTCCTACGGACCTAGCTGGCTGATCGATGCAACCGTGACATGGAGGCGCGATTGCAGGAGGTCCCGCGACGGCTGCCATTCTATGCGGGCCTCGGTGTGATCACTGCGGCGACCCTGATGCTGCAGGTTGTCGAAACCCGGATCATCTCCGTCACGTCCTGGTATCATCTCGCGTTCTTCGTCGTCAGCATCGCGATGTTCGGCCTCACTGCCGGGGCGGTCTGGGTTTACTTTGGCTCCGGGGCCAACCGTCCCGCGCAATTGCCCTATCATCTGAGTGTCGCTTCGCTCGGCTTCGCCCTGGCGACCGTCTTTGCGGTCCTGGTGCAGCTCACCATCGTCACGAGTCTGCCGGCATCGGTCATGTCGCTCGTCGTCTGGGCCGAGTTCGCCATCGCCCTTTCGCTGCCATTCTTCTTTTCCGGCATCGTCGTCAGCCTGGCGCTGACGCGCAGCCCCTATCCGGTCGGCATCGTCTATGGCGTGGATCTGCTCGGCGCAGCTCTGGGCTGCCTTGGTGCCCTGGCGCTGCTCAACCTGGTCAGCGGTCCCTCGGCGATGCTCTGGATTGCGGTTCTCGGCGCCGCGGGGGGCCTGCTCTTCGCCCGAGCGGGCCTCGGGGGCTTTCCGCCTGGTCGACCGATCGCGGCCAGGCTTTTCCGGCACCGCTGGGTCGTGCTGGGCTGCCTGGTGGCCTTGGCAGCCGCGAACAGCGCGACCGAAGGCATCCGGCCAACGATCGTCAAGGACAAGATCGAGCAGCCGGAGACGATCGCCTACGAAAAATGGAACTCGTTCTCGCGCATTACGGTCAGCCAAAGCGACAAGGCACCACCGATGCTGTGGGGGCCGTCGATCAGGTTTGCTCCCGACCAGATCGAGCAGCGCTGGATGACCATCGACGGCGGCGCCGCAACGGCGGTCTATCGCTTCTCTGGCGATCTCGATGAAGTTGCGTTCCTCCGCTACGACGTGACGAACCTCGCCTATGCGCTCCCCGGTCTTCAGACCGGGGCCGTGATCGGCGTCGGCGGCGGCAGAGACATGCTGTCCGCGCGCCTGTTCGGTCTCTCGGAGGTGGTCGGAGTCGAGATCAACCCGATCTTGATCGATCTGCTGACGCGGCAATACTCGGGTTACACGGCCATCGGCCGTCAGCCCGGCATGACCTTCGAGATCGACGAGGCGCGAAGCTGGTTCGCCCGTACCGATCGCGCCTTCGACATCATCCAGATGAGTCTGATCGACACCTGGGCCGCCACGGGAGCCGGCGCCTTCACCTTGTCGGAGAATGGTCTCTACACCGTTGAGGCGTGGCGGATCTTCCTTGAGCGTCTGACCCCCGAGGGCGTGTTTACCGTGAGCCGCTGGCATGCCCCCGGCGAGGTCAACGAGACCGGCCGCATGGTGAGCCTCGCGATCGCGACTCTTCAATCTCTCGGGGCGGCCGATCCAAAGCGGCATGTATTCATGGCTTCATCAGGTCAGGTCGCGACCATTGTGGCGTCGCGCTCGCCTCTATCGGACCAGGCTTTGGACGCCCTGCGGAAAGCGGCGGCGACTTACGCGTTTTCCGTCCTGTTGGACCCACAGGCGCCAGCGGCCTCGCCGCTGCTTGAAAGCATCGTCTCGGCGCCCGACGGCGACAGCCTCCAGCGCGCCACGCGCGCCTCCTATCTGGACCTGAGCGCGCCGACCGACGCTCGCCCGTTCTTCTTCAACCAATTGCGGCTCGATCGCCTGCTTGATCAGGACCTCTTCGCAGTGGCGTCCAGGCCGGGCGTCTATCAAGGCAACCTGAGCGCGACCCTGACGCTGGCCATGCTGATCCTCATCTCGGCAATTCTCGTCGCGGCGACGATCATCGTTCCGCTTCGGTCTACCGTGAGCGCCGCGGCGTCAACGCTCACCATCGCTGGAACAGCGTACTTCACGCTGATCGGCATCGGCTTCATGATGGTCGAAATCGCCCTGCTGCAACGCATCAGCGTATTCCTGGGCCATCCGGTCTATGCCCTCAGCATCGTCCTCTTCAGCCTGATCCTATCAACCGGCGTCGGCAGCCTGGCGTCCGAGCGCGTCTTACTCGACAGCAGCCCTCGGCTGATTGGCTGGTCGGCGCTCACCGGCGCGTATCTCCTCGCCCTGTCTTCGTGGCTTCCCCAGGTCCTGCTCCAGCTGGAGAGTGCAAGCCTGCCGTTCAGGGCCCTGCTGACCGTCCTGGTTCTCGCCCCGGCCGGCTTCCTCATGGGATTCGGTTTTCCGACTGGGATGCGGCTGGTCTCAAGGATCGACCAGAGACCGACCCCGTGGTTCTGGGGCATCAACGGCGCAGCGGGCGTGCTTGCGGCAGGTGTCGCCGTGTTGACGAGCATCGAGTTCAGCATCGATACGACGCTTCGGGTCGGAGCGATCTGCTATCTGCTACTGCCCGGACCGGCTCTGCTTCTCGTCAGAGGCGTTCAGGCCATGCGGAAGGACAATGCCAAAACGAGCTGAGCGGAGCCATCCTTGCGCGCCCTCGTTACACGGTCAGCTAAGCGCAATGCTCTGGAAATTCTTGGGAGAGAGGGAAGCGGTCCATTGGACGCAAACCAATTCGACGCTTCAGTCGGACTTCGAGGCATTTGCAGCGGTAGCCGAGGACTCAATGTGCCGCTGATCCGAGCGCGTATCGCTGGAGTCGGTCTGGACCAGCTTGCCGCTCAGCTTAGGGAGGTCGTCGATTGGGGTGAGCGACACGTGAAGCTGATGCCAGATCGCTGAACGAGTGAACTGCTCCCTGAGCCTCATTGGCGTCGAGCCGCGACAGGCCATTATCATGATTGTATGAGTCGCTAGACGACAACTAAATAGTGTGTTTTTCTCTCTGTGTCTGCAGGGGGCGCTCCAGTGATCACCAGGAGAGCGTTCGTTCTCGGTTGCTGCTGCTCGCTGTCGGCGCGAAGCACTCTCGCACGCAGTCGAGAGGACTTCATCTGCTCAACAAAAGAGCCAATAGTCTCTCGCAGTGCCTCCCGGATGCTCGATAGCTACGCCGAAGACGTCGGATTTGACCGCGAACTCCTTGATGCGGCTATCGCCGACTTCAGGCTAACCCCACGCGGCACGGCCAATTTCCAGAAACGTTGGCGTCGGAACGACGGGATGACACCAGGTGGAAGAAAAATCACCCTCAGCGTTCATTTCATCAATGGTGACGCCAGCTTGCACCGAAATGTCCAGCGATACTCCAACAATTGGCTTAGTGGTGCGCTCGGCACCAAGCTTCAATTCAAGTTTGGCGTACGGCAATCTCAATCGCAGATCGCCATTCACTTCGGCCCTGGCGGCAACAAGTCTCTAGTCGGACGAGAAAGCGCCAACGTAGCTCCACACAGCGCCACGATGAATCTTGAGAGCCAGGACGAACGTGCGGTGACACATGAGTTCGGCCATGCGCTAGGGCTTTCCCATGAACACCAGAATCCGAGTGTCCCGATTGTCTGGAATAAACCAGCCGTGATCCGCGACATGGCTCGGGAAGGATGGTCGCGTCGCGACTGCGAAGAAAACATCTTCAACAAGTTTGGACGCGACTACGAATGCGTTCGCAGCGGTGCTTTCGATGTTCGCTCCGTGATGCTCTACCCGATACCGTCACATTGGACTCTCAACGGCTTCAGTTCGACTCTCAATTCTAGGATCAGCCCGAACGACAGGGACTGCGTCGTGGGCCTCTACACGCCGCCCTAAGGGCCGATCGCATGTTTGCCAACGAGGGATGTCGCCATGCCCTACGATCATGCACGCACCGCTGGGCCCCGACGGGTCATCCTCTCGGACTCTGCAACGGACGAGGAACTGATACGCGAAGGGGGCTCTTCAGGGTGGCGAAATGCCAATCCCATCGGTTTGTCCGCCGGAACCTTTGCTACCGCTTACGGAGCTGTGGGCGATGACGGGACGTTCGCGATCTTCCCAGACGAGACGATTGGCTGGAGTGCGTGCGTCGAACTTCTGGCTACCCCCGCTTATTCGCGAAGGTCCGTAGGCGAGATTATCCAGGAGTTCGCTGTCGTGCCAATCGACGCCGGAGACGAGATTGCCGACTTGGCTCGCCGTTCCGGCCTGGAGGCAGCAAGGTCCGTATCCTCCCTAAGCGAGGAAGAGATGCGGAGGCTGGCAGGAACGGTGAAAGATGCCTCCGGTTGGGCCGAGGGTATGGTTCGCGTTGATAAACCGAATAAATCGCGACCAACGCGGACCGCAGCCCGCTCGGCGCAGGACTGGATGAGAATCGCCAAGGGCGAAGCGGCGCTGCCCGCGAGAGAGCGGACTGAATGGGACCCCGGTGATAACCCCAGGATCATGCAGTATTTCAGGTCGTGCCGTGAAGTCGGGCCCGGGCCGGGTGGCGACGAGATCGATTGGTGCGCGGCCTTCTGCAATCACTGTCTAGAGGCGGCTGGCTACCTTGGCACCAGTCACGTCGGCTCACGCTCGTTCTACCACAATCGGCACAACCGATTTCGGCGGCTGAGCCGTCCAGCTTACGGGTGCCTAGCCGTATTTCGGAACTATCCCTTCGACAAGGGCGACACTGCTTGGGCCACCGGAAGAGGGCATGTCGGTTTCTTGCTGGATTGGGATGAGGACAAACTGTGGGTGTTGGGCGGCAATCAGCTCGATACCGTCAGGACGTTGGGATTTCCGTACGATGATTCAACGCGAACCCTGTACGCCTACATGATGCCAGCGGGGAACTGAGTACCCGAGAGCTTCTAAGCGTTCTTCGGGATTTCTGGTGCCCAGGAAAGGACTCGAACCTTCACGGCCGTTAAGCCACTGGCACCTGAAGCCAGCGCGTCTACCAATTCCGCCACCTGGGCACGGGCGCCGTCATAAGGTGCGTTGCGCGCCGGGTCAACGGCGCTCTGGACGGTTTCGTAGGGTTGGCTTAGGTAGTCACAACGCTGTCTAGAAGAGGTCCAGCAATGCCGCGCGCGATGGTTTCCGATCGGATCGTAACCGTATTCGGCGGCTCGGGATTTGTCGGGCGTCACGTAGTGCGCGCTCTGGCCGAACGCGGCTGGCGCGTGCGCAATGCGGTGCGCCGCCCGGACCTCGCGCAGCACCTCCAGCCGCTCGGCTCGGTCGGCCAGATCATGTCGGTGCAGGCGAATGTCCGCTATGCCGCGTCGATCCAGCGCGCCATCGAAGGTTCGGACGCGGTCGTGAACCTCGTCGGCATTCTTCATGAAAGCGGCCGCCAGACCTTCGACGAGGTCCATGTGCAGGGCGCGCGGCGAATCGCCGAGGCCGCCAAGAAGGCCGGCATCAAGAATCTCGTTCAGATCTCGGCGCTCGGCGCGAACGCCGATTCGGCTTCGGCCTATGCCCGCTCCAAGGCGGCCGGCGAGCGGGCGGTCCTGAGCACGGTGGAGGAAGCGGTCATCATCCGCCCATCGATCGTGTTCGGACCCGAGGACAGCTTCTTCAACCGTTTCGCCGAAATGGCGCGCCTGTCGCCGGTGCTGCCGCTCATCGGTGGCGGTCATACCAAGTTCCAGCCGGTGTTCGCCGCCGATGTCGCGACGGCCGTCGCCCTCGCGATCGAGGGCAGGGCCAAGCCGGGTGCGACTTATGAGCTCGGCGGGCCCGAGACGCGGACGTTCCGTGAGTTGATGGAATACATCATGCAGGTGATCGGCCGTCGGCGCCTGCTGGTTTCACTGCCATTCGCGATCGCCCGTCTCCAGGCGAGTGTGCTGCAGATTCTGCCGAAGCCGCTGCTGACGGTCGACCAGGTGAAGTTGCTCGAGACCGACAATGTGGTTTCCGACGCGGCGATCAGAGCGGGATTGACGCTGGAAGGTCTCGGCATACATCCGACGGGCATCGAGACCGTCGTGCCGGAATATCTCTATCGCTACCGCAAGGCCGGTCAGTTCACGGACGTTCATCTGGCCTGACGAAGCCGCAGGCGGATCGCGAGCAGAAGCGCGCCATGCAGACCATCAATCTCGAACGGGCATTCGATGAGGTGACCGAGCACTGGTCGCCGAAGGTCGTCGGCCGGGTCAACGACCAGTACGTCAAGGTCGCCAAGGTTAAGGGCGAGCTGACCTGGCACAAGCATGACGACGAGGACGAACTCTTTCAGGTCGTGAGGGGGCGGCTCGTCATCCAGTTCGAGGGCGGACGCGACGTCGTCCTCAATCCCGGCGAATTCTGCGTCGTTCCGAAAGGCGTGATGCACAATCCCGTTGCCGAGGAAGAGTGCTGGATTGTCCTGATCGAGACGGTGACCACGAAGCACACCGGCGACGTGGTCATGGAAAAGACCCGCAGTATCGAGGAACAGCTGGGCTGACGGCTCAGCCGTAGACGAGCAGGCCGGCGATGCCGGCCGAGCCTACGATCAGCCGCCACCATGCGAACAGCGCGAAGCCGTGGCGGTTGACGTAGTCCAGCACCCAGCGGACCACGATCACGGCCATGACGAAGGCGGCGACGAAGCCGATCGCGGTGATCACGAGGTCGTCGGACGATAGATTGTCTCGGTTCTTGTAGAGGTCGTAGGCGAAGGCGCCGGCCATGGTCGGCATGGCCAGGAAGAACGAGAACTCCGCCGCGGCGCGCTTGTCGGCGCCGAGAAGCAGCGCGCCGGCAATGGTCGAGCCGGAGCGGGAGACGCCGGGGATCATGGCGAGGCACTGGATGAAGCCGATCGCGAGGCAGGTCGTCAGCGGGAACTTGGTCGCATCGGTGTAGCGCGGTGTGAGCGACATATTGTCGATCCAGAGCAGTGCCAGGCCGCCGATGATCAGCGAGACGCAGATCGTCATCGGCGATTCGAACAGCACCGTCTTGATGAAATCGTGCGCGATGGCGCCGATGACCGCGGCGGGCAGGAATGCAACCAGGATGCCGATGACGAAGCGGCGCGCCGAGGGATCGCTCGGCAAGGCGGTCGCGATCGACCACAGGCGGCCGAAATAGACCGACAGGATGGCGAGGATCGCGCCGAGCTGGATCAGCACTTCGAAGGTCTTGCCCGTCGACTCGAAGCCGAGAAAATGGCCGAGCAGAAGGATATGGCCGGTGGATGAGACCGGGATGAACTCCGTGGCGCCTTCCACTACGCCGAGGATGAGCGCGTCGAGAACCCGGCTGAGATCCATGCTGTCCCCCGTCGCCCGGAATGCGAATCTGTTGCCCGGACCCGGTCGGAAGTTCTATACGGAGCATCGGTCGCGTGCCACGCGCACAGTGTCCCGCCCGCCTTCTCCAAAAGTAGTGTGCTGTTTTCGGGCCGGTTAATGGCGATTCTCTATCATCACCCGTTTTGCCCGCATTCCCGCTTCATCCGGCTCTCCATCGCCGAGATGGGGATCGAGGCCGATCTCATCGAGGAAAAAGTCTGGGAGCGCCGCGAGGCGTTCCTGGCCCTGAATCCGGCTGGCACCACCCCGGTGCTGGTCGAGGAGCAGATCGCCTCGGTGCCGGGGTCCAGGATCATCGCGGAATGGCTCGACGAAACCCGGGGTCTCGCCCTGAACGATCGTCGGCTGCTTCCCGAGAATCCGAGCGCCCGTGTCGAGGTGCGGCGCCTTGTGGCGTGGTTTACGGAGAAGTTCGGCGCGGAGGTCTCCGAGCCGCTCGTCCACGAGAAGATCTACAAGCGCTTCATGCCGGGCGATGTCGGCGGCGGTCCGCCCGACCCGGCGGTGTTCCGGGCGGCGAAGTCGAACATCCGCTATCACCTGAAATATATCGGCTATCTCATCCGCCAGCGGAAATGGCTTGCGGGCGAAGCGTTGAGCTATGCCGATCTCGCGGCGGCGGCGCATCTGTCCTGCGTCGATTATCTCGGCGACGTGCCGTGGGACGAGGACGCGGTGGCGCGCGACTGGTACGCCCGCGTGAAGTCGCGGCCGAGCTTCCGCACCCTGTTCGAGGACCGCGTGCTCGGCATGGCGCCCTCGCCAGTCTACGCCGACCTGGACTTCTGAGCGGGTGAGGCGGCTTCTCGTCCTCGGTTTCGGCTATACCGCGCGGCGGTTCGTCGAGCGGCATGGCGGGATGTTCGAGACGGTCTCGGTAACGGCGCGAACCGCCGAGAAGATCGAGCATCTGAAGAGCGAGGGCTATGACGCCTATCGGCTCGTGACGGGTATCCCGCTGTCTCCCGAACTCGTCGTCGCGGCCAAGGCCGCGACGCATGTGCTGGTCTCGGTGCCGCCAAGCGAGGATGGCGATCCGGCGTTCACGGCTCTCGGTCATACGCTGGGCGAGAGCATCGACCTCGTCTGGGTCGGTTATCTCTCCACGACCGGTGTCTATGGCGATCACGGCGGCCGCTGGATCGACGAGGAGACCGAAACCGCGCCGAAAAGCGCCCGCTCGCGCCGAAGGCTCGATGCCGAGGAGGAATGGCGGACGCTCGCGGCTCCAGGACGGGCGGTCCAGATTTTCCGGCTTTCCGGAATCTACGGGCCAGGCAACAGCGTCTTCGACGGCCTGCGCGAGGGGAAGGCGAGGCGGCTTCACAAACCGGACCAGGTGTTCAACCGCATTCATGTCGACGACATCGCCGCCGTGCTCAAGGCCGCGATCGAGCATCCCGAGGCGGGGCCCGTGTTCAATCTCGGTGACGACGAGCCGGTGCCTCAGCACGAAGTGGTCGCGTACGCCGCAGGTCTGCTGGGAATGGAGCCATCACCGGTCGTGCCGTTCGACGAGGCGCAGATGTCCGAAATGGCTAAGAGCTTCTGGGCGGAGAACAAGCGCATCAGGAATACGCGTGTGCGAACCGAACTCGGCGTCGACCTGCTCTATCCGACTTATCGCGCGGGGCTAAAGGCGATCCTCGAAGAAGAGGCGGCCGGCAGGCAACCTGTCTGACTCCGGCGCGTTCTTCAATCAGCCCCGTCTCAGCGGGCAAGGGAGAACCAGATGGTCGACAAGGAACGCATCGCGGGCTCAGCCCAACAGGCCAAGGGCAGCATGAAGGCAGGCGCCGGCAAGCTGACGGGCGATCGCAAGCTCGAGGCCGAAGGCCACGCCGACAAGGCCGAAGGCAAGGCGCGCAATTTCATCGGCGGTGTGAAGGACGCTCTGCGCGGGAAATAGCGGTTCGAAAATTTCCGCCGGGTCAAATTTTTTTTGAACCCGGCGGAACCCCAATCGGGGAAGCGAGTTTTCCTTGTAAGACCAAGCCGAGGCGACTTCTCAGCCCCCCAGCCCCTCGCTTTGGCAGGTCTTTTAAGCCGGACAGCGACCAGTCGCTGTCCGGCTTTTTATTTTCCGCCTTCGATGTCGCTGGAACCGCACACCCTCCACGCCCGTTTGGTCAGGAACCTTGCGTAGCGAAGGAACCTCGTCATGGCCCCGCGTGCGTCCTGGAAGGGCTACCTGAAACTCTCCCTCGTCTCCTGCGCCGTCGCGCTCTATCCGGCGAACACGGCAAGCGAGCGGATATCGTTCCACACACTGAACCGCGCGACCGGAAACCGGCTGAAGCAGCAGATGATCGATGCCGACACCGAGGAGGTGGTCGACCGCGAGGACCGGGTGAAGGGCTACGAGTTCTCGAAGGGACATTACGTCACCGTCGAGGACGAGGACCTCGAGAAGGTGCAGATCGAGAGCACGCACACGATTGACATCGAGCAGTTCGTGCCGGAGCACGAGGTCGATCCGGTCTATCTCGATGCGTCCCACTATCTGGCGCCGGACGACAAGGTCGCCGAGGAAGCATTCGCCGTGATCCGCGAGGCTATGGCGAGAGAAAAGGTCGTCGGCATCGGCCGGCTGGTCCTGCAGCGGCGCGAGCGGATCGTCCTACTGCAGCCGCGTGGCAAGGGCATCCTGCTGACCAATATCCGCTACAAATACGAGGTCCGGGACGACGACACCTATTTCGGCGACATCAGGAAGATCGATATCCCCGAGGACATGCTGGACCTGGCGACTCACATCATCAGCAAGAAGAAGGGCCATTTCGATCCCGAGAAGTTCGAGGATCGGTACGAGAACGCTCTGATCGAGATGCTGAACGCCAAGCAGCAGGGCAAGACGATCGAGGCGCCGAAGCAGGCCAAGCAGTCGAACGTCGTCAATTTGATGGATGCCCTGCGCCGCTCGATCGAAAGCGAAAAGGGCGGCAGAGCGGCCGAAGAGGAGCCGGCAGCGGAGGAAAAGCCGCAGCGGCGGCCGGCGGCGAAAAGCGCGAAAAGAGGTTCGGCCTCGAAAAGCGCCGAGAAACCAACGAAGAAGCGGGCGGCGGGATAAAGGTTATCCCCCGCGCCCAAAAAATGTCTTCGAATCTTAACGGTTCGGGCTCAGACTCATCCCTGTCGAACGTGATTCGTGTCAGCGTTCAGAGTGGGTGGGGATGTACGATCTCAGCCGCGCTTCAGTTTATGTCTTGGGCCGAGTTAACGGTCTAAGCCGCAATCAGCTCAACGCCGCCGTAGCCAAGGCGGGCGCAAGCCTCCACTACCGCCTCAAGAAGCGTGTTACCCTTGTCGCTATCGCAAGCGGCGCGGCACGCGAGCTCTTGTCCGGTTCGCGTCTGATGGACGCGCTGGAGCGCATGCCCGATCAGGCGGCGCTGATCAGCGAACTCTCCCTCCAGCGCAGCCTCGGGCTGAAGCCGCCGCCGGCGGACGAGCACCGGTGGATGGACTGCGCCGAACTCGGGCGTCTGTCCGGGCTCGACGAGGAACTTCTGTTCTGGCTTTCGCTGTTCGACGTCATCGAGCCGGTCGGCGGTCTTTACGGCTACCGCGATCTCGTGACGGCGAAGGAAACCGCGAGGCTGATGCGGGCGGGCTGCGAATTCGCCGAACTCGTCGCGGCGGCGGTCGATCTCAGGGCGCAGGGGCTACGGCTCTCGGAAGTGAAGCTGGGTGTCTCCGACACCGGGACGGTCGTCCGTGAGATCGACGGTGTCGCGACCGCGCTCGACGGACAGTTCCCGCTGCCGCTCGAGGCACCGCCGGAGGATGTCGACGCGGTCGTCGAATGCGCCGAAGACGCCGAGGAAGAGGGCGATCTCGCTCTCGCCGAACGGCTCTACGATCTAGCCGCCAAGCTCGACCGCACCGATCCGATCGCGCCGTTCAATCTCGGCAATGTGCTTGACGCGCAGGACCGCAAGGCGGAAGCGCGGATCGCGTGGCGGATGGCGCTCAACCGTGCGCCGCTGTTCCCGGAAGCCTGGTTCAACCTCGCCGTCTCGGCCGAGGATGCGGGCCGGAAGGACGAGGCGGTGACGCATTACTGCACGGCGCTCGCGATCGACCATGAATATCCGGACGCGGCGTACAATCTGGCGCTGCTGCTCTATGAACTGGGCCGCTTCGCCGAGGCGCTGCCGGTGTGGGAGCAGTTCATCAAGCTCGAACCCGGTTCCGCCGACGCCAAGGTGGCGCGGTCGCGGGCAAACGAGTGCCGGATCAAGGCGCGCGGGCTGCATCTGGTGGCGATCTGATACTTCCAGTGTCCCGGTCCGGGTGGGCGTAGCCGATTCCGAGAACCGGGACTCAGCGTCTACTCGCGAAGCTCAATATCTATAGAGCGCCTGCGGCGCACTTATGCGATCACGCGACGGCTTCGCCACGCGCGGTCCAGGCGACGGTTGACGTTATCTGGAACGACTCCGGCCACGCTGAATTGAATCCGCGTGCCAAAAGCCCTCGAAGCCTATCGCGCCAAGCGCGACTTCTCGAAAACCGCCGAACCGGGCCCGGACGTGGGCAAGGCGAGGGGGAATTCATTCGTCATCCAGAAGCACGACGCGACGCGGCTTCATTACGATTTCCGGCTGGAACTCGACGGCGTGATGAAGAGCTGGGCGGTGACGCGCGGGCCGAGCCTCGTGCCTGGCGAGAAACGGCTCGCGGTCCAGACCGAGGATCACCCGATCGCTTACAACTCCTTCGAGGGCATCATCCCGAAGGGCCAGTATGGCGGCGGGACGGTGATGATCTGGGACCGGGGGACGTGGGAGCCGGATGGCGACCCGCATTACGGCCTCAAGAAGGGTCACCTCGAACTGTCGCTCAGCGGCGAGAAGCTCCACGGTCGCTGGCACCTCGTCCGGCTGAAGCGCCGGCCGCGCGAGAAGACGGATTCCTGGCTGCTGATCAAGTCGGACGACGAATGGGCGAGAGAGGACGGCGATCCGGATATCCTCGAAGAGGAGGATCGCTCGGTCGTCTCGGGGCGGACCATCCCGGAGATCGCCAGCGACGGCGACAGGGTGTGGAATTCAAACCGCGGCGACAGTGTCCACTCGGCGGAGGAAACCAAGCCGAAAGGCGTCAAGACCAGCGCCGATCCCGCTTCGAAACGGCCGGCGACGGTTGTTCCGAAGGGAACCAAGGCCGCCAAGCTTCCGGATTTCGTGCCGCCGGCGCTGGCGACGCTCGTCGCCAAGCCCCGGAACGGCGGGAACTGGGTGCATGAGGTCAAGTTCGACGGCTACCGGCTGCAGGCGCGGCTCGACCATGGCAATGTCCAACTGCTGACCCGTAACGGGCTCGACTGGACGCACCGCTTTCCGGGCGTGGCCGAGGCGATCAAGGGCATTCCGGCCGAGACCGCGCTGATCGACGGGGAGGCGGTGGTCGAGGACGAGAGCGGGATATCCAGCTTCTCGGCGCTCCAGCAGGATCTGGGAGGACGGGGCGGCAGGCTCGTGAGCGGAAAGGCGATGTATTACGCCTTCGATCTGCTGCATCTCGACGGCCGCGATCTCACGCCGCTTTCGCTGGTTGAGCGCAAAGAGACGCTGGCGGGGCTGATCGCCGGGGCGCCGCACGACAAGCTCAGATACAGCGAGCATATCGAGAGCGACGGCGAGGCGATGATCCGCCATGCCTGCCGCCTCGGGCTGGAAGGAATCATCTGCAAGCGGGCCGATGCGCCCTACCGCTCGGGCCGGGGCGATCAATGGCTGAAGGTGAAATGCACGCAGCGGTCGGAATTCGTGATCGCCGGCTATGTGCCGTCGACGGCCTCGGCCAAGGCGATCGGCTCGCTGGTCATGGGCTATTACGACAAGGGAAAGCTGATCCATATCGGCCGGGTCGGCACCGGCTATACGCAGACCGTCGCGCGCGACCTCTGGAAGGTCCTCGACGAGAGGAAAGCCGATGCGTCGCCCTTCGCGGCCAAGCTTTCCGCCGACGAACGGCGTGGCGTAGTCTGGGCGCGGCCGGAACTCGTCGCCGAGATCGAGTTCCGCGGCTGGACCCATGACGGGTCGCTCCGCCATGCGAGCTTCAAGGGGCTTCGCGAGGACAAGGAGGCCAAGGACGTAGTGCGCGAAGTTCCAAAGGATGCGCCCCAACAGGCCGAGCCCGCCCCGAGGGCCGAGCGCAAGGATACGAAGATCGTCGGCAAGGGCGTGACGGTGGCGGGCGTGGCGCTGAGCCATCCCGAGCGCGTGCTCTGGGAAGAGCAGGGCGTCACGAAGCAGGGCCTCGCCGAGTTCTATGCCGAGATCGCCGACTGGGTGCTGCCGCATCTTGTCGGTCGGCCGCTGTCGCTGGTCCGCTGCCCGTCCGGCTCGCAGAAGCAGTGCTTCTTCCAGAAGCATGCCTGGGCCGGTCTAGGAAAGGCGATCCGCGAGATCGAGGTGCCGGGCGACGACGAGAAGATGATGGTGATCGACGATCTCGCCGGGCTCGTCTCGCTGGTGCAGGCAGGCGTTCTGGAAATCCATCCCTGGGGTTCGCGCGAAGGCAAACTTACCAAGGCCGACCGGCTGATCTTCGACCTCGATCCCGGCGACGACGTGCCGTGGTCGGCGGTGGTGCAGGGCGCGCGGGAGGCGCGTGAGCGGATGCAGGGCCTCGGCCTCGACAGCTTCGTGAAGACGACCGGCGGCAAGGGCCTGCATGTTGTCGTGCCGCTCGCGCCGGAGGTGGAGTGGAACGAGGTGAAGGCGTTCTGTCGGGTGATCGCCGAGAGCATGGCCGCCGACAGCCCGGACCGTTACGTCTCGACCATGGCGAAGAAGGTCCGGACCGGGAAGGTTTTCGTCGATTATCTCAGGAACGGGCAGGGCGCGACGGCGGTCGCCGCCTATTCGACGCGGGCGCGGAGCGGTGCTCCCGTCGCCACCCCTCTGACGTGGGATGAACTCGGCCCGGACGTGAAGGGCAACCACTTCAACGTCACGAACCTGCCGCGCCGTCTCGAAAACCTGAAAAGCGATCCCTGGGCCGGCTTCTTCGACGCCAAGCAATCGCTCAAGCCCGTCTTGGAAGGTGCAAGACGCCGGAAGAAGTAGACTGATCGGCCTTGGCCATGCGGACGCGGTTGCGGCCCTGCCGCTTGGCCTCGTAGAGCGCGCCGTCGGCGCGGTTCAGCACGGCATCGAGGGTCTCGGGCTCGCCGCGCACATAGGCGACGCCGGCGCTGACCGTGCAGGAAAAGGCACCGATATCGGTGTCGAGCTCCTCGGCCTCGAACGTGGTGCGGATCGTCTCGGCCATCATCATCGTAAGTTCGCGGCTGCCGCGCGGCATTACCAGCGCGAACTCCTCGCCGCCGAGGCGAGCCGCGGTGTCGGCGGGGCGAAGATGATCGGATAGCACCTCGGAGAAGCGGCGGAGCACGCGGTCACCGGTGTCGTGGCCGTACATGTCGTTGATGCTCTTGAAGAAATCGAGATCGAACAGGACGACACCCGCGCCGGAGGGGAGATTGCCGTGCTTGTTGAACAAGGCGCGGCGGTTCATCAGCCCCGTCAGCGCGTCGGTCAGGGCGTCGGATTGGTGGCGCAGCGCGATCCGCGACTGATGCAGCGACAGCGAGATCGCGCCGATGCCGGTGACGCTGATGATCGACACGACGGCGTTGATGTTCTCCGCCCAGTTCTGCGGCGGCCCCTCCATGTGGAGCGGCGAGTTCATCGCGATCGGGATCGCGCACAGTCCGAACGAGACGCCAGTCACGGCGTAGAGGATGACGAGGCTGACGATCTGGACGGGGGATTCGCGCCGGGCCTGCCAGAGTTCCACGGATGTGAGGAACAGGACGACCATCGCGCCGAGATTGGCGGAGATGAAGCCGAGCCCGGCATAGCCCCATGGAAAGAAAATCCCCATCGGCAGAAGCGTCGCCAGGATCGAGATGCCGATCTGCGTAGCGGCCATGACGCGACGGCGAAACTGGATGGCTGCGCCATAGACGATCGACAGGCCGATCGAGAGGCAGCTCATCGACAGGAGCGCCCACCAGGGTCCGGGCTTCTGCTGGTAGTAGCTGAAGCTCGCCGCGCTGACGACGACGAACAGCGTGCCGGCGGCCCAGGTGAGAAGGAAGCTCTCCGTGCGAGAGCTCAGCCAGCTTGCGAACAGCGTAATGCTCAGCGCCGCGCCCGAGAACGCGATGGCCAGCATGAGCGAGCTGTGGTCGACGAGCATCTTGGCGCAGGAATCGCAGTGAGGACCGCACCTTAGACACGAATCACGACCGTGTCGAAAGTCTGTCGGATGCTGGTGTGCAAATTGTTGCGGCGATCGCGACCTCTATTCGACGACCGTTCAAGCGGTCTGGACCGCCAGGCGGCTCAGTTCGCGGTTCACCAGCCCGCCGTAGACGCTTTCTCCGCGCATCAAGTCCTCGGGGGCGCCGTCTTCCACGAGCTTGCCGCCGCGCATGACAAGGATGCGATCGAACTCGCGCAGCGTGGAAAGGCGGTGGGCGATGGCGATGACGGTGCGCCCGGTCATCAGCCGCTCGAGAGCCTCGCGGATCGCCTCCTCCGCCTCGGTGTCGAGGGCCGAGGTCGCCTCGTCGAGTATGAGGAGAGGCGCATTCTTGAGGAAGGCGCGGGCGATGGCGATGCGCTGGCGCTGCCCGCCCGACAGTTTCAGGCCGCGATCGCCGACCACCGTGTCGAGGCCCAGCGGCAGGTTCTCGATGAAGGGCCTGCACCGCGCCGCGATCGCGGCCTCCCAGACCTCGTCATCGGCGGCGTCGGGCCGGCCGTAGCGGATGTTTTCGAGCAGCGTGCGGTTGAGCAGCGCTGTATCCTGCGGAACGACCGCGATGCTCTCGCGCAGGCTGTCCTCGGTGGTTAGGGCGATGTTCTGCCCGTCGATGAGGATGCGGCCGCTCTCCGGTTCGTAGAACCGTTGGAGGAGCGCGACCAATGTCGATTTGCCGCCGCCCGAGGAACCGACGAGTCCGACGCGCTGTCCCGGCTCGATGTCCACGCTGAAGCTGTCGAAGACCCGCTTCCCGTTCGGGTATTGGAACGAGATGTTTTCGAACGTGATGCGAGTCCCTTTGGGCACGAGGGCGGCGGCGTTGGGGTGGTCGCGCATCTCATGCGGCGAGAGCAACGTCGCCAGCGCCTCCGACAGGCGGGCCATGTGCTGGGTCACGTCGACGAGGGCGACGGCGAGGTCACGCGTCGCGCTGAGCACGGCGATGCCGAGCGTGCAGACGAGCACCACGTCGCCCGCGGTCGCCCGCCCGTTCTGCCACAGCGAAATCACCCAGCCGAGCAGGACGAGCGTCATGACCACGACGACGAGGGCGTGCAGCAGGCGAAGCTTCTCCAGGTAAAGGAGGCTGCGCCGGCGCGCAGTCATTTCCTCGGCGACGGTGGCGTCGAAGCGCAGATGCTCGCGCCCGATGGCGCCGAAGGCCCGCACCAGAGCGATGTTGCCGACGACGTCGATCATCTCGCCATCGACGGCGGCGGCCTTGTCCGCGAAATCGTGATGGAGGGGCCGGCCTTTGGCGGCGATGCGGAACATCACCAGCATCATCGCGCCAGCGACCATCACCAGCACGGCCGCCATCTGGAGGCTGACCAGGCCGAGGAAAACAATGGCGCCGACGGTCGCGACGCAGGGCGGCATGACGTTCCAGACGAACATGTTCTCGATCTGGAAGACGGCGTTGGATGTCGCGGTGACGCGGCTCGTCAGCACGCCAGGCAGGCGGTCCGCGAAGTACGTCGGCGCGTGCCCGGTGAGATGGCGGAAGAGGTCCGACCGCAGATCGCCCGTGACGTCCACGAACGCATGGCTGGCATTCCAACTCGCCA
Organism: Flaviflagellibacter deserti; assembly: GCF_042652085.1. NCBI lineage: Bacteria > Pseudomonadati > Pseudomonadota > Alphaproteobacteria > Hyphomicrobiales > Flaviflagellibacter > Flaviflagellibacter deserti. The sequence continues at coordinate 254,037 of NZ_JBHSJF010000005.1, read as the reverse complement.
CGCGCCAGAGCAGGTTGTCGGCGACGATGAAGGACAGCAGGATCGCGAAGGCGACCCACGGGCTATAGCCGTAGCCTGGGGGCGACGACAGTGAATCGATCAGCAGCTTGATGCCGTATTGAGTGCTGACGGAGCACGCAACGGCTCCGAGTACGGCCAGCACGATGACGATATGAAGCGGGCGGTGGCGGCCGATATAGCGGGCGAAAAACGCCAACGGCCGTTCCGCATAACGGCAAAGGTCGTCCATCGGCAGTGAGTACCTTCGCGCTGTGAGATGGCTTGGCCCGCCGTGCACCGGGCATTGCAACTCGTATCCAGCAAATCAATCAGAAGTTTGGCGCTTCCTTGGCGAGGAATGACGGAGTGCGCGCATCGGTTCCGAGCGGTCGGCTCAATCGCCGACATCGCGCAGGAGAACGCCGCTATCTCGTTCAACTATGAACACATTTCCTTTTTCAAGTTCGCGGGCCTCGCAAGCGAGGCGCACCGCAGCTCAAGGTCGGAAAAGGAGCTTCCATGAGGATTGCACAAATCGCCCCGTTGACCGAAGCCGTGCCGCCCACGCTTTACGGCGGGACCGAACGAGTGATCTCGTGGCTGACCGAGGAACTGGTCGCGCTCGGACACGACGTCACGCTCTTCGCCAGTGGCGACTCAAGGACGAGTGCGAAGCTCGAGGCAATCTGGCCGAGGGCGCTCCGTCTCGACGGTACGGTGCGCGATCCCAACGCGCTCCATATGATGATGATCGAACACGTCTATCGTCGCTCGGACGAATTCGATCTCATGCATTTCCATCTGGACTATTACCCGTTTTCCTTGATGTCGGGTCAGTCCACGCCCTTCGTCACCACTCTGCACGGCCGTCTCGATCTGCCGGAACACCAGCCTGTATTCGAGACCTTCTCCGAGGTCCCGGTCGTATCGATCTCCGACGCCCAGCGCCGCCCGGTACAGGAGGCGAACTGGACCGCGACGGTCCATCACGGCCTGCCGGCCGACCTGCTCACTCCGCAGCCGGTCGTCCCCTCCTATCTCGCTTTCCTCGGCCGTATCTCGCCGGAAAAACGCCTCGACCGGGCGATCGACATCGCCCAGCGCTGCGGCCTGCCGCTGAAGATCGCCGCCAAGGTCGACCGCGCCGATCAGGACTATTTCGATGAGACGATCCGTCCGTATCTGGGTACAGATGGCATTGAGTATATCGGCGAGATCAACGACGGGCAGAAGGCGGATTTCCTGAGCGGCGCCATCGCTCTCCTGGTGCCGGTCGACTGGCCGGAGCCCTTCGGCCTCGTCATGATCGAGGCGATGGCCTGCGGCACGCCGGTGATCGCCTTCAATCGCGGGTCGGTGTCCGAAGTCGTCGAGCACGGCGTCACCGGCTTCGTCGTCGAGGACCAGACGAGCGCCGTCGGCGCGGTGCGCAATCTCGATTCGCTGTCGCGGCCGATGATCCGCCGCCGCTTCGAGGAACGCTTCACCGCCCGGCAAATGACCGAACAATATCTCGACGTCTATCGCGGCATGATCAAAGACCGCCGCATACGGCCGCATCTCGTCAATATCCAGGGCTCGTAAGACGAGCCGAATACGAGCGTATGTAGGACAAGTTGCCCGAGGTGACCGATCCGTCGGTCCCTCGGACATTCCACTTGCGTGCGTGCGATAGTCATACCCGCGATGCGGCCCGGCGCTTGCAACGCCATGGCGTTGTTGCACTCTTTGACCAAACATCGATGGGATGAAAAACATACTGACTTCCGGACCCACTTCCTGGGCTCGTGCGTTGAGCGACACTGCGCAATCTGTGCAGCACGCCATCGTGAGAACGCTCCATATGAATCGCATCGACGACGGCCAGCCGTTCCCGCTTGGGGCGACCTGGGACGGCAAGGGCGTCAACTTTGCTCTATTTTCGGAACATGCGACGGCGGTCGAACTTTGCCTGTTCGAAGGTACCGGCGAGCGGGAGATCACCCGCATCAAGTTGCCGGCGCGCACCGACAATGTCTGGCACGTCTATGTCGAGGGCCTGACCGCGGGACAGCTCTATGGCTACCGCGTCCACGGCCCTTACGATCCCGCCCGCGGCCATCGCTTCAATCCGCACAAGCTCTTGATCGACCCCTATGCGCGGCTCTTGTCCGGCAAGCTTCGCTGGCACGACGCGATGTGGGGCTACCGGATCGGCTCGCAGCGAGCCGATCTGACGATGGATCGCCGCGACAGCGCGCGGATGATGCCGAAATGCGTGGTCGAGGACCCGTCGCACCATTGGGGCGATGATCGTCCGCCGCGCCGACCGTGGAACGAGACGATCTTCTACGAAGCCCATGTGAAGGGCCTGACGCAACTCCACCCGGATGTCCCGCAGGCGATGCGCGGAAGCTATGCGGCGCTTGGCCATCCGAAGGTGATCGACCATCTGCTGAAGCTCGGCATCACCGCGATCGAGCTGATGCCGATCCATTCCTTCGTCGACGACCGTTTCCTCGTCGAGAAGGGGCTGAAGAACTATTGGGGCTATTCCACGCTCGGCTATTTCGCGCCGGAGCCGCGCTATCTCGGCGAGGCAGGTGTTGCAGGCTTCAAGGGCGCGATCCGTGCTCTGCACGATGCCGGGATCGAGGTCATCCTCGACGTCGTCTACAACCATACCTGCGAGGGCAACCATCTCGGCCCGACGCTCTCGTTCCGCGGCATCGACAACGCGGTCTATTACAAGTTGCCGCCGGAAAGCCCGCGCCATTCCTGGGATTCGACCGGGACCGGCAATACGCTCGATGTGTCGCATCCGCGCGTCCTGCAGATGGTGATGGATTCGCTCCGTCACTGGGTCGAGAACTACCACATCGACGGCTTCCGCTTCGATCTGGCGCCGACGCTTGCGCGCGATCCCTACGAATTCGATCCCCGCTCGGGCTTCCTGCAGGCGTGCGGTCAGGATCCCCTCCTGTCGCGGGTGAAGCTCATCGCCGAGCCGTGGGATGTCGGCGGCGGCGGATACCGCGTCGGCAATTTTCCGGCCGGGTGGAGCGAATGGAACGACCAGTACCGCGACACGGTGCGCGCGTTCTGGCGCGGCGACGACGCGCAGCTTCCGGCGCTCGGCCGCGTCATCGCCGGTTCACGTGAAACCTATGAGCCGACCGGCCGCCATCCTTGGGCGACCGTCAATTTCATCGCCTCACACGACGGTTTCACCATCAACGACCTCGTCAGCTACAACGACCGCCACAACGAGGCGAATGGCGAGGACAACAACGACGGCCATTCGCACAATCTGAGCTGGAACTGCGGCGTCGAAGGCCCGACCGACGATCCCGAGATCAACGAGCTGCGCGCGCGCCAGAAGCGCAATTTCCTCGCGACGCTAATGTTCTCGCAGGGCGTGCCGATGCTCTTGATGGGCGACGAGCAGTCGCGCACGCAGAACGGCAACAACAACGCCTATGCGCAGGATAACGACACGAACTGGTTCGACTGGCGGAAGACGGCCGAGGCGGATCCCGACCTGTTCGCCTTCACGCAGGCCGCGATCAATCTCAGGCAGTCGCACGATGCGTTCCGCCGCCGGACGTTTCTGACCGGCGCGCAGGTTCCCGGATCGATCCTCCGCGACAGTTATTGGCTGGTGCCGGAAGGCCGGGAGATGACGCCGGGCGACTGGAGCAACGGACTTCGGCGCACGATCGGTTTCCAGTTCGGCAACGACGCAGCGGACGGCCAGCGTTTCCTCCTGATGATGAACGCCTGGCACGAAGAGGTCGACTTCAAGCTGGCCGACATGCTGCCTGGGGAGGTGTGGGTGCAGATCTTCGACACGAACATCCCGGACGGACTCGTGCGCGGCGAACAGCCGATCACGCTTCGCGCCGGCGAGACCTTCAAACTTGCGCCCCGATCGCTCGTCCTGTTCCAGCACGCGACCATTCCCGGAGCGCACTGACGATGCCACGCGTGCACGCAATGCCGTTTGGCGCGCAGATCGTTGATGACGGCGTGCGGTTCGCATTGTGGGCGCCGACGGCGAAGCACGTGACGCTCGTGGTGGACGGGCGGGAGACCGACCTGCCCGATGCCGGCGACGGCTGGCGCGAGGTGACGGTCCGGGAGGCCAAGGCCGGCAGCCGCTATCAGTATCGCATCGGCAAGGACCTGACCGTGCCCGACCCGGCCTCGCGCTTCCAGCCGGACGACGTGCATGGCGCAAGCATGGTCGTCGATCCGGCGGCCTACAAATGGACGGTCCCCGGTTGGCACGGCCGGCCTTGGGAAAAGGCAGTGATCTACGAGGTGCATGTCGGCACCGCGACGCCGGAGGGTACGTACGCCTCGCTGGAGAAAAGGCTGCCGGAGCTCGCCGATCTCGGCGTCACCGCGATCGAGCTGATGCCGATCGGCGATTTTCCGGGCAAGCGGAACTGGGGCTACGACGGCGTACTGATCTACGCGCCCGACGCCGCCTACGGCACGCCCGACGAACTGAAGCACTTCGTCGACACCGCTCACAAGCACGGCCTGATGGTCTTGCTCGACGTCGTCTACAACCACTTCGGACCGTCAGGGAATTATCTTCACGCCTTCGCGAAAAAGTTCTTCACCGAGCGGCACCACACGCCCTGGGGCGCGGCGATCAATGTCGACGGCGAGGGCGCGGAGATCGTGCGCGACTTCTTCGTTCACAACGCGCTCTACTGGCTCGACGAATACAATCTCGATGGCCTGCGGCTCGATGCTGTGCATGCGATCCTCGACGACAGCGAGCGGCATCTCCTCGACGAGCTGGCGCGGCGGGTGCGTGAAGCGTTTCCGGGCCGCGACATCCACCTGATCCTCGAAAACGAGGCGAACGAGGCGCGCTGGCTGGAGCGTACGAACGGCAAGCCGCATTTCCACACGGCGCAATGGGCCGATGACATCCACAATTGCTGGCACCCGCTGCTGACCGGCGAGGACGAGGGCTATTATGAGGACTTCGCCGACAGCCCGGTCGAGAAGCTCGGCCGGGCGCTGGCCGAGGGGTTCTGCTACCAGGGCGAACAGTCCAGGCATCTCGGCAAGAAGCGGGGAGAGGCTTCCGGGCACCTGCCGCCGCAGGCGTTCGTCGCCTTCCTGCAGAACCACGACCAAGTCGGCAATCGCGCGCTCGGCGAGCGGCTCGCGCATATCGTACCGGCCGAGAAGCTGAAGCTGGCGCGCGCCGCGCTGCTGCTCGGGCCGCAGATTCCGATGCTGTTCATGGGCGAGGACTGGGATGCGTCCACGCCGTTCCAGTTCTTCGTCGACTTTTCGGACGACAAGGGCCTGTCCAAAGCCGTGCGCGAGGGGCGACGGGCGGAGTTCAAGAAGTTCAAGGCGTTCAAGGATCATGAGGATCGCGTTCCGGATCCGACCGACCCGAAGACATTCGAGCGGTCGCGGATCGACTGGGACGAGGTGCACAGGAAGCCGCATGCGACCTCGCGGGCGGAGACGAAGGATCTGCTGAGGATCCGCGCCGAGGAGATCGTTCCACTTCTGAAGACCCGGTTCCGCGGCGGCAGTTACGGAGTGCCGCACGATATGGCGCTCGCCGTCGAATGGCTGTTCGATGGCGGGCGCTTGAGACTGCTTGCGAATTTCGGCGACGACGTTCTGGAAGCGGAACTCGCGCCCGGCGAGCGGCTTCTGTGGCGGAGCACCGATAGCGTTGTCGCGGGGACGAGCGTGCACCTGCCGCGCTGGACAGGAACCATTATCAAGGGCGGGGCATGAGCGACAGGGACGAACTGCTGGCCAGACTTTCGGACCTTGTCGGCATCGCCGACGGCTATTACGGGCAGACCGGGGAATACGTCCGGACCTCGCCGGAATCCCGGCAGGCGGTGCTGGACGGCTTCGGCCTGCCAACCGCGACGGTTGGCGAAGCGCGGCACAGCCTGGCGCTCGTCGAGGCGCTCAGGTGCGGGCTGATACCGCCGCTGCCGGTCGTGACCTCCGGCCAGCCGGGTGGAATTCCGGTCCGCAATCCGCAGGCGGGTGAGGTCGAGTGGAGGCTGATCGACGAGGCCGGCACGGTGCGCGAGGGCAGGGCCGGTATCGAGGACGGTTGGTTCACGCTGCCGCCCTTGTCGCCGGGCTACTACGCGCTCGAGGCGTCCAGCGGCGGCGCGAAGGCTTCGGCGACTTTGATTTCCGCGCAGCCGCGCTGCTGGGCGCCAAACGAGATCGCCGATGGTGCGAAGCTCTGGGGCGTCACCGCGCAGGTCTATGGACTGACCTCACCGCGCAATATGGGCATCGGCGATTTCACCGATATCGCGGAAGCGGCGACCGGCTCCGGCGCGCTCGGCGCGAGCTTCCTCGGTCTGTCTCCGCTGCATGCTCTCTTCGCCGCCGACCGGTCGAAATATTCGCCGTATTCGCCATCATCGCGGCTGTTCCTCGAGAGCCTGCACATCGATCCGACCGCGATCGAGGGTTTCGCCGGGAGCAAGGCCGCATCGCTTTACGAGAGCGAGGAGTATGCCGGTGAGCTGGAGAAGCTTCGCGCCGGCACGCTCGTCGATCACGAGGCGGTCTGGGCACTGAAGCGGCCCTTGCTCGATGCGCTGTTCGAGGATTTTTCCAGGCGCGCGGACGATGACCGGTTCGCCGCATTCCGAGCGGAGCAGGGCGAGCAGCTCGAACTGCACGCGACGTTCGAGGCGCTGGCCGAGCATTTCCGCGCCGAGGGGCGCTGGTGGACCGGCGACTGGCCGCAGGATTTCCAGTCGCCCATTTCGGATGTCGTCGCCTTCTTCCGCGAGGAGAAGCGGGAGGAAATCGCCTTCCATGCCTGGCTGCAATGGCAGGCGGACATGCAGTTCGCCTCGGCCTCGGCCAAGGCGCGCGACTCCGGGATGATGGTCGGACTCTATCGCGACCTCGCTGTCGGCGCCGATCGCGGTGGTTCCGAGGTCTGGGCGGCGCCGGAGCGCTTCTCGCAGACGCTCTCGGTTGGTGCGCCGCCCGACCCGCTCGGGCCGCAAGGGCAGAACTGGGGCCTGCCGCCGTTCGACCCGCTGGCGCTGGAGCGTCAGGGTCTCGCGGCATTCCGGGCACTGGTGACCTCGAACATGCGCCACGCCGGCGCCATCCGCATCGACCATGCGTTTCAGCTTCGCCGGCTGTTCCTGATCCCGCCGGGCGGGTCGGCGGCCGAGGGCGCCTATGTCTCGTATCCGTTCGAGGCGCTGCTCGCGGTCCTTCGGCTGGAGAGCCACCGCCACAAATGCCTCGTCATCGCCGAAGACCTCGGCACCGCGCCCGAAGGCTTCTCCGATGCGATCATGGAAGCGGGGCTGTTCAGCTATCGCGTCATCTACTTCGAGCGCGAGCAGGACGGCCGGTTCAAGAAGCCGGACACGTTTCCGCGCGACGCGCTGTCGGTCTTCACCACGCACGATCTGCCGACCTTGCGCGGTTGGTGGCGCGGACTCGACGTCGACCTCCGCCAGACGCTCGGCGTGTTCGACCGCGAGACCTCGGAGCGCGAGCGTGAGGCGCGGCGCCGGGAGATCGGGCAGTTCTGCGAGGCATTGGTCGAGCAGGGCCTCCTGAGCGATCCGACTCCGCCCCCGGAACCGCCGCTCGAAGCCTGCGTCCGTTATCTCGCCCGCACCTCCTCCGCGCTGACCTCGATCCAGTTCGAGGATGTGGCGGGCGAGCTCAACCAGGCCAATCTGCCCGGCCTCGACAAGGGGCATCCGAACTGGCAGCGGCGACTTTCAGTCGATGTCGAGAACCTCGTCGCTCCAGGAAGCCAACTCGCCAAGCTCGCGGCGGCCCTCGTGGAGGAGGGCCGCGGCGCGCGCCCTAATGTAAGCGGCCTGTCCGTGCCGCCGCCCCTTGCGACCTACAGACTGCAATTCCACAAGGACTTCACCTTCGACGATGCGGTGGAGATCGTTCCCTATCTCGCAAGGCTCGGCATCAGCCATGTCTATGCCTCGCCGATCGCCCAGGCGCGGCCGGGATCGACCCATGGCTACGACATCGTCGACCATTCGACGATCAACGTCGAACTCGGCGGCGAGGAAGCGTTCGTCCGCCTCTCAGATGCGCTGAAGGAACACGATCTCGGGCTGATCCTCGACATCGTGCCGAACCATATGGGCGTCGGCGGCGCGGACAATGCGGCCTGGCTGTCGGTGCTGGAATGGGGCGAGGCCTCGCCGCTCGCGAGCACGTTCGACGTGGACTGGCACCGGCTGGGTGCCGGCGGCAAGCTCGTCGTGCCGTTCCTCGGCAATCGTTATGGCGACGCGCTGGAAGCGGGCGAACTGAAGCTGACCTTCGATGCGGAGAAGGGCGAATTCGCGGTCTGGCACTGGGAGCACAAGCTGCCGATCTGCCCGCTGAATTATCCCGACATCCTCGACCGCGCGCTCGCGGCCCTGCCGGACGAGAAGAACGGAGGACGCACCGAGATCCTCGCCGTCAGCGAGCGTTTACGCGCCATGGCGCTCGAAACGGCGCCGGAGCGCCGCGCCAGCTTCCCCGAGGAGGCGGAAGCGCTGAAGCAGCGCATTGTCGTGGCGGCGAAGGCGCAGGACGTCGAAACGGCGCTGGAACGTGCCGTGACCTTGATGAACGGCATCGCCGGCCAGCCGGAGAGCTTTAGCTCGCTGCATCGCTTGCTGGAAGAGCAGAACTACCGCGTCGCGCATTGGCGGGTCGCGGCGAGCGATATCAATTACCGCCGCTTCTTCGACATCAATTCGCTCGGCGGCATCCGCGTCGAGAAGCCCGAAGTGTTCGAGCGGGCGCACGAGCTGATCTTCCGGCTGGTGCGCGAGGATCGCATCCAGGGTCTCCGCATCGACCATATCGACGGTCTCGCGGACCCCGAAGGCTATGCCCGGGCGCTGCAGGATGCGGTGGGTCCCGGCTTCTATGTCGTCGTCGAGAAGATCCTCGAACCGGGCGAAGAGCTGCGGCCCTGGCCGGTGGCGGGCACGACCGGCTACGACGTGCTGAACCAGATCGACGGCGTCTTCGTCGATGGACGAAACGTCGAGCGGTTCGACACAATCTACAAGGACATCAGCGATCTCGATGCGGGTTACGGGGCCCAGCTTCGCGCGGCGAAGGAGGAGATCGTCGAGACCGCGTTCGCGAGCGAACTCGGCGTCCTCGTCTCCGACCTCAAACGCGTCGCGAACGCCGACCGGAAGACGCGCGACTATCCCGTCCTCGCGATCCTGCGCGCGCTGGTCGAGATCATCGCGCGCTTCCCGGTCTACCGCACCTATATCGGCCCCGACGGCAATCCGGAGCCCGCGGATGTGGCGCTACTGGCGAAGACGCTGAGGCAGGCCAAGCGCTGGTCGAACCTGCCCGACCGCTCGGTGCATGATTTCATCGGCGCGGCGCTGACCGGCGAGATCGATACGTCGGGTCCGGGTCGGCCGGCGCCGGAGGATGTCGCGCGGTTCCGCCGCCGCTTCCAGCAACTGACCGGCCCGGTGATGGCCAAGTCGCTGGAGGACACGCTGTTCTATCGGTACGCCCGTTTGATCTCCCTGAACGAGGTCGGCGGCGATCCGGACCATTTCGGCATTCCGGTCGAGAAGTTCCACGCGCTGAACGAGGCGCGGGCAAACAGCTGGCCGAACGCGATGATCGCGACGGCGACGCACGACACCAAGCGCGGCGAGGATGCGCGGGCACGTTTGACTGCACTGTCGGAACTGCCGGACGAATGGGCGCGCGCGCTCGACGACTGGCGCGATGTCGTGGAGGGGATGCTCGGCCGGATCGACGGCGAGGAGGTGCCGGACGGCAACGACCAGGCGATGATCCTGCAGGCGCTGCTTGGAGCGTGGCCGCTCGAGCTGCTGGAGGGCGACGACGCCGAACTGGCCGATGCGTTCCGCGACCGGATCAAGGCCTATGCCGAAAAGGCGCTGCGCGAGGCCAAGCGCTTCACGAGCTGGGTCAACACCGATGAAGAGTACGAGAAGGCGGTCGCCGATTTCCTCGACGAACTGCTGATCCCGGGCGGCGATTTCTTCACCGAGTTCCGGCCGCTCGCGAACCGGCTGGCCCGGCTCGGGACGCTGAACGGCCTGTCGCGCACCGTGCTGAAATGCACGCTACCGGGCGTTCCGGACATCTATCAGGGCACCGAATTCTGGGACTTCTCGCTGGTCGATCCCGACAACAGGCGGCCGGTCGATTACCGCGCACGGGAGGCCGCGCTCGCGGCCGGAAAGAGACCAGACGAGCTTCTCGGCGACTGGATGAGCGGGGCGGTGAAGCAGGCTCTTATCGCTCGCCTCCTTGCCGACCGGGCCGATACGCCCTTGCTCTATGCGGAAGGCGGTTACTCGGCGCTAACCTCAAAAGGGGCGAAAGCCGAGCATGTCATCGCCTATTTACGGGTGTTGGGTCAGGATGCGCTCGCTGTCGCAGTACCCCGGCTCGTTGCGGGGCTGGTGAGCGGCGACGCAAGTCTGCCCGACGCATCCGTCTGGGAGGACACGACAATTTCGGTGCCCGCCGGACATTGGCGTGATCTCGTTACCGGACGGATAGTCGAATCCGATGGTTTCTTATCCGCCGGGGAGCTCTTCTCCGCATTCCCGGCCGCCGTCTTGAGGAAGGTTCCATGAACGCGCCGCGCGCTTTCGACCATACCCTGGGGGACAAGACGTTCGGTTCGGCTCATGGCCCCCGGATCTACAACCTCTTTCCGCTGCTCGCCGGCACCGTGCTCGGCTGGAGGGCGGAGCTGCCGCGCATCGCCGCGATGGGTTTCGACTGGGTCTATGTGAACCCGTTCCACCAGACAGGCGGCTCGAGAAGCCTCTATGCGGTGGCGGACCCCTATAGGCTCGACGAGCGGTTCCGCGACGGCCACGAGACGTCCGACGACGCGCAGGTCGCGGCTTTCGTCGAGGACGCGGCGGCGCATGGGCTGAAGGTGATGACGGATCTCGTCGTCAACCACACCGCGCGCGACGCCGTTCTGGCGCATGAACGGCCGGATCTGTTCAGGAAGAACGAGAAGGGCGAGATCGAGAGCCCTTACGCGATCGATCCCATCGACCCGTCGATCAAGACCGTCTGGGGCGACCTCGCCGAGCTCGACTACCACAAAGCCGAGGCGCGCGGTTTCCTGATCGAGTATTGGGACCGCTATGTCGCCCACCTCCAGGGCCTGGGCGTGAAGGGCTTCCGCTGCGATGCCGCCTACAAGGTGCCGGCCGATGCCTGGACGGCTTTGATCTCAAACGCCAAGACCCGCGACCCGAACTGCGTGTTCGCTGCGGAGACGCTCGGCTGCACCTTCGATGAGACGAAAGCGGTGGCGGAAGCTGGCTTCGATTATCTCTTCAACAGCTTCGCCTGGTGGGACCGGAGGGCGCCTTGGGCATTGGAGCACTACGAGGCGCTTCGCACCGTCGCGCCGTCGATCGCGTTTCCCGAGAACCACGATATGGCGCGGCTCGCGTCGGAAATGCCGGAAGACCCGGATTTCGTCTCGCGGCAGTTGAAGGCGCGCTATGCGCTGGCCGCTCTGTTCTCGTCCGGCGTGCTGATGCCGCAGGGATATGAATGGGGTTACCGCAAGGCGCTGCATGTCGTGAATACGGCGCCCGCCGACCGCGAGGACACCGGCGTCGACATCTCGGAATTCATCGCCGCGGTGAACCGCCTGCGCGCCGACCTGCCGCCTGCGAACGTCGAGGGGGCGCAGCGACGGCTCAGCGCGCCGGACAGCCCGGTTCTGGCACTTCTGCGCATCGACGGCGGCCACCCTGTGTCGGCCTCCTATGCAACGCTGGTCCTCACCAATACCGGCAACATTCCCGAACCGGTCGAAGCGGGCGATCTGATCGTGCTGGCCGGCGGCGGTTTCGGCCATTTCGCTGACATGACACCGGGTGTCGAGCCGGTGGGCTTCGCGCCCGGAGAGCCACTCGCCATTCAGCCGGGAGAGGTGCGCATCTTTGCGTCCGCCCGCGCGCTGCCTCAGGACAGACCGGAAAGCGAAAAACCGGACGGCGAGGGCCGCGTCATCATCGAGACCGTCTGGCCGGAGCTCGACGGCGGCCGCACACCGGTGAAGCGCGTGGTCGGCGATGTGGTCGAGGTCTGGGCGGACATCTTCACCGACGGTCATGACAAGGTTGGTGCCGAGGTTCTCTATCGCGCCTCTGACGAGAAGGAATGGGCGCGCGTGCCCATGGTGTTCGTCGACAATGACCGCTGGAAGGGCTCGTTCCCGCTGGAGCGCAACACCCGCTACGAGTTCACGATCGAGGCCTGGCGCGACCGCTTTGCCTCCTGGCAGAGCGAGATCGAGAAGAAGGCCGCGGCCGGTCAGAACGTCCGGCTCGAAATCGCCGAGGGCATCGAGATCCTCGAAAAGGCGGAGCAGCACGCGGGCAAGTCCGACGCCAAGGCGCTGTCGAAGATCCTGAAAGAGGTCGAAAAGGAAGAGGACGGTTCCGACGCGCAGCTTACCGTCCTGCTCGACCCATTCAATGCGCTACGCATCGGCAAGTCGGCCGAGCGCGCCAATCTGACCCGCTATCCGCGCAAGCTGGCGGTGATCGCCGACCGCCTCGCGGCGCGGTTCTCGGCCTGGTACGAGCTGTTCCCGCGCTCGATGTCGGACGATCCGATCCGGCACGGCACATTCGCGGACGTCATCCGCAAGCTGCCCTACGTCCGCGACATGGGCTTCGACGTCCTCTATTTCCCGCCGATCCATCCGATCGGCACGACCAATCGCAAGGGCAAGAACAACACGCTGACGCCGTCGCCCGACGATGTCGGCTCGGTCTATGCGATCGGCTCGAAGGAGGGCGGCCACGACGCGCTGCATCCGGATCTCGGCTCGTTCGAGGACTTCCGTCGCCTGATCGCGGCGGCGCACGAATACGGCCTCGAGATCGCGATCGATTTCGCGATCCAGTGCTCGCCCGATCATCCCTGGATCAAGGATCATCCGGACTGGTTCGACTGGCGGCCGGACGGCACGCTGAAATTCGCCGAGAACCCGCCGAAGAAGTACGAGGACATCGTCAACGTCGATTTCTACAACAAGGGCTCGCTGCCCTCGCTGTGGTACGCGCTGCGCGACGTCGTCCTTTGCTGGGCGCGCGAGGGCGTGCGCATCTTCCGCGTCGACAACCCGCATACGAAACCGCTGCCGTTCTGGGAGTGGATGATCGCCGAGGTGAACGCGGAATTTCCGGACGCGATCTTTCTCTCCGAGGCGTTCACGCGGCCGAAGATGATGAAGAAGCTGGCGAAGATCGGCTTCCAGCAGAGCTATACCTACTTCACCTGGCGCAACACCAAGGCGGAGCTGACGGATTACGTCACCGAGCTCGCCGGGGAGATGGGCGAGTACTACCGGCCGAATTTCTTCGTGAATACGCCGGATATCAACCCGGTCCCGCTGCAGACATCGGGCCGCGCCGGCTACATCGTCCGCGCGACCCTGGCATCGACGCTGTCGGGCGCATGGGGACTCTATTCGGGCTTCGAGCTTTGCGAAGGCACGCCGCTGCCGGGCAAGGAGGAGTATCTCGATTCCGAGAAGTACGAGATCAAGGCGTGGGACTGGAACCGGCCCGGCAACATCCGCGACCATGTCGCCGCGCTGAACCGGATCCGCCGCGAAAACCCGGCTCTGGCGGACTTCCGCAACATTCGTTTCCTCAACGCCTGGAACGACAACGTCATCGCCTATGCGAAGCTGACGGAGAAGCGGGACAATTGCGTGGTCGTGCTGGTGAACCTCGACACGACGAGCCGCCAGGATGTCGATTTCGAAATTCCGCTCTGGGAGTTCGGTCTCCCCGATCACGCCACGATCGAGGCCGAAGATTTGCTTGGTGGAGGACGATTCGCACTGCGGAACAAAACGCAGCGCATCGCCCTTGATCCTGCCAACCGGCCAGTGGTCATCTGGCGCCTGATCCCGCCCAGCCCCCAGTAAGATCCTAGAGCGAGCCCCCATGATCGATCGCAGCGACCCGCAATGGTTTCGGGACGCAATCTTCTACCAGATCCACGTCAAGTCGTTCTTCGACTCGAACAATGACGGGATCGGCGATTTCGAGGGGGTGACCCAGAAGCTCGACTACATCAAGGATCTCGGCGTCACGGCGCTCTGGATCATGCCGTTCTACCCATCGCCCTTGCGCGACGACGGCTACGACATCGCCGATTATCGCGACGTCAATCCGCAATACGGGACGATGAAGGACTTCCGGCGCTTCATCCGCGAGGCGCATGCGCGCGGACTGCGCGTGCTGACCGAGCTCGTCATCAACCACACATCCGACCAGCACCCCTGGTTCCAGCGAGCGCGCAAGGCGAAGAAGGGCTCGCCCTACCGCGACTTCTATGTGTGGTCGGACACCGGAGAGGAATATTCCGACACCCGCATCATCTTCCTCGACACCGAGAAGTCGAACTGGACCTGGGATCCGGAGGCGGGCGCCTATTTCTGGCATCGCTTCTATTCGCACCAGCCGGACCTGAACTTCGACAATCCGCGCGTGCTCGCGTCGGTCCTGCAGGTGATGCGCTACTGGCTCGACATGGGCGTCGACGGGCTCCGGCTCGACGCGATCCCGTACCTTATCGAGCGCGACGGCACGAATTGCGAGAATCTTCCTGACACCCATCAGGTCATCAAGCGCATCCGCCAGGCGCTCGACCGTTCCTATCCGGACCGGCTGCTGCTTGCCGAGGCCAATCAGTGGCCGGAGGACACCGCGCCCTATTTTGGCGACGGCGACGAATGCCATATGGCGTTCCACTTCCCTCTGATGCCGCGTATGTACATGGGCATCGCGCAGGAAGACCGTCACCCGATCACCGACATCATGCGGCAGACGCCGGACATCCCGGAGGGCTGCCAGTGGGCGATCTTCCTCCGGAACCACGACGAGCTGACGCTTGAAATGGTGACCGAGTCGGAACGAGATTACCTTTGGACCTTCTATGCCGGCGACCGGCGAGCGCGCATCAATCTGGGCATCCGCCGCCGCCTCGCGCCGCTGCTTGAAAACGACCGCCGCAAGGTCGAATTTCTCAACTCGCTGCTGTTCTCGATGCCGGGCACGCCGTTCCTTTATTACGGCGACGAGATCGGCATGGGCGACAACATCTATCTCGGCGACCGCGACGGCGTACGTACGCCAATGCAGTGGTCGCCGGACCGGAACGGCGGCTTCTCGCGCTGCGATCCGGCGCGGCTGTACCTGCCGGCGATCCAGGACCCGATCTACGGCTATGAGGCGGTCAACGTCGAGGCGCACCTTCGCAGCCCCGCGAGCCAGCTCAACTGGCTGCGGCGACTGATCGCCATCCGGAAGAACTTCCGCGCTTTCGGCCGCGGCTCCCTGCGGTTCCTCTATCCCGAGAACCGCAAGGTCCTCGCCTATATCCGCGAGTTCGACAGCGAGATCATTCTCTGCGTCGCCAATTTCTCGCGCGCGCCGCAAGCGGTCGAGCTCGATCTGTCGGATATGAACGGGCGGATACCGACGGAGTTGACCGGCGGCACGGAGTTCCCGGCGATCGGCGAGCTGCCTTACCTGCTGACGCTGCCCGCCTATGGCTTCTACTGGTTCTCGCTCGGCGAGCCGGTCGTTGACTACACGCCGGTCAGGCATGCGCCGGAACTGTTCACCCTCGTCATCCAGGGCACTCCGGACAGCCTGTTCCGCGACCGCGAGCAGATCGCATTCGAAAAGACCGCTGCGCCGTCGTTCCTGCCGCTGCAGCGCTGGTTCGCCGGCAAAGGCTCGGTCATCGCCGCAGTCGAGGTGCTCGATCACACCGTTATGCGTGACCCTGCCGGGCGGGACACCTTCACCTGGCCGCGCATCGCGGTGGATCTGAAGAACGGCGAGCGGCAGATCTATTCGCTGCCTCTGGCGATCGCGGAGAAAGAAAGCGAGGGGCTCGTCCCGTGCTCGCTGGCGCGCGTCCGACGCGGCCCGCGCGTCGGCCTGCTTTACGACGCGGCGGCGTCGGCCGAATTCTCGCTGTCGATCATGGCCGGGCTGGAGCGCGGCGCGAATTTCTCGACCCGGGACGGCGGACGCATCCATTTCGAAACGACGGAGAAGTTTGCCGAGGCGCATTTCGTCTTCGACGACGGCGATCATCCGCGCCGCGCCAAGGGCGAACAGTCGAACACCTCGATCCTGTTCGGCGAGAAAGCGGTTCTGAAACTCTACCGGCGGCTCCAGCCGGGCGTGCATCCGGAGGTCGAGGTCGGACGCTTCCTGACCGAGGTCGGTTACCGGAACGCGCCGGCCTTGCTCGGTTCGGTCGAGCACATTGCCCAGGACGGCACGCCGACCGCGCTGGCGATCCTGCAGGAATACGTGCCGAACCAGGGCGATGCTTGGGGCCAGACGATCGATGCGCTGAAACGCGAACTCGAAACTTACGCGCTTCTGCCGGAGGACGCGACTTCGCCACTAGAGGAGGCTTTCGCGCCTTATCTCCGCTATGCCGGCATTCTGGGCCACCGCACGGCTCAGCTGCATATCGCGTTTGCGACGCCGACGCAGGACTCCGCCTTCGCCATCGAGCCGCTGACGATCAACGACGTGCAGTTGGCGGCGGAGGACGCCAAGCGGCAGTCCGAGCGCGCCTATGCCGCTCTCTATGCCATTCCGGAACGGTCTCGAAGCGCGGACGTGCAGCGGCTGATCGCGCTGCGCGAGCATGCGGTGGCGGCGATCGACCGGCTGGTGATGGACCCGAAGGGCGCGATCAAGACGCGCATCCACGGCGATTTCCATCTCGGTCAGGTGCTAGTCGGCGAAGGCGACATCTTCATCGTCGATTTCGAGGGCGAGCCTTCGCGGCCGGCGGCCGAACGGAGGCTGAAGTCCTCGCCGACGCGCGACGTGGCAGGGATGCTACGGTCGTTCGCCTACCTCGCCGAAACAGCGGCCAGCGATGTCGGCGCGCGGCTGAGCGACAAGGCGGACCTGGTCCACACGACGTCAGAGGAATTCCGCAAGCTGATCTCGCATGCCTTCGTCGAGGCCTACCATGAGACGTCGAAGGGTACGGCAATCTGGGTCGAGGACGATGCGACGCGCCGCGATCTCCTCAGGCTGCACCTCTTCGGCAAGGCATTCTACGAGGTCGCCTACGAGGCAGATAATCGGCCGGACTGGATCGGAACGCCTGTCAGGGGCGTTTTGTCTTTACTCGACGAGAGCAATTGAGGAGCGCGAATGGGTGAGATGATCGACATCGGAACCGCGCGAGCGTCCCGCTCCGGGCCGGACATAACCGGGCTGCCGGCGGGGGCGATGGATGCGATCGTCATGGCGCGCCATGGCGATCCGTTTGCGGTGCTCGGTCCGCACAAGATCGCACAGGGTCTCTGGGAAGTCCGCGCCATGTTGCCGGGCGCGAAAGCCGTCTCCGTCGTCAGCCATGACGGCGTGAGCGTGTTCGAGGTTATGGAGAAGCGCCATCCGGACGGCTTCTTCGTCGCGCGGTTCTCGTCGCGCGAGCGGCCGGATTACCGGCTCAAGATCGACTGGGGCACGGCGACCGAGCTTCGGCAAGACCCCTACCGGTTCGGCAGCGTGCTGCACGACAGCGATGTCCGCCAGCTTCGCGAGGTCGGAAACGATGCGACCTACCGCTTCCTCGGCGCGCAGCAGCGCGCTCACGAGGGCGCGAGCGGCTTCTCCTTCGCGATCTGGGCGCCGAATGCGCGGCGCGTCAGCGTGGTCGGGGACTTCAACAATTGGGATGGCCGGGCCCATGCGATGCGCCTTCGCCATGATGGCGGTGTCTGGGAATTGTTCATCCCGGATCTGAAGATCGGCAGCCGCTACAAGTTCGAGATACTTGGTGCCGGCGGCAATCTGCTGCCCCTGAAGGCAGACCCGGTAGCATTTGCGGCGGAGCTCCGTCCGGACACCGCTTCGCTCCTCTACGGCGCTCCGGACTTCAAATGGTCCGATGCCGACTGGATGGCCAAACGCGGCCAGGGCGATCCGCGCAAAAAGCCGACCACGATCTACGAGGTTCATCTCGGTTCGTGGATGCGCGTTCCGGAAGAGAACAACCGCTCGCTGACCTATCGCGAACTGGCAGAGAAGCTGATCCCCTACGTTCAGGAAATGGGGTTCAGCCATATCGAGCTTCTGCCGATCACCGAACATCCGTTCGACGGTTCCTGGGGCTACCAGACGATCTCGCTGTTCGCGCCGACGAGCCGTTTCGGCACGCCCGAGGATTTCCATTATTTCGTCGAGGCTGCGCATGCGGCCGGCATCGGCATCATCCTCGACTGGGTGCCGGGCCATTTCCCGGTCGACGGCCACGGCTTCGGCCAGATGGACGGAACGCATCTCTACGAGCATGCCGATCCGCGCCAGGGCTTCCATCAGGACTGGGGTACGTACATCTACAATTTCGGGCGTTCGGAGGTGGCGAGCTTCCTCGTCGCCAATGCGCGGTTCTGGCTGGAGCGCTACCACCTCGACGGCCTGCGCGTGGATGCCGTCGCCTCCATGCTGTACCTCGATTATTCGCGCAAGCACGGCGAATGGATCCCGAACCGCTATGGTGGCAACGAGAACCTTGAGGCGATCGATTTCCTGCGGAAGATGAACGAGACCGCCTACGCGCATTCACCCGGCGCGACGACCGTCGCCGAGGAATCGACCGCGTGGCCGGGCGTGTCGCAGCCGACCTATACCGGCGGCCTCGGCTTCGGCTTCAAGTGGAACATGGGGTGGATGCACGACACGCTGCGCTTCATCTCGAAGGAGCCGGTGCATCGCCGCTACCATTACCACGACCTGACCTTCGGCCTGCTTTACGCCTTCTCCGAGAATTTCATCCTACCGATCAGCCACGACGAGGTCGTGCACGGCAAGGGATCGCTGCTCGGCCGCATGCCGGGAGACGAATGGCAGCGCTTCGCCAACATGCGCGCTTATCTCGGCTTCATGTGGGGCCACCCTGGCAAGAAGCTGCTGTTCATGGGGCAGGAATTCGCGCAGGGCCGCGAGTGGAACCACGACAGCTCGATCGAATGGGACCTGCTGCAGTATCCCGTCCATTCCGGCGTGAAGGACCTCGTCCGCGACCTCAATCATCTCTATCGTGCCATCCCGGCTCTGCACGAGCTCGACTGCGAGCCGCGCGGCTTCGAATGGCTGGTCGCCGACGACAGCGACAACAGCGTCATCGCCTGGGTTCGCAACGGCGAGAAGGACGGCGACATCGCCGTCGTGGTCTCGAACTTCACGCCGGTGCCGCGCGAGAACTACCGACTGGGCGTGCCGTTCTCGGGCTTCTACCGCGAGGCGCTGAACACCGATGCTGGCATCTATGGCGGCTCGAATCTGGGCAATGCCGGCGGGGTGAACGCCGAGGAGGCGGAGAGCCACGGACGGCCCTATTCGCTGGATCTGACGTTGCCGCCGCTGTCGACGCTGATCTTTGAGAGGCGCGGCGGGTAAGTCCCGCAGCCTTCAAGTGGAAATGGGGTCAGCGAGCTGAGCTGCCATTTGCTCCGAGGCGAGATTTTTCGATTTCGCTTCGACTTCGATGTCCGTCCAGGTGAGATGCCTGCCAACAAAGGCGTTAACCGCGCGGTTCCACATCAGATCGGAGTGACCGCGCAGGTCGCGGGCCGAGATGCCGCAGGCGATGAGGGCGGCGAAGTTCGGCAGGACGTCCGGATCGTGATCGCCGAGCAGGGCCTCACGCGACACGCTGATATGGCTAAGCGGTCGCACCCCCCGCCATGAGGCGCGGACGATGTCGAGCCGGGGGTCGTCGGGCTCGATATATTCGCCTTGGCTCATGATCCAATGGTGATGGAAGTCGATGACGATGGGAACCTCGTCTGCAATCGGCAGCAGATCATCCAGTCCGTAGGAGACCTCATCGTTCTCGACGGTTAGAAGGCTACGGGCATCTGCGCTGAGCCGCGCTAGTCCCTCGCGGAAGAGCGCGAGCCCGGCGGCGCGAGAGCCGCCATGAATGTTGATGCTGGTGCCGTTCGGGTGCCAGCCGCCCGAAAGCCCCATCATGCCGAGGACCTGCGCGTGATATTCGAGCTCCCCCAGGCTGTTTGCGAGCTGCGCCCCGGTTCGGGCGTTCAGCACGCAGAACTGGTCGGGATGCATGCTGATCCGGATTCCGGCGGCGCGGGCGAGAGCACCCGCCTCGGCAAGCCCAGTCTCGATGATCGACCGCAGTTCCGGCTCTCGATAATGGCGGCCGAGCGGGTGATTGAAGGCCGGCAGGATCGAACTGATGATCCGGAGGAGACGCTGTAGCGGCGGCCGCGCTGCCACGTCGGATAGTTGCAGCTTGAGCGCCGTCATATTGTGGCGCGCGAGCAAAACAAGCTTCTCTATAGCTTGAACGTCGCTGAGGCGAGACAGCGCCGTTATCGTCGTCGAAGCCATGTTCATTCGCTTGGTCAGCGCGGGATCGCGATCAGGCGGCAGGAATTTGCAGCAGTATCCCAGGCGAGGCGAGGTCGCAGCGCGCATCCCGCTCACCTGTCGCATGCGCGGGAAACGTCAAGCCCGGAACAGCGATGTCTGTGAGACGTTTCGGCCGTGGGTGGTGGGCGCATAACGACGAGGAAATCACCCCATGCCCGGACGTCTCGAAGGAAAAGTCGCCATCGTCACCGGAGCCGGGACCGGCATCGGTGAGGCGATCGCTCACAAGTTCGCGAAGGAAGGTGCCAGACTCCTCCTGTCCGGCCTGCCGACCGACCCGGTCGAGGATGTGGCCCGCTCGGTGGAGAAGAATTTCGGCGGCAAGGTCGAGACGCATCTGGGCGATCTCTCTCGCGAGAACGTGGCGAAGGCCTGTGTCGACGCGGCTATCGGCCATTTCGGCCAGCTCGACGTTCTGGTGAACAATGCCGGCGTGTTCGTCGCGACCGGCGAATTGCAGGACTACCCGATCGAGAAGTTCGACGAGACGATCCGGAACAACATCCGCTCGATGTTCCTGATGTCGAAATTCGCACTGCCTCATCTCCAGAAGACGCGGGGCAACATCGTCTCCGCAGGGTCGGAATCCGGCGAGATCGGTCTCTCGATGAACGCGCCCTATGGCGGCACCAAAGGCTTCGTCCATTCCTTCACGCGCGGCCTCGCGGTCGAGCAGGCGAAGTACGGCGTTCGCGCCAATTGCGTCTGCCCCGGCCCGATCGATACCGCCTGGACGCACAAGGAGACGGGTCCGATGGACGCCGACATGGAGAAGGGAATCGTTGCAGGCACCGTTCTGGCGCGGCGCGGAACGCCGGAGGAGATCGCCAATGTCTATGCGTTCCTGGCATCCGACGAGGCGAGCTATGTCACCGGGGCGCTGTTCTTCGTCGACGGCGGGACGACGATCGGCAAGGGCGATGTCGGCAGCCTCGTTCCCGAGCAATTACGTGCCCAGCCGGATGGGACTTTATCGCTCCGCCACAGCCGCGACGGGCTGAAGAACAAGGAAGTCGTACAGGCGAAATAACAGTTTTATTCTGTGTATATCGAATAATCCGCACGATTGCATGTGAAGCGGGAAGCGACTATGTCCCCTGCTTCACATTTGCCGTCTGTGGTTTTGCCCGTGCATGCACATCTGAAGCGTCTGGAAGCGGAGTCGATCGGCATCATGCGGGAGGTCGCGGCCGAGTTCCGCAACCCGGTGATGCTCTACTCGATCGGCAAGGATTCGAGCGTCATGCTCCACCTTGCGATGAAGGCTTTCTATCCGAGCGTTCCGCCGTTTCCGTTCCTGCACGTCGACACGACCTGGAAGTTCCGCGAGATGATCGCCTTCCGCGAGGCCGAGGCGAAGCGGCTCGGCTTCGAGTTGCGCGTGCATATCAATCAGGAAGGGCTGGCGCGCGGCATCAATCCGGTTGCGTCCGGCTCTTCGGTCCATACCCAGGTGATGAAGACCGAAGGGCTGAAGCAGGCCCTCGACAAATGGGGCTTCGACGCGGCCTTCGGCGGCGCCCGCCGCGACGAGGAGAAGAGCCGCGCCAAGGAGCGCATCTTCTCCTTCCGCAACCAGAACCACGCCTGGGACCCGCGCGGCCAGCGGCCGGAGCTGTGGAACCTGTTCAACACCCGCATCAAGCAGGGTGAATCGATCCGCGTCTTCCCGATCTCGAACTGGACCGAGCTCGACATCTGGCAATACATCCTCGCCGAGGACATCCCGATCGTGCCGCTCTACTTCGCCAAGGAGCGGCCGGTTGTCTGGCGCTCGGGCACCTGGATCATGGTCGACGACGACCGCCTGCCGTTGGAGCCGGGCGAGCAGCCGCAGATGAGAAAAGTCCGCTTCCGTACCCTCGGCGACTATCCGCTGACCGGCGCGATCGAGAGCGATGCGGTGACAGTCGAGGACATCGTCGAGGAGATGATGATCGCCCGCACGTCGGAGCGTCAGGGCCGGCTGATCGACACCGACGAAAGCGGCTCGATGGAGAAGAAGAAGCGCGAGGGCTATTTCTGATGGATACCGCGCTCGCGACCCGCACCCTTGCGCTCAACACGCCGGCCGGCGACGGCAATCTCTTGCGCTTCATCACCTGCGGCTCGGTGGACGACGGCAAGTCGACCCTGATCGGCCGGCTGCTCTATGAATCGAAGACGATCTTCGAAGACACGCTCCTGACCCTGGAGAAGGATTCGAAAAAGCACGGCACGACCGGCGAGGAGATCGACTTCGCGCTTCTCGTCGACGGCCTGGAGGCCGAGCGCGAGCAGGGCATCACCATCGACGTCGCCTACCGCTTCTTCGCGACGCCGAAGCGCTCGTTCATCGTCGCCGACACCCCCGGCCACGAGCAGTACACCCGCAACATGGCGACCGGCGCCTCGACCGCCGAACTCGCGATCCTGTTGATCGACGCCCGTCGCGGCGTGCTGGTGCAGACCAAGCGCCACGCGTTCATCTGTTCGCTGCTCGGCGTGAAGAACGTCATCCTGGCGGTCAACAAGATCGACCTCGTCGACTACGACGAGACGGTGTTCCAGAGGATCGTCGCCGACTTCTCGTCGTTCGCGCAGAATCTCGGCTTCACCTCGATCCTGCCGATCCCGCTATCGGCACGGTTCGGCGACAACGTCACCGAGCGTTCAGCCAACACGCCGTGGTATCGCGGGCCGAGCCTGATCCAGCACCTGGAGACGGTGGAGATCGGCGCAACGACCGAGAACGCGCCGTTCCGTTTCCCGGTGCAGTGGGTCAATCGGCCGAACCTCGATTTCCGCGGCTTCTCCGGCACGCTCGCCTCGGGCTCCATCAAGGCCGGCGATCCGGTTTTGGTCGCGGGCTCCGGCAAGACGACCAAGGTGACGCGCATCGTCACCGCCGATGGCGATCTCGACAGGGCGGTCGCGGGCGATGCGGTGACGCTCGTCCTGGCCGAGGAGGTCGATGTCGCGCGTGGCGACGTGCTGTGCGAGCCGCAGGACCGGCCGGAGGTTGCCGACGGCTTCACCGCCCATGTGCTCTGGATGAGCGAGACCCAGCTCCAGCCCGGCCGCTCCTATATGCTGCGCGTCGGCACGCGCTGGGCGCCGGCGACGGTAACCGGCATCAGCTATAAGATCGACGTCAATACGCTGGCCCATCAGCAGGGTTCGTCGCTGACGCTGAACGAGATCGCGGTGTGCGAGATCCAGACGGCGACGCCTGTCGCGTTCGATCCCTATGAGGAGAACCGCGGCACGGGTGCGTTCATCCTCGTAGACCGCGCGACCAACGAGACCGCCGCGGCCGGCATGATCGTCCGCTCGCTCCGCCGAGCGACGAACGTCCACCGCGAGGACCTGGCGCTCGACAAGACGGCGCGCGCGGGCATCAAGTACCAGAAGCCGCTGGTACTCTGGTTCACCGGCCTGTCGGGCTCCGGCAAGTCGTCGATCGCGCGGCTTCTGGAGCGCAAGCTCCATGCCGCTGGCCACCACACCTACATGCTCGACGGCGACAATCTTCGCCACGGGCTGAACAAGGACCTCGGCTTCAGCCAAGCCGACCGCGACGAGAATATCCGTCGCGTCGGCGAGGTGGCAAAGCTCTTCGTCGATGCCGGCCTGATCGTGCTGTGCTCGTTCATCTCGCCCTATGCGGCCGAGCGGAAAGCGGTGCGCGACCTCCTCGGCGAGGGAGAGCTCATCGAGATCTTCGTCGATACCCCGATCGAGGAATGCGAGCGGCGCGACGTGAAGGGCCTCTACGCCAAGGCGCGGGCCGGCGAGATCAAGGATTTCACCGGCGTGTCCGCGCCCTATGAGCGCCCGGAGAAGCCCGAGCTTCGGCTCGAGACGGTCGATACCGACGTGGATACGCTTGCCGAGATGGTGCTCGATTACGTGCGTCGCGCCGCTCTTGCGGGCGAGAACTGGGTCAGTCCGTAGGTGCCGTCATGCTCCGGCTTGACCGGAGCATCCATACCGACGCTCAAAAATGGATCCTCCGGTCAAGCCGGAGGATGACGGCTGTCGCTGCGCACTTGTCCGGGGAACGCCATGAAACCCCACGCCACTCCCAATGGTTCTCCTTGCACGACAGGGAGGCCCAGATGGCAGACGACCGCAGACGCGAAGAAGAATTGCGTGGACGCCCGGAAATGAACCCGGCGGAGGTCCGCAAGCGGCTCTGGAGCGAGCCGGGTGGCGATGAGGAAGCGCTGCGCGAGGCCAAATCCTCCGCGCCCGAGGGCGACACCGACGACCATTCGGAAGAGACTGCGGCCGAGACGCCGGAGACTACCGAGCATCTCTCCGACGCGCATATCGACAAGCCGAAAAAGGCCGCCTCCGAGGGCTCGTGAAGTCGCAATTCGCGAGGAACCCACCTCGGCGGGCGACGTTGATTCCGAGAACGTCCTCGTCGAGGACGTGGACTCATATCCAAAAGATTCCAGAACCAGACAATCCCAAATTCGGAGGCTGTTATGGCAGATCGCGACAGATGGAATGACGACTTGCGCAGCGAGTGGTCACGTCGTCGTCCGGGCGGCGAACGCGACTTTTATCGCCGGGACGAGCGTTCCGAGGACGATTATGGCCGTGGCTACGGAGAGGAAGGCCTGACCAATTACCGGGCTCGCAGCCCGCGCGGCGTGTCCGCCAGCGGCGAATACGGCTCGAGCGGCTATCGCAGGTACGGCAGCTATGATCGGGACGACGATTTCGGCGGCCCTTTCGGGCGCAGCGATTACGGCCGCGGCGTAGACAATTCGGACTGGGGTCGCGGCGAATATGGCCGCAACTTAGGCGGTCCGCGCGAGAGCTCTTATGGCTATCGCAGTGACTATGACCGGGCTCGGTATGGCCGGGATTTTGGTTACGGCAACGAGTTCCGTTCGGACTGGTCGAACCGCGGCGGTTTCAACCGCGATCGCGACCGCTTCAGCCGTGACGAGGACCGCGGCCTCTGGGATCGCGCCTCCGACGAAGTGGCATCCTGGTTCGGCAGCGAGGAGGCCGAGCGCCGCCGCCGCGAGGACGCGCGGCAGGACATGCGCCATCAGGGGCGGGGCCCGAAAAGCTATCGCCGCTCCGACGATCGCATCCGCGAGGACATCAATGATCGCCTGACCGACGACCCGTTCATCGATGCCTCCGAGATCGACGTGAAGGTGTCGAGCGCCGAGGTGACGTTGAGCGGCACGGTCGAGAACCGGCTGCAGCGCCGCCGCGCCGAGGACATCGCCGAGCGGATCTCCGGCGTGAATCACGTGCAGAACAATCTGCGCGTCTCGCAGACCGAGGAACGTCTCAGCGGCTCGTCGCAGGCCTCTTCGACAAGCGGCGTGAGCGCGACGACGACCGGTTCGCGGTCGTCGTCGTAACGCTGTTAGGAGGAATGGAGCGGCGGCCTACGGGCCGCCGCTTTCGTTCGTGGCGCGGCGGAGGCCGGACGTGAGCTCGAACGAGCCTTCGAGCGTCGCGTCGGAATTCGTGCCGACCCAGACCTTGAAGCGGCCGGGCTCGACGACATAGGTGCCGTCGTCGAGATGGAAGCCGAGATCGGACGCGGTGAGGCGGAGCGTCACGTCCTGCGCCTGTCCCGCTTTCAGCGTCACGCGCTGATACGCCTTGAGCCGTCGCATCGGCGGGGCGCGGCTTGCCACCTCGTCGCGGACGTAGAGCTGAACGATTTCGGTGCCCTCGCGCTGGCCGGTGTTCGTCAGCCGGATGCGGACTTCGACGGTGCCGGTGACAGGCAGCGAGGGCGTCGTGACCGCGAGGTCCGAATAGGCGAAGCCCGTGTAGGTAAGGCCGTAGCCGAATGGGTAGAGCGGCGCGAGATCCTGATCGAGATAACGCAGCGCGAAGCGGTTGCCGTCCGAGGCCGGGCGGCCGACGGCGACGCGGTCGTAATGGATTGGCACTTGCCCGACGCTGCGCGGCCACGAGACCGGCAGTTTGGCGGAGGGGGCGATATCGCCGAACAGAACGTCGGCCACCGCATTGCCACCCTCGGTGCCAGGGAACCAGGTCATCAGGATCGCGGGAATGCGGTCTGCGTAGCGGGTGATGTCGAGCGGGCGGCCGCCATTGATGACGAGGACGACCGGCCTGCCGGTCGCGATCAGCGCGTCGAGCAGGGCATATTGCCTGCCGAGGAAATCGAGCGTCGCTCGGCTCGCGCCTTCACCCGAATGCTCCATCTTCTCGCCGAGCACGGTGACGACGAGGTCGGCACTCTTCGCGGCGTCGATGGCGGCAGCGAAGCCGTTCTCGGTTTCGCATTTGGCGTCGCAACCCTGCGCGTAGACGATTTCGGCTCCTGCCTTGTTCGCCCTTTCGGTTAGACCCGTCCGTATCGTCACCGCTTCATCGGCGCGGCCGCGCGCCTCGTGGGGGCCGAGTTGGTCGAGCGGGTTGTCGGCGAAGGGGCCGATGAGTGCGATGCGCTTCGTCTCCGGCCGGATCGGCAGGAGATTGCCATGGTTGCGGAGGAGGATGAAGGTCCGGGCGGCGGCGTCGCGGGCTGCCGCGCGCATCTCCGGTGTGACGGCAGCTTTGTCCGCGGCCGCCGGATCGACGGGCGGCTTCTCGAAAAGGCCCATGCGGGCTTTCATCGTCAGCACGCGGCGCACGGCCTCGTCGAGGCGGGCCATCGGGACGCGGCCGGATTGAAGGAGCGCGGGAAGCTCGCGGGCATAGGCGCCGCTCGTCATGTCCATGTCGACGCCGGCCATGATCTGCTGCTCGACGGCATCGGCATCGTTCGCGGCAGTGCCCTGTTTCACGATGCCGGGCACGGTCGCCCAGTCCGAGACGACCATGCCGTCGAAGCCGAGATCGCGGCGAAGGACGTCGTCCAGCAGCCAGCGGTTGGAGGAGGCCGGGATGCCGTTGAGCACGGTCAGCGCGCTCATGACGTTTTCCGCGCCCGCCTCGATGCCGGCGCGGAAAGGCGGCAGATGCAGGTCCCAGAGCTCGGCGGGCGGGATCGGGGTCTGCTCGTAATCGCGGCCGGCCTCGACCGCGCCGTAGCCGGCATAATGCTTGAGACTGACCGCCAGGCCGCCCTTGCGGAAGCCTTCGACGCGGGCCTTGGCGAATTGCGTGACCAGCAACGGGTCTTCGCCCGAGCCCTCGATGATCCGGCCCCACCGCACGTCGCGGCTGAAATCGACCATTGGTGCATAGGTCCAGTTCGCGCCGGCGATCGAGGCTTCGCGGGCGGCGAGTTCAGAAGTCCTACGGGCGAGATCGAGGTCGAAGCTGGCGGCTTCGGCCAATGGCAGCGGAAACAGGGTCCGGAAGCCATGAACGGCGTCGAGGCCGATGAGGACGGGGATGCCGAGCCTGCTGTCGCGCGCCTCTTTCTGCAAGCGCGCCATGGTCGGTGTATCGAGAAAGCCGATCAGCGCGCCGGTCGCGCCGCGCTGCACCTGGTCGCCGTTTATCGCGAGATCGGCGCCGATCAGATTCAACTGGCCGATCTTCTCGTCGAGCGTCATCCGCTGGACGAGATCGTCTACGCGGGCGTGGATATCGGGTGGCGCGTCCTGTGCCAGCGCGGACAGAGACAAGGTGACAAATGCGGCGGCGAGCGGGATGATGAAGCGCATGCGGTCCCTCTGGGACATCGCTCTTACGACGGATCGTGCGCTTGAGGGTAGAGGCGACCGCGTTGCGGCAGGCCTGAAAAGAAAGAGGCCGTCCGCAAGAGCGAACGGCCCAAGTCTAGGGAGGAAACGCCCAAAGAGGGCAGCAGCAACAAAACTGTCGCTACGAGAAGGAATATAGAGAATAGCCCCTGTCGCCCTCAACGCCGGACTTCGCAGGTTTGGCATGCGTATATTGCATACCACCGAGGGCATTGGTTAATGAATTTGGCGGGTTAGAGGCAGGCGTTATGGCGATTTATATAGGCATTGGCGGCTGGACGTTCGAGCCGTGGCGCAAGACCTTTTATCCTGAGAAGCTAGCACATTCCCGGGAATTGGAACATGCCAGCCGACAGGTCACCTCGATAGAGGTCAACGGCACGTTCTACCGGACGCAGGCGCCGAAGACGTTCAAGTCCTGGGCGGACGAAACGCCGGACGGATTCGTGTTTTCGCTCAAGGCACCCCGCTATGCGGTCAACCGAAGGGTGCTGGCCGAGGCCGGACCGTCGATCGAGACTTTCGTGAAAAGCGGCATTTCCGAACTCGGGCCGAAGCTCGGGCCGATCCTCTGGCAGTTCGCGGCGACCAAGAAATACGATCCCGACGACTTTGCGGCCTTCATGGACCTGCTGCCGAAGGAGGCCGACGGGGTGTTGCTCAGGCATGCGATCGAGCCTCGGCACGACAGCTTCAAGACGCCGGAATTCCTCGCTTTGCTGCGCAAGCACAATGCGGCGCTGGTCTACGCACATTCAGACGAATATCCGGAGATAGCCGATCCGACGGCGGATTTCGTCTACGCCCGGTTGCAGAAAAGCGTCGAGGACGAGGAGACCGGCTATTCCGGGAGCGAGCTGGATGCGTGGGCGAAGCGGGTCGAGACCTGGTCCAAGGGCGGTGCGCCGGACGATCTCGACCTGATCGAGCCCGCGCCGAAAGCAAAACAGCGCGATTGCTTCATTTACTTCATCGCCGGCGCGAAAATCCGCAATCCTCATGCCGCCCAGGCGCTGATCTCTCGCCTGAAATGATCCAAATTACCCGCACGATCGCGATCGACGAGGGCGAACTCGACGAGAGTTTCGTACGCTCGGCCGGGCCGGGCGGGCAGAACGTCAATAAACTCTCGACCGCCGTGCAGCTCCGCTTCGACGTCCGGAATTCGCCTTCTCTACCTGAGGGTGTGCGGTCGCGGCTGGAGCGGCTGGCCGGAAGACGACTGACTCGTGACGGCGTTATCGTCATCCTGGCACAGCGATTCCGGACCCAGGAGCGGAACCGCGAGGATGCCCGCGAACGACTGATTGCGCTCATTCGGGAGGCAGCAGTTCCACAAGCTCCGCGTGTGGTGACGCGGACTCCGTTTTCCGAGAAGCGAAAAAGGCGCGATGAAAAGGCCCGTCGTTCCAAGACAAAGTCGCTCAGAACCGGCCCAATTCATCACGACTAGGTAATTTATCGCGATTTGCCGCCCGTTTGGGCCGTTTTGGTGGATTTTTCCGCTTCATCCGAACGCGGCCTGCGGTTATCATCGTAACCTCGACTGCAGGTTGGGATAGGTGAATGCTTGACGATCGGCTGCCGCCGGGGCGCGCATGCGCGGCAGATGTAGTGACTGAAGTGGCGGCGAAAAAGCGCGCAGCCGAAATACAGGGGGCCAGGACCCCGAAGGACGGGGGACGGGTCTAATGGGTAGAGGTAAGGATTTCAGGCCGAAGGGCGGCGGCCGGCGTGGTTTTGACGATGATTTCGGCGGCCCGAGCGAATACCAGCCCCCGCGTTCGCCTTACGGTGGCGGTGGTGGAGGCGGCGCCGGTGGCTTCGGTGCCCGCCCGAGCTTCTCGGCTCCCGAGCCGACCGGTGCCCCGGTCGCTGCGACGGTGAAATGGTTCAACGGCGAGAAAGGCTACGGCTTCGCCGAGGTTTCCGACGGTTCCGGCGATGCGTTCCTGCACATCGCGGCGCTGCAGGCGATCGGCCGCGACTCGGTTCCTCCGGGCGCGACGATGAGCGTGCATGTCGGCCAGGGCCAGAAGGGCCGCCAGATCACCCATGTCGTTTCGGTCGACGAGAGCACGGCCACGGCCGAGGCTCCGCGCCGTCCGGGCGGCTTCGGTGGCGGTGGCGGTGAGCGCTTCGGCGGCGGTGGCGGCGGCTATGGCGACCGTGATCGCGGCGACCGCTTCGGCGGTGGTGGCGGTGGCGGCTTCGGTGGTGGCGGTCCGCGTCGCGGTCCTCCCGATCTCGGTCCCTCGACCGAGATGTCCGGCACCGTGAAGTGGTTCAGCGTCGAGAAGGGCATGGGCTTCGTCGAGACGGGTGACGGCGGCAAGGACGTGTTCGTCCACATCTCCGCCGTGCAGCGTTCGCAGATGGCCGGACTCAACGAGGGCCAGCGCGTCACGATGCAGGTCGTCGAGACGCCGAAGGGCCGTCAGGCGACGTCGATCCGCAGCGACGACTGATCCTCGGGTCACGATCGAGTCCTAAAGGCCGGGCCAATGCCCGGCCTTTTGCTTTTTGGGCAACGGTGCGCCGATTTGACTCAGATTGAGGCCATGAACGGATACGAATCGTTGACCGCTCAAAGCGCTTCAATATCCTCATGGTTAACAAGAATCGCGCCCTGTATGAGCGTGACGGCTGGGGACCGGCTTGTCCGGAGTTGACGCAGGAACTTTACCGCTCGTCTGCCGCCTGGAGTGCCGGTGCGCGCTTCCACGGATGCACTGAAGAAATACCGGCTTAAACCGAGGCGCGGGAATGCCGGGGCGGGGATAGAAAAGTGAAGCGGCCCTGCGTGGACCACTAGAGCTTGATCCAGAAATGGAACGGCAGGGAGCCTGGATGAATTCATCTAGGCTCCCTGTCGGATCATTTGACCATGGCCCAGGCAAGAAAACCCCGCAGCACGATCCGTCTCGGTACGGCGGACGATCCCGATGCTCCCGGCCCCGTGCCGCATCCCGACCATAGCAGCGATATTCCGGCAGCGCCGGCGACCCACCCACCGGAGCCGATGATCGTGCCGAGCGATTCGGCGATCGGTGAGCTCTGGTCGAATTACGGGCCGACGCTGATCATCATCGTCGTCGCGATGCTCGTCGTGGGATTCCTGCTGGCCGAGCTCGGCTGAGCCTTGCGTCCGGAGCCGCGCTGCGCTTGATGCGGCGCGTGCGCGCTTTCGACCAGACGCTCCCCATCGACGACGCCCTGCCGGCCCTGACCGCTGCGCTTGCACAGCGGAACGCGGCCGTGCTCGTCGCCCCGCCCGGCGCGGGCAAGACGACGCGTGTGCCGCTCGTCCTGCTCGACGAGGACTGGCGCGGCGACGGGCGAATCATCCTGCTCGAACCCCGGAGGCTGGCGGCCCGCGCGGCGGCGGAGCGGATGGCGTCAACGCTCGGCGAACAGGTCGGGGAGACGGTGGGCCTGCGCGTGCGCCTCGGCTCGAAGATCAGTGGCAGGACACGGATCGAGGTCGTCACCGAGGGAGTGTTCGCGCGGATGATCCTCGACGATCCGGAGCTTTCCGGAGTCGCGGCGGTGCTGTTCGACGAATTCCATGAACGCTCTCTCGACGCCGATCTCGGACTGGCGCTCGCGCTCGACGCCCAGCAGGGCCTGCGGGAAGACCTGCGCGTGCTCGTGATGTCGGCCACGCTAGATGGCGCCCGGGTCGCCAGGCTGCTCGACGACGCGCCAGTAATCGAGAGTCTTGGGCGCAGTTTCCCGGTCGAGACACGCTATCTCGGCCGCGATCCGCGCGCCCGTATCGAGGACCAGACGGCCTCGGCCGTGCGGCGCGCGCTCGGCGAGGAGGATGGCGACGCGTTGGTCTTCCTGCCCGGTCAGGCGGAAATCCGCCGCACGGGGGAACGGCTCCGCGAGCAATTGGGCGGACCGGTCGACGTCGTCGAACTGCATGGCGGTCTCGATCCGCGCGAACAGGATCGCGCCATTCGGGGCTCGCAGCCCGGCCGCCGCAAGGTCGTGCTCGCGACCTCGATCGCGGAAACCAGCCTGACCATCGAGGGCGTGCGCATCGTCATTGATGCCGGCTTGGCGCGCGTGCCGGCGTTCGAGCCCGCGCTCGGGCTGACGCGGCTCGAGACGGTCCGTGTCTCGCGCGCGGCGGCCGATCAGCGGCGCGGCCGCGCGGGACGAACCGAGCCCGGTGTATGCTACCGGCTCTGGGAAGAAGCTGCGACGGGGAGCCTCGAGGCGTTCCAGCAGCCGGAGATGCTCGCGGCCGATCTGGCTGGACTCGTTCTCGATCTCGCGGCCTGGGGCGTTTCCGATATCCGGCAACTGGCCTGGCTGGACCCGCCGCCGGAGCCTGCCGTCGCCGAGGCGCGGAAGCTTCTGATGGAACTCGGCGCGCTCGATGCCGACGCCCGGATCACCTCGCGCGGCGCGAAAATCCGCCGTCTGCCGCTGCCACCGCGTCTCGCAGCCATGGTGCTCGATGCAGCGTCCATCGGCGCGGAACGAGAGGCGGCGGAGATTGCGCTCCTCCTCGTCGAGCGTGGCCTCGGAGGCGACGGCACCGACCTTGCGCATCGTCTCGATCTCTTCCGCCGCGACCGATCCAGCCGGGCCGAGGATTCTCGCCGGCTTGCAAAGGCCTGGGCTTCGGAGGCGGCTGGTCTGATGAAGGATGATCGCCGGCCGGCCGAGCCGCCGAGCGTGGGTGCGCTCCTCGCGCGGGCCTATCCGGATCGTGTGGCCCAGGCGCGCGGCAAGCCCGGGGATTTTCGCCTCGCGAACGGCCGCGGCGCGAGCATCGATCCGGCCGAAGCGCTGGCGCGGGAGCTTTTCATCGCGATCGCCGAGCTGGCAGGGGCTGCCGGAACGGGGCGGATCAGGCTGGCAGCCGCGATCGAGCGCGGTGAGGTCGAGGTCATGTTCGGGGGGGCGATCCGGGAAGGCGAGGAGATCACCTTCGACGCCTCGGCCATGGCCTTGCGGGCGCGATCGACGAAGAGGTTAGGCGCGCTTGTCCTCGCCGACGCGCCTAAGCCGCCTCCGCGCGACGAAGCAGGCGCCCGCGCCCTGGCCGCCGGGATCGCCTTGGCCGGTATCGAGCGGTTGCCCTGGACGAAATCGCTCGATCAATGGCGCGACCGGGTCGGCTTCCTGCGCCGCGCCGAGGGCGAGCCGTGGCCCGACGTGTCGGACGAGGCGCTGGCGATGGAGGCCAAGACCTGGCTTGCGCCCTTTGTTTCGGGCAAGGCTTCGCTTTCCGAGATCAGCGCGTCCGATCTGGATGCGGCGCTGAAATCCCTGTTGCCCTACGACCTGTCGCGTCGCCTCGATGTGGAGGCGCCAACGCATTTCGAGGCGCCGACCGGCTCGCGCGTTGTCGTCGACTATTCCGGCGAGGAGCCGTCGATCGAAATCCGGGTGCAGGAATTGTTCGGCCTCGACACGCATCCGGCGCTCGCGGGCGGGCGGGTGCCGCTGGTTCTGCACCTTCTTTCGCCGGCACACCGGCCGGTGCAGGTCACGCGGGATCTGCCGGGGTTCTGGCGTGGGTCATGGGCGTCGGTGCGCTCGGATATGCGCGGACGCTATCCGCGCCATCCCTGGCCGGAGGATCCGCGGGTGGCCGAGGCGACGCGAAAGGCCAAGCCGCGGGGGACGTGAGTCCTCTCCTGCGAAGCGGGAGAGGGTCGAGTCGCGGTCACGCGACCGGGGTGAGGAGCCAGCACGATGCTCATTGCTTCAGTCATGCCCTCACCCGCTCGCTTCGCGAGTCGACCTCTCCCGCAGGCGGGAGAGGCAACGGATCAGTGCCCCAGTTTCTCGATGACCAGTTCCGCCGTCGCCAGGTTGAGCGCGATCGGGATGTCGTAGACCGCCGCGAGCCGGATCAGCGCCTTCACGTCGACGTCGTGGGGCAGGGACGTCAGCGGGTCGATGAAGAAGATGATGCCCTGAATACGGCCCTCCGCGACGAGTGCGCCGATCTGCTGGTCGCCGCCGAGCGGCCCGCTCTTCAGCCGGGTGATGGGCAGCGACGGGCAACGTTCCAACACACGCGTACCGGTCGTGCCGGTGGCGACGATGTCGAATCTCGCCAGTTTGTCTTCGTGGCTGGCGGCCCAGTCCACGAGGTCGCTTTTCTTCAGGTCATGCGCGATGAGCGCGATATTGGGTCTGTGCATACCCCCGATCATTGCCAGTCAGGGTTTGCATCTCCATAACGGTCGCGCCAAATCTGCTCACCGATTGCACAATTTGTCGGCTTGCCCTGCGTGCGGATGAATTTCGGCGGTGGCATCGCGTCGGAAATCTCGAGGACGAGCTTCTCGCGGATCGCCTCCGCGAACTTGGCCTTGTCGTTCAGCGACACGACGAAGGCGCCAGGGCCGCCGATGACGCAATCGCGGTAATAGCCCTCCAGATCGTCGACATCGACCGACATCGAGTTCGGTGCCTTGAGCGAGAGCGGCAGGCCGTTGATTGATATGCCCTGCGCGACGACCATGTCGCGCGCCTGGGTGACGAGGATGCCCTGGTTGTTCGGGCCGTCACCGGAAACGTCGATGACGCGGCGAAGCCCGTTATAGGCGTTTTTGTCGAACAACGGCGCGGAGAAGGTCAGAGCGGTCGAGATCGAGGTGCGATAGGCGCGGGAGGGCGCGGTCTCGGCCAGCCTGTCGGCGAAGGCCCCAGCCGTGTCCGGGCCGTCGATCACCGTCCAGTCGAGAATGACCTTCTGCTGGTTCGAGCCGGCCCACTCCACATAAACGACGGCAATCTTCCCATGGATGCCCTGTTTGATGGCATCCAGGACCGGTTTCGACGTGATGGCTGTCACATAGCCATCGCGCTGAAGGCGTAGCTCGTCCATGTCCATCGAGTACGAAATGTCGACGGCGAGGACGAGTTCGAGGTCGACATCGACCATGCCGGGTCGCTGCTGTTGGGCGACGGCGGTCGTTGTCAGACCGAGAAGGCACATCAGGCTCGTAAGGATCCGCATCGTTCCCTCGATGTCAGGCCCCGTGCATCTAACGTGCCATCTTGTCGCGCTCTGGCAAGTGCAAATCCGCGCATGACGTGGATTTTCTGCTCCAAGCTGAAGCAGACTGCCCGCTCTCGCCCGCCTTGCCAGTCTCTGCGAACATGGTATCGCTGAGACGCCCGCCGGAGGAATTTTCTCATGTATCCCAAGCCGCAACCGAGCCTTACGCCCAACACCTATGCCTATGAATCCGGCCCGATGGTGAAGGCGACCGGCTTTCGCGAATACGACGCGCGCTGGCTGTTCGAGAAAGAAATCAACCTGATGGGCATCCAGGCGCTCGGCATGGGCATCGGCACGATGATCCATCGCATGGGCAAGAAGCCGGAGATCGTGACCGGCCACGATTTCCGCGGCTATTCCGCCTCGATCAAGATGGCGCTCGTGACCGGCCTGATGGCCGCCGGCGTCAAGGTCAACGATATCGGGCTGGCGCTCTCGCCGATGGCCTATTTCGCCCAGTTCGCGCTCGACGTTCCCTGCGTCGCGATGGTCACCGCCTCGCACAACGACAATGGCTGGACGGGCGTGAAGATGGGCGTGAACCGCCCGATGACGTTCGGTCCCGACGAGATGACGAAGCTGAAGGAGATCGTGCTCAACGCCGATTTCGAGCTTCGCGATGGGGGCGGCTACCGCTTCGTGGAGAATTTCCCGGAGGTCTACATCAAGGACCTCACCGACCGCCCCAAGCTCACCCGCAAGCTCAAGGTGGTGTGCGCCTGCGGCAACGGCACGGCCGGCGCGTTCGCTCCGCGCGTCCTGCGTGAGCTCGGCTGCGAGGTCGTCGAACTGGACACCGAACTCGACCACACCTTCCCGAAATACAATCCGAATCCGGAAGACCTCGAAATGCTGCACGCGATGCGCGATGCGGTCCTCGCATCGGGCGCCGATGTCGGCCTCGGCTTCGACGGCGACGGCGATCGCTGCGGCGTGGTCGACAATCACGGCGAGGAGATCTTCGCCGACAAGGTGGGCGTGATGCTGGCCCGCGACCTGTCGAAGCTTTATCCGAATTCGACCTTCGTGGTCGACGTGAAGTCGACCGGCCTGTTCGCGACCGACCCGGAGCTGATCAAGAACGGTGTGAAGGCCGATTACTGGAAGACCGGCCACTCCTACATGAAGCGCCGCGTCAACGAGTCCGGCGCGCTGGTCGGGTTCGAGAAGTCCGGCCACTACTTCTTCAACAAGCCGGTCGGCCGCGGCTATGACGACGGCCTCGTCTCGGCGATCGCGGTGCTCGATATGCTCGACCGCAGCCCCGACAAGTCGATGGCGGACCTGAAGGACGCGCTGCCGAAGACCTGGTCCTCGCCGACCATGTCACCGCACTGCGCCGACGAGGCGAAGTACGGCATCGTCGAGCAGGTGGTGAAGCATTTCGAGGACGCGAAGGCCAAGGGCGAGCCGGTCACCGGGCAGCCAATCCGCGACCTCGTCACCGTCAACGGCGTGCGCGTCACGACAGAGGACGGCAGCTGGGGCCTGGTGCGCGCCTCGTCGAACAAGCCGGAACTCGTCGTCGTCGTCGAAAGCCCGGTCTCGGAAGCCCGCATGCGCGAGATGTTTCACGCCGTCGACGCGGTGCTGCGGACCCATCCGGAAGTGGGCGCCTATAACCAGACGATTTGATCTGGGTCACTTTAACCTTGGCTTAAGCCCAACCCGATAATCCTGCTGCGCTGCGAAAATTGGCTTTCGAGCCGACCTTCCAACGCATAGAGCCTGGATTATCGGTTTGATCGGTTGGCTGAAGCACCGGTTTTCCCAGTTGCCGCTCGGCTTGGCCGCGCGCTTCACGCTGTTCGTCGCCACGATCATGCTCGTTCTGGCGGCCGCGTTCGTCGTTCTCACCAATAACGAAGTCGAGCGCGCCGCCCAGGAAAGCTTCGAGGATCAGGCCTCGCATCTTCTCGCGCTGGTCGGCAGCGTGGCGCAGAACCTTCCCGACGAGCAGCGCTTCGTCGATCTCCAGAAGGTGCTCGACAACGTCGCCGGTCTCAACGACGCCACGCGCTATGCTTTCGTGTCGACGCTCGATGCCCACGGCAGGCTGCTGAACGCCGATCCCGAGACCGTGGCGAGCGAGCCGGAATCCAAGCTGGCGCTGGACGAGGCCGTGATCGGCCGCACGCCGGCGCTCGAACAGGGCGGCGGGATGATCCATATCGCGGTGCCGGTGCTGCACGATCAGAAGCCCGTCGCGGTCGCGCGCGTCGGCGTCGCGACTGCCGATCTCGACGACCGCATCGCCCAGGCCGCCAGCCGCAACCTCCTGCTGGCGCTGACCTTCATCGGCTTCGCGATGCCGTTCACGGCAGTCTGCATGACCTACATCACCTCGCCGGTGCGCAAGCTCATCCAGGCGACGCGGCGGGTCTCGGAAGGCGACTACACGGTCAATCTCGACGAGGAGCGTCAGGACGAGCTCGGCGAGCTCGCTAGATCCTTCGCGGCGATGGCGCGCAATCTGCGCGACAGTTCGGAGGCCGTCGAACGGCTGACCTATACCGATGGCGCGAGCGGTCTCGCCAACCGCGAGCAACTCCGCCTGCATATCGACGCCCAGATCGCGGACAGCAGGCAGGTCGCGCTGCTCTATCTCGACGTCGACCGGCTGAAGCGGGTCAATGAGGCACTCGGCATCGAGGTCGGCGACAACGCGATCGCGGCGATCGCCGAGCGGCTGCAGGTGACATGCCGCGAGGAGCTCGATCAGTTCAGGCGCGATCAAAATGGCGGCGATGTCGAAATCCTGCTCGCCCGTCTCGGCGGCGACGAGTTCGGCATTCTCCTCAGCGGCGAGGTGGATGAAGATACAGCGAGCCATGTCGCGGCGCGCGTGCTGCGCGGCTTTGCCGTTCCGTTCGAGGTGGGTGACCATTCGCTCTCTGTCAGTGCCAGTATCGGCATTGCGGTCAGCCCCGACGATGGCATCGACTTGTCCACGCTGTTGCGCACGGCCGGGAGCGGCCTCGGCGAGGCCAAGGCGGGCGTCGTCAATTCCTTCAAATTCGCGCGTCGCGACGTCAACAGCCGCGCCTATCGTCGTCTCGTCATCGAGCAGGAGCTTCGCCAAGCGCTGGAGCGCAAGGAGTTCGAGGTCTTCTACCAGCCGCAGGTGGCACTGCATGACGGCGCGATGGTCGGCGCGGAAGCGCTCGTGCGCTGGCGGCATCCGCAGCGCGGTCTGGTGGGTCCGACCGATTTCATCGACATCGCCGAAGAGGTCGGGCTGCTCGACGCGATCGGCGGTTTCGTCATCGACGATGTCTGCCGCCAATGTGGCATCTGGGCGGATATCGGCCTGTTCCCGAAGATCGCCATCAATGTCTCGGTTTCACAGTGTCAGCAGCCCGACTTTGCCGCGAATGTGCTGAAGGCAATCGAGAAGGCTGGCGTTCCGCCCGGCATGCTCGAAATCGAGATCACCGAGACGGTGGCGATGCTGGATCCGCGAGCCACGGCGCGCGAACTGTCGCCGCTGCGCGCCGCGGGCGTCCGTCTCGCGATCGACGATTTCGGCACCGGCTATTCCAACCTCGCTTCGCTGACGCGATTGCAGTTCGACATCCTGAAGATCGATCGCAGCTTCGTGTCCGAATGCGTGCGCGACGGCTCTGCCCGCGTCGTCGTCGCGACGATCCTGACGATGGCGCACAATCTCGGCTTCGAAGTCGTGGCGGAGGGCGTCGAGTCCGCCGCGCAGCGCGAATTCCTGGTGTCGCAGAAATGCGAATACGGGCAGGGCTATTTGTTCGGAAAGCCGATGCCGGCGGCGGATTTCGAGGCCCAGTTCGCCGAGCATCGCCGCGCCGACGCACGCGACCTTCTCGGTCAGATCCGCAGGACGGCTACGCGCAAAGGCCGGCCCGCGGCCTAATCACTCCAGGGGAACGGCCGCGCCGCTGCGAGCTGAGAAGAACGTCTCGCTCAGCGTGATCTTGCCGCCGCTTGACGGATTGATGTCCTTGTAGATCTTCGAGAAGGTCGGCTCGAAATCGTAGGTCACGGTGACCTTGATGGTTGCCGCGCCGGGCGGATCGGCACCTTGATAATCGCTATTGGCGCCGTTCGTTTGCGCACTGCCCGAACCGACCTTATGCAGCGTCCAATCGACGTAATATTTCTTGGTCGACGTGTCGTAGACGATGCTCTGCACGTCGACGGTCGCTCCCGTCGTCGGGAGCGGCTGGAGAATGTTCGACGTGCCGTTGATCAGGTCGTTAAGATTGGACGATGTGACGGAGTTCTTTTGGCTGATCAGGTCGCCAATCGCACCGGTCATCTGACTTACTTTGCTCTTCGCCGACACCGCTCGCGCCACCTCGAACGTGCCGACCATCAGCCCGATGATAGTAGGAAGCAGCAATGCGAATTCGGTCGCGGCGATCGCGCGTTCATCGCGCCTGAAAGTGCGGAAAAAGGCGCGCATCACCAGGGCTCGTTCTGAATGACCGTAGTCGCGACCAGCATGGTATTGGCGAGAGTCTGGTTCGGCTGCTCTTGCTGGGGCGGATCCCAGAGGCGAATTGTCAGCGGCAGCGGCCATTCGTAAGTGGCCTGGATCAAGACCATCGACGGCGCGTTGCCGCCGGTTCCGGAGGTGAAACAGCTCGCTGGTGCCTCTGTTGTCCTACTGAAGCATGCGGCATTGGCGGGGTCCGTCAGCAGCCGAGATTGCGCCCGGATCTTGCTGCAGGTGAAAAGGATCTCTGATTTGGACGAGTCGCAGATCGCGTTCAGGAATTGCTGCTGCGTCGCGTTCTGCAACTGGCCAATCCTGACCTGCCGCGCGGCGCGGTCGACCATGGTCTGGAGCACCGAGTTCGCGAACAGCGTCAGCCCGGAATACATGATCGTCAGCATCAGGCTGAGGAACAGCGGCGCGATCAGCGCGAACTCGACCGCCGTCGCGCCGTCATTGCTGCGGGCGAAGCGTTTCAGTCGATCGGTGCGTGGCTTTTTCTGATCCATGCCTGTCGGTTTCGCGAAGTGCGCGAGTACAGGCGAGCACGATCAGCGACAATGCTTGACTGATCGTTACGAAATTCGGCGGCAATCAAGAAAAGATAACGGATTATTAATTCGGAGAACCGCCGGACTGGCTGCCGCCTCCGCCAGCACCGCCCGTGGCGAGGCCGACCCGACTGCCGATCTGACCTGAACTGCCGCCGAAGAAGTCGGGGGCGTCACCCAGAGTGACGGTCTGCTCGCAACGGGGCGTACAGCTGTAGGTCTCCCGGGCCGCTCCACGAAGCACGGTCAGCGTCCGCTCGCTGGCCCTGCGCACATGGATCATGGTCTCAAGCAGGACGGCGCCCGAAGCATCAAGCGCCAGGAGATTGGTCGTGCCGTATCCCTTGCCGGTCACGACGACGAAGCCGTTGCGGGGTTCAGTAGTGTCCGCGATCGACGGGTTGCCAATCACGATCATGGCGGTTTTCGGCGGAACGTGCAGCAGCGATGCAAGGTCGAGCGCGACGTCCATGGAGTCCACACTATCCGCCGACTGATCCGCGACGGGAGTCGCAAGCGGGCGGTCCTGGGCAGCTACAGGGGAGGCTGCGGCTATCATGACCACAAGCAGTACGCGCGACAGTTTCATTGCGGCTCACAAATACGCTCTTCGTCGCTCAAGTGATGCATCAAGAAGGTGAATCAATCTCTAACTGTGGCTACGGACGAGCGTAAACAGCGCGAAGAGCCAATACGCTGTGAATCAAGGATTTTTGACAAAAATAAAAGTAAAAATTTCCGAAAACTCGATATTGTTGGTTTCTAAGTTCTTACTCGATACTGAACCAAAGCCCTCACAAACATTAACGATGCGGCAACAGGGTCGGATTACGCTGATTTCAGGTTTCGAGGGGGGATCAACTCGGATCCGTGATTCAAGCACACGACCCACATGGAGCACGTCACATGAACCTCTTTTCGCGCTTTCTGAAGGACGAGTCCGGCGCCACCGCGATCGAGTACGCTCTGATCGCTGCCGTGCTCGCCATCGGCATCCTGCTTTCGCTCCCGACGCTTCGTCAGGCGCTGAACGATACCTTCGACGAAGTTTCGGACCAGCTCGACACCGCACGTGAAACCGGCACCGGCACCGGCGGCTAATTCGCCAAGCATGAACAAGCCGCCTTTATTATAGGCGGCTTGTTCATCAACAGTTGCAGGAACTCGCCGTGGTTGTTCTGGATTATGCATTGGTCGCCGTTTTTCCGGCGCTGATTATTGCCGCGGCGCTTTCCGACATCGCGACCATGACCATTTCGAACCGCCTGAGCCTCGCGCTTGTGGCGGTGTTTCCCATCGTCGTCATCGCGGCCGGGCTCCCGATCTCGTCAACTGGTTGGCATGCCTTGACCGCTTTCTGCGTCCTATCGATTGGTATTTCTGGTTTCGCGCTCGGCGTCATTGGCGGTGGCGATGCGAAGCTTGCAGCGGCGATGGCTCTGTGGATCGACCCATCGCTTGTCTTCATGTGGCTATTGGTCATGTCTGCATTCGGCGGTGTGCTGACAATCATGCTCCTCATCCTGCGCCGGTTTCATCTTCCTGTTGCACTCGCAGGCCAGCCATGGATCGCTCGCCTGCACGCTCGAGAAAGCGGCATCCCATATGGCGTCGCACTCGCCGCCGCGGGCCTCGTGATCTATCCCGACACGGCGATCCTGAAGGGTCTGCTTGGTCTTTAGACCATTGGGCTTCTACACATTCCATTAACCATACATTGACGAATGTCGCCTCAAATGCAGGTGCGGCCATCCGACTGTAGTGCCGCGCCTTTTGGGGTCGTTTGGTATGAATGTCGCGCGCATCGCAGTCCTGGCCGTCGCCCTCGTCGCGGGCGGCATGGCTGCTGTCCTCGTCAGTGGCAAGAAATCTGAACCGGCGCCGGTCGTCGTCGTCGAGAAAACCGAAAGTTCTGACGTCCTTGTTTTCGTGAACTCCGTCCCGATGGGCGTGGTGGTGAAGCCGGAAGATCTGGCCTGGCGCCCCTGGCCCAAGGAGAGCGCGGCCAATTTCCTTTCGAAAGCGGACAATCCCGACGCGGTCGAGAAATTCACGGGCGCGATCGCGCGCCAGCCTGTCGCGGCGAACGAGCCGGTCAACCCGCAGAAACTGGTGAAGCCCTCCGAAGGGGGGTTCATGTCGGCGATGCTGTCGTCTGGCATGCGCGCGGTCGCGACACCGGTGTCGGCCGTGGACGGAGCAGGAGGCTTCATCCTGCCGAACGACCGGGTCGATGTCGTCCTGACGACCAAGGCTTCGGGAAACAAGACCGAAAGCCAGACGATCCTGACCAATGTCCGGGTGCTGGCGATCGACCAGACGCTCTCCGAGAAGGACGGGCAGCAAACCATCGAGGGCAAGACCGCCACTCTGGAACTGCTGCCGCACCAAACCGAGATCATCTCGAACGCCCGACAGGAGGGAACGATCTCGCTGGCTCTCCGGTCGCTGGCCGACGCCAATCCCGGTGGGCTTGGTCTACCGGGGGACAATTCCTCGGGCGGCGGAAATTCGAACCGAACCAGCATCATCCGTTTCGGAATAGCGACGAACTAAGGGCCTTAGGGGCGAGGGGACAAGTGATCATGGTCCGGGCGGCAATGAGGTCTCTGGCGCTGTGCGCGGCGCTGCTGTTGCCTCTTCTGATGGCGGAAGCGTCGTTCGGCGCCGACGCGCGGTATGACATCGCTTCTTCCTTTTCCTCGTCAGGGCAGGTCGTCGAGGTCGGCGTCGGCAAATCCTATGTCGTCGATCTGCCGCGCGACGCGACCGAAGTGCTCGTCGCCGATCCGAAGGTCGCGAACGCGGTCGTCCGCTCCTCGCGCAAGGCCTATGTGATCGGCGTTGCCATCGGCGAGACAGACGTCATTTTCTTCGACGCGGACGGCAACCAGATCCGCAACCTCGCGGTGTCGGTCGGCCGCGACCTCTCGCCGATCCGCAACAACCTGCGGACGTCTATGCCTGACGCGATGGTCAATGCCGATGCGGTCGGAGATTCCGTGATGTTGACCGGCTCGGTCCGGTCTGCGGCCGAGGCTAAGACCGCCACCGACATCGCCGCCAACCTCGTCGGAAGTCCTGACAAGGTGGTGAATGCGCTCGCGATCGAGGGTCGTGACCAGGTTCTGCTCAAGGTCACGGTCGCCGAAGTCAATCGAACCGCGATGAAGCAGTTGGGCGTGAAGTGGGACGTGTCGAAGATCGGCGGTACGAGCATCGGATTCGGCTCTAACCCCGGTTATCCGATCACGGGGGCTTCTCCAGGATCGGTCTTCAATGAGGTCGTTGGAACCTCTGGCGTCGAGCAAAACGTCGACGGCAACGGTCTCGGCATATTCCACCAGTGGTCTGGCGGGCAGGTTCTCGCGAACGTCGAGGCGCTCGAGCGTAACAGCCTGTTGCGGACTCTTGCCGAGCCCACGCTCACGGCGATCTCCGGCGAGAAGGCCGACTTCCTGGCCGGCGGCGAGTTCCCCGTTCCGGTTCCGACCGACGACGGCATCGGCATCGAATACAAGAAGTACGGCGTCAGCCTCACCTTCACGCCGGTCGTGCTGTCCGG
This sequence comes from Flaviflagellibacter deserti, assembly GCF_042652085.1. NCBI lineage: Bacteria > Pseudomonadati > Pseudomonadota > Alphaproteobacteria > Hyphomicrobiales > Flaviflagellibacter > Flaviflagellibacter deserti. The sequence goes on along the minus strand of NZ_JBHSJF010000005.1, from coordinate 210,246 downwards.
CGGCCGGATCAGCCTGCAGGTCGGCACCGAGGTCAGCGAGCCGAATTCGGAAGGCGTGACCATTCTCGGCACCTCCGTCAGGGGGCTGAACGTTCGTCGCGCGAGCACCAGCATCGAGTTGCCGTCCGGCGGCTCGCTCGCGCTCGCGGGTCTGCTTCAGGAGAATACGCGCCAGGCGTTCGAAGGTCTGCCTGGAATCCTGAACGTTCCCGTGCTCGGCGCGCTGTTCAGGAGCCGCGACTACACACGTGGTCAGACCGAACTCGTCATCATCGTCACGCCATACATCGCCAAGTCTGCTGGTCGCGACAAGCTCGCCCGTCCCGACGACAACCTGCAGACCCCGACCGACATGCAAGCCATCCTGCTGGGACGGCTGAACAAGATCTATTCGCCCGCCGGCATCATCAAAGTCGGTCCCGGCGAATATCGCGGCCCCATTGGCCACATCGTGGAGTGATCATGCGCCCCGTGTTCTCGCTTTCTGTCCGGGGATTGGCCGCACTGGCGGTGGCGGGTGCGCTTGCCGGATGCGTCCGTCAGCCGGATCCGACGATCACCGGCTCGATCTCCGACGACCATGCCGTCCGTCATCCGATCGTGGTCACGCAGGGAATGGCAACCCTGGATTTCCTGCCCGGCGGGGGGGCCGGCGGCCTGACCGACAGGCAGGTTGCCGACATCTCGGAGTTCGCCGGACAATGGCGAGCCAAGGGACGCGGCCAAATCGCGATCGAAATCCCCAAAGGCGGCAGTACCGACGTGCAGTCGGCACATGCAGTTCGGGAGATCAAAGTCGCCATCCAAAACGCTGGCGTCTCGCCGCGAGCTATCATCCAGACAACATACGCGGCCAACGGGCCGACCCATCTCGCACCGGTCCGTTTGTCTTACCCGACGCTGAAAGCCGGTGTGCCGCATGATTGCGGCCAGTGGCCGGACGACCTCGGATATGGCGGTCCCGGCACGCCGTCGGAAAATCGCCAATATTGGAACTTCGGCTGCGCCCAGCAGCAGAACATTGCCGCCATGGTCGAAGATCCTGAAGATTTCATACGGCCCCGGGCCGAGACGCCGTCGAGCGCCACGCGCCGCACGACGGTCATCGGCAAATATCAAAAGGGCGAACCGACCGCTACGACCTATCCCAAAGACAACGTGTCGACCCAGGACGACAACTGAGGATGACCGACGCCCCCGACGTCTCGCCCGACACCGCCCAGATCGCTCCGCTGCCTCGGGTGTCGATCCAGGCGTTCTGCGAAACAGGCGACCTCGCCGAAAGCATCCGCATGACGGCAGCCGATCGGCGGATGGAGCGGGCGCATGTGCGCGTGCAGATGGGCGGAGGCCCGGCGGCGGTGGAGGCATACCGCAACGCGCCGACGCCGAACGTCATCATCATCGAGAATGACGGCGCCCGCGAGCCTCTGATCGCATGCCTCGACAAGCTGTCGGAGGTCTGCGATCCGGGAACCAAGGTCGTGGTCATCGGGCGCGTGAACGACGTTCATCTCTACCGCGAACTGATGCGGCGCGGCGTCAGCGAATATCTGGTCGCGCCGATCCATACCCTCGATCTCGTCCGCACGCTGTCGGACCTGTTCCGCGCTCCCGACGCCGAGCCGGTGGGCAGGACGGTCGCCTTCATCGGGGCCAAGGGCGGCGTCGGATCCTCGACCATCTGCCATAACGTCGCGTGGACGATCGGCCGGTCACTCGACATGTCGACGGTCGTCGCCGATTTCGACCTAGCCTTCGGCACGGCGGGCCTCGACTTCAACCAGGACCCACCGCAGGGCATTTCGGAGGCGGTGTTCTCGCCCGATCGCCTGGACGGCAATCTGGTCGACCGCCTGCTGTCCAAATGCACCGAGAACCTGAGCCTGCTCGCGGCACCGGCGACGCTCGACCGCGTGTACGACCTCGGCAGCGACGCGTTCGACACCCTGGTCGACATCCTGCGCAGCAATGTTCCCTGTGTGGTCATGGACGTGCCGCATGTCTGGACGTCCTGGTCGAAACGCGCGCTGACCAATGCCGACGAGATCGTCATCGTCGCGGCGCCGGACCTCGCCAATCTGCGCAACGCCAAGAACATGATCGACCTGCTGCGCACCCAACGCCCGCACGATGCGCCGCCGCGTCTCGTGCTGAACCAGGTCGGCATGCCGAAGCGGCCCGAGATCAAGCCGGCCGAGTTCATCAAGGCGCTCGATGTCGAGGCATCGGCGACGATCGCCTTCGAGCCGCACAGCTTCGGCACGGCGTCGAACAACGGCCAGATGATCGCCGAGGTGTCGGCGAGCCATAAGGCCAATGAGAGCTTCCTTGAGATCGCCCGGACGGTAACCGGACGTTTGGAATCGCGCGCACAGAAAAAGACCCTTCTGGACCCGCTGGTCTCGCGGTTTCTCAAGCGCGCCTGAGGAGATAGAGCGAAGCCATGTTCGGCAAGCGCGGCAGTACCGAGGTGGACTTCGGCAAACCTTCGTTTGCCGCGACGCCTTCGGCTGCTCCGGCACCAACGCCCGCATTCAATAGCCCGACGGCGTCGGCGCCTCCGGCGCCTACACGCCCGGCGCCCGCTCCCGAGCCGCGCAGGCCCGACGCCTATTACGACACCAAGAGCGCGATCTTCTCGGCGCTGATCGAGGCGATCGACCTCGCCCAGCTTGCCCGCCTCGACGCCGAAAGCGCGCGCGAGGAAATCCGCGACATCGTCAACGAGATCATCGGTCTCAAGAACTTCGTGATGTCGATCGCCGAGCAGGAAGAACTGCTCGACGACATCTGCAACGACGTTCTCGGATATGGCCCGCTCGAGCCCTTGCTGTCGCGCGACGACATCGCCGACATCATGGTCAACGGCTACGACAAGACCTACATCGAAGTCGGCGGCAAGATTCAGCTGACCAATGTCCGGTTCCGCGACAATTCCCAGCTTCTGAACATTTGCCAGCGCATCGTCAGCCAGGTCGGCCGCCGCGTCGACGAAAGCTCGCCGATCTGCGACGCGCGTTTGCCCGACGGTTCGCGCGTGAACGTCATCGTCCAGCCGCTGGCGATCGACGGACCGACGCTCACCATTCGTAAGTTCAAGAAGGACAAGCTCACCCTCGACCAGATGGTGCGCTTCGGTACGATCACGCCCGAGGGCGCGGAAATCCTTCGCATCGTCGGCCGCTCGCGATGCAACGTCGTCGTCTCGGGCGGTACGGGTTCCGGCAAGACGACATTGCTGAACTGCCTGACGCGCGCGATCGACGAGGACGAGCGCATCATCACCTGCGAGGACGCGGCGGAACTGCAGCTCCAGCAGCCGCATGTCGTGCGCCTCGAAACCCGCCCGCCGAACCTCGAGGGTGAGGGCCAGATCACGATGCGCGATCTCGTCCGCAACTGCCTGCGTATGCGGCCCGAACGCATCATCGTCGGGGAGGTGCGTGGACCTGAGGCGTTCGACCTGTTGCAGGCAATGAACACCGGCCATGATGGCTCGATGGGCACGCTGCACGCCAACTCCCCGCGTGAGGCCATGTCGCGCATGGAGAGCATGATCTCGATGGGCGGCTTCAGCCTGCCCGCGCGCACGATCCGCGAGATGATCGCGACCTCGGTCGACGTGATCGTACAGACCCAGCGCCTGCGCGACGGCTCACGCCGCATCACCCACATCACCGAGGTGATCGGCATGGAAGGCGACGTCGTCACCACGCAGGACATCTTCGTCTACGAGATGGTCGGGGAGGATGCGCATGGCCGCATCATCGGCCGTCATCGTGCTACGGGCATCGCGCGTCCGGTGTTCTGGGAACGCGCGCGCTACTATGGCGAGGACAAGAATCTCGCGGCCGCGATCGACGCCGCCGAGATGGCCGAGCCGTTGCGGGCCTGACCATGGATAGCCAGCAACTCATCATCTTCCTCCTCGTCGCGCTTGCGGTCGGAGGCGGATTCTACGCAGTCGCCTATCCGCTGGTCGCCGGTGGCGGGCGCGCCGAGAAGCGCCAGAAGTCGATGTTCGAGGGTGCCGGAAAGTTCCGCGAACAGGCGTCCGGGCGAACCGAAGTCGCGCTCCGCCGCGCGGCCGTCGCGGACAGCCTGAAGGAACTCGAGAAGCGGCAACTGAACATCAAGAACCCGCCGCTCACAGTGCGGTTGGAACAGGCCGGCCTCGATTGGCCGGTCAAGCGCTTCTATGTGCTCAGCCTGGTTCTGGGCGTCATTCTCGGGTTTGGCCTCTTCATCGCGACGGGCATGCCGCTGCTTGGACTGGCCGGATTGTTCATAGGCGGTCTGGGACTGCCGCGCTGGATTCTCGGTTATCTCCGCAAGAAGCGGCAGCAGGCGTTCATCAAGGAATTTCCGAACGCCATCGACATCATCGTTCGTGGCGTCAAATCGGGCCTGCCGCTCGGCGACTGCATGCGCATCGTCGCGAGTGAATCGCAGGAGCCCGTCCGCTCCGAGTTCCGCGCGATAGTCGATACGCAGAATGTCGGCATGATCCTGAGCGACTCAATCGAGCGCCTCTACACCCGCGTCGGGCTTCCCGAGGCGAACTTCTTCGCCATCGTCATCGCGATCCAGTCGAAATCGGGCGGCAACCTGTCGGAAGCGCTGGGCAACCTCTCCCGGGTCCTGCGCGACCGCCAGAAGATGAAAGGCAAGATCCAGGCGATGAGCATGGAGGCGAAGACATCGGCGTGGATCATCGGTTCGCTGCCGATCTTCGTCGGCGGCATCGTGTCGATCATCTCACCGGACTATGTCTCCGCGCTCTGGACCAAGCCCGTGGGACAGATGCTGCTCGCGTTCTCTGCGTTCTGGATGCTCATCGGCATTCTCAGCATGCGCAAGATGATCAATTTCGACTTCTGAGGAGGCAGGGATGGTTCAGTACTGGGCCGAGCGCCTCGCGGATCGCGATTTCCTGATCGCCGTATTTGCCGCCGTTGCGGCGATCATGACCGTGCTGACCCTCGCAATGCCGCTCCTGTCCTCGAACAATCTGGACAAGCGGATGAAGTCCGTGGCGCTCGAGCGCGAGAAGATGCGGGCACGCGAGCGAGAGCGGATGGCGCGCGGCCAGGCGGTCAATCTGAGACGCGAGCCGAAGGCGTTGATCAAGCGGGTCGTCGAGGATTTCGATCTCGCCAAGCATCTCGGCACGGATGACGCGAAGGAAAAGCTCGTCATGGCGGGCTATCGCGGTCCGGGCCCGATGGCGACATTCCTCTTCTTCCGTGCGGCCGCCCCGATAACGCTCGCCGTGCTCACGGGGCTTTATCTCTTCGTGATCGGCAGCTTCGATCTTTCGTGGCAGATCAAACTGCTGATCGTGATCGTCGCCGCGTTCCTCGGCATCAAGCTGCCGCAGGTCTTTATCTCCAACCAGATCGCGAAGCGGCAGTTATCGGTTCGCCGGGCGTTCCCCGACGCGATGGATCTTCTTCTGATCTGCATTGAATCCGGTATGTCGGTCGAGGCCGCTTTCAGGAAAGTGTCGACCGAGATCGGCGAGCAGTCGATCGCGCTCGCGGAGGAACTGGTGCTCACGAGCGCCGAGATGTCCTACCTGCAGGATCGGCGGCTCGCATATGAGAACCTTGGCCTTCGCACGGGCGTCGAGGCGGTCAAGAATGTCTGCGGCGCGCTGATCCAGGCGGAAAAATACGGCACGCCGCTGGCGCAGGCGCTTCGCGTGATGGCGCAGGAAAGCCGCGACCAGCGTATGAACGAGGCGGAGAAGAAGGCCGCGGCGCTGCCGCCGAAGCTGACCGTGCCGATGATCATCTTTTTCCTGCCGGTCCTGTTCGTCGTCATCCTCGGACCGGCGATGATCAGCGTCTTCGAGATCTGGAAATAGCAGGCGAAACCGGTCTCTTGTTACGGAGGCCGCGCTCGTTCAATTGCTACGAAGTTCGCCGAGATCGGCTGTGTTCAGCTCGGCGGGTGCCGCAGCCGCTTTGGTTGGTGCGGCGGCGGCCTTCGAACGCTGGGCCGTTGCCGCCTGCTTCCAGTAACGGAGGTTCTCGGCGACTTCCTTCGGCGGCAGATCCTGCTTCGCCAATGTTTCGGCTTCGCCGAGCTTTCCCTGCAGCGCGAGGACGAGAGCCAGATTCTGGCGCATCTTCGCTGTCGCGCGGGGACTTGCGACGGCGCGGCGGAGCGTCTGCTCCGCGTCGGCAGGGCGCTTCGACAGTGCCTGCGAAAGGCCGAGATTGGACAGGATCGTCGGTTCTTCCGGCGCGAGCTGAAGGGCTTGGGCATAGACCTTCTGCGCCTGGTCCATGCGGCCGAGCTGATCGAGGATCGCGCCCTCGCTGTTCAGGATGCGCCAGTCCGGCCGCTTCGGGTCGTCCGCCTTGGCAAGCGCGGCGAGCGCCTCGTCATTGCGGCCGGCATCGGCCAGAGCCCGGCCATAGGCTGCCTGAAGGGCGGATGAACCGGAATTGCGGGCGAGGGCCTTGGACAGGACCGCGATTGCCTGGTCTTTCTGTCCGGCGGCGCGCAGTGATCTGGATTGCGCGATCGCGGCCTGGACCGACGGGTCTTCCTTCTTGCTGGCGAAGGGGCTCGTGAAGCCTCGGCCGCCGGTCGAGCCGGTCGTTGCCGGTCCGGTGGCGCAACCCGCGAGCAGGGCCGACGCTGCGACGGCGACCAGAAGGGAAAGGCGAGGCGAACGGCTAACGCGGCAACGGTACATGGGCCGACCTGTTCGTGTGCCGGCAAGCCCGGCAACCTGCTACCCTTTTTGGACCGTTAACCCTAATGCTTGGTAAATCGGGCGAAGGCGGCGACCATCACCTGACGACTCAGTTCGAGGTTTTTCGCGTGCATCCTTCCCTGTTGGCGTACGACACCCGGCCCGCAATACCCATCTGGCCAATTCCCCGCGGAACAAGTCACGAAAACCTGCCCGAGCCCGCGCGAGCGTGGGCGATGGCGACCGCGTATGAGGCGCGTGTCGGGCATGTGAATGTCGTTCCGAATGGCGAAGGCGGTCTGGCCGGCGTGCTGTTCGGCGTTGAGGCGGGCGATGCGAAGACCCGCGATCCTTTCATTGCAGCCCACCTTGCCCGCGACCTGCCTGCCGGCATTTATCGCTTTGACGGACCGCTCGCCGATCGGCGTCTGACCGCGCTGGGCTTCCTGCTCGGGCACTACAAATTCGACCGCTACAAGAGCGCCGAGACGAAAGCAGCGAAGCTGGTTCTACCGGAGAGCGTCGACGGCGCGGAGGTGACCCGGCTTGCCGAGGGCGTGAAGCTCGCCCGTGATCTCGTCAACACGCCCTCGAACGATATGGGGCCGGACGAGCTCGAAGCCGTCGCCCGCGAACTCGCCGACAGGCACGGTGCCCTGTTCGCGACAGCGGTGAAGGGCGAGGAGCTCGCCAGGGAGTTTCCGCTGATCCACGCAGTCGGCTGTTCGAGCCCGCGCGCGCCGCGGCTGATCGATTTCTGCTGGGGGGACGACGCGCATCCGAAGGTCACGCTTGTCGGCAAGGGCGTCTGCTTCGACACGGGCGGTCTCGACATCAAGCCGTCGGCCGGCATGCTGATCATGAAGAAGGACATGGGCGGCGCGGCAAACGTGCTGGCACTCGCCCACATGATCATGGACGCGAAGCTCAAGGTCAGGCTGCGCGTGCTGATCCCGGCCGTCGAGAACGCGGTGTCGGGCAGGAGCTTCAGGCCGGGCGACATCTATCGCAGCCGCAAGGGACTGACCGTCGAGATCGGCAATACCGATGCCGAGGGGCGGCTTGTGCTGGCGGACGCGCTGGCTCTGGCCGACGCCGAGGAGCCCGATCTTCTCGTTGACCTCGCGACCCTGACCGGCGCGGCGCGCGTCGCGCTCGGCCCGGAACTGCCTCCGATCTACACCGATGACGATGCCTTGGCCGAGGACCTCGTGAAGACCGGCCGCGCCGAGAACGACCCGCTCTGGCGGCTGCCCTTCTGGTCGAACTACGACCGCATGCTCGACAGCCGCATCGCCGATCTCAACAACGCGCCGGCTGGCGGGCATGCCGGCTCCATCACGGCGGCGCTTTTCCTGCGCCGGTTCGTCGAGAAGGCCAAATCCTACGTCCATATCGACATCTTCGCCTGGACGCCCTCGGCACGGCCGGGGCGGTCGGAAGGCGGCGAGGCGCAGTCGATCCGGGCGCTCTATGCGCTGCTGAAGAACCGCTACGGCTGAGGACTTGCCCGCGTCGGTCGGGCGTGAAAGACATCGCGCAAGATGCCCTTCACGTTCCGACCGTCCCAGGCGCTCAGGCTTCTGAGCGATTTCAGCCTTGCGCAGGTGCGCGACAGCGACGCCGACCTCTCGGCCCGGCAGACCGCCATCCTGCTGACGATCTATCTCGAACCGCCGCCGCATACTGTGCGGGGACTGGCCGCCAAGCTCGGCGTGGCCAAGCCGGTCATCACACGGGCGCTCGACGCCATGGGCAAGCTCGATCTCGTGACGCGCCGCCGCGACGAGGCCGATCGAAGGAGCGTGGTCATTCAGCGCACCGTCAAAGGGGCGCTGTTTGTTGAGAAACTCGGCGATATGCTGATCGAGACAGCGAAGGACCTGCCGGCATGACAGACCTCGACCCACGCTTGACACCCGCCAGGGGTGATCTGGCCGCCGAATATCTGCGCGGCACGATCGAGGCGGAGAATTACGTGCCGGCGCTGTCGATGCGAATCGCCGTCGGCTCGGCTCCGCTGCGTGCCGAAGCGCGTCCGGACGCGGCGCAGCTGACGGAGGCAATCTTCGGCGAACCGGTCGCCGTCTATGACCTCGACGAGGGCTGGGCCTGGGTGCAGCTCGAATCCGACCGTTATGTCGGCTGGCTGCCGGAATGGGCGCTCGGCCCGGTCGCGGGCGAGCCGACGCATCGCGTCTCGGCGCTTCGGACCTTCATCTTCCCCGGCGCCAGCATCAAGCAGCCGCCCGAGGAAGCGCTGACGCTCGGCAGCCACGTTATCGTCGAGCGGGAAGAAGGCATGTTCGCCGTGCTCGCGACCGGCGGCTATGTGCCGAGGCAGCACCTCGCGCCGCTCGCCGCGGACGAGGACGATTATGTCTCCGTCGCCGAGCGCTTCGTCGGCGCGCCCTATCTCTGGGGCGGCAAGACGAGCCTTGGGCTCGATTGTTCGGGCCTCGTCCAGGTCGCGTTCGACGCCGCCGGATTGGATGCGCCGCGCGACAGCGACATGCAGGAGGCGGGGATAGGGAACCCGGTGGCGTTCGACGGTGCAGGCGATCTGCAGCGCGGCGACCTGATCTTCTGGAAGGGGCACGTTGCCATCGCGCGCGGCGATGGCACGATCATTCATGCCAACGCGCATCACATGGCGGTGGCGATCGAGGACGCGGCGGGGGCCATCGCACGCATTGCTGAGGCCGGAAGCTCCATCACCAGCGTCCGTCGCCTCTAGGGCTCGGAAGCTCGCCGGCTAATGCCATCGACGCAACTGACCATGCTCGGGATTATTGTCGGGCAGAGCCCGTGACGTCGAGATTGAGGGCGGCGGCGATCAGCGCCTTGGTGTAGGTAGTCTCCGGCGCCTCGAAGATCTGTCTGGCCGGTCCGCGTTCGACGACGCGGCCATCCTTCATGACGATCATCTCGCTCGCGAGCGCCCGGACGACCTTCAGATCGTGCGAGATGAAGAGATAGGCGAGGCCGTGCTTCGCCTGGAGATCGCGGAGCAGGTCGACGATCTGCGCCTGGACAGACATGTCGAGCGCGGAGGTCGGTTCGTCGAGGACGACGAATTTCGGCTGCAACGCCATCGCGCGGGCGATCGCAATGCGCTGGCGCTGGCCGCCGGAGAATTCGTGCGGATAGCGGTCCATCGCCGCCGGATCGATGCCTACCTCGTCCAATGCCTGCGCGACCACGGCGCGGCGTTCGTCGGCGGATTTGAGCTTGCCTTGAACAAGCAGACCTTCCTCGACGATCTGCGCCACCGACATGCGGGGCGACAGCGAGCCGTAGGGGTCCTGGAAGACGACCTGCATCTCCTTGCGGAGCGGCCGCATCTCTTTGGCGGTGGCGCCATCGATGTTCTTGCCGAGATAGACGATCGGGCCTTCGGAGCGGATGAGACGGAGGATCGCGAGGCCGAGCGTGGTCTTGCCGGAACCGCTCTCGCCGACCACGCCCAGCGTCTCGCCGGCTCGAACCGAGATGTCGACACCGTCGACCGCCTTGATGTGGCCGACCGTCGAGCGGAAAAAGCCGCGCTTGATCGGAAACCAGACCTTGATGTCCTCCGCCGAGAGGACGACCGGCTTCGACGGATCGGCGGGCGGCGGATTGCCCCTCGGCTCGGCGGCGAGAAGGTGCTTCGTATAGGCGTGAGCCGGGTCGGAGAAGACGCGCGCGACCGGCCCGCTCTCGACGATCTTGCCCCTGGTCATGACGCAGACGCGGTCGGCCAGCTTCCGGACGATGCCGAGATCGTGTGTGATGAAGAGGAGGGCCATTCCTAGCTCGTCCTGCAGCTTCTTGAGCAGAGCGAGGATCTGCGCCTGCACGGTGACGTCGAGCGCGGTGGTCGGCTCGTCGGCGATCAGGAGGTCCGGCTCGTTGGCGAGCGCCATGGCGATCATCACGCGCTGGCGCTGCCCACCGGAGAGTTGGTGCGGATAGGCATCGAGCCGTTCCTCCGGCTTCGGAATGCCGACCTGATTGAGGAGTTCGAGGACGCGGGCGCGGATCTTCGTCTTCGACCAGCCGCGATGGACGTCGAGGATTTCGCCGACCTGCTGCTCGATCGTGTGCAGCGGGTTGAGAGAGGTCATCGGCTCCTGGAAGACCATCGAGATGTCGGCGCCGCGTACCTTCCTGAGATCGCGTTCGTCGAGGTCCAGGAGGTTCTGGCCGCGAAACAGGATCTGGCCGGAGGGATGGCTGGCGGCCGGATAGGGCAGGAGCTTCACCACCGAGAGCGCGGTCACCGACTTGCCGGAACCGCTCTCGCCGACGAGGGCGAGCGTCTCGCCCTTCTTGATGTCGAACGAGACTTTATCGACCGCGAGCGTCTCCCTGCCGTCCTGCACGAAGGCGACGGAGAGATCGCGGACCGACAGAAGCGGTTCGGCGTCGGCCTTCATGCGGGCTGTACCCTGGCATGGCTGCGGGCGTGGCCATGCGAATGCCCGTGATCGTGCGCGTGGCCGGCGTGGTCATGATCATGATCATGCGCGTGATCGTGGTCGTGCCCGCAATCCTTGGCGTGGTCTGAGCACTGGCCGTATTCGATCTCGACGGTCGCGTGGCCGATGCCGAATTTCTCGACGAGGACGGCCTTGATTTGTCGGATGACGGGCGGCGCGTCGGTCCCTTCGGGAACGCAGGCATGCAGCGTGACCGCCTGCATCTTTTCGGTGATCGACCAGACATGGACGTGATGAACATCCTCGACGATCGCGACGCCGGCCCTCACGGCGGGGGCGATGGCCGAGGAATCCATGTCGGCCGGTGCGGCTTCGAGAAGAACGCGCCCGGAGTCGCGGACGAGCCGCCATGCCCCGCCGAGGATGATGACGGAGACGAAGACGGAGAGGATCGGGTCGATCGGCGTCCAGCCGGTGTAGATGATGATCAAGGCCGCCGCGATGGCGCCGACCGAGCCGAGAAGGTCGCCCAGGATGTGAAGCAGCGCGCCGCGGATGTTCACGCTTTCCTTGTCGGCGCCGTGCAGGACGAAGAAGGCGATGATATTGACGGCGAGGCCGCCGGTCGCGACCAGCAGCATCAGCGGGCCGGCGACTGTTTCTGGCTCCATCAGGCGCCAGCCTGCTTCCCAGATGATCCAGCCCGCGACGAAGAACAGGATCACGCCATTGGCGAAGGCGACGAGGATCTGGAACCGGTCATAGCCGTAGGTCCAGGTCGAATTCGCCGGACGGCGGGCGATGCGCATGGCGACGAAGGCCAGAGCCAGAGAGGCGAAGTCGATGCCCATATGGCCGGCATCGGCCAACAGCGCGAGCGAGCCTGAAATATAGCCGCCGGCGAACTCAGCGATCATGAAACCGCCGGTCAGGAGGGTCGCGATCCCGAGACGGGTTTCGCTGGCGCCATGCGAATGATCGTGGTGGTCGTGCGCCATTACGAGAATGTCTTTCTTGGATCGAAAGCGTCGCGCACCGCCTCGCCCGCGAAGACGAGGAGCGACAGGGTCACCGCGATCGACATGAAGCCGGTGATGCCGAGCCAGGGCGCCTGCAGGTTCGCCTTGCCCTGGGCGAGGAGTTCGCCGAGCGAGGGCGAGCCGGGCGGCAGGCCGAAGCCGAGGAAGTCGAGCGAGGTGAGGGTGGTGATCGAGCCGTTCAGCACGAAGGGCATGAAGGTCAGCGTCGCCACCGTTGCGTTCGGCAGGAGGTGCCGACGCATGATCGTCCAGTTCGAGACGCCGAGCGCGCGGGCGGCGCGGACATATTCGAAGTTGCGGGCGCGCAGGAATTCGGCGCGGACGACGCCGACGAGCGAGACCCAGGAGAAGAGCAGGAGGATGCCGAGCAGCACCCAGAAACTCGGCGTGATGACGGCCGCCAGGATGATCAGCAGGTAGAGCGTCGGGATCGAGGTCCATATCTCGATGAAGCGCTGAAAGATGAGGTCGGTCCAGCCGCCGAAATAGCCCTGAACTGCACCGGCGGCGACGCCGATCAGCGAGGACAGGATGGTGAGGACGAGGCCGAACAGGACGGAGAGGCGGAAGCCGTAGATCAGGCGGGCGACGACATCGCGCCCCTGGTCGTCGGTGCCGAGCCAGTTGGTTTCTATCCCCGCGCAGTCGCGACCCTTGCCCGCCTTCTCGCACTGGTCCGGTGTCAGCATCCAGGTCGGCGGAGCGGGGGCGGGGACCGGCAGGTTGAGATTGATCGTGTCGTAGGAATAGCGGATGAGCGGCCAGACCATGTAGCCGCCCTTGTCCGCGATCAGGTTCTGCAGGAACGGGTCGCGGTAGTCGGCCTCGGTCTCGAAATCGCCGCCGAAGGCCGTCTCCGGATAGGATTTCAGCACCGGCACGTAATAGCCGCCGTCATAGGAGACGAGGAACGGCTTGTCGTTGGCGATGAACTCGGCGAACAGCGACAACACGAACAACGCGACGAAGATCTGAAGTGACCAGTAGCCCCGGCCGTTGGCGCGGAAGTTCCGCCAGCGGCGCTGGTTGAGTGGTGAGCGGAGGAAGAAGCCGCGCCTGATCGGTCGGGTCGATGGCGCGGTCTCCCCGGTCGACGGCGGCGGCGCGATTGGCGTTCCGGCCGGCGTCGGCACCGTTTCCGGCTTTTCGGGGATCGAGGGGCGGACGGGCGCGGCCATCAGACCTCCCGGCTTTCGAAATCGATGCGCGGATCGATCCAGGTGTAGGTCAGGTCGGAGATCAGCCCGACAAGGAGGCCCATCAGGCCGAAGATGTAGGCGGTGGCGAAGACCACCGGATAGTCACGGTTCACCACGCTCTCGAAGCCGAGCAGGCCGATGCCGTCGAGCGAGAAGATGGTCTCGATCAAAAGCGAGCCGGTGAAGAAGGCGCCGATGAAGGTGCCGGGGAAGCCCGCGATCAGGATCAGCATCGCGTTGCGGAAGACGTGGCGATAAAGGACCTGATTCTCGGTGAGGCCCTTCATCCGCGCGGTCTGGACGTATTGCTTGCGGATCTCGTCTAGGAACGAGTTTTTGGTCAGCAGCGTCGTCGTGGCGAAGGCGCCGATAGTCATGGCGGCGAGCGGCAGCGCCATGTGCCATGCGTAGTCGAGCATGGCGCGCGGGCTGAGAAGCCATTCGAGCAAGGTCATCCGGCTATATTCGTCGGACCACAGGCCGCGCAGCGGGAACACCGAGAAGAACGAGCCGCCGGCGAACAGGACGATCAGCAGGATCGCGAACAGGAAGCCCGGAATGGCATAGCCGACGACGATGACACCGGAGGTCCAGACATCGAAGCGGGAGCCGTCGCGCACCGCCTTGGAAATGCCGAGCGGGATCGAGATGCCGTAGCTGATGAGCGTCATCCAGAGCCCAAGCGAGATCGAGACGGGCATCTTCTCGATGATCAGGCTCACCACCGAGACATCGCGGAAATAGCTCTCGCCGAAATCGAAGCGGAGATAATTCCACATCATCAGGAGGAAGCGCTCCGGGGCGGGCTTGTCGAAGCCGAACTGCTTTTCGAGACTCTTCACAAACTCGGGGTCGAGGCCCTGAGCGCCGCGATATTTCGAGCTGATCGGATCGGAACTGAGCCCGGCGGCTCCGGGTTGCGCACCGACGCCGAGGTCGCCTCCGGCGGAGCCCGAGAAACGGGAGGTCGCCGAATTGTCCGATCCCTGGAGCTGCGCCAGCACGCGCTCAACCGGGCCGCCCGGCGCGAATTGCACGATGACGAACGAAATCAGCATGATCCCGATCAAGGTCGGGATCATCAGCAGCAGGCGGCGGGCGATATAGGCCGACATGATCCTCTAACGCCCGCTCAAGCTCTAATGCCGATGCGGGCGGCTTTCTCGGTATCGAACCACCAGGCGGTGTCGAAGGGAAGGCCGTAGCGCGGCCCGTCGTCAGGACGGCCGAAGACGTCCCATGTGGCAAGCCAATAGGTCGGCTTGTGCCAGTGCGGCACCCAATAGCGGCCGGCGCGCACAAGACGGTCGAGCGCCTTGCAGGCGAGGGTCAGCTCGTCACGTGTCCTGGCTGCCACCGCGTGGTCGATCATCGCATCGATCGCGGGATCGGAGACGCCGGGCAGGTTGTTGGACCCTTCGACCTTTGCGGTCGAGGAGCCGAAGAACAGCCTGAGATCGTCTCCCGGTGTCGACGAGAGCGCCCAGCGGCGCGGCATCATGTCGAAATCGAAGCTCCGTTGCCGACTCTGGAATTGTGCCGGGTCGACGACGCGGAAGCTCGCATCGATGCCAAGAAGCTTGAGGTTCTTGATGTAGGCGAGGACATGCGCCTCGAATATCGGGTCGTCGTCGAGGATTTCGAGTATGTACCGATCGCCCTTGGCGTTGCGGAGAGCGCCGTCCTGGATCGTCCAGCCTGCCGAGCGAAGCAGTTCAGTCGCGCGGCGCAGAAGCTTGCGGTCCTGCCCGGACCCGTCGGACGTCGGCGGAACGAATGGCTGGCCGAACACCTCGTCCGGCACCTTGCCGCGAAACGGTTCCAGCAGCGAGAGTTCGGCGGCCGAGGGCGGGCCTTCAGCCTTCAACGGCGAATTCTCGAACACCGAGGATGTCCGGATATAGGAGCCGAACATCAGGTTCGCGTTGGTCCATTCGAAGTCGAAGGCGCAGATGAGCGCTTCGCGGACGCGCGGATCGGACAGCTTGTCCCGCCTCGTATTGATCCACCAGCCCTGTGCGCCGGACGGACGTTCGTCGCGGAGTTCGAAACGGATCACCCGGCCGTCCTTGATCGCCGGAAAATCGTAGCTGTTCGCCCAGAAGCGGGAGGTGAACTCCTCGCGGAACCAGTAGGCGCCGCCTTTGAAGCCCTCGAGCGAAACCTGGCGGTCGCGGAACATCTCGATGCGGATGACGTCGAAATTGTTCTGGCCGGCGAAAACCGGGAGACTGTCGCCCCACCAGTCCTTGACCTTCTCGTATTCGATGAAGCGGCCGGCGGCGAGATTGCCGACTTTGTAGGGGCCGCAGCCCAACGGCGGCTCCATCGTACTCTCGGTGAAGGGCTGTTTCGAATAATAGGCCTTGGACAGGATCGGCAGACCGGCGACCATCAATGGAATGTCGCGCGCCTGGCGGCCGCTGAAGCGGATCGTGACTTCCTGCGGAGAAATGGCTTCCGCGCTCTCGACCTCCAGCATCTGTTGCGAGATGAGTGGATGGCCATCCTTCTTGAGCGTTGCGATCGAGAAGGCGACGTCTTCCGCGGTCAGCGGGGAGCCGTCATGGAATTTCGCCTCGGGACGGAGCTTGTAGCGATAGAGCTTGCCGTCATTTTCGATCCTCACCGACTGAGCGGCGAAGCCATACAGCGCATCGGGCTCGTCGAGCGCCCGGGTCATCAGGCTCGCGAAGATGATCTCCAGTCGGACGGCAGCGTCGCCTTTCAGGATCAGGGTGTTGAGCGAGTTGAACGTGTTGGGGTTCTGATTGAACGCCCATTGGCCCGGCGAGTAGGAGATCTTGCCGCCTTTCGGCGCGTCCGGCCTAACATAGTCGAAGTGCTTGAAGTCCGCCGGGTATTTCAGGTCACCGAAAGCGGAGAGGCCGTGCCGGTCCTCGCCGAGGGGCACCTGCGCGAATGCCCGAAAGGGAAGGCCGGCGAGGGTGGTGGCAGCGGCCGCACCGCTGAGCTTGAGGACGGTGCGGCGGTCGGGCCCGCCCGTCACTGCGCGCGTCCCACCGAGGCGGCCTTGGCCTCGTCGTACCACCAGACATCCGGGAAGCCGAGGCCGTATTGCGGCAGCTTTTCCGGGTGCGAGAAGCGGTTCCAGTAGGCGTAGCGCGTTTTGTCGAGCGTCCAGTTCGGCACGACGTAATTGTTCCAGAGGAGGACGCGGTCGAGCGCCCTGGTCGCGGCGACGAGATCGTCGCGGTCGGTCGAGTAGATCAGCCGCTCGATGAGTTCGTCGACCGCCGGGTTCTTGATGCCGGCATAGTTCCGCGAGCCCTCGCGGTCGGCGGCGGCGGAGCCCCAGAACTCCCTCTGCTCGTTGCCGGGCGACAGCGACTCGCCCCAGCTGGCGATGATCATGTCGAAGTCGAAGGCGTTAACGCGGTTCTCATACTGAGCGTCGTCGACGGTGCGGACAGCGACGTCGATGCCGAGCCGGTCGAGCGCCTGTTTGTAGAACAGAACGACGCGCTCGAAGATCGGCTGGTCGATTAGAACCTCGACCGTCAGCGGCTCTCCCTTGGCATTGGTCATGACCCGCTTGCCGCCGGTGTTTTTGACGGTCCAGCCAGCTTCGCCCATCAGCCTGACCGCCTCGCGCAGATTCTCGCGCTGCGCATTGGTGTCGGCGTTCGAGGGATGGAAATAGGCGGTGGTGAAGACCTCCGGCGGAACCTGATCCTTTACGGTGTTAAGGATTTCCAGTTCCTTGCCCTGCGGCAGGCCGCTCGATGCAAGTTCGGTGTTCTGGAAATAGCTCGTGATGCGCTTGTATTGGTTGAAGAACAGGGTCTTGTTCATGTCCTCGAAGTTCATCACGAGGTCGAAGGCGCGCCGGAGCCTTGGGTCCTGGAACTTCTCGCGCCGGGTGTTGAACACGAAGCCCTGCATCAGGCCCATATTGCGGATCGGATAGGTGTCGAGCACGACCTTGCCCTGCTGGCGGGCAGGGAAGTCGTAGGCGGTCGCCCAGTTCTTCGCGGTGCTCTCGACGCGGAAATCGTACTGGCCGGCCTTGAAGGCTTCGAGCGCGACATCGCTGTCACGATAATAGTCGTAGCGGATCTCGTCGAAGTTGTTTGTGCCTGCCATCACCGGCAGGTCCTTGCCCCAATAGTCGGGCACGCGCTCGTAGGAGATGGTCCGGCCGGCCTGGAAGCCGGGCTTGATGCGATACGGCCCCGAGCCGAGCGGCGGCTCAAGCGTGGTCTGCAGGATGTCGCGCGGCTTGCGGTCCGGTCCCGTGCCCGTCCACCAGTGTTTCGGCATGACGATGAGCTGGCCGATGATCTGCGGCAGCTCGCGATTGCCCTTCTCGGTGAAGGTGAAGGTCACCTCGTTGCCGGAGGTCTCGACCTTGGACACGTTGCGATAGTACTGCGCGTAGAACGGCGAATTGTTCTTCAGCACGTCGAACGACCAGACGACGTCCTCGACGGTCAGCGGCTTGCCGTCCTGCCAGCGCGCCTGGGGGCGCAGGCGATAGGTGACGGAGGAATAGTCGGCGGTATATTTCACCGCCTCGGCGAGGAGGCCGTATTCGGTCGAGACCTCGTCCTGGGACTCGACCATCAGGGTCTCGTAGATCTGTGTCAGCCCCGCCGCGACGACGCCGCGCGGAATCGCGATGTTGAAGCTGTCATAGCCGCCCGGCGCGGACAGCCGGACGAGACCGCCCTTGGGGGCGTTCGGGTTCACATAATCGAAATGCTTGAAGTCGGCCGGATATTTGACCGAGCCGAACAGCGACAGAGCGTGCTTCCATTCGCCGGCGGGCGGCGGCGGTTCGGTCTGGGCCTCTACGGCGGTGCCGCCGAGCGAAAAGGCAAGGCACAGAACGGCAAGGCGCTGAACGATCGTCAAAACGCGGCATCTCCCTGATCGGATTGGCGTGAGCGTAGCCTCAGGCAAGATTATGTCGCAAAGCCGGTGATCTGCCACCCGTGCCGTTACGCGGAATGCGCGCAAGGCTGGAACCCGCTCGATCTTGAGGGGTTAATGGACCGGTGGTGCCGAGCAGCGATGGGCCAGCCGACTAGTCGGCGGTGCGCTCACCCGAGGATGCACTTCGAAATAGTCGCCCAGACCGTGAGCGCATAGGGCGACGGCGATACAGCCGGCACCACCTCTTACACTCTCAGACGACGATCCGGATCAGTGCGGAGCGGCGGGCGCGGCCGGGGCCGGTGCGGCGCCTTGGCCCGCATCCGGAGCGGGAGCGCCCGCGGCGGGAGCGGCGCCTTCGGCCGGAGCCGGGGCGGCGTCCGGAGCCGGGAGCGGCAGCGGGCTGTCCGAGTTCTTGTTCAGATAGGCGATCACGTCGGCGCGCTGGTCGGGACGCTTGATGCCGGCGAACGACATCGCGGTGCCCGGAACGGCGGCCTTCGGGTTTTCGAGGAAGTGGTCCATCGCTTCGAACGACCACTGCTCTCCGCTCTTGGCCTTCATGCCAGCCGAGTAGTTGAAGCCGTCGAGGTGGCCGTGGTGGTTGCCGACGACGCCGTAAAGGTTCGGGCCGACCTTGTTCGGGCCGCCCTTCTCGAACGAATGGCAGGACTGGCACTGCTTGACCGCCGCTTCACCCTTGGCCGGATCGGCCTTGGCGAGACGGACGGCGATCGGCTCAACGGCCGGAGCCGCGGCGGCTGGCGCGCCCGCGTTCTCGACCGGAGCCGGAAGGTCATAACCCAGCTTTTCCGGAGCGTGCTGCTCAAACAGGATCTCGGAGGCGATCGACAGGCCGACGACGAAGGTAAGAGTGCCCAGCACGGCGCCGAGCATCTTGTTGACCTCGAAGGAATCCATCCCGTTCTCCGGAGGCGGGGTGTGAAAACTAAGGTGCAAAAGCGGGCCGAAAAGCCGGTCCACGAAGCGGGCGGAACCTAATCGCTTTCGTGTAAAGATGACAACTCGTATAGAGCGGGTGCGCTGCTACTTTTTGCCGCCGAATGGAGGCGGTTAGCGCGGTTTCTAGAGTTTTTCCATGTCTTCTCTTGTTCTTATCCCAGCCCGGATGGCTTCCACCCGCCTGCCCGGCAAGCCACTGGCCGATATCTGCGGCGAGCCGATGATCGTTCAGGTCTGGCGGCGCGCGACGGAGGCCGAGGTCGGGCCGGTGATCGTGGCGACCGATTCGGCCGATATCGCCCACGCGGTCGAGAAGGCCGGCGGTCGCGCCGAGATGACGCGCGCCGACCATCCCTCCGGATCGGACCGGATATTCGAGGCGCTTCAGCGCATCGACCCGGAGGGGAATTACGACCGCATCGTCAATCTGCAGGGGGACCTGCCGACCGTGGATCCCCTGATCATCCGCGCCGCCGTCGCCCTGCTGGATGATCCGGACGTCGATCTCGGCACGCTCGGCGCCGTCATCACCCGCGACCACGAGAAGACAGACGAGAATGTCGTCAAGCTCGTCGGCTCGGGAGAGGGGCGCTATCGCCGGGCGCTCTATTTCACCCGTACGACCGCGCCCTGGGGCGAGGGCGAGCTGATCCACCATATCGGGCTCTATGTCTGGCGCCTCGCGGCGCTCGCCCGTTTCGTCAAGCTGCCGCCATCTTCACTGGAGCGCCGCGAGCGGCTCGAACAGCTCCGCGCGCTGGAGGCCGGCATGCGGATCGACGCGGCAATCGTTGACGACGTGCCGCTGGGCGTCGATACCCCTCACGATCTCGAACGCGCCCGCGAAATCCTCGCCGCGCGACAGAAATAGTCCGGAGTTCCGAAGTGTCCCCGCAGTCCAACAAGAAGATCGTCTATCAGGGCGAGCCCGGCGCGAACTCTCACATCGCCTGCGCCGAGGTGTTTCCGGATTGGGAAGCTGTCGACAAGCCGAGCTTCGAGGACGCGTTCGTTGCGGTGGTCGACGGTTCGGCCGAACTGGCGATGATCCCGATCGAGAACACGATCGCGGGTCGTGTCGCCGACATCCATCATCTGATGCCGACCTCCGGGCTCAACATCATCGGCGAGTTCTTCCTGCCGCTGCAGCATCAGCTGATGGCCGTGAAGGGCGCGACTTTGGAAACGGTGAAGGTCGCCTACAGCCATCCGATGGCGCTCGGCCAGTGCCGGGAATCGCTGAAGCGGCTCGGCCTCATCCCGCACATCGCCGCCGACACGGCCGGCGCGGCGCGCCGCATCGCCGAGGCGAACGACCCGACCAAGGCCGCCATCGCCTCGACGCTCGCGGCCGAGATCTACGGCCTCGACATCATCGCGGCGAACATCGCCGATGCCGACCACAACACGACGCGCTTCATCATCCTGTCGCGCGAGCCGGACTGGGCTCCGGCCGGCAACGGCCCGTGCGTGACGACCTTCGTGTTCAAGGTGAGGAACGTCCCGGCCGCGCTCTATAAGGCGATGGGCGGCTTCGCGACCAATTCGGTGAACATGACGAAGCTCGAGAGCTACCAGCTCGAAGGCGAGTTCGTCGCGACCCAGTTCTACGCCGATGTCGAAGGGCATCCGGACGACGCCAATGTCAGGCTCGCGCTGGAGGAACTGGCCTTCTTCTCGGCCGAGGTGAAGATACTCGGCGTCTATCCGGCGCATCCGTTCCGCTTCGCGGAGCGGAAGAAGCGGGGATGATGGGTCCTCGAGGCGTCATCCTCCGGCTTGACCGGAGGATCCATTCCACCGCCTCCATATGGGTCCTCCGGTCGAGCCGGAGGACGACGCCTAGACCGGTTCGAGCCAGTCCGACGGCAGCCCAAATGTCTTCGCGAAGCCCAGCCGTCCCGGTGGCGTGATCCTCAGCGACCGGCTGTCCGGAATGCGCGCGACCCATCCCAGATCGAGCGAGCGCGTGAACAAAGCCGCGCCCAGCCGTCCGGCCAGATGCGGGCGGCGTTCGCTCCAGTCGAGACAGGTTCGGCAGAGCGCGCGCTTTCCGCCGGTTTTGAGGTCCACGCCGAATTCGCAGAAGAACTTCTGGCCTTCCTCGGTGACCGCCCCCGATCCGTCGGACAGGATCAGCCGTCCGTGCGCGCAGAGTGCGTCCGCGATCGCGATGCCGAGGCGGCCGGCCATATGGTCGTAGCAGGTGCGGGCCAGCCTCATCGCCTCGTCCTTCGGGCCGGTGGGGCGGTGGCGTTTCGGTCCCGTCGCGGCGACGTTCATCAGCGCTTCCATCACCTGCGCGATTTCCGAAGAGGCAAGGCGGTAATAGCGGTGGCGACCCTGCTTCTCCACGGCCAGAAGACCTGCCTCGCTGAGCTTGGCGAGATGCCCGCTCGTCGTCTGGGCGCTGACGCCCGCATTCCAGGCGAGTTCGCCCGCCGTCAGCGCCTTCCCGCCCATGAGCGCGGAGAGAATGTTGGCGCGGGCCGGATCGCCGATCAGCGAGGCGACTTCGGCGATGGTGTTGGCGGAAGCGGTCATGAGTCGAGGATAGCCGCTTTTCGGCGGGAACACTTCGGCCGCGGCCGAAACATCCCGGGCTAGTGCGGGGCTACAAGCTGGCAGTCATTCCGGCTACAGCGAGTGCGCATCATGACCCAG
Source organism: Flaviflagellibacter deserti (assembly GCF_042652085.1). Classification (NCBI taxonomy): domain Bacteria; kingdom Pseudomonadati; phylum Pseudomonadota; class Alphaproteobacteria; order Hyphomicrobiales; genus Flaviflagellibacter; species Flaviflagellibacter deserti. The sequence goes on along the minus strand of NZ_JBHSJF010000005.1, from coordinate 188,345 downwards.
CCGACCACGCTCAAGACAGATCTCGTCCTGCTGATCGCCCTCGCGACGCTCTGGGGTGCCTCGTATACTTTCATCAAGATCGGCGTCGAGACCATCCCGCCGGTGACGCTGATCGCGGGCCGGACCTTGATCGCGGGTGGGCTGCTTTATGCGGTCATCCGCTGGCGCGGGCTGAAACTGCCAGGGGATCGCGAGACCTGGATGCGCTTCCTGTTCCAGGCAGTTCTGAACAGTGTCATCCCGTTCACCCTGATCGCCTGGGCGGAGCAGACCGTGGACGCGGGGCTGGCCGCGATCCTGAATTCCTCGACTCCGATCTTCACCTTCCTGCTGACGGCCCTGATCGTCCGCCACGAACCGGTGACGAGCCGGAAATTGTTCGGTGTCGTCGCCGGCATGGTCGGCATCTGCCTGATCATCGGCTTCGAGGCGTTCGAGGGCATCGGCGATGAATTGCTGGCTCAGCTCGCGGTCGTGGTCGCAACGATCAGCTATGCGGGAGCGGCGATCTTCGGGAAGGGGTTCAAGGGGCTCGATCCGATGATGCCGGCGGCGGGGTCGCTGATCTGCGGCGCGGTGCTGCTGATTCCGGCGAGCCTGATCGTGGATCGGCCGTGGACGCTGTCGCCGTCGATGGATTCGCTGATGGCGCTCGTCGCGCTGGCGGTGTTCTCGACCGCGATCGCCTTCACGATCTATTTCCGCCTTGTCCACACGCTCGGCTCGGTCGGCGCGACGGCGCAGGCCTATATCCGCGTGCCGATCGGCGTCGCCATCGGCGTGGTCTTCCTCGGTGAGGTGCCGACCTCGACGGCCTGGATCGGCCTCGTCTGCGTGGTCGCGGGCGTGATCGCGATGACGGTGCCGGGCAGGAAGCGCGTCGCTACAGTCCAAGCTCCGTCCTGATCGCGCCGATCAGGCCGTTCCGCCAGTTCTCGTCATAGGGCCTGGCGGCGCCGGAGCCCCAGACCGGGCCCGGCCAGGCCGGATCGCCCTCGACGCGCGAGACGATGTGGACGTGAAGCTGCTTCACGATATTGCCGAGCGCGCCGACATTGAGCTTGTCGCACGGAGCGACGGCGCGCAGCGCCCGCGATACCTGTGCGATTTCGCCGATCAGCCGCGCCTGTTCCTCCGACGAGAGATCGATGATCTCGACGGCATCAGTCCGCCGCGGGACGAGAACGAGCCAGGGAAAGCGCGCGTCGTTCATCAGCAGCACCCGGCAGAGCGGCAGGTCTCCGACCGGACGGGCGTCGGCGGCAAGACGCGAATCGAGCACGAAATCGGACGTGATCATGCGCCCATTTACGCGGAAGATGCGAACCCGCGCGCATGAAATCGGTGCGACGCCGTGCCGTGCGGGATGCTAATCCCGAACGAACACCCTGATCTCCTCACGCGTCAGCCTGCCGTCCTTGTTTGAATCGGCGCCATCGAAAACCCGCTTGTGAATGGCCGAGACCTCGTCGAAGGAGAGCGCGCCGTCGCCATTGGTGTCAGCGATGGTGAACATGATCTTCATCATCATGCGACGGTGCGGCCCGGTATGACCGTGCATCTTACCGTGCATGCCCATCATCGGGCCGTCGCCCATTCTGTCCATCATTCTGGAGTCTCTCGTCTCGTATGAGTCCTCTTCTTCATCAGCGGGTTGAGCGACGGCGCCGGCTGTCATCCCGGCGGCGATCAGAATAGCGATGGCCGCGCGCGGCAATGCACCGAAGTTCATTGGATCCTCCCTGGTCCTGGAGGCCGTTGATGCGCTGGCGTCGTGCCTGAGTTGGGAAGGCCCGGAGGCTCGTTCGCCAGTTCGCCGGCGCAACGCCGGCCAAGTCCACGATCGGCGAAGAGGTTCCGGCGAAATTGCGCCCAAATTGTGCTCTCCGATTCAGTAGTGCTGAATAGCAAGCTCCGGCTTCTCTTCCGCCGAAGGCAGACTTGCATCCTCGCCGCCAAACCTCGATATACAGCGTGGGAGGTTGGCGGTGGACGAGCCACTCGCCAACCGGGTCAGGTCCGGAAGGAAGCAGCCCTAACGAGCCCGTCTCGGGTCGTCGTCCAACCTCCTACTCGCGCACTTGCGTCCGCGCCTTTCACCCTGCCATATCATCGCGATGGAAGAACTCGACATCCGCCCTGCGGGGGAACCCACGGGTGGTGCCTACCGCGTTCTCGCGCGGAAATACCGGCCCTGGAACTTCGCCGATCTGATCGGTCAGGAGGCGATGGTCCGCACCCTGACGAATTCGTTCACGACGGGGCGGGTGGCGCAGGCGTGGATGCTTACGGGCGTCCGTGGCGTCGGGAAGACGACGACCGCACGAATCCTCGCCCGCGGCCTCAACTACGAGCGGCAGGACGGCACCGGAGGACCGACGGTCGATCTCGACGAGATCGGTGTCCATTGCCAGGCGATTATGGAATCGCGCCATGTCGACGTGCTGGAGATGGACGCGGCCTCGCGCACCGGCATCGACGATGTCCGCGAAATCCTCGACGGTGTCCGCTATTCGCCCGCCTCGGCGCGCTACAAGGTCTACATCATCGACGAAGTCCACATGCTCTCGGACAAGGCGTTCAACGCCTTCCTGAAGACTTTGGAGGAGCCACCTCCTCATGTGAAATTCGTCTTCGCGACGACCGAAATCCGCAAGGTTCCGGTCACGGTCCTGTCGCGCTGCCAGCGCTTCAACCTCCGACGCGTCGACGCGTCGGTGCTGACGGGTCACCTCCGCAACATCATAGGCAAGGAGGGCCTGAACGCCGACGACGAGGCGCTCGCTCTTGTGGCGCGCGCCGCAGAGGGCTCGGTTCGTGATGCGCTGTCGATCCTCGATCAGGCCATCGCCCACGGTGGCGGCGCGGTCGAGGCGGAGGCGGTTCGCCAGATGCTCGGCCTGTCCGACCGCGGCCGGGTGGTCGATCTGTTCGAGGTTGTGATGAAGGGCGATGCGGCGGGCTCGCTCGCCGTCTTCCGCGAACTCTATGACGGCGGTTCGGACGCGGCGGTCGTGCTCGCCGACCTCGCCGAATTCGTCCACTACGTCACCCGGATCAAGCTGACCCCGGCTGCTTTGGAAGACCCGTCCGCGACCGAGGTGGAACGCCAGCGCGGCAAGTCCTTCGCCGACCAGCTGTCGCACAAGGTGCTGTCGCGGGCCTGGCAGATCCTGTCGAAGGGCATCTCCGAGGTGCAGGCCGCTCCGAAGCCGGCCCAGGCCGCCGATATGGTCCTCGTGCGTCTCGCCTATGCCGCCGACCTGCCGACGCCGGACGAGGCGTTGCGCGCGCTGAAGGATCAGTCGCCGCGCCAGACTCCGGCGGGCAACATGCAATCCTCGCCGCCGTCGGGCGCGCTGTCGTCGCAGGGTTCGGCGGCTTTCGCCATTGCCTCGCGAACCGCCGATCCGGTGCCGTCTTCCGCCCCGCGCGCTTCACTGGAGACCGTCCCGCTCCGGCGTCTCGAAACGCTGAATGACGCCGTCGCACTCGCCGCCGAAAAGCGCGATATATCCCTTAAGACCGCGATCGAACGCGATGTCCGCCCGGTGCTGTTCGAGGACGGACGCCTGGAATTCCGACCCAGCCCGGGAGCGCCGCAGACGCTAGCCTCGGAAATCCAGCGCAAGCTGTCCGACTGGACCGGCCGCCGCTGGATCGTCGCGATCTCCTCGGAAGCGGGCGGCCCCACGCTCCGCGAGATCGCCGACGAAGAGCGCGAACAAAAGATGCGCGGCGTCGCCGCCAATCCCGAAGTCCGGGCACTGCTCGAGCGCTTCCCGGGCGCGGAAATCATCGCGGTGCGCACCACCGCCCAGCCGGCCGAGGAATCGCTCGAAGCGGTGCCTGACGAGCCCGACACAGACGAGGAGTAATCCATGGATCTCATGGGGATCATGAAGAAGGCTCAGGAAATGCAGGCCAAGATGGCCGGCATGCAGGCTGAGCTTGAACAGATTGTCGTCGAAGGCTCAGCCGGAGGCGGTGTCGTCAAGGTCGAGATGAGCGCCAAGGGCGAACTGAAGCATGTCGAGATCGACCTGGACGTGCTGAAGCCCGAAGACAAGGAAATCGTCCAGGATCTCATCGTCGCCGCGCATGCCGAAGCCAGGCGCAAGGCCGAGGCGATCGCGCAGGAGAAGATGGCCGAGGCGACGGCCGGGCTTCCGCTTCCTCCGGGAATGAAGCTGCCGTTCTGATGCTGCTTTCGGGTTCCCCACGGCCTCATCCTGAGCCGGGCTGCACAGCAGCCCATGTCGAAGGATGGTCGCATGCTCCGAGCTTGCCGCGATCCGTGGACACGGGCACTGCGTGCCCGGCTCAGGGTGAGGGCAAGGATTAGTCATGCCCCGCGCCGTTGCCGGTCCCGAGATCGAGCGCCTGATCCAACTTCTGGCGCGTCTGCCGGGGCTCGGGCCCCGCTCGGCGCGCCGCGCAGCCTTGCATCTCATCCGCAAGAAGGACGCCCTGCTGGGGCCGCTCGCCGATGCGTTCGCCAAGGCGAACGAGAGCGTCCGCATCTGCTCGACCTGCGGCAATGTCGATACCTCCGATCCCTGCACGATCTGCAGCGACCAGACGCGAGACGCGTCGCTTCTCGTCGTCGTTGAGGATGTCGCCGATCTCTGGGCGCTGGAGCGGGCAGGGGCGGTGAACGCTCGCTACCATGTATTGGGCGGGACTTTGTCGCCATTGGATGGGCGCGGACCAGAAGACCTTAATCTCGAAGGCCTCGTGGAACGTGCATCCAACCCAGCGGTGCACGAGGTCATATTGGCCCTCAATGCTACGGTGGATGGGCAAACCACGGCGCACTACGTTACCGACGTCCTTGCCTCGGCAGGAGTCAAGGTGACTCGCCTCGCCCATGGCGTGCCTGTGGGCGGCGAACTGGATTACCTTGACGAAGGGACGCTTTCGGCCGCCATCCGGCAGCGCACTCCCTTCTGACCTTCTCCTGAACGTCAATGTGGAACGCGGGCCCCGGTCACACGTTCTCGCCACGGACCGTCTTGTGAAGCCTCGACGGCCGTTCGCAGCGGGGCGCTGGGGACACAGGGAGACTTCGAAATGAAAACCATTCTTCTCAATACGGCGGCCGCGGCAGCCCTCCTGATCGGCATTTCGGCCGCCTCGGCCCAGACAGATGCGGGTGGCGCGGCCGGCGGTGCTTCTGTTCCTCCTCCGGCTGCTTCCGGCGGCGCGGGCGCGGCAGGCGGTGCGGCCGGCGGAGCGGGCATGAAGGGAGGCGCTGACGCCTCTGGCGGCGCGAGCGCCCAGAACCCGATGCCCCGCAACGACGCCTCCAGCGCGGCGGGCACCCCGTCCGAGACGGGCGGCGGCAACCGGGCCGCCACCGAACCGACCCAGAAAAACGCTCAAGGCCAGGGTGAAATGAAGTCCGGTGCGGGCAAGTCGGCGGCCGAAGGCAAGACCGACACCAACAAGTCCAGCGCCGAAGGCAAGGCCGATGCCAATAAGTCCAGCGCCGAAGGCTCGAAGCAGGGCGGCATGGAGAGCGGCCGCGCTGCCGCGTCCAAGGAGATCACAACCGAGCAGAAGACGACCATTCGCCAGAAGATCTCGACGACCAACGTCCAGAAGGTGAACGTCGACTTCAACGTCTCGGTCGGTGCCGCGGTACCGCGGCACGTCCACGTGATGCCACTTCCGCCCACGATCGTGGAAGTCGTCCCGCAGTATCAGGGCTACAGCTACATCGTGCTGGCAGACGGCCGGATCGTCATCATCGATCCGTCGAGCTACGCGATCGTCACAATTATCGCGGTCTGAGGGCGCTCGGACCTTGCGGACAGGGCGGCCTTCGGGCCGCCCTTTTCGTTTGCGACGCAACGGCCGTCCGGGCCAAGGTGACGCCGGATCGGGGACCATGGATGACCGAGCAGACCGTTGACGCCATCGAGGCGGATGCGCCGGCGAAGGGCGGCATCGCCGATTTCTTCCAGCGCCGCGTGCTCGTCATGCTCGGTCTCGGCTTCTCCGCCGGTCTGCCGAACCTCTTGATCTTCGACACCTTGTCGGCCTGGCTGCGCGACGACGGCGTCTCGCTCGCCGTGATCGGCTTCTTCAGCCTCGCCACACTAGCCTATTCGGCAAAATTCCTCTGGGCGCCGCTCGTCGACCGGACGCAAGTGCCCGGTCTGACCGCATGGCTTGGGCATCGCCGGTCCTGGATGCTGGTCGCGCAGATCGCGGTGATCATCGGCCTGTGGCTGATCTCGGGCCGCGACCCGTCGGACAATCTAGGCCTCGTCGCCGCCTTCGCGGTGTTCGTCGGCTTCTCGGGCGCGACGCAGGACATCGTCATCGATGCCTGGCGTATCGAGGTTGCCGACAATAGCCAGCAAGGCATCATGGCGGCGGCCTATCAATGGGGCTACCGCGTCGCGATGATCGTCGCGGGCGCCGTGCCGCTTGTCCTGGCGCAGGCCTATAGCTGGAATTTCTCCTACGCCATCATGGCCTGCCTGATGGGGATCGGCGTGCTGGCGGTGCTTTTCGCGCCGCGCGAACAGAGCCACAAGGTGCGCGCGGTCCATGCCGAAGGCGTCGAGCGGCGCCCGCTCGCGGATGTGGTGGAGTGGATCATTCGCGGCGTCATCTTCGTGCTCGGTGCCTTGATCGCGGGCGCGGGCCTGAGCGGCGATCCGGCGCCGCTTTCGCTGGTCGCGACGCCGCTAGGCTCCGGCGACGTCTTCGGTCTCGCGCCGCTCTGGAAGGGATCGCCGGCCAGCGTCTTCCTGCAGATCGGCGCGGTCGTCGCCGGATTGGCCATTATCGCCGCCGCGTGCTGGCCAATGCCCGGCCGTCCGACCCGTCCGGGTGCCTATCTTGGTGCAAGCTTTGGCGCACCGCTCGCCGACTTCTTCCGCCGCTACGCCGGCACTGCTGGCCTGATCCTGGCGCTGATCTGCCTCTACCGGGTGTCGGACTTCGTCCTGAACATCATGAACCCGTTCTATCTCGACCTCGGTTTCACCAAGACCGAGATCGCCGAGGTGCGGAAGGTGTTCGGCGTGGTTGCGTCGATGCTCGGCGTGTTCGTCGGCGGCTATTCGATCGTGAAGCTCGGCCTGATGCGCTCGCTGCTGATCGGCGCCTTCGCGGGTTCGCTCAGCAATCTCGTCTTCATCTATCTGGCGACCGCCGGCCATTCGATGCCCGCGCTCTACATCGCGATCGGCATCGACAATCTGGCCAGCGGCTATGCCGGCACATGCCTGATCGCCTATATGTCGAGCCTGACCTCCGGCGGCTTCACCGCGACGCAATACGCGCTGTTCTCCTCGCTCTACGCGCTACCTGGAAAGCTGATCGCCTCGCAGTCCGGGCGCATCATCGAAAGCGCCGCGCGCTCGGCTGAGGAGGGCGGGGCGGCGGCCGGGCTGAAAGGCATGTTCGTCGGGCTGACGCCGGAGTCATTCGTAAGCGGCGCGGCGACGGGCGTCTCACCGGCGTCATTGGGCGCGGGCTATGTAACCTTCTTCCTGTACTCCGCGCTGATCGGCGTGGCTGCGATCGTGCTGACTTTCGCCGTCGTTCGGCGGCGTGGAACATAAAGGGAACAAATCTCTTTCTTTCAGTTGCACTGCATGCTTAGCTCAACCCGCTTTGTTCTTCAGAGGGGGTGGAGATGAGCAATCTCATTGTCTTTTTGGCGCTTTCAGCTGCGGTCTCGCTGTCTGGACCGGAAACGATTACCGCTTTCGAAACGACCTATCCCGGCGGTCTCGCCGCTATCCAGGAGGTTGGTGAGGGAGAGAAGGGAAGTGTCGTCTATGAGGTCGCCGGCGCGCGGGTGCTGGTCGGATACTCACCGAAAGCTCTCCCATCGACCATCACTGAACATGCGCTGAGATCGATTGAAAGCTGGTCGGAGGGACGCAGTGCGCTGCAGCATCAGGATGGACATGTCACGATTGGCTTGGTTAAGGCGCCGCGCGGCTACAAGGCGGCGCTGAAGGGCGCGACCGCGGTCACTCTGGTCGCCGGCGCATTAGCATCAAATCTTCCCGTCAGCGCCGCGATCTTTGCTGATAGCGAACTAGTCGTCGATCCTGCTGACTTGCGAACCAGTGCGGTGGATTTCGCCAGGAATGGTGAACCGCCGGTGCACCTCTGGGTATCGAGAAATCCTCTGATGCTGGAAGACGAGCTCGGCAAGACGAAGCCTATGGTGATAACGCGAGGTCTCAAGCCTTTTGTCGGTCGCGAGATAGAGTTCGCATCGAACAAATATTCACTCGAGCTCATCGCGTGGCGCGTTTCTGATGCGAGCAGCTATCTGATCAAGCGAGGGCCGATCCTGAAGGACGGCGAAACCTTCGGCATCTCCGAAACAGAGAGAATACGGGTGAAACATCTTTCGCCCGGCCTGTCCGGGGAGCCGGCTTTGAGCTTCACGGTCGAAGTGCCAGACCCGAGCGAAATCCCGAACTGAAACTACTCCGCTGCCTCGCCACGAATGATCGGGTTCGGCAGCAGCGAGCCCTGACGTGCTTCCGGGCTCGTCGGGCCGTCGAAGTCCATCTGGTCGATGCGCACGCTGCGACCCTCGATCTTCCTTGTCGAGGTCTCGATGTCGTCGAGGTCTTTCGCCGTCTGGCCGATATGTGCCTTGAGCTTGCCGGTGCGCTCGGCGAGGCGGCGGACGTCTTCTAGGAGGAGGCCGACCTCCTTCTGGATCAGGTGCGCCTTCTCTCGCATGGCGGCATCGCGCATCAGGCTCTGCACCACCTGGATCGCCAGCATCAGCAGGGACGGCGAGACGATCAGGACGCGGGCCTTGTGGGCGCGGTGGATGATATCCTCGAACCGCTCGTGAAGCTCGGCATAGAGAGCTTCAGACGGCACGAAGAGGAGAGCAACCTCCTGCGTTTCCATCGGGATCAGATATTTCCGCACGTCCTGGACGTGGGTGATCATGTCCTGTCGCAGACGCGTAGCGGCCCGTTGTTCCGCCTCCGGACTGTCGGCGCGGCGAAGCTCCTCGAACGCCTCCAGCGGGAATTTCGCGTCGACGACGAGAGGCATCGCGTCGCCGGGCAGATGGATGACGCAGTCGGGACGAACGCGGGTCGAGAGCGTGTGCTGGAATGAATAGCCGGAGGATGGGAGCGCATCCTTCACGATCGCTTCCATCTGGCCTTGACCGAAAGCGCCACGCGCCGGCTTGTTGGCGAGGATGGCTTTCAGGCCGGTGACCTGCTCGGACAGCGAACCGATGTTCTGCTGGGCGGCGTCAATGACGGCGAGGCGGGCTTCGAGTGCCTTCAACTGCTCGTTGGTCGCGGCGGCGCCGGTCGTCAGGTTCTCGCCGACCCGCTGACTGACGGCGTCGAGCCGTTCGGAGACGGCCTTTGCGAGTTCGGACTGCTTGCTGGACAGGACTTCACCGACGCCTTGAAGCCGGCCGAAGACTTCCATCTGGGCGCGCATCAGCGCGTTGACCTGCTCCTCGGTGCGCTGGTGGCGTTCGAACTGTGCCTGCGCTTCGAGGCTTCTCTCGCGATTCTGCCGGGCCATCGACACCAGCAGGCCAGCCAGCAGCGCGACGAGCAGGGCGAAGCCGGCAAGCGCCAGCATGCCGACCGTCACCGGAAACTGGCCGATCTCGAAGAGAACATTGTCCATTGCCTCTGAATATCTCGATTCGGTGGCCGTGAACAGAATGCGAACGCGTTGACGCGCGGGACGTGCCAGACTATCTCGCGACAATCATGACAATCCGCCCCATCCACGTCATTCCCGACAACGTGCTCCGTCAGAAGACGGAACCGGTCACGGTCTTCGATGCCGAGCTGCAGACGCTGATCGATGACATGTTCGAGACGATGTATGCCGCGCCCGGCATCGGCCTCGCCGCGCCGCAGATCGGCGTGCTTAAGCGGCTCGCGGTGGTCGATGTTTCATCGCGCGACGACGAACAGGAACCGCTCGTCCTGATCAATCCCGAGATCGTCTGGGAATCGGAGGACATCTCGGTCTACGAGGAAGGCTGCCTGTCGATCCCCGAATATTACGAGGAGGTCGAACGGCCGGCCGAGGTGCGCGTGCACTATCTCGATCGCGAGGGCAAGGAGCAGGAGATCAAGGCGGACGGCGTGCTCGCCACCTGCATCCAGCACGAGATGGACCATCTCGATGGAATCCTGTTCATCGACCACATCTCGAAGCTGAAGCGAGAGATGGTCTGGAAGAAGTTCCAGAAGACGGCCAAGCGCGACGGCGGTCCGCAGCCTTATCTGCCGAAACCGAAGCTCAAGGGCGAGAAACGGGACGCGGGCGCCGAATTGTGACGCTCCGCCTCGTCTTCATGGGGACGCCCGATTTCGCGGTGCCAACACTTGCCGCGATCCGCGAGGCGGGCCATGACGTCGTCGCAGTCTATACTCGGGCGCCGAAGCCGGCAGGTCGCGGAATGGCCGAGCGCCGAACGCCCGTGCATACGGCAGCTGATCTTTTCGGAATTCCGGTCTTCACACCGCCCAGCCTGAGGTCCGACGAGGCCGCCGCGGCCTTTCGCGCCCATCGCGCCCATGCCGCCGTCGTGGTGGCGTATGGTTTGCTTCTGCCGAAAAGCGTTCTGGACGCCCCGGCGGACGGCTGCTTCAATCTGCATGCGTCGCTCCTGCCGCGCTGGCGGGGGGCGGCTCCGATCAACCGGGCGATTATGGCCGGCGATGCGGAGACGGGGTGCGCGATCATGCGGATGGACGAGGGCCTCGATACCGGTCCCGTCGTTCGAGAGGAGAGGATGGCGATCGGCGAGAACGAGACCGCGGGCGAACTGCACGACCGGCTGGCACGCAGCGGCGCGCGGCTGATGGCCGAGGTCATGAACGATCTTGATCGCGGTCCGCTCACGGCCGTTCCGCAACCCACCGAAGGCGTGACCTACGCCCAGAAGCTGACCAATGCCGAGACGCGGATCGATTGGGCCCGGCCGTCGAAAGAGGTGCACGACCATATTCGCGGCCTGTCACCGTTTCCGGGGGGGTGGTGCGAGGTCGATCTCGGCAAGGGGCCGGAACGGCTGCGCGTGCTCCGCAGCGAAAGTCGCGACGGTAGGGGCACCCCCGGGTCGCTGCTCGATGCTTCCGGGGCGATTGCATGCGCGGAAGGCGCGGTCCGGCTCGTCACGGTCCAGCGCGCCGGCAAGGGGCCGATGCCGTTCGCCGATTTCGCGCGGGGTGCGCGGCTCGAGGCGGGAGCGCTCTTCTCATGAGCAGTCGCTTTTACATCCGGCTCGAGAGCAAGCACGACATCCCGGTGATCCGAAAGATCCATCAGTCGGTGTTTCCGACCTGGTCGGAGGCGGAACTCGTCGACTATCTGCAGAGCGAGGGCGACGGCGTGCTGTCGCTCGTCGCCCGTCGCGGCGGCGCGTTGGCCGGCCACATCCTGTTTTCGCGCCTGACAGCCGTCGAGAGCATGGGCCTCAAAGCGGTCGCGCTCGGGCCACTGGCCGTGCTCGAATCCTATCAGGGGAAGGGCGTCGGGACCGCTCTGGTGAGCGAGGGGATCAAGATCCTCCACGGCCAGGGCGTGGACGTCATCTTTGTCCTGGGCGATCCGGCCTTCTACGGCAGGTTCGGTTTCACCGCCGAACAGGCCAGGAATTTCGAGACGCCCTATGACGGCCCGAACCAGCAGGCGCTTGCGCTGACCGAGCGTGGCCGCTACGCCCACGGCCTGATCCGCTACGCACCGGCATTCGCCGACCTTCCCAATGCCCCGCTACAAACTGACGATTGAGTACGACGGCACGCCGTTCTGCGGCTGGCAGAGGCAGGATAACGGCCAGTCGGTGCAGGGCACGCTCGAAGCCGCGGTGCTCGCGTTCTGCGGCGACGAGGTTACCGTCGGCGGAGCGGGGCGTACCGATTCCGGCGTCCATGCGCGCGGGCAGGTGGCGCATGTCGATCTCTCGAAGGACTGGCCGGAAGACACGGTGCGCGACGCGATCAACGCGCATGCGCGGCCATGGCCCGTCGCGGTGCTGTCGGCCGAGCGCGTGGCGGACGATTTCGACGCCCGTTTCTCGGCCACCAGGCGCTATTACGAATACCGGCTGATTGACCGCCGTCCGCCACTGACGCTCGAAGCGGATCGTGCCTGGCAGGTGCCGCGACCACTCGATCACGACGCGATGCACGCCGCGGCGCAGGTTCTGGTCGGCAGGCACGATTTCACGACCTTCCGCGCGGCCGAATGCCAGGCGAAAAGCGCGGTGAAGACGCTCGACCGGATCGAGATCGAGCGCGAGGGCCACGCGGTCGTGCTGCGCGTATCGGCGCGCTCGTTCCTGCATCATCAGGTGAGATCGATCACCGGTTCGCTCAAGCTTGTCGGCGAGGAGCGATGGATGGCCGACGATCTCAAAGCGGCGCTCGAAGCCCGTGACCGCTCCCGTTGCGGGGCGCTTGCACCGTCCTGCGGCCTGTATCTGATGCGGGTCGATTACGAGGCGAAATAGCGCGCGAGGATCTGTTCGTAGACCCTCGTCACGGCGTCCAGTTCCGCGACCGACACGCGCTCGTCGACCTGATGCATGGTCGCGTTCGTCATGCCGACTTCGACCACGGGGCAGTAGTCCTTGATGAAGCGGGCGTCCGACGTCCCGCCGCCCGTCGCGAGACGGGGCCGACGGCCGGTTTCGGCTTCGACTGAATCCGCGATGATCTGGATGAAGTCGCCGGGCTCGGTGATGAAGCTCGACGCTGCCCGCGTGGCGAACGACAACTCGTAGCGCGTCGGACCGGCGGCCTGCTTCACGCGTTCGCTCAGCAGCGTCTTCAGGGTGTCCAGGGTATAGGTGTCGTTGAAGCGGACGTTGAAGGAAATCGTGGCCTTGGCCGGGATGACGTTCGGGGTTGGATTGCCGACATCGACGCTGGTCAACTCAAGGTTCGAGCGCTCGAAATGAGCGGTGCCATCGTCCAGGGGGGCGAGCAAGGTGTCGAGGATCGGCAGCATCCGGCGGATCGGATTGTCCGCCTTGTGCGGGTACGCCACGTGGCCCTGCTTGCCATGGACGACCAAAGTGCCGGACTGCGAACCGCGCCGGCCGATCTTCACCTCGTCCCCGAGTTCCGACCTTGAACTCGGCTCGCCGAGCACGCAATGGTCGAAGCGCTCCTGCCGTTCGGCGGCCCATTCGAGCAGCTTCACCATGCCGTTGATCGCCGGCCCTTCCTCGTCGCCGGTGATCAGGAAGGCGATCGAGCCGTTTTCCAGACCATGCTTCTCGATGTGGCGGAGCGCGGCCACCGTCATCGCGGCGACCCCGCCCTTCATGTCGACGGCGCCGCGCCCATAGAGGACGCCGTCGCGGACTTCTCCCGAGAAGGCCCCGGCCGTCCAACTGGCCTCGTCGCCAGGTGGGACGACGTCTGTGTGGCCGGCGAAGACGAAGATCGGAGCCCCGGTTCCGATGCGCGCATAAAGATTGCGGATGTCGGGCGTGTCCGGCGCAGAGAAGACCGGCAGATGGACGTCGAAGCCGGCGTCGCGCAGGACGTCGCTGAGGACGTCGAGCGCGCCGTTGTCATCGGGAGTGACGCTGCGGCAGCGGATCAGCGCCTGGGTCAGTTCGACAGTTGTAATGGTCACGCGGTTGCCGTGGTCTGGGATGCGAGGGGATCGGGGCTATGGATCGCCCAGCCAAGCCAGAACCGGGCGCGATTGATGCGCCCGGTGAAGGATGTCAGCAGCAGAACCCAGCTCATGGGAATCCCCGGCGTTTCAGCGGACTTAGAACGCGTCGCGGCGAAGCGCCAGAGGATTGTTGTTGGTCAGGAGGCCTCGCGGCGCCGCGGACGGGCAGGCTCGTCGAGGAATTTGTCGAGGCCCGTGCGTGGTCCGCTGGCTGGCTGGTTCGGTTGCCAGACATCGTTCGGACGGGCGAAATGGGACTCGTGGTGCTCCGGCTTCTCCTGGACCGGGACAGGTGCATTCGGATCCGTGCCAAACCGGTTGCGTCCGGGCGTGCCTTCGAGACAGCCGAGATCGAGCAGCGCACAGAACGCGACCGCGATGCCGATTGCGATGAAGACGGGCGCGGCGCTGTCCGGCAGGGCCAAAGCGGCGCTGGCGATAGCCTGCGGCACGAAGAAATAGGGAAGAATCCACCAGCCGCTCTTGTCGCGGTCCTGCAGTCGTTTCGATCCCAGAGCCAGGCAGAGAACGGAAATCGAGATCGCGAAGGCGATTTCGAGCGCGATAATGGGCGGAGATGCCGCCATCGACCCGACGATCCAGATGAACAGGGCCCCGAAGAGGGCGAGCCCGAATGGTGCTGCGAGACCGATCCAGAACGGCTTGCGGGCCAGCCGGCCTTGGAAGCTGAAGAAAACCCAGGTCCAGTTCATCGCGACCACGGAGATAGAGAAGCTTCTGGCGTCTCTCTATTCCGCGATGCCTGTGCGAAGCTTACCTCTCACGCGGTCACGGGGACGGGTTCATGACCGAACCGGTTCGGACCGTCGGTGCCGCGCAGGAAGCCGAGCTCGATCAGTGCCCAGATCGAGAAGAAGGTCGAGATGAGGTTTGCTTCCGCGGTTGCTCCGAGAATGATGTCGGAGAAAAGCGGCGGCACGTAAAACACGACGAGCCACCATGCGCTCTTGTTCCGGTCGTGCAGCCGTTTCGCGGACAGAGCGAGAGTCGAAACCACGCAGATCACGATGAACGGCACGCCAAGCGTGGCGATCTCCTCGTCGTCGAACTGCCATCCGAACCGGGGCGCCATTGCCACCAGGATGAGAAACACCACGAGGCAGGCGGCCAGCACGGCCAAAGTTCCGAACCAGTAGCGGGATCGGCTGACGCGGCCGCGAAACCGGAAGAAGAACTCGATCAGCCAGGTCATCTCGGCCGTGTCCCGTCGTCAGTCGCGCAGGAGGTCGTTGATCGAGGTCTTCGAACGGGTCTGTTCGTCGACGCGCTTCACGATGACGGCGCAATAGAGCGACGGGCCAGGCGTACCGTCGGGCAGCGGCTTGCCCGGCAGCGAACCGGGGACCACGACCGAATAGGGCGGCACTTCGCCAATGAAGATCTCGCCGGTTGAGCGGTCGACGATCTTGGTGGTCGAGCTGATGAACACGCCCATGGACAGGACCGAGCCCTTGCGGACGACGACGCCCTCGACGACCTCGGAGCGGGCGCCAACGAAGCAGTCGTCCTCGATGACCACGGGGCCGGCCTGCAGCGGCTCGAGCACGCCGCCGATGCCGACGCCGCCGGACAGATGCACCCGCGCGCCGATCTGGGCGCAGGAGCCAACGGTGGCCCAGGTATCGACCATCGTGCCTTCGCCGACATGGGCGCCGAGATTGACGAAGCTCGGCATCAGCACGACGTTCGGCGCGATATAGGCCGAGCGGCGGACGATCGAACCCGGTACGGCGCGGAAGCCCGCCTCGCGGAAGCGGTTCTCGCCCCAGCCGTCGAACTTCGACGGCACCTTGTCCCACCAGTTCGCGGCACCCGGGCCGCCCGGGATGACCGACATGTCGTTCAGCCGGAAGGACAGCAGCACGGCCTTCTTCAGCCATTGATGGACGGCCCAGCCGCCATCCTTAGGTTCGGCAACGCGGGCCTTGCCGGAATCCAGCAGATCGAGCGCGGCTTCGACCGCGTCGCGGTCGGCGCCCTTGGTCGAAGGGGTGAGTTCGGCGCGACGCTCCCAGGCAGCTTCAATGGCAGTTTCGAGCGCGGCGTCGGTCATAAAGAGTCCTCGATCCATCCAGGAGATTGATCGGGGTCTGTCGCCCGGGCGAGCCTGCCGTGTCAATGATCGGCTTGCCTATCCGAGGCGGCGCGCTAACCTTTGCGTCAGCGGTGATGCGAGAAGCGGTCGAGGAAGAGAGCGATGTCCAGCGATTTCGAAATCTCCATGCTGATCTCGGCTCTCGGCCTATGCCTTTGCTGTGCGTTCACATCCTTGCTTGTGGCGTTTATCTGACGGCCGGCATCGGCGGCCGCTCCTGGCACTCACGCCGGCTGGAAACAAAAAGGCCGCCCATCGGGCGGCCTTTTGTCATTCCTGCGTTCGCGGCTTTCGTCGGAACAGGCCCCTGATATTGTCCCAGAGTTCCACCTTCACGCCTTGGCGCTTCATGATCGCGGCCTGCTGCAGGATCGACAGCGTGTTGTTCCACGACCAGTAGATCACGAGGCCCGCGGGGAACGAGGCCAGGAGGAAGGTGAAGAACACCGGCATCCAGGTGAACAGCATGGCCTGGGTCGGGTCCGGCGGAAGCGGGTTGAGGCGCATCTGCAGGAACATCGTGACGCCCATGATGAGCGGCCAGACGCCGAGCATCAGGAAGGGGCCGATGACCGGCAACGAGGCCGGATCGTAGGGGATCAAGCCGAACAGGTTGAAGATCGTGGTCGGGTCCGGAGCGGAGAGGTCCCGGATCCAGCCGAAGAACGGCGCATGCCGCATCTCGATCGTGATGAATATGACCTTGTAGAGCGAGAAGAAGACCGGGATCTGGATCAGGATCGGCAGGCAGCCGGCCGCCGGATTGATCTTCTCTTTCTTGTAAAGATCCATCATCGCCTTCTGTTGGGCGACCTTGTCGTCCTTGAACCGATCACGCATGGCGGTCAGCTCGGGCTGGATCTTCTTCATCTTCGACATCGACTCGTAGCTCTTGTTCGCCAGCGGGAAGAAGACGAGCTTGACGAGCACGGTGACGATCAGGATCGCGACACCGAAATTCCCGACGAGGTGGAAGAAGAAGTCGATGAGCCAGAACATCGGCTTGGTCAGGAAGTAGAACCAACCCCAGTCGATCATCAACTCGAAACGCGGAATACCGAGATTATTCTGGTACTCGTTGATAACGCGGACTTCCTTGGCGCCGGCGAACAGTTCGCCCTTCACCTCGGTCGAACCGCCGGGCGCGACCTCGCGGGCGTTCAGCAGATAGTCCGTCTGGTAGATCGGAACCTGGTTGGTCACCGCCGAGAAGCGGCCGGTGAACTCCTCGCCGCGCGGCGGGACCAGCGCGGTCGCCCAGTATTTGTCGGTGATGCCGAGCCAGCCTTCCTTGGCGCGGTGCGAGATCGACTTCTCTTCCTCGATCGTCGAGTACTTGATCTCCTGCAGGCCGTCGTCTCCGAGCCAGCCGAGAAGACCCTCGTGGAGGATGTAGTAGCCGGAGACGTGCGGCCGGCCATGGCGCGAGACGAGCGCATAGGGATGCAGCGTCACCGCCGCGGAGCCGGCGTTCTCGACCCGGTCGGCGACGGTGAACATGTAGTTCACGTCGACGGAGATCGTCCGCTTGAAGGTCAGGCCCTGTCCATTGTTCCAGGAGAGCGTGATTGGCGTCGAGGCCGTCAGCGCGCCCGAGCCCTCCTGGGTCCAGACTGTATTGGCACCGGGCAGCGGCGCGGTCGTGCCGGCGGCGCCGACCCAGCCATATTCGGCATAGAACGGCTGCGGCCCGCCGGGCGGGGTCAGGAGGACGATGTTCGGGCTGTTGGGCTCGACCGTCTCGCGATAGTCCTTCAGCGCGATATCGTCGATGCGGCCGCCGGTCAGATCGATCGACCCTTTGAGGCGCGGCGTGTCGATCGGGATGCGCTTGGTCTCAGCGATCGCCTGCTCACGGGTGACGCCCGGATTGGCGACGACTGCCGGAGCGGTCGGTGCACCCGCAGGGTTCGACGGAACCTGTGCTCCCGGCGCGGCACCCTGAGCGGCGTTTTGATCGACGCCGCGCTCGATGCGCTGCTGTTCCGCGATCTGCTGCGCTTTCTCGCGCTGCGGGGCGCCGTAGAAATATTCCCACAGGCCGAGCACGCCGATAGACAGCAGGATCGCCAGGAACAGATTGCGGTTTTCCATCATTGGGGTCGGCCTATTCAATCCGTTCTTTTGGTTTTCGGATTGCCGGGTTTTGCCGTGTGCACGCGTCGGAACGCGGCCTCCAGATCGGCGATGAGATGATCGAACGCCGCGTCCAGTACACCGGATCGCGCCACGATCACATAGTCATGTCCGGTATGTGCGGCGGAAGAGGCGACGTGCCGCACGGCCTGCCTCAGGCGGCGGCGCATGCGGTTGCGCTCGACGGCGCCGCCGCATTTCTTGGTGACGGTCAGCCCGATGCGCGGTTTTGCGTCCGGGCGGTCCGCGTCTTTCCTGGCTTGCAGGGTGAGCAGGGACGTGTGTGCCCGCTGGCCGCTCGCGACCGCAAGGAACTCCGCCCTGCGTCTCAGACGCTCGGGTGCGACGTCATGCGGGCGCTCGAGCGCCACAAGGGTCAGGCCGAGAGGCGCTTGCGGCCGTGCTTGCGGCGAGCCGCGAGAACCTTGCGGCCACCGGCCGTTTCCATGCGGGCGCGGAAGCCGTGGCGGCGCTTGCGCACCAGCTTGCTCGGCTGATAGGTCCGTTTCACGGGTCATCCTCCGTCGCGGCCAAGCCGCGAATTCGGTTCTGGCCAAAGGCCATATATGAGCGAAAAAGGCCGCTCGCACGGTGGCGGCAGCCGGTTCGGGGCGCTTATAGGGACAGTCCGGACCCGAAGTCAACGCGATTGACCCCATAAAGCCGCTGTCATGTTACCATCTTTCGTGCGCAATCGTCCCGTAATGGGGAACCACAAGGACGGTTCATGACGGATTCGGACCAAAGCCAAAGCGAAGTTCGCCGCGGTCTCTCGGCCAAACTCCTGACGTTGACCAGCATGTTCGTGATGCTGGCGGTCGTCCTGGTCTATGTACCGTCGGTCGCGACCTTCTACGAGCGCTGGCTTGCCGACCGCATCGGGCGAGCCCATTCGATCGCCCTCGTGCTCGACGCGGCACCCTCCGGAATGGTGCCGGAAACGCTGGCGCGCCAGCTTCTCGACAGTATCGGCGCCCGGCTGATCGTGCTGCAGACCGGCGACAGCCGTCGTCTCCTCGCTTCGTCGGATTCGCCACCCGCCGTGTCGCGCGAGGTCGATCTGCGCACGCCGCAGGGCGTGGGTTCTGTGCGCGACGCCTTCTCGATCCTCCTGCACGGCGACGGCATCATCCGGGCGATCGGCGATGCGCCGGCGGAGGGGCAGTTCATCGAGGTTCTGCTCGACGAGGCGCCGCTGAAAGAGGCGATGCTCTCGTTCTCGCGCAACATCCTCCTCGTCACCCTCATCGTCTCCGGCATCACCGGCTGGCTCGTCTATCTGTCGCTCGACCGCATCATCGTCCGTCCGGTGCGAAGGCTTGCCGAGCGCATGGCGGCATTCGGCGAAAACCCGAACCGCATCGATGCCGAAGGTGAAACCGGCCGGACCGACGAGATCGGCCTCGCGGAACGGCAGCTCGCTCTGATGCAGGGCCAATTGCGCGGGCATCTGCAGAACCGTGCGCGCCTTGCTTCGCTCGGTCTCGCGGTCTCGAAGATCGGCCACGACCTTCGGAATCTGCTAACGGCAGCCCAACTTGCCTCCGAGCGCCTGGCGATGTCCGACGACCCGGCCGTGAAACGCCTATCCGGCAAGCTCGTCTCCACCCTCGAACGGGCGATCGCCTATTGCCAGTCGACGCTGGCTTACGGCTCGGCGCAGGAGCCGACGCCCGAGCGGCGGCCGGTCGACGTCCAGGGGCTGATCTCTGACCTCCGCGAGGCGATAGGCATCGAGGACGATGCGAATATCGGCTGGGTCGAAAGCATCGAGAAGGATCTGACGGTCGATGCCGACCCCGACCAGCTGTTCCGGGTTCTGCTCAATCTTGGTCGCAATGCCAGGCAGGCGCTGGAATCGAAGGGCAGGACCGATCCCAGCCGCGACCAGATCCGCATCGTCGGCCGCCGCGAGGGTGCGACCGTCGTCATCGAGATGTCCGACACCGGGCCCGGCGTTCCGGAGCATGCGAAGGAGACGTTGTTCGATCCCTTCCAGGGGTCGACCAAATCCGGCGGAACGGGCCTCGGCCTCGCGATCGCGGCCGAACTCGTTCGTGTTCATGGCGGCGATATCCGTCTGATCGACGGGACGATCGGCGCCACCTTCCGCATCACCATTCCCGACCGCGCGATCGATCTGCGCGAACGTGCGGCGGCGCGCGCCCGCGCCTAAAAAATGCGTCGATCGCGCTTGCAATCCCGAGCCCGTTTATTTAATCAACCCGCTCGCCCGGACGGCATCGCCTCCGGTGCATGCGCGCCCGTAGCTCAGCTGGATAGAGCATCAGACTACGAATCTGAGGGTCAGAGGTTCGAATCCTTTCGGGCGCGCCATTTTCTTCTTTAAACCATCGATTTAACCAGGCGTGCGTCTCGGGCGACGCGTTCCTAGGCGTGTCCGGCGCCCGCAGGGAATCCGAGCGCCAGCTTCTTGAAGCTCTCCGGCTCGAACCCGATCTCGTTTTGGTCCAGCGAAACGAGGAGCGCGGCCGCGGCGGCGGCTTCGAGCACCGCTTCGCGCGCCAGAACCTGGTGTTTTCCATCCAGCTCGATGGTCCAGCTGTCCGGGCGTTCGCCTCGAATGAGGCGCGCCAGGGCTTCCATGCGGAACATGATGGCCGAGATGTGCTCCGGTTCGAGTTCGTCGATGAACTCCGCAATGATCAGAAGATGTGTTTCCGTCTGATCCTTGGCCTGCCGGGCAGCGCTGCAGACGTCCACGGCGCGCCGTAGTTCGCTGGCGGAAACGGGCTCGGTGACGATGTCCGTGATCAGATCCATTGTCTCTCAGTTCTCCCGGGGAACCGCTTTTGAACCTGGAGCTCCGCGAGTTCCTTATCGATCGGGGAGCTATAAATCCGCCGGGTCCGCTGCAACAGGTCGACAGTGGCCTTTGAGCAAGTTCGGCGAGTGAATCGAACGGTCCAACCTATCTCCATGTATGATTCCGGTGATCGCGCGGTGGATGCACATTGCCGGCGATGATAGACCAGACCGTACATCTAATCCGCCAGGGTTCTCACTGGTTGATGAGGATTGAGGGCAAGGCCACCCGACATTTCGCCACTCGGGATGCCGCCTTGCGGGCTGCCGTGATGCTGGCGGATCAAGGTCAGTCGATCGAGGTGAGGGTGCAGTCTCCCGATGGCGGGCCGCTCCTTACATTTCGCGCCGTTCCGACTTTCACGAGCGGCGGGTCGATCCATTGACCGCCTGGGCCAGCAGCTTGCGATCGCTTGCGGGCGGGGGCGGGACATCGCCCGTAGTCAACGCCTCGTTAGGATTAATCACCGGTTAACACTCGATCGCCATCGTTTGAATTGGGGTAGCCGTTGATGGAATTACAATGTCGATACCGAACGAGGAATATTGCCCGATCCCACTCGAACAACTCGGAAGTTTACTGAGGGGACGGGAAGAGGGGATCGGAAGTATCTCCAAACTGCCGATGATGCAGCGCGTCGAGATCGCGCTCTTCTGTTATCGGCGGGCGCATCTTCGGAACCTGGCCATCCGGATCGCCCAGACTTGTGATCAAGCAACGTTGCGACGGGTTGGCGGGGCGCCTGGCGAGGCGTTGCTCCGCGCCGGTGCCTACGCCGCGGGGCCGATTGTAACGACGAAGGTAACTCTTGCCGGCCCGCCACGGGCGGTGTCGGATGCTCCGGCAGCCTGAGCGAAAATCGTCGATGGCTTGGCCCGCCTAGTCGCTTGATGCGTGGCCGCCACGCAGCCCAGGAGAAAGCGTGACGGCCAGTGGGGGTTAGTTGAGGGTGCAGGCAACTCCCCTACGCCCGGTAGCCTCTCAGGCCCATCAGTTAAGCCAAAGCCTCATTTTTGATCGCGCGTTTAACTGACGTGGGAGTGGCGGCACCGGCGCCAGCCGACGGAGGCATCTGCAGCTCCGGTCGAATAGAGCGGAGCGCGCGTTAGGCTTAAATCTTTAGGTAAATTCGAGCATTAGGTAACGGCCGCAATTTTTGCGTGTCAAACTTCGGGTGACAATCATTCGGGGTCCCCATGCTTGAGCTCGAAAACTCGCCCGCCGAGATGATCAAACTCCTCGAAGAGGAAGCCTCGCGGTTGGTTGCCTTGGCCGAAACAGCCGATACTTACAATGAATGCATACGCCTTCGTGATGAAGCGCGAGAGTGCCGCGAACAAGCGGCCCGCCTTCGCGAAGCCCTGGCTTGAGGGTCGGCGCCATGCGGAAGCGTTCGAAGCCGAGCCAGCATATGATCGCGGCGCAACTGCCGCCCGAACTCAGCAATGCGGTCGATGTCTGGATCGATCAGCAGCCTGAGCCCAAGCCGAACCGTTCGGAGGTCCTGCGGCTTGCCCTGCGTCAATTCCTGGGTGGTGTGGCGCCAGTCGCATCTTCGGTTCGCTGGGAGCGGGGTCCATCAGCTCCATGCTTCAGCCAGTCGCCTCGCGCGGCGACGCCCAATCACCCTTGGTCCCGCCGGGCTTGAGCGCAGACTGTGGTCGAGCGGTGCGACTGTCGCGACAATGGCGGTTTATAGTGTAATATCGGGTGCTAAGGGCGTTCGCGGACAGTACGCAGGATTATGCAGTCCAGGTGATCGATAAACTTGAGTTCCTGCTGGCGCTGGCCAGCGAGCGACATTTTCGCAAGGCTGCGGAGGCTTGTGGCGTCACCCAGCCAACACTCTCATCGGGTATCCAGAACCTCGAGGAAATGCTGGGCGTGCGTCTCGTCGATCGCGGCTCGCGCTTCCAGGGTTTCACGCCGGAGGGCGAACGCGTGCTCGAATGGGCGCGCCGGATCGTCGCCGACAGCCGAGCCATGCGGCAGGACGTCTCGGCGCTGAAAAAGGGCCTCTCCGGCCAGCTCCGCATTGCCGCGATCCCGACCGCGCTGCCGATGGTGGCGGCACTGACGACGCCGTTCCGGCAGCGTCATCCGGATGTGTCGTTCAATATCATTTCCCGCACATCGGTCTCGATCCTGACGCTCCTCGAAAATCTCGAGGTCGATATCGGCATCACCTATGTCGAGAACGAGCCGGTCGGGCGGATGCGGACGCTGCCACTTTACCGCGAGGAATATCAGCTGCTGACGTCGGTCGACGGCCCTTACGGTTCGGCGCGGATGGTGACGTGGGAACAAGCCGGGAAGCTGCCGCTCTGCCTGATGTCGCCGGACATGCAGAACCGCCGGATCATCGACAAGACGCTGGAATCGGTGGGCGCCAAACCCGAGGCGAGCCTGGAGTCCGATTCCGTCACGGCGCTTGTCGCCCATGTACGGACCGGCAATTGGTCGACGGTCATGCCGAAGAAGTTCGCGGACATGTTCGACCTTCCCGAGAGCGTGCGCTCCATTCCGCTGGTCGAGCCGGAGCTCGTTCACATGATCGGGTTGGTCGTGGTCGACCGTAACCCGTTGAAACCGCTCACTGCGGCTCTCTGGAGCGAAGCCCAGCGTCTCGCGCCGGTCTTGGCATTGACCAGTTCAGTCTCCTCTTTAGAACGGCATCAGCCCACCGCACTTTAATGCAGAATTTCCGTTTGATAGCGATATCTAATCAGACAACGGAAACGCTGCATTGATTTCACCTTCGGACAATTCCATTTTGGAGAAGTTCGAAAGTCAGCGTGGGACAGGACCATGTCGCATTTTGAGCCGTGGACGCGTGAGCGGGCTGCGGCAATCATTGCAGAGTTCGCCGGCACCAAAGGCGCCACGATGCCGATTCTCCATGAGATTCAGCACGCCTTTGGTTTTGTGCCGGAAGCAGCGATCCCGATGATCGCCGATGCGCTGAATCTGTCGCGCGCGGAGGTCTACGGTACCGTCACGTTCTACCACGAGTTCCGGCACGAACTGCCGGGCCGACATGTGGTGAGGCTCTGCCGCGCCGAGGCCTGCCAGTCCATGGGCGGTGACGCCCTGGCCGAGCGCGCCGAGAAGCGTCTCGGCATCAAGCTCGGCGAGACCACGCCGGACCGCCGCGTCACCCTAGAGCCGATCTATTGCCTCGGACTTTGCGCCACCGCGCCGTCCGCCCAGGTCGACGACCGTATGGTCGGCCGCCTCACCGAGTCGAAGCTCGACGCCATCCTGACGGAGGCGCAGTCGTGACCATCAGGATTTACGTTCCGATCGATGTCGCGGCGCTCGCGGTCGGCGCCGACGAGGTCGTTTCCGCGATCCAGACCGAGGCGCTGAAGCGCGGCCTGCCGGTCGAGATCGTCCGCAACGGCTCGCGCGGCATGCTGTGGCTGGAGCCGCTGGTCGAGGTCGAGACGCCGAAGGGCCGCGTGGCTTTCGGCCCGGTCGAGGACACCGATGTCCCGACGCTGTTCGACGCCGGCTTCCACGAGGGCAAGGGCGGCCACAAGCTGCATATCGGCCTGACCGACGAGCATCCCTATCTCAAGAAGCAGCAGCGCCTGACCTTCGCGCGCTGCGGCATCACCGATCCGCGCTCGCTCGAAGCCTACAAGGCGCTTGGCGGCTACAAGGGCCTCGAAAAGGCGATCTCGATCGGCTCCGAGGCGACGGTCGAGGAGGTCTTCGCGTCGGGCCTGCGCGGCCGTGGCGGCGCGGGCTTCCCGACCGGCATCAAGTGGCGCACGGTCGCCGCCGCGAAGGCCGATCAGAAATACATCGTCATCAACGCCGACGAAGGCGACTCGGGCACATTCTCCGATCGCATGATCATGGAGGGCGACCCCTTCGTGCTCATCGAGGGCATGACGATCGCCGGTATCGGCGTCGGTGCGACCTACGGCTACGTCTACACCCGCTCGGAATATCCGCACGCGATCAAGGCGATGAACGACGCGATTGCGATCGCGCGCAAGGCCGGTCTGCTCGGCAAGGGCGTGGCGGGTTCGAAGTACGACTTCGACATGGAAGTCCGCATGGGCGCGGGCGCCTATGTCTGCGGCGAGGAGACCTCGCTGCTGGAATCGCTCGAGGGCAAGCGCGGCCTTGTCCGTGCCAAGCCGCCGCTTCCGGCCCTCGTCGGCGCCTTCGGCAAGCCGACCGTCATCAACAACGTCATGTCGATGGCGTCGGTGCCGATCATCCTCTCGGAAGGCGGCAAATATTACGCCGATTTCGGCATGGGCCGTTCGCGCGGCACGATGCCGGTCCAGCTCGCCGGCAATCTGAAATACGGCGGTCTCGTCGAGATCGCGTTCGGCTGCACGCTGGGCTCGCTGGTCTATGACTTCGGCGGCGGCACGCTGTCGGGCCGCCCGGAGCGCGCGGTACAGGTCGGCGGGCCGCTCGGCGCCTATGTCCCGGTCCATCAGTGGGACACGCTGTTCGATTACGAGGCTTTCACCGCGATCGGCGCGGGTGTCGGCCATGGCGGCATCGTGCTCTTCGACGACACGGTGAACCTGCTCAAGATGGCGCGCTTCGCCATGGAGTTCTGTGCGGTCGAGAGCTGCGGCAAGTGCACGCCGTGCCGGATCGGCTCGACCCGCGGCAAGGAGACGTTCGACAAGATCGCCGCCGGCATCAATGTCGAGAAGAACCTCGCGATCATCGAAGACCTTTGCCAGACCATGCGTCTGGGTTCGCTCTGCGCGCTGGGCGGCATGACGCCGTTCCCGGTCGAAAGCGCCATCAAACATTTCCCGGAAGACTTCGGCCGCAAGCCGACGCTTCAGGCAGCTGAGTGAGGATAACGACCATGTCGCTCGTCCACGAAATCGACTACGGCACGAAGAAGTCCAAGTCCGAGAAGATGGTCACCCTGACCATTGACGGCAGCGAGATCACTGTCCCGGAGGGAACGTCGATCATGCGCGCGGCGATGGAGATGGGTACGACCATCCCCAAGCTCTGTGCCACGGACATGCTGGAGAGCTTCGGCTCCTGCCGCCTCTGCCTCGTCGAGATCGAGGGCCGCGCCGGTACGCCGGCCTCGTGCACGACCCCGGTTGCGCCTGGCATCGTCGTCCACACCCAGTCGGACCGCCTTCACACAATCCGCAAGGGCGTGATGGAGCTCTACATCTCCGATCATCCGCTCGACTGCCTGACCTGCTCGGCGAACGGCGACTGCGAACTTCAGGACATGGCCGGCGCGGTCGGTCTCCGCGAAGTCCGCTACGGCATGGACAATCTGAGCCACTTCGACAAGGCGTCGGACCTGTTCCTGCCGAAGGACGAGTCGAACCCCTACTTCACCTACGATCCGGCCAAGTGCATCGTCTGCAACCGCTGCGTCCGCGCCTGCGAGGAAGTGCAGGGCACGTTCGCGCTGACGATCGAGGGGCGTGGCTTCGGCAGCCGCGTTTCGCCCGGAATGTTCGAGCCGTTCCTCGAATCCGAGTGCGTATCCTGCGGCGCCTGCGTGCAGGCCTGCCCGACCGCCACACTCCAGGAGAAGTCGGTCATCGAGATAGGCACGCCCGAGCACTCGGTCGTCACCACCTGCGCCTACTGCGGCGTCGGCTGCTCGTTCAAGGCCGAGATGAGCGGCGACAAGCTCGTCCGCATGGTTCCATATAAGGACGGCAAGGCGAACGAGGGCCATTCCTGCGTGAAGGGCCGCTTCGCCTATGGCTACGCGACCCACAAGGACCGCAAGCTGAAGCCGATGATCCGCGCCAAGATCACCGATCCGTGGCAGGAAGTGACCTGGGAAGAGGCGATCAACCACGCCGCGTCCGAGTTCAAGCGCATCCAGGCGCAGTACGGCCGCGACGCCGTCGGCGGCATTACCTCGTCGCGCTGCACGAACGAAGAGACCTATCTCGTCCAGAAGCTGATCCGTGCCGCGTTCGGCACGAACAATGTCGACACCTGCGCCCGCGTCTGCCATTCGCCGACGGGTTACGGCCTCAGCGTCACGCTCGGCACCTCGGCCGGCACGCAGACCTTCGCCTCGGTCTCTGAATCGGACGTCATCCTCGTCATCGGCGCCAACCCGACCGACGCCCATCCCGTGTTCGGTTCGCGCATGAAGGCCCGCATCCGGGAGGGCGCGAAGCTGATCGTCGCCGATCCGCGCTCGATCGACCTCGTGAAGTCGCCGCATGTGCTGGCCGATTATCACCTGCAGTTGAAGCCCGGCGCGAACGTCGCCTTCATCAACGCGATGGCGCACGTCGTCGTGACCGAAGGCCTCGTCAACGAGCAGTATGTGCGCGAGCGCTGCGACCTTGCCGAGTTCGAGAGCTGGGCGCGCTTCATCGCCGAAGAACGCAACTCGCCCGAGGCTTCGGAAAGCATCACCGGCATTCCGGCCCAGAAGCTCCGCGCAGCGGCTCGCCTCTACGCGACCGGCGGTAACGCCGCGATCTATTACGGCCTCGGCGTCACCGAGCACAGCCAGGGCTCGACCATGGTCATGGGGATGGCGAACCTCGCAATGGCCACCGGGAACATCGGCCGCGAAGGCGTCGGCATCAACCCGCTGCGCGGCCAGAACAACGTGCAGGGCTCGTGCGACATGGGCTCTTTCCCGCACGAACTGCCGGGCTACCGCCACGTCTCCGACGACGCCACGCGCGAGATGTTCGAGAGCATGTGGGGCCGTCCGCTCTCCTCGGAGCCGGGCCTGCGCATCCCGAACATGCTCGACGAGGCGCTCGCGAAGCGCTTTATGGGCATCTACATCCAGGGCGAGGACATCGTTCAGTCCGACCCGGACGCGCAGCACGTCGCGGCCGGCCTCGAGGCGATGGAATGCGTCGTCATCCAGGACATCTTCATCAACGAGACGGCCAAGTACGCGCACGTCTTCCTGCCGGGTACCTCCTTCCTCGAAAAGGATGGCACGTTCACCAACGCCGAGCGCCGCATCAACCGCGTCCGCAAGGTGATGGCGCCGTTGCCGGGCTACGCCGACTGGGAAGTCACTATCATGCTCGCCAAGGCACTCGGCTACGAGATGAACTATGCACATCCGGGCGAGATCATGGACGAGGTGGCGCGTCTGACCCCGACCTTCGCGGGTGTCAGCTACGACCTGCTCGACAAGGTCGGCTCGGTCCAGTGGCCATGCAACGAGGCGGCGCCGCTCGGTACTCCGCTGATGCACGTCGACCGCTTCGTCCGCGGGAAGGGCCGGTTCATGATGACTGAGTTCGTCCCGACGGACGAGCGCACGACGGCGAAGTTCCCGCTGGTGCTGACCACGGGGCGCATCCTCGCCCATTACAATGTAGGTGCGCAGACGCGCCGTACGGACAACACGGCATGGCATCCGGAGGACATCCTCGAGATCCATCCGTTCGACGCGGAAAACCGCGGCCTGCGTGATGGCGACCTCGTGGCGATCCAGAGCCGCGTCGGCGAAGTTTCGCTCCGGGCCAAGATCTCCGAGCGCATGCAGCCGGGCGTCGTCTACACGACCTTCCACCACCCGGTGACCGGTGCGAACGTCATCACCACTGAATTCTCCGACTGGGCCACGAACTGCCCGGAATACAAGGTCACGGCCGTCCAGGTCCGCAAGACGAACGGGCCGTCCTACTGGCAGGAGAAGTTCATGGAAGAGGACATCTCACTCACCCGCATCCTCGACGCGGCGGAGTAAGAGATGGCCGACAATACCAAGACTTTGGTTCGCATGGCGAACCAGATCGCGGACTTCTTCAAACCCTATACGCATGACGAGGCGATCGCGGGCGTCCAGGACCACGTCGTTAAGTTCTGGTCGCCGGTGATGCGCCGCGATCTCGGTGCTCATATCGAGCATGGCGGTGAAGGCCTTCACCCCTCCGTCATCGAGGCCTTCCATCTGATCGCCCAGACGAAGAGCCCGACGGCTCGCGCGACTGGCGGCCCGAAGGAACTCGGAGACATGGCCTGCGACGCAGGGTGAGGCGAGCATGAGCACGGCATTCGCCGATTGGGAAAAGGACGCGCAGGGCCGTCTCAAGGTCTGGCCTCTGGCCGCCTTTTCGACGGCTCTCTTCGCCAATGAGCGCGGTGGCGTCCGGCTGGAGATCGCCGCGCCAGTGAATGCGGGCGATTCCGTTCCTGCGCTCCAGCTCGCTCTGGACCCTGCGCAATTGCGCAGCCTTTCCGAGGCACTGGCCGATGCCGCTGACCAATTGGATCGCATCAACAAAGCGGCCGGAAGCGCCTGAGATTCCAGATCCTCGCTCCTTTGTGGCGGCGCCGCCACCGGTCGAAAAATTCGCCGGCATCCCTACATCAGGTTGGAACGAAATCCCGGCTTCGGCGCTGTAGTGCCGCAGGAGGCCACAGATGTTTGTCGCGAGTGTTTTCAGCGGTCAGTCCAAGGCGGTTCATCGCGCATTTTCTCGTCTTGCCGCAGCCAATCTCTTCGCCACCGGAGAGGCGCTAGAGTTTTTCGACGGCGAGATCGACCGCATCGAGATCCGCTCGGTTCCCGCCGACACCGAGGAGAAGGCGATCGCCGGAGCGAGCAGCCGGCGCGGCGAGCTGATCAAGGTCGTCGATCAGCCCGAGCCGATGGACGACGAGACGCGCCGTCGCCGGGAAGCCGCGCGCAAGCTGCTCGGCGATTTCGGTCTCTGATCGGGCTCATAAAAATTCCGAATACGACCAAAGTCACCATTGTGGGCGGTAGGTTTCTAGCGATCGCTAAATTAGATACGGGCGCATGTCCTCCGCGCTCCCCGAATTACGCCGTCCGCTGATCCTCGTTTCGGTCATGGCGGCGATGGCCATGATCGCCATCGAGGCGACCATCGTCTCGACCGCCATGCCGCAGATCGCGGGGCAGCTCGGCGATCTCCATCTTTACGCCTGGGTGTTCTCGTCCTTCCTGCTGACGCAGACGGCGACGACGGTGGTGTTCGGCAAGCTGGCCGATCTCTATGGGCGTAAGCCGGTTCTTATCGTCGGCATCGCGATCTTTCTGATCGGCTCGATCCTCTGCGGCTTCGCTTGGTCGATGCCGAGCCTGATCCTGTTCCGTCTGATCCAGGGCGTGGGCGCCGGCGCTATCCAGCCGGTCGGCCTCACCGTCATCGGTGATCTCTATCCGGTACAGGAGCGCGGCAAGATCCAGGGTTATCTCGCCAGCGTCTGGGGCGTTTCCTCGGTCGTTGGCCCGTTCGCCGGCGGGCTGATCATCCAGCACATGAGCTGGGCCTGGATATTCTGGATCAACATCCCGATCGGCATCGCCGCCGCGATCGGCTTTATCGCCTTCCTGCACGAGGGCGTCGAGAAGGAGCGGCGGAGCGTCGATATCGCCGGTGCGGTACTGTTCACCATCGCGGTGTCCTCGCTGATGATCGCGCTGACAGAGGTCGGGGCCGGTGCCGATACGACAGCGATTATCGCAGCCTGTGTCTCGGCGGTCGCGGCCGTCCTCTTCGTCCTGCAAGAGCGCCGCGCGCGCGACCCGATGATGGCGTTGAGCCTGTGGTCGCGCCGCGCCATCGCGACGGCGAATGCCGCGACCCTTCTCAGCGGCATGGCGATCATCGGCCTGACCACCTTCCTGCCTATGTACGTACAGGGCGTGCTGAACCAGTCGCCGCTGATTGCCGGTCTGACATTGACCGTGATGGTGCTCGGCTGGCCGGTCGGCGCGACGCTGGCCGCGAAGAACTTCAACCGCTTCGGCCTGCGCCCGACGCTCCTCTTCGGAGCGACGTTACTACCGCTAGGCGCGCTGTTCTTCCTGACGCTCGATCCCGGCTCGTCGCCCAAGGTCGCCGGATTGGGCTCGATCATCATGGGCCTCGGCATGGGCTTCCTCAGCACCGCGGCCATCGTCATCATCCAGGGTAGCGTCGGTTGGGCAGAACGTGGCGCGGCGACAGCCTCGAACATCTTCTCGCGTAATCTCGGCAGCGCTCTGGGCGCGACCGCTCTCGGCGTGATCTTCAACGTCACCCTGACCACGGGTGGCGGCGCTATCGCGCCAGTCGAGATCGACCAGATCCGGCAATTGCTCGAGCGGCCCGGCATGACGGCAGCCAACGAGATCGCTCGTGCGGCGCTCGATCATTCGCTGCATTTCGCCTTCTGGGGCATCTTCGTCATCGCCGCGCTGACCCTGCTGCTGGCATTCCTGGTGCCGGCGGTCAGCCACGAGCCGAGCGCGGCCGAGATCGCCGTCACCGACTAGGCTTTGTCCTCGCCGGGTGCCAATATCGGCGCGATCTCCCGAACCGAAATTTGCGGACCACATTTTCATGACCGATTACGTATTGCCGCCCGCCATCCGCGCCGAGGCAGAGTTCGCGCCATCCAGCGGCATTGTCGAGGTGTTCAATTACGGCCGCGACCGCGAGGGCATCATTCCGCTCTGGGCAGGGGAGGGCGACCTGCCGACGCCGGCCTTCATCCGCGAGGCGGCGGCACGGTCCTTGGAAGCGGGTGAGACCTATTATACCGCCCAGCGCGGCTTGCCCGAGCTCAGGCAGGCGATCGCGGCCTATACCGACAATCTCTATGGCGGCAATTGGGATCCGAACCGCTTTTCGGTGACGTCGAGCGGGATGCACGCGCTGCTGATGTCGCTGCGCCTGATCTCTGGCGCCGGCAACGAGGTGATCGTGCCGACTCCGGCCTGGCCGAATTTCATCGGTGCGATGACCACGCTCGGCGCGACGCCGATAGAGGTGCCGATGCTTTACGGGCAGGCGGGCTGGAATTTCGATCTCGATGCAATCGCGCGGGCGATTACGCCGCATACGCGGGCGATCGTCATCAATTCGCCGTCCAATCCGACCGGCTTCACCGCAAGCTATGACGAGCTGGAAGGCGTTCTGGCGCTCGCCCGCAAGCATAAGCTCTGGATCCTTGCCGACGAAATCTACGGACGCTTCGTCCACGACGAGAGGCTGACCGTTGGCAATAATCGCGCGCCGTCGGTCCGCGACGTCATGCGCGAGGACGACGATGTCCTGTTCATCCAGAGCTTTTCGAAGAACTGGGCAATGACCGGCTGGCGCGTCGGCTGGATCGAGGCGCCGCCCCGGATCGCGCCGGTGATCGAGAACCTCGTCCAGTATTCGACCTCGGGCGTGCCGGTATTCGTGCAACGCGGCGCGCTGGCGGCCATCACCTCGGGCGACGCCTTCATCGAGGAGCAGGTCGCGCGGTCGCGGCAAGGCCGGCAGATCATCTGCGACGGGCTGGCGATGACCGGTCTGGTCGATCTCGTGCCGCCGCCGGGCGCGTTCTACGCCTATTTCCGTGTCGACGGGGTCTCGGACTCGCGACAACTCGCGCTCGACCTCATCGACGAGGCGGCGGTCGGTCTCGCGCCCGGAACGGCGTTCGGCCGGGGCGGCGAGGAATTCCTGCGGCTGTGTTTCGCGAAGAGCCCGGAAATGGTGGGCGAGGCGGCCGATCGCCTGGCGACGGCGATCAATCGCCGGGGTGGCGCGGTGCGAAGCGCGCTGGCCTGAAACAGATCGGGCCGGCAACAGGCCGGCCCAATGGCAGTCTCTCAGATCAAGCCTTGCGATAGACGAGGCGGACGCAATTGGCGGCCTCGCGGCCAAACCTGCGGGCATCGTTCTCGCTGAGGCGGCCGGCCTGAACCTTCGGCTTCGTGGCCTTGGTGACGGCCTGCTCGAGCGAGTCGCCCTGGACTGCGTAAGCGACGGACGCGCGATAGATGACCTTGCTCTGGCCGGTCAGCTTTGCGGCGCAGGCATCGGCGTCGGCCTTTCCGGCGAAGGCGAAGCTCGGAACAGCAACAAGGGCAGCGGCGACGATAAGCGAGCGGAACATCAAGGGGGACCTCCCGGTAAATTCAGGCGAGTGGCCGGTAATCGGCCATTTGGGGCGGGCTTCACTCGACTGGTATTGCGACCTTTTGGAGGCCAAAGCGCCGTTATTTCTGGCGCTTTACGGCTGAAGCGCGCCTTTGCCTTGATTTTACCAGAACAATCGCCGACATCAGCGCTCCGTTCCAAGGAATCTTCATGCCCGATCTGTCCACCCTCGCCGTGTTCTCCGCGGCGGCGCTTGTCCTCGCATTCATGCCCGGCCCCGGCATCTTCTATATCGTCGGCCGGACCATCGCGGCCGGACGAACCGACGGCTATGCGTCGATCCTCGGCACGACGATGGGCGGCTTCGTGCATGTTTTCGCAGGCGTGGTCGGCGTATCGGCGCTGATCATGACCAGCGCGACCGCGTTCATGGCGCTCAAGGTCGTCGGTGGCGTCTATCTCGTCTACCTCGGGATCAAGACCTGGAGATCGGGGCGTCAGGCGGAGATCGATTTCTCGTCTTCTTCGGAGGGAGGTGCGTGGCGTGCATTCCGCGACGGCATCATCGTCGAGGCCACCAATCCGAAGACGGCGGCGTTCTTCCTCGCGCTGATCCCGCAGTTCATCGACCCGTCGCGTGGCACGGTCGGTCTGCAATTCTTCGTTCTCGGCGCGACGTCGATCGCGCTGAACGTCGTGGCGGATCTGGTCTACACCTTCGCCGCGTCCAGCGCGCGCACGCTCCTGATGCGTCGTCCGCACATCGTCCGTCGTCTCCGGCAGGGTTCCGGCGCGGTTCTGACGAGCTTGGGAATCTCGGTGCTGCTCAGCCGCCAACCGGCTTGACTGCCGCGATTTTTTCCTCGCACAGCACCGATAACAGGGAAGAACCGCGTTTTCCGCGGGGCTTCTATTGAGCGCCCTATCTTGCTATAGAGCGCGCCGCGCAACACCACGTCCAATCCCGTCGGCCTTTGGTCGACACCCTCTCCAAAAGTTCGGGCAAAGGCACGACATTGGAGTGGCGGCAGGATGTTGTGGCATCTTGCGTTTTGAACCTTTGGGCTCATAAGCGCGACCCATTCTGAAGGGCGGTTTTGCGGCCTTCAGAGCAATGCCGAAAGGCGTGTGCTGAACGATGATCATGACAACCCTGTGGCGGGGAAGTCACCGTCATTCAGCATTAATGCAAGGATTCGAGCTGAACCATGCGCGACACTTGCCAGTTTAGTATGGCTGATGTCTCGTGGGAGCGGCAGTTTGGACTGGGCTTTTATGGCCCCTCGTTTGTGAAAGACGGAACATGGCTCATGTGACGCCGCTTCTCGACACGATCCGCACTCCGGAAGACCTCCGTAAGCTGCCGGAAGAGAAGCTTGCTCAGGTTGCCGACGAACTTCGTCGTGAAACCATCGACGCCGTCTCGGTCACGGGCGGCCATCTCGGCGCCGGCCTCGGCGTCGTCGAACTGACAGTCGCGCTGCACTACGTCTTCAACACGCCGAAGGATCGCCTGATCTGGGACGTCGGTCACCAGACCTATCCGCACAAAATCCTCTGCGGCCGCCGCGACGGCATCCGCACGCTCCGCCAGCCGGGCGGGCTTTCGGGCTTCACCAAACGCTCCGAGAGCGAATACGACCCGTTCGGCGCGGCCCACTCCTCGACCTCGATCTCGGCCGGCCTCGGCATGGCGATCGCCCGCGATCTGTCCGGCGGCGACAACAATGTCGTCGCGGTCATCGGCGACGGTTCGATGTCAGCCGGCATGGCCTTCGAGGCGCTCAACAATGCTGGCGCGCTGAATTCGCGCCTGATCGTCATCCTGAACGACAACGAGATGTCGATCGCTCCGCCGGTCGGCGCGCTTTCGGCCTATCTGTCGCGTCTGATGTCGGGCAAGACCTATCGCTCGATCCGCGAAACGGCCAAGCAGCTCTCGAAGAACCTGCCGAGCTTCGTTACCTCCAAGGTCGGCCAGGCTGAAGAGTTCGCCCGCGGCTTCCTCGCCGGCGGCGGCACGCTGTTCGAGGAACTCGGCTTCTATTATGTCGGTCCGATCGACGGTCACGATCTGAACCATCTTCTGCCGGTGCTGCAGAACGTCCGCGACGCCGGCAACGGCCCGGTCCTGGTCCATGTCGTGACGCAGAAGGGCAAGGGCTACGCCCCGGCCGAGGCGTCGGACGACAAATATCACGGCGTCGTTCAGTTCGACGTCGTCACCGGCGCGCAGAAGAAGGCCGCCGCCAACTTCCCGAGCTATACCAAGGTCTTCGGCGACAGCCTCGCCAAGGAAGGCCAGAAGGACGACAAGATCGTCGCCATCACGGCCGCCATGCCGGACGGCACCGGCGTCGGTATCTTCGGCAAGAGCTTCCCGGAACGCACTTTCGACGTCGGCATCGCCGAGCAGCACGCGGTGACCTTCGCCGCCGGTCTCGCGACCGAGGGCTACAAGCCGTTCTGCGCGATCTACTCGACCTTCCTCCAGCGCGGCTATGACCAGCTGATCCACGATGTCGCCCTGCAGGGCCTGCCGGTCCGCTTCGCGGTCGACCGCGCGGGCTATGTCGGCGCCGACGGCGCGACCCATGCGGGCGCTTTCGACACCGCGTTCCTGTCCTGCCTGCCGGGCATGGTCGTGATGGCGGCGGCCGACGAGGCGGAACTGGTCCACATGGTCGCAACCGCGGTTGCCTATGATGACGGACCGATCGCGTTCCGCTATCCGCGCGGCGAGGGTGTCGGCGTCGAGATGCCCCAGGAAGGCATCCCGCTCGAGATCGGCAAGGGCCGCATCGTCCGCGAGGGCGATCAGGTCGCTCTGCTGTCGTTCGGCACGCGCCTGCAGGAAGCGCTCAAGGCCGCCGAGGAGCTCGAGGCCCGCGGGCTTTCGACCACGGTCGCCGACGCACGCTTCGCCAAGCCGCTCGACGAGGAGATGATCCTCAAGCTGGCCTGTACGCACGACGTGCTGCTGACGATCGAGGAAGGCTCGGTCGGCGGCTTCGGCAGCCAGGTGCTGCAGCTCCTGTCCGACCGCGGCGCGCTCGATGATGGCCTCAAGATCCGTTCTCTCGTCCTGCCTGACGAGTACACCGATCACGACAAGCCTGACCGGATGTATTCGAACGCCGGCCTCGATGCCAAGGGTATCGTCAGCAAGGTGTTCGAAGTGCTGCAGAAAACACCCCAGGCGGTGAAGGACCGGGCCTGACGGCCGCCGCGCCGGCCCTGGGCTGAGGGTTGGTCGCGGGAAGCAGGGATCGTCCGATTGGTCGTTGCCATACTCTCGATCGCGTCGCTCGCGATCTGGATATATCTCCTCGTGGGGAGAGGTGCGTTCTGGCGTGCCGCGGAGCGCGACACCCGATTTGCGCCTGACGACTTGGCTGCTCCGGCGATCTGGCCGCGTGTCGTTGCGGTCGTTCCGGCCCGCAACGAGGCCGACGTGATCGCCGAGAGCGTTGGCTCGCTTCTCGGCCAATCCTATCCCGGTCCCTTCGCGGTGGTGCTTGTCGATGACCAGAGCAGCGACGGCACCGGCGATATCGCCCGCGAGGCCGCAGGCAAGCTCGGCGGCCCCAACAGGCTTATCGTGATGCGCGGCTCCGAGCCGCCTGCCGGCTGGACCGGCAAGCTCTATGCAATGAGCCAAGGCGTCAGTGCGGTCGAGAAGGCTGGCGGCACCGATTACGTCCTCTTCACGGACGCCGACATCGGCTATCGCGATCCGAAGGCGATCGAACGGCTCGTTCGCGGCGCCGAGGCGCACGGTACGGTCCTGACCTCGCTGATGGTCAAGCTCCGCTGCGACAGCAAGGCCGAGCGCCTGCTGATCCCGGCCTTCGTCTTCTTCTTCCAGAAGCTCTATCCGTTCGCATGGGTGAACGATGCGCGCAAGAAGACGGCGGCCGCTGCTGGCGGCTGCATGCTCGTGCGTTACGAGGCGCTGAAAGTTGCGGGCGGCATCGATGCGATCCGCGGATCTCTCATCGACGATTGCGCGCTCGGCGCGCTGATGAAGAAGCGCTGGCCAATCTTCCTCGGCCTGACCGAGGCAGTCGAGAGCATTCGCCCCTATGAAGATTTCGACCATATCCGCCGCATGGTCTCGCGCTCGGCCTATGCCGAGCTCAATTATTCGCCGCTGCGCCTTCTCGGTGCTGTCGCGGGCATGTTCGTGACCTATCTCGTGCCGCCGCTATTCGCAGTGTTTGCAAGTGGCTGGCCGCAGCTCTTCGGGATTGCGGCCTGGATCATGATGGCGTTGTCGTTCCAGCCGATTTCCCGGCTCTACCGCAGCTCGCCTCTCTGGGGTGTCGCGTTGCCGTTGATCGCCGCGCTCTATCTCGCCTTCACCGTAGACTCCGCGATTCAGTACTGGCGCGGCAAGGGCGGCGCCTGGAAGGGCCGTTATCAGGCGGCGGCCGGAGGAGGCGCATGAGCACCGCGACCGAACTACGCTCCGGCAAGGGTCATACCGACGAGAACTTCCCTGTCGCGAAATTCATCCAGAAGCGCCATCGCGGGCCGATCCTCGCCTTCTACCGCTTCGTGCGCGCGGCCGACGACGTGGCCGACCATCCGACCCTGCTGCCGGACCAGAAGCTCGTGTTGCTCGACAGCCTTGATGCCGCGCTGACCGGCAACGGACCGCCGGACGAGGAAGCCGAGCCGTTGCGCCATGCGCTGGCCGAGCGCGGCCTGACGCCCCGGCATGCGCGCGATCTGCTCGATGCCTTCCGCCTCGACGCGAAGAAATCCCGCTACGCCGATTTCTCCGAGCTGATGGCCTATTGCTCGCTCTCGGCGATGCCGGTCGGCCGCTTCGTGCTCGACGTCCATGGGGAAGATCCGCAGCGCACCTGGCCGGCGTCGGACGCCATCTGTGCGGCGCTGCAGATTCTCAATCACCTGCAGGACTGCGGGAAGGATTACACGGGCATCGACCGTGTCTACATCCCTGCCGAGATCTTCGAAAATCACGACGCCCGGATCGAGGATCTCGGCGCGCCGAAAGCGACCCCGCAACTGAAGGCGGCGATCGCGGATCTCGCGGTCCGCACCGAGAAGCTTCTGGAAGAGGGCAGGACGCTTCCCGATCTCGTCCGGGACATCCGTCTCGCGGCCGAACTAAGCGCCATCTACAAACTCGCACAGACCTTGATCCGTGGCCTGCAGCATCGCGATCCGCTGAGCGAGAAGGTGCATTTCAGCAAGGTCGGCTTCGCCGCCACCGCGCTGACCGCCGTGACCGGCACGATGATCCGCCGCGCCTTCAGCCGTTCTTCCGCTCCGGCCAAGCAGGGCGCGCTATGACGATGGCCGTCGAGACCAACAACGCGCCGCCGACCGCGACGGGCAGCTCGTTCTACACAGCGATGCGCATCCTGCCGCGCGAGCGCCGCGAGGGCATGTTCGCGGTCTACGGCTTCTGCCGCGCGGTCGACGACATCGCCGACGAGGGCGGCACCGATATCGAGAAGCGCGAGGGCCTCGAGGGCTGGCGCCGCGACATCGACAGCCTCTATCAGGGCGGCCCGGCCGGCGTCGCAAGCTTTCTGACCGACACCGTCAATCGCTACGGCCTGCGCCGCCAGGATTTCCATGATGTTATCGATGGCATGGAAATGGATGTCGGCCTGCCGATCGTCGCTCCCGACTGGGCAGCGCTCGATCTCTATGTTGATCGTGTCGCGAGCGCGGTCGGTCGTCTGTCCGTGCCGGTGTTCGGAATGGACTTTGCTGCCGGAGAGAAGCTGTCGCATCATCTCGGCCGTGCGCTTCAGCTGACAAACATCTTGCGTGACCTCGATGAAGACGCGGCGATCGGCCGTCTTTACCTTCCGCGCGAAGAGTTGCACAACGCTGGCATGACCGAGCTGACGGACCCGCGTGCCGCGCTCGACCATCCGGGCCTCGATCAGGCCTGCCGCGTGGTCGCCGCCCGGGCGCAGCAGCATTTCGACGAGGCGGGCGCCATCATGGCCGCCGCCCCGCGCGTGGCCGTGCGCGCTCCGCGCCTGATGGGCGCGGCCTATCATAATGTTCTCAAACGGTTGCTTGCCCAGGGCTGGGCTCCGCCGCGCACGCGCGTCGGCGTCAGCAAGCTCACCCTGATCGGCGCGTTCCTTCGCTATGGAGTGGTCTGAATGTCAGGCGTTGTTCACATCGTCGGCGCGGGTCTCGGTGGTCTCTCGGCCGCGGTCGATCTGGCGGATGCCGGTTACAAGATCGCCTTCTACGAGGCCGCGAAGGCCGCCGGCGGCCGCTGCCGCTCCTTCATGGACACGGTCCTGAACATCGTCGTCGACAATGGCAGCCATCTCCTGCTCTCCGGCAACCACGCCGCCGTGCGCTACCTGACGCGCATCGACGGCCTGAAGGAAATGACCCAGTGCGAGGCGGAAATCCCGTTCGCCGATCTCGCCAGCGGCGAGCGCTGGACCCTGCGGCCGAATTCCAGCCGTGTTCCGTGGTGGATTCTGGACTCCAAGCGCCGCGTCCCGGGCTCCAAGGCCAGCGACTACCTGGCGCCGCTCGGCCTGCTGCGCGCGATCAATGCGTCGCGTCCCGTTGGCGAGGTGATGGACACCAAGACGAGCCTCTACGAACGGCTGTGGCGCCCGGTCATGCTGGCGGCGCTGAACGTCGAGCCGGCCGAGGCCGATGCTCAAATGGCAATCACTCTGTTCAAGGAGACGTTCGGCGCCGGCGGCCAGGCCTGCCGCCCTATCATCGCCCACAAGGGCATGTCGTCCGCCTATATCGACCCGGCGATCAAGTATCTGACTGAGCGCGGCGCGACCTTCACCTATGGCCGCACGCTGCGCGGCGTCGAGTATGACGGCGAGCGCGCCAACGTGCTCGATTTCGGTGAGGAGAAGATCACGGTCGGCCCGCAGGACATCGTCATCCTTGCCGCGCCTCCGGTCGTCGCCCGGGCCTATGTGCCGGGCCTGATCACGCCGGAGAAGTTCAAGGCGATTGTCAATCTGCACTTCAAGATCGCGCCGCCGGCCGGCCATCCGATGTATATGGGCCTCGTCAATTCCATGTCCGAATGGCTGTTCGCCTACGAGGATCATCTGTCGGTGACAATCAGCGCCGCCGACGAATTGATGACGCACGACCGTCAGTCGCTTGCCGAGAAGATCTGGGCCGAAGTGTCCAAGGTCACCGGCCTGCCGCCGGAGCTGCCGGAATGGCAGATCAACCGCGAGCGCCGAGCGACCTTCGCCGCCATTCCCAGCGAAGCGTCGAAGCGTCCGGGGCCGAAGACGCAGTTCGCCAATCTCTTCCTCGCCGGCGATTGGACCGCCACGGGCCTTCCGGCGTGCATGGAAGGCGCGATCCGTTCGGGCAACGCAGCTTCCAAGGCGATTCTTGAATCGGCCGGCGCGACCGCCCGCACGGCGGCTTGAGGGGTGCCATCTTGAACGAGGCAACCCCCTTGCGCGATCTCGCGCCGGAGATCCGGCTGGACGAGCTTGAGGGCAAGATCGCTCACGCGACCGAAGGACTGCTCGGCTATCGCAAGGCCGACGGGCATTTCTGCTTCGAACTCGAGGCGGACGCGACGATCCCGGCCGAATATGTCCTGATGCGCCATTTCCGCGGCGAGCCGATCGACCATGAGCTCGAGCGGAAGATCGCCGTGTACCTCCGCCGTATCCAGGGCGAGCACAATGGCTGGCCGCTGTTTCATGGCGGCGCGTTCGACATGTCGGCGAGCGTGAAGGCCTATTTCGCGCTCAAGATGATCGGCGACGACATCGATGCCCCGCATATGGAGAAGGCGCGCGACGCGATCCTTGCGCATGGCGGCGCGGCGAAGAGCAATGTCTTCACACGCATTCTGCTCGCGCTCTACGGTCAGGTGCCGTGGAAGGCGGTTCCGACCATGCCGGTCGAGATCATCCTTCTGCCGAAGTGGTTCCCGTTCCACCTCGACAAGGTGTCGTATTGGGCGCGCACGGTGATGGTGCCGCTCTTCGTTCTGATGCTGAAGAAGCCGCTCGCGAAGAACAAGCTCGGCATTGGCATTCCGGAACTGTTCACGACGCCCGCCTTCGAAGTGAAGACGTGGACCTTTGGTGGCGCCCACCAGAAATGGTACTGGAAGAAGTTCTTCATCGGCCTCGACAAGGTGCTGAAGGTCGCCGTTCCCTTCTTCCCGAAGGGACCGCAGGAGCGCGCGATCAAGAAGATCGTCGAGTTCGTCGACGAGCGCCTGAACGGCGAAGACGGCCTGGGCGCGATCTTTCCGGCCATGGTCAATGCGCTCGAAATGTACGACGTGCTCGGCGTGCCGCCGAACGATCCGCGCGTGGTCATCGCCCGCGCGTCGATCGAGAAGCTGCTCGTCGTCAAGGAACATGAGGCCTATTGCCAGCCTTGCCTGTCGCCGATCTGGGACACTTCGCTCGCGAGCCATGCTTTGCTCGAAGCGGGCAATGATGAGGCCGACAAGGCCGCTCGCGTCGCGCTCGACTGGCTGAAGCCGCACCAGATCCTCGACGTGAAGGGCGACTGGGCCGAGGCGCGGCCGGACGTGCGTCCGGGCGGCTGGGCGTTCCAGTATGCCAATGCGCACTATCCCGACGTCGACGATACCGCCGTGGTCGTCATGGGCATGGACCGTATCAAGGCCCGCGCGCCGGACACCGATTACGAAGCCGCCATCGAGCGTGCCCGTGAATGGATCCACGGCCTGCAGTCGAAGAATGGCGGCTGGGGGGCATTCGACGCCGACAACCAGTATTACTATCTCAACGAGATACCGTTTGCGGACCACGGCGCGCTGCTGGACCCGCCGACGGCGGACGTGTCGGCCCGCTGCGTCTCGATGCTCGCCCAGCTTGGCGAAACTGTCGAGAACAGCGACCCACTGAAGCGTGGCGTCGAATATCTGATCAAGGACCAGGAAGCTGACGGCAGTTGGTTCGGCCGCTGGGGCGTCAACTACATCTACGGCACCTGGTCCTCGCTCTGCGCGCTGAACGCGGCCGGCGTCGACCACCAATCCGCGCCGATCAGGAAAGCCGTGCAATGGCTGCTCGCCATCCAAAATCCCGATGGCGGCTGGGGCGAGGACTGCGACAGCTACAAGCTCGAATATCGCGGCTACGAACCCGCGCCGTCGATTGCGTCACAAACGGCATGGGCCTTGCTTGCGTTGCAGGCGGCCGGTGAGAACGATCACCCGGCTGTCGCGAAGGGGATTGCTTGGCTCGCAGCAACGCAGCAGAAAGACGGCCTGTGGCCGGAGGAGTATTACACGGGCGGGGGCTTTCCGCGGGTGTTCTATCTCCGCTATCACGGCTACGCGAAATTCTTCCCGCTTTGGGCCATGGCCCGCTATCGCAATCTGAAGAAGGGCAATAGCCGGCATGTCGCCTTCGGTATGTGAGATCGTCGCGGCCGCGGTGCCGGCTGCGGCCGCGCTGCCTGTCCTCGTCGTAACCGGCGTCGCGCGCGAGGCGAAAATTGCGGCCGGTCCTTCTGTGGAGACGATCTGCTCCGGTGGCGTGCCCGCGCGGCTCCGCGCGATGCTGGATGCCCGTCCGGAACCGGCCTGCCGCGCGGTGGTGAGCTTCGGTGTCGCCGGCGGTCTCGATCCGTCGCTTCATCCCGGCGATATCGTGCTGGCCACCAAGGTCGTCACCGAAGATGGGGAATGGGCGGCCGACGCGGCGCTGAACGAGACGCTGCAGAGTGCCCTCAATGTCGACAATCGTTTGCGCACCATCCAGGCGCCACTGGCTGGCGTCGACCTGGCTCTCGTGTGCAAGATCAGCAAGCGGAACACTTGGGAGAATTCGGGCGCTGCTGCGGTCGATATGGAATCCCATATCGCGGCCGAATACGCCGCGAAGCACGGCCTGCCTTTCGCGGCAATCCGCGTCGTCTGCGACCCGGCTCATCGCGGCCTGCCCGACCTCGTCGCGACTGCGCTGAAGCCTGACGGCAGTATTTCGTTGCCGGGTGTCTTCGGCAGCCTGGCACGCCGTCCTGGCCAGATCATGGATCTGATTCGCCTCGGGCGCGACGCCTCGATTGCGTTCCGCTCGCTGGGCTACGTGCCGGCGAGCTGGGGTACGGCTTTCAGCTGATCGGTCGTCTCCGGCTCCATCAAATCGCCTTGTCGCGGTGAAAACTGCCCAACGGGGAACCGGGGGGCGGGATGGGTTACGTCTTTGAGCGGGCGCTGGCGAGAGGCATGGCTGCGCAGTGATCGCGCCGGATTCCTCTTTTGCTGTTTAGACTGGAACCGCCGGATCGAGCGGTAGGGGTATTGCGGGTTCTGGCCTCTATCGGCCTCCACACGCTCCTATTCCTCGCGCTTGCC
This sequence comes from Flaviflagellibacter deserti, assembly GCF_042652085.1. Lineage (NCBI taxonomy): Bacteria > Pseudomonadati > Pseudomonadota > Alphaproteobacteria > Hyphomicrobiales > Flaviflagellibacter > Flaviflagellibacter deserti. Next base: position 145,383 of record NZ_JBHSJF010000005.1, on the reverse strand, counting down.
ATGTGGCCTGTTCCGCTGCCCGTTCCGGCGCCACAGGACGTCTCGGTCGAGGTGCTCAGCAGCGGCGAGTTCGACGCGCTGACGGCGCGTAAATCCCCATCCTCGGCATCATCGGTTGAGCCCATGCTGCGAGGGGATTCCGTGCCCGCGCCATCAGCTGATCCTCCTTCCAACGAAACACCACCGGCCGGTCCTTCGCGGTCAGGAATGGTCCAGGCAACAACGATGTTGGCGCAGGCAAACCTGGCGCGGCCGCAAAGCCGGCAGGCAGTGAAGGCGATGAGTCAGATGGTCGAGGCCGACCGTATCGATCAGCTATGCGCCATCGAGGCGTCCGAACAGATCGAGGCATGGAAGCCGGATTACCGGCCGGACAGGCTGGTCTCATTCGCGATGTCGGATACCCGTGAGGACGGCGACGTTCTCGTCGCCGACGGAGCCGCATTTCGAAGCAAGCGGAACTGGTATCATCTCAGATTCCGTTGCGGACTTTCACCTGACCACGCGAAGGTGGTCTCGTTCGCGTTCGAAGTGGGAGATGCTATTCCGCGCGATGAATGGGAACCCCACAATCTGGCGGCAATCCACTGAAGTGCAGCGCATACAAACGAAAAAAGCCCGGCGCGAATGCCGGGCTTTTTTGTTTGGACTGTCGAAGTCTCAGGCGGCGCTCGAGACGTTCTGGTCATTCGACGGACCCGGCTCCGGCGTGCGGAGCAGATCCTGATGGTCTTCGGTGTCGACGGTGGTCGACTTGTTGTTGGCGCGGATGGTGGACATCTGCGCGGCGACGTTGCGCGAGAAGACGTATTCCGCAGGACGCTGGTTGGCGAGCGGAATTTCCGGCGCCATCGGGCCGGTCGTCCTGATGCCGAACAGCTGAACCATGGCGGCTTTCCATGGGCGGCGAACCGTGTCGCGCACGGCGGATGCCTCGAAGCCCGAATGGACCATGCAGTCGGCGCATTTCTCGTAATTGCCGACGCCGTAATTGTCCCAGTTCGTGTCTTCCATCAGCTCCTTGAAGGTCTTCGCATAACCTTCGCCGAGGAGATAGCAGGGCTTCTGCCAGCCGAACACGGTGCGGGTCGGATTGCCCCACGGCGTGCAGGAGTAGGACTGGTTGCCGGCCAGGAAGTCGAGAAACATAGTCGACTGGTTGAACTGCCAGCCCTTGCCCTTCGCCTGGCTGAACACCTTGCGGAAGATATTCTTCGTGGTCTGGCGGTTCAGGAAGTGCTGCTGGTCCGGGGCGCGTTCGTAGGCGTAGCCCGGCGAAACCGTCATGCCGTCGACGCCGAGAGCGGTAACTTCGTCGAAGAAGGTCGCGACGCGGTCCGGATCGGCGTTCTGGAAGAAGGTGCAGTTGATAGTCACGCGGAAACCACGGCGCTTGGCTTCCTTCAATGCGGCGACGGCCTTGTCGTAGATGCCGTTACGGCACACCGACTTGTCGTGCATCTCCTTGTCGCCGTCGAGATGGATCGACCAGGTGAAGTACGGGCTCGGCTCGTACTCATCCATCTTCTTCTCGAGCAGGATCGCGTTGGTGCAGACGATGGCGTATTTCTTCTTCGCCATGATGCCGCGAACGATCTGCGGAAGCTCCTTGTGGATCAGCGGCTCGCCGCCCGCGATGACAACGACCGGGGCGCCGCATTCGTCGACCGCCTGCATCGCGTCTTCATAGGAGATGCGCTGATTGAGGATTTCGTCCGGGTAATCGATCTTGCCGCAGCCGGCGCAGGCCAGATTGCAGCGGAAAAGAGGCTCCATCATCAACACGAGCGGGTATCGCTTCACACCCGAGAGCTCTTTTTTGACGATGTAGCTGCCGACGTCGATGATCTGTCTCAGCGGGATGCCCACAAGCGGCTCCTTTACTTCTGCGCCAAAGCGCTTGTCTGTTCTCGGGACGCCGAATGGGCGGACCGATAACCGCGCCGGAGCGCGGAGGGATGAGTAATGCACATTTGTTGCTTGAGCATTTCGTGTGCCAATCCAAGCAACAGATTCAACTTTCCATTCTGACAGGTAAGTGGGGCGAAACCGACAATGTGCGCCGCGACCAGTTGCCGCTGCGCTCATGCCAATGTCATATGACGCCGAGTTGACAAACCGGGTCCAGCGCAGTGCCCACACACTCCTGTTCTCGCCAGTGCGAACTTCATTCGATGTATGAAATTCGAGAGCATTGGCAGGAAGCTATGTCATGTCGCCGCGTCGAGGTCGAGTCGCCGGCGCAGTCCGAAATCTTGTTATCTGTACTTGTTGCAGTAATGCAATTGCCCGGCGGAAAGCCGGGCAATTGAAATCACGTCAACCTTAATCGCCTTGCAGCATTCATTTGCGCGCGGGCGGGGCTGCCGCCGTGCTTGACCGCGCAGTGCTGAGCGCCGGCGTGCTCGCGACACTGGGGTTCGGCACGGTGATCATCGGTATCGATTCAATCGATGTCTTCGCCGAGGTGGGCTGCTGCTTCTTCTTTCCGCCCATGGTCTGCAGCGTGATGTTGATCACGTTGTCCTGACCTTCGGCGATCGGAAGAGCGAGGTCTTGATAGCCAGGCGGCGGGAACAGCTTGTCGCCGGCATTGTTGCTGAGCGCGAAAGGCTCCTTCGGCATGCCGACGAAGTTCTTGTCGAACGTGTCGTTCGAATTGACGTCCTGATATCCGACGAACGCATAACTGCCGGCCGGGACGTTCTCGAAGCGGAAGCCGACCGTATCGGCGGTCGCGGGCTGGTTCGATTTGAACTGGCGACACTGGTCCAGCGGACCCTTGTCGCAGAACGCGACATTCACAACGCCCTTGCCGACATCGATGCCGTCGATGATCAGCGTGACAGTGGCAGCATTGGCGGTTCCAGCTGCCGACAGGACCCCCGCGAGGGCGAGCATGAGTAGCTTCATGATGCGCACGTCCTCATTTTGAGAATTCGTGGCGTCACTTAGCCGAAGCTTCGTGTCCAAAGCTTGTCGGTTGTTCGGCATTATTTCTGCTCGCAAGCCATTCCAGCTCCGCGCGCAGTGCAGTGTCGACCGGACGGGGCGAATAACCCAGTTCCCGGCGTGCCTTGGAGTTGTCGAACGCGCCGGAACGCAAAGCGAGCAAGATGCCTTCGAGCGTCGCCGCAGGCGCGGTCCTGGTGATGTTGTTGGCGATGAACTCGGAGACCACGCCTGCCGCGAGCGCGATCGGGGGCAGGATCGTGCGTGTCGGCATCCGGCGACCGGAGACTTCCTCAAGCAGTCGCAGCAGATCGCGCAGGCGGACATTCTCGCCGCCGAGAATGTAGCGCTCTCCGACCGCACCCTTGTCACCTGCGAGGATCATGCCGTCGGCGGCATCGCGAACGTCGACGAGGTTCAGCACGCAATCGAGGAAAAACGGCGTGCCGCCCTTGAGGAAGAGCGCCAGCATCTGCGCGGGCGGAGTCATGTTGTCGTCGCCCGCGCCCACCGGCACGGTCGGATTGACGATCGTGACGTTCAGTCCTTCACGCGCGGCCTTCATCGCGGCCACTTCCGCCTGGAACTTCGAGCGGGTGTAGGGGCCCGGCATGTCTCCGAGCTGGAGCGTCAGCGACTCGTCGACGGCTTCGCGCTTGGTCTTCGGCAGAAGGATCGATTCAGTCGAGCAATGGACGACGCGCGGAACATTCGCGCGCATGCAGGCCGCCATGACGGCCTCGGTGCCCTGGCGGTTGGCGATGTCGAAGCCGCTCCGCTTCTTAGCCCAGAGATGGGGAATACCGGCGAGATGGTAGACGCGATCGACGCCCTTGAGCGCTGAATCCATCAGCGCGGCGTCGGTGATCGAGCCCCTGATGTACTCCGCATGCGGCCCGCCGACAGAGGGAGGAGCCAGGTCGACGACGCGGATCTCGTCGCCGCGATCTTGCAAAGCCTTCACAAGATGACGGCCGACAAACCCGCAGCCGCCAGTCACCAATACACGCGCCATTGTCCCACCAACCAGCGTCAGTCGTCCGCGTCACTCGGCTCCAGACGATGCTTCGGATTAAGAGCGATCATCGCGGCCGGCAACACCACGAGGCAGACGATCACAACGAAGAAGATCGAAATGCCGAGCAGCATGCCCATGCTGTATAGGCCGCGATGGTGCGAAATTGCGAGCGTGGCGAAAGCCGCGACGGTGTTGAGCTGCGCCACCAACACCGCGAGCGAGGTCGACGTGTCGAGCACATTGCCGCGCGGCCTGTCGGGATGGGCGTGGTGCTCATCCGACATTTCGCGAGCACGAACCACGATGTGGATGCTGCCCGCGACGCCGAGACCGATCAGCAGCGGAATGACGATGACGTTCGCGAAATTGAACGGCAGGTCGAGGATCGCCGAGGCGGCGACCGTCCACAGCGCTGCGACCGCGAGCGGCGCGAGCACCAGAAGAACGTCGGAGACGCGGCGGCGCATGATGATGACGACGAGGCCGATCGCGATCGTCGTGTAGATGATCGCCTCGACGAACGCCCAGAGGATCTCGTTGCCGGCCTCCGTCACGCTGATCGGCACGCCGCTCGCCTTCGGCGATATGGCCTGGACGGTGTCGGCGAAGGTGCGGAAGGAGTCCGCATTCGCCACGTCCCCTGTCGGCATCACACGCAGGCGGAGCTTGCCGTCCGGAGCGATCCAGTCCTTGGCGATCTCCGGCGGGAGGTCGGCGAGGGTCAGCTCCTTGGCGTTTCCGATGCGAGTGCGGAGCGCGTCGACGATGTCGGGCATGCTGCCGACGAGATTGTCCTGAAGCACCTTCAGGGACTCGAGATCGATGCCTCGCTTTTCGGCGTAGGCGGCGAGGCCGTCGCGCAGCTTCTCCGCTCCGGCGCGGACCTCGGAACCTTCGGCTCCGCTCTGCGCAAGAGAGGCGGCGGTGTCGCGCAGTTGCTGGAACGCGCGGGTCAGTTCGGCGTCGCTGGGAGCCGGACGCGTCGCATTGGGATCGAAGAAATCCGGGCCGAGCGAGTTGCGGACGGTCGAGAGCAAAGCGAGCTTCGGCGCCTGATCCTTTGGCAGGAACACTTCGGCGGTCTGCACGCCTTCGACGCCCGGCGCCGCATCGAGCTTCTCGGCGAGCGTGCGGGCATCGTCGAGATTGTCCGCGACGACGTTCAGCGCGTAGGGCGAGGTCAGCGGATCCTTGGCGAGGTCGCGGAAGGTCACCACCGGCTCGGCAGTCGGGTTCTGCAAGTTGAGCGGGTTGACGTCGATCCGCGCGTCGCGGGCGAAGTACAGCGAGCCGAACGTCACCACGGCGGAGACGACGAGGATGGCCTTGTAGTGCTTCTGCACCCAGCTGCCGATGCCGATGTCGAAGCTTCGGCTGGGCTTCAGCTTGGGCGGCATCACCGCCATCAGCGCGGGCTGAACCGTGAAGGTCATGACGAGCGCGACGACCATGCCGAGGGCGGAAATGATGCCGAATTCCGCCAGACCGACATAAGAAGTCGGCACGAAGGACAGGAAAGCCAGACTGGCGCAGAGTGTGCTGAGCGCGATGCTCGGACCTTCGCCGAGCATGGACTCCTTCATCGCCGCCTCGAACGTGCCCTTCTTCTTCAGTTCCTCGAGATAGCGCAGACCAAGGTGGGTACCGAAGTCGACACCGAGGCCGAAGAACAGGACCATGAAGGCGACGGAGATCAGGTTCAGCCGGCCGACCGACATTGCCGCGAGGCCCGTCGTCCACATCGAGCCGATGACGAGAGTGATCAGAAGTGCCGCGATCAGGCGTCCGGAGCGGATGCCGATAATGAGGCTGAGCGCGACGAGAACGAACGAGAAGCCGGACGCGGCGATCGCGCCCGAGAAGGCGTCGTTGAGTTCCTGCTGGCGCAGCGTCGGGTCGCCGGTGATGTGCATCTGGAGGCCCTCGGCCTCTTCTTCCTGCACACCCTTCATCTCTTCGCGCAGGGCATCGAGCGCGGGACCGGCGCGGTTGATCGAGCTGTTGTCGAGTTTCGGCTTGGCCAGCACCATGCGGCGGGTTCCGGGTCGGCCTTCGGGCCGCTGGAAGCCGAAGATCGACAGCCAGTCAGTGCGTTTCTCGTCGCCGTCAGCGTTGGCTTGCGCCGTCTCGCCAAGGCCCGCAAGCGTGCGGCCGAAGCGATCGGCATCCGCGCTGCCGTCGCCCTGGGCCTCGATATAGCTTTCGATGCCGCGCAGGCTCGGATCGCGCGCGAATAGTTGCAGGACGGGTTTCGACTGTTCGATCTGGTCGACGAAGGTCTTCAGCTTCGGTTGGTCGAGATAGAGCAGGCCGTTGTCGTTGAAGAAGGGCGACGAGCCCGGCACCTGGACGTCCAGGAACTGTTCGGGACGGGCGCGCAGGCGCACCGCGAGATTGTCGGCCGCGAGGTCGGCATCGGCCGGAGTGGCGGCATCGACGACGACGACGATCGATTCTTCTTTAGGGAACGACTTGCGATATTCTTGCTCGATCTGGCGAAACGGCAGGTCGCGTGACAGAACTTCGTCGGTATTCGTGTTGATCGTCAGGAATGTCGATGCATAGATCGACAGGCCGGTCAGGATTGCCGTGACGAAAAGGACAAGCCATGGCTTCCGCGCGCAGATTTCCGCGCAGGCCAAAAGAATGCGCTCGCCCATTTTCTTCATTTGGGATACTCCGCCCTGCCCGGGCACCGGATTAAGATGAAACTCTTGCCGTTGCCGGCTTTATGTACGGTTCGATCAAGCCCGTTGATCGTCCCCGTACGCGACAAGCCCTTGCGACGCAAATGTGTCTACCATTTGGCCTTCCCTATCCGAAAGGCGTATCGAGTTGATCCCCTTAGACTTTAACGCACACCTGACGGCGACGATTAAGGCCGTCGATGTCGTGCTTCTGGATCTTTTCGGCTCCCAACCGCTCCCGGGCGAGCTGGAGCGCCCCGACCGTGTGGTCGAAGCGATGCGCTATGCGGCGCTTGCCGGCGGCAAGAGGTTGCGCCCGTTCCTCGTCATCGAAACCGCCAAGCTCTTCGGCGTCGAAGGCCAGGGTGTGATGCGGACGGGTGCCGCGCTTGAATGCGTGCATTGCTACAGCCTCGTCCACGACGACCTTCCGGCGATGGATGATGACGATCTGCGCCGCGGCCAGCCGACGACGCACAAGAAGTTCGACGAGGCGACCGCGATCCTCGCCGGCGATGCACTACTGACCTATGCGTTCGATATTCTTGCCGACGAGCCGACGCATGCCGACGCCAAGGTGCGCGTCGAGCTGGTGAAGACGCTCACGCGTGCGTCGGGTCTCGGCGGCATGGTCGGCGGACAATTGCTCGATCTCGGCGCCGAGGGCCGCTTCGGCGACGGACGTCCGCAGCAATTGACGGATGTCGAGATCCTGAAGCTGCAGGCAATGAAGACCGGCGCGCTCCTGCTCGCCGGTTGCCAGATGGGTGCGATCATCGCCGGCGCGAGCGCGGCGGATCGCGCATCGCTCGAGCGTTACGGCCGGGCGCTCGGCCAGGCCTTCCAGATCGCCGACGACCTGCTCGACGAAGAGGCGGATGCCGCCATCGTCGGCAAGGCGACAGGCAAAGACGCCGCGAAGGGCAAGGGAACGCTGGTGCGGCTTTGGGGCAAGGACGCGGCGCGCAAGCGCCTCGCCGAGCTCGTCGCGGATGCGGAAGGCGCGCTGTCCGCTTTCGGCGACAAGGCCGACGTGCTTCGCGAAGCGGCCCGCTTCGTCGCCAACCGCGACCGATAAGAAAAAATCCCGGACGTTTCGGCGTCCGGGATTCATTCATTCGTTCGATAGGCAGGGCGGCGCTGAGTGACCCAACGGCGTCAGCCCACCGGCACTTTCCAGATCTGCTCGGCATACTCCGAGATCGTCCGGTCCGACGAGAACCACGCCATATTGGCGATGTTCGCGATGGCGGCGCGGTTCCAGACATCCGGCTTGGCCCAGGTCTCGTCGACCCGGCGTTGCGCGGCGTAATAGCTGTCGAAATCGTCCGTCACCATGTAGCGGTCGTTGTTGCGCAGCCCGTCGACCAGCGGACGGAAGCGGCCGCGATCCTCCGGGGAGTAGCGGCCGTCGCCGACAGCATCGAGCACCTGCCCGAGCATCGGCGAATTGGCGATCGAGGTCTGGGCGGACGGTCCGTTGGCACGGCGGTCTTCGACTTCCGGCGTGGTCAGCCCGAAGATGAAGATGTTTTCCGAACCGACATGGTCGTGAATTTCGATATTGGCGCCGTCAATCGTGCCGATCGTCAAGGCGCCGTTGAGCGCGAGCTTCATATTGCCGGTGCCTGACGCCTCCATGCCGGCGGTCGAGATTTGCTCCGATAGATTGGCCGCGGGGATGATCGATTCCGCCAAGCTCACATTGTAGTTCGGCAGGAACACGACCTTCAGCAGGTTGTGCACGCTCGGATCGCCGTTGACGACGCGGGCGATGTCGTTGGCGAGCTTGATGATCAGCTTCGCGTTGACATAGCTCGCGGCCGCCTTGCCGGCGAAGATCTTGACGCGCGGTACCCAGTCCTTTGTCGGGTTGGCACGGATCGAGTCATAGAGCGCGACCGTCTCGAGCAGGTTGAGCAGCTGGCGTTTGTATTCGTGGATGCGCTTGATCTGGACGTCGAAGAGGGCGGCCGGATCGACGCGGACGCCGGTGCGGTCGGCGATCAGCCTGGCGAGGGCCACCTTGTTGGCGTGCTTGACCTTTGAGATGCGCTCCTGCAGCGAGGCATCGTCGGCGTGCTCCATCAGGCGGTGGATTGCCTCCGGATTGTCCAGGATCTCGTCGCCGCAAACCTCGCGCAGCAGGCCGGTGAGGCCGGGATTGGACTGGTGCAGCCAGCGGCGAAAGGTGATGCCGTTGGTCTTGTTCTGGATACGGTTCGGATAGACGCGGTGCAGATCGCGGAACGTCGTTGCGCGCATCAGATCGGTGTGCAGCGCCGAGACGCCGTTGATCGTGTGCGAGCCGATGAAGGCGAGCTGACCCATGCGGAGCCGGCGGCCGCCCTGCTCGTCGATCACCGACACCGAGCTCAAGAGAGCGGGTTCGTTCGGGAACGCGGCTTTGACCCCTTCGAGGTGCAGGCTGTTGATGAAGTAGATGATCTGGAGATGGCGCGGCAGCAGGCGCTCGAAGAGCGGCAGCGGCCAGGTCTCCAGCGCTTCCGGAAGCAGCGTGTGGTTGGTGTAGGAGAAGGTGTTCGAGGTGATGCGCCACGCCTCGTCCCAGGGCAGGCCGTGCTCATCGATGAGGATGCGCATCAACTCCGGAATGGCGACGGCGGGATGCGTATCGTTGAGCTGGATCGCGGCGCGGTCGGGCAGCGAGTAGAGGTCGCCGAAGATCCGCTTGTGGCGGTTGACGAGGTCCTGCAATGAGGCCGAGACAAAGAAATATTCCTGGCGCAGGCGCAGTTCCTGGCCGGCCGGGGTCTCGTCGCTCGGATAGAGAACTTTCGAGATCGATTCCACGCGCGCCTGGTCGGACAGCGCGCCGACATGGTCACCCTTGTTGAAGAGTTCGAGGCGCAGCGGGTCCATCGTATGGGCGGCCCACAGGCGCAGCGGATTCACATGCTTGCCGCGCCAGCCGACGATCGGCGTATCATAGGCGACGGCGTGTACGACCTCGCTCGGGTGCCAGGTGAAACGCATGCTGCCGGCATCGTTGCGGTTCGTCTCGACCGAGCCGCCGAACTTGATGTCGTAAATCACGTCGGAGCGGCTGAATTCCCACGGCGTACCGAAGGCTAGCCAGTCTTCCGGATATTCCTGCTGCCAGCCGTCCTTGATGGCTTGGCGGAACAGGCCGTTCTCGTAGCGGATGCCGTAGCCGTAGGCGGGGATCGAAAGCGTTGCCATGCTTTCCATGAAGCAGGCCGCGAGGCGGCCGAGGCCGCCGTTTCCGAGTGCGGCATCCGGCTCGGCATTGCGGACGCGCTCATAGTCGACGCCGAGATCGCCGAGCGCGTGCTTGAACACGTCGAGCATTTCCATGTTCGACAGCACGTCGGTGAGCTGGCGGCCGATCAGAAATTCGAGGGAGAGATAGTAGACGCGCTTCTTGCCGTCGGATGTCGAGCTGCGCTTGCCGGCGAGGAAGCGGTGGGCGATGCGGTCGCGGATGGCGAGCGCGCAGGCGACGAACCAGTCGCGGTCGGTGGCGTAGGCCGCATCCTTGCCGACGGCGAGCGACATCTTGTTGAGGATGGCGCTCTTCACATCGGCGATGGCCTGTTCCTCGCTGATGTTTTCGGCATCGAAGGAGGAAGCATGCTCAAGCGTCGTCAGCATCGGATTCTCCGCGGGCTTTAGCGACAGATGCGGGCGGTCAGTGCCCCCGTTCCATCTTTGCCGGTCCAGTTACCCGAGACAAGCAATAGACGTACCGTCCGCAGGATCAGCGTCTTATGCGGCGAAGCCGTGACGCGTTGATGATGACGCTGACAGAGGAAAGCGTCACGGCCGGATGATGGGGGCTCCCCAATGGGGAAGGTCAAGCCTGGTGCGTTTCGTCGCGACTTGATCAAGCGACTGATCTGAGAGACATCTTTCGCCGCCTGGTGGGGAAGTCACGAATGGTACTGAAGCTGTCAGACACGGATATAGCGGCACTCCACGCCGAACAGAGAGCCGCGATTGCCTGGTGCGGCGCGCCGCCGGAAGGGATGAGCGGCAGGGGTATCGTCACCGGCGTCTACGATGCGGAATTCCCCTCGTGCTGGGTTTTGCTCAATGAGCTAGTTCGTCTGGGCGTCGATCTGCCGGTCGAGGCCTGGCATCGGCCGGGGGAGGTCTCGGAACGTCATCTTGCGCTTCTTTCGGGACTGCAGCTCGATTTGCGGCTTCGTATCATCGAGGACGATCTCGACGGTCCGACTGAGCGTCCCTTCGCGATCAAGCCCATCGCCATCCAGCGCAGCTCGTTCCGTGAAGTACTCTGGCTCGACAGCGACTGTTTTCCGATTCGCGATCCGTCTTTCCTGTTCGACGATCCTGGCTATCTCGATAAGGGCTGCTTGTTCTGGCACGACATGATGTCGATCTGGCAGGCGCTGCGCTGGCGGCCGAACGCGCCTGTCTGGCAAGTCTTCAACGTGCCTGCGAACGACAGCCAGGAGTTCGAGAGCGGCCAATTGTTGATCGACAAGGCCCGTTGTTGGCCGGAGCTCTGCCTGACAGTCCACTTCAACGAGCGCAGGGACGTCTATTACGAGTACGTCTTTGGAGACAAAGACACGTTTCGTCTCGCCTGGCTGCACCTCGCCCATATGCGGAACGAACCTATCGAACCCGTTCGATACCTGGGAAGCGCTCATGTGCCATACGGTTTCATGCCGTATGGGCCGTTCTCGATGGGCGCGCTACGTCCCGATTTCACGTTCGGCGGTGGAACGGTGGTTGTGCATCGCGACCGTGAGGGCGCGGCGCTGTTCAACCACCGTTGCATCCAGAAGTTTTCCCTCGGCCCGAACAGCTTCAACCGCGACGTCGCCAACGAAGCCAACTATCACGCTGCCATCGAAGATTTGAGGCACCTGACGGGTGCTCAGTTGCCGGTGCAGGAGAAGGTGCACGACGGCGGCGGGTCGTCGTAGTGCTGATCACCCGTCACGACATCCTGCTGTGCCTCGCGGACCAGATCGTCGAGATCCTTCTGCAGGTCCGGCGGCAGATCGACTGTCGGCGTGTCGATCGTCTGCGGCCCTTGGCCGGTGAACGTGCCGCCTCCCGACTGCCCGGGACCGCTGGTCAGCAGCGCCAGAGCGCGGTCGATGGCCGGCTTCGTCGATTTTTCCGGATCGGTCGGGCACTGGTTCGGGCCGCCGACACTGGTCGAGAAACCTGGACGGTTGATCGTCACCGAACCGCAGGAATTGCTGATCGTCGCCGAGCCGTAATGGTGCAGATAGATCGTCCCGTCGGCCGTGTGCTCGATCGTTCCCATACCGCCGCGGATGCCGACGGTCGCGACTGGCGTCTTCAGCGTCGCGCCACCGCTGTGGCTGATCTCGCCGCCGACGAAGCGCATGATGCCCTTGCCAAGCGTGATCGCCGCCTGGCCGGTATCGGTCTTCGGGTTGAAGACATACTGGTCGATCACGACCGAACTGCCCGGACCGATGTTGAGCGTTGTCTTGTCGACGAACAGGATCTGGGTCGAGCCCTGCGGCGAGGTGTTGATCCGCTCGTTGCTGATGATGTCGCTGCCCAGGCGAAGCACGCGTATCGCCTGGCCGGGACGCACGCCCTCGGTCGTCGGATTGACGGCCGCGGCTGTGCCGACGCTTTGTGCCTGCACGTTCAGGGTAAACAGCGCGGTGCCGGCAAGGAGGGCGGAGATGCGGGCCGCCGTGCGGCTGTTGAAGATAGGCATCGTCTACTCCTCAGAACCGGAAATTGGGACCGAACGAGATCGTCCAGTTGTCGGTTTCGTATGCATTGAGGTTCGAATCCGTCGTGCGGTACAACACTTGCGCTCCGACGCCGGCCCAGTCGTTGATCGCGTAATCGGCGGCAAGGCCGACCCGGAATTCGAGATCCTCGCGCGTCACGTCGTCAATGCCATCGACGTCCTGAACGGTCGGATCGGGTGCGTCGTAGTTCGTATAACGGACGCCGAAGAGCGGCGTGATCAGAAGCTGGTGACCTTTGATGTTCACGTCGAATGGGAACTGGATCTCGGCCAGGAAGCGCTCGAAACCCTCATAGTCCTGGTCGGCATCACGTGTTTCGTAGGCGAGGCGGGCATTGAAGCGGTAGGCGGCGTAGGTGCTTGTCGCGAGACGGAAGCCGGCCGTCGTGGTCACGCCATTACGGTCCTCGAACTGCGATCCGCCGATGATGTTGATCTCGTCGTTGTTCTCGTATTCGCGCCAGACGGCTTCGGCGAACGGCGAGACGACGATCTTGCCGACCGGGATGTCAAAGACGAGGCCGCCGCCGCCGCCATGGAAATACTCCTGGTCGTCGAGCAAAGCGGCGGTGCCGATGACGTAAGGCTTCACCGATGCCATGCCGTTCTCCATCGGCAGGCCGAACCGGATGCCGGCCGTGACCTCGGCCATGTTGTAGTTGAAGTCGTCGAAGCGGGCGTTGCGGGTATTATAGGTCGTCAGGCTAGCTTCGAAGCGATCGCCGCGCTGATTGCCGAAATCATAGCTGTAGAACGTGCCGGTCTGGACATAAGCGTTCCAGTCGTCTGTTGGATTGCCCTCAACCGTCGTCAGGCCGTTGATCGGGTCGAACACCTGATATTCGCCGTCTGGCTCGTCGTTTCCATTGCTTTGGTAGCGGACGCCGGTGCGGATGTAGTTGTTCCACTGATGCGGGCTCAGCCGCTCGTTCGCCTTGGCGAGCAGCGCCTCGGCGCGAGCACGGATCGGCTCGGGCGTTGCGGGATGCTGAAGTACCGACTCGAAATAGCCACGCGCCATGTCGTTCGAGCCGAGCTTGGCGTAGAGCAGGCCGAGATAGAGACGAGCGTTCGGTTCGCTCGGATTATAGAACAGGATGCGCTCGAGCGCGCCGATTGCGGCTTCGAGATCGCCTTCGTCGTTGCTCAGTTTCGCGTAGCGCAGAGCGAGGGTGACATTGCCAGGATCGCGCAGCATCTGCGCAAAAATGGCCTCGCGGCTTTGGGCCTGAGCGGCCCCTTGTGCGGCAGCACCATCCACGAGGCCGCACGCAAGGGTGACCGCGAGCAGCGCAACCCGCATGCCCGGTTTCTCAGCCATAATCGCTCCCAAGTTTCGGCAAACTTGCCAGCGCCCCGAAACCCTCCTAGTGCGGCTCAATTGCACACGCAACAAGATTCCATGTATCGGGACGGTGACTCTGGATTGTGAGCCCGGCACGGTGGTTTACGTGTGACACATCGGAGGCTAAACCGGCTGCCGGCTTTGGTTTCCGGTCGCACTCGAAGGGCCGCTGAATGCTCGGACGCTGGTCCTATCTGGCAGCGGTTCTGGTCCCGCTTTTCGCCATCCTTGCACTGGGGCTTTCGCAGGCGTCGCGGCTGGATGACGTCCGCAACCTGATCTTCGATTCCTACCAGCGGGTGTCGCCTCGGCCGTGGAATCCGCAGACGCCGGTCCGGATCGTCGATATCGATGATGAATCGCTCCGAAGGATTGGCCAATGGCCATGGCCGCGACCGCGACTGGGCGAACTCGTGCAGCGCCTCGGGCAGATGGGCGTCGCCGCAATCGGTTTCGATATGGTGTTCTCGGAGGCGGACCGGACCAGTCCGGAGAACGTCTTGCCGCTGTTGCCGGAGACGCCTGGCAAAAGCCTGATCCAGCGCGAACTGGCCTCCACTCCGGGAAACGACCAGACCTTCGCGGACGAGATCGGCACCGCGCCGGTCGTGCTCGGAAGCATTCTGACCGGAGGAACGGCGGAGGTCACCTATCCGGTCAAGTTCGGCATTGCGAGCGCGGGCGACGATCCGCTGGCCTTTATTCCGCACTTCTCAAGCGCTGTTTTGCCTTTGCCGGGTCTGGTCGAGAAAGCCGCCGGCATCGGCGCGCTGAACTGGTTGCCCGATCGCGATCAGACGGTTCGGCGCGTGCCGCTTGTGCTGCGGGTGCGCAACCAAATCGTTCCCGGTCTCGCGCTTGAATCGCTGCGTGTGGCGCAATCGGCATCGACGTTCCTGATCCGGGCGTCGAATGCGAGCGGGCAGACGACGTTCGGGGCCCGGACCGGCATCAACGCGATCAAGGTCGGAGCGCAGGAAATCGCGACCGACCCGCGCGGCGAAATTCGCGTCAGATTCTCCCACACCGAGGGCGCGCGTTTCGTACCGGCTTGGAAGCTGTTCGACGGCTCCGTCGATTCAAACGAGATCCAGGGGCGCATCATACTCATCGGCACGAGCGCGGCGGGGCTGCTCGATCAGCGTGCGACGCCCGTCGATGCTTCGGTGCCCGGTGTCGAGGTCCACGCGCAACTGATCGAGCATATCGTCGAGGGTTATTCCCTGATTCGCGCCGATTGGGCGGTGGGGCTCGAGCTTCTGATCGCGGCATTGGCGGGCCTTGCGATCGCGATCTTGCTGCCGCGTATCGAGGCGGCCGGAACGGCTGTGCTCGGCCTCGCCGCGATCGCGACCGTGATCGGCGGCAGCTGGTACGCGTTCTCGCACAACGGCGTCCTGCTCGATCCGTTGTTTCCGACGATCACGGTCGCCGCGGTTTACCTGTCGGGCGTACTGTCGCTCTACCGCGCCGAACAGAAGCAGAAGCGCTGGGTGCGAGAGGCATTCGGACGCTTCGTGGCGCCGGCCGTCGTCGAGCAGCTGACCAAGGATCCGGAGCGCCTGGTCCTCGGAGGCGAGACGCGGACCATAACCATCATGTTCTGCGACATCCGCGGTTTCACCGCGATCTCGGAAGGTATGGATGCCGTCGCACTGACGACATTCATGAACACCTATCTGACGGCGCTCAGCGAGGTCTGTCTCGATCACAAGGCGACGCTCGACAAATATATCGGCGACGCGATCATGGCCTTCTGGAACGCGCCGCTGGACGACCCGGACCACGCGTCGAACGCGGCGCGCGCATCGCTCGACATGATCATCGCGCTCGCGGCGCTCAATGCGCGCTGGAAAGCGGAAGCCGACGTATCGGGACGCGCTCACAAGCAGGTTCGTTTCGGTATCGGACTTGCGACAGGCAGTTGCTCCGTTGGCAATTTTGGTTCAGTGCGCCGTTTCGACTATTCGGCGTTCGGTGACGATGTGAATCTGTCCTCTCGTCTCGAGGGCGCGAGCAAGACCTACGGCGTCGAGATCCTCGCCTCGCGGCCGACACGGGAAGCCGCGCCGGACTTCGCATGGCTCGAGGTCGATGCCGTCCGCGTGAAGGGTAAGACGGAGGCCGTGCGCATCTTCACGCTCGTCGGAGACGCGACCGTGGCCAATGCCGAGGAGTTTCGTCGGCACGCCACGGACCATGCGGCGATGATCGATGCCTTCCGCTCGCGTCGTTTCGCCGAAGCGGCCGAGCGTGCGGCCATGCTCTCGAAATCGCGATTCGACGGCCTGTCGCGTCTCTACGACTACTATGTCGAGGTCAGCCGGAAATTCGGCGTCGAGCAGCCGCCCGCGGAATGGGATGGCGTGACGGAATTTGCGCACAAGTAGCGGCGGCCTCTATTTCGCCGCCACGATCCGCGTACAAGGAATCAGTTTCGATTGGGTGGGCTACGCGTTTGACAAACGGCAGCACTGACACTTCGCGCGGCATGAGCGTCCGCTTCTGGGGCGTTCGCGGGTCGATCGCGGTTCCGGGACAGAAGACGCAGATGTTCGGCGGGAACACGGCCTGCATCGAGGTTCTCGTGGCCGGGCGGCGTTTCATCATTGACGCCGGCACGGGCATTCTGCCGTTGAGCGACAATCTCGATCCGAACCCTGCGCGCGGCGAACATTTTGACGTGCTGTTCACGCATCTGCACCACGATCACGTTGTTGGGCTAATGTCGTTCGCGCCGCTGTTCGTCGAGGGCGCGACCGTCAACCTCTATTGCGGCAATCTCGACGGCGCGACCGCCGAAGCCGCATTGCGAAACCTGTTTTCGCCGCCGCTGTTTCCGCTGACGTTCGACGATCTCCCGGCCAAGGTACGGTTCATCGGATTCAATGCCGGCGAAGTCCTGCAATTCGGCGGCGTGGCGGTCAGCACATGTCCGCTCAATCATCCGGGCGGCGCGACCGGTTACCGCTTCGATTCCGGAGGCCAGTCCGCCGTCTTCCTGACCGATGTCGAGCACGCTTCCGACCGGTCAGATCCGATGCTCGTGGCGTTCTGCCAGGGCGCGGGCCTCCTCGTCTACGACGCAACCTGGGACGTGCCGGACTATCCGCGCTTCAAAGGGTGGGGGCATTCGACCTGGGCGGTCGGTGCGGACCTCGCCAGTTCGGCCGGAGTCGAGCGGCTCGCCTGCTTCCATCACGCGCCCGAATATGACGATGAGCGTCTCTTGGAGATGGAACGGACTTTGCAGGATCGGTTTCCCAATGCATTCTTCGCTCGCGAGGCGATGACGGTTACGCTCGATGCCCGTGCCAAGCTTTCGGCACTGGCAGGGAGCGCGCCCGGCCCCTGACTCCCATTCGGTCGGAAACATCATGCTCGTTCCTGCGGTCGTTCTGATTGTCGCCGGCCTCTTGACCATGGTCAGCATGGTCGAGCCGATCGCGGCTCGGCTGCGTGTACCGACGAGCGTCGCCTTCGCTCTGCTGGGCATCGGCATCGGCGTGGTCTCGCTGGTTCTTCAGCACTATTACGCGTTCGATCCGAACGGCGTCGTCCAGCTCATCGTCAACCCGCCGGTCGCGTCTTCCGTCTTCATCTTCGTGTTCCTGCCGATCCTCGTTTTCCAGTCTGCGGTGAACATCGACGTGCGCCAGATCGCCGAGGATGCGGGTCCAGTCCTGGTGCTGTCCGTGGTGGCGGTGATCGTGGCTACCTTCTTCATCGGCGGCGTCGTTCACTGGATTTCGGGTTTCTCGCTGATGGCGTGCCTGTTGCTCGGCGCGGTGGTCGCCACGACGGACCCGGTTGCCGTCATCGGCATCTTCCGTGATATCGGCGCGCCGTCGCGCCTCGGCCGCATCCTGGAAGGCGAAGCCCTGTTCAACGACGCAGCGGCGATCACGCTGTTCGTCCTGTTCCTCGGCTACGTGCTCGAACCGCAGCCGGTCAATATCGGCGGCACGGTGACCACCTTCTTCCTTCTCGGTGGTGGCGGGGCGGTGTTCGGCTATCTCGTCGGGCGCGTCGTCTGCGTATTGACGGCGCTCGTCAGTGACCGGCCGATGGCGCAGGTGTCGCTCCTCCTCGCCGCGCCCTACCTCGCATTCATCTTCGCCGAGCATATGCTGCATGTGTCGGGCGTGGTCGCGGTCGTCAGCGTCGGCATCACATTCAATCTGTTCGGACCCGCTTACGCCTCGCCGGTCGGCTGGGGACAGTTCCACGCCATCGCCGAGCAGCTGGACTATTGGGCGACCTCGCTCGTCTTCGTCCTGGCTTCGGTGCTGATCCCCAAGCTCTTGGCCGGCGCGACCTGGACCGATCTCGGTCTGCTGATGGTGCTCGTGCTGGCGGCGCTTGTCGCGCGCGCGGTCATCCTGTTCGTTGCCCTTCCGCTGATGTCGAGGTTCGGTTTATCGACCGCAATTGGCGGGCGGTACGGCGTTGTCATTTTGTGGGGTGGCCTGCGCGGCGCGCTAACCTTGGCGCTGGCGCTTTCGATCACGGAAAATCCGGACGTGTCCCTGGAAGTGAAGCGTTTCATCGCGGTTCTCGCGACCGGCTTCGTCCTGTTCACAGTGCTCATCCAGGGCACGACGCTGCACATCCTGATGCGCCTGGTCGGGCTGGACCGCCTGTCTCCGCTCGACGAGGCATTGCGCCTGCAGGTTCTGAGCGTTGCGCAGTTCAACGTGCAGGACCAGCTCGCCAAATCGGCGTCCCTCTACGAACTGCCGGAAATGCAGATCAGCGGAGCCATGGCCGAAGCCCGGGAGCGGGTAGAGGATTTCGCCGGCTTCGACCGCGAGCATCGCATCTCACTCGGCCTTGTGACCCTGGCACGGCAGGAGCGGGAGCTGATCCTCGAACAGTTCCGCGAGCGGACGATCTCGTTTTCGATCGTCTCGGACATGCTCGCCAACAGCGCCCGGCTGATCGACCGCGCCCGTACCGGCGGCGAGCACGGTTATGCCGAGGCCGCTCGCAAGAGCCTGGGCCTGACGACCCGGCTGAAGCTTGCGCATGGCATCCACCGCAGGCTCGGCGTCGATACCTATTTCTCGCGTCTGTTGTCGGATCGGTTCGAGATCATCCTCGCGAGCCGCATCGTGCTGATGCAGTTGACCCCCTTCATCCACGCCACGATCGAACCTGTGCTCGGTACGGAAGTCGCGCGGCGCGCGCAGGAGCTTCTGACCGAACGCCTGGAGGCGATCCAGCGTGCTCTCGACGGCCTGAATCTCCAGTTCCCCGAATATTCGCAGGCGCTCAAACGGAGTTTCGTCCTGAGGACAGCGCTGCGACGGGAGGAACTCGAATATGAAAGCCTGTTCGAGCAGAGCATCATCGGCCCGGAACTGCATCGCGACCTGAAGCTTCGCATCGCGGCCCAGCGTGAGAAGATCGACCGCCGGCCGCCGCTCGATCTCGGTCTCGACACCTGCGAACTCGTGAAACGATTCCCGCTGTTCTCGTCGTTCAATGATGAGCAGGTCGAGGAGATGCGCTCGCTGATGACGCCGGTCTTCGCTCTGCCGGGCGAGATGCTGATCCGGAAGGGCGATCGCGGTGACGCGGCCTATTTCATCTCGTCCGGCGCGGTCGAGGTGCGGGCCGGCTTCCGGCAGATCCGTCTGGGCACCGGCGATGTCTTCGGCGAGCTCGCTCTACTAACCAACGAACCGCGCACCGCCGACGTCTTCTCGATTGCTTATTGTTCGCTTCTTCGTCTCGATGCTCGAACCTTTAATTCATTCATCGCGTCTCACCCGGATGTAGGCGCGCACATCGAGAGCGTCGCCAAGAAACGCCTCAAGGAAAACAAGGTCGCGGCCCCGCAAGCTGCCGGCTGAGGGGACGAAGATGCTGGACGGGCAATACCGCAAAAGGCTGGCGGACGATCTTCCGCGTTGGCGGGAACAGGGTTGGGTCAGCGATGACGGAGCCGCTGCCATTCTCTCTTCCGTTAATTCCGGCAAGGGAATGAGCGTCACGCTGGCGACCATGATCGCGTTTCTGGGCGCAATCCTGCTCGGTTTCGGCGTTTTCGCATTCGTCGGCGCGAACTGGGACTACATGCCCCGTGTCTTACGCTTCGGCCTTCTTCTGCTGGCACTCGCACTGGCATATGGCGCCGCCGCGGAACTGTGCCGTCGCGACATGATCTGGATCGCCGACGTTGCGGTCCTGATTGCCGGTTTCGTCTTCGCGGCGTCGATCGCGCTTGTCGGCCAGACCTATCATCTGGCCGGCGAATTCTCCGATGCGATCCTGCTCTGGCTGGTCGGCATGGCGGTCGCGATCCTCGCGACGCGATCGATCTCGGCGATCGTCATTTTCCTGGTCGGCGCCGTCTACTGGACTTCGGAAGTGATCGATAGCGGGGTGCTGATCCATTGGGGCGGTCTCGTTGCCATTCTGTTCGGTGCCGCGACGGCGACATGGGCGGACAGCCGGCTTGCACGTCGTAGCGCCATGTTGGCGCTGGCGGTCTGGATGGTGATGTCGGTCTACCAGCTCGATGTCCGGGCGAATTGGCCCGCGAGCGCGGGCTTCGCGCTTCTCACCCTTTCGGGCCTCGCCTTCTGGGCCGGTGGTCTCGTGCTTGGCACGGCGCGTGCTCATCCGCGTCTCGCTGCGCTCGGTCGCGATCTCGAAATGCCGTCATTCACGGGCGTGCTGTTGGCCCTCGCGATGACGCAGGTAACGTTGTTCCTCACGCACGAGGAGGGCACGCAGTCCGTCTGGTTGCCGGTGCTGCTGACCGTACTGGTCACGGCCGTCGGTCTCGGCGCATGGGCCCATCAAAAGCGCACCATTCGTCTCGCCGACCTGGTCGCCCTGGTCCTCGTTGGCGGCGCTTCATTCGCACTCGCCTTCTGGAATGAGCCCAACACAGGCGATCTCACACCCCGTCTCGCGACCGGCAGCCTGGTTCTGGCCGGCGCGCTGTGGTGGATGTCGCTCGGCCATGCCGGTCACCCGCTCAACAGCAAGTTCGGCATGGTCATCTTCTGCGCCGAGGTTCTGTATCTCTACAGCGTCACGCTCGGCAGCCTGATGGATACGGCGATCGCATTCCTGATTGGTGGCGTGCTGTTCATCGCTATGGCTGTCGTCATGGTCCGGCTCGACCGCCGGCTGACACTTCGCCCAGCAGGAGTTGCGGCATGACCCGGCGTCTTCCGCTTTGGGGCTTCGCGCTCGCCCTTGTCGTTCAGGCCGCCTTGCTCGGATACATGATCGCCAACCGCGCGATGCTGATCACGAACGGGCAGGAAATCCGGCTGTCCGTCCTACCAGTCGACCCGCGCGATTTCCTGCGCGGCGATTATGTCGTGCTGTCTTATCCGCAATCGCAGCTGGCGGCGGCCGAGCTCGGCGGCAATGACGCCTTCAGCTATCAGGACCCAATCTTCGTCGAACTCGCGCGGGAGGGCGACCAGTGGAAGGCAGTCGCGCTTCACCATTCGATGCCCGAAGGCCGAATGGCGCTGCGCGGCACGATCGAGAACGTCCGCTGGACCGACAATTGCACCGGCGAGCACTGCGCCAACTACAGCGTCGAATACAATCTGGAGAAGTTCTTCGTGCCCGAGGGCGAGGGGCTCGAACTCGAAAAGATGCGCAATGACAAGCGCATGGAAGTCGATGTTGCCGTCGGCAAGGACGGACGCGCCGCTCTCAAGCGGCTGCTCGTCGACGGCACGGTTCGCTACGAGGAGAGCCTGCTCTAGCGCAGGCTCTCAGTTGTTCACGTCGACATTCTCGAACAGGTGACGGCCAAGCGGATCCTGCTTAAAGCCGACGACATCCTTTCGGATGCCGGTGAAGACGACGGAGTGAGCGAGCGGCACCCAAGGCGCTTCGCGCTTCGCGACTTCCTGTGCCTCGCGGTAAAGGCGCGTGCGCTCGTTGCGGTCGGAGATGCCTTTGGCCCTGGTTACGAGGTCGTCGAATTCGCGGTTACACCATTTCGCGACATTGTTGCCGCCGGGGCGAGCGGCCGTGCAGCCCAGCATGACGTTGAGGAAGTTGTCCGGATCGCCGTTGTCGCCGGTCCAGCCGAACAAGGCCATCGGCGCGTCGCCGTTCTGGAGCTTGGCGCGATAGGCGTTCCATTCGTAGGTGATCAAATTCAGGCGAATGCCGATGCGGGCGAGATCGGTCTGGATCATCTCGGCGATGCGGCGGCCGTCCGGGTTGTAGGCACGGCTCACCGGCATGTACCAGAGCTCGCTCTCGAAACCCTGCGGATAGCCTGCCTCCGCCATCAGTTTCTTGGCGCCCTCGATGTCGTAGGGATAGTCCTTCACGTCGTCGTTGTAGGACCAGAGCGTCGGCGGGATCGGGTTCTTCGCGACGATGCCAGCGCCACGATAGACGGCCGTCAGGATCGACTCCTTGTCGATCGCCATATTGATGGCGCGGCGGATACGGACATCGTCGAACGGCTTCTTGGTCACGTTCATCGACATGTAGCCGATGTTCATGCCCTCCTGGCTAAGGAGGCGAAGATCCGGATCGACCTTGATCTTCTCGATATCAGCCGGATTGGGGAAGGCGATGACATGGCATTCGCCGGCCTTCAGTTTGGTCAGGCGAACCGCCGGGTTCGGTGTGATCGAGAAGATCAGCATGTCTACGGGCTGCTTTCCCGCCCAGTAGTCCGGGAACGCGCGATAGCGGACCGCGACGTCCTTCTGATAGCTGACGAACGAGAAGGGGCCGGTGCCGATCGGTGCCTCGTCGAGCTTTTCGAGCATGCCTTGCTTCAGCAGCTGGTCAGCATATTCCGCCGACAGGACGGAATTGAAATTCATCGCCAGGTTGGCGAGGAACGGCGCTTCGGGATGGGTCAGCGTGATCTTGACCGTGTAATCGTCGACCTTCTCGATCGTCTTCAGGAGATCGGGCATCCCCGTGTCCTTGAAGTAGTCGTACTTTCCGCCGGACACGTTGTGGAACGGATGGTCGGTCTTCCACTGGCGTTCCAGCGAGAAGATGACGTCGTCCGCGTTCATCGTGCGTGAGGGCGTGAACAAGGCGTTCGAATGGAACTTCACGCCTTTCCGCAGTTGGAACGTGTACTCCGTTCCGTCCTCGGAGATCGTCCAGTTTTCGGCGAGGGAAGCGCGCAGCACCGTGGTGCCGGGCTCGAATTCCACCAGAGTGTTGAAGATCGCGCGGACCGCGTTCATGCCGGTCGTCGTCGTGACGATCTGGGGGTTCATGCCTTCCGGATTGCCTTCGGAGCAGAAGACGAGCGTCTTCGCTGAGGCCGGAATTGCAGCGAGCGACAGCATCAGGGCCAGTGTCAGTTGGCTCTTGCGGATCATTTTGACTCTCAAGCGGTTGCGAAGTGCTTCTGAGGAAGGACCGAGGCCACGCTCTGCGGCAGATCGAGGATGAAACGGGTGCCTTTGCCGGGTTCGCTTTCGAGGTCGATCCGGCCGAGAAGGCTGTTGGTGACGAGGTTGTAGACGATGTGCAGGCCGAGGCCGGTTGAACCCTGCGCACGGCCGGTCGTGAAGAACGGCTCGAATATCTTGTCGTGGTGGTCTGGCGGGATGCCGCGGCCGTCGTCGGTGAATGTCAGGCGCAGCCAACCCTCGGCGGGTTCCTCGACGCGCAAGACCATCCGTCCGGCCTCGCCCTCGGCATAGGCGTGGATCACAGCGTTCATCAGGAGGTTAGTCAGCACCTGCGCGAGCGCGCCGGGATAGGTGTCCATGACGACCCCCTCGCGACACTCGATGGTCACTTCGTGCTTCGTCTTGCGGAGCACGGGGCCAAGGCTGGTCAGTAGTTCGTGCAGCCAGTGGCCGAGGTCGAAGGTGCGCCGCTCGCCGCTCGCCTGGTCGACGGCCACCTGCTTGAAACTCTGCACCAGTTCGGCGGCGCGGTTCAGGTTCGTATAGAGGAGCTGCGAACCCTCGTTCACACGGGCGACGAAGCGCTCGAATTCGGTGCGCCGCAGCCTGCCTTCCGAAGCTGCTTCGCCGAAGCGTTTGACCTCGTCGCTCATCGAGGTCGCGGTCGTCAGCGCGATGCCGACTGGCGTGTTGATCTCATGAGCCACGCCGGCGACGAGCTGGCCGAGGGAGGCGAGCTTCTCGGACTGGATGAGATCGTCCTGGGTGCGGCGGAGTTCGGTCAGCGCGGTATCGGCGCGATCCTTGGCGCGACGAAGGGCGTGCTCACGCCGGCCGATCTCGGTGACGAAGAAGTTCGCGGCGCGGGCGATCTCGCCGAGCTCGTCGCGGCGGTCGGCGTCGGCGACCGGTCCGGCGAATGGGTCCTGCGCCAGCTCCAGCATGCGGCCTTTCAGACGGCCCAGCGGATTTGTGATCGAACGCGCGACGTAGAAGGCGAGGATGGCACCCAGGAACAGGGCAGCTGCCGCGCCGATGACGAGGATCTTGCGGACGACGTCGCCGATCCGGTCCGCATAGGTCGTGAACATGTCGTTCAGCGAACCCGCGCGCTCCAGCATTGAATGCGCGCTCGCATCCATGTCGGCGATCATCTGACTTTGCGTTTTGAGCGCGCCGGAGATCGCGGACAATCCCTGCCTCCACTGGTCGATCGCGTCGACCATTTCGGACTGGATCAGCGGCGAAATCGGTAGCGCCGCGACCCGGCGAGACAGAGCGTTGCTCTGTTCGAGGATCGTCATCATCGCGGGCCCGTCGCGGCCCGCGAGCGCCTTTTCGGTCGTCTGGCCAAGCTTCAGCGCTTCGATCGCGATATTCTGCGTCGCCTGATCGGTCTCGCTGGACTCGACCGAGTAGTTCATCAGCGACGCGACCTCGTCATGAAGAGCCTGCCGCTGCGTGCGTTGCACTTTCAGGAGACGCTCGAGCCATTCCGATAGCCGGGGAGCCCAAGCGCGCTGGTCGTTCTGGCGGAGTCGCTCCTCGTAGGAATCGACCAGCCACGGCAACTCGACCGCCAAGGCCGATTGGCCGGCATCGCGGAGAAGCGGTGCGAGATCGCGCGCCTCGTTCCGCAAGCTAGAAATATTGAGCTGGGTCTGCTGTGTGTCGGTAAATCCGCCGGCGCGGGCGGCCTCGACTTCGAGAGCGTTCAGCGCGGACCTGATTTGCTCGGTACGGTCGACAATCTCGCGTGCGAAGCGGAGCTTGCGGTCGTCCTCGCGCATTGAGGCCATGATTTCGCTGTTCGACGTGTGCTGCCGTGCGCGGGCCTGGTCGCTGAGCGATATCAGCGAAGCGGCGCGGGCCGCCATGTTCTTCGCCGCGAGGTCGTTGCGCTCGGTGGTCTGTACGAATTCCGCCATGCGCCGCATGAAGCGGGCAAGGTCGTCGCGGCCCTCGGTGATCGCCTTCGCCTGTTCGGCATCCGACGCATACGCCGCCAGCGCGTTCATGTCGGTCCATGCCTGATTGGCGTGGGAGGCGAAGACGTAGTGATGCCGACTGCGGTCCTCGCCGACGGAATCGACGTAGTCGTCGCGCGCCGCGATCGCCATGCCGAGGTTTCGGTAAAAGGTACTGGCGAGCACCGCTGCGTGGCGCGCGCGGTCCGCTTCGGCCAAAAGCATCCATGCGGCGAGCGCGATGCCTGCCGCGATGACGATCGGAATGGCTCCGACCAAGAAGACTTTCAGCCCAATACGCATATCGGCCCAACCACGGACGCCACCATCGCTCGGGCGGAGCCATGGCGCAACCGCCGATAGGGCCTCGGCCGAACGCAGTCCGGCGCCCCTGAGGGCGCCGCTTTCGTGCGCGGTCAAATCATTGAGGATACTGCTCACCTTGCCCCCTCCGGCGTCTAGACGAAGCCGGAGGCGGGGATCAGTTCGCCTCTGGATAGCAGTGAGAAAGGGAAGGGACGCGGCGGAACCTGCTCCGGCTGGGGGGGCGGGGGGGATGCCGGAGCAGGTTCGCCGTCGTGCACCGGGAGCTTCAAGGCTTCGAGGGTAAAGCCAAGTGCCGATCCGTGCACAGTCTCGGATAGTTGGCCGTAGATCCTCACCCCCGCCCAAAGGACGAGAGCTGAGACGAGAACCAGGACCACCCGATATCCGTACATTCAATCCTCTGTGCCGAGCGGTGTCCGCGCGGCGAAACTCGTTAACGCTGCGCCATCTGAAGAGCCGCGGGGACGCGGTTCAAAGTCGAGCTTTCGGCTGTGCGTCGCTCGATCGTGATCGTGCGGGCAACCTTGCGAGCCGGCGCATCACCGGTGAGGCATTCGGCCGAGATATACGGCCAGGACTGACCCTGGCAGGCAGTCGACACGAGCAGGTCACCCTTGGGCGCGCCGATCGTGTGGCGAAGCTCGGCCTCGACCGGTTTCACCATCTGGAAGGGAGCGAAGGCCTGATCGATCGCCATCGCGGGATGACGGGCCTGAGCCTTGCCCATGTCAGCTTCTCCGGCATGGGCCGCCCCCGATGCCACGACCCAAAGGGCGGCCACAGCGGCAGCACGCACGATGGAGTTCTTGGCGAGGGTAAGCATTTGTCCCGACCTCCAGGACCGTTGTTCCGGCCCGTTGTTGATGATGGAGGTTTAGGGGGTGCGCATTTCCGGCTTTTTGCGTGGTTCGCAAAATGCGGTTTCAACGTTGCGCGAAATGTTTCGTCGTAGCCGTCGCGACGAAACAAAGAGGGCTAAGCCTCAGATATCCTTGCCGTCGGGCGAGAATACATAGCCAGCGCCGCGCACAGTGCGGATGACGCTCGGGCGGGAGGGGTCCGGCTCGATCTTCTTGCGGATGCGGGTGATGCGCACATCGATGGCGCGATCGAACGCGTCCGCATCACGGGCGTTGGCGAGATCGAGCAGGCGCTCGCGCGACAGGACGCGGCGCGGATGATCGGTGAACGCCTTCAGCAGCGTGAACTCGGAGTTCGTCAGCGGATGCTCGTTGCCGTCCTCGTCGCGCAGCATGCGGCTGGCGAGGTCAAGCCACTTCGTGCCGATCTTGACTGTTTCGTCCGATCCCGCCGCCGCGGCCTTCGCGGGCGCCGCCGTCACGCGCCGCAGCACCGAGCGGACACGGGCGAGCAGTTCGCGCAGTTCGCAGGGCTTGGCGATATAGTCGTCGGCGCCGAGTTCGAGGCCGACGACCCGGTCGATCGGGCTTGCCGTCGCCGTCAGCATGATGATCGGGACGTGCGGCTTTTCCTGCTTGAGGTAGCGGATCAGCGACAGGCCGTCTTCCTCGGGCATGTTGAGATCGAGGATCGCGAGATCGGGCGTTTCCTTGGCGACGGCTGCGCGCAACGCGGCGCCGCCCTCGCAAAGAGTAACGGAGAAGCCGTGAAGTTTCAGATAGTCGCCGAACATTTCACGAGCGGCGGCTTCGTCGTCGACGACGACAATCTTGGCGGTCTGATTCTGGGTCATCTTACGGGCGGTCCAGGAAGAGCGATGGTGAAGCGCGACCCGCCTTCATCCAGGTTAACGACAGAAACACCCCCTTGATGAAGTTCGACGATCCGCTTGACGATCGACAGGCCAAGGCCGGTCGACGTCTCGCCACCTGTCGGCTTCGCCGAGAGCCGTTGGAAACGGCCGAACAGTCTCGCCTCGTCCTCGGGCGAAAATCCGGGTCCGCTATCGGTCACGTGGACGAGGCTACCAAGTCCGTCTCGAACCGCCTGCACCTGGATAGACCCGCCGCGAGGCGTGTATTTCACGGCGTTGCTGATCAGATTGTCGATCGCCTCGCGCAGCCGGTCGGGATCGCCCCAGCCGATCAGGCCGAGCTTCACGTCGAGCGCGATCACCTGTTCCTTGCGGTCGGCGAGAGTCCGGTTCGCCTCCACGACCTCGGTGACGAGTTCCGCCAGATCGAAATTCGAGACGCGGACGGAAATGTCATCGGCGTCGGCCATCGCGTCGCGGATGAGACTGTCGACCATTTCGATCAGGCCGTTAACGGCGCCGCGGATGTGATCGATTTGAGTCTGCGCCCCTTCGACCGCGACAGGTTCCATGGAGATGAACTCTGTCAGCATCTCCGCGCGGCCGAGTACGACGCTCAGCGGGTTCTTGAGATCGTGCGCGACGGTGCCAAGAACTTCGCTCTTGAACGCGTCGGAACTGCGCAGCCGTGCCCACTGGCCCTGCAGTCGCTCGTTCGCGGCGCTGAGTTCGCGTGTGCGGTCGGCGACGCGCTGCTCGAGGCGCGCGTTGGCTTCCTGCAGCTTGTCGTAGAGCATGACGTTGTCGAACGCGATCGACAGGCGGCTGCAGAACACCTCGACCAGCGAGCGATCGGTGTCGGACAGGCTTTTGGCGGATTCCAGCAGAACCACGATCTCGCGGCCGCTGGCGGTGCGAAGATAAAGCACGGTCCGGCCGTCGAGGAATTGGTGCCTGGTTTCGACGAAAGCCTGGTCGATCAGGCTACGAAGTTCGGCGTCGATCTGGGCTTTGCGCTCCGCAGCGGTGAAATCGCGGTAACAGCCGGAACCGGCGAGAACGAGGAAGTCCTCGTCCTCATGTCCCTCGCGAAGCACGAGAATACCCGCGCATTCCGCATCGAGCAGCGATGCGAGCTGGGTCAGCACGCCTTCGGCCAGCCGCTGCATCGAGCCGAAATCGAACATGGTCGATGCGGCTTCGATGATGATCTCGAGACCGCGGCGCGTTTCGATCAGCCGTTTCAACTGCTCATAGCTGCGAAGAGCCGCCGTGATCGATGTGAACAGCTTGTCGGCGGTGAGTTCGGTCTTCGCCTTGTAGTCGTTGATGTCGTAATCGACGATGATCCTCCGCTCCGGCGCCTGACCGGGTTGGCCGGTGCGCAGGATGATGCGGGTCAGCTCGTTCTTCAGGCTTTCTCGGATGAAGCCGACGAGATCGAGACCCGCGGAATCTGTCTCCATGACGACGTCGAGGAGGATGACGGCTATGTCGGGATTGGCCTTGAGCAACGCCCGGCCTTCGGCGGCTGAACTGGCGAACAGGAGCTCCAGGCTGCGACCGTAAAGCTCGTAGTTCTGCAACGCGAAGCGCGTGCCGCTGTGCACGCTCGGATCGTCGTCGATGACGGCGACCTTCCAGCGGGGCGACACAGTTGAAGGACGGCGCTCGGGACCGTCCTCCAATAACAAGATGAATTCGTTCTCAGCCATTCCCCACCAGCCCTGCGAGGGCATTTTCCTGGATTCTACACGGGACAACAATGAAGTTGTCGCGTCAGGATCGATCCAGGTTCAATGTGACAGATTACTGGAAAACTCTCAGATCCGCGATGACTGGAAGGTGATCCGACATCGTGGCGCCCCGATGGTCTATGCGGCTCTGGATCAAAGTTCCCGCGGGGCGGCAGAATATTTGATCGAGCTTCATCATCGGGCAGCGTGCCGGCCAGGTTCTGAAGCTTGTTGCTTCGGGCATGAATCCGGTGAGCGATCTTTTTACCGCTCCGCCGCGAAGCCAGTCGTTGAAGTCTCCCATGATGACGGACGTCGCGGTGCTCCTGCCAGCGATGGAGCAGAGCTTCGTCGATTGCCAGCGCCTCTCCCGAAAACTGAGGCCGAGATGCGTCGCGGTGACCTGCAGCAGGCCGTATGGGGTCGAAATCCCGGTGTGGATGGCGCGTCTCGGTTCACGGCGCGGGACGGAGATGTCGTGAATTTCCGTATGATCCGGTGCCCAGCGGCTGATGAGCATCTGCCCGTATTCGCCGTCGCGGGCAAGGATCGATTTTGCCTCTACGCCGTGTCCGCCAAGGGATTGGAGCAGGAAGGAAAAGGCGGAGGAGCCTCGCGGGCTCCTGCGGGAATCGACTTCCTGCAGAGCGATGATGTCCACCTCCCAATCTCGGATGAGATCAACGATGCGGTGCAGATCGAAGCGCCGGTCGGGCCCGACGCCGCCGTGGATATTCCATGTCAGGACCCGCACGGCATCCGCGGGTTTTTTCATGCGCGGGTTTTCCGGAACTTGGTCATCGCGACCTGTGCGCCAAAGGACAGGCCGATCCAGGCCATGGCCAGAACGAGGAACATAGCGATGTCGGCACCACTGGGATCCGAAAGCACCCGGAAAACCTGGTCACCGAGCGTCGACAGCACGATAAGGCCCGGCGTGAGTCCCAATGCCGTGCCGGCGAGAAAGTCGGTGACCCTTATTCCGCTTGCGCCCGCAGCGAGATTGACGACGGTGAACGGGGCGACGGGTACGAGGCGCACGGCGGCAACGGCGAGTACGCCCTTGTCGGAGACCTTCCGCGATATCCGGTTCAGCCGCGGCCCGACCAGACGTCTGAGGGCGTCCCGTCCGAGCTTCAGGCCGATGAAATAAGTAGCCGCGGCGCTCGCCAGTGCGCCGGCGCCGGCATAGGCAAGGCCCAGAACCGGGCCGAACGCGCCCGCCGTGACGGCGATCAGGATCGTCACCGGGAACAGGACGAACCCGGCGACCACGAAGACGCCAATGACGATAAGCGGTGCCCAATAGCTTCCGGAAAGGGTTTCGGCGGCATCGCGCAGTGTCCGCGGATCGGTCCATTCCGACAACGGAGTGTAGCGCCAGGCCAGAGTAAGCGCGACGACGAGGAGACATCCCAGCGCGACCTGAAACACATGTGAGACCTGACGATACGGCACTTTCGCACCGACCAAGTGATGGATGAATTCCTCAATCCCGACCGTCCTTTCGGGATCGGCGACCGCGCTGATGCCGCGCGAAATGTCGGAGGGGTCGGGTTCGCCGTCCTCGATCGGCCGCATCCGGTGGCCTCGCTCCTGCAGGATCTCGGTGGCGCGAAGCATGGATCCCTCCCGCACGATAGCGGTGGCGACCTCCGAAGCTGAAACACCGCAATGCTCGCCGATCAGCGTGTTGCGCAGAGTTTCGATCTGCGCGCGGACCTCGGGCGTCTCGCCTTCGAGAGCAAGATCGCATTCGGTGTCAGTACCCATGGACCGATTGTTGAGATTGGCGGATCCGACCCGCAGGAAACGGTCGTCGACTACCATCACCTTCGAATGGACCATGGTGTCGATCTGCCCAGCCTCGGTTTCCACGGATGGATAGAAGAACCGGACACGGTCCTGGACGCCGGCCTCCTCGAAGCAGCGACGGAAGTTGATCCGCCCCGTCCGCATCGTGCGGGCTTCGATCCACGATTCGTGGGTGTGCGGGGCGACGATGAGGGTTTCGAGTTCCGGGCGTTCGCGCATCCGCGCGGTAATGCGCTCGGCAATCGGCAGGCGAGTGAGGAACTGGTTCTCGATGTAGATGTGACGTTCGGCCCGGTCGATCGCGTCGAGAAAAAGCTGCTCTACCTGCCGGACTTCCGGGATGGCATCGTACACCGGCTGGGTCAGCGCGATGCCAATATCGACATCGCGGAAATGCGCCTGGATTCCTTCGGGCCAGCACTCCTCTTCCGGGTGAACGTCGGGCAAGCGCTCGAACGTCGCTCTTTCCCAACGGGTGCGGGCAAGCTCTCCGATACGCCGGGCCGCCGGGCCGTTCACCAGCATCTGGACGTCGTGGAACGGGCGATAGGAGCTTCCCGACGCATCCTTCCTCAATGGATTGTCGAAGCTGTGATCGCTCGTGTCCCAACGCCTGACGGTCAGGTCGAGCCCGCCCGAGAATGCGACGCAATCGTCGACCACGACCAGCTTCTGATGATGGGCAGAGCCGAGAGGAAGAGCGTCGTCAAGGCAAAGGCGGATGCAGGACGGCATATTCCAACCGAGGCTGACGGATGGAAATATCTCTCGCTCGGTGGAATAGAGGATCGAGAAGTCCCAGAGCAGAATGTTGATGGTCAGCTCCGGCCGGCGTTTGACCAGCGCGCAGAGGAACTGGCAGAGCTCCTCGGGAAGGCCATCATCGGCCTTGCCACTCTCGCCGACCAATCTGACCCGGCTGTTGATGTCCCAGCCGATGATGAAGATCGTCTTCCGCGCCTTCCTGAGCGCGCTGCGGACCGCGCCGAAATAGGCCGCGCCGTCGATCAGAACCGATGCCCGCTGGGCTCTCTCGACATGCCAGACGTTGCGACCTTGTTGAAATACAGACATCGGGCTTCCGCGCTGGAACGACGTTCCTAAACGCGGCAAGACGCTGAAAGTGCCGACCAAAAGGATTGGTGCCCCGACAGTAGTTGAGCGTTTGTGACATGGCGGAAATACTGGTGTCATGTCACTGTCACGCGGCCGTGCCCCTGTCGCAGCAAAGCGAGGAAGCGGCCATGACGTTGGTTTGGGACGGCAAGGCGAACGCAGTGGAAGGAAGCGTATTTCTGCGACGCCTGAAAAGGGGCCGGATTGCTATTGGCGCGGCGCTGGTCGTGCTCGCGGCACTCTGGGGCCTCGGGCTACTTCCGCTCTGGATTGCCGCGCTCAGCGCCATCGCCGTGCCGCTCGCCACGGCCTTCACCCCGCTGGACGATCGCGCGACAGTGCCTGTCAGTCAGACGGAACGTGACGCCGACCCGTTGGCCGTCGCTCTTCTCGAAGCATTGAACGAGCCGGCGATCCTGCTGACGGCTCGCGGCATCGTGCATGAGTTCAACGCTCCCGCGATTGATGTTTTCGGCAATCTGCGGACCGGTGATCCGGTGTCCTTCGCCCTGCGCGTTCCGGAGATATTGGATGCAGTCCGTGCGGTGGGCACAGGCGGTACTGCGAGAACGGTGGAATATGCCGATCGCGTGCCGGTCGACCGCTGGCTGGAAGCCCGGATCGGGCCTGTCTGGCTGGATCAGGCAGACCGCGAACGAGGCAATCCGCAATTCGTTCTCCTCGTCCTGCACGACCTGACGCATCTCCGCCGGGCGGAGCGCATGCGCGTCGATTTCGTCGCTAATGCGAGTCACGAATTGCGCACGCCATTGGCCGCGCTGCTCGGTTTCATCGAGACTCTTCAAGGACCTGCGAAGGCGGACGTTTCGGCGCGCGAGCGCTTCCTCGACATCATGCGCAGCCAGGCCGCGCGCATGTCGCGTCTCGTCGACGACCTGCTGTCACTGTCTCGGATCGAGCAAAAGCAGCATTTGAGGCCGTCGACACCGGTCGACCCCGTCGAAATCGTTCGCAGCGTCGTCGACAGTCTCTCGCCTCTGGCCGGCGAGCGCGGCGTGGAAATCCGTTCGTCGTTTCCGGGCACTTCCGTATCCGTGCCGGGAGACCGCGATGAACTGATCCGCGTCGTCGAGAACCTCGTCGAGAACGGTATCAAATACGGCCAGTCGGGAAAGCGGGTCGATGTCTCGGTCACCGCAACCGGACCGGAGATCCGGATCTCCGTGCAGGATTATGGGCCGGGCATTCCGCCGGAGCATCTGCCCCGCCTGACCGAACGCTTCTATCGCGTCGATGTCGGCGAGAGTCGGGAGAAGGGAGGGACGGGTCTCGGGCTTGCCATCGTCAAGCACATCATGGCCCGCCACCGCGGTCGACTCCTGATCGAAAGCCCTTCCGGAGGGGGGGCGCGGTTTACCGCAGTTCTGAATACCCGCGCCGATGAGTGACTGGAGGCGCGAAATGCGCTTCCCTCGATGTCATCGAAGCGTCATTGATCCCTCTTAAGAGGGCCGCACTAGAGGAACCGGCGCTATGATGACACAGCACACCTCGAAAGAGTTCGACGAGGACCTGAAGTCCCTCAGCGAGATGATCGCGGAGATGGGCGGTCTCGCCGAGCAACTGGTCGGGGAATCGATTTCCGCGCTGTTGTCGCGTGACCTAGCCGCCGCCCAGCGGATCATCGAGCGCGACCGCGTCATCGACAGTCTGCAGCACGCGGTCGAGGAGAAGGCAGTTCTCACGATCGCCAAGCGCCAGCCGATGGCGGTCGACCTCCGCGAGGTCGTCGCCGCGCTTCGTGTCTCGAACGATCTCGAGCGCATCGGCGATCTGGCCAAGAACATCGCCAAGCGCGTGGTCGCCCTCGAGGGGCAGCTGCAGCCGCCGAAGCTTGCCGGTGGCGTCGACCACATGGGCGAACTTGTGCTCGGCCAGCTCAAGGAAGTGCTGGACGCCTATTCCCGCCGTGACGCGACCCGCGCCCTCCAGGTCTGGAAGCGCGACGGCGAGATCGATGCGATCTACACCTCGCTGTTCCGCGAACTCCTGACCTACATGATGGAAGACCCGCGCAATATCGGGTTCTGCACCCATCTCCTGTTCTGCGCGAAGAACATCGAGCGCATCGGCGATCACGCCACCAACATCGCCGAGACGATCCACTATCTGGCGGTCGGCGAGCCGTTAATCGACGAGCGTCCGAAGGGTGATCTGACGAGCACCACGACGATCTCGTTCGGCGAGGATTGAGAACAGGATGTCCGCACGGGTCATGATCGTGGAGGACGAGGAGCCATTGACGCTCCTCCTCCGGTACAATCTCGAAGCGGAAGGCTATGACGTCGAAAGCGTCGCTCGCGGTGACGAGGCCGAAACCAGGCTTCGTGAACGGGTTCCGGATCTCGTTCTGCTCGACTGGATGCTGCCGGGCCTGTCCGGCATTGAACTCTGCCGTCGCCTCCGCGCTCGGCCGGAGACGGAACGTCTCCCGATCATCATGCTGACCGCGCGCGGCGAAGAGACCGAGCGCGTGCGTGGTCTGGCCACCGGCGCCGACGACTATGTCGTGAAGCCGTTCTCGGTGCCGGAATTGGTCGCTCGCGTGCGGAGCCTGCTGCGCCGCGTCAAGCCGGATCACATCGCTTCGCAACTGAAGGCCGGCGATATCGAGCTTGATCGCGAAACGCGCCGTGTCCGCCGCGGCGGTCGCGAACTGGAGCTCGGCCCGACCGAGTTCCGCCTCCTAGAATTCCTGATGCAGACTCCCGGCCGCGTCTTCTCCCGCGAGCAATTGCTCAACGGTGTCTGGGGCCACGATGTCTATATCGACGAACGCACGGTGGACGTCCACGTCGGTCGCCTGCGCAAGGTGATCAATCGCGGCCGCCGCCAGGATCCGATCCGCACAGTGCGCGGCTCCGGCTACAGCTTCGACGAGCGCTTTGCCCGCGCGGGCTGATGCCTTCTGCTGATATCTTCTTCTGAACTAAATAGGCCGCGCATCGCGCGGCCTATTTTTTGGTTCTGCTCGCTGCGATCAGGCGACCGCACGGCGGCGGCGATCGCTCGCCGGCTGATAGGCGATGGTCGCGTGATAGCTGCAATAGGACGAGCCCATATTGGAGCGGGTTCCGCAGAAGCGGAAGCTCTCGCTGCCGGGGTCGCCGATCGGCCAGCGGCACATGCATTCGCGCAGATCCATGATGGTCACGCGCTCGCAGGAGACCGGCTCCAGCATAGGGCGCGGTGCGCGCTGGATGATCGGCTCGATGTCGAGATCGACCGTGCGGACCGGAGCCAGCGCGGTCGCACCGGCAGTGCGGAAAACCATCGACGGATGCGACGGCGCGCGAGGCTTGCGCGGGCGGGGAGCGGTGCTTTGAACAGCCTTGGCGCGACCGGAAAGGCCGAGGCGGTGAACCTTGCCTATGACAGCATTGCGCGTGATACCGCCGAGTTCAGCAGCGATCTGGCTCGCGCTCAACCCATCGCTCCAGAGCTTCTTGAGAAGCTCAACACGCTCATCCGTCCAGTTCATCAGCGCGGCTCCATTGTATCGGCGAGGCGGAATCCGAACGGGTGGATCCAGCCGGTTCAACACCAAGCCTGGACCGGATATACCGTCCATAGTAGCTGAAATTCCGTCTCACACGAGATATCGTGCTTAACGATTGGTAAACTACATGATCGGCTGACTCGGCCGCAAGAGTCCGAAAGGAGAACGGGGTGTTTTCCCCACAGGTCGGGAAAACTCTGCTCGCATTCCGATTCATCGCCTGAGAACTCAGGGCTCTAGCCGTCATTGACACTGCACGGTCGGCCCGTAAAATCGGCGCTTTCCGGAGGTGCCGCTCTGCTGGGCGGCGCCTCTGCGCTTTTTAGGCCACACTTTACCGAGGCGCCCGTGAGCTCCGCTTTGCTTCCCGTCTTCGCGCGTACCGACCTTGCTTTCGAGCATGGCGAAGGAGCGTGGCTGACCACGGTCACAGGCGAGCGATATCTCGATTTCGGCGCCGGCATCGCGGTGAATGCCCTCGGCCATTGCCATCCGCATCTCGTCGAGGCGCTGCGCGAGCAGGCCGGTAAGCTCTGGCACACGTCCAATCTCTATAAGATACCGGACGGCGAGCGGTTGGCGACGCGGCTCGTGGCGGCGAGCTTCGGCGACACCGTGTTCTTCACGAACTCGGGTGCCGAAGCCAACGAAGCCGCCATCAAGATGGCCCGCAAATACCATAGCTATTCGGGTCATCCCGAACGCTGGCGGATCGTCGCCTTCAACGGCGCTTTCCACGGCCGGACTCTGGCGACCATTTCCGCGGGCGGCAATCCGAAGCATCTCGACGGTTTCGGCCCGGAAGTCCCGGGCTTCGATCATGTCGCGCCCGGCGACGAGCAGGCTCTGCTTGCCGCGATTACTCCCGAGACGGCCGCGATCATAATCGAGCCTGTCCAGGGCGAGGGCGGCATTCGCGAGGTGCCCGCCGCGTTCCTGCGCCGTTTGCGCGAGATATGCGACGAGCGCGATCTGCTGCTGATCTATGATGAGGTTCAGACCGGCATCGGCCGCACCGGCCATGCCTTCGCTTATGAATTGTCGGGTGTCGCTCCGGACATCATGGCGCTGGCGAAGGGGCTCGGCGGCGGATTTCCCGTCGGCGCCTGCGTGGCCACCGCGAAAGCGGCCTCCGGCATGACCGCCGGTTCGCACGGCACCACCTTCGGCGGCAATCCGCTCGCGATGGCCGTCGGCAATGCCGTGCTCGACGTGGTGCTTGAACCCGCTTTTCTCAAAGAGGTTCGCCGCAAGGGGCTGGTGCTGAAGCAGAAGCTCGGTGCGCTCGTCGACCGCCACCCGAACATCGTTGAAGAACTGCGTGGCGAGGGCCTGATGCTTGGCCTCAAATGCCTGATCCCTCCGGGCGAGGTAGTTTCGGCATTCGTCGATGCGCATGTGCTGACGGTGCCGGCCGGCGACAATGTCGTGCGCCTCCTCCCGCCCTTGATCGTCAGCGACGACGAGATGGCGCTTGCCGTCGAACGCATGGACGAAGCCCTCGACGCTCTCGACAAGAGGCTCGCTCAGGGCCTCAGCGCGGCTGAATAGAAAGACCGACCGTGACTGCTCCCCGCCACTTCCTCGATCTGTCCGATTTCACTGGATCGACGCTCCGCACCATTCTCGACGCCGGCAAGGCGATGAAAGCCCGCCGCCGGACGCCCGAGGCCGCGAAGGACCGTCCTCTGGACGGCCGGGTCATCGCGCTCGTCTTCGAACAGCCGTCGCTTCGCACCCGCATGTCTTTCGATGTCGGCGTCCGCGAACTCGGCGGTTCGCCCTTGATGGTGACAGGCAAGGAAATCGAGCTCGGCGAGCGCGAGGCTATCGAGGACACCGCGCGGGTGATGTCGCGCTATGTCGATGGAATCATGATCCGCATCCTGAAGCACGATGCGCTTAAGGAACTTGCGCGCCATGCCACAGTGCCGGTGATAAACGGCCTGACGAAGACGTCGCATCCCTGCCAGGTAATGGCTGACCTGATGACGTTCGAGGAGCGGCTCGGCTCGATCAAGGGTCGGACGATCGCTTGGACCGGTGACTCCAACAATGTCCTCGCCTCCTGGGTACACGCCGCGGCTCGGCTCGATTTCACGCTTCGCATTGCTACCCCGCCGGAACTCGCCCCGAGCAACGAGCTTGTCGCCTGGGCAAAGGGTGAGGGCGCGGCGGTCGAACTCACCAGCGATGCTTTCGAGGCGGTCGACGGCGCTGACTGTATCCTCACCGATACCTGGGTTTCGATGGGAGATGGCGAGAAGGAGCGGCGCCATAACCTGCTGCAGCCCTATCAGGTGAACAGCAAGCTGTTGAAGGCGGCATCCCGAGACGCCATCTTCATGCATTGCCTGCCTGCGCACCGGGGTGAGGAAGTCACCGCAGAGGTCATGGACGGACCGCAATCGGCCGTGTTCGACGAGGCCGAGAATCGGCTTCATGCGCAGAAGGGCGTCCTCGCCTGGTGCTTCGACGCGATCCAGGCCTGACCCTTATTAGAGGCGTGGATGCTTGAGAGTACCGACGATCATATTTTGCCGTTCCAGGTCGAGGGTCTGGATGTCCGGGGGCGTGTCGTGCGCCTCGGCCCGTCCATCGACAGCGTTCTGAATCGCCACGACTATCCGCCGGTTGTGTCGAAGGTGCTCGGCGAGGCCGTGGCGCTGACGGTTCTGCTCGGTTCGTCGCTGAAGATCGACGGCCGCTTCCAGCTGCAGACCCGTTCGAACGGTGCCATCGACATGCTGGTGGTCGACTTCGAGGCTCCTGATCGGCTGCGTGCCTATGCACGATACGATGCCGATCGTCTTGCCGAGATGCCGAGCGTGGCGACGGGCGATCTGCTTGGGCACGGCCATCTGGCGATGACGATCGACGCCGGCGGCGACATGAACCGTTATCAGGGCGTGGTCCCGCTCGAGGGCAACAGCCTGGAAGAGGCGGCGCACCAATATTTCCGTCAGTCGGAGCAGATCCCAACGCGGGTAAGGCTCGCTGTCGCCGAGGCGTTCGGGGGCAATGGTTCCGGCGGTTCGCATGCCTGGCGTGCGGGTGGCTTGCTCGTGCAGTTTCTTCCGGCCGCTGGTGAGCGGATTCGTACGCAGGACCTGCATCCGGGCGATGCGCCGGAAGACCTCGTCATGCCGCCGGCGGACGATGACGATGCGTGGACCGAGGCTCAGGCTCTCGTCGAGACAATCGAAGATCACGAATTGATCGATCCGACGATCGCCAGCGAGCAACTGCTGTTCCGGCTATTCCACGAGCGGGGTGTCCGCGTCTTCAATGGTCAGGGCGTGCGGGAATCCTGCCGCTGCTCGCAGGAGCGGATTTTGGGAATGCTCAAGAGCTTCTCGGACGAGGAGCGGCGCGACATGGTCGGCGATGACGGCGCGATTACCGTGACCTGCGAGTTCTGCTCGCGGAAATACACGCTGTCGCCATCCGATGTCGGAATCTCCGACAGCTAGGCCCTGCATTCCTCGATCAGGCGCTGGATGAACGCCTCGCCGGCAGCAAGTTGGCTGAGTTCGATGAATTCGTCGGGTGCGTGCGCCTGATCAATCGAACCCGGCCCGCAAACGACCGTCGGGATATCTGCGCGCTGATAATGGCCGGCCTCGGTGGCGTATGAGACAGTCGTCGTGCTGTTCGTGCCGGCAAGGCGCATGGCGATCAATTCGGCTTCGGAGCCCGGTCGTGGGCCGAGCGACGGCGCCAACAGCCAGCGTTCGACATCGATATGCGCCTCTGGGGCGGTCGCGCGCATGCGGCTGAGCACCGGCCCCTCGCCGAAAGCTATGACGCGCTCGATCGCGCCCTCGATGTCGGAGCCCGGCACGCCCCGCATGCTGAATTCCAGCATGCATGACGGTGCCACGATGTTGTGCGCCTGCCCGCCCTGGATGCGGCCGACGTTTAGCGTCGAATGCGGTGGCGTGAACCGACCGGTCGGATCCCCGGCAGCTATGAATTCATCGCGGATGCGCATCAGCTCGCCGATGACCTGATGCGCGGCATCGATCGCGCTCGCGCCGAGGTGCGGCAGGCTGGAATGAGCGGCGCGGCCGTGGATCACCATGCGGACGCCGCCGATCGACAAATGCGCATCGACGACCTGCATGCTCGTTGGCTCGCCGACGATGACCGCGGCCGGGCGCTGCCATTCCTGACCGATATGACGGAGCGAATCCGCCACCCCGTCCATGGTCGTTTCCTCGTCGTAGGTGAGGACGAGCTGGACCGGCCGCTTCAGCGGTTTTTCCATCAGCGCCGGGACGGCCGCCAGCATCAGGGCGACGAAGCCCTTCATGTCGCATGAGCCGCGGCCGTAGAGCTTTCCGTCGCGCTCGATGAGGGTGAACGGGTCACTCGACCAGTTCTGTCCCGCGACCGGTACGACGTCGGTATGGGCCGAGAGGGCGATCGCCGGTTCGTTGTCGGGCCCGATCCGTGCCAGCAAGGAGGCTTTGTCGCCGGATGCGCTGGGTAGGATTGCCGACGCGAGGCCGCAATCGGTCAGATATTTCTGCACCCAGTCGATCAGTTCAAGGTTCGACTTCGAGCTGACTGTGTCGAACGCAACGAGACGCTCGAGAATGGACACGATTTGGGGCGACGGTCTCGAACCCATCAATGAACGACCCGGCGCTCTTCGGCCCGATCCAGCGAGAAGGCCGGAACATCGGCTTCGAACTTCTCGCCTTCGTCGGTCACCATCACATAGTAACCGACCATGAAGCCCGAAGAGGTCGTGAGCGGCACGCCGCTCGTATAGGAGAAGGTCTCTCCGGGGCCGAGGATCGGCTGCTCGCCGACGACGCCCGGACCTTCGACCACCTGCACGCGGCCCGAGGCGTCAGTGATCCTCCAGTAGCGCGACAGCAACTGAACCTGGGTTTCTCCATGGTTCTCGATGTCGATCGAATACGCCCAGACGAAATGCGCGCGGTCTGGCTCCGATTCCTGGGTCAGGAATTTCGGAGTGACCGTAATCTGAATGCCGCGTGTCGTCGCGCTGTACATGGCTCAAGGATAACCCGAAACGCGGCTATTTGGGTGCGTCAGATTGCGTCCAGCGCGATGGAAATATCCTCGATCAGGTCGTCCGCATCCTCAATGCCGACCGACAGGCGCAGCATGCTGTCGCCGATGCCGAGCTCCGCGCGGGCTTCCGGCGTCAGGCGCTGATGCGTCGTCGTCGCGGGATGGGTGATCAGGCTCTTCGCGTCGCCGAGATTGTTGGTGATCTTGACGATTTCCAGCGCACCGCCGAAGCGGAACGCCTCCGCCTTGCCGCCCCTCACGTCGAAGGTCACGAGCGTGGAACCCGCCGTCATCTGCTTCCTGGCGAGGGCGACATGCGGATGGTCCGGACGGAACGGGTAGATCGCCCTGGTCACCTTCGGGTGATCGGCGAGGAAGTCCGCGATCTTCGCTGCGTTGGCCGCCGCTTTCTCGACCCGGAGCGCCAAAGTTTCCAGGCCCTTCAACATGACCCACGCATTGAACGGTGAGAGCGAGGGTCCGGTCTGGCGCAGGAACATCTGCAGCGGGCCGGTGACGAATTCCTCCGTGCCGAGCACGATGCCACCGAGCGTGCGGCCCTGCCCGTCGATGTGCTTCGTCGCCGAATAGCAGACGACGTCGGCACCGAGCGCGAGCGGCTTCTGGAAAACCGGCGTCGCGAACACGTTGTCGATGATCAGCTTCGCCCCTGCCGCATGCGCGATCTCCGCAACGGCCGAGATGTCATAGATGTCGAGCGTCGGATTGGTCGGCGTTTCGAGGAAGAACGCCTTGGTGTTCGGGCGAACAGCCTCCTGCCACTGGTCGAGATCCGAACCGTCGACGAGTGTCGAGGTGATGCCAAAGCGCGGCGCGAGATCCTCGATGATGTAGCGGCACGAGCCGAACAGCGCCTTGGCGGCGACGATGTGTTCGCCGGCGTTCACGAAGCTGAGGATCGCGGCCGTGACCGCGGCCATGCCGGTCGCGGTGGCCCGGGCGGCCTCGGCGCCTTCGAGAGCGGCCATGCGGTTCTCGAACATGGTCACGGTCGGGTTCGAGAAACGGGAATACTGGAAGCCGGGATCAGTGTTGTTGAA
Source organism: Flaviflagellibacter deserti (assembly GCF_042652085.1). Lineage (NCBI taxonomy): Bacteria > Pseudomonadati > Pseudomonadota > Alphaproteobacteria > Hyphomicrobiales > Flaviflagellibacter > Flaviflagellibacter deserti. Next base: position 103,917 of record NZ_JBHSJF010000005.1, on the reverse strand, counting down.
CCGCGCCTCGGCCTGCTCCATCGAGTCGTAGATGTAGCCCTGCGTGAGGAAGATCGATTCCGCGGTTTCGTTGAATTGGCTGCGTAGCGCACCTTCGTGCACGGCGACCGTCGCGGGCTTGAGCTTGCGGGCGGGGAGGGGAGCTTTCTTCGACACGCGGCACCTTCGATGACAGAGCCGCCGCGCAGCAAGACCTAAGTCACTCGCGCCACGGCCTTTTAGCGACTTGTTTTACGTGGCTGCAAGCCGGCCGGCTCAAATCACCACGGGATAAATCGAGGCTCTACTCCTCGCTCCGCTTGGCGTCAATCCGCTGGATTGCTACTGACGGAGTGTGTTGGACCGGCGGACATCCATGGCTCAAGGCGCGGACTTCGGCACCGGCATCGCTCCGGCGCAGTCGATCAGCGCGCTGATCGATGCAGGAATCGTGCGTCTTGAGGCGCCTGCGATCGATCGGCAGATCCAGCCGGCATCGCTCGATCTTCGTCTCGGCAAGACGGCCTATCGCGTTCGGGCGAGCTTCCTGCCCGGTCCCGGGCAGACGGTCCGTGAGCGGCTGGACTCCGTCTTGATTCACGCTTTCAGCCTGGAAGATGGCGCGGTTCTCGAAACCGGTTGCGTCTATCTCGTGCCGCTGCTGGAAAGCCTCGACCTGCCTCCTGACGTGCAGGCTTCGACCAATCCGAAGAGCTCGACCGGCCGACTGGATGTTTTCACCCGTGTAATTGCGGACGGCGTGCGCGGTTTCGATGTCCTTCCGCCCGGCTATCAAGGTGCGCTCTGGGCTGAGATCAGCCCGCGCACGTTCCCGGTTCTGGTGCGCACCGGTTCTCGGCTGTCGCAAATCCGGTTCCGCCGCGGCCATGTCGGTCTCGACGAAGCGGAGATGCGAGCGCTTCAGGACGCGGAGCGGTTGGTCGATACCGATCAGCCCGATCTCCGCGACGGCATCTCGGTCACGGTCGATCTGTCAGGGCTCGGCGGAAAGCACATGGTCGGGTATCGCGCCAAGCGGCATACCGGCGTGATCGATGTCGACAACGTCAACGGCTATGCGGTCGAAGACTTCTGGGAAGAGGTTTCGGCGCGCGATCGCACTCTGATCCTCGATCCAGGCGAGTTCTATATCCTTGCCTCGCGGGAGGCGGTGCATGTGCCGCCGGCCTATGCAGCAGAGATGGTGCCGTTCGACCCGCTCGTGGGCGAGTTCCGCGTCCACTATGCCGGCTTTTTCGATCCGGGCTTCGGCCATGTAGCGTCCGGCGGACGCGGTTCGCGAGCCGTGCTCGAAGTGCGCAGCCACGAGGTTCCGTTCATCCTGGAGCACGGCCAGACCGTCGGTCGCCTGGTCTACGAACGTCTCGCGGCATTGCCGGAACGTCTCTATGGCGCTGATCTTGGGTCCAATTATCAAGCGCAGGGTTTGAAACTCTCCAAGCATTTCCGGGTTGGTTAGTCGGCCTCGAATTGAGACCGCAGCCTGGAGTTTGCCGATGCGTCATTTCGAAAAGCCGGAACGGTCGAGCCCGACCGGTCGGGTCGGCGTGGTTGTGCTTCACAAGGATGGATCGACCGAGCGGCTCGACAAAGGCGTGGTGCCGGAAGGTTTCTATGCTCCAATCCCCGGCGATGAGGTCGAGTATGATGGCCACGTCTACGAGGTTTCGGGAGTGGCCGACACGCCCCAATCGGAATATTCGATTCGGGTCATGGCCGAAGAGAAATAGCTCGCAGCTTTGGCCGACACCGGCGGCCATGCTAGAATTCGAGTATGACCGACGCACACACCAGTTCGCCCCCGCAGGCCGAACCCGTTCAGATTCCCGCAAAGCCAGCTGCCGCGGATCCACTGACCCGGTTCTTCGGCGGGTCGCCGTTGTGGGTGCTGGCGAAGCTTGTAATGCTCTCGGTCGTGATCGGCGTGCTGCTCGCGGTGCTCGATCTTGATGCTTTCGCGATCCTGCGCGGTCTTCGTGAACTGTTCTTCGAGTTCTTCGACAATATCTGGGATGCGGTCGAAACCGTGTTCCGCTGGTTCCTGCTCGGTGCGGTGATCGTGTTTCCGCTCTGGCTCTTGAGTCGGCTGCTGAAACTCGGCAATCGCGCCTAAACGCCCGGGCCTGCCGCTGCGATCGCATCTCGATCCCGGCCGATAAGAGACTTTAGCGACCCCTCGCGTGCGATCATCGTCAGCAAGCCCTGCTTGATATCGCTGACTAATCCCGGACCGGCATAGGTCAGCCCCGTATAGAGCTGAATCAGACTGGCTCCCGCCAGGAACTTCGCGAGAGCCGTCTCCGCCGACGTGATGCCACCGACCCCGACGAGAGTAATTCGTCTCTCAACGCGCTTTGCAGCTTCGGCCAGCATCCATGTCGCGCGCTGAAACAGGGGAGTGCCGGAAAGTCCGCCCGGCTCCTTGATGTGTTCGCCGCCGAGCCCGGCCGGACGGGTGATCGTCGTATTCGAGACGATCAGGCCGTCGATGCCGCGTGCGAGCGCCACTTCGGTGATGTCGTCCAGATCACTCAGAGCGAGATCGGGTGCGATCTTGAGGAGAACGGGCTTGCGGGTGACCATGCCATCCCGCGCCTCGACCACGCGCGCCAGAAGATCGTCGAGTGCGCCACGTGCCTGAAGGTCGCGCAGGCCGGGCGTGTTCGGCGATGAGATGTTGACCGTCAGATAGTCGGCATGGTCGGCAAAGACGCGGATGCCGGAGACATAGTCCGCAGTGCGGTCGGCGGCGTCTTTATTGGCGCCGACATTGATGCCGAGAATTCCTCCGCGCTTCCGGTTGGCAAGGCGTCGTAGCGCGGCTTCGTGGCCACCATTGTTGAAGCCGAGCCGGTTGATGACGCCTTGATCGTCAGGTAACCGGAAAATGCGCGGTTTCGGATTCCCGGGCTGCGGAAGCGGCGTGATCGAGCCGACCTCGACGAAGCCGAAGCCCAGTCTCAGCATCGCATCGGGAACGCGCGCATCCTTGTCGAAGCCTGCGGCGAGACCGATCGGATTCGGGAATGTCAGTCCGAAGGCCTCGACTGCGAGGCGCGGATCGTCCGGTCGGGCGGGCGGCAGGGGAACGCGCTCAAGCGCCGCGAGCGTCAGCTCATGCGCCCGTTCGGGATCGATCGATTGAAAGACGCCGCGCAGGAGCGGCCAGCCGGCGCCGATCATTGTCCAAGCTCCGGAAAAACGTGGTGGGTGCCGTTCCAGGGGAGGGGTTTTGCCCACCTGACAGCCGACACATCCATGTCGTTGTAAAGATGCGGAAAGAGTGCGCCGCCTCGCGACGGTTCCCATTTCAGTGCTGCATCGAGCGCCGTGGTGTCGACGGCAAGCAGGATCAGGTCGGCCTGTCCAGCGAAGTGCCTCGCGGCGGTTTCGGCCACCTGTTCGGCGGTCGAAAAGTGGATGAAGCCATCCGCGATGTCCACCGGAGCGCCACGGAAAAGACCCTCCCGGCAGGCCTGCTCCCACATCTCGGCGGGCAGTATTTTATAGATAGTTTCGATCATCCCGGCCGAGCTTTAGAAGCCCCGGCCGCTTCAATCAAGAAAGCTGCAAAGTTCGCTGGACAAAAGTAGTCGGAGGTACTAATTCCTACTATTCTTCTAACCTTCCCGTTGAGGGCAATATGCTGACGCACAGCCGAATCTGGGCCGCGATCGATAGTCTCGCGGAGGCTCACGGCATGTCCGCGTCAGGCCTCGCCAAGAGGGCAGGTCTCGATCCTACGACGTTCAATCGCTCCAAGCGCGTCGCCGCCGACGGACGTCCGCGCTGGCCGTCGACCGAATCGGTTTCGAAGATCCTTGCGGCAACCGGCAGCTCGCTCGAAAGCTTCCTCGATATCGTCGCCGGCCGCGGCAAGGGGGCGAACCGCACCGTGCCGCTGATCGGTATGGCACAGGCGGGCGGTGGCGGTTTCTTCACCGATGGCGGCTTCCCGGTCGGTTCCGGATGGGAAGAGGTGAGCCTGCCCGATATCGACGATGATCAGGCATACGCCCTTGAGATTTCGGGCGATTCGATGCTGCCGCTCTATCGGAACGGCGACATCATCGTGGTCTCGCCGGCAGCCAAGCCGCGCCGAGGCGACCGCGTTGTCGTCAAGACGAAGGAAGGCGAAATCCTCGCGAAGGAGCTGAAGCGGCAGACCGCCAAGACGGTCGAGCTGCGCTCGTTCAATTCCGAACATCCGGACCGGGTGATCGCGACGAAGGACATCGCGTGGATCCAGCGGATTCTCTGGTCAAGCCAGTAAGGTTCAGGCCGCAGCGAGTTCGTTGGCCAAGGCCTTCGCGATCAGACCGCGTGTGCCGTCGATACCATAAACGGCCACGAACGAGCCGAAGCGCGGTCCGCGTTCCTGTCCAATCAGCGTCTTGTAGAGCGTGACGAACCAGGCCTGGGAGACGCCGGGACGGCCGTCTGGCGACTTCGCCTTGCCGGATGTGTCAGGGTAGAAGCTCCGGCCGACTTCATAGACCGAGGCTTGGATAACATCGGACGTTGCGTCCGCGGGCATGGCGGCCAGGGCGTCGTCGAGCGCGAGAAGGGCTTTTCGTGCGGTCTCGTCCGGCGCTACGAAGACCTTCTGGGGCTTCACGAAGTCATGATAGTAGGCGACGGCGTAGCCGACGAGCGCGCCGAGACGCGGATGTGTGTCAGGACCGACGCCCGGTGCGTACTGGCGGATGAAGCCCCACATCTGTTCGGCCGTCTCGGCATTCGAGACCGAAGCGATGTTGAGCAGCATCGAGAAGGCGAGCTGAGTGTTTTCTAAACCGATACGTTCGGCCGGTGGCGGATTGCCGCTATGGATGTGCCAAGCCGGATTGAGCAGCTGATCCTTCGGTTCCTGGTTCGGGAACTTCTCGATAAAGGCCAGATAGTCGTCCACGTTCCTCGGGATGACGTCGAAGTGCAGGCGCTTCGCCGAGCGCGGACTTTGGTACATGAACAGCGACAGGCTTTCCGGCGACGCATAGCGCAGCCAGTCCTCAATGGTGAGGCCATTGCCCAGTGATTTGGATATCTTCCGGCCCTCCTCGTCGAGGAAGAGCTCGTAGTTGAAGCCTTCCGGCGGCTCCGCTCCAAGCGCGCGGGCGATCTTGCTCGACAGCGTGACGGAGTCGATCAGGTCCTTGCCCGCCATCTCATAGTCCACGCCGAGTGCCACCCAGCGCAGCGCCCAATCGGCCTTCCACTGGCATTTCACGCGGCCGCCGGTGACAGGCGTCGTCATCCGTTCACCGGTCTTTGGGTCGATATAAGTTACCGTGCCGGCGGCCACGTCGCGGTCGATCATCGGCACCTGCAGAACGATGCCGGTGCGCGGGCAGACAGGCAGGAACGGCGAATAAGTCGCTCGGCGCTCCGGGCCGAGCGTCGGCAGGATGATCTCCATCACCTGGTCGTACGCCGCGAGCATCTTCAGCAGCGTCTCGTCGAAGCGGCCGGACGTGTAATAGGCGGTCGCGCTGGCGAATTCGTAGCTGAAGCCGAACTGGTCGAGGAAGGCGCGCAGGCGCGCATTGTTCGCGGCGCCGAACGAGCCTTCGGGGCTGCCGAAGGGATCGGGCACGCGGCTCAGCGGCAGGCCAAGATAGTGCTCCATCACCTCGCGGTTTGGCACGTTGTCGGGAACCTTGCGGAGGCCGTCCATGTCGTCCGAGAAGCACAGGAGGCGTGTCGGCACCTTGTCCTCGGTGATGACGCGGAAGGCGTGCCGTACCATGGTCGTGCGTGCGACCTCGCCGAAGGTGCCGATATGCGGCAGGCCCGATGGGCCGTATCCGGTCTCGAACAGCACTTCCTTGGCGCTGCCGTTTTTCTCAAGGCGGGCCACGAGCTTGCGAGCTTCCTCAAACGGCCAGGCGGTGGACACCTTGGCGAGTTCGATCACATGGCTTGGAATGCCGGAAACGGCCGTCATCGCGTACAAATCTCCTGGAGCGGCGCGAAACTAGGGGCGACGATCCAGCCCGTCAAACCCCGCGCTCAATAAATGCCGATCGGAAACCAGCGAAGGTAAAGGTCGGAGAGGGCGCCTTTGGTCTCGATATTATCGAGCGCCGTGTCGATCTGATTGCGAAGACGAAGATCGCCCTTGCGGGTGGCTATGGTCATTCCTTCTCCGAAATACCTGCTTTCGGTATAGGCGGAGCCGGTGAATGCGCAGCAATTCTCGGACGCGGAACCGCCCAACCAGAGCGACAGCGCCGCGCCGTCGCCAAACATCGCATCGACCTGCCCGCCTTTCAGGGCAGCACGCGCCAGTTCGGCATCAGGGAAGCCGCGAAGATCGGATTTCGCGAAGAAGGCCTTGAGGAAAGCTTCGTGCGCCGTGCCGGCCACGACCGCTATGCTTTTGCCCGTGAGGGCCTCGGGCGTCGTGTCCTTGAGCGGCGATGCCTTTTGGGCAGTAAACCGGGCAACTGCACGGAAATAGGGGCGCGTCAGTTCCGCCTTCCCACGTAAATCCTCGGTTGGCTTCATTCCGGCGATCAGCGCGTCTGCCCGGCCATTCTGGAGCGCGTCGAGAAGATCGTTCCAGGGTAGAGCCTGGATCGTGCAGGAAAAGCCGAGCTCGCTGCAGATGGCACGTGCGAGATCGACGTTGAAGCCCGCCGGGTTGCCGTCCGGAGCCACATACTGAAACGGCGGATAGTCCGCCGACGTCAGGAACCGCACGAGTCTCTTTGGCGCGCGATCCGACTCCGAGGTCTCGCTGCCGGCGGTCCGCAGGCGCGGAAGCCCCGCCGCGGGCTGAGCGTCGGCTCGGCCAAGAGGCATCAGGCAGGACGAAAGCGTCACGGCGACGGCGCAGGTCGCAACCAGTAAGCGCATCGAGCAAAGGACTCGCATGGTTTGATTTGCGTGTCATTATAGTTGGATGCGGGGCGGGCCGCGAGAGCGGTCCGGAAATTTCGGGGTCGCGGCATGGCGGGGGCTGCGCGGACTGATGCGGGTACGCGTGCGCGGCTGCGGTCGCCGCGATCGGGTCGGGATTCCGCGGTCGTTTCGACACCCGAAGACATCGCTCTTCTGGCCGAACTAGCCCCGACGCCCGTCGTGATGCGGGCCCTGCACTGCGCAAAGGCCCAGGGCGTTCCGCCTCTCGATGCATTGTTCGCCTGTACTCGCGTCGATGAACGGATGCTGGTCTCCCGCCTTGCCGCCGAACTTGATGTTGGAACGGCCGAGCGGGTGGATGGCATCCCTGGGTCACTGAGCGCCCGAGAGGCATTATCGGCATTTCGGAGCGGTATGCTGCGATTGCCGGACGGCCGCCTTCTGGTCGCCGCCAAGGCCAGGTCGGTCACCAGACTCGCTGCTTTCTCGCGATCATTTGGGCTGTCGGCCAACATCCTGCTGAGCGCTCCGAGGGTTTTCACGCGCTACGTCGTCGACGTCGCTGGGGCTGCGCTGGCGGATTATGTGCAGAGCGGACCCGCGGCGATCGATCCCGATCTCAGCGCGGGATCCGGCGCTCCCGCCCGCTACGGTGCCCAAGTCCTGGTTCTATGTTCGGTCATCGCCCTGATCGCCGCGGCGTATGAGCCTCTCCTGCTCGACCTCGCATTTGCAGCGTTGTTCATCGCCATCACCGCTCTGCGTCTGGTTGCGCTGACCGCGCTGGTGGAGGAGCCAAAATCGGAGCGCATTCCCGACGATCAACTGCCGATCTACACGCTGCTTATCCCTCTCTATCGAGAGAGCCGCTGCCTCGGTGGCCTGCTCAGGGCGCTGCGGGCGCTCGACTATCCGGAAGCCAAGCTCGACATCAAGCTCCTGGTCGAGCATGGCGATGCCGAAACCCGGGCGGCGCTTGCGGTACTTGATGCGCCGTCGAATTTCGAAACCATCGTGGTGCCGCAAGGCTCGCCGAGGACCAAACCGCGTGCCCTCAATCTCGGACTGGCGGCCGCGCGAGGTGCGATTATTGGCGTCTTCGATGCCGAGGATAGGCCGGAACCAGGACAGTTGCGGGATGCGGTCCAGGCATTCCTGCGAGGCGGACCACAGCTCGCTTGCGTGCAGGCGCGACTGGTCATCGACAACCGCGCGGACAGCTGGATCACCCGCGTCTTCGCGCTCGAATATGCCGGGCTGTTCGATGCCCTGCTGCCCGGACTGTCGCGATGCGGCTTGATGTTTCCGCTCGGCGGGACGTCGAACCATTTCCGGACGGCAGTGCTCGACCGCGTCGGCGGCTGGGATGCCTGGAACCTGACCGAGGATGCAGATCTCGGCGTCAGGCTCGCCCGCTTCGGCTATCGCTGCGCGACGATCTCCTCGTCGACGCTGGAGGAGGCGCCGAACACGCATCGCGCCTGGCTGAGGCAGCGGACGCGCTGGCTGATGGGCTATGTGGTGACCTGGATCGTGCATATGCGCCGGCCCGTTCGCCTGCATCGCGAACTTGGCTGGCGGAATGCGCTCGTCTTCCATGCGTTCATCGGCGGCGTGCCGATCAGCGCGCTGATGCTGCCGATCTTCGTCGGCGGACTAATCGTGGACGGGCTGAGCAGCGGCTGGCTGGTTTTTGACGACTGGGTCGGCTGGCTGGAATTGGCGTTGACCGGGACGAATCTCGTGCTCGGCTTCGGGACCGCGATGGCGATCGCGGCGATCGGCGCCGATCGGCGGAATCTGACCGGCCAGGCGCGCTGGATCGCGCTGGTGCCGCTCTACTGGCTGATGAGTTCGGTGGCGGCGTGGCGGGCGGTGTGGCGGCTGATCCGCGCGCCGCACGTCTGGGAGAAGACCGAGCACGGCCTCGCGCGGACGTCCGCGAGCGCCGCGGGCCCGGGCTTCAGACGATCCGCTCCAGGTCCTTCGCGACCTCGTCGGGCGCGCGGTCGAGGTTGAGCGGGGCGACGAACTGGCCGTTCCTGTCCATCATGTAGACGATCGAGGTGTGGTCCATCGTGTAGGAGCCGTCCTCGGTCGGCACCTTCTTCGAGTACGCCCGGTAAGCCTTGATCATCGCGTCGATCGACGGACGGTCTCCGGTCAGGCCTCTGATCTTCGAATTGAAGCTCGAGACGTAGCGGCCCATCACGTCCGGCGTATCGCGCTCCGGATCGACGGTGACGAACAGGACCTGAAGGTCGTTCGCTCTGTCGCCCATCGCGTTCAGGACCTGCGAGATCTCGAACAATTTGGTCGGGCAGACATCCGGGCAATGGGTGAAGCCGAAGAAGACCAGGAACGGCTTTCCGGCGACCGATCTGTCGGTGAATTCCTGCCCCGACTGATCGATCAGTTTGAACGGACCGCCGACGAGCGACGCGCCGACGCTCTGCGCGGTCGGCACCTGCGGGCGGAAGGCGACGAAGGCCGCTCCCAGTGCAATGAGGCCCACCAGGAAGAGGACCGGGCCGAGGACGAGGGAGGGACGGACTTTCATGCCCGTCCCTCTAAGCACGTCATCGCGCCAAATAAATGGCGCATCCCGCCGCGCGGCAAATCAGACGCCCCCCATCAGACACCTGTGAACGCGAAATCGACCTCGGGCTTACGGCCGGAGATGATGTCGGCGATCGCGCGGGCGGAGCCGCAGGCGTGGGTCCAGCCGAGCGTGCCGTGGCCGGTGTCGAGGAACAGGTTCTTCACCTTCGTCTTGCCGATATACGGCACGTTCGACGGCGTGGCGGGACGAAGGCCGGTCCAGAACGTCGCCTGGTCCGGATCGCCCGCGCCGGGGAACAGGTCCTGCGTGCGCTTCACGATGGCGTCGCAGCGGACCTTGTTGAGGTCGAGATTGTAGCCGTTGAGCTCGGCGGTGCCGGCAATGCGGAGGCGATCGCCGAGACGCGAGAATACGAGCTTGTACTCGTCGTCGGTCAGGCTGACCGAATGTGCCTTCGACGGGTCCTTGACCGGCATGGTCACGGAGTAGCCCTTGGCCGGATAGATATCGAGGTCGATCCCGTGCTCGCCGACCAGCATCGGCGAATATGCGCCGAGGCAGACGAGATAGGCGTCGGCCTTCAGCGTGGCGTAGGAGCCGTCTTCCTGGCGGACGCGGACGCCGGTGATCCTGTCGCCGTCACGGTCGAGGCCGAGGATCGTGGTGTTGTAGCGAAACTCGACGCCGTTGACCGCGCAGAGCCGGGCCAGCTCCTTGGTGAAGGCGTTGGCGTCGCCACTCTCGTCGGCTTCGGTCATCGAGCCGCCGACGATCTTGTCCCGCGCCGAGGCTAGCGCCGGTTCGATGGCGATGACCTGTTCGGTCGTCAGCATGTCGAGCTGGCAGCCGAACTTGCGCATGACCTCGGCCGGAGCCTGCGCGGCGTCGTATTCGAGCTGGCTCGTGTAGAAATGCAGGATGCCCTTTTCGAGGTGGTCGTAGCGGATCTGCTCTTCCTGACGGAGTTCCTGCAGCGAGGCGCGGGAATAGGTTCCGAGCTTGACGATCTGCTCGATATTGTGGCGCGTCCTGGACGGCAGGCATTCGAGCAGGAAGTTGAGGCCCCAGCGCCATTGCCGCCAGTCGAGGCGCGGGTGGAACAGCAGCGGGGCGTCGGCCCGGCCGAGCCATTTCAGCACTTTCAGCGGCGCGGACGGATTGGCCCACGGCTCGGCGTGCGACACCGATATCTGGCCGCCATTGGCGAACGAGGTCTCGCGGCCGGCGCCGCCCTGGCGGTCGAGGACGGTGACGTCATGGCCGGCTTTGTGAAGGTACCAGGCGGCTGTGGTGCCGATCACTCCGGCGCCGAGAACGAATACGCGCATGGGGTCTCTCTCCCAAAAGGATGGTCAGGGTCTTCCTCCCCGATCTGTCCTTTTGCCTGAGAGATTCGCGGACGGAGCGCCGTGCTCCCGCTTGCCCCTTCGGCGGCCTCGCGGAAAACCGCGCGGCGCTCTCCAGATCATTCCTCATACAACCAGTAACAGGGACCTGAGCGTTTTTGGGATTGCGCCTTCGGTAGCCGCGAACGGCTTCTCCTGGATGTACGGCCGCAGTTGTAACACGTTGGGCGGATTGGAGGAAGGTTTGTCGCACGCCTTTGGTCGAAGGTCTGACCGGCGGCAGGGGCATGGGTCTCCCTCCCCAGCAATGGGGAGGGTCGAGAGCGCGAAGCGCTCCGGGGTGGGGGCAGGGACCTCTCCGCGTGTTCCATGGTCCGATAGGCCCGAGGCCCCACCCGGCTCGCTGCCGCGAGTCCGCCCTCCCCATTGCCGGGGAGGGAGAACGCCTTCGTCATGGCGGCCAGGCTGTGCCGTGCCTCGGAACGCCTCCGGCGTCCCCCCTCACTCGGCTCGGCCGGTTCCCGCCCGAGTCCGCTCTCTCCCTCGTCGGGGAGAGAGAGACACCGACACGCGTCAGCGCTCCGTGGCTCGAAGTGTCTTCGCGCTGGCCCGCTTCCTTCGCGGCCAAAATCCTCGTCGCGTCCTCATGGAGGGCTGCGCGGGACGTCGGGAGATCGACCTCTCCCGGGGCGGTTTGGCCTGATGATTTGAAGGGCCAAACCGATTGTTTTGCTCACCTCGGGAAGACGCTCTCGCGACGTCCCGCGCGCGGTGTGCTTGGCTTGCTGCGCATGGCCCCCGGAGGCTTAGCTTTCTAGCCTCCGCTGGCGGGTGCCCGCTCTCCCTGGGCGGTCGGTTCCGCCGGAACGGGAGAGGCCGATGGACACCCTAGTGACGGGAGTCTAACCCGCCGGGACCACATGCCTTGGGCCTCCGGATCTCGGGGTTCGTTACGCCCCTCCACCCGGCCACCGCACCCTTTCCCACGATCAGGCCGGTCCGGACCGCCCCTCCTCGGAAAAGAGTGGGGGATGTGTGGCATGAAATAGGAATATTGTCAAGATTCTTCTTGTGGAGATGCGGCCGTCACCGTTGCTGGTCCAACGCGATCAGTATTTAGCATTGCGGTGCATGAGCGATCGCCTAGTTCGTCAAATCCGCCCGGAGCCATTGAAAGACCAGCCTGCGACGGTGGCTTTCTCCACCTATGATTCCGCCGCCAACATCGTGTTGCTCGCGGATCCCGGAGCAGGGAAGACCTACACCTTCGAGCAGGCGGCCAGCAGATGCTCCGGTATATTTCTCACGGCACGAAGCTTTTTGAATGTGCCGATTCCTGAGGGCAACTCGCCGCTGTTCATCGATGCATTGGACGAAAAAAGATCTGGCCGGAGAGATCAAGATAGCGTCGATGCCATCGTGCGGAAGCTGTTTTCAGTCGGCAAACGACCCGTTCGAATATCTTGCCGGACCAGGGACTGGCTCTCGGAAGCTGATTGGTCGGCGTTCGAACCTTTTTTCGGCGACCACGGCGGCGCTGTCATTTTGGAACTTCAGCCCCTCACGTATGAGGAGCAATCTGCGGCATTAGGGATAAGCGGCATCGATGCAGCCCACTTTTTGGAGGAGGCGCGTTCTCGAGGGCTCGAAGATTTCTTGAGTAACCCTCAGAACCTGAAAATGCTTGCAGATGCGGTAAAGTCCGGGAATTGGCCTTCTTCACGGAGAGAACTGTACGATACCTCTACAGCACTCCTTCTAACCGAACACAATCGGGTTCGCGTCGGCGGCGCCGCAGATAATTATACGCACGCGGAACTTGAGAGAGCAGCCGGTGCGGCTTGCGCCGTTCGCTTGATCAGCGATGCGGAGGGAATAAGTCTCTTGCCAGCGGGCTCGGGAGACGACTTTCCAAGTTATCTTTCAATAAATTTCGTGGAAGCCGATCTCATGGAGTCGGCGTTGCTTAGGCGTGTATTTACGTCTGGTCGCTTGCCAGAGACAGTTGAGTACATCCATAGGACCGTAGCGGAATTCGTGGGAGCAAAATGGCTCTCTAATCTTATCCGCCAAGGGCTACCGCTAGGACGTCTTTTGGCGTTGTTGGGCGTTGAGGCGCGCCCGACGTCGGAGCTTCGGGGCATCTATGCCTGGTTGCCGACCTTTCTTCCAGAGCATGCGGAAGACTTTATCTGTGCCGATCCTTACGGAGTGTTGTCCTATGGTGATGCTTCTAGCCTAGGGGTTTCACACAGACACAGATTAATCCAAGCTCTGGTTGAATTGTCCGAACAAGATCCGTGGTTTGCATCCCGTGGTTCGGCGCCGGCGGTGGGCGCAATTGCTGGCCCTGACATGACCGGGACATTTCAGGATATCATTCTCTCAAAAGAGTATAACTTCAGTATAAAGGCGCTCGTACTTGATGCGATAGCGGCGAACGGAAGGCTGTCCGGCCTGCTGAACGCCTTGCTAGAGGTTTTGCTCGATGAGCGAGCCGCTTATGGGCTGCGGTACCGAGTCGTGGATGCCCTCTCGTCACTGGGAGATGTCGGCCACGAAGCGCTCAAGAAGAGCTTCGCGAAATTTGGAAAGTCGGCCGATGATATACGCCTTCGCGCCGATACGATGCGGAAAATCTATCGATACCTACAAATAGATGACGTCGTAAGTTTAATTCGAGATGCCTTAGCTACATCGGAAGAAGTTGCCGTTGGCACTTTTTGGGTGTTGGCGGGGTCCATTAAGACCGATGACATCCCGTTGATTCTTGATCGGATCGCTGCAGGACAGAGAAAGAGCTTGACCAGGGCTGAAAGGAGGAATGCTTATGATGTAGCAGGTTTTATCGATCAAATATTAAAGAGGGTGTTGGAATCATCGGAAGATATTTGTCCAGAAAGACTATGGCGGTGGCTTAATTCTCGAAGAAGTATAAAGGAGCCATATGGCTTGGATCCTGATGACTCGTTGAAAGAGGCGCTCCGGAGTCGTCAAGAGATTGTTTCAGCGATGGTTAGGCGTCATCTGCTTGCCGTCGCTCTGGCTGATGGTCATTGGAGCGTATTCCAGCAAATAAGACAATGCACCTTCGATGTATTGGAGGAGATTAGTCTTCTCGAAATTGCTGCGTCACTGAGCGCAAGCATAAGTCTTTCCGCTAAGCGAAGAGTATTTTTATACGAAGCAGCATTACAGTTATCCCTTGGCAGTACGCGCATACATCGGGAGATATTTGAAGAACTGTTTGAGCTGCCGCAACGCTGGCCAGTCCTGGAAGCCGTCAGGCAGCGAAGCCTCGTCTTGGAGATTCCGTCGTGGAAGATGCGGGAGACCGCGCGCTCAATTGCTGAAGAGGCGAGGAGCGCATCCAGCCGAGTGCTGAGGATTCAAAATTTCCGAAAAGACATTTCCAAGATAGAGAGTGGAGAACATCTCAACTGGTTGGATTATGTTGGAAAAGTATATTTCGGATTATTCTCAGATGTGAATAAATCACTTTCCCCCATGGACCGATTAATAAGCCAGTTAGGGGTAGAAAACGCGGAAGCGGCTATAAGAGGGTTGTTGGCTCTATTGCAATCCAAGCATGTCCCCACGCTTGAACGGGTCTGTGACTTAACGGCCCAGCATAAGATGTTCGAATGGTGGTACGCGCTTTTAGCAGGCGTTGAGGTATTGTGGGAAGAAGGAGGGGACGTCGGAGCGCTCCCTGGCGAGACGCTCACAGCGCTTTTGGCGATGGAACTGTATATTCCGGTACTTGAAAGTGACGAGGGCGTATCTAGGCGCCGAGTTCCCTGCTGGAAGTCGCATCTGATGGTCGCGCGAGCAGATATTGCCTTCGAAGCATACGCGGGGATGGTGAGGGCTCGACTCAAGCACAGCACTGAATCGGTGGATGGCCTTCACGACATACTCACTCGTCCGGAATTCAAAAAGTTCAGAAAGGATTTCGTTCTTGAATTGGTTCGAAATTGGCAGCGTATGCCGAGTTACTATGTGGATAGGCTTACGAGGTTCATCCTTCGGCGTTCTGCAATGCATGCGGAATTCATTGATATTGTTTCTGATGCACTCAAGTGCAAAGAGTTCAAATATAAGGCGCTATGGCTGGTAGCAGCTTATCTGATCGATGAACAAAGATTCCAGCGCAAACTTCGTTCTTACGCTAGGAAGAATAAGGACAGTGTCTGGGCATTGAGAGACGCCGTTCGCGATAGCGAAGAGGGGGGTCTAATCGAGTTGAGTGTCAGGCAGCTTGAGCTATTGATCAGCTTGTCGGCGGCTCACTATCCGAGTTGTGGCTATCCGACCGGAGGGTGGTCTGGTGATCAAAATGATTGGGATGCGGCCGAGTTCGTTCGGAGCCTGATATCAAGACTGTCGACCAACTCGGGAAGAGAAGCCGCAGATGCATTGAGTAGGTTGGCCGTCAATCCCGCCTACTCGTCGTACGTTGATTACTTGAAGCATGCCCTATCGAATCAACGAGATCGCACTCGAGAGGCTCAATATAAGAAGCCGAATTGGATGCAAGCAATAAGTACTCTTAAGAATGAGGCGCCAGCCAATATAGTCGACTTGCAGGCGCTCATTGTTGCACATTTGAGGGATATCGGAGCCGAAATAACGGCTGGCAACACAGACCTTTATAAGCGCTTCTGGAACGAAGATTCCTATGGAAGGGTGACGTCGCCCAAAAGCGAGGAGAGCTGTCGTGATGTATTAGTCGACCTTGTTCGCGCAAAAGTGGGGCATTTCGGAATCGACGTCGAACCGGAAGGGCACATGGCCCGAGACCGTCGCGCTGACATGACGGCGGCTCGATCGGGAAACAAGGTCGTGGTGGAATTGAAGAGGCATTATCACGCGGATGTCTGGAGTGCGGCTTCCACGCAGTTGGATCGGTTTTACGCGAGAGATCCTGAAGCCGGAGGCTATGGGGTTTTCGGCGTGTTCTGGTTCGGTGAAAATCGCCCTAAATCTCCTCCTGCGCGAGTAGGTGCAGGCAAACCGACCTCCGCTGGGCAGATGGAAGCCATGCTTCGCGATAGCCTACCGATCTCTGCAAAGCAAAGGATCGATATAGTAGTCGTGGACGTGTCTGGGATAGAGCCGCCAGTGACCGTCTCTAATGAGGCGGCCTACTAACTAACAGCGGGATCGGTGTGGGGTCGCTAGTGCCGCTCAGCGCTTGATTGTTGCTCCGCTCCCGCACGCTCAGGTCCTTCCAGCAGTTTCCTCAACTGGTGTTGCAGCCCGCCCGCGGGATTTTCCAGATGCTCCGGTCAGCAGTAACTGGATCCCCCCACGCCCTTGTCTTTCGACCAAAAATTGCCATCTATAGGGGATGCAACATAAACACGAATTTTCCCCGGGGGACACGGTCGAGTGGACCAAGGCGCCGTTCAACGTGCAGCGCGGCCTCTACGAAGTGGTTCGCCAGATGCCGGAAGGGCATGACGGCGAGCTGCAATATCGCATCAAGAGCAAATCCGAACTGACCGAGCGCGTCGTCAGCGAGACGCAGATCTGCTCGCGGCCGACCAATGGCGCCACGTCGCGGCGCGACGCGATGTTCTCTCCGGACGGCGGCAAGAGATGATCGGCGTGTCGTCCCCGGCCGGTTACAGGTTCGCGGGCGACAACGACAATATCGACCATCCGACCATGCGCTCGTCGTCCTATGAAGGCGGCGGCTTCGAACAGCTGTTCGCCGTCGAGCCGGCGGGATTGCGAGGCCTGAACCGGCTGGTGAGCAAGCTCAACGTCCTGGTCGGGACCGGCGGGATTTCCGACTTCCAGCTCGGCCGCTGGCGCGACGAGCGGCACCATATCCACGGCGTCCTGTTTCCGAGCGCGATCGAGCTCGAACTCGCACGGCTTTCGCTCTCGCTCTGACGCGCGGGCGCGTTTCTCTTTGTTCAGGAGGTACCCATGGCATACATCGTCACCCGGATGGAGGTCGAAGGACCGTCCGTCATCGCCATTTCCTCCACCGTCAGCCGCTACGATTCGCTCTGGCAGGCGCAGAACCACGCCGAGCTTCTGGCGCGGAGCCATTCGACCTTCAAATTCGACCAGGAGCGCGCCTGCTGGCAGGGGCACGACCGCGACGGGCGGACGTTCCGATACATGGCCGACCGTCCTGTCATCCGGCGCACCTAAGGTGGATGACCTCACAGGCTCTCGCGCTGCGACGGCAATCTCGACGGAGTCGCGGGGAATGGACTTTCAGCAGCCGGCCGGGCTCTACACGCGACGGAAATCGACGTCGATGGGGCGGCCGCCGTCCTATCGGCGGTTCCCGAGCCTGGCGATGGCGGTGCGCCACGCGGTCGAGGAGCAACGCGATTTGCTGATTCGCTGCACGATCGAATGCGGCGAGCTCTCGCTCGACCACCGGCAGATCCTGGATATCTATGAGAGCGATGCCGGGCGCACGGCGATCGCGGCTATCCGCGAGGAATGACGGGCCGCGAGGAATGACGCGGAGGCGGGCAAAAAGAAGCCCGCCTGGGAGCGGGCTCTTCTCGACGGGTCACCGCGCCGGTTACTGGCCGGGAACGGAAGGCGCCATCAGAGCAACCAGGAGATCGGGTCGAGAGGTTCCCATACTCGACCGACCGTCGACCGGTCGCAGCACTGCCGCTGTCGGAGACAGTGTCCGAGTTCAACGGGGCGCCGGGACTTCCGTTCCGGCATGGAATCCGTTCAGAGCGCCTCGGTGGTCAGCTGGTGCTCGCGCACCACGCGCTCGGGCCCTTCGGGCAGCTTGCGCAGGCGGTATTGCAGCTCGCCCGAGGAATTTTCCGGCAATAGGCGAGTGATTTCATAGCGTCCGGTCGCGTTCTGCGAGCCTGCTTCGCCGGTGAAAAGCACGGATTGTCCAATGGAATATTTATGCATTTTTCAGAACTACCACGAAAATAAAATCGGCGCATCCCTTTGAATTTCGAGCGAACGAGTCCATATTACGAAAGCGCAGCACGCATTTCCGGCTCAATCGAACCGAATAAAACCGGTGGGGAAAATCTTTCCTCGCCTGGTTGTGCTGGGCCGACACTTTTGGTTTGCCTTGTCCGTACGCGCCTATCGGTGGTGTGCATCAAGTCACGTCCCGAATGTTCGTAAGTTAGGCAGCGCGCAAATGCGCGTAATACGGAGGCCATCACATGGCTCAGACAGGTATCGTCAAGTTCTACAACTCGCAGAAGGGCTTCGGATTCATCCAGCCCGAGAGCGGCGGCCCGGACGTGTTCGTCCACGCAACCGCGCTCGAGCAGGCTGGCATCTACACGCTCAGCGAAGGCCAGAAGGTTTCGTTCGAGGTCGTCAGCGACCGCGGCAAGACCAAGGCTGCGAGCCTGCAGACCGCCTGACGAAACGAAGGCCCGGCTTTGCCCGGGCCTTTTTGCTTGCCGAGCGGGGTGAATGAGCTGACCGAGAAAAAGAGCCTTCAGGACCAGGCCGACTTCTTCCGGGAGCAGGGCAAGTCCGGCTCTCCCGAGCACCGCTCGCTGATGAACAACCTCGCCGAGTCGTATGAGCTCGACGCGCGCAAGAAGGCGGCTACCGAGCCGCCGCCGCCGTTGAAGCCGGAGGATGAGTAATGGCCTCTGAGGTCACCGAGGAACGCAAGAAATTGCGCCAGCAGCAGTCCCAGGACGGCGTGAAGGCGATGGCCGAGTATCACGACGAGCGCGTGCAGATGGCCAAGCGTACCGAAAAGCTGCGCGCCATGCGGCTCGCCAAGGAAGCCGAGGAGGCCGCGAACGCCGCGCCGCCGGCTCCGAAGAAGAAATCCGCCAAGAAGGCCTGATGCGCGGTACCTGACGCGCGGTACTGGCGCGGCCGGTGCTCCTCCCCACATAAGACTGCGGGGCAAGAGGAGCATGCATGGCCTTTTCCGCATTCCGGTCCGCCGTCGCGGGCGCATTCGCCCTTGTGCTTGCCGTGTCGCCCGCCTACGCGCAGGAGCGGCCCGACAGTTCCGGACCGGGACGGGAGGGCGTTCTCGCGCTCCTGCCGGCCGATAGTACGACCGAGCACAGGCTCGACCTTCCCACCGGCGCGCTGGCCTATACCGCGACCGCCGGCACTTTCTCCCTGTTCGACCAGAGCGGCGAACGCTCCGCCGCGATCACCTACACCGCCTATGTGCTGAAGGGCGCGGACGCCGGTTCGCGGCCCGTGACCTTCGTGTTCAATGGCGGGCCGGGAGCATCCTCGGCCTATCTGCATCTCGGCGTGGTCGGGCCGAAGGTCGTCGACTTCTCGCAGCCGTCCGATGCCGCGACCGCGCGGCTGCACGACAATCCCGATACCTGGCTCACATTCACCGACCTCGTTCTGATCGACCCGGTCGGCGCCGGCTGGAGCCGCGCGGCCAAGGCCGACAAGGCCTCCGATTTCTGGAGCATCGGGGCGGACGCCTCGTCGATCGCCAAGGTGATTTCGCTCTATGTGGCCAAGAACAGCCGCGGCGCCTCGCCGAAATATCTGCTCGGCGAGAGCTATGGCGGCTTCCGCAGCGTGAAGGTGGCCAAGGCGCTGCAGGAGGACCAGGGCATTCTGGTCTCCGGCATCACCATGCTGTCGCCATTCCTGGAGGGGCGGCTGATGTTCGGCACCGACCGTTTCGCGCTGCAGGCGGCGCTGCAATTGCCGTCGCTGGCGGCGGCGGAGATGGATCGGACGAAGACATTCTCGCCGGAGAGACTGGCGGAGGCGGAGCGCTTCGCGCTCGGCGACTACCTTTCGACACTGGCCGGCAAGCCGCCGGAGGGTGGAGCGGGCCGCGCCTTCTTCGAGAAGGTCTCGGCGCTGACCGGCGTGCCCTACGAGGTGGTGGAGCGGACGCGCGGCTTCGTCGGCGACGAATTCCGCAAGCGCGCGAAGGAAGGGGCGATCACGAGCGCCTACGATGCCGCTTTCGCGACGCCGGACCCGTTCCCGGAGGACGCGGATGAGACCGGCTCGGACCCCGTGCTCGACGGCTTCACCCAGGCGCTCGGCGGCCTCGCCGTCGGCTATATGCGCGACGAACTGGGCTTCAAGACCGACATGACCTTCAACCTGCTCAACCGCGAAGTGGCGGGAAAATGGGAATGGGGGCGGGGCGGGATGGGCGCGGCCAGCGCGGACCACGATTTCCGGGAACTCCTGGCGCTCAATCCGAAGCTGACGGTGCTCGTGGCGCACGGGCATAGCGATGCCGTGACCCCGTATGCGGTGAGCCGGTACGTGCTCGACCATCTGCCGGCGAAGGGACTGGCGGAGCGGACCGAGCTCCGGACCTACAAGGGCGGCCACATGTTCTATTTCGACCCGGCGGCGAGGGCGGCGTTTGCGACCGACGCCGGGGATTTCTACCGCAAGGCAGGACTTTGAAGGAGTGAGCGAGGATGCCGCTTGTCCGTATCGACGTGCCTGAAGGAATGGGCGCCGATGTGCGTCGCGCGATCGGAGATACCGTCTACGAGGCGATGCGCGCCACGTTGAACGTGCCTGAGAACGATCGTTTCCAGGTGATCACCGAGCATTCGAGGTCCGACCTGATCATCGACCCGGACTATCTTGGGATCGAGCGAAGCGAGGCCGCGATCCTGATCCAGGTGACGCTCTCGATCGGGCGTACCGTCGAGATCAAGAAGGCCTTCTACAAAGCCGTCGCTGACGGCGTGCACGAGCGGGCCGGACTGCGGCGCGAAGATGTGTTCATCAACCTCGTCGAGGTGCGGCCAGAGGACTGGTCGTTCGGCAACGGCGTGGCGCAGTATGTCAGCTAATTATACAATATAAATATGTTTTATAGGCGATTGCTATGTACCGCTGCTCCACCCTAGTCTGGCGGTGCTGACCGGAAGGACTGAAATCCGCAACTTCGCCGAGGCCTACAAGGTGTTCTACCAGAAGGTGCCGACGGACGGCGGCAACTACACGATCGACCATTCGGCCTTCATCAATTTGCTCGACCGGGAGGGCCGCTATCTTCGGCTTTTCCCCGCCCTCGACGTCGAGCGCGCGAATGGCGCAGATCATCGAGCCGCATCTCGAAGGCTAGGCGGGCCCCGGCAATTCACTCATCGAGGGCTGCCTTCCGTATTCTAGACTTTAGTCGATGATTTGGCACGGTTGATGCAGGGTAATCCGCATCGTGCATGCAATCCTGCGTGCAATGATGCGGGGGCGGACAAATGGCGCTGGATTTGGCTCAATTGCCCAAAACCGAGGCGCAAGACAGTCGCCACAGGGCGCTGATCCAAGGCAGTCATCTCACCAAGATCTATGCGACCTCCACGGGCCCGCTCGTCGCGCTCGACGACGTATCCTTTGACATCCGCGAGGGCGAGTTCGTCTCGTTGGTGGGGCCAAGCGGTTGCGGCAAGAGCACCTTGCTCAGCCTGCTGGGTGGCCTGGAGGAGCGTTCCGAGGGAACGCTCACGTTGAACGGCCAGGATCTCGACCGGCCACGTCCCGATATCGGCTTCATGCTGCAGACCGCCGTGCTGTTTCCCTGGCGTAGTGTGATGGAGAACATCCGCCTGCCGGGGGCGATCCTCGGGCTGGACCGCAAGGCGCAGGCCGAGCGCTGTCAGGAATTGCTGGAACTCGTCGGCCTTGCCGGCTTCGGTGACCGCTATCCGAACGAACTCTCCGGCGGCATGCGTCAGCGCGTGGCGCTCGCCCGGCTGCTCGCCCATGACCCCGACGTACTCCTGATGGACGAGCCTTTCGGCGCGCTCGACGAATTCACCCGCGAGACGATGAACCTGGAACTGCTGCGGATCTGGTCGGCGACCGGAAAGACCGTGGTGTTCGTCACTCACAATATCGGTGAGGCGGTGTTCCTCTCCGACCGGGTGTTCGTGATGACCCCGCGTCCGGGCCGGCTGGCCGGCGTGGTCGAGATCGACCTGCCGCGCCCTCGCCAGACCGAGATGATGCGCGAGCCCCGCTATTCCGAACTCGTCTTCGATATCCGCCACATGCTGGGAGTCGACTGATGACCATCGCCTATGACCAGTCGATTGCCGGCGATGCGGAGACGGGCCGCGCATCCACGATCGAACGACACATCGCGCAGGAGAAGGCGAGGGCGCGGCGCAAGCGCATGACCAACCGGCTGCTTGCCGCCGGCTTCGGCATGTTCGTGCTGTTCCTGTGGTGGCTGTTCTCGGCGCTCGGCCTGATCCACCGGCTGATCATCCCGCCGCCGGGCGAGGTGCTGTCGGCATTCTTCCGTGTCGCCAGCGCCAGCTATTTCTGGCCGAACGTCATGGTGACCCTTTCGGAGATCGCGGCCGGCTTCGCGCTCGGGCTCGCGAGCGGCGTCGTGTTCGGCGTCTCGGTCGCGATGTTCGAGAGCGTGCGGGCGACGATCTATCCCTATCTCGTCGCCCTGCAGGCGCCGCCGAAGATCGTGCTGGCACCAATCTTCGTCACGTGGTTTGGCTTCGACGAGGCCTCGAAGATCGCGATGGCCGTGGTGATGAGCTTCTTCCCGATGTTCCTCAACACGCTGACGGGGCTCGCTTCGGTCGAACCGAATGCGGTGAAGCTGATGCGCTCGCTGACCGCGTCGCGCTGGCAGACCTTCCGCTATCTCCTGCTGCCGAACGCGCTGCCGACGATGATGGCGGGCGTGAAGCTTTGCTGGACGCTGGCGGTGCTCGGCGTCGTCGTCGGCGAGTTCGTCGGTGCCTCGGCGGGCATCGGCTACCTGATCCACGCCTTCAACTTCCAGCTCGATATCAGCGGTGTGTTCGTCCTGATCCTGCTGCTCTCGATCTTCACCCTGGTCGTCTACCAGCTCATCGAGAATCTTGAGAAGAAAATCATATTTTGGTCGGGGATGTGAGTATCGAAATCAGACTACCGGAGGCAATAATGAGATCGTTCAAGAACACTACGCGCAGGACGGCGATGGCCGTCATCGCCGGCGCATCTTTTGTCCTCTCGGCGGGGCCGTCCCTCGCGCTCGAGAAGATCGTCGGCGTCACGGCGCAGGGCGGCCCGACGGCGCAACTCTTCCCGTTCTTCATCGCGATGGAGAAGGGCTACTACAAGGACGAGGGGCTCGACGTCGACATCAAGTTCTCCAAGGGCAGCTCCGATGGCGCCCGCCAGCTCGCCGCCGGCAATGTCGAGTTCGCGATCGTCTCGGCCGCCGCGCTGATGCAGACGCAATATGCCGGCTTCCCGCTCAAGGTGATCATGCAGGTCTATTATCCGGACACATTCGACATCGTCGTGCCGGAGAAGAGCGACATCAAGTCGATCGCCGACCTGAAGGGCAAGACGCTCGGCCTCTCGGATCTCGCCGGTGGTGAGGTGACGATGACCCGCGCCTCGCTCTCCGTCGCCGGCGTGAAGGAAGGTTCGGAGGTGAAGATGGTCGTCGCCGGTGAAGGCGATCCCACCACGATACGTTCGTTCGAGGAGGGCCGCATCCAGGCCTATGCCGGCGCCAAGCGCGATATCCTTCTTATTCCGGCGCAGGGCATCCCGCTTCGTGTTATCACGCCGCCGGAAGTCGCGACCTTCCCGGGCGATGGTCTCGCCGTTCGTGCCGAGACGCTCAAGGAGAAGCCGGAGACGCTGGCGAAGCTCGTTCGCGCGACTCTGAAGGGCTGGGCATGGGCGAAGGCCCATCCGGACGAGGCGTTCATGCTGATGAAGACGAAATGGGCGGCGGCGACTTTGGGCGACAACCCGGTCGCGGAGCCGTTCTGGAAGCTCGTCCTCGCCTATTACACCGCGCCATCCGAGGTCGAGAAGCACGGCACGATCCTGCCGGCGCGCTGGAAGAACTACATGGACTTCATGCAGCTCGGCGAGGAAGAGCAGAAGCCGCTGAAGGGGCCGGTCGAACTCGACGCCCTGCTGACCAACGACGTGGTCGACAAGGCCTATGTGGGGCTCGACCTGAAATCCGTGAACTGAGGTTCAGAGTCCACGCCGACAACAAAGCCCCGGCTTCACGCCGGGGTTTTTCTTTTCAGCGCTTCACCTCGTCAACTGATTCCCTGACGATCCTGAGATGCCGCCGCATCTCCTCGGCGGCGCCCGGACCGTCTCCGCGCTCGATTGCCTCGACGACGCGGCCGTGCTCGATCACCGAAAGCTTGAGGCGGTCGAAGCCGAGGAACTGCGCACGGCGGAACGGCGCCAGGCGCTGGCGAACGCCGAGGGTCAACTCGGCCAGATAGGAGTTCTGGCTGCCGCGATAGATGGCTTCATGGAAAGCGAAGTTCAGCTCCATATAGCCGTCGAGCTGACCGCTCTGGGCCATCGCTCCGCAATCCTCATGCAGCGAGCGGAGCGCGGCCTTCTCGGCGGCTGGCATGCTGAGCGCCGACCAATGGGAGCATAGCGCCTCGAGCTCGGCCATGACCGCGAACATCTCGTTCAGCCGGTCCTGGGTGAAATGAGCGACGACCGCGCCGCGCCGCGGCCTGGCTTCGGCGAAGCCGATCGCCTCGAGCTGGCGGATAGCTTCGCGAATGGGGGTTCGCGATACGCCGAACCGGCGCGCGAGGCCTACCTCGTCCAGCGCGACGCCGGGTGCGATTGCGCCTCGAGCGATCGCGTCGGCCAGTTCTTCCTTGATGAGCTCAGCCCGAGTCTTTGGGCGCTCGTCGGGAGGGACCGACTGAAAATCGAGCGGCAACACGGACCTGACATAGTTCATATCAGCATCTTATCATCTTCCACGTCGTTCGCCCTACACGACAAGTGAAAGTTGTCCCCATGCCGCCGTCGGGGGCAGTCGCGGGGGCTGCTGGCGGCATTGGCGCGGCGTGCCCATTTGGGCGTAAATGAACGCCATGACTTCTTCCGCCCCCGTCACGCTGACCGACAAGCAATTCGCCCAGATCGCCCGGGCGCTCGCCGAGCCGCGCCGCGTGCAGATCCTCCAGGCGATCGGAACCTGCAAGGGGTCGATGGCCTGTGGCGCGCTGAGGGACATGCAGGACATCAGCGCCGCGACGATGTCCCATCACATGAAGGAACTGGAGACCGCCGGGCTGGTCGAGATCGTCCGGGACGGCAAGTTCGCCAACCTCGTCCTGCAGCGCGATGTGCTGGAGGCCTATCTGGCGCGCCTGTCGGAGATCTGAGCCTGCCGCCTGGCTGCGGCAATCCGGCACGTCATTTCGATAATTGTAAAACTGTCTTACCGACCCGATGTCATTTCGACAATCATCGAATTGGCAAAAGCCAGGAGACGGAAATGAGCAAACTTGCAGGCAAGGTCGCGGTCGTGACCGGGGCATCGAAAGGCATCGGGGCAGGCATCGCCAAGGCATTGGCGGAGGCGGGGGCCTCGGTCGTCGTGAACTATGCAGGCAGCAAGGACGGCGCCGAGAAGACGGTCGTCGAGATCACCAAGGCCGGGGGCAAGGCGATTGCGGTGCAGGCCGACGTCGCGAAGTCCGCCGACGTGGAGCGCCTGTTCAAAGAGACGGTCGCCGCCTATGGCCCGGCCGATATCCTGGTGAACAATGCCGGCGTCTACGCATTCGGAGCGATCGAGGATTTCACCGAGGAGGAATTCCACCGCCAGTTCAACATCAATGTCCTGGGCCTCCTGCAGGCGACGCGCGCGGCGGTGAAGGGCTTCGGCGACAAGGGCGGCAGCGTCATCAATATCAGCTCGCTCGCGAGCCGAATTACACCGCCGAACAGTGCGATTTACAGCGGCACCAAGGGCGCGGTCGACGCGATCACCGCGACGCTGGCGAAGGAACTCGGGCCGAGGCAGATCCGGGTCAATTCGATCAACCCAGGCCCGGTCGAAACGGAAGGCTATGTGACGGTGGGCGTCGCAAACAGCGAAGTGGAGACGCAAATGGTGGCGCAGACGCCGCTCGGACGTGTGGGGCAACCGCAGGATATTGCGCGGGTCGCCGTCTTTCTCGCCTCCGAGGATGCCGGCTGGCTGACCGGAGAGTCGATTATTGCCGCAGGCGGCTTTCGCTGAAAAAACGGGTGGGAATGGCGCCATTCCCACCCGACGCGTTCAGGCCGTGGCCGGCCTGCGGGCGAACAGGCCGAAGCCGGAGATGATCAGGTAGCAGACGACCGGCACGATCAGCGCGGTGGCGATGGTCGAGGCGTCGGCGAGGCCGCCGGTGATGACCGGGATTATAGCGCCGCCGACGATCGCCATGCAGAGCAGGCCCGAGCCTTCCGGCGTCTTGCTGCCGAGACCGTCGACGCCGAGCGCGAAGATGGTCGGGAACATGATCGAGTTGCAGAGGCCGACCGCGATCAGCGCCCAGCCGGAGATCGTGCCTGTCGTTCCCATCGAGATCAGGACGAGCGTGGCCGAACCGGCGGCGAAGATCGCGAGCAGGAGGCCGGCCGGAACCTGGCGTAGGAGCCACGAGCCGATGAAGCGGCCGATCATGGCGCCGCCCCAATAGAAGGCGATGTGCTCGCCGGCGCTCTGCGGGGTCAGCGCCAGCGTGGTCGGCAGTTCGAGATAGCTGACGAGGACCGAGCCGATCGAGACCTCGGCGCCCACGTAGCAGAACATGGCGACGACGGCGAAGAGCATGCGGGGACGCTGGAGCAGCGAGATCGAGTCCCGGAAGCCGACTTCCTCCGGCCGCTCGTTCGGCACCGCATGCCGCTGGAACCAGAAGATCGCGGCGATGATCGCGAGCACGATGGCGATACCGATATAGATGTTGGCGATGATCGCGCCTTCCTCGGCCCGGAAGGCGGGAAGCTGTTCCGGCGGGATGGTCGCCGGGTCGACGGAGGCGACAGTGCCGAGCAGGAGCTGGGCGCCGATATAGGGCCAGATCGTCGTGCCGAGCGAATTGAACGCCTGGGCGAAGGTGAGGCGGCTGGAGGCCGAGGCCGGATCGCCAAGGCCCGCGATCAGCGGATTGGCCGCGACCTGCAGGATGGTGATGCCGCCGGCCACGACGAACAACGCGACGAGGATCGGCCAGTAGACGCCGGACTGGGCTGAGGGCCAGAACAGCAGCGCGCCGCACGTCATGATGAGCAGGCCGACGACGAGGCCCTTCAGATAGCCGATGCGGGCGACGAGCGTGCCGGCCGGGATCGAGAAGAACAGATAGGCCATGAAGAAGGCGAACTGCGTCAGCATCACCTCGGCATAGGAGAGCTGGAACAGGCCCTTGAGCTTCGGGATGAGGATGTCGTTGAGGCTGGTCGTGCCGCCCCAGATGAAGAAGAGACCAATGATCAGCCAGACGAGGGCGGGCGCGGCTTTCGTTGTGCTGCGGGTGGAAACGCTGGGGCTTTCCTGCATCGGGACCTCTCGTCGTTGCCTCGGGCGCAAATGGTCGCGCCGCCTCGGCCGGCCATATCATTCCCACTTTGTGTAACGACGATAACCCACCCGCGCCTTATTCGTTCGGCGATTCCGGCGTTTCGCACCGCGACCTTTCCCAGGACCCATGCATGCTGAGAACCTTTGCGACTGCCTTGTCCTTGCTTCTGATTTCGACCGCCGCCCAGGCGCAGGACCGGCCGGTCTACGGACCGGAACTTCAGGGCTTCGACTATCCCTTTCCGGTCCAGACCTTTGGGGTCACCTCGCAGCGGCAGAGCCTGCAAATGGCCTTCATGGACGTCGCGCCGACCGGTACGGCCAACGGGCAGACCGTGGTGCTGCTGCACGGCAAGAATTTCTGCGGCGCGACCTGGGGCGCGACGATCAAGGTGCTGTCGGAGGCCGGCTACCGGGTGATCGCGCCGGACCAGGTGGGCTTCTGCAAGTCGTCGAAGCCCGCGGCCTATCAGTTCAGCTTCCAGCAGCTCGCCAGGAACACAAAGGACCTGCTCGCCTCGCGGGGGATCGAGAAGGCGATCGTGATCGGCCATTCCATGGGCGGCATGCTGGCGGCGCGCTTCGCCATTGAGTATCCGCAGGCGGTCGAGCGGCTGATGCTGGTGAACCCGCTCGGGCTGGAGGACTGGCAGGCCGAGGGCGTGCCCTATGCGGCCGTCGATGCGGGCTACCAGAACGAGCTGAAGACCTCGTTCGAGACCATCAAGAACTACCAGCTCAAATTCTATTACGACGGGGTCTGGAAGCCGGAATATGACCGCTGGGTCGAGATGCTGGCTGCCATGTATGCGGGACCCGGCAAGGAAGCCGTTGCCTGGAACCAGGCGCTGACCTCCGACATGGTCTTCACCCAGCCGGTCGTCCACGAATTCAAGCGCATCAAGGCGCCGACGACCCTATTCATCGGCCAGACCGACAAGACCGCGCCGGGCGCCAACCGCGCATCGCCGGAGGTCGCCGCGCGGCTCGGCGACTATCCGGAACTCGGGCGGCGGACGGCCAAGGCGATCCCGAACGCGAAGCTGGTCGAGTTTCCCGGCCTTGGCCATTCACCGCAGGTCGAGGCGCCGGAGGTGTTCCACAAGGCGCTGCTGGAGGCGCTGTCGCAGGGCTGACGACAACAAGCGCGGGCGATTGACAGAAATCGCCGCGCGCGGTTCCTACCGCCCATGCTGAGTGATCTTCCGCCGATCCCGGACGGCTATTCGCCGGTTCCTCCGGGCAAGCTCGCCACAATCGTCACCTGCCTTGAAATGCTGGAGAAGCCGCCGCGCAAGGCGGTGCGCCCGGTCGAGCGGCCGATGCTGGTCGAACGCTGGGAGAAGCCCCCGCTCGACGAATACCGGGCGCTGTTCCGCGCCATCGGCGAGGACTGGCTGTGGTTCTCCCGGCTGGTCATGCCGGAGGAGGAATTGCGCGGGAAGCTCGACCATCCGCTGGTCGAGAACTATTTGCTGCGCGACGGCAAGCGCGCGATCGGGCTGGCGGAACTCGATTTCCGCGTCGGGGGCGAATGCGAGCTCGGCCTGTTCGGCCTGACGCCCGATGCGACCGGCCAGGGCGGCGGGCGGTTCCTGATGAGCCGCATGATCGCCCGGGCCTGGTCGCGGCCGATCACGCGGTTCTGGCTGCACACCTGCACCTTCGACAGCCCGCAGGCGCTCGGCTTTTATAAGCGCTCGGGCTTTCGGCCCTATGCGCTGATGGTCGAGATCGCCGAGGACCCGAGGCTGTCGGGCCATTTGCCGAGGACTGCGGCGGCGCATATCCCGCTGGCGGTGGAGGCGGCCCGGGTGGTCCCAACCAATTTGGTCGGATGATCAACCAGATCGCCATTTCCGGGTTTCGCTCGCTGCGTGACATCACGATCGAGCTCGAACGCCTGACGGTCGTCACCGGAGCCAATGGCAGCGGCAAATCGAGCCTTTACCGCTCGCTCAGGCTGCTTGCCGATGTCGCGCAGGGACGGGTGATCCGCTCGCTCGCCGAGGATGGCGGACTGCAGTCCACATTGTGGGCCGGTCCGGAAAGTTTCGGGCGCGAAGTGAAGGCCGGACGGCATGCGGTCGAGGGGACGCGTCGGAAAGGGCCGATCAGCCTCAAGCTCGGCTTCGCCGGAGACGATTTCGGCTATGCGATCGATCTGGGACTGCCGCTGCCCTCGTCCTCGATGTTCTCGCTCGACCCCGAGATCAAGAGCGAGACCGTCTGGATGGGATCGGCGCCGACACGGTCGAGCATCATGGCGGAGCGGCGTGGACCGTCGGTGCGGATACGCGGCGAGACCGGAGCCTGGCGGCAGGCGTTCCAGACGCTCGCGCCGGTCGACAGCATGATGACGCATTGCGCGGAACCGACCGAGGCTCCGGAACTATTCGTGCTGCGCGAGCGGATGCGGGAATGGCGGTTCTACGAGCATTTCCGGACCGATCGCGAGGCTGCCGCCCGAAGGCCGCAGATCGGGACCCATACGCCGGTACTGGCGAGCGACGGCGCCGATCTCGCCGCCGCGGTCCAGACGATCCTGGAAATCGGTGGGGCCGACGATCTGCGCGAAGCGGTGTCGGATGCCTTCCCCGGAGCGGAGATCGAGATCGACGAGGCAGGCGGCTATTTCGAATTGCGGATGCGCCAGCATGGCCTGCTCAGGTCATTGAAGGCAGCGGAGCTATCCGACGGGACGCTCCGCTATCTGCTTCTCATCGCGGCGCTGCTGTCGCCTCGTCCGCCGGAGCTGATGATCCTGAACGAACCGGAATCGAGCCTTCACCCCGATCTCCTGCCATCCCTTGCGCGCCTGATGGCAAAGGCGTCGGCGCGTTCGCAGATCATCCTCGTTTCGCACGCGCCGGAGCTCATCACGGCGCTGGAGGAGAATGCGAGCATCAAGCGCATTCGCCTCGCCAAGGATTTCGGCGAGACACTGGCGGAAGAAGAGGACCCGGCGCGCTGGACCTGGCCGCCGCGCTAGGTCGCCGATCTCGGCGCTACTTCGCCGCCAGCGCCTGCTCCACCCATTTCGCCACCCGCAGAGTGTGGCCGTCTTCGAGGTACGGGCCGACGACCTGTACTCCGAGCGGCAGGCCCTTCTTCGAACGGCCCGAGGGGACGTTGAGGGCGGGGACGCCGAGATAGGAGGCGGGGCCGCAGAAGCTGGCGTCTCCGGTCTCGTCGAGGCCTTCGGGCGCTTCTCCGGTGGCGGAGAGGGTCAGCGCGGCGTCGAAGCCGTCGAGGCGGTCAGTGAACTCGAACTGCAACTCGGCCTGCAGCGCGCGGTCGTTCAGGTAGTCGATCGCCTTCACCTCGCGGCCGGCGGCGGCGAGATCCTTGATACGCTGGCTGACCTTGTCGGGCTTCGAGGCGATGAGGTCCTGATGCACGACGGCGGCCTCTGTCGAGAGGATGCGCTGGATGGCGTCGGCGTCCCAGAAGCGGGCGGGAAGTTCGAGTACTTCGAGCGTGGCGCCCGCCGATTTGAGGAGCTGGACGACGCGCTCGAATTCGGCCTGCTGCTCCGCGTCGGCTCGGTTCCAGAACGGAGGCTTGAGGATGGCAAGGCGAGGCTTGTCGACGGGCTCGACGCCGGTGCGCGGATCGACGTCCGGGAAGTCGACCACGTCGTCGGCGAGGAGGCCGAAGGCATAGGCCATGTCGTCGACATTGCGGGTGAAGAAGCCGACATGGTCGAGCGAGCCGGAGAGCGGATGGACGCCTTCGCGCGGGACGATGCCGTGGCTCGGCTTGAAGCCGACCACGCCGCAATAGGCGGCGGGGCGGACGACCGAGCCGACGGTCTGCGTGCCGAGCGCCAGCGGCACGATGCCAGCCGCGACCGACGCGGCGGAGCCGCTCGACGAGCCGCCGGGGGTGTGCGCCCTGTTCCACGGATTGACGGTCGGGCCGGGATGGCGCCAGGCGAATTCGGTGGTGACGGTCTTGCCGAAGATCGTGCCGCCGAGCGCCTTGATGCGGGCGATGATGTCGGCGTCCTCGGACGGCACATTGGTCTGGTAGGCGGCCGAGCCGTTGGTTGTGAGGAGGCCGGCGGTGTCGATGATGTCCTTGACGCCAACCGGGATGCCGCCGAGCGGGCCGTCGTCCGACACTTCAAGCCTGTCGTTCGCGACGCGCGTCACGAAGGATTTGAGCCAGGGCTCGACCTCGTCGGCTTTCGCGGTGCAGGCGAGAACGTACTCGCGGGGTGTCAGGCGGCCCTCGCTGAACGCGAGGCGGGCTTCAAGCAGACTCGGGGGATTGGACATGATCGGCCGATTTTGGAGTGGAAGGAGATGCCGGCCGCTGGGTGGCGGCCGGCCAGGCAGTCGTCAATTGGCGAGCGTCAGCGCCTTCTTCGAATAATCCTGGATGACGAACTTCGAAAAATCAGGCTGCGCGGGAAGATTGCCCAGCACGATCTGCGTGTCCATCGCGACCTTGAAAGCGTCGGGCGTGGTCTCGGCGCTCTTCGGATAGACGTTTTCCTTGATCATCCGGCGGACGGCCGCCTCGACGACCTTGGGATCGAGAGACGGGAATTCCTTCTGCGCGATGGCGACGGTCTCATCCGGATTGGACTGGATGAAGCGGAAGGCGAGCTCCATCGCGTTGACCACTTTCTGCGCGGAATCGGGATCGACGTCCTTTTTAACCGTGACCGACGAGAAGGCGTAAGGGCCGTAAACCTGCGGGAAGCCGAGCACGACCTTCATGCCCCGCGCCGCGACCTGGTCGAGTCCCGGTTCATAGAGGACGGCGACCTTGGCCTGGCCGCCCATGAACGGGCCCGGCTCCGAGCCGATCTGCACCTGCAGCATGTCGACGTCCTTGTTCGGGTCCATGCCGTTCTCCTTGAGAAGCTTCATGAACAGAGATGTCGAGGTGGTCGGCATCAGGCCGGTCACGACCTTCTGGCCCTTGATGTCCTTGATGGTCTCGAACTTGAAATCCGGGGTCGTCGCGATCCAGACGGCGGCGCCGTTCGCGACATTGCTGATGATGCCGACATTGGCCCCCTTGGAGGCAGCGATCGCCGTCCATTCCGGACCGTGGATCGAGAACTGTGCGCTGCCCGAGAGAACCGCCGAAAGGGCGGCAGTCGGCGAGCCCGCGGTTTCCTTGTCGACGTCCAGCCCTTGCTGTTTGAAGAAGTCCTTGTTGATGGCGACGTAGAGCGGCAGATACAGCATGGACTGGAAGGCCTGCGAGATGACGACCTTCTTGTCCTGTGCCGATGCGGTCAAAGGCGCCGCGATCAATGACGCCGCAGTGAGCACGGCGCAGAAGCTTTTCCCAATGAAACTCATGACACACCCCCTTATGCTGGTGAGAACGGTTCGGCTGGAAGGAACGGGTTAGAGCTGGACGTGCGCGCGCTCGACGTCCTGCTTCCAGGGCAGGAGGCGGCGTTCCAGGAAATCGATGCCGTGGTAGAGAAAGAAGCCGACGAGCATCAGGGTGAAGAGGCCGACCCAGACCGTGTTGAGGTCGTAGAGGCTCGACGCCGTGTAGACGATGTTGCCGAGGCCGCGCTTGGACGAGATGAACTCGCCGACCACCGCGCCGACCAGGCCGAAGCCGATATTGATGCGGAAGGTCGCGATCATCGCCGGCAGCGACGAGGGGATGATCACGCGATAGAAGACCTGGTGCTTGGTGCCGCCCATCGAGCGCATCAATGATTGCAGGTCCTTGTCGGCGTCCTTGGCGGCCTGATAGGCGGCGATCAGCGCGACGAGCGCCGTCATCGACACGACCAGCACGACCTTCGAGACGAGGCCGGTTCCGAACCACAGAAGCACGATCGGCGCGAGCGCGATCTTGGGAACGCTGTTGAGCGCGACGATGAACGGCTCGACCAGGCGGGCGGCGAAGGCCGAGTACCACATCGCAAGGCCGGCGGCGGAGCCGACCACGGTGCCGATGACGAAGCCGAGCAGGGCCTCGTAGAGCGTGTAACCGCTGTCGACGAAGATCGAGCCGTCGAGCGTGCGGGTGGCCAGCACGTTCCAGATTCCCGACGGCCGGCCGACGAGGAATTCCGAAATCCAGCCCATCCAGGCGGCGAATTCCCAGATCAGGAAGAAGGCCGAGACGCTGGCGAGCTGCAGCACGATGCGACCGCCGCCGGTGTCGAACGAAAATCGGGCACGTTTCGAACGGGTGCCGGCCTTCGGATCGGCGGCGGACTGGGCTTCCTGGGAGGACAGAGCGGTGACCTGGGTCATGCCTTCACCCGCTTCTTCGTGGTCTGGATGTCGAGCTCGCCGCAAAGCGTGTGGAAGTAATCGGAAAAGCGGTGATCGCTGCGGGCCTCGACCGGGCTCGAGCGTTCGATGTCGATCGTGTGGACGTTCTTGACCTTGGTCGGCCGGCCGCTGAGCGCGACCACGCGCTTCGACAGGGCGACGGCCTCGTCGATGTCATGGGTGACGAGGATGACCGTCTTGTTGAAGGTCTCGACCGCCTCCATCAGCACGCCTTCGAGATAGAGGCGGGTCTGGTAGTCGAGCGCGGAGAACGGCTCGTCGAGCAGCAGGATGTCCGGATCCATGATCAGGGTCCGGATCAGCGCCACGCGCTGGCGCATGCCGCCCGACAGCGTGCGCGGGTAGGATTGTTCGAAGCCCGAAAGACCGAAGGTCGAGAGATATTCGCGGGCGGTATCGAGGGCCTCGTGCTCCGGCACGCCACGGACGGTGAGGCCGAGGAGGACGTTCTGCAGCACCGTTCGCCACGGAAACAGCAGGTCCTTCTGCATCATGTAGCCGATACGGCCGCGCAGATTGTCCACCGGGACGCCGCGATAGACGAGTTCGCCGGTGTCGGCGTCGAGCAGCCCGGCGATGATGTTGAACACCGTCGTCTTGCCGCAACCGCTCGGGCCGATGATCGAGACGAAGTCGCGCTCGTAGATGTCGAAGGTCAGACCATCGAGGACGGGGACCTCGCCGCCCTTGGCCGCGAACGATTTCCGCACATTGCGGATACTCAACTGGATTTGCGGCTCAGACATTCGCGTCCCCCCGTTTTCAGGATAAAACGCAATGTCCGTGCCAGCTTTTGACCTGGCTCAATCCGTTGAAATTATACGCCTAAAATCAATGGCTTGTGACGTATGGCGGAGCTGCTGGCCTGTCGCTTTTGAGGCTCAACTGACACAAAATCAAAGTTTGTATATTATGCACAATGCATAGATTCTCGGCACGGATTGCCGTCGGAAGTGGGATTTCCTTCCCCCTATGACGCGCTTTATGATCTTGCCGCCGATCGGAATCGGCAGGGGGCAGTGGGGAGCGATGAAGGTTCGGGAAAGGCCCAGAACGGCGCGCCAGTACGTAGTCGGAACTCTCAGGCGGGAGATCCTGCAGGGGCGCCATCAGCCCGGCTCGCGGCTGAGACAGGAGGAGGTCGCGGCGAGGCTCGATGTGAGCACGACGCCGGTGCGGGAGGCGTTTCGTGATCTCCTCGCCGAGGGGCTTATCTCGCTCGATGCGCATCGGGGAGCCGTCGTGCGCGGGCTCACGCTCAGCGACGTGCAGGAAATCTACCAGATGCGCGTGCGCCTCGAACCGCTGCTGGCCGAACGGACCTTCGACAACGTGACCGACGAGCAGATCGCCAGGGCGGAAGCGCTTCATCGACGGATGTGCGCGAACACCTCGCCGGAGACCTGGGCAAGCCTGAACGAGGAATTCCACGCGACGCTGACCGGGGGCGAGACGCAGGACGGACGTCTTTCCGGGATCGTCTACACACTCGCGCACGCGGCTTCGCCCTATGTCGTGCTGTCGATGTTTGCGCGGCCGGAAATCATCGAGATGAACAACCGCGACCATGCAGAGCTTCTCGCGCTCTACCGGGTTCGCGACCGCGAGGGCGTTTCGCTGAAGACCGAACTGCACCTGGCCCAGACGCTGGACACGATCGAGCGCGAAGTCGAACGCAAGTCGTCCCAACAACTGGCGGACCTCAACCGGGACACTGAACCGGGATAGCCGACAGGGCTGCGACCCACCTCCGTAAAAAAGATGGCCGCAAAGCGGTTAGTAGCTCATCCGGCCGATACGCGGCGTGCGCGCTTGCGGCGCGGCGGCCGCGTCGTGCATCTGCAGGCAGGTCAACAGTTCGACATAGGACGGATCCCATCCGGAGCCCGACTCCTCGGTGCAGAACTGGCGGGAGGCGGCGCTGAAGGTGGGCCATTGCTTCTCGAGATCGACGCGGGACTTGTTCTCGTCGCCGACGCAGCCGGTGATGGAATAGTCCGCCGCGTCCTGCCTGGCTTCGTTGTGGCAGGTCTTCTGGATGTCGAGGCGGGGTATGTCGCTCGCGGCAAAAGCGGGGCTCGCCGCCATGAGCGCGAGAGCGAGGATCGAAAGCCGAACCATTTTCAAGTCTCCGGAACGTCGGTGTTCAGCCGTGCGGGCCATGCGCGGGCTTTGAAGACTGAGTTAGGTCGATCGGATTTTTCTTGGACCATCCGAAGGTATGGCCGGGGCAGGTGGAACTGCCCGCCTTTCGTCGATGGTCCGGAGGCGCGGACATTTGCCCGCGCCTCCGGCTGGATGGCTCAACCTTTGATGAAGGCGAGGATGTCGGCGTTGAGCACGTCGGGATGGGTCGTCAGCATGCCGTGCGGATAGCCCTCATAGGACTTCAGCGTGCCGTTCTTCAGCAGCTTGGCCGAGAGCGGGCCGGCATCGGCGTAGGGGACGATCTGGTCGTCGGTGCCGTGCAGGACGAGCGCCGGCACGTCGATGATCTTCAGGTCCTCGGTGAAGTCGGTCTCGGAGAAGGCCTTGATGCCGTCGTAGTGCGCCTTGGCGCCGCCGATCATGCCCTGCCGCCACCAGTTCTGGATCACGCCCGGGATCGCGGTGACGCCGTCGCGGTTGAAGCCGTAGAACGGGCCGGTCGGCAGATCGAGGTAGAACTGCGCGCGGTTGTCGGCGAGCGCCTTGCGGAGGCCGTCGAACACCTCGATCGGCAGGCCGCCCGGATTGGCTTCCGTCTTGAGCATGATCGGCGGCACCGCGGCGACGAGGACGATCTTGGCGACGCGGCCCTGCGGCTGGCCGTGGCGGGCGACGTAGCGCGCGACCTCGCCGCCGCCGGTCGAATGGCCGATATGGATCGTGTTCTTCAGGTCGAGATGCTCGACCACAACGGCCGCGTCGGCGGCGTAATGGTCCATGTCGTGGCCGTCCCACACCTGAGTCGAGCGGCCGTGGCCGCGACGGTCATGGGCGACGACGCGGTAGCCCTTCGACAGGAAGAACAGCATCTGATTGTCCCAGTCGTCGGCGCTGAGCGGCCAGCCGTGATGGAAGACGATGGGCTGCGCGTCCTTCGGACCCCAGTCCTTGTAGAAAATCTGGATGCCGTCCTTGGTCGTGATCGTGCTCATGACTGCTCCTCGGTGAAATTCGTGCGCAAGATCAGGTTCTTGCGGTCGCCGTGCCAGTATCCATGCGAGTGAGGCGCTTACACTTTCGTATGGTATCCGGATAGGTGGCGGCGTCGAGGGAGACGGCCGCCGGCTTTTTCGGTCAGGCGGCGCAAGCGCTTATCGGATCGGCGCGACGCGATCGTAACAAAGTGTCGCCACCGGCCGGACGGGTACAATGGATTACCGTTCAGGCGCTCGCCGGCGAATGATTGCGACGAACGCCGACTAGGGTCGCATCATCCGAAAAGGAGATCGCGATGGAAGCGAACCATGTATCCGTGATCGCCGTCGGCTTGCTGGCGCTCTGCGCCACGATCGCCACGGCGGGCGATTTGTACAAGGACCACGGCGTGCGGGCGAAGGCGGAAGCCAAGCCCATCCCCGCGTCCTACTTGCCGGTCTATTCCGACCGTCTGCCCATGGATGCGGCCAGACGGGAATTCAGCGAGCCGGGCGAACCGCACGGCGAATACTGAGCGCGCTCAGCCGAAGGTGAAGGCGTACGCCTGAACGCCGGGATCGAGGAACTCGATCCTGAACTCGCGGTCGGCGACCGGGCCGGACTGGCGGACGAGCTGGTAGAGCCGGTGGTCCGTGACCACGCCCAGGCCAGCGGCGTCGACGTCGCTGCCCCGGTCGTCACCCGGCGGCTTGCCGTCGAGCGTGACGCGGAAGCGGACCGGCATGCCGTCCGTCTTCGAGCCGAGGACGAGATGCAGATCGCGGGCGTGGAAGCGGTGGCCGATCACGCCGCCCGGCGCGTCGAGCTCCGCACTCTCGCCGCGCACGGTCCATTTCCCATCCAGACTCCACTCGTTCAGCAGGTGGGAGGCCGGGCGATAGGCCGCGCTCCTGTCGCGAACCAGACCTCCAGACGGGACGAAATTCGCCGCGTTCCGGTATCCGAGATAGGTCTCGCCGGAGCGCAGATTGACTGGGTCCGCCGGCGCCTGAGTGCCTGAGGCGGGCAGGGCAGTCGGCATGACGGGCGCAGTGCGATTGCCGGCTTCGGCCAGAAGCGCCTGGATGACGCGTTCGGAAACGTCGTAATTGCCTTCGCCGAACTGGTGGTGCCGGATTTGGCCTTCGGCATCGACGAAATAGAGCGCCGGCCAATAGCTGTTGTCGAAGGCGCGCCAGACGGAGAAGTCGTTGTCGATCGCGACCGGATAGCCGACGCCGAGATCCTTCGTCGCCTTCAGCACGTTCGGGACGCTCTTCTCGAAGGCGAATTCCGGCGTATGGACGCCGACGACAACCAGCCCCTGATCCCTGTACTTCTCCGCCCATGCGCGGACGTAAGGCAGCGTGCGCAGGCAGTTGATGCAGGAATAGGTCCAGAAATTCACGAGGACGACCTTGCCGCGCAGCGCCTCGGGAGCGAGCGGCGGCGAGTTCAGCCATTCCTTCGCGCCTGAGAGCGAGGGCAGGACGCCTTCGATGGGCAGGCTCGCCGCCATGGAGGCCCGGCGCGTCCCGGCTGCCGGCGACGTGCCCCGCAGGTCGAGCAGCTTCTGCTCGATGCGCGTCGTGCCATTGGCCGAAAGCGGCGCGAGCAGGCTGGCGTCGAGGCCCAGACCGACCACGACGACGGAGGCCAGGACCAGCGCACCCGCGACCCGGCGAAGTCCGTCGCCGAACCCGAGGCCGCGCTTCAGCACGGCGAACAGGCGGCCGCCGGCCACGAAGGCGAGCGACAGCGACGTCGCCGCGCCGCCGGCATAGGCCAGCAGAAGCAGGAAGCTCTGCGAGTTCGGACCGAGCAGCGCCGCGCCGGTCAGGATCAGCGCCAGCACCGGGCCGGCGCACGGCGCCCAAAGTAGGCCCGTGGCGACGCCGAGGAGCATGCTCGGCCAAACGTCCGAGCCCTCGCTTCTCCGGCGTTCCGCTGCGCCCGCGATCCGCGCGCCGAGCGAGACGAGCGGACGGGTCAGCCGTTCCGACAGGGTGGGGAACAGGAGGCCCGCGCCGAACAGGCCGAGCAGGATGACGGCAGCGATGCGGGCGTACTGGTTGGCCGCGACCGCCCATCCGCCCGCGATTGCGCCGAGGCTGGCGACGAATGCGAAGGTGAGCGCCATTCCGGCCAGCAGCGGCAGGAGGCCCTGGCGGAAGGGCCGGTCCGACCGTGCGA
Source organism: Flaviflagellibacter deserti (assembly GCF_042652085.1). Taxonomy (NCBI): domain Bacteria; kingdom Pseudomonadati; phylum Pseudomonadota; class Alphaproteobacteria; order Hyphomicrobiales; genus Flaviflagellibacter; species Flaviflagellibacter deserti. The sequence continues at coordinate 65,217 of NZ_JBHSJF010000005.1, read as the reverse complement.
GGACGAAGGGCAGAACGGGCCAGATGCACGGACTGAGGATCGTCAGGATGCCGGCCAGATAGGACAACAGGAACAGGGTCATGGCTTTTCCTTCACCGAAGAACCGGTGCGGTTCGTTACGAATGGTCTGGTTTTGGGGCCTGTCAGAAGCCGTCGACGTCGACGACCGCCTGGGCGAAGGCCTGCGGCGCTTCCTGCGGCAGGTTGTGGCCGGTGCCGCCGTCGATCAGCCGATGCGCGTATTTGCCCGAGAACTTCTTCGCGTAGGCGGCCGGATCGGGATGCGGCGCGCCGTTGGCGTCGCCTTCCATCGTGATCGTCGGGACCGTGATGACCGGGAAGGCGGCGAGCTTCCTTTCGAGATCGTCGTATTTCGCCTCGCCCTCGGCCAGGCCGAGCCGCCAGCGGTAATTGTGGATCACGATGTCGACATGGTCCGGATTGTCGAAGGAGTGGGCGGAGCGGTCGTAGGTCGCGTCGTCGAAATTCCACTTCGGCGAGGCGATCTGCCAGATCAGCTTCGAGAAATCGTGCCGGTTGGCGGCGTAGCCCTCGCGTCCGCGCTCGGTGGCGAAATAGTACTGATACCACCACTGCAGTTCTGCCTTGGGCGGGAGCGGCTTCTTGCCGGCCTCCTGGCTGCCGATGAGATAGCCGCTGACCGAGACCAGTGCCTTGCAGCGCTCCGGCCAGAGCGCCGCGACGATGCAGGCCGTCCGCGCGCCCCAGTCGAAGCCGGCGATGACCGCCTTCTCGATCCTGAGCGCGTCCATCAGCGCAATGACGTCGACCGCGACGACCGATTGCTGGCCGTTGCGGGGTGTGTCGCCCGACAGGAAGCGGGTCGTTCCGTAGCCGCGCAGATAGGGCACGATCACGCGATAACCTTTCGATGCGAGCAGCGGCGCGACATCGACGAAGGCATGGATGTCGTAGGGCCAGCCATGCAGGAGGATGACCGGAGGACCGTCGGCCGGACCGGCTTCGGCATATCCGACGTTGAGGACGCCGGCATGGATCTGCTTGAGGGAGCCGAACGAGGTGTTCGTCCCGGGGTTGACGGCGGGCAGATCCGTAGGCTTTGCACCCTGTGCGCTGGCCAGACCGGCCATGCCGAACTGGGCTGCGGCGATGGTCGCGGCGGCGGTGCCGAAGAAGCGGCGGCGCTGGGGGTTGAACGCGTCTGACATCGTGGGTCCTTTCTCAATCGGGATGGCTGTCCTCAGGCGGCCCGGCGTATGCAGATACGCGGCGGTGCGCTGAAAGAGGCGTCTTTCGATCCTCAGGGAGCGAGCCGGGTGAAAACGAAATCGTGGTTCTTCACCCGGGCTTCGTGGCAGGCGAAGCAGGTCTCGTGCTGGGCCTCGTCGACCGGTTTTCCGTTGACGAACCGGCCGAAACCCCAGCCGCCCGTCGCCGCGTATTTCTTCGAGTCCTTGACCATGATCTGCAGCGTGGTGGCGGCGCCGGGTATCGAAGCGGGTTCGAATTCCGGCGACTGGACGTGCTTCCAGGCAAGCTTGGCGAGCACTGTGCCGTCGGGGAATGGAAGCGTGCCTTCCCGATAGGCCTTGAGCGCGATCGGATTGCCGAGCACCGCGCGAAGCTCGTTCAACGGCTCGCCTTCCTGGGCGGGGGCGACTAGTTCCCATTGCCGATAGCCGTCGGGAATCGTCACTCCAAATATCGGCGAGGCGTTCTGCGGCGCGGACTCGGTAAAGGCTTCAGCGCTGCACGTGATGACCACGGCAAGGCCTGCCAGGAGAAGCGCCAGCTTGGCCAGGCTGTTCATGGTGTCTCCGTTTTGATGTTCGGATGCGATTTTATCGCATCCGAGTTTAATAGGTCGGCGACGTCGCGAGACAAGGTGAGTCAGACGAGCTTGATCTCGACATCGATATTGTCGCGCGTGGCCTTGGAATAGGGGCAGGTCTGGTGGGCGGCATTGACCAGTGCTTGCGCGGTCTCCCGCTCGATGCCCGGCAGGCTGACATTGAGGCGGGCCTGCAGGAAATAGCCGCCGCTGCCAGTACCGAGGTCGACTTCCGCATCGACCGCGAGATCCGGCGGCAGGGTGATCTGCCGTCTGCCGGCCTCGATCCCCATGGCGCCGATGAAGCAGGCCGACCAGCCGGCGGCGAACAGCTGTTCGGGATTGGTGCCGGTACCGGAGGAGCCAAATCGCGACAGCTTCACGTCCAGGTTTCCGTCGCTGCTGCGGGCCGCGCCGTCGCGGCCGCCCGTGGTATGGGTCTTGCCGGTGTAAAGGACCTTCTCGATCTGACTCATAATGTGGTTCTCCTTATTTATTCGCAACCGATTAACTCGGATGCGAGTTATAAATAGGAGGATGCGAGGAATGTCAATCTTCCGATTTAATCGGATGCGATATATGTAGGTATGAGAAGACCACGTCTCGCATTGGAGAGATGAGAATGAAGCCCGCCGCCCCGGACGGTCCGCCGAGCCCGAAGCTCGCCGATTTCCTGTGCTTTGCGGTCTATTCGGCCAATCTGGCCTATGGCCGCGCCTACAAGCCGATCCTGGACAAGCTCGGCCTGACCTACACCCAGTACATCGCAATCGTCGCGCTCTGGGAGCAGGACGACCAGACGGTGAGCGGGCTTGGCGAGAAGCTGTTTCTCGAGTCCAACACGCTGACGCCCATCCTGAAGAAGCTGGAGACGATGGGCTATCTCACCCGCCGGCGCGATCCGCAGGACGAGCGTGTGGTCCGCGTCGGCCTGACCGAGGCCGGCCGCCGCCTGCGCGAGCAGGGGCTGAACATGACTTTGGTGAAGCAGACGGGCCTGCCGGTCGAGGAGTTCGCCAGGCTGCAGAAGGCCGTTTCGAGGCTGCGCGACAATCTGATCGAGACGATGGGATCGCGAGAAGCCTGACCGACACCTCGATCCGCGGGGGCGATACCCATTGTCGGATCAAGTGGGCTCGTGCCACCATTGCAGGACAACAAGAATTCGCGTTTGCGTCAGGGAGGATTAGATGGACATGCGGACGACGCGCCGACTGGCGATCGGGATCTTGATCGGGGGGAGTCTCGCGGCCGCCACCGGCTTTGCACAGGAAATTAAGTTCTTTCGGATCGGCACCGGCGGGACGGCCGGAACCTATTTCCCGATCGGCGGGCTGATCTCGAACGCCATCTCGTCGGCTCCCGGCAGCCGGAAATGCGAGGAAGGCGGAGCGTGCGGCGTTCCGGGATTGGTTGCCACGGCCGTGGCGACCAATGGTTCCGTCGCCAACATCAACGCAATCCAGGGCGGCACCCTGGAGGCCGGACTAACCCAGTCCGACGTGGCCTATTGGGCCTATACCGGGACCGGAGTCTATGAAGGAAAGCCGAAGGTCGAAGGCCTGAGGGCGATTGCCAATCTTTATCCCGAAACGATCCACCTGGTGGCCCGCAAGGGAGCGGGCATCAAGACCGTCGCCGACCTGAAAGGGAAGCGCGTCTCGCTCGACGAGCCGGGTTCCGGCACGCTGATCGACGCCCGTATCGTGCTCGGCGCCTATGGCTTGACCGAGAAGGACGTCAAGGCGGAATACCTCAAGCCCAACGCGTCCAGCGACCGGCTACGCGACAATGCGCTTGACGCCTACTTCTTCGTCGGCGGCTTCCCGGTGGGCGCGGTCGTCGAGCTTGCGACCTCGGTCGGCGTCGAACTCGTCCCGATCTCCGGCCCGGAGGCCGACAAGCTCCTGAAGGAATACGGGTTCTTCTCGAAGGACACGATCCCGGCTGAGACCTACAAGGGCGTTGCGGAAACACCGACCATCAGCGTCAACGCCTTGCTGGTGACCAATGCATCGCAGAGCGATGACCTGGTCTATGGCGTGACCAAAGCTCTCTGGAACGACAATAGCCGCAAACTGCTCGACAGCGGCCATGCCAAGGGCAAGCAGATCAAGAAGGAGACGGCGCTTCAGGGCGTCGGCATTCCGGTCCATCCCGGCGCCGAGCGCTTCTACAAGGAAGCCGGGATAAAGACGCAGTAAGTCTGTCCGCACCGGCGCCAAGGCGCCGGTGCATTTCACCGTCTTTATCGAGCCGGATTCGCGCATGGTTTTGGAACTCGACGAAGCGAAGGCTCGTGAGCTCGAGGAGAAATTCGACCCGGAGGTCCGATTCCGCGGGCTCTCGCCGGCCGCCGGCTGGATCGTCGGCGCGGCGCTCGTCGGACTGTCGATCTTCCACTACTACACCGCCGGTTTCGGTCTTCTGTCCGAGATCGTGCATCGAGGCATCCATCTCTCGCTCGTACTCGCACTGACATTCCTGGTCTTTCCGCTCACGAAGACCGGCTATCGCGCGCCGATCGAGCAGAGCGTCCTCAGGCCGTTGGGCATTCCGATCTATGATTGGATCCTGGCTATCGCGGCCCTCGTCGCAGTCCTCCACGTTCCGCTGATCCCGCTCGACGACCTCGCCTTTCGCGTCGGCAATCCGACAACGACCGACGTCCTCCTGGGCGGCATCCTGATCCTGCTGCTCCTCGAGGCGACGCGCCGGTCGGTCGGCTGGCCGCTGCCCATCATCGCCGTCCTATTTCTGGCCTATGCCTATTTCGGCCAGAGCATGCCCGGAATCCTCGTGCATCCCGGCTCCACGATCCCAGGCATCGTGGACCATCTCTACCTGACGACGCAGGGCATCTACGGCGTGCCGCTCGGCGTGGTGGCGACCTACGTCTTCCACTTCGTGCTGTTCGGGGTGTTCGCGACCCGGATCGGTCTCGGACAGCTCTTTCTCGATTGCGCGGCGTGGGTCGCCGGACGATATGCCGGCGGTCCGGCGAAGGTCTCGATCTTCGGCTCGGCCTTGTTCGGCATGATTTCGGGCTCCTCGATCGCAAACACCGTGACCGTCGGTTCGCTGACGATCCCCGCGATGATCCGGCTGGGGTATCGCAAGGAGTTTGCGGCAGGGGTGGAGTCTACGGCCTCAACCGGTGGGCAGATCACGCCTCCGATCATGGGCGCCGCCGCCTTCCTGATGATCGAGTTCCTGGGACTTCCCTACACGACGATCATCCTGGCCGCGGTGGTGCCGGCCTTCATGCACTTCTTCGGCGTGTTCATGCAGGTCCATTTCGAGGCCAAGCGGGATGGGCTTCGCGGCCTCAGCAAGGAGGAAATGCCTGATCTGCGGGAGGCTTTCAGACGCGACTGGCCGACCGCGATCCCGCTCGTCGTACTGGTCGGGCTGCTCTTCGCCGGCTACACGCCCTATCTGGCCGCCTTCTGGGGCATCACCCTCTGCCTCGCGGTCGGACTGCTCAATCCGCGTCGGCGGATGAAGCCGATCGAGGTTTTCGAGGGGCTGCGCGACGGCGCGAAATATGCGCTGGCGGTCGGCGCTGCCGCGGCGACCGTCGGTATCGTCATCGGGGTGGTCACGCTGACCGGCGTGGGCTTCAAGGTCAGCTTCATCGTCACCTCGGTGGCGAGCGATCTGGCGACGATGGCGGCAGCGATCCTGCCCGCTTGGCTGTTCACGATGTCAGCGTTGACCCTGTTCTTCACGCTGGTCCTCACCGGCGTCGTCTGCATCCTGATGGGATGCGGCATTCCGACGACGGCGAATTACATCATCATGGCCACGATCGCCGCGCCGGCGCTCGGCCTGCTCGGCGTGGAGCCGATCGTCGCCCATTTCTTCGTGTTCTATTACGGGGTTCTCGCCGACATCACGCCGCCGGTGGCGCTCGCAGCCTATGCCGCCGCGGGTATGGCCGGCGCCGATCCCTTTCGCACCGGCAACATCGCTTTCCGCCTCGGAATGGGGAAGGTGCTGGTGCCCTTCGTCTTCGTGTTTTCGCCGTCGCTATTGCTCGTCACGAAAGACTTCACCTGGCCGGATTTCTTTCTCGCCTTCTCCGGTTGCTGTGCCGGCATTCTGGCACTCTCGGCTGCGTTTTCCGGCTGGCTCCTCACGCGTCTGGCGATCTGGGAACGTCTCGTCCTGGCGGCCACGGCGATGCTCCTGATCGCGCCCGAACTCTATTCGACGATCGCCGGCGCGCTGCTGGTCGTCCCCGTCATCACTAATCAGATCATGGCGACGAGGCGGAACATGCGATCCGAAACTGGACGGGTAGGAGGCTCGCGCCCACCAGATTGAAGCAGAGTGGTCGTGCCATTGCTCGAAAACATGGAGCGGGCGATGGGAATCGAACCCACGACATTCAGCTTGGGAAGCTAGGCATTTGTCAGATGGATCAACTGCTTAGCTACGAAAGTCCTTGTTTTCGACCCCAGTTAGATCGAACGGTTAGCTCGAGGCAACAAAACCGCCAGCTCAAACTCGTGCAGGAAGGCGCCACCGAGTGCCAACTGGCTTGGGGCAGTGGTGCAAGGGACGACTTCGAGGAGGATGTAGCCGACGAGCCGCATGATGCCGAATTCGAGCAGGCATTGCCGATCTATTAGGAACAGCGCCTCCGGCCCCACGTTGTCCGATGAACCAGCGAGGTTCAGATGACGCGTAATCTTCTTTCATTGATCGCCATCGTCGCCGTGATTGCCGGCGGAACAACTGTGGCTTTCGCTCAATCGAGTGGCGCAGGTGGAGGCTCGAGCGGCGGATCGAGCTCCTCCAGCGGATTGTCTGGCGGTTCGGTAGGCGGCGGCAGCGCGATGCCTCGCGCGGGCGCCAATTCGGCCGCTGCGGCAGCATCGGGTAGGTCGACGACCAGCACGAACCCATCCAGCGGTGTCGGCGGGACCCAGCCAAACGCCTACAGCGTCCCAGGCAGCGGGGGCAGCGTTCAGACCTCGCCGGGTGGATCGGTCGGTGAACAGGTGCCGGTTTACGGTACTGGCCAGTCGTCGGGTCTGTCGAACTCGATCGATGAGTCAGCTTCGCGATCCTCCAGCACCGCCTGCGGCGGCACTGGCGAACGCTCCACAACGACCGGCGGTTCAAGCAACTCGGTGTCTGGATCGTGCCGCACATCGGCAGGACAGGGGACATCGCCCGTCATCGGCAATTCTGGTCTGACCGGTCCCGTGGACGTCAGTCAGCCGAGGTGACTTCTCGATTTCGGGGCATCCGAGTCTACTTGGCTGCGGCGCCGCGTGCGGCAGCGGGTTTGGACATCGCTGTCGCCAATTTGAGCGACATCAGCTCCTCGGGGGTGAAGTAGAACAGCTCCTGAGGAGGCGTCTCCATAGCGTGGATCCAGACCCTCGGATCCACGCCCATGTCGACAAGAAGGCGTTGGCATTCGGCTGAGACCCGCTGCGCGTCGGCCATGCCGGTATCCGCCAATGCACCGGCCGCGGATAGCGCGAAGACCTGATGGACGCCGATCGACGCACCTTTATCCGCCAATCTTTCTACTCCACCTGCGAAAACCAAAGGACACGAGGAGGCGCAATGTCCGGTGGTCTCAACGCGCGTGGATAGACCTTTCGCCCTGATCAGTTTCGACATCGCCAAGGCATCCTGGACCGAACCGCCAGGAGAGTTGAGGACGACGCTTTTCACGTAGTCGCCGCGCTTGTCGATTTCATCCTTGAGGCGGTTAGCGCTACCTGGCGTGATCACACCGGTGAGCTCGAGGCGGCCGCCCGACACCAGCTCGATCGTCATTGGCTTTTGCAGTTCGGCGCGGGGAGCGCGCCCAGGTCGCTTCTCTCCCGGTTCGGCGAAATCGGGCCGAGCCGATGGAAGGAACGGCTGAACGTCAGGAGCCTCCCCCGGCAGCAGGGTCGTGGCAGCTTGGTCCGGAGCGTTCTGCACGCGTTCGATCACGTCATAGCCCAACACGAACACAGACCCGGCAACGAGCAACCGGAACATCGCTCGCAGGAACGTCTCGTCCGGTCGTTCGCCCAGAATGCGTCTCCAGGCGGGATCGGAGGGAGCCGGGGTCCCGCTCAGACTCATTCCTTCTTAGCTCCGCGAGGCGCGAGGGCCGTAACGTTGGCCTCTGTCGCGCGCACGACTTCCAGATCGTCGATGTCGCCGACGTCCACGACCGCTTCCCGTCGCTCACCATCGACGGTGCGGAGGAGACGCATCGCCGTGATGAGATCAGCCGCTGTCATCGTCTCCGCATCGGCAAGCTCGCCCTCCCGTCGTATCGCCGCGTGAACCACGCAGAGGATGATGACCAAGACGGCCGGCAGCAGGTCGATGGAGATCGCGCCCGCCCAGCTCGGCAGGAAGTCACCCGCATAGCGCAGCACGGCTTCAGCGGTCGACAGCGGCTGGAACCGAGCCGGCTCAACCGGTCCGGTCCCGATGATTGTGTCGGCTGCCTGCGAAAGCGCGTGCGCCTGGGCGGCGACGGCCTTCTCGACGCTACCAACCACCGCATTCTGGCGACCGGCGAGATCGGCTGTTCTTCCGTCCGCGGCCGGCGCGATGAAGCTCTTGGCCAGATCGTCCGCGGCTCGCCTGACTGCAGGCGCCATCGACGTCTGTTCAAGTGAGGCCACCGTGCCGACGAGTTTCATCGCCTCGGCACCGAACGCATCGCTTCGTGTCTTGATGTTGCCTTGGCCAGAGACGAGTTCACGCATCTTCGCGATCTGGGCACTGCCCTCGGTGTAGAGGGCCTTCGCCCGCTCGGCGCTCTCGCCGACCTGACGCCCGAGATCGTCGAGTTGGCTCGACATTTGGCTGAGAAGCTGGACGACGGTTCCTGACCCGCCTGTTCCCGTCAGGGCGCCGCTGCGTTCCGCATCAGCGAGACGGGCGAACCGGGTGGATGCGAGCTGGATGTCGGGCAGCAAGCTCTGAGCCCCGATCGCCCGATTGTGCGCGGTATCGAGATCACGGGTGTATGCCTGAAGGGTCGTTGCAAGATGCTGCTCGATCGCCGCGGCGCCCGCCAGAGCGGCGGCATTCAGCCATGCCGACATGGCACAGATCATCAGCGAGCCAAGCGCCATTGCGGCAAACAGCCAGAGCCGGCTCGCCACGTCTCGGACCTGCGGGAGAAAGGTCAATAGAAACGACCAGAACGTGAAGATCGCGACCGAGACGGCCACGGAATAGATCAAGGCCGCGAAGGCGACAACGACCGCCGACCCATCCAAGAGATCGCGGACACCAAGATAGGTGTACACGCCTGAGGCCAGAGCCAGTACGCCGAGAGTGATGCGCATGGTGACGTCGATACCTTTGACGCCGTCGCGCAGTGCAGAAGCCATGAAGAATGCCCACCCGAAAGGAATTTATGGAAAGTATCGGGGGGCTTTTCGTTCGGATTGTGTCGATCAGGGAAGGGCTATCACATCTGGCTGCCGAGTGCGCTCCAGATCAGGTCAATTGCCTTCTGCTGAAGGGGCCTGTTTTGCCAGTCCTCGAACGTGACCTCGCGGGCCCGCCGCTTGTCCGCTTCAAAGATGTCGATATGTGTTTGCGTGAAGCCTTGGTCGAACACGGTCAGATTGGCCTCATCGTTGAGGCCAAATGATCGCTCGTCGAAGTTCGCGGACCCGACGGTGGCCCAGACATCGTCAACGGTCACAAACTTCACGTGCAGCATAGTGGGTTCGAACTCATAGATGCGGACACCCGCTTCCAGTAGCTCGCCCCAGAGATAGCGAGAGGCGCTGCGCGCCCCGGCATTGTCGACGTGATCGCCGGGCACGAGCACCTCGACCTCGACGCCGCGCTTGCGCGCCTCGATGAGTTGCTGAATGGCGACTTCGCTCGGCACGAAGTACGCCATCTCGATCCGGATATGATCGGTCGCGGCAGCAATTGCCATCAGCAGCATCAGATGAACGTTCTCACTGCCCGAAAACGGAGAGCTCTTCACCGTCTGTGCCGCAAGCTTCCCGGCCGCTTTTAGGGGCGGGAAGTAGTCCTCTCCGATAAGAAGCTCGTTTGTGACTTCGAGCCAGTTCTCGACGAACGACGATTGCAAGCCGGCAACGACAGGACCTTCAACGCGGTAATGATTGTCGCGCCATTCACTGGGAGACCGCGCGTTGCCGTTCCACTCGTCAGCGATGCCGACACCGCCGGTGAAGCCGATCCGGCCGTCGACGACCAGCACTTTCCGGTGGGTACGATTGTTGACGCGATCGAGAGTGTACCAATGGACGGGACGAAAAATCTGCACGTCGACACCGGCGGACTTCATCCGCTCAATCAATGAACGCTCCATCTTGGCGCCACCGACACCGTCGATCAGGACGTGAACGCGCACTCCGCCGGATGCCTTGCGAGAAAGCGCGTCCGCGAAGCGATTTGCGACATCGCCCGACCAGTAGATGTAAGTCTCGAAATTCACGGACCGCTCGGCGCGTTCGATCGCGTCAAGCATTGCCGGAAATATCTCGTCGCCGTTCACCAGAGTCTGGATGGCGTGTCCGGTCTCGATCGATGACCCAATCACCCCCTCCATCGCCGGCGGGAAGTTCGGATTCGCAGAGGTCACATTCTGCGGAATGGGGCGGTCGAGATGTCGTTCGTCCGGTTTCAGATTGATTGCCAGTAGCGCGACGATCGCCCCGACGCCGCAGCCGATCAGCCAAATTACCAACTTGTTCGAATTCAAGTTGCCTCCTCGATGTCGGTGCGATCGTTCGCGGTCGAAACGTGAGGACAGCCTGTTCGTTCCCGTCTTAAGGAAGCTCGATCAAATCGTTCTTCAGGAACGCGGATGTCGGTCGTCGAGTTTTCAGTTCTCCATGAAGGGAGACTTGTTATGCAGAAAATAATCCTAATGAGCATCGCTCTCATCGCCGCTAACCCAGCTTTCGCTGAGGGTACCGGAGCTGGGGCCGCTAGCGGCGCTGCCGCTGGTGCGGTGGTCGGCGGACCTGTCGGCGCCGTTGTCGGCGGTGTTGCCGGAGCCGCCATCGGAACCGCGATTGATCCGCCGCCGGCGGAGGTACGGACGGTGGTGATGGAGGCGCCGCCGCCGCGGTCCGTGGTCATCGAGCAGGAGGTGCAGGTGGGCCAACCGCTACCTGAAACCGTGGTGCTTCAACCGGTGCCTCGATACGAGAAATACACTTACGCTGTGGTCAATGAGAAACGGGTGATCGTTGAGCCTTCGTCGAGGAAGGTCCTCCAAGTCATTAACTAGCGTCGCGCCGGAAGACGAGGGCTGCTAAGCGCCTATAAAGAAGGGCCGTCACCCAGCCAAAGGTGACGGCCCTAAACCGTGGTCCGCATGCAGACGGGACGACGGCGAATGCCGGCCAGGCTGGGGGGAGCGGCCGGCGGGTCGTCCCTTCCTGGGACACTTAAAACTGGCTGGAAACCGTAGCATACCATCAATCGGAGCGGCCGCCACTGGCTTATAGAGGGGCCGGCGGCGGCCTTTTCAGCTGGCGAGGGCAACCGCCAGCGAAGTCGAGCGTAGTTAGCCGCACGTGCGAACCTTGCGAACAATTCGCTCGCCGTTGCGGTGCTTGATGACTGTCTTGGTGGAGCAGCGATCGTGCCGGATGATGCGCTTCTCGACGACCTTCCGGTGATGATAGCCGTGGCCCTGATGATGGCCGCCGCCGACATGGATATTCACGCTGGCTGCAGAGGCCGGCGCAACCGCGAGCGGCGAGGCGGCCATCATCAGAGTCGTAGCGGCAACGGCAATGAACTTGGTCATTTGGTTCTCCATTGTGGAGCCCTTCAACGGCGCAAAGAGCCAAAAGGTTTCGGCCTGTGTTTTTTCGCTGCGGGTCAATGTGAACGGGCCGTCACGCCCTGCAGAGACAGCGTGACCGCCCGGGGGCAATGGCGTCGAAGACCTCCGTGCTCGCGCGCTCGAAGGCGCTGAGGTCCCCTCGCGCTTCCGCCAACCTTGGCGAGTTGGCAGTGAATAACAACGCTGTCACGGCGGGCTGCGCGGCAGTCAAACGATCAGCGGAAGTCCCGATCAAAATACATACGCGGAATCGTAAACTCGGCCGTCATCTGGGCTGAGGCATCGATGACAAACGTTGGTGTCGGCTCAACACGCTCCCCAGTCGAACCTGGACCGTGCCGCGACTGGGGCTTGACGGTCCTTACTTCTTTGTCGACAGCGCTGCGCCCGAGCTTCCCATCCGATCAGCGCCACCGGGCTACCCTCACCAGCTGCACAATTTCCTGATGCCGCGGCGAGTTATTCTCGAGCGGTTAAATTGATTCCAAATCGTCTGCCTCAAAGAGGCTTGCTCGTTGCCATTGCGGCGCCCCTAACGTTGCAGTGCCCGGAACCCCGGCAACGTGGCGGCGTTGGCGCTTCGGATCGGAAGTCGGAGTGTCAGCCGATGTGGTATCAGGACGCCGTCATCTACGCGGTCGACGTCGAGAAATTTTATGATGGCAACGGAGACGGCGCCGGCGATTTTCAAGGGCTGACCGAGAAATTACCTTATCTGCGTAGCCTCGGCATCACCTGTCTGTGGCTCCTGCCCTTCTACGATACGCCCGATCGAGACAACGGATACGACATCCGCGATTATTATCGGATCAATCCCAAAACTGGGACACTCCAGGATTTCGTCACGTTCATTCAGCGCTCTGGAGAGCAGGGCATCCGCGTCATTGCCGATCTCGTGGTGAACCACACCTCGGACGAGCATTCGTGGTTCCAGGCCGCGCGTCGGGATCCGCGAAGCCGTTTCCGTCATTACTACGTCTGGACTGAGAGGCCGCCTAGGCTGGAAGCTGATGACCGGACCATCTTCCCGGGAGAGGAGGACACGGTCTGGACCTACGACGAGGTCGCCTCTTCTTACTATTTCCATCGCTTCTATCACTATCAACCGGATCTGAATGTTGCGAATCCAGAAGTCCGAGGCGAGATCATTAAGATCATCGACTTCTGGATGGCACTCGGTGTTGCCGGTTTCCGGGTCGATGCGGCGCCGATTATCGTCGGTGAAAACGGTCTAGACCGATCCGCTCCTGAAGATCCCAACGGCCCGCTGCGCGACATGCATCGGACGGTCTGCGCTCGGCGCGAGGACGGTCTCCTGCTTGGGGAAGCCAACGTTCCTCCGGATCAGATTGGCCGCTTCTTTGGCGATGCTGATCAACTCGGCCTTCTTTTCAATTTTTTTCTCAACGCGCATCTCTACCTCGCTTTTGCTCGCGAGGAGGTCGCGCCGATCGAGCATGCGATCACCCTTCTGCCTGTCCCGCCAGAAAACTGTGGCTGGGCGAACTTCCTCCGCACGCTCGATGAGTTGGACCTATCGCGCCTGTCCGATGAGGATCGCCTCGAGACCTGTGACGTTTTTGCTCCCGAACAGAGAATGCGCCTTTACAACCGTGGCATACGCCGCAGACTCGCGCCCATGTTCGCGGGCGACGGTAAGCGCTTGGAGCTGGTGAACAGTCTCCTGTTTTCGCTCCCGGGCTCACCGACGCTGATCTATGGCGACGAAATCGGAATCGGAGAAGATCTGAGCCAACAGGGCCGCAATTCCGTGCGGGTGCCAATGCAATGGTCAGCAGCTCGCAATGCCGGTTTTTCCACGGCATCGGCGAAAAACCTCATCCAACCGACAATGAAGAATGGACCGTTCTCATCCCGGCGCGTCAACGTGGAAAAGCAGGATAGCAATCCGACTTCGCTCCTGAACAAAATCCGCAAATTCAGTCAGCTTCGCCGAGATAGCATCGCCCTCAAGAGGGCTCCCCTGACGTCGTTTCCCACAGGACACAAATCGGTCTTTGGCCATCGGTGTCAGCACGAGGGGGGAGGCATGCTGTTTCTGCACAATCTCTCCCGTCGGCGGGCGCGGGTGGATTTCCAAATCGGCTTATCCGGGCGCGCTCAGCTTCACGATCTGATTGGCGACATGCACATCCACATCGAGGAAGGCCGCGTCAGGCTTGAGCTCGAGCCTTATCAATACCTGTGGTCCAGGCTCGAGGGCATGCCATGACAATCAGGATTGGGTACCATGCCTCGCACGAGCAGTTCTCACCGCGGGAACTGATCGGCTATGTCAAGCAAGCTAGCAACGCCGGTTTCGTGGCTGCTATGTCCTCAGACCATTTCGCTCCATGGAGTGAGCGGCAGGGGCATTCCGGCTTCGTCTGGGCTTGGCTGGGCGCCGCTCTCCAATCCACCGATGCAATGACGCTTGGACTAATCACCGTCCCAGGCGGATGGCGCTATCATCCTGCTATCGTCGCACAAGCCATCGCCACGACCGTCGACATGTTTCCGAGACGGTTGCCGTGGGTCGCTCTTGGAAGCGGGGAGGAGATGAACGAGCACGTCGTGGGCGACAGATGGCCATCGAAGCAGGAGCGCAACGACAGACTCCGAGCTGCCACCGACATCATTCGTGAACTGCTGGCTGGGGGTACAGTGACAACCCGCCATCCGATCGCGGTCAACGAGGCGAAGTTGTACACTAGGCCACTCGAAACGCCGAAACTTTTGATTGCTGCACTGACGGCCGATACCGCTCGTTGGGCTGGGGGTTTTGCTGACGGGTTGCTGATGGTCAATCAATCGCGCGACGCGATGAAGAACATGATTCAGGAGTTCCACGCCGGTGGGGGGGAGGGGAAGCCGATCGTGCTTCAGGTTCACGTGAGCTACGCGGAGGGTAACGATGCTGCACGCCTTAACGCTTACGATCAGTGGCGGAGCAATGCCATCACTGCCTCGCTAGCTGCCAATCTGCGCCATCCGGCTGATTTCGACGGTGCGTCCAAACACGTCCGACCGGAGGATATGGATGAGTATGTGCGCATCTCCTCTGACCTCAACCGGCACGTGAGCTGGTTGAAAGAGGACGCCGACATGGGAGTTTCAGAGATTTTCCTGCACAACGTTGGACGTAATCAAACGGAATTCATCGAGGCGTTCGGCATCGACGTCCTACCAAGCTTTGCCACGTAAAGGATCTCGCTGGCTATGCTCGTTTCCGTGACGCTTTGATTACCTCAAGCGTCACCGGCCGGAAGGCAAAAACGTCGACACCGACATCGTATTGGCGGGGCAGGGGTTTGAGTTTGCCATGGCTATGGCCGTGCATATTGATCACTCCGCGCCCCATGTGGTTCCACGTTCGGAAGGGATAGTGGCAGAGAACCAGTTCGGTCTCATCGATGACTAGTTCGCGATAATGTTGAATGCTCGCCCAATGGGGCGCGGTGATCGTGGTGGGACCGTCGTTGTTGCCGATGATGAGATGCTTGGTTCCGTGCAAGTTTTCCAGGATGTTGAGCATCCGGTTCTCTGCAAGTCCGAGGGAGAAGTCGCCGAGATGCCAGACCTCATCGTCCGGTGAGACCGCGTCATTCCAATTAGCGATCAACGCTTCGTCGTGTTCACTGACGCTGGCGAAAGGGCGCCTGTCGATGCGAAGAATGCGTGGATCTCCGAAATGGGTGTCGCCAGTAAAGAAGATCATCAGATCACCGCTTCTATGAGCCCCAGGTCCCGAGCCTCGGTGGCCTCGATGTACCAATTTGTGGGGGCCCTCTGCAGCACCTCCTCCATGGATACTGAAGAGCCAACGATCAGGTTGGCAAAGCCTTCGTTCTGGATCCGGATCGATGCCTCGATCTCATTGAGCGTGGCTTGAAGGTTCGCTACACAGGCAGTCAGCGGGCCATCGACGGAAATTGTTTTAGTCAGCTTACGTTCATGGATCATGAGCCGGGTACCACGCGTCAGGTATCGATTCGGCCGAGTGAAGAAACCCATGAACGTTGTGCCGGCAGAGTAAATCGCTGCCTTGCCAAGGAAGACGAACCTACGGCTCAGGTCGTTCTCGCTGTGAAAGCGAACATCCTCACCCATCATTCTCGCCACTTCTGGATCGCCGCCCAGTGTCGACAACTCGATAACGATCAAGCCCTCTGCCGGAGCTTGGGCGAGTTGCGACCGGAAATTCGCGTACATCGCATGGTCGACGGGGCCGGCGAGAAGGATGGCCGGGTTTCGGAAGTTAGAGGAGGTGAGTGACAGGGCCGTCATGAGTGCATTTCTCGGGTGATCGGCCAAAACACCCCAGGCGCGCTTAAGTTCGCGTGATTGGGTAAATTCGGTTCTGCGGTTCTGGTCGACTCTAGAGATCAAGAAGCTGGCGGGAGAACTCCCCGATTTCAACGTTGATCGGCAGTTGTCCGAACAACCAAATCCTCCGGGTGACGGTCTGAACGAACCCGCTCTCGGCGTGTTGGATGGGGAAGGAAAGCGGCGAGGTAGTTATCATGGCCGACAACCGCAAAGAACGCCGTTTTCCTATCTCAGCAGGCATTCTGTTTGGACTGGGTCTGGGCGGGTTCTTTGACGGAATCGTGCTGCACCAGATCCTGCAGTGGCATCATATGGTGACGAGTGCCGGCTATCCCGCCGATACGGTGTCGAATCTGAAGTTCAACACACTCCTGGACGGGCTATTTCATGCCTCGACTTACGTGTTCGTCGTGCTGGGTCTCGCCCTGCTCTGGCGAGCTGCGCATCGCGGTCATCTGTGGTGGTCAGGCAAGATGCTCGTCGGGAGCATGTTAATCGGCTTCGGGCTTTTCAACTTGGTCGAGGGGATTATCGATCATCATCTGCTTGATCTGCACCACGTCAACGAAACCGTGCCACGTGAGCAGTGGATCTTCTGGGATATCGGCTTCCTGATCTGGGGCGCGGCGATGCTGCTCGTCGGCGGGATGCTGCTGCGGGCCGGCAAGCGCCAATCGCCGGGTGAGACACTCTGATCACCGGGCCTAGCCGAGCTCACCTCCCGGTTCCAGCGAGGCGAGCGGTCGTAATGGTGGGGTCAACTGCGCCCATACGGCCTCCCATGAACCCCGCTGCCGCGCCAAGCAGCAACGCTACGGCAGCAAAAATCCCGCCGGTGGATACCGCCGTCGCGGTCGCATCAGCCGCCTCAGCCGCGCGCTGCTTTGCTTCCGGTGACGGATTGTTCGGGTCTTGGCCGGTCATCTGCTGAACTTGTCCCCTTAGTCGACCGACAGGATCGGGAGTGTTCGCCGCCGTTTGGGCGGCTTGGCCTGCGTGCTGCTCCACGACGCCGGACACTGTGCTGTAGAGCCCGCCAACCAATGCGCCAGCCGAGGTCGTGATCATGTAGAAGATGACCAAGGTGGTTGTTGCCCAGGAGGCAAAGCCATGGAATCCGGCGGTGCTTCCCTTCGGCTTGCCACTTGTGCGGCCGGCGACATAGCCGCCGGCGAGCGACGCGAGAATGCCGGATACGGTCCACCAAATCCCGGCGCCGATCGAAAACGTCTGAGCGTCCGGCGTTTCTCCAGTCGTGGGCTCGATCGTCGCGGCACCAATTCCAAGGCCGAGTAGGTTCAGGATCACATGCAGGGCCAGTGCGGTCACCACGCCCGCGAAAACCGCGCTCCATGAGATTTGGTTGATCGCGACGGTTCGGATGTCTTCTGCCGGGCTGACCGGCGAGCGATGTGGCGCGTCCATAGCTCCCATGCCCCGGGGGGTGTCGATATGCGCCATGACTTAACTCCTGGGTGTAGTCTCAAACCAACGCCGGATTATTATCCTGTGTTCCTAGGAGTTACCGCAGTGGGGTCGGGAGTGCGGTTGCGTACTCGCTCGAATGCACTCTCCCGCGCCGGATCCCGATTGCGATTTGGCGTTGTCACTGCCGAGACGCCGCTTCAAACAAAAGCCCCGCCGGTGAGGGCGGGGCAAGTTGTCTTTCCCGAATGACGGGCAGGGGAATCTACACCCGCCTATGCCGAAACGCGACGACGGACGTTTGGGTTCAAACAGAAACCCCGCCGAGGGAGGTGGCCGCGAGGAACAATCAGTATGGCCCTGGCTGTGCGAGATAAACCAGAAGACGTGCGCTTCGGTTGCTGTTCGATAGCGGACAGAGCCCAAGCCTAGCTAAACATCCGCATGAGAGAGAAGCTTCAAAGATGATCGTGGTTGGTCCGGTTTCGGGCGGGAACTGGACCTTCGGTGACTAGTTCATCCGCTGTCACCATTGGAGGGAACGATGACCAACAGACCCCCACCGATTCCGCCGGAGCAGCGCGGAAAGGCCGGGCCGAAGGACGCCGATGTCAAAGGCGCGAGCATCCACGACAAGGTCGAGCAGACCGATAACAAAAAAGTCGATCACTTCTGTTCGCTGGTGGGCCCCGCCATTTTCCCCTGAATTTCATCGTCATGCGTGATGTAGACGAATAGCGCGCCGATCAGCACGACGATCGCAACAGCAATTCCGATGATTGTAGTTCGGTTCATAACCGATCTCCGCTCGTTAGGCGCGAGAGGCGACGGGACAGGTGGAGCAGCCCGTTTGTGGGATCAACTTACAAGGGGGCTCGGCGTTGCTGTTCGGTAGCGAACAAACAAAAATCCCGCCGGGCGAGGGCGGGCTGGGCCATGCGCGGAGATATGAGTTTACGGCGAAGTGCTGGAGGATGCGGTCGAGCTGGCGGCTGCGGCGCTGCCTAGACACGCCGCTGCCGCTCGTCTTCATGTCGCGATGGTCGCCGCGCGAAACGCACAGCTAGCCCGGAAAATCCGCGTAGAGAAGCGGTAGGGCGATGACCTCAGTGTTCGTGCTCGTAGATCAGCAGGCCCGACTTGGCGGCCCACTCGCGAAACTTCACGGCGGCGGCGTTCTGGTCGTCGGCGCTCTTCGCTCCCAGCACGATCTTGCCGATCCCCATGGCAGGAGCGGCGCCAGTCGGAGCCACGTAATCGAGGATGTCGCTAAAGGTCAGCAGTTCTCGCCGCATCTTGCCGTCCCGAACGACGAGCGACGGCTTCAGGACAATGTTCGTCATCGTTGTCTAGAGGCCCCGATAGTTTCGCGGGAGAGGCTCCCGGGCACCGAACCGTCGGCTGTTAAGCAGATTGGCCATGTCACGAGCATCGCTCTCTTTGAGTCCGAAGAGCGGGTGTTCCTCCACGACCACGACCTGGCCAGTGAAGATGTTGATCACCTCCCATTTTCCATCCGTTTCCTGCCTCACCTCGAAACGCAGCCGCATCGCAAATCCTCCCTTGTAGGTGAGTTCAACAGAAGCGAGTGCGGCGTCGTTCCTGACAAAAATCCTAGGTACGTAATCGCGCGATCGGGACCGCTTTTGGGGCGAGTGCTCAGCATCCATTCGGCCGCGGAAGAGACGGACGTGTGGGCATGAGCGCGTCCGCTCGCGGACTGTTCCGCGCCACCGGCAAAGCATCGAACCTGTCGCCGCCTATGACCTGACCGGCGAAAATCGTGAAGACCGACGTGCTCGAGCGCGAGAGGCCAGGTTCCTCGCGCGTCTGGAAGTCAATTGTTCCTGAACACGGAGAAACAAAAAAGGCCGGGCGAGCCCGACCTTCTTGTATACCTCGTCAAATCCGCTGCCAGTACATCCGTGGTCAGCGGTAGAGAGACTAAATTTAGGCCGCCTGCAGGTTTTCAGCCGCGGACTTGCCGTTACGATCGTTTCTGACGATGTCGAAGCTGAGCTTCTGGCCTTCGGCAATCCCGCGCATTCCAGCGCGTTCGACAGCCGACGCATGGACGAATACGTCCGGGCCGCCCTGGTCAAGCTGGATGAAACCGAAGCCCTTGTGGGCGTCAAAGAACTTAACTGTTCCGATGTTCATGACGATTTCCTTTCAATCGACATAGTGTTTCGATCCCCAGCAGTGTGCTGTGGCTCGGGTTTTTTGAAATTGAGAAGGAAGATCGCGTGGGCGCCGTGGCGCAAAACAACATTCGTCTACAAGTTCGATGTTGTTCGTATACGGGAACTATGTTCGATTCAAGGATGCGGACACGAAAATGTTCCCGATATATTTCAGTGGATGGTTCGGGGCGGAGGGAAGACATCAGTGGGAAGGGCGGGGAGGAACGTCCACTAGAGTCAAGATCAAGCGCAAATAAAGTCCTCCTCATCGGCGTCCTGCCCTGCTGCCTCACTGACAGCAAGTTCAACTGCCGCAGGCCGGAACGCTCACTGGCATTCTCCCGTTGATCGCGCACCTATGTGAGCGCTTCCGCATGCCGAGAACTCTGACGTCCCTCCTGCTGCTCGCTGGAGCTCTGATTCTAGGGCTGGCGGTGCAACCGGTAGTAACAATGATGCTGTTCTCGGCTGTGGAGCCAAAGCCGGTAGAAGCGCGGGGGGATCTAAGTGCCTTCGAGCGTTCCAGCACAGCGGTCTTCGAAGCCGTTGCGCCATCCGTTGTTCAGGTCGTGGCATTGCCTCGCGGTATGTCGTTAGGTGACGCGAGCCGCAGTCAGGGGGTAGGTTCTGGAACAGGCTTTGTCTGGGACCAGGCGGGCCATATCGTGACTAACAATCATGTCGTGGAAAACGCCGGATCGGTGGTGGTGCGCTTCGCGAGCGGCAAAACGGTGCCGGCTCGGATAGTCGGGACCGCCCGGAACTATGACTTGGCGGTTCTCCGGGTTTCAGCGGCCGCGGATTTACCCAAGGCTGTCTCTGTCGGAACGATCGAAGGCTTGAAGGTCGGGCAGATTTCCTACGCTATCGGAAATCCTTTCGGCCTGGACCAGTCTCTGACGATGGGCATCATAAGTGCCTTGAAGCGGCGCCTTCCCACCAGTGGCGGGCGGGAGGTGGCGAACGTGATTCAAACCGACGCTGCCATCAATCCTGGAAATTCAGGCGGACCATTGCTGGATTCTGCGGGCAGGCTAATCGGAGTGAACACAGCGATATTTTCGCCCTCCGGCACAAACGCCGGCATCGGGTTTGCCATTCCGGTCGATACCGTGAACAGGGTTGTCCCGTCGCTTATCAATGACGGCCGAGTTCCAACGCCCGGTATTGGAATAGTCGCGGCGGATGACGCCGTCGCAGCGCAACTGGGGCTGGTAGGACTGGTGGTCGCGGCGGTGGTTCCGGGATCACCCGCCGAGCGGGCTGGCATCAGAGGCATTGATGAGCAGGCGGGGTCGATTGGTGATGTCATCGTCGAAGCAGATGGGAAACAGGTGCGGCAGCTAACGGACCTGACTGATCGCTTGGAGGAAGTCGGGGTGAGTGGAGAGCTATCGCTGACTCTAGAGGGGAGTGGAGGTCGACGAACCGTCCGCGTCGCCGCCGTCGATATTGGCAATCGCTGAAAAGGTGAACGGCTGGCGCTCCGGCCCGCTGCGCCTGGGGGTTACAGGCGACCGAAGTGATTTCGAGAAGGCGGTGATCTGATCCATCTGGGACAACTGAGCCTCTTTCGAACATGGCCTCAAACATCGCCGCTAACACCTCCGGCGTCGGATCGCGCATCGCCTCGATCGCCGGCTTCGCTAAGCTCTCGTAGCGTCGCTAGACCCCTCCTTGAGAAGGCCGCACGTCCTTGACCGGGTGATGAGTTTCATTGCGGTGCAGTCACGAAAACTTGCGGTTGCGCAGCTTGCCTTTCCGAACGGAGCGCCCGCACGATATGGGCATCAAGCGTGACTTAGTGGCACCGGGCCAGGTCGAACCGGCCGTGTAACCGGACCTCTCCAGCCTCAGGGAGGATACGCTGATGACTACTCTCAATGTGAACGGCACCGAGCGCCGCTACGACGGCGATCCTGATATGCCGCTCCTCTGGTATTTGCGCGATGAGCTTGGTCTCACCGGCACTAAGTTCGGCTGCGGCGTCGCGGCCTGTGGTGCATGCACCATCCATCTCGACGGCACGGCGGTGCGCGCCTGCCAGACGCCGGTCTCGGCCGCGGATGGCCTTGTTCTTACAACCATCGAGGCCCTCTCAACGGACGGCAATCACCCGGTCCAGGTCGCCTGGCGCGATCTCAACGTGTCGCAATGCGGGTACTGCCAGTCCGGCCAGATCATGCAGGCAGCCGCGCTGTTGAAGGAGACGCCAGATCCTACAGACGAAGACATCGACACCGCGATGAGCGGCAATCTCTGCCGTTGCGGCACGTACCCGCGCATCCGCGCCGCGATCAAGCAGGCAGCCAAGGGGGTGCGGCTATGACCGAGCATGTCACAGACATCACCGGCGGCGTGGTCAATGTCTCCCGCCGCACCGTCCTTGCCGGCCTCGGCGCCAGCGTATTCGTTCTCGCCGTGAGCCTGCCGACCAGGCTTCCCGCCGAAGAGAAGAAGTTCGGGGCGGACGGCATGCCGAACGGCTGGCGCGATGATCCCGCCGTCTTCGTCTCTCTGGCTGAGGACGGCACCGTCACGGTGACCTGCCACCGCTCCGAGATGGGACAGGGTGTACGCACCTCCATCGCTATGGTGGTGGCCGACGAACTCGATGCCGATTGGGCGCGGGTTCGTGTCGCCCAGGCCTGGGCCGACGAGGAACGCTTCGGGAACCAGGACACGGACGGCTCGCGGAGCTTACGTCACTGGTTCATGCCGATGCGCCGCGCAGGAGCGGCGGCGCGCACGATGCTGGCGCAGGCCGCGGCCGCTCAGTGGGGCGTGGCAGCGTCGGAGGTTCGGGCCGAGAATCACTCGTTCACGCACGTCGCGAGCGGACGGACCTTGGGCTATGGCGCGCTGGCCAAAGCTGCAGCGATGCTACCGGTGCCGGATCGCGATACCGTACGTCTGAAAGAGGCATCGGCCTTCCGCTACATCGGCAAGGACACGATCGGCCTCATCGACAACCACGACTTCACCACGGGCAAGGCAATCTATGGCATCGATGCCCGCGCCGAAGGCATGCTCTATGCGGTTGTCGCCCGTCCGCCGGTCTACGGCGGCAAGGTGGCGTCCTACGACGCCGCTGACGCCCTGAAGGTGCCGGGCGTCGTCAAGGTCATCGCCATTGAACCGCCGACGATACCGTCCGAATTCGAACCGCTTGGCGGCGTCGCCGTCATTGCCCGCAATACCTGGGCCGCCATCAGAGGACGCGAGGCGCTGAAGGTGACCTGGGAAGACGGCCCGAACGCGGTCTATTCCTCTGACACCTATCGCGCCCGCCTCAGCGAGGCGGCGAGCAAGCCCGGCAAGGTCGTTCGCAATGAGGGCGACGTCGACCGCGCGATGGCCGGCGCCACGAAGCGCATCTCGGCCGAATACTACATCCCGCATCTGGCTCAATCGCCGCTCGAGCCGCCCGCGGCGCTCGTTCGCATCGTCAACGGGGCGGCCGAAGCATGGGCCTGCACGCAGGCGCCTCAGGTCACCCGTGCACGCCTTGCCAAGCGCCTAGGCCTGCCGGTCGAGAAGGTGAAGGTCAACGTCACTCTGCTTGGCGGCGGGTTTGGGCGGAAATCCAAGCCGGACTTCGTCGTCGAGGCAGGCCTCTGCTCGCAGGCCATGGACGGAGCACCGGTCAGGGTCACCTGGACCCGTGAGGACGACCTGCATCACGGATATTATCACACCGTCTCGGTCGAGCGCCTTGAGGCGGGGCTCGACGCCTCCGGTAAACCGGTGGCGTGGCTGCATCGCAGTGCAGCTCCGACGATCGGATCGATATTTGCGCCAGACCCCAAGCACGAGCTGCCCTTTGAACTCGGCATGGGGTTCGTCAACACGCCCTTTGCCATTCCGAACATCAGGGCCGAGAATCCGGAAGCCACAGCGCATGTTCGCATCGGCTGGTATCGAGCGGTGTCCAATATCCCGCATGCGTTCGCGATCCAGTCGTTCGTGGCCGAACTTGCCCATGCCGCGGGCCGCGACCCGAAGGACTATCTCCTTGAACTCATCGGCCCAGCTCGGATCATCGATCCGACCACGATCGGAGACGTCTGGAATCACGGCGAAGATCCTGCCCTCTACCCGATCGACACCGGCCGTCTTCGGCGCGTGGTCGAGACCGCAGCCGAGGGCATCGGTTGGAACCGGACCTTGCCGAAGGGAAGCGGACTTGGCATCGCCGGCCATTACAGCTTCGTTAGCTACATTGCGGTGGCGGCGGAGGTGGCGGTTGGCGACGGAGGCAGGCTTGCGATCCCACGTGTCGACATCGCAATCGACTGCGGGCCCATGGTCAATCCAGACAGGGTTCGCTCCCAGATGGAGGGGGCGGTTATCATGGGAGCCGGGCTCGCTACTTCAGCAGAGATCTCGTTCAAAAACGGGCGGGCGGAGCAGAACAACTTCGACACCTATGAGCTCACCCGGATGGATTCGGCGCCGCGCGAGATCCATGTGCATCTATTGCCCTCGACGGACTACACCAGGCCTCTTGGCGGCGTCGGCGAGCCCGGGCTACCGCCGGTAGCGCCGGCCATTGCCAACGCGGTGTTCGCCGCAACGGGCAAGCGCATTCGCCAATTGCCGATTAGGGACCAACTGAGCACGTGACGGTGTGCCCGACGGTTGTCCAGCCTGCGACACCGAAGACCACCGGCGCCGGATCACCGAATCGATGAGGGATGGTTCGGCGTCACCTTGAAACGGAGATGCCCCATGCCGTTCCGCCTAATGCCTGCGACTAGCGCGATACTGCTTCTGCTGTTTGCGGAATCTTCCTTCGCCTCGACCTGCACCGACCGCATCGATGCAATCGAAGCGCGCGTGAAGGAAATGGCAGAGGCCGCCGCCTCTGTCTCTTCTGGAGGGCAGAGCGTTGCCGCGGCGCGCGAGAGCCAGGCCATGCAGGCTCGCGATAAGGGAGCGCCGATCGCGGCGCCCACCGTCCCGCCATTCCAGAATGAAGCAAGGGAGGCCGAAACCACGCGACAGGCGGCAGAAGAGGGCGGCGGTGGCGACCGCGCCATGCAGGCTCGTGCGAGCCTCAATGAGGCCCGCATGCTCGACGGACGGGGGAACAGCGCCGCTTGCCTCGACATGGTCACTCAAGCCGAGCGCCAGCTCGGGTCTCCCTAGTGTCGCGTCATTGCGTCCATGCGGGGCAATACCACTGAGCGGTCGGACATCTTGCCAAAGCAACGTAACCACCAAATGCCGTCGGAATAGGGGTGGCCGTGCTTCCGAGGTCGTTGGCGATAGGCTCGACGGGTCGAGAGGATCGATTTTGGCGAGGAACCTCCGGGGAGAGAAACCTGGATCGGCTACCATCGACTTTTGAGGAGGCTTGCACGACTGCGGGCGCTTCTCGATCTGATCATCGATAAACGCAGATTGAGGCGATTGCCCTTTGACCACCATCGGGTCACGGGATGATGCAGGGACTCACTATTCCAGCGGATCGTGTGCGTAGTCGACGGGCTGATGGAGCGCAGGGAAAAAGCCCCAATGCGATTGAGATCCAGTCGATCTAACCGGGGCGCGTAAAACCTCCCAGTGCTTTGGATCGACTGTGCGCCCCGGCTGGCTACCGGAGCCGAAGCGGCGCTTTTTCTCGTCTTTTTTGGAGTTCTTAACCGCTGTTAATGATCAGTCGTCAGGATCTGCGAAAGTCACCCTGCGGCAACAGAAGCCGCTTCCCACGGGAGGCAGCTAGACATGATTTCAGAGGATTGGGAGCTCCGTCGCGAGTCCCGGCGGTGCGCTTTCGAAGCATCCCGCCAAGACGGACTGTCGGAGATGTTCAGCGGCTTGAGCCGCTTCTATGCTGAACTTGCGCGACCCGATGCCGAAAGCGCGCCGCGCCGGCGGGAGCCAGCACATCGCCGGGAAATCACTACTCGGGACGCGACCGAAGATGAGCTTAGGCTTCGCGCCTGAAGGTGGACCCATGAACCGCATCACAATCGTGGGAGTCGCAATCGGCATAGCCGCTCTGATCGGCGCTTACCTCGTGTCATACGTCTACGACGATCGCTTAGAGGGTGACACAGCCGTTACGAGCTCCGACGTGAAGGAATGAAATCGTTGCGTGTCGTCTCGCCTTACTCTCCAGGCGCCTGCGTGATCTCGATCACGTGCGTGTCCTCACCGATCTTCAGGCCTATCGAATAGCTTCTGGCTTTGCCATCGGCGTCCTCCTTGCGAGGCGGCTCGAAGGCCATCGTGCCGCCGATCCATTCGCCCGGCATCACCGTGATATCCTTCAGCACATTGCCCTCGAGCGCCGCCATATTGGCCTCAGCCCTTCTCGCCGCGGTCTACTGGCGCGTGTCTGAACTGCACAACGCGCGGTCTGGCCGCTTCAAATCCTGGCCACGGCCGCCGGCATCGCGATCCTCATCCTGCTCCTCCGAGGAGGCGCACGTCGCCAAGGTCATCCGTCGTTACGTCGACCGCACGGCGGCAACGCGAGAGCTGATTCTGAAGCTCGATAAGGTCGAAAGGAGAACGCAAGTTGCAAAACCAGCAGCAAAACAGACCGCCTCAAAAGGTGCTAAGTGCTGGAGCGGGCGATGGGAATCGAACCCACGACATTCAGCTTGGGAAGCTGACGTTCTACCTCTGAACTACGCCCGCGCGCCGGGGAGACTAGCGGGCGGCTCGGTGGGCCGCAAGGCGCGGCCCACTCGGTGTTTCCCCAATAAGGCGGCCCGATCAGGCCGCTCGTAGCGCCTGTGTTTCGGCGCGGGCGGCGGCCAAAGCCTGCTCTTTCTGCTCCGGCCCCATGCGGACGCCTTCGGCGCGGACGAAGCTGATGTCGGTGACGCCGATGAAGCCGAAGAAGCCGCGCAGGAAGGTCTCCTGGTGATCCAGCACGGCGATGGGCGAGGGCGGCGAATAGATGCCGCCGCGGCTGGAGGCGACGATCAACTTCTTGTCGCCGCAGAGACCTTCGACGCCGTTCGCGCCGTAAGCGAAGGTGCGGCCCGGCACGGCGAGCGCATCGATCCATGCCTTGAGCTGGCTCGGAACGCTGAAATTGTACATCGGCGCGCCGATAACGACGATCTCGGCGGCCAGGAAGTCGTCGAGCGCGGTGTCGGTCGCGGTGATCGCGGCCTGGAGGTCGGTGCCCGGCGTGCCGGCGCCGGACTTGGCGATGAGGAGCGCCTCCGTCTGGTGCGGGACAGGCTGGGCGGCGAGGTCGCGGTAGACGACGCGCAGATCCGGCCGCTGCGCCGTGAGATGGGCGACGATGTCGGTGGTGAGCTTGCGGCTGACGGATTCCGAGCCGGTGATGCTCGAATCGATGTGAAGAAGCGTCATTTGTTCGATCCTGTCTCGCGATCGACAAACCGGCCTGGCGACTAGGTATAAAAAAGGTGCCTAGGCACAATTTGTTCGTCAGGCTAAGATGCAGCCTGCCGCAAAGCTCGCAAGGAGGCACTTTTTTGGACGCCGCGCACAAAATTGTTCGCACGGAACCGGCGGTGATCGCCGAGGGCGAGGTCAGCCACGAGGAGTGCCGTGGCTTCGCCGACATGCTGGCGCGGATCGGCGACAAATGGACGGTGCTGATCGTCGGATCTCTGGCGAGCGGGCCGCTGCGCTACAAGGAATTGCATCGCAAGGTCGAGGGCATCTCGCAGCGCATGCTGACTCTGACGCTCAAGGGGCTGGAAGAGGACGGGCTCGTGAGCCGCACCGTCTATCCGACCATTCCGCCGCGCGTCGACTATGAGCTCACCGAGCTCGGGCGGACTTTGATCGTGCCGCTGGCCACGCTCTACAAATGGATGACCGAACACAAGGGTGAGATTGCCGACGCCCGGCAGCGATATGCCGAGGCGCAGGCGAACAAGCCAATGTGGTGACGGCTCAGGTCCGCCGTTCGGCCGGCGCGACGCGGTTGCGGCGAAACAGGCGGCCGATGCGGAGGAAGGCGACAAGGCCGAACTCCAGGGCGAGCAGGCCGGCGATCGTTCCGATCGCGGCGGTGACCGGGTCGATGGCGCTTCCGCGCAGCACGTAACCAAGAGCGAGGAGCGGCGTGTTCCAGGCGAGGGCGCCGAGGAAGGTCGCGGCGGCGAAGCCAACCGGCGGCAGGCCGAGCACGCCGGCCGGGAACGCCAGATAGATGCGCACGGCCGGGATCGTCTGCCCGACCACGGTGATCCAGAACCGGTCGCGCATATAGGACGCGGTCAGGCGGCGGTACTGGTGCAGGTCGAAGAAGACATATCGGCCAAAGCGAGCAACCAGCGCCTCGCCTCGCTCGGCGCCGAGCCAGCGACCGATCAGATACCAGCCGAGCGAACCGAGGGTCGAGCCCATGGTGCAGGCGATGGCGGCGATCGCGAGGTCGTGGCCGCTTGCGATGCTGGTCATGCCGAGGACGACGAGCATCAGATAGAACGGCAGGACCGGGACGATCCTCTCGACGAGCGCGCAGAGGACGAAGCCGAACGCGCCGAAGCCCGCGAGCAGGGCGACGAGATCCGGCATGCCGGCGAGGGCGTCCATCAGATGGCCATCAGGCGGAGCGGGCCGCGCCTCGTGATGCGGTAGACGCTGGCCGGCGGGACGTTGAGGAGGGCGCGACCGAGGAGGGCGGATTTCAAGCCGAGCCGGTCGAGCAGCGGGCGCGGGATCGGGCAGCGGACGCCGTAGGTGAACTGGTAGAAGGCGCCGCCGGGCCGGAGATTGGCGAAGGCGCCCATCAGGATGGCAGCGACCTTGCGTGGACTCATGCTGAGGAGCGGCAGGCCGCTTATGACCGAGCCAAGCAGCCCCGGGTCGAACAGATTGTAGGAGCCGAGCCGTGCCGCATCCATCCAGAGCACGCGCGCTTCGGGAAAGCGCAGTTCGAGCATGCGGGCGAAATCCGAGCCGTATTCGACAAGCGTCAGATCCTGCTGGCGGACTCCTTTTTCGAGCAGCGCCTCGGTGAAGACGCCGGTGCCGGGGCCAAGTTCGAGGACGGGGCCGCGCGACGGGTCGATCTCGCTGGTGATGAGATCGGCGAGAGCCGGTCCAGACGGCGCGATCGCCCCGACCATGAAGGGGTTGGCCGCCCATGATCTGGCGAACAGCAGGACGCTCCGGGACGACATGGAAAACTCCGCACAAAACCGCGGATCGTTCGCGGCTCGGATGCGGTGGTAGGCCGGCCGGATTGTCAGAACATTGCGGGATTTCAGGCGGCCGCCTGCGGCAGCACGATACGGAACGCCGCCCCGCCGGTCGGTCCGTCGAGCACGCTGACCTCGCCGCTGTGCAGGCGGACTATCTCCTGGACGAGGTTGAGCCCGAGGCCGAAGCCCTGGCTGCGCGTCTGCAGCCGGTGGAACGGCTCGAATATCCGTTCGCGATCCTCCGACGGAATGCCCTCGCCCTGGTCGGTGACAGTGATGCCCGTCGCGCGGCAGACATGCACTGTGATGTTGCCGCGGCGCCCGCCATGCTGGATGGCGTTCTGGACGAGATTGGTCACCGCCCGTTCGAGCGCGGAGCGGTCGCCGATGACCTCGATCCTCTCCTCCTCGGTTTCGAAGGCGGGTTCGTAGCCGGCGGCGATGGCGAGCGGAGCGAGATCCGACGTCACCTGCCGGCCGATCGCGACGAGGTCGACGGGCATGAGCGACAATCGATGGTTCAGCCGCTGGAGATCGAGGAACTGGTCGGCAAGGGTCGACAGCCGCGCGAGGTCTTCCAGGAGCCGCGACTTCTCCGGACCCGGCGGGAGAGCGTCGAGCCGGGTCTGCAGGATCGCGATCGGTGTGCGCAGTTCGTGCGCGGCATTGGCGAAGAAGCGCTTCTGCTGCTCATAACCTTGGTCGAGCCGACCGAGCGCGTCGTTGACGGCGGTGACGAGCGGGACGATCTCGCGCGGCACCTGCTCGAGCGGAAGCCGCGTGCCGCGTCGGTCGATGTCGATCTGCTCGGCGCGGGCGGCCGCGGCGCCGACGCTGGCGAAGGTTTTCCGGACGACGAGCGGCGTCGCGATGATCGTGGCGAGGGCCGTTAGCGCGATCAGCGGAAGCACGGTGCTGACGAACACGGTCGAGGCCGCCGATATGACCCGGCGGAACGGAATGCTGCCCCCGGACCCGGTGAGGATCTGCACCTCGCCGGCGGGCGTCTCGGCCCATTTGACCCGCGCCGTGGCGGAGATGCCGCCGCGGAGATTGCCGCCAAGCTTGGCCTGGCCGACGCCATCGAGCGCGCCGCCGATCCTCGCATATTGTGCCGGCACCGGACCCTGGCTGAGTGTCTGGCCGTCGCGGTCGCGGATGACGTACCAGAAATCCGAAATCTCCCCGCGGCGATCCTCGAGAGTCTCCGTATCCCGCACGGCGAGGGCGCCATCGCCGTCGCGGACGACGGAGGAGGCGATAGCGTCGATCGTCTCGTCCTCCGGCTCAAGCTTGGTGAGATGGCCGGTGAACCACAGCAGGACGACGATGAGGACGGCGAGCGCCGTCAGGAATATCGCCTGGAGCGCCGTCAGCCGGCATATCAGGTGCCATTTGAGCGAGGGCGCGCAATTGCTCATTGCGCCTGCTTCAGCAGATAACCGATGCCTCGGACGGGGTGGATTTCGAGTCCGACCTTGGCCTCGGTGAGCTTGCGGCGAAGGCGCGAGACATGGGCGTCGAGCGTGTTGGACTGGATCTCGTCGCCGAAGCCGTAGACCGCTTCTTCGAGCGAGGAGCGCGGCACGGTACGGCCGATGCGGCGCAGCAGGGTTTCGAGGACGAGGAGTTCGCGGCGCGGCAGGACCATGCGCTGGCCATCTATCCTGACCTCGCGGCTGCCGAGATCGAAGGAGAGTCGGCCGAAACTCATGATCTCGGCCTGCATACCGGACGGGCGGCGCATCACGGCGCGGAGGCGGGCGAGAAGCTCGTCCATGGCGAAGGGCTTGGCGAGATAATCGTCGGCGCCGGTGTCGAGGCCGTCGATACGGTCGTCGAGATCGCCGCGTGCGGTGAGCACAATGATCGGCGTACCGAGACCGCGGGCGCGAAGCTTCGGGATCAGGGACAGGCCGTCGCCGTCCGGCACCTGACGGTCGAGCAGGATGGCGCCATAGGCGTTGAGGTCGGCGGCTTCCTCAGCCTCGGCGAGGGTCGAGACATGGTCGACGACGGTGTCGTAGGCGCGGAGCGCGCTGCGCAGCGCCGATGCCATTTCTGGCTCGTCTTCCAGCAACAGAACACGCAATGTCCGGCCCATCCCCATGAAACCCTGAGGCTTCTATCCTAGCATTGCGGGAACATTGCGCCTTCAGATCTCGACGACGACGCGGCCCCTGACCTTGCCGTCGAGAAGGTCGTGCGAGGCCTGGATGGTGTCCGCGAGCGGGATGGTGCGGGTCATCAGGTCGAGCTTTTCGAGATCGATCTCGTTCGCAAGGCGGTGCCAGGCGGTCTTGCGATCCTTCAGCGGGCGGTAGACCGAATTGATGCCGACGAGGGTGACGCCGCGCAGGATGAAGGGCGCGACGGTGGCGGGGAAATCCATGCCGCCCGCGAGGCCGCAGGCGGTGACGACGCCGTCGTCCTTCATCGCGGCGCAGACATTCGCCAAAGTATGGCTGCCGACGCTGTCGATAGCGCCGGCCCAGCGGGCTTTCTGGAGCGGCTTGCCGGGCGAGGAGAACTCGGCGCGCTCGATGATCTCGTCGGCGCCGAGCGATTTCAGGTAATCGGTTTCCTGCGGCCGGCCGGTCGAGGCGGTGACGCGGTAGCCGAGGTGATGGAGGATCTGGATCGCGACGCCGCCGACGCCGCCATTCGCTCCGGTGACGACGATCTCGCCCTTGTCCGGCGTGACGCCGTGGGCTTCCAGCGCCATGACGCAGAGCATGGCGGTATAGCCGGCGGTGCCGAGCGCCATCGCGCGCGCCGGGCGAAGTGCCTCGGGCAGCGGGATCAGCCAGTCGGCCTCGACGCGGGCGAGTTCGGACAGGCCGCCGAAGCGCGCTTCTCCGAGACCGAAGCCGTTCAGAAGCACCGCATCGCCCGGCTTGAAGCGGGGACTGGACGAGGTCTCTACCGTTCCGGCGAAGTCGATGCCGGGGATCATCGGGAAGGAACGGACGACCGGGCCGCGGCCGGTGATGGCGAGCGCGTCCTTGTAGTTCAGCGTGGAATGGCTGACCCGGACGGTGACGTCGCCCTCGGGCAGGGCCGTCTCGTCGAGTTCGGCCAGCCGCGCCGCGCTGCCGGTTTCGGTCTTCTCGACGACGATCGCCCTGAACATCGGTCTTTACTCCACCAATGCCGCTTTATGCAGGTTGCCGCGCAGCTTGGCGACCGTGGCGCGGAGGTGCAGCACGTCTTCCAGCGACAGCCCGGTCGCGCTGAGGATGCATCCGGCCAAGTGGTCGGAGTCCTGCTGCAGCGACAGACCGCTCTTGGTCAGGCGGACGCGGACCTGCCGTTCGTCGGCTGGATCGCGGCTGCGGGTGATGTGGCCCATGCCTTCGAGGCGCTTCAGCAGCGGGGTCAGCGTGCTGGATTCGAGGAAGAGCTTGTCGCCGAGGCTGCCCACCGTCTGGTCGTCCTCGGTCCATAGCGCGACCATGACCAGATATTGCGGATAGGTGAGGCCGAGCTTTTCGAGCAGCGGCTTGTAGACGCGGTTGAAGGCGTGCCCTGTCGAGTAGACGGCGAAGCAGATCAGGTCGTCGAGGCCGAGCGTGGCGTGGGCGGGAGCGGATTTCGGCATAGCGCGGATTCCAGGTTGTGGTCTCACATATAATCGTGCGCGATATGATCGCCAACGCTTGACAGCCGAAATCCCTGCCCATATTAAATCGTTCACGATTAAATCGTCGGCAATCGATAATCGGTGGCCGCCCAGAAAGGAAAATCGCCATGTCCGTGAACGTTCTCTACAGCACCAAGGCTCGCGCAACCGGCGGCCGCGACGGCCATTCCGCAACGCTCGACGGCGCGGTCGACGTGAAGCTGACCACGCCGAAGGAACTCGGCGGCGCGGGTGGCGACGGCGTCAATCCGGAACAGCTGTTCGCGACCGGCTATGCGGCCTGCTTCCTCGGCGCGATGAAGTTCGTCGCCTCGCAGGGCGGCCCGAAGGTTCCGGCCGAGGCAAACGTGACCTCGACGGTCGGCATCGGCCCGCGCTCGGAAGGCGGCTTCGGCCTCGAGATAGCGCTGGAGATCGCTCTGCCGGGCATCGACCAGGCGGCCGCCGAGGCGCTGGTCGCCAAGGCGCATCAGGTCTGCCCGTACTCGAACGCGACGCGGAATAATATCGACGTCAAGTTGACCGTCGTCGCGGGCTGAACCGGGTTTTGAAGGGCCGGCGCGATCAATCGCGCCGGCCCTCGTTCGTTCAGGCGCAACAGCCCGCTACCACCTATCGCGTTTCGCCCCCGCTATGATTCCAGAAAAAGCCGGGAGGACACATGCTGAAGATACCCACGCTCGCAACGAGCGTCGGACTGGTTCTTCTAAGCTCCGCCGCACAGGCGCAAATGCCGCTGCCGCAAAGTACGCCGCCGTCAGGGCAAGATCTGTTCAAGCGGCAGTGCGCGGCCTGTCACACCGCAACAACCTCTGAGCCGAAGCGGCAGGGACCGACGCTTTTCGGCGTGTTCGGCCGCAAGGTGGGCAGCGTTCCCGATTTCAAATATTCGGCGGGGTTCTCGAAAGCCGACTGGGCCTGGGACGAGCAGAAGCTTGATGCCTGGCTGGCTGACCCGCAGGCGATGATCCCGGGCGCGATCATGCCCTATCGCCAGGCCAAGCCCGAAGTCCGTACCGCCATCATCCAGTATCTCAAGGACATGCACTGAATGGCCACTCCGACGCATTCGATGATCCGCGTTCTCGACGAGGCGAGGTCGACCGATTTCTATCGGAAAGTCTTCGGGCTCGTGCCCGCCGACCGGTTCGACTTCGACGATTTCACGCTGATCTATCTTCGCCATCCGTCCTCGCCATTCGAGGTCGAGCTGACGGTGAACAAGGACCGAGCCGAGCCGTATGCACTCGGTGACGGCTACGGCCATCTTGCGGTGCTGGTCGACGGCCTCGATGGCGAACATGCGCGGCTCGACGCCGAAGGGCTGTCGCCGGGGCCGCTGCGCGACTTCAAGCACCAGGGAAAAACGCTCGCCCGCTTTTTCTTCATCACCGATCCGGACGGCTACAAAATCGAGGTCATCGAGAGAGGTGGCCGCTTCGTCTGACCCAAACAACAGAACAAGGGAGGAAACAGACAATGCGCGAGGTCGATCCACGAACGAAATTCAGCCGCCGCTTCCTGCTGAAGGCAGCGGCTGCCGCGGTGCCGACCGCCGCTATCGTCAGCGCGACCGGGCTTTCGATCGACGATGCCTGGGCGGAGGGCGGGGTCCTCGAGCCCTCGACGATGAAGACGCTGGTGAAGGTGGCACGGGACATCTATCCGCATGATTTCCTCGGCGACGTCTACTACATCGCCGCGATCAAGCCCTGGAACGACAAGGCGGCCGCCGATCCCCAGGTGAAGGCGATGCTGGAGGACGGCGTCCGGCGGCTCGACCAGGATGCCAAGGACCGCCACAAGACGACTTACGCAGATCTAGGCTGGGAGGACGATCGCGTCGCCCTGCTGCGCGGCGTCCAGCACACGGACTTCTTCAACAAGGTGCGATCCGACCTCGTCGTATCCCTCTACAACCAGAAGGAACTCTGGCCGAAGTTCGGGTACGAGGGCTCGTCAGCCGAGCATGGCGGTTACCTCACCCGCGGATTCAACGACATCGACTGGCTCCCGAAAGCATGAAGCCAGAACAACAAGGAAAACAACGCTTTGGGAGGATATGATGGCTCAGTTCGGTCAGAACGACGACAGTGTCGTCGTAATCATCGGGTCCGGCGCGGGTGGCGGTACGCTCGGCAATGAATTGGCCCAGAAGGGCGTGAAGGTCGTCATCCTGGAGGCCGGACCGCGCACCGAGATCCAGGACTTCGTCAACGACGAATGGGAGAGTTTCTCGCAACTGGCCTGGACCGATGCGCGCGTTTCTTCCGGCTCCTGGCGCGTGGCGCACGACTTCCCGAACCTGCCGGCGTGGATCGTGAAATCCGTCGGTGGCTCGACCACTCATTGGGCGGGCGCCTCGCTCCGTTTCGAAGAACACGAGTTCAAGGTCGCCTCGGCCTATGGCGGCCTTCATGGCGCAAACCTTCTCGACTGGCCAATCACCAAGGCCGATCTGGACCTCTGGTACGAGAAAGCCGAGAACAAGTTGGGCGTCACCCGGACGAACAAGATCCCCGGTCTGCCCGGCAACAACAATTTCAAGGTGATGGAGGCCGGAGCCCGCAAGCTCGGCTACAAGGAAGTCCATACCGGCCGGATGGCCATCAACAGCGAACCGCGCGACGGTCGTGGCGCCTGCCAGCAGATCGGCTTCTGCTTCCAGGGCTGCAAATCGGGCGCAAAGTGGTCGACGCTCTACACCGAGATCCCGGAGGGCGAGAAAACCGGCAATCTCGAGGTCCGGCCGAACTCGCATGTCGCCAAGATCGAGCACGACCAGACAGGCAAGGTGAGCGGCGTCGTCTATTTCGACGAGAAGGGCGTGGAGCAGCGGCAGAAGGCGCGGATTGTCTGTGTCGCCGGCAACTCGATCGAGAGCCCGCGCATCCTGCTGAACAGCGCGTCCAACATGTTCCCCGACGGTCTCGCCAATTCGTCCGGACAGGTCGGCCGCAACTACATGCGGCACATGACGGGTAGCGTCTACGGCGTGTTCGAGAAGCCGGTGCACATGTATCGCGGCACGACCATGGCCGGCATCATCCGCGACGAGTCACGCAACGACCCGTCCCGCGGCTTTCTCGGCGGCTACGAAATGGAGACCCTGTCGCTCGGCGTCCCGTTCATGGCGGCCTTCCTCAATCCCGGCGGATGGGGACGTACCTTCACCAGCGCGATGGAGGCCTATCCCAGAATGGCCGGGATGTGGCTCGTCGGCGAGGACATGCCGCAGGAGACGAACCGCATCACCCTTGACGCCGAGGTCAAGGACAAGCACGGGCTTCCAGTCGCGAACGTGCATTACGACGACCACCCGAACGATATCGCGATGCGCAACCATGCCTACAGGCAGGGTGCGGCGGTGTACGAGGCGGTGGGAGCCACGGTGACCTATCCAACTCCGCCCTATCCGAGCACCCACAATATGGGAACCAACCGGATGAGCGAGAAAGCCCGCGACGGCGTGGTGAACAAGTTCGGCCAGACACACGATATTCCGAACCTGTTCGTCTCGGACGGTAGCCAGTTCACGTCCGGTGCCGCCTGTAATCCGACCCTGACCATCGTCGCGCTCGCCATCCGGCAGGCGGACCACATCGCAACCGCCATGCAGCGGCGCGACATCTGAGGAGGCGAGAATGAAGACCGTGCGTATTCTTCTGGCCGGATTGTCTCTCGCCGCCATGTCTGGAATGGCGCTGGCGCAATCCACGCCGCCCGCGGGAACGCCCCAGACCTCGAAACCGGGCGTGGTCGCCTATCCGGACAATCCGGCCGGAACGCCCGCTGCGGAGAGCAAGGGAGGGCCGGTCCAGACCGACCGGGCAGTATGCGGGGCAACCGAGCGCTGCCCCGACCGTCCAGCACCGTCCGGCTCCGCATCCGAGGGGGCCGTGCAGCCAGGCGGACCGAAGCCCTGAAAATTCCGGTCCCGGCGGGCAATGCCTGCCGGGGCTATTCCGCCGCGATCAGCGCCGGGGCCGTCAGGTTGCGGTCGAGACCGGCGTTCGAGACATAGATGACGCACGAGCAACGGAGCAGCGAGGCGATATTGCTGAGCTCTCCGTGGTGCTCGAGCACCTCGTCGTGCAGCTTGGTAACGAACTTGCCGACACTGAGCCCTTCACGGGCGGCCATTTCCTCCAGGATCGTCCAGAAGACATTCTCCAGGCGGATCGATGTCGAATGTCCGGCGAGGCGTATGGAGCGGGTCTCTGAGTCGTAGTTGCTCTGCGGCTGGTGCGCGAACATACGGCACATATTGTCCTCCCTGTTCTTCTTTTCAGGGATTCTAAGATGGCCGGGCGGGTAGGGCAATGACGTGGAAACCCAACCGGACACGGTCCCGCGAGCGTCAGCCCGCTTCCCTTAGCAGCGCCTCCAGATGCTCGATGCGGTCGGCTTCTTTCGGCGGCTTGTCCCAGCGGATGCGGGAGATGCGCGGAAAGCGCATGGCGACGCCGGAGCGGTGGCGCGTTGAGCGGTTGAGGCCCTCGAACGCGACTTCAAGTACGAGGCCGGTGTCGGGCTCGTGCGTGACCTCGCGGACCGGGCCGAAGCGGTTGATCGTGTTCTTCCTGACGAAGCGATCGAGCTCGGCCAGTTCCTCGTCGGTGAAGCCGAAATAGGCCTTGCCGACCGGCACGAGTTCCTCGCCTTCATCGCCCGAGCGCCAGACGCCGAACGTGTAGTCCGAATAGAAGCTGGAGCGCTTGCCCGAGCCGCGCTGGGCGTACATCAGCACGGCGTCGACGTTGAACGGGTCGCGCTTCCACTTGAACCACAATCCCTTCGGCCGGCCGGGCACATAGGGCGCATCCTTGCGTTTCAGCATCAGACCTTCGACCGCGTCGGCATCGACGCCCGCTCCGCCCGTGGCGGGATCGGCGCGGGCGGCGGTCAGTTCATTCCAGTCGGCGAATTTCACCTGCGGCGACAGGTCGATGCGCGGATTACCGAGACGGCGGATGAAGTTTTCGAGACGGATTCGGCGCTCGGCGAAGGGCAGGCCGCGCAGATCTTCCTCACCTTCCACGAGAAGATCATAGGCGCGGATATGCGCCGGGTAGTCGGCCATCAGCTTCGGAGTGATCGCTTTCCGGTTCAGCCGCTGCTGCAGGACGTTGAAGCTCTGGACGCGGCCCTCTTTCAGGATGAGGAGCTCGCCGTCGATGGCGCCCTCGAAGTCGATCGCGCCGAGGAGATCCGGGAAGGCGCCGGAGACGTCCTCGCCGGTGCGCGAATAGAGGCGTGCGGAGAGCGTGCCTTCGGGGTCGCGGCCGGAGGCGGCCTGGACGCGGATGCCGTCCCATTTCCATTCGGCGGTGAAATCGGCCGGATCGAGGGCCTCGCGCCAGTTGGCGGTGTCCTCGATCGCGGTCGCCAGCATCGGCGGGCGGAACGGGGCGGGGTTTTCGGTCTCTGGCCTCGGGCCGCGGCCCTCGACCCAGGCGAACAAGGTTTCGTAGGGCGGTTCGAGGCCGTGCCAGACGAGTTCGACATCGTCGGGCTGGATGTTCTCGCCGAGGCTGGCGACGGCGGTCTTGGCGAGGCGCGCGGAAGCGCCGATGCGGAGCGCGCCGGTGATGAGCTTCAGCAACGCCCAGCGGCCGGTTTCGTCCAATGCGTCGAGCCAGCGGGCGATCTGGCCGGGGAGGTCTAGTTTCGACGTCTCCTGCAGGCCGAGGATGATCTCGCCGAGGGCGGGCACGTAGTTCGAGCCGCGCTCGGCCGGCCACATCAAGGCGATGGTCTCGGCGGTGTCGCCGACGAAATCGCGCGAGAGGTCGAACAGGTATGGGTCGGTTCGCTCCTCGATCAGGGTGCGGATGACGTTCGGCTTGGCATGGCGGAAGGTCAGCGCGCCGGTGATGGCGGCCAGCGCATAGCCGCGTTCCGGGTCCTCGGTCTCACGGAAATAATCCGCCATGAGACGGATCTTGGCGTTGCGGCGAGGTTCGTAGGCGAGGCGGTCGAGGAGGGCGGCGAAGCGGTTCATTGGGTGGCCGCTTCGACAAGGGACGTCGTCATGCCCGGGCTTGACCCGGGCATCCAGCGGCCAAGCAACGGAGGCTGCTGCTGGATTGCCGGGTCAAGCCCGGCAATGACGGAGGATGGAAGAGACGTCATATCGGCGCCGCCTCGCTGGGCTCCGGCGGCTTGGCCAATTCCTCGGCTTCCTCGTCCCCATAGCCCAGCAGATGCAACGGCTTCGCCTTCAGCCCCTGCGTTTCGCACCAGTGGACCAGCGCCTCCTCGGCGCCGTGCGTCACCCAGATCTCCTGTGCGCCGGTGTCGAGGATCGTGCGGCCGAGATCGTCCCAGTCGGCGTGGTCGGAGATGACGAGCGGCAGTTCGGCGCCGTTCTGGCGGGCGCGGGCGCGCACGCGCATCCAGCCGGAGGCCATCGCGGAGACGGGATCGGGGAATTTGCGAGACCAGAGTTCCTGCAGTGCCGAGGGTGGGCAGATGACGATCTCGCCGCCGAGCTTCTTCCGCTCGTCGAGGACGACCGGGCGGATGTCGCCGAGCGGCACGCCCTCTGCCTTGTAGAATTCCGAAATCCGAACCATCGCGCCGTGCATGTAGATCGGCCGCTGCCAACCGGCCTCGCGGAGCAGGGCCATCAGCCGTTGCGCCTTGCCGAGCGAATAGGCGCCGACGAGATGGGCTCGCTCGGGGAATAGTTCGGCGGAATCGACCAGCTTGGCGATCTCGTCCCTGGCCGGAGGGTGGCGGAAGACGGGCAGGCCGAAGGTCGCCTCGGTGATGAAGAGGTCGCAGGGGATGACGGTGAAGGGCGCACAGGTCGGATCGCGCTCGCGCTTGTAGTCGCCTGAGATGACGGCGCGGAAGCCTTTCCATTCGAGCAGGATCTGCGCGGAGCCCAGCACGTGGCCAGCGGGATGGAAGCTCGCCTGCACGCCGCCTTTCAGCTTGACGATTTCGCCATATTCGACCGGCTGGACGGAGCGCGCGAAATCCTCGCCGTAGCGCAGGGCCATGATGCGGAGTGTCTCGGGCGTGGCCATCACCGCGCCATGGCCGGCGCGGGCGTGGTCGGAATGGCCGTGCGTGATCAATGCCCGCTCGACAGGCCGTGTCGGATCGATATGAACGCCGGAGGGGCGGACGCACAGGCCTTGTGCTGTACGGCAAAGAAGGTCTTCGGGGCGCATGTGCTCTATAAAGTAATCCATCGACAGCCACGGAGAAGGGCATGGCGGGGAAGGTGACGCATTGGCGGCAGATGACGAAGGTCGATATTCCGGCGGTGCTCAGGGTGCAGGAGGAGGCCTATCCTTGGCACCAGGAGGGCGTGGAGGTCTTCGAGGAAAGGCTGACACTCTATCCGCAGGGATGCCTCGCGCTCGATCTCGGCGAAGGGCTCGTCGGTTACATCCTGAGCCACCCTTGGCATGCCGAGGAGCCGCCTCCGCTCGATGCCGCGCTCGA
The DNA here is from genome assembly GCF_042652085.1 of Flaviflagellibacter deserti. NCBI lineage: Bacteria > Pseudomonadati > Pseudomonadota > Alphaproteobacteria > Hyphomicrobiales > Flaviflagellibacter > Flaviflagellibacter deserti. The sequence continues at coordinate 25,388 of NZ_JBHSJF010000005.1, read as the reverse complement.
GCGGCTACCGGAACGGCCGGGCACTTACTATCTGCACGATCTCGCACTGCTTAGATCGGCTTACGGAGTCGGGCACGGCGCGCGGGTGGTCCGGCATCTGGCACAGACCGCCGGCACGGCGGGTTTCGAGACCATGTCGCTCGTGGCGGTGAACCAGTCCGCGCCGTTCTGGCGTCGGCACGGCTTCGAGGAACGCATGACGCTGATCCTGACCGAGAAGGTCGCGTGCTATGGCGATGATGCCGTGTTCATGACCAGAACCCTGCTCTGAGGAATTCGAACAGCGTGTCCATCGCCCAGCGCATCGAGGATCAGGGTCTTCCCCCGGCCTTCCTGCGCTGGTTCGCCTCGCGCGGCTGGTCTCCTCGATCCCATCAGCTCGATCTGCTGGAGCATGCCCGCGGGGGCCGCTCGACGCTGCTTATAGCGCCGACCGGCGCGGGCAAGACGCTTGCTGGGTTCCTGCCGAGCCTGGTCGAGCTAGCGCATCGCGAGCCGAAGAAGGCCGGCATGGCCCGGCGGTCGATCCACACGCTCTATGTGTCTCCACTGAAGGCGCTCGCCGTCGACGTCGCGCGCAATGTCGAGACGCCGATCACCGAGATGAAGCTGCCGATCCGCATCGAGAGCCGGACGGGCGACACGCCGCAGGCCAAGCGTCAGCGGCAGAAGGTCGATCCGCCCGACATCCTGCTGACGACGCCGGAGCAGGTCGCGCTGCTTTTGGCGAGCCGCGAGGCGGAGGACCTGTTTCGCGGGCTGCGCCGTATCATCGTGGACGAGCTGCATGCGCTCGCGCCGACCAAGCGCGGTGACCTCCTCGCGCTCGGTCTGGCGCGGCTGAGGACGCTTGCGCCGGATGCGACCATCACCGGCCTGTCGGCGACGGTGTCGAACCCGGACGATCTGAGGCGCTGGCTGGTGGGGCAGCCCAGCAACGGAGGCTCGTTGCCCCTCACCCGGTCGCCTGCCGGCCACTCGACCTCTACCCGTTTCACGGGGCGAGGAAATCTCGCCGATCTCGTCATCGTCGAGGGCGGGGCGCAGCCGGATATCCATATCCATGAGACCGGCGAGCACCTGCCTTGGTCGGGCCATGCGGCGCGGCATGCGCTGCCTGCGGTCTACGAGGAGATCAAGCGTCACAGGATGACTTTGATCTTCGTGAACACGCGCTTCGTCGCCGAGTTCGCGTTCCAGGAACTGTGGCGGCTGAACAGCGACGACCTGCCGATCGCGCTGCATCACGGTTCGCTCGACGTTGCGCAGCGGCGGCGGGTCGAGGCGGCGATGGCGGCGGGGAAGCTGCGGGCGGTGGTCGCGACCTCGACGCTCGATCTCGGCATCGACTGGGGCGATATCGATCTCGTCGTCCATGTCGGTTCGCCGAAGGGCTCCTCACGCCTGCTCCAGCGCATCGGTCGCGCCAACCACCGGATGGACGAGCCGTCGAAGGCGATCATCGTGCCGGGCTCGCGGTTCGAGCGGGTGGAGTGCGAGGCGACGCGCGCGGCGGCTTTGGCGGGCGAGCAGGACGCCGAGACGGTGCGGATCGGTGGGCTCGACGTGCTGGCGCAGCACGTGCTCGGCATGGCCTGTCCGTGGCCGTTCGATGCCGACGAGCTCTACGACCAGGTGACCTCGGCCGCGCCCTATTCGGCGCTGAGCCGCGCCGATTTCGACGCCGTGCTGAACTTCGTCGCGAACGGCGGCTATGCGCTCAAGAGCTATGACCGCTTCGCCAAGATCCGCCGGAACAAGGACGGGCACTGGCGCGTGGCGAACCCCCAGACCGCGCTGCGCTACCGGCTGAATGTCGGGACGATCACCGAAGCCGAGATGATCAAGATCCGGCTGATCCGGGGAAGCGGCGGTGGGGGCGGGTTGACCGGGCCGATCGGCCGAGGCGGGCGGGTTTTGGGCGAACTGGAGGAGGGCTTCGTCAACATGCTCTCGCCCGGCGACAGCTTCGTCTTCGGCGGCGAGATCCTGCAATTCCACGCGGTGGTCGAGAACTTCGCCTATTGCTCGCGCTCGAACGCCAGCGATCCGAAAGTGCCGAGCTATGCCGGCTCGAAGATGCCGTTCACGACCGGCGTCGCGGCGCGGGTGCGGAAGATGATCGCCGACCCGGAGAGCTGGGAGGTCTTTCCAGAGCAGGTTCGGGAGTGGCTGGAGATCCAGCAGAAGCGCTCGATCATCCCCGGCCCGGACCAGCTTCTGGTCGAGACCTTTCCGCGCGGCGGGCGCTATTTTCTGACCTGCTATCCGTTCGAGGGACGGCTCGCGCACCAGACGCTCGGCATGCTGCTGACGCGGCGGATGGAACGGGCGAAGCTTCGGCCGCTCGGTTTTGTCGCAACGGACTATGCGGTAACGATCTGGGGGCTGAAGGACGTCGCGCATGAGATCGCGCGGGGGCGGCTCAGCATCGAGGCGCTGTTCGATCAGGACATGCTGGGCGACGACCTCGAGGAATGGCTTGCGGAATCGAGCCTGATGAAGAGAACATTTCGTGATTGCGCCATCATTGCCGGGCTTATCGAACGGAATTTCCCCGGCCAGAAGAAGACCGGGCGCCAGGTCACCATGTCATCCGATCTCGTCTACGACGTCCTCCGCCGGCATGAGCCGGACCACGTGCTTCTCCGCGCCGCCCGCGCCGATGCCGCGCGGGGCCTGCTCGATATCGCGCGCCTCGGCGAAATGCTGGCGCGAGTGAAGGGCCATGTGATTCACAAGCCGCTCGACCGGGTCTCGCCGCTCGCTGTGCCGGGTATCCTCGAGATCGGGCGCGAGCCGATCTACGGCGAGGCGCAGGACGCGCTGATCGAGGAGGCGGCCGAGGAACTGGTCGCGGAAGCGATGGGGTCGGCGTGAGCGAGACGACCGAATTCGACCTCCTCGACACGCCGTTCACCGTGCTGCCGGAAGGCGGGCTGTGGCATGACGGCGAGCGCGCGCTGATCGTCGCCGACCTGCATTTCGAGAAGGGCTCGGCCTATGCCGCGCGGGGCAGGGGACTGTTTCCGCCCTACGATACGGCGGCGACTCTCGCTTTGCTTGAACGCCTGGTTGCGCGGCTGCAGCCCAAGACGGTGATGGCGCTCGGCGACAGCTTTCACGACTCGCGGGCGGGCGAGCGTATCCACAAGTCGGATGTCGATGTTCTTTGCGGGCTGCAGACCGGCCGCGACTGGATCTGGATCGCCGGCAACCACGATCCCGAGCCGCCGTCGTGCGTGACTGGCGACTGGCTGCCGGAACTCCGGATCGGCAATATCGTGCTGCGGCACGAACCGACGCCGGGAGAGGCGCCGGGCGAGATCGCCGGGCATCTTCATCCGGTCGCCAAGATCAGGGTGCGCGGCTCAGGCGTGCGCCGGCGCTGCGTGGCGACGGACGGAAAGCGGGCAATCCTGCCGGCATTCGGCGCTTATGCGGGCGGGCTGAATGTGCGCGACCGGGCGTTCTCGACCCTGTTCGCGCCGGAAGCGCTGTGCGCGTGGATGCTCGGCAATCAGGGGGTCTACCGAATGCCGGTCAGCCGGCTGGTGCCGGACGGTTACTAATCCTCGTCCTTGCCGTCGTTGCCTGGCTCGTCCGGCGTCTCGTCTGTCTCGAAGCGATAGACGCCGACCAGCCAGCGGTTGAGGTCGACGTCGGAGCAGCGCTTCGAGCAAAAGGGCTTGTACTCCTCGACCGAAGGCTTGCCGCAGATCGGGCAGGCGGCGGCTTTCGCCTCGCCCTTCTTCGTCTTCACTGGACGCCTTCGAGCGGGTTCAGCCAGCCAAGATGAACCTGGAGGCCTTCACCGGTGAGCAGGTTGACGGTCTCGTAGAGCGGCAGGCCGACCACGGCCGAATATGAGCCGACGATGCGGACGACGAAGCCGCCGGCGATGCCCTGAATCGCATAGCCGCCGGCCTTGCCGCGCCACTCGCCGGAGGCGAGATAGCTCTCGGTCTCCGAGCGCGAGAGATGCTTGAAGCGCACGCGGGTCTCGACCACGCGGCTGCGCTTCTTGCCCGACGGTGTGATCAGACAGACCGAGGTGAAGACGCGGTGGGCGCGGCCGGACAAAAGGCTGAGGCAGTCCTCGGCGTCTTCCGGAATCTCGGCCTTCGGCAGGATGCGGCGACCGAGCGCGACGACTGTGTCGGCCGCGAGGAAATACGCGTCCCTCAGATCCTCATCTGCCTGGGCGGTATGGCGGGCGGCCTCGGCCTTTTCGACGGCAAGCCGCTCGGCGAGCGCGCGCGGACGCTCGAAACGGCGCGGCTCCTCGTCGAGGCTCGTGGGCAGCAGGGCGTCCGGGCGCAGGCCGACCTGCTCCAGAAGGGCCAGGCGGCGCGGCGAGGCGGAGGCAAGGACGAGCTTCGGACGGCCTGACATGCGGCGCTCTGCAGTGCGGAAGCCGGCCCCCCGGCCCCTGTGGGGATTACTTGAAGCGGTACGTGATCCGGCCCTTGGTCAGATCATACGGCGTCATTTCGACAAGGACCTTGTCGCCAGCGAGAACGCGGATGCGGTTCTTGCGCATGCGGCCGGCGGTGTGAGCGACGATCTCGTGCTCGTTCTCCAGCTTCACGCGGAACATGGCGTTCGGCAAAAGCTCTGTGACCACGCCCGGAAACTCGAGCAGTTCTTCTTTCGACATTTAGACTCGCGATTGGCTTGAAGGCGCGGAACCTACTCAAAGAGGCGCCTTTTCACAACCTGTTCCCCGGACAAGTGCGCAAAGCGCGCGTCGATCCGGGGTCCAGCGCATGATTTGCGCCGCAGGCGCTCCATAGATAGTGCGCTTCGCCAGTAAGCGCTGGGTCCCGGATCACGCGATGCAGCTTCGCTGCACCCGGACCGGGACACTATTGATCCCAGTGCAGCGCCACGATCAGGGTGAAAAGCCGCCGCGCGGTCGCGTGATCGAGGTCGATCTTGCCCTTCAGACGTTCGCCGAGGAGGTTCGCCGCGTCGTTGTGGAGGCCGCGCCGGCCCATGTCGATCGCCTCGATCTGGGACGGGGAGGCGGAGCGGATCGCCGCGTAGTGGCGCTCGCAGATGGTATTGTATTCGCTGACGATCGGCCGGAACGGACCAAGCGCCAGCATATGGGTGACGACCGCGGCATCCTCGGCGTCGCGGATGTCGAAGACGAGCCGGTTCTCGAACAGCTTCAGGTCCAGCCGGTACGGCCCCTGGGCGCGACCCGGTACGGCGAAGGCATTCTCATCGAGGAGATCGTGGATCGCGATCTCGCGTTCGTGTTCGGCCTCGGCGGTCGATGCTCCCAGGGACGTTTCGTCGATCGTGACGGCGATCAGCCGGTTCGACGAAATCTCCGGCGCGTCGTCCATCAGGCCGGCAGGCCGAGCCGGATTGCGACCGAGCGGGCGTGGCCGTCGAGGCCCTCCGCCTGGGCGAGGCGGATGGCGGCGGGACCGAGCGCCTTCAGCGAAGCCGGCGAGCATTTCAGGATTGAACTGCGCTTGACGAAATCGAGCACCGTGAGCCCGGAGGAGAAGCGGGCGGAGCGGGCCGTCGGCAAAACGTGGTTCGAACCGCCGACATAGTCGCCGATCGCTTCGGGCGTGTGGCTGCCGAGGAAGATCGCTCCGGCATTGCGGATCTTGAGCGCGAGCTCTTCCGCGTCGGCCGACTCGATTTCCAGATGTTCGGGCGCCAGCCTGTCGACCAGCGGCACCGAGGCTTCGAGATCCGGAACCAGCACGATCGCTCCGTGCTCGGCCCAGCTGGCGCCGGCGATGTTCCCGCGCGGCAGGACCGCGAGCTGCTTCGTGACGGCGGCCTCGACACCGGCCGCGAGCGCGGGCGAGGAGGTGATCAGGATCGCCTGAGCGGCGGCGTCATGCTCGGCCTGGGCGAGGAGATCGGCTGCGACCCAGTCCGGATCGGCATGGTCGTCGGCGACGATCACGACTTCGGACGGGCCGGCGATCATGTCGATGCCGACCGTGCCGAAGACCTGGCGCTTGGCGGCCGCGACATAGGCGTTGCCGGGCCCGACGATCTTCGCGACCGGCTTGATGGTGTCGGTGCCGTAGGCCAGAGCCGCGACGGCCTGCGCGCCGCCGATGCGATAGACCTCGTCGGCGCCGGCGAGCTTTGCGGCAGCCAGCACCAGCGGATTCAGCTTACCGTCCGGCGTCGGCACGACCATGACGAGGCGCGGCACGCCCGCGACCTTGGCCGGAACGGCGTTCATCAGGACGGAGGATGGATAGGCGGCCGTGCCGCCGGGCACGTAGAGGCCGACGGATTCGATCGCGGTCCAGCGGTGGCCGAGCTCGACGCCGAGCGCGTCGGTATAGCGCTCGTCCTCGGGCTTCTGGCGGCGGTGATGGCTTTCGATGCGGTCGCGGGCGAGCTTCAGGGCGTCAAGCGTCTCGGTATCGATCTCGTTCCAGGCTGCCTCGATCTCGGCTTCGCTGATGCGCAGGCCCGCGGGTGAGACCTCGAAACGGTCGAAGCGCCTCGTATAGTCGCAAAGCGCTTCGTCGCCACCGGTGCGGACGCGATCGATGATCGCGCGAACGGCCTGGTCGACGTCCTCTGCGGTTTCACGCTTGGCGGCAAGCAGCGCCGAAAAGCGCGCCTCGAAATCCGGCGCGCCGGCATCCAGCATGACTGCCACGTCAGGCGACCTCGGATTCGGGATGGCTCGGGCAGCAGGAGCAGGTCCAGGTCGGGCCCAGATCCTTGAATGCGGCTTCGAGGCATTCGACCTCGAGCCGGATCGCGGCGCCGTCCATGAACAGCAGATTGACCGCGCCCGCAGGCGTCTCGCCGGGCTCGAAGGCGAGCGCGAGCAGTGTCAGCTGCGCGCTCTTGTCGTCCTGCGGGATGCCCTTGCAGCGGACATTGGTGACGCCCTCGAAATGGAGGGCGGTGCGTCGGCGTCGGTTCTTCTTCTCCAGCGCCGAGGCTTCCCAATCGAAGCGGTCGGCGGCGAGCGCGAAGCGGTGTTCGCGGGGGAGATAGACGAGGTCCGAGACCTTGAGTTCGGCGTCCTGCAGATGGACGGAGAGGATCGCGAGGTCCTCGGCGTCGTAGGCGAGGAGTTTCAGCGGTGCGTCTGACATGGGCGCTGCCGTTCTTGGTTGTTTATCGTCAGGTAGTGGACGCAGGGGCGGAGTGCAATGGAGGAGGACGACGCCCCATCAACCGCTGATGCGCTCGATCTGCGCGCCGCAGCGCGACAGCTTCTGCTCCAGGCGCTCGAACCCGCGATCGAGATGATAGATGCGGTTGACGATCGTCTCGCCTTCGGCCGCCAGGCCGGCGATGACGAGGGACACCGAGGCGCGCAGATCGGTCGCCATGACCGGCGCGCCGGTCAGCTTGTCGACGCCGTCGACGTAGGCGGTGTCGCCCTCGAGCCTGATGCGGGCGCCGAGGCGGGCGAGCTCCTGCACGTGCATGAAGCGGTTCTCGAAGATCGTCTCGCGGATCTTCGACGTGCCTTGGCCGCGGGTCGCAAGGGCCATGAACTGCGCCTGCAGGTCGGTCGGGAAGCCCGGGAAGGGCTCCGTCGTGACTTCGACGGGAAGAAGGCCATTGCCGTTGCGATAGACCCGGATGCCGTTCGGGAGGGCGTCAACATGTGCGCCGGCCTGACGCATTGTCTCTAGCGCGCTGTCGAGGAGATCGGCACGGGTGTTCTGCAGGGTGACATCGCCGCCGGCCATGGCGACGGCGAGCGCGAAGGTGCCGGTCTCGATGCGGTCCGGGATAACGGTGTGCTCGGCGCCGTGGAGCGTGGATACGCCGGTGACCTTGATGGTCGAGGTGCCGGCGCCCTCGATCTTGGCGCCCATCTTGATCAGAAGCTCGGCGAGGTCGGTCACCTCCGGCTCGCGCGCAGCGTTCTCAATGAGGGTCTCGCCGTCGGCGAGGCTCGCACCCATCAGTGCGGTATGGGTCGCACCGACCGAGACCTTCGGGAACTTGATGTGCCCGCCCTTGAGGCCGAGGCGGGCGGTAGCGACGACATAGCCGCCTTCTATCGAGATATGCGCGCCGAGCGCTTCCAGAACGTTCAGCAGGAAATCGACCGGACGGGTTCCGATGGCGCAGCCGCCGGGCAACGAGACGCGGGCATGGCCCATGCGGGCGACGAGCGGGGCGAGCACCCAGAAGCTGGCGCGCATGGTCGAGACCAGCTCGTAGGGAGCGGTCGTGTCGACGATCGTCTTGGCGTTCAGCGTGATCGTCTCGCCGTCGAGTTCGGTCTCGCCGTGGCGGCGGCCGCGGACAGCGAAATCGACGCCGTGGTTCGACAGGATGCGCTTCAGCTGTGACACGTCAGCCAGACGCGGCACGTTCTCCAGGACGACGGTGTCTTCCGTCAGGAGGCTTGCGATCATCAGCGGCAGAGCGGCGTTCTTCGCGCCGGAGATCGGGATCACGCCTTCGAGATGCGCGCCGCCGACGATGCGGATTCGGTCCATGTATCAGGGCTCCTGGGGGCGGGGGTCACCCAGCGTAAACCATGCGATCTATCGGAACCGCCGGGGGGAGACAAGCGGCCGGACGTTCCCCTCATCTGGAGCGAACGCGGCGTCCCGCTCCAGCACCATGGAGGCGTACGCGCTCTATCCCTTCCTGCCGGGCTTCTTCGACGTCTTGACCGGCGTCGCTGGCAGGACCGTGATCGTCACCTTCTTCGAGAGCAGCATCGGCTTGAACGGCCGGTGTTCGGCGTCGCCGAGCACCAGTTGCAGAGTATGCTTCCCGGGCGGAAGTTCCAGTTTGGCCTCGGTCTGGCCCGCCCCGAAATGAAGATGCTGGTTGTCAGTCGGAAGCGGCTCGTCCGGATCGATCTCGTCGGCGACGTCGACAAGAAGATGGTGGTGTCCCGCGTTCGGCGCGGAACTGCCGGCCTGGGTCACGCCCATGTTCCGCAGGCCGAAGCGCACCCAGAACTCGCCGCGGACCTGAGCTCCGTCCCATGGATAGATGATGTAAAGGCGCGCATCGGGAGCCGGCGCCCGCCGCGGAGTCGGGGGCTTGGGAGCGTCCGGATTTTGTGGGGGGGCCGATGGGGGCTGCGGCGCGGGCGGTGCGGTCTGCGCGGAAGCGCCGAAAGCGAACAAGGTCAAGGCGCCGCAGATGAGCAGGATGCTGGTGACCGGTCGACCCATAGAATCCTCCTTTTTAGAGTGAGCGGGCTACCCTCACTCCATGTGCCGGATAACGAACGCCCGTGTCGTAGCGCGTGCGGCTTGCCGGTCTCACCGCGGCCGCGTTGCTGCGCCAGGAACCGCCCCGCAGGACGTTCTCGCGGCAGTTCTCGATCACTCGAGGAGACCCGTCGGAAGGCGCGTCGCGGTAATTGGGCAGCCAGCAATCGGCGACCCATTGCGCGACGCCGCCACCGAAATCGGCTCCGCCGAAGGGATTGCGGGCGAAACTCGCCACCGGCATCGGCGTCTTCGGGTCCTGCGCGCCACCGCAATCCTTGCAATTGGCTTTGCCCGGTTCGACCGCCTGGCCCCACCAGAAACGGGTCGAGGTGCCCGCCCGCGCCGCATATTCCCATTCCGCTTCGCTCGGCAGGCGGTAGGGCTGGCCGGTCGTTTTCGCCAGCCAGTCGACATATTCCCTGGCGTCGAGCCAGCTCAGATTACGGGCCGGTGCGGAGTCGGCTCCGTCGAGTCTCACGCTGCAGGCCCCGGCCGCCGCGCAGCGGTTCCATTCGCCGACGGAGATCGGCGCCAGGCCGATGGCGAAGGGCGCGATGGTAACGGTGCGGATCGGCTGTTCCGAGGGATCCTCGTCGCTACCCATGCGAAACGAACCGCCGGGAATGCGGATCATTTCCGGGCAGGTTTCGCAATCGCGGAAGCCCGAGGGCGTCTCGATCATCCGCACCGCGGGGAGGCTGGGACTGACGAGCGCCACCTTGTCAGCGGGGCCAGGGGTTTCCGGCCTGGCGGACGCCGGGACGCCGGGAGGAGTGGCCGCGGCGGAATCGCTCGGGGGCGGCGGGGGAGACGGGTTCTGCGGTTCGCCGACCACCGCAGCCGAGGGGGCGGGCGCGGCAGGGGGCAACCGGTCGGTCGAGGCGAGGATCGGGCGTTCGGCCGGCCAGTAGGCGGTGGCGTAGATCCCCGCAGCGCCCAGCGCGAGAGCGGCCGGGATCGCGCTCCAGGCCAGCGACCCCCAGCGCCGTCGCGTCGTCGCGCTGGTGACGGCGGCGGGATCCGGCAGCACCCGATAGACGCGGACCGGATCGGTGATGTTCTTCAGTTTCTCGTCGCCGAGCGATTGATAGCCGCAGACGAGCTTGTTCTTGATCTGCTCGTAGACCCCGCCCGAAATGTAGACCCCGCCAGGTGTCGCGAGCGCTTCCAGCCGGGCGGCGATGTTGACGCCGTCGCCGAAGATGTCGTCCGGCTCCACGATCACATCGCCGAGATTGACGCCGATCCGGTACTGCATCCAGTAGTCCCGCAGCAGGCCGGTGTTTTTCGCCGCCAGCGATTGCTGGATGACGATGGCGCAGCGCACCGCCTCGAGCGGGCTGTCGAACATCGCCAGGAAGCCGTCGCCGGTGTTCTTGATCAGCCGTCCGGAATGCTCTGTCAGCGTGGGATCGACGAGTTCGCGCCGGATCTGCTTCAGCCGCAGGACCGTGCCTTCCTCGTCGCGGCCCATCATCTGGCTGTAGCCGACGATATCAGCTGCCAGGATCGCTGCGAGCCGGCGCTGCGGGCCATGCGGATGTGACGAAAACTCCTCGGACATCGCAACCACCGTTGGATGACCAGACAACCTCAACTTATCGACATCGGCGATATGGCGCAAACCGGATAAGCCCGTATTCCTAGCATGCGGGCGAAGCCGCTCCGGGCCGCCGGCTCGGAATGGCGGACGCCGATCAGTCGTCCTTCGCCGGCTTCGGCGCGGCTTCGGCGCGCCGGGCGCGGGCCTGCGCCTTGCGGCGCTTGAGATTTTCCCGGAGCGCCGCCGCCAGCCGCTCGGCGCGCGCTGCCTTGTCTTCGGAAGGAGAGGGAGGCGGTTTGGTCATGCCGCGACCAAACAGCGTCTGTGCGCCATTCGCAAGCGCGGTTGCTTCGAGGCATCGCCTATGGCAGTAACGCGCCGCGTTCGCGATCACGCGCGCCCTTCGCTGCCGTAGCTCAGTGGTAGAGCACTCCCTTGGTAAGGGAGAGGTCGAGAGTTCAATCCTCTCCGGCAGCACCAGCAAAACCCATCAAGAGCGCCTAAGGCCCCAAAGCCTGTTTCCTGTGATGCCATGGGGAAATAGATCGGGCGCACTATCGGCATCGGCCACCGAAGTCGAGGTGTCGAATGACGCATGTGGATCCGGTCCGGGTAGGATTGCTGGGATATGGTTTCGCCGGAAGGACCTTCCACGCGCCGCTGATTCGAGCGGTGAACGGCCTAGCATTGTCTGCGGTCGCCTCGGGTAACCCGGATCGAGTAAAGGCCGACATCCCGGATGTTTCGGTTTACCCGACGCCGGACACGCTGATTGCGGCGGAGGATATCGATTGCGTCGTGATCGCGACGCCGAACGCTACCCATGCGCCGCTGGCGAAAGCGGCGCTCGCGGCGGGCAAGCATGTCGTTATCGACAAGCCCTTCACGCTCGATATGAATGAAGCGCGCGAGCTGATCGGGATGGCTGACAGCCTGCGATTGATGCTGAGCGTGTTCCACAACCGACGCTGGGACAGCGACTATCTGAGCGTCAGGCAGGCCATTGAGGCCGACCAGATCGGACGCGTCGTCCATTTCGAGTCGGGAATTGAGCGCTTCCGTCCCGTCGTTCAGGATCGCTGGCGGGAACGTGGCGGGCCGGGCGCCGGCCTCTGGTTCGATCTCGGGCCCCATCTGATCGACCAGGCGCTTCAGCTGTTCGGCCTGCCCGATCGCCTCTTCGCCGATCTGGGCACATTGCGCAACGGCGGGCGGGCGGACGATTGGTTTCATGTCGTGCTGCACTATGCCGATCGTCGCGTCATCCTGCGCGGCAGCATGCTGGTGGCCGGCGGCACGCCCCGATTTGTCGTTCACGGGACCGAGGGTTCGCTCGTCAAACGGTGCGCCGATCGGCAGGAAAACCAGCTTCGTGCCGGGATGATCCCTGGGGACGCTGGCTGGGGCGAGGATCTGGACGATCTTCTTCTCTTCGATGGTGACGGCGGCAACAGTTCCCTTCCCGCGACCGCCGGCGACCAGCGGCAATTCTATCGGGGCGTCGCTGATACCCTGCGCAATGCCGCACCCAACCCCGTGCGTCCAATCGAGGCGCTGGCCGTAATGAGCGTAATCGAGGCCGGTTTCGAATCCGCGCGCAAGGGCGTCGCCGTAGGTTTGCCGCTCAACGCCGAGGAGCGCGCTTCGTGGCGGTGAACGCTCTGGTCGATTCTATCGCCGCCCAAAGGGAAGCGCTCATCTTCGGCTACGTCTCGTAAAAGACGTGACGGCCCAGGCGCCCGATTTTTCGAAGCTTCGTAGACCAATCCGGGCTGGCGGATACCGCGTGATAATGCGTTGACGTCGACATTTCACTCGCCGGGCAGTCAGCCGTGCAGCTCAACAGCAGGCCGGCTTCCATCTTGATCTCGGCAAAGACGGCCGGATCCGAGATATTGTCCGGGATGTTGTCGCAGGCGAACGAGAACTGGCAGGCATTTCTGCGGTTGGCGTTCTGATAAACGACGCCGCAGACGCTAGACGGGTAACGCTCATGGGCGACACGGTTGAGGATGACCTGCCCGACGACAAGACGTCCGGCCTTCGGCTCGCCCCGCGCCTCGAAGTAGATCGCCGTGGCGAGGCAGGTAAGCTCGTTCATCCTGGGTTCGGTCGGCGCCCCCTTGGCAAAGGAGGGAAAGGAAAAAACGGCACAGGCAAGCAGCGTCGCCGCTCGCGATAGGGTCTTCTTGATCAAAATGAAGAAAATCCGCTTCGCTTCTCATTGGCGGACCCAGCGGTCCGCGCCCCGCCCCCGAGGCGATGCTTTAGTGCGGGACGAAATGGGCGAGCGCTTGCACGCTTCGAGGCGAGACTTGGATCAGTTGGGCGAGCCTGGGGCGTATTGTGGCGGTGCCGTCGCTACCGGAATTTGTATGACAACTGACATCATGATAAGTCTGCGGCTAGACACCGATTAACGGTGCACTTTGGGAGGAACTATGAAGCTCGCGAAGATCGCGGCGCTGGTAGGCGTCGCCGTGCTTAGCATTGGTCCCGCCGCTGCTTATCCGGACCGCCCCGTTACCATCGTCGTGCCGTTCCCCGCCGGCGGTGCGACCGACACGACCGCCCGCCTGATGGGCGGGAAGATGCAGGAGCTTCTCGGGCAGCCGGTCGTCATCGACAACAAGCCCGGCGCCACGGGGGCGGTCGGTGCCACCGGCGTCGCGCAGGCGAAACCGGACGGCTACACATTGATGGTGGCTTCGATCGGCACCTATGCGGTCAATCCCTTTCTGCAGAAGGGGCTGAAATATGATCCCCAGAAGGACTTCGATCTGATCACGGTCGCGGTGCGCACGCCGAACGTCCTCGTTGCCAATCCGAACTTCCCGGTGAACTCGGTTGGCGAACTCGTCGAGTACATGAAGAAGAATCCCGGCAAGGTCTCGTTCGCGTCGTCGGGGTCGGGCTCGTCGGACCACCTGACCGCGGCCCTATTCATGCAGAGGACCGGTACCAACGGTGTCCACATTCCCTATAAAGGTGGCGCGCCGGCGATCGCCGATCTGATCGGCGGCCACGTGAACGTCTCGTTCCAGAATCTCGGCGCCATCATCAACCACGTGAAGGCCGGGAAGCTGAAGGCGCTTGCCGTCAGCAGTGAAGCGCGCGTTCCGCTCATGCCCGATCTGCCGACTCTCGGCGAAGCTGGATTCAAGGAGGTCGTCGTCTATTCCTGGCAGGGCGCGGCCGCTCCCAAGGGCTTGCCAGCCGACGTGAGGGCCAAGGTCAATGAGGCAGCCGTCGGCGCTCTGAACAGCCCGGACGTGAAGACCAAGTTTAACGAGCTCGGCTTCGAGGTCGTCGCGAACTCGAACGAGGAGTTCGCCAAGTTCCTCGGCGACGAGCTCGCTCGCTGGAAGCAGGTTATCGCCGACGGAAACATCACCGCCGAATAAGGCGGTTGCGGCGGCGGCCCGACCGCCGCCGCCATTTCACTGATCAGGCGAACCCATGTCGTTTTCCATCAGAAGCCCAAAGGATATCGCGGTAGGGCTCTTTTATGTCGGTCTGGGCGCGGCGGCGGTCTTCATCGCCCGCGACTATCCGATGGGCACCGCGGGCCGAATGGGGCCTGGCTATTTCCCCTCCCTGATCGGTTCCGGCCTCGTTCTTCTCGGACTGACGGCGGTTCTGCGCTCGTTCCTGACCGAAGGAGATCCGGTCGATCGCGTCCATTGGCGACCGCTGCTTCTGATCTCGGCCTCGATCGTCGTGTTCGCGCTGATGCTGAGCAGGCTCGGCCTTGTTGTCGATCTGGCGCTTTTGATCGCCATCGCTGCATTGGCCCGAAACGACGCGCGGCTCTCGGTCGTCGGCTCTGCCTGCGCCGCCTTCCTCATCGCATTCTGCGCGATCGTGTTCGTCAAGGGGCTCGGACTTCCCATTCCGCTCTTTGGCACGTGGCTCGGGGCCTGACATGGATTTCTCGAATGTCGAGATCGGTCTCGCCACGGCCTTCAGCGCCTGGAACATCCTCTATTGCCTGATCGGTGTGTTCCTGGGCACCGCAATCGGCGTGCTGCCCGGCCTCGGCCCGGTCGCGACGATATCCATGCTGCTGCCGATCACGTTCGGTCTCGAGCCCGAGACCGCGCTGATCATGCTCGCCGGCATCTATTACGGCGCGCAATATGGCGGCTCGACCACCGCGATTCTCGTCAATCTGCCGGGCGAATCCGCGTCCGTCGTCACCGCGATCGACGGTTATCAACTCGCCCGCAAGGGGCAGGCGGGGAAGGCGCTGGCCACCGCCGCCATCGGCTCGTTCGTCGCTGGCACGATCGCGACCCTCCTGATCGCGCTGTTCGCGCCGCCACTGGCCGACATGGCGCTGGAGTTCGGGCCGCCGGAATATTTCTCGCTGATCGTCCTCGGCCTTGTCGCGTCGGTGGTGCTGGCGCACGGCTCGCTGCTTCACGCCTTCGGAATGATCGGTGTCGGGCTTCTGCTCGGCCTCGTCGGTATCGACGTCAATTCTGGCGCCTCACGATATACGTTCGAATTCCCGCAGCTGACCGATGGCATCAACTTCGTCGTCGTGGCCATGGGGCTGTTCGGCATAGGCGAGATCATCGCCAATCTCGATCGCAGCTCCGAGCGGACGCTGCTCGCCAAGAAGATCACCGATCTGATGCCGAGCCTGGCCGATCTCCGGGAAATGTTCGGTCCGGTGATGCGGGGAACGGCACTCGGCTCGTTGCTTGGGATCCTGCCCGGGGGTGGCGCGATGCTGTCTTCGTTCGCGTCCTACGCACTGGAGAAGAAGCTTTCCAACCGGCCGCAGGACTTCGGCCATGGCGCGCTCGCCGGCGTGGCGGGTCCGGAATCCGCGAACAATGCCGGCGCCCAGACGTCCTTCATCCCGATGCTGACGCTCGGCATCCCCTCGAACCCGGTCATGGCACTGATGATCGGCGCTCTCATCGTCCATGGCATCCAGCCGGGGCCGTCGGTGATGAACGAGCAGCCCGCTCTATTCTGGGGCGTCATCATCTCGATGTGGATCGGCAACGTGATGTTGCTCGTCCTCAACCTGCCGCTGATCGGGCTGTGGGTGAAGATGGTGTCGCTTCCCTACAATCTGCTCTATCCGACGATCCTGGTCTTCTGCTCGATCGGCGTGTTCAGCCTGAACAATGCGGAATTCGACATCTATCTGATGGCCCTGTTCGGGGCGCTCGGCTATTTGCTCCGCAAGTTCGACTGCGAACCGGCGCCGCTCCTTCTCGGCTTCATCCTCGGGCCGATGATGGAGGAATATCTGCGACGGACGCTGCTCCTGTCCGCCGGCGATCCGGCGGTCTTCGTCACGCGGCCCATCAGCCTCGCAATGCTCGTCGTCGCGGCCCTTCTGCTCGCGACCGTCTTCGCCCCGTTCATCGTCAAGAAGCGCGAGGAGGCATTCCAGGAATGACCTCGCTCGACGCCGCTTCCGTCATCAGAAAAGGATGTGCCCGTGGATCTGCCGATTAACCCGTTCAAGCGTGCGATCATGGCGGGCCAGCAGCAGATCGGGCTCTGGAGCAGCCTCGCCGGCAACATCACGACCGAAGTATTGGCGGGAGCCGGGTTCGACTGGCTGCTGATCGACGCCGAGCACGCGCCGAACGACGTGCGAACCGTGATCGGCCAGCTGCAGGCAATGATGGAGCATGCCACCCATCCGATCGTCCGGGTGCCGTTCAACGACAAGATCGAGATCAAGCGATATCTCGACGCCGGCGTGCAGAGCTTCCTAATTCCGATGGTAGAAACCGCAGAAGAAGCGCGCGCCGCCGTCTCGTATACCCGGTTCCCGCCAGACGGCGTCCGCGGATTCGCGGGCGTATCCCGGTCCTCGCGGTTCGGGCGCATTCCGGGCTATCACAAGAAGGCGCACGAGGAGATTTGCATTCTCGTGCAGCTCGAGAGCGGGCTTGCCCTCGAGAATCTCGAAGAGATTGCGGCGGTGCCGGGTATCGACGGCGTTTTCATTGGACCCGGCGATCTGTCGGCCGCGCTGGGCCACCTCGGAAATCAGGGGCATCCGGAGATCGTCGAGCTCATCGAGAAGTCGATCAGGCGGATCGTCGCCGCCGGCAACCGGGCGGGCATTTTGACGACCGACGAGACGCTCGCACGCCGCTATATCGCGGCCGGCTGCGTCTACACCGCCGTCGGCCTAGACACCGCGATCCTGGCCCGGGGCGCCGAGGCACTCGCCAAGAAGTTCAAGGGATGACGATGAGCGCCGCCGAACACGAAGCACGGGACACCGACAGGATGATCAGCACTGGCGAGGCCTGGCGTTCCCCGGTGGTCGTCGCCATGAAGGTCGTGCCCGTCGCCGGGCACGACAGCATGCTGCTGAACCTGAGCGGCGCGCATGCCCCGTTCTTCACCCGCAATGTCGTCCTCGTTCAGGACAGCGCCGGACATACCGGCGTCGGCGAGGTGCCGGGCGGAGAAGCGATCCGCGCGACACTCGAGGACTCGCGAGAATTGATCGTCGGCCAGCCGATCGGGCGCTATCTCTCCGTGCTCCAGGCGATCCGCAGCCAGTTCGCGGATCGTGACGCTGGGGGCAGGGGGCTTCAGACATTCGATCTTCGCACGACCATCCATGTCGTGACGGCGGTCGAAGCCGCCCTTCTCGATCTCCTCGGCCAGCATCTCGGCGCTCCGGTTGCCGCGCTTCTCGGTGAAGGGCAGCAGCGCGCGGAGGTCGAGATGCTCGGCTACCTGTTCTATCTCGGCGACCGGCGGAAGACCGATCTTCCCTATGTCGAGGATCCGAAGGCCGGAAATGACTGGTTCCGGCTGCGGCACGAGGAGGCGCTGACGCCGGCAGCTGTCGTGCGGCTCGCGGAGGCCGCCTATGAGCGCTACGGTTTCAACGATTTCAAGCTGAAGGGCGGCGTCTTCGCGGCGCCGGATGAGGCGGAGGCCATCGTCGCGCTCGCCGGACGCTTCCCCGACGCACGTATCACGCTGGACCCGAACGGTGCCTGGTCCCTGACGGAGGCGATCGAAACGGGCCGGTATCTGCGTAACGTCCTCGCTTATGCCGAAGATCCGTGCGGCGCGGAAAACGGCTTGTCAGGCCGCGAGGTGATGGCGGAATTCCGGCGTGCCACGGGGCTGCCGACGGCCACGAACATGATCGCCACCGACTGGCGTCAGATGGGTCACGCTATCCAACTGCATGCGATCGACATCCCCCTGGCGGATCCGCATTTCTGGACGATGCAGGGCTCGGTCCGCGTCGCACAGATGTGCCGCGACTGGGGTTTGACCTGGGGCTCGCACTCGAACAACCACTTCGACATTTCGCTGGCCATGTTCACCCATGTCGCGGCCGCCGCTCCCGGGAACATCACTGCCATCGACACGCATTGGATATGGCAGGAAGGCCAGCGCCTGACGAGGGAGCCATTCAGGATTGTCGGCGGGAAGGTGGCTGTGCCGGAACGCCCGGGACTGGGCGTCGAGATCGACTTCGACGCTCTCGACGCCGCGCACGAGCTCTACAAGAAGCACGGGCTGGGGGGCCGCGACGACGCCGTGGCGATGCGCTACCTGATCCCCGATTGGCAATTCGACAACAAGCGATGCTGTATGGTGCGATGATGTTGGAACTACGGAGGGCGCGCCATGCCAGTTCTCAGACGGCGTGACACGCTCAGTCACCAGGTCCTGGAAGCCATGCGCGAGCGGATCGCGAATGGCGATTTCAAAAGCGGCGAGAAGCTGCCGAGCGAGCAGGAACTCATAGAAGAGTTCGGCGTCAGCCGCACCGTGGTCAGGGAGGCCATCGCGAGCCTCAAAGCGATGGGCATCGTCTCTACGCAGCAGGGTGTCGGCGCTTTTGTCGTGCAATTGTCGGAAAGCCCCGCATTCCAGATCGAGCGGGCGAGTCTGGACATCATCCACGAGGCGGTTTCGGTGCTCGAGGTCCGGATCAGCCTCGAAACTGAGGCTGCCTACCTGGCTGCGGAACGGCGGTCTGCGTCCGACATCGAAGCGATGAAAGCCGCTCTCCGCGATATGGAAGTTTCGATTGCGGAGAATGGAGACGCGGTTCAAGCCGACCTCGACTTCCATAGCGCGATTGCGCGTGCGACGGGGAATAAGCACTTTTTGAGCCTGTTCTCCTACCTCGGTACGCTGCTGATTCCCCGGACGAGACTGCAGACGTTTCAGCTGCAGACATCATCCCGCGAGGACTACCTGCGCAGGATCCTGCGCGAGCACGCGATCATCTTCCAGGCCATCGAAGGGCAGGAGCCGGATCACGCGCGGGACGCTATGCGAAGTCATCTCGGAAGCAGCCGCGATCGGCTTATCGCCTCGAGCAGGAAGCGCGGGAGCAACTGACGGTCTCTGCCTGACCTATCTCCTTCCGCCGCTTCTGCCGCCGCCATTCCTTCCCGATCTGTCGCCATCGCGGCCGCCTCGGCCCTTGCCGGACGAGTGGGAATCTGTTTCGCCTCCATCGGCTCCAGCCTTGCCGGATTTGCCGGAGGGCGAACCGTGCTCGCCATGACCGCGATCATGACCGTGAGAAGGGCCGTCACCGTGTTTCGAGTGGCCGTGATGCCCGTGCTTGCCGTGGTGCCCGTGATGCTTGCCTGGTTTATCGGGCTTGTCGGGTTTTTCCGGCGCCGGCGGGTCAGGCGCCGCCCGCCGAGCCGCGATGGTGGTCACCTGTTCCCTGTCCTGCTGCGCACTGCGCGTGCCGTCGCACCCCGCCGTGCTGACGCGGAAATCGCTGCGTAACGGGCTCTGTCCTCCCGCGACGGCCAGTGGAAACGAGGCGCGGATAAGGGAGGCGCGCTGCGGACCCGCCTCCGGCAGGCTGAGCGAGCCATCGGCCGAGGCGACCACCGCGCCGCAGCTGCGGTTGACCTCGGCGCACCGTCCGCTGGCGCGATTGCAGACGCGCACCGCACCATTGAAGACCAGTACCGCGGTCGCCTGCCTGCCGCCGACTGCCACATCGAACTGGGTGCCGCGCACGCCGATCGTGGCGGTCGGAGTCTGGATGGAATAGGTGGAACTCGGAGCCGTTCCGCTCATGAAGCGAAACACGCCCTTGGCCAGCTTCATGCTGACGTCGCCTGCGGAGGCAGAATTGCCTGCATAGACGAAACGGTCGATGACGATGGATGAGTTCGGCGCGACGACGAGTCGAGTGTTGTCGCGGAACAGGATCTGGGCGAGGCCGATCCCACCGGTCGCGATCCGGTCGCCGGTATAGACGCTATTCGTTTCGGTGAGCGTACGAGAGCCGCCGGGGCCTGAAGCGCTGGTGGACTGGACGACGGCTACCGCAGTGCCGCTGGGATCAAGCGCATGAGCCGCGTGTCCCAGGACGAGGGATACGCACAGAACCGGCCACCCGCAGTGATGCGCACGCGAACCCATCGGAGCACACGTCAACCCCAATTAACGATTTATTAACATAAATTTCCGGTTGTGAATAGGGGGGCAAGCTACCCGGGGCTGCGGCGCGCTTTACCGCCGGCAAACGCGCAATGCTTTCCATCCGCCTAGCGACCGGAGTTTTTCGAGTGGATGGCTGATCAGGCCCAACGGAGGATTGCAAGGGTGGCGGTCTCGGTAATTCCGCTCAGACTTCTTGTGGTTAGGCCTACGTCAAGGTTTGAGCGCGAGAACCACGTAGCTGCTGGGATAACCCTTCGCGGTGTAGCGGTTGTTCTTGTCACACCTCGCCGCAAGAGAAGCGAGCAGACGCAGGGAGGGTTTGAGGACGACCAAAACCGCGGCCATCGTCCAGCCGGCGATTCCTCCTCCGAGAGCTTTCGGCGACAGGGGCATGTATTTAGCGAGCCACGTCATCTGGAGATAGGCCGTACCCATGAAACCCTCCAGCCATCGGGTTTCAACCACCGTCAATCCAGCATCCTCGAACAAGCGCCTGAAGCCAAACTGGGTGTAGCGATAGAAGTCGTACGGCTTCTCATGCTCTTCATAGAAAAGCGGAGCCGAGCAAAAGATCGTTCCCCCCGGCTTCAGCACGCGACGAAGTTCGGCGAGAACCGACGCAGGGTCGGGCAAGTGCTCCATGACCTGAGAGAACAAGACGGCATCGTACCTGTCGTCCTCGACGGGTATCGAGGCGAGATCGCAGACGTATGTGCTCGGCTCGTACTTCTTGTCGACCATTTCGAAGTCAGCCGATTCATAGCGATGGCCGTCGAATTTTCCGCGATAACGCTGATTGCCGGCTCCTGCATCGAGGACGAGGGAACCGGAACGAAGCGAGGCGGCGAACGCGCCGATCTCCTTGTCCAGCCAATAGCGTGATGGGCTGACCATCTGCTCCTCGTAGCACACCATCGCCGAGGGTTGCAGATGTTCCAGACGGACTTTCCACGCCCGCGATTGCACTTCTGCATCGAAGCTTGAACCGCCGAATTGGATCGGCGACAACCATTTTATGCGTCGATCCGCCATTACTCTCGAATCCGAGACGAGCGAAAACGAAAGGAAAGTGCTTTTCGAGCAGCTGTTGGCTTCGGCTCTCACCGGCGCTCATCTTGAAATTGGAACCGCAGCCGGTGGCACGCTCAAGGAGATGATGCTCATCTATCCGGTGGCCGTTCGCCCGAAGTTCGTCGTCGTCGACCCGATGACCTATTTCGACGACCAGATGTCCATCATCGAGCAAAATCTGCGCTCAAGCGGGATTGATCCCGCTACGGTTGATTTTCGGAGGGGTTATAGCTGGCCCTTGTTCCAGGAAGCGTTGAAAGCGAAGGACCGATTCTCCTTCATTTTCATCGATGGCCATCACGGAGTGAAATTCGTCACTCAGGATCTCGCGTGGACGCGGCTGCTCGATGTGGGTGGGATCGTGGCGTTGCACGACCATTCGAAGAGATTTCCTGGAGTCTTGTGGTCTGTGCGACGGTTTCTGAAGGTCAACAAGAACTACGAAAAGATCGCGGAGACAGGTGCGCTGGTCATTCTCAGGAAAACAGCTTCCTCTCCTCGGCCCGAGGTGACCTCGATGGATATTCTCCTAGCCGCCTTGATGAAGGTCCCCTTGAATTGGAAACGTAGTTTCGATCGCCGAATTTCACGCGCCTGATTTGGCCCATTCCGATCCGCCGTTGGTCAGTTTTAGAGAGGTCGGCGCATCAGCATCGAGAAGCCCGCAGATGTGGACCCGGGATTGTTCCAATACATCCGGCGATCCCTGACTGTGCGAATGGCCGACGGATGCTCGTCCGAATTCACGACGACCAGATCGGGAAAGAGAAATGGCATGGCGGTAGCCCTCGCGCGCCAATGGTCGCCGTAATACGGTCCCTCGTGAACCGGGTAGAAGAACGGCATCGCAATATAAAGGTGTCCTCCGGGTCTGATCATCTTCGTGATGTTCTTGGCGGCGATCCAAGGTCGGTCGATGTGCTCGATGACTGACATCAGCAGGACGAGATCGTAGGAGCCGAAATCCTGACCGGTCATCAGGTCGCCAGCGATGTGGCGCGGGTGGTCGTGTGACGCGAGATCAAGCGTTCGGAACCCGGCCTTCGGGAAATAGGCCTCATAGGTCGACCCCTCCTTGTCCGGAGCGTCGGGCCGATCTCCGATATTGATCACGGACCCAGGGTTCAAATCACGGCAATACTCCCGCAGATACAGGTTCGTGTAGACCCGGTGGATCGACGTCGACCCGTATCGCCTAATACGGATGGGTCTCTTTTTGAAAAGCAGGCGGCGCAAATCTATCGGCATCGGCGGATCGATAGCACACGAGCCTGTTCGGTTGCATATGTTCGAAGCGAACTTTCCACGCAATCGATGCCCAAATGCCAATTCCCTGTTTTAACAGGGATTGCGGCACTCGCGACACTTTGGCTGAACCTCATTAGAGCAGAAAGTGCTTCTATAACAATAGCTTACGAGCTATCGTTTGCTCCTGTAACAGGTAAATTTCAGCGACCGAACAGGGAAGTCGGCGCGCGGAACAGGGATTGAAACCGTCCGCCGATGCCGTCTGCGGTGCACGCTGAAATACACTTATAAGGAGAAGTCTATGGATATGCACGCGAATGCCGTTCGTTCTGTTAGGATCCGGCGGAACATCAAGCAAGGATCTGAGGACGAAATCCTGATCGATTCTCGGGCCAGGCGGCGATCATCCAAGTCCGCAAACATGGCGCCGGTCGAGGCGGTTTCGGCTGCGATCGGGCTGCCTTCGCTGCTCCGGATCATCGAGAGCGCCACGGAAAGCGAGGCGATCAGCGCAGCCAAGCTCGATAGTCTCCTCGCAATGCATGATCGCCTGATCGAGAAAATGTCGCGGGAGGCATTTACCGCGGGCCTTGCCGCGCTGCAGTCCGAATTGCCGGTGATCGCCGAGCGGGGCGTTATTCCCGCCAAGGGACGAGGCGGCCGCCCTTATACGTACGCCCTGTGGGAGGATATCAACGAAGAGATCAAGCCGCTCCTGGCGCGCTGTGGCTTCGCGCTGAGCTTCAAGACGGGGCAGGACGGTGCGGCGGTTCGAGTGACCGGGGTCCTGAGCCACAAAGGTGGTCATTCGGAGGAGACCACGATGAGCCTGCCTGTCGACCTCACGGGCTCGAAGAATGCGGTGCAGGCAATCGGCTCGTCGACGAGTTACGGCAAGCGCTATGTCACGCAGGCTTTGCTCAATCTCACTTCGCGCGGCGAGGATGATGACGGGATTGCAGCGGTCAGCGAGCCCACAATATTGGAAGATGAACTCGCGTCTCTCGAGGAGCTGATCCGTGAAACCGGTGCGAGCCGGGCGAAACTCCTCTCCTATCTTGAGATCGAGGTTTTGAGCGATCTGCCTCGGACCAAATTCGAGCATGCGGTGGCCGTCCTCGAAGCCAAGAGGGGGCGGGTATGAACGCGACCCTGATGACTGCTTCTCTCTATCCGAGCATGTCGCCCATGGCCGCGCAGGGCACGGCGGAATGGCTAAGGGAGCGTTGCGGCAAGGTGACCGCCTCGCGGATCGCCGACCTCGTTGCCCGCACCAAGACCGGTTGGGCGGCGGCACGGATCAATTATTTGGCTGAGCTCATCGCCGAGCGCCTGAGCGGACAGCCGACGGAGGGCTATGTCAGTCCGGCAATGAAATGGGGGCAGGACTGCGAGGTGGAAGCGCGGCGCGCCTATGAATTCTTCACCGACCAGGATGTGACCGAAGTTGGATTTGTGCCGCATCCCATGATTGTGATGAGCGGCGCCAGTCCCGACGGCCTTGTTGGCGAGGACGGCCTTGTTGAGATCAAGGCGCCGAATACCGCGACTCACCTTGAGATCCTGGCCACTCGGACGGTGCCGTCCCGCTATGTGACGCAGATGATGTGGCAGATGGCGTGTACGGACCGGCAATGGTGCGACTTTGTCTCCTATGATCCGCGGCTGCCGGCGCATATGCGCCTTTTTGTGCAGCGCGTTGATCGCGACGAGCGGATGATCGAGGACCTCGAACAGGCGGTGCGGGAGTTCCTGGGCGAACTCGACGTCAAGGTGATGTCGCTGGAATTGCGCTACGGCGCTACTGGCGCGCTGCGGCCGGATCACCAGGAAAAATATCGTGAGCCGGCGTGATTTCTCCAAAGCGGTCAAACGCGCCGCGGCGGCACGGGCGGATGGTCATTGCGAGGCGTGCACCGCGCGCCTCGCTTACGGCCAATACCATTACGATCACGTCCTGCCGGACTGGCTTGGAGGAGAGCCGGAGCTCGAGAATTGCCAGGTTCTCTGTATCACCTGTCACCGACTGAAAACGGCGGATATGGATGTGCCGCGAATAGCCAAAACCAAACGAACCAGTGATCAGGCGATCAGCATCAGAAAACCTCGGCAGATCAGGGGCTGGCGGAAGTTTAATGGGGAAGCGGTACGGGCGGCGTCGCGGCGCGATTAACAAGCCCGCATAGGGCGATGTAGAAGCTTGGTTAGGCGGTGACGGCATTCACCAGGTCGCTGGCTCTGCCAAATGTCTAGCTTGCTCTCAACCGCTAGTTCCGCGCGATGGCGCCTTTCCTGATGTCCCGGAAGATCTGACCATTCGGACAGGACATCATTCGATCTCCGCACAGGCCCCTTCCTGCGGTGAAGCCCGCCGACAATCCTATTCGCGTCGCTTTTGGAGACGAGAATCGATACGGCAACAACTTGGCGGAGGCAGAGGCCTCGCCCCAGACCGACCAATCGACATGAGGTCCTGCTACCATGGTGCGCTCCTTGGCTGGACGGTTACGTGGGTGAGTTGCCGCCTTCCCGCAGGGCCGAAATGACGATCAGGTGGATTCGACCTCTCGGGCCTTGCGTTATCTCGTGGCGCGACCGTCGCCGACAACGTCAGCTGCTCCGCCCACAACTGGGCGTGGCCGGTTTCCCGGTCGCGCCATAGGCTGCGACCGAAGACTGTTTGGTCCTAGCGGCTCGCCTCATCCGCTTCAGCCGATCATGGACAATGTCGGCCTTGAAGCGTTATCGATCAATCTAGGATCGCTGACCGCTTGAATTGGAGTCGCCATGCGTATCGCGATGATTGGCTCGGGCTATGTGGGCCTGGTCTCCGGGGCCTGTTTCGCCGATTTCGGCCATGATGTGATCTGCGTCGACAAGGCGGC
>NZ_JBHSJF010000004.1:0-183818 GCF_042652085.1 Flaviflagellibacter deserti | reverse complement strand
GTCTTGCTCTCGATTTGTCGAAGCTGATGAAGTTCACCGACTTTGACGGCGACGCCATCGACCTTGCCGCCGGCTCGTTCACCGTCAACGTCATCGACGAGCAGGGGGGTGGAAACGACACCTTCGCATTTCCTGCCGGTTATGAAGAGATTTGGCGCTCATTTGACAGCGCAAGCATGCTCGACCACGACATTGCGGGTCCATTGGATGGAGCGCGCCTCGGTCCTCAGGCTGCAGACGATCAGTTTATCTTTGAGACGAGCGCACTGGCGAATATCGACGTTCGTGATTTGATTTTGGAATCGCAGGGCGATGACGGCATCGATTTGGCGGACATCTTCGGCGGCTTTCAAGCGGAAGCAAGCACCTTAGCGACGAATGAAGCAAGCCCATCTTCAGATCACAAAGATGGATTCGGTATCGGTGCGGATACCGCATCGTTTGCCATGCTGACCGTAAATGCCGGGATAGAGATCCTATACAAAGAGGATCACAGCGCGGGTAGCTCTACCTAATATTGATTTCCAGAGAGAGATGTACAGAGCGTAGTTATTATGCTCTATCGGGAAAACATGAGCCATTATCTGCAGAAATATCTTCCGCAATACGTTGTCACCGTAATGTAGTGATAATGCAATTACGCTTATCGCCTGATGTATCGTCAATTTACGTTCAGGGGAGCAAAATGGTGCGTCTGCTGGAAGAGAGTTTCGACGGGTTTACTGCCGGCGGATTGGCTCCAATTCCAGAGGCGGGCCAGCTCGACTCCGACGTCTGGCGTGCGACCGGCCTGAGCGACGAGGCCGATCCGCAGTTCGGCGGCACCTACAGCTCGACCTCAGGCGATTCCGATTTCGGACGCGGCGTCATCAGCGGCGATCCGACCACGGCCGGCCTTTACGCGCTTGCAGCAGCGACGCCGGGTAACGGCGCGGCCCTGATGTACCAGGCGACCGCGGCCGAAGGCCGTGAGGACGGCGCGATCCAGGCGCGGGTGCAGAACACGACCGGTTCGGTTCTGGACGCAGTGACGATCGGCTTCGACTGGGCGTTCCGCAACACCGGCGACCGCGCATCGAGTCTCGTCTTCGAATATTCGACCGATGGTGGCGTCACCTTCACGGCGGTGCCGGCCGGCGCCTTCGCGACCCCGGCCGCGCAGTCCGGGCAGACCGCCCTCTACGACAGCAATACCGGAGCGAACGCGCTCAACCTGTCGGGCCTCGGAATTGCCGCAGACGGGTTCCTCGACCTGCGCTGGCGCCACGACACCTCGACCGGCGGCGGCAATGTCGACGAATTCGGCATCGACAACGTCACGGTCGACACCGTGGGCGGCGGCGAGACCGGCACCCGCGTTTCGATCGGCGATGCCACGATCGTCGAGGGCGATGACGGCACCCAGACCCTGACCTTCACCGTGACGCGCAGCGACAATAGCGGCGCGTTCGCCGTCGATTACGCGACCTCGGGCGGCACGGCGACGGCCGGCGAGGACTACGACGCGACGAACGGCACGGTGAGCTTCGCCGCCGGCGGCGACCTCACGCAGACCGTGTCCGTCACGATCAGGGGCGACACAGTTTCCGAGGCGAACGAGACCTTCAACGTCAACCTCGGCAATGTCGTGAACCAGAGCGGCGAGGCGATCCTTGCCGACGGCTCGGCGACCGGCACGATCCAGAACGACGACGTCACCAAGATCAGCCAGATCCAGGGCACGGGCGCGGCGAGCACCATGGTCGGCCAGATCGTGACGGTCGAGGCGATCGTGGTCGGCGACTTCCAGAACGGTGACGCCGACGGCGGGCGCAATCTCGGCGGCTTCTATCTCCAGGAAGAGCTGGTCGACCAGGACGGCAATGCCCTGTCCTCCGAAGGCGTCTTCGTGTTCGGCGGCGATGCCGCCGGCCTGAACGTCGGCGACCGCGTCCGCGTCACCGCCACGGTCACCGAGAACTTCGGCCTGACGCAGCTCAACGCGACCAATGTCACCGTGGTGGAGGCCGGCGCCGTCGCCGACATCAACACGATGGCGGTCGAGATCGACCTGCCGTCCGCCGGCGTGACGTTGAACCAGAACGGCCAGTACCAGCCTGACCTCGAAGCCTATGAAGGCATGCTGGTCACGATTCCCGAGACGCTGACCATCAGCGAGCAGTTCAACCTCGACCGCTTCAACGAGATCAAGCTCGTGGCCGGCGACCGCGAGGCGCAGTTCACCCACGACAACGAGCCGGACGCGGCGGGTTATCAGCAGCACCTGCAGGAGCTCGGCAGCCGCACCATCACCTATGACGACGGCCTGAATACGCAGAATCAGCCGATCGGCAATCTCGACGGCTTCGGCCCGGACTACGACACCGCGAACGCGCCGCGCATGGGCGACACCGTGACCGGCCTGACCGGCGTGCTGGACTATCAGTGGGCCGGCGCTTCCGCATCGGGCTCGACCTGGCGTGTTCGTTCGGTCGAGGAAGGCGCGAACGAATTCGTCAGCGCCAATCCACGTGAAGATGCGCCGGAGGACGTCGGTGGACGTCTCAAGGTCGCGAGCTTCAACGTTCTCAACTATTTCAAGATGATCGACTCGATCCAGGAAGGTTCGGGCTCTCCCGACAATCCGGGCGACAACACTGCCGGCGGCTTCGATCCGCGTGGCGCCGACGGCATTGCCGAGTTCGATCGCCAGACCGAGAAGCTCGTCAACGTGCTGGCGACGCTCGACGCGGACGTGCTCGGCCTGCTCGAGATCGAGAACGATTTCCTGCTCGGCTCAAGCGGCAACGCGCTGCAATATCTCGTCGACAAGCTGAACGAGAAGCTCGGCAGCGATGTCTATGCCTGCGTTGATCCCGGCCAGCAATTCGTCGGCGGCGACGCGATCGCGGTGGCCTGCATCTACAAGCAGTCGACTGTTGCGGTGTCCGGCAACGTCGCGATCCTCGACGACAGCCAGGTCTCGGCGGAGCTTCTCGACCAGAGCGAGCTCGGCGCCATCTTCAACGGCGTCAACACCAGCCGCGCCGCACTCGCGGTAACCTTCGAGGAACTCTCAACGGGCTACGAATTCACCGCGGCGGTCAATCATCTGAAGTCCAAGAGCGCCTCGGCAGACGCCCCGCCGACCGGTGCCGACGCGGACGCGCTCGACGGCCAGGGCGCTTGGACGAACCAGCGCGAGCTGGCGGCCACCGCCCTGACGCACTGGATCGCCACCGATCCAACGGGTTCGGGCGACAAGGACGTGCTGCTGCTCGGCGACTTCAACTCCTACTTCCGCGAAGACACGATCGATCTGATCAAGAGCGCGGGTTACGAGAACCTCCAGGAGCGCCTGGAAGACCCGTATTCCTATGTGTTCGACGGCCAAACCGGCTCACTCGACTACATCTTCGCCAATGGCGACCTCGCCGGCGAAATCACGGGCGTCACCGAATGGCACATCAACTCCGATGAGGCCGACGGGCTCGACTACAACACCGATTTCGGACGCGACCCCGACATTTTCGACCCGGATTCCGTTGTCCGCGTCTCCGATCACGATCCCATCATCATCGGCCTCAATCTTACCGAGGAGGAAGCCCCCGTGGCTGAGAACTTCAAGCTCCAGATCCTGCACGCATCCGACTTCGAAGCCGGCCTCGGCGCCGTCGACCGCGCGAAATATTTCGGCGCCATCGTCGACTATCTCGAGGATACCGAAGAAAACTCGATCACGCTGTCGTCCGGCGACAATTATCTGCCGAGCCCGTTCTTCAACGCGGGCGGCGATCCGGCGATGAAGGAAGCGATCGAGACGGCGCTAGAGGATTATTACGACCTCGCGCCGGGCACGCTGAACCTCGGCGCCAGCGTCGGCCGCGCCGACATGGCGATCCTGAACATGCTCGGCATCCAGGCCTCCGCCATCGGCAATCACGAATACGATGCCGGCACCCGCGAGTTCCAGAACATCATCGGCCGCACCAATGTGGTCGACGGTGCGAGCGCCGGCTGGCTCGGCGCGCAGTTCCCCTATCTCTCGGCGAACACCGACTTCTCGGGCGATCCGAACCTGAACCCGCTCTACACGTCGGAAATCCGCGACGCCGCCAGCTATAATATCGACCCGACCGTCGATCTGCCCGGCAGCCCGACCGGCCTGTCGGCCAAGAAGATCGCGCCGGCCACGATCATCACCGAGAACGGCGAGAAGATCGGCGTCGTCGGCGCGACGACCCAGATCGTCCAGAGCATCTCCTCGACCGGCGGTATCGAGATCATCGGCGACAATGTCGACGACATGCCGGCTTTGGCGGCGATCCTGCAGCCGACGATCGATGCGATGCTCGCGCAGGGCGTCAACAAGATCATCCTGGTCAGCCATTTGCAGCAGCTCGCTCTGGAAAAAGCGCTGGCTCCGCTGCTGCACGGCGTCGACATCATCATTGCCGGCGGCTCGCACACGCTGCTCGCCGACGCGACCGACGACCTGCTGCCGGATGACACGGCGGTGGACACCTATCCGCTCCTGACCACGAACGCCGACGGCAAGGCGCTGGCGATCGTCAACACCGACAGCGAATACTCGTATGTCGGCCGCCTGGTCGTCGAGTTCGACGAGAACGGCGACCTGATCGCCGACAGCGTGGACCCGAATGTAAGCGGCGCCTATGCCGCGGACCAGGAAACGGTCGACGAGCTCTATTCCAACCCGCTCGACATTGACGGCGACGGCACCACCGACACGGCCTTTGAGCACGGCAGCCGCGGCGACCTGATCGGCGATGTGACCAATGCGGTCGATGCGATCATCACCGCCCAGGACGGCAATATCTTCGGCAGCTCGGAAGTCTATCTTGAAGGCCGCCGCGAAGAGATCCGCCAGCAGGAAACCAATCTCGGCAACCTCTCGGCCGACGCCAATCTCTGGTACGCCCAGCAGGTCGACGACACCGTCCTGATCTCGATCAAGAACGGCGGCGGCGTGCGTGACTCCATCGGCCGCGTCGAAGCGGTCGGTGGTTCCTCGCAGGAACTGCCCCCGGCGGCCAACCCGGACGCCGGCAAGCAGGAAGGCGAAATCTCGCAGCTCGACATCGCCAACTCGCTGCGCTTCAACAACGCGCTCTCGCTCGTCACGGTGACGGCCGCTCAGCTCCTGTTGGTGCTCGAGCATGCGGTTGCCGCGACCACGTCGACGGCGACGCCGGGCCAGTTCGCCCAGATCGGCGGCGTCTCGTTCAGCTTCGACGACGACCTGCCGACGGGCCAGCGCGTCCTCTCGGCGGCGCTGATCGACGAAAACGGCAACCCGACCATGGCTCTCGTCGAGAACGGCGAACTCGTCGTCGATCCGGCGCAGGCCTTCCGTCTGGTGACGCTGAGCTTCCTCCTGACCGGTGGCGACAGCTATCCCTTCGCCCAGTTCATTGCGGCCAATCCGGCCTTCGCGAATGTTGTCAACCTGACCCCGGACCTCGTTCCGGATGCCGACCAGGTCGCCAATTTCGCAGCCGAAGGCACCGAGCAGGACGCCTTTGCGGAATATCTCGCCGAGCACTATTCGGAGCAGGCCTATAACGAGGTCGATACCGACCGCACCGGTGACACCCGCATTCAGAACCTCGATTTTCGCGACGACACCGTGCTCCAAGCGGAAGGTATCGTACAAAATGGAGGCGCTGGCTCGGATACGATTGTCGGCGGCTTGGGTGACGATGTGATTTCGGGGGGCGGTGGCAACGATGCGTTGCGAGGGCATGCCGGAGATGACGAGCTGCGAGGGGATCTCGGACATGACGAACTCAACGGAGGATCTGGCGATGATTTCCTGAGTGGAGGTGCCGGAGATGATCAGTTTTTCGGAGGATCTGGCGACGATATACTTTTGGGTGGGATGCGAAATGACGTCCTGAACGGCGGAGATGGCGACGACGTTCTTGTCGGCGGCGGAAATAACGACGTTATGAGCGGCGGTGAAGGCGCCGATACCTTTATCTTTGGCCCCGAGTTCGGCCGCGATCGCATCGTCGATTTCGATCCAAATTTCGATACTATTGGTATTGTCCAGGAGCTCTCGGAGAGCTTCGACGTCTATACAAATTTCCTCGACCTACACGCGAGCAACGTGAGCTACAGCGTTAAAAATGTTGATCTCAACAAAGATCGTTTGGCAGATGGCGTCGAGATTGCGTCAGCGGCATTCGGAAGCGTTGTCTTGGAAAATTGGACAGTGCAAAGCTTAACCGCAGCAGGACATCTGAGCGACGGCCATATTGTTGGAGGATGGATCGGGTAAAGGCGCTGTTCGGCGTATTTTTAGCGGCACAATGCCACTCTTCCAAAGAAATCCTGTCGCTCACGACAGGGTTTTTTGGGATCGACGAAACGGACCTCCTCTCCAAGATGGCCAGCGGCTTTTGGGCTGCACGCAACTTACGCCGTCAGAAATGATCCGGCACGGGCGCTTACTCTGGCTGGGGTCGGCCGCTTCAGGCTGTCACTGTGATAGCCGGGTACTGTTCAATGGGATTGGCTTTAGGCCGAGTTCGATCACAACGTTACTGTCCTGAACGGATTGAGTCCTGATCTCATCCCCTCGAGCTAATAGCTCAGAAACTTGCTTTCGGAGCTGAGCTTTCCTCTCGGCCGTTAAAGAAGGCTCCGCCGGGAGAGTCTTCTGAAGAGCGTGCAAAGCTTCAGCGTGTTCATCGATCGCCTTCCACGGCGCGGGCAGCCAGCCGTTGTCATCTTCAGAACGTTCGAAGAAACATGTCTTCGAATACATCACCGGAATTCCGTCACCAGTATTTTCATCGTACTCGATTAATACTCGATCGCCAGCGACTTTGGCGCTGATCTGTCGGTATGATGACGGATTATCCATCTGCCTTTTAATTATCTGCTCGCAAACAGCTGCGGCATCATCTCGGGCAGAATTCCAGTAAAATGTGATTAGTGCAGCTGCAGGAGTTGCTACGAGGAGACTTGCTGCAAAGGCGCCTAACCTCATTTCCTGCTCCTGAGTACATGTTGTTCTCCCAGTCGTGTTCTCCTGCCGACGAAGCGATCAAGAGCGAGGCAGCCGACTAAAGGTAAGAAAGGCGGCGGCGAGAGAGAAGGGCCTTCCTGCCGCACACCCCGCCGCGAGAGAATCGCATTACTCCCACGTTCTTCGTCGACCAGTTTTCCACAAAAGACGCCGCACGCTAAGAGCGTATCCATGGCGTAGCAATCGTTTGCAATCGCCACCACAATGCAGACGGCGATGCAACATTCCATCAAGCCGAGTACCTACCGCGACTAAACTAAACCGGAGCCGGTCGTGATGAATACCGCGACGAGTAACACTCTCTTCTACGCATAGGCCGGTCGAAGCGATGAGGGAGACTACGCACGCGGAATCGATCCCCCACAACGTTGAGCGAATCCGCCGAGTTCGCGCTTCAGGCCCGGCCAATGGGTTTATGGCGGGCTGCCATACTTAGGAGCTTGAAGAGGAGTATCCTGGTGGGTTTCAAAGGCGTGTTACGGGTCCGATTGATGATAGAAACAATTTTGCTGGGCTTGGCCAACGCGCCTTTGCGCATACGGCGTTTAGATTTTCATAGGTGGCGTCTCTTGCGGCTCGCGGGCGTGCAGGCTCAAAAGTCCGAGATCAGAGGGCCACTTAACCTGACGCAGTTCGGCCGCCTTGAGCAAATTTGCATTGGCCGTAATACATTCATCAACGTTGGGTTGCGTATCGGTGTCGGAGGAGAAGCCACGGTATCCATCGGCGAGCACTGTGCCATCGGTCCCAATGTCAGCTTTGAGACAATGGGGCACAACCTGCGCTGGAGTTCCGAGAACGGATGGGGCGGCGAAGCCAAATCCATATCGGTAGGCGACAAGGTCTGGATCGGGGCGGGTGCGATTATTTTAGGCGGTGTTAGCATAGGCGAGGGTGCGATGGTCGCCGCAGGTGCTGTCGTAAGCCGGGATGTCCCGCCCTATACTGTAGTTGGTGGTGTCCCAGCCAAGTACATTAAGGATGTGCCTCCCTGAGCCACGCAAGTCGACGGGAGACGCGACCCGCAAGCTAAGGCCGATGGCAGTCACTAAGTCCATTCTGCCTTTCGGATCGGGCGGGCAGGCGTGCCAGCGGCGAGCATCCCGGAGGGGATGTCTTTAGTGACGACAGCGCCGGCCGCGATGATCGCACCATCTCCAATAGTAACGCCCTTCAGAACAGTCACATTCATCCCGATCCAGACATTGTCACCGATCCGGATGCCGGCAGAATCCTTGGCGCCACTTATGCTGTGTCCATCATCATCTCGGGCTTTGAAATAGGGGCCGATCGCAACGTTCTCGCCGATCGAAATTCGGCGCATGCAAGTGATGCGCGCCTCATTGTTGATGTAGCCGCTACCGAGCGACAGAACGGCGCCGGGAGCAAGTCCGACGCGAGCCCCCGACATGATGCGGAAGTAGCCGTTTACCTCGCAGCGGCTCCCACGCTTCATCAAGAACTGGGTTTCCTCGGGGTAGTTCCCTGACCACTGAAGGCCGACCAAGAGACGGCCAGATATTGCAAGTTCGCCTTTGAGCAAAAGCCTTGTTCGACGGCATGGGATTAGACTGGCGTTGCCGGTCCTGAGAGCCGCACGCGCCATGGCTAGCCATGAGATCTGTTGAATTGTATCTAGCCGCATACGGTCACAATAACGAAAAGACGAGAGGCCGCCACGCTCATGCGGCGGACGTCCGCTATGCGATCTACGACCCCTCCGGGGCGTGCCCAAATGCTTGGGCGTCAGCCGGTCTTCTGGAAGGCCACCATGTCTCCTAGATCAACGGCCATGAGCTTCGTTGCGACCGCGTCTGGAAGGTGGCGTAGGATTCCTTTCGTTGCCATTGGCCTTGCAGCGTTGGCAAGCATGGCTTTCGCCGGCGCACGTCGCCCGGCGTGGCGGGCATGAAATCTATATTTCTTGTTGCCAACGAGGTATTCGTAGATCGCTCGCGCCACCGTGTGCCAGGAGGCGTCGTCCACCAGAATGTAGCCGCCCTTTCTAACAAGCCGGTCTGAGAAGAAGAGGTCCACAAGCGTGTACTCGAAGGTGTGGTCGCCATCGATAAACACGAGATCGAGGCTCTCCGGCATCTGCTTGGCCAATCGCGGGAGAGCAAACTCGGATCCTTCAGTCACGAGCTCGAAATGATCGAGGCCGGCCTTTCTCAAATGGAAGACGCCTAGCTCTTCCCATCCGCTGACTTGGAAGGGATCAACTATGGTGTGGTGAGCGCCGCTCCGAGCCTTGGTGCTCTCGCATATTGCGAGGGAAGAAAATCCGAGGGCGCAGCCGACTTCGAGCGTCCTGACGATCTCGGGGTCCGCGTTGATGATGTCGCTGATGAAGGAGGCATCCTCTCTGGAAACGCCGACGGTGGTCTGAAATATCCTGCCACTTGGTGCGGTGACAGAATGAGTGGAGAGAAGTTCGGTCAGTACAGCGTTCAAGCAATACCCCCCTTCAGACATAGGAGGGCCGTCAACCTTCCGGTCGCCGACAGGTGATCTTAGGTTGCAACAGCCTTGAATGAATTGGAAGGGTCTTCAGTGACTTGAAAGTCACCATAAGCGCGAAGCTTTGAGAAAAATTCCCGAGGATTATGGGGGCTTTCTGTGCATCTTGGAGTGAACTTTCCCTTGTCCACCGTGTGGATCAATTTCATACCTTCTCTTCGCAGCACCGCTGGTGGGGCTGGTAGTCCGTCATAGGCTAGACCCATCGGCCCTTTGGGATGGGCGAACTGACCCGGCCGCATCCCCACAGCGTAGGCCGCCATGGTCATATAGGCATCTTCAGCTATCACTGCGCTGCAGCTTCTAAGTATGCTCCGGGTATGCAGGAGACCAGCTGAAGCGATAGATCGAGCGCATTCCGAACTTAAGAAATAACCACCTCCGAAAACATTCTCGCCCAATGTCCACCCGTTAGATGTTGCCCTTCTTACGACATTTCTGAAGTCGCGGGTTCCGGGCACAAATCGGCGCTTCCAATGGATCTGCCAACGAAAAACATCGGGCATATTGCCGAAACTTTTGGGGGAACCATCGTAATTCATTGCATAGCGGCCAAAGATGCCAACCGTGGGGTTCGCCAAAGCGAATTCTTGGGCATCGTGAAATAGGCCGCACCCAATCATTAGCGCGTCGGTGTCCGTCTTGAGGACGAGGCGAAGCTCTGCTGAGTGGAGCGCAGCCGCTAAGCCGTCAGCGATCGTATGTACTAGGCCGGCATATTTCTCAGGTCGAGTGTTTCGGAGAATGACCAATCGAGGGTCTTTAAGCGCTAACAGAGCAGCGTACGTTCCGTCCTCCGTGTGATCGTCGATTGCAATTATGCGGCAATTGGGAGGGCAAAAGTAAAGGAAGCTATCAATGGAGTCTAATGCCTCCCTGATTTGGCCTGGACCGACCGCAACTATCAAAGCATAAGACACCTTCGTTTCCCCGACCCTCGGTGCGAGGTCTAATCTAGATCTCTCCAAATTGGAGGCTAATACTTCGCCGTTTTCAATCTTCCGTTGCGACATAAGTTCGCGGTGGGGTGGTGACCACCCTCGGTCAGTAAACGCACGAGTATTGGTCGCCTACCTGTGTCGAACTGGGGCTTCTGCTGTACCGCTCGCCGGGACCCGCTCATTGAATTGAGCCTCGCCTCGGCCAGGGAGAGCACATGAGCAAAACGGC
Source organism: Flaviflagellibacter deserti (assembly GCF_042652085.1). NCBI lineage: Bacteria > Pseudomonadati > Pseudomonadota > Alphaproteobacteria > Hyphomicrobiales > Flaviflagellibacter > Flaviflagellibacter deserti. Next base: position 173,092 of record NZ_JBHSJF010000004.1, on the reverse strand, counting down.
GCCGGAATCCCCAAGCCGCGACCAGCAGTAAAAGAAAGCCGAGACAAGGAAAAGTAGGGCAGCGCCCAGAGCTTCCGCCCTCTGTTCAGATTCAAGAAGACCGTGATAACTCCCTGCAAAACTGAAATCGCGAACAAGGCTCCGACTAAGGCAAAGGACCTGAAGGCCGAACGAATAACTGCGATTTTGGCGGTGTGGATCGCAAACGACCTCTGCGAACGTCAGTCTATGAGACTGATCCCGAATGGTTTGATTCTTATCGTATGGGGATACTCGGTTTCTGGCCATTGTTGTCTGTGACGATCAGTCTTCACTGCATCTAGCCTGGGTCCGGGCCGGAAGCTTGCCACTCAATCAGAGTCATGGTCGCGTCTAGAGATGCTATCTCGGCAGTAAACCTCCGCTTCAGCGCGCGCGGCCGAAGCGCGGGCAGGTGGAGCTTCACAATCGTCTCTAGGCTGATCGTCTTAGGTTGATTGTCATCAGTGAGTTCAGTCATCGACGTTGGGTTGCTTCCCAAGAGGCGCAACCAACCTTTTTTCGGGTCGCTTTAGCCGTTGCGAAAATGAGGGATCGTTCTGATCCACGAAAAACCCCGCCGAACAAGCCCGGCGGGGTCGATTGCCTTTGACGTGCCCGAAGGGAGAGTCAGGCGAACTGGATGTCGACGGCTTCGCCGTGATTGATCCCCTTGAGATAAGCTTCGAAGTCATCAGCATGCCAACCGGCGTTCTTCAGGGCGTCGACGAGATAGACTTCCTGAGTGAATGTCTTGTCGCCATCGACGATCTGCAGCGTCAGCTTGAGGTCGTAGGCCTTCGCGTCGTTATGAAGATCGATGCCATTGAAGTCGATTCCCGCGCCTTTCAACGACGCAGACGCGCCAAGGATGGTCACGCCTTCGCCAAACTTCAGGGAGTCGACGCCAAACTTGAAATCGTCGACGAAATCGACGTCTCCCGCCTTAGCGAACTTATCGAAAACGAAGGTGTCTTCGCCAGCACCGCCGAACAAAACGTCGCTGCCGTGTCCGCCTAGGATCAGATCGTCGCCGTTCGAGCCGATCAACTGATCGTTTCCAGCCTTGCCTTCGAGTTTGGAGTTAGTTCCCGCAATACCCCAAATCGCATCTCCGCCGGCTGTCGCGCCGGGAACAAGTACGGTCATGGTTGTAGTCTCCTGTAGTCCCAGCCGCCCGCATGCGGAGAGAGGTTGCGGGCGCACCTTAAGCATTTGTTAAGGATGGAAGCTACTGAATTTCGGAGTCTTTTATTACACTTGGTTGTGAGAGTTAATTTCGCAACACGTTGTGTGCAGCCTTCGAGGGGCACGAAGCCTACCCGGCATTCGGGCAGGTTTTGAGAAGCCCTCCTGCGAACCAAAAGAGGAATGCGATCCAGGCGGCCGTGGAAAGGATACCGACCGCAAAGACGAGGATGGCTATAAGACTGCGGGCGCGCCCACGGCCCTGCGACATATCAGAGCTTCTCTGAGAAGCGCCGCACGCTCTTTCGGAGGCGCTCTTCGTCCCGTTGGTTTTTGCGACTAGCTAGTATCAAAATCGTGGATGCAACCATGGGGGGCGGAGCCTCGACCTGCCGGTAAGCTTAAACGTTTAGGTAAATTTTCAGCTTACGTTGCTGGCGTCAATGATCCGATGCATTGCTCTTCTTAGAACTCAGCACGGCCGCATCCACTGAGTTCTGAAATGGCCCCGCCCGGTTCGCCGCGGCGGGGTTTTTCGTGTCCGGCGACCTAACCTCTAGCTATTCAGAAGGCCGCCGTGATGGACCAAAAAGCTCCGAGTGCCATCATTCCGATCCAGCAAAGGTTGAGGACTATTCCCAACACCAGCACTGCCGGAGCAATTCGGGAGGACGTTTTACGTGGCACTAGCCGCCTTCCGAATCACGCAAATGAGCTTTTAGAGGAACGTTGAAACTAGGCGGCATTGAGTCGGAAGCACGGATAGGCCTTCTATGCCCGTCATCGTCATAGCTATGAAACAGCCATACCGCCGGAAACTCCATGATTGCGCCCAAAAGTCCGAACCGCTCAATCCGGCTATTCCTCGCGTAAGAGGCCATTCCTGACGGGGTTCTGCTTCCGGCCAAAATTAATATCGGAATCACAGCCAATGTGCGTACGATGGCACATAAGAAGGCCGCCACGCCCGATGCGGCAGGCGTGACGGCCCATGGGCTGCGTACAGTTGAGGGTCCGCAGGCAGCCGACTGTTGCACGTTCCGGACGCTATTGCAGTGACACTCGCGCAACAGTTATGGTTAACGAGATTTCCCCGCCCGGTTCGCCGCGGCGGGGCTTTTCGTTCGTCTCAGACGATCCGCATCCCCAGGCGCGTACAATGGCTCATAAGTAGCGGTCACGCCGATGCGGCGAGCGTGACGCCAGGTGGGGCTTCGATACTGTTGAGGAGTTCGGAAGTGGCCGCTTATTGCACCTAGAAAGTGCGTGGTGACCCAGCAACAGGTAAGGTTAGCGAAGGCGAGCCGATCCCCGTCTAATGGCAGCTTAAGACCAGAGCGCAACAGCTCCTTCAAGCTTGCGACGCAGGGCTGTGCGTAATCCGGCCCTTAATGGCTTGCTCCGCCAAGAACCCCAGCAGAGGTGTTTGCCGATCGTGTCTGGTCCGCGCCCGTTTCGTTGAGGAAAGAACACACTCCTCGGTGGGTAGTAAACCCTCTGATAGCGATGACGATTGGCGTGAAGGTACATCGTGATCGCATAGGGGCCAGCAACCCCAACGACTGATTTCTGTTCTTCCGGATCGTCTCGGGACGCAACTTCACAGGCGTGCTTGACGAAGTCAGCAAGGAACGGATGCCCGGCTTCAGCACCTAGAGCGGCGTTCCCGATCCTGAATGAACGCTCCGACCAATCAGAGGCCTGCTCGACAGGCAGGATGCACGGGTGACGTCTGATTTCGTCCGGGATCGGTCGATACATGAAGTAGTCCGTATCGACGTAGAAGCCGCCGTGAGCGTATAATAGTGCCAGCCGGGCAATGTCCGACTTCATGACGCCTAGCTTGATGCGCTCGTAAACTCCCACTTGTTCCGGAAAATACCGAGCCATCAGTTCCGAATTATCATCATCATCCCAAAGGGCGAACGACCAGTCCGGAAGGTGCCTTTGCATCCTTTTCCGCAAGACCGCTTCCTCCCAAGATAGGCGCTTGGTTCGCGCGGTCTGATGAAGAAGCCTCGGTATCATCGCGAACCTATGCCCCACGATCACGGAAAAGTAACGGCGGGAATCTGTCCAGTTGACGGTTCACTCTTCAATGACGACATATGTGATCGCGGACCCTGCACGGCCGCGACCTGACGGATGCGAACATTTTCACGGGCGATTGCATCGACCGGGCCCCGAAAGCAGGCAGATCACCAAGCGGCTGATAGCTAGCCCTCCTGCGGGATAGCAGTGGGTTGCGGCAGGATTGGAGCTTTGGCATGCAGACCTCCCTGATCGGGGAAGCGCAGCATGACCGCCCCGTCGCAATCCACTTGACGGCCGATTCCAAGGATAGCGAGTGCGGCCTCGCCAGAGCGCGAAGCACTGCCGGAAGTTCACGAGGGTCTTGTCTGCCTCTCCGACGCTTCTGAGGCCGCGGTTCATCTAAAACGGGCCGCGACCTGGCCACAGGTGACGACCCTAAACCGCAGTTCTCATGCGGTGGGACGACGATGATTGCCGGCCAAGCTGGGGGAGACGGCCGGCGGGTCGTCCCCTCTTGGGACATTGCTAAGCTCGGTCGAGATGGTTAGCCGGAAGAGAACGGTGGCGTTGCTGGCGCTTCAATAGACGCCGCCACGCCAGCTGCGAGCAACGGCGCTTTAGACAAGTGCGGAAGCACCCGAAAAGGATGCCGTCGCCGCCATTAAGCAGCCGAATTGAGCGCGGGCAGATTTCATGTCGTCGCCCACGCGCCTGTACTTGTATTGCTGCAGGGGAATGAAAAGAAGCCCCGCCCCGATTCGCCGCGCGGTGGGGGCTGTCGTTTGCTACGTCCCCCCACCGGGCACGATACGGGCGGGACGAAACGAGACGCCATCAACGCGCTCATTCGGCCAATGTCGGGACTAACAGTCTCGCTGCCTACCTTGACCTGAATACAAATGGGGCGGCCAATTCGACGAACTCGGATCAGTGGTCAACAATCGGCGATGGGCCCGTCTCAATCGAGGATGAGATCGGCCTGCTGTTCGCTACCCAGGTCGATACGTTGACGGTCTAGTCAATATCGACGCCAAAAACCTGCCATTCGATAATGGCAATGGTCGCATCCAGAGACGCAATTTCGGCAGGGGAGGTCGCTTCGGCGCGGGCGGCGCGAAGCGCCGGAAGATGCGTTTTTGCGATTACTTCAAGAGTAATCGGCTTCGGCTGATTGTCGGTAGCTTCGGTCTTCAACATGCGGTTGCTCCCCAGCAAGTGCAGCTGAATCCTTATTGGACTGCACCATTCATTGCAAACTGAGGGAATGTCCTGATCACCGGGAAGAGGCCGCCACGCCTGATGCGGTCAATGTCTCGGGTAGCCCCGTCGCCACTTCTACTAATCATTTCGTGCGCGGGCTTCTCGATGAAGGTCGAAACCAGAGCCGCCGCTGGAATCGATGCTGGGATCCCTAGAGCTACCGCGATCAGAACCGATATGTCGAGATGTTCGGCGCCGCCCGCAATGCCTTACCGAGCGTGAAATGCAGCAGTTAGAGCGAATAGGACCACGTGCCGAGCTTCACCAGCTGAGTCGCCCGAAGACGGGCAGCGACAAAGCAGACGAACAGGAGCGTCGCCGTGCGATAGCTCTGGGGCAGGAATCTTGCCCACCCCGAATGCCCGATCAACGAATAACGGATGGCGAGGCCAAGGGTGATAAACAGGAGGGCCGAGCGATCGCCTTGTAAATGCGGAACAGCATCATTCCAGCGATGAATAGATGGCTGTGCTGCGTTAGTATCAGTTGATCGAGCGCGACGCTCGGAAGTGCTCTCCCCAAAGCGAGGCGTCGCCGAAGCGAACGGCGATCAGACCACACCGCAGCGCGAGCGGGACAATGGCTTTCATCCGAAAACGGTCAGATGGAAGATGATGGAATGACCGCCTTGCTTCGCTCGCTCAGCAAGACCACCTACGTTGTCTCCGACCTGCACGGGCGGTTTGACCTGCTAGAAGCAGCCCTCGCCAAAATCGAAGAGGCCGAGCCTGGGACCGTCGTTTTCACCGGCGATTACATCGACCGTGGTCCAGCAAGCCGCCAGATTATCGCGCGGCTGATGGCCGGCCCTCCAGTGGGATGGCGGTGGATCTGCCTCATGGGCAATCACGAACAGATGATGCTTGAGACAATCCGCAAGCCGCTGGAGCCCGATTGGTGGCTGAGCAACGGCGGGTTCGCCACGATGGCTTCATACGGTAAGAAGGTGCCCGACGCCCATCTGGACTGGATTGCCGCCCTTCCTCGTCACTATGAGGACCAGCATCGCATCTACGTCCATGCTGGGTGCGTGTCGACGTTCAACCTGGAGTGCCAGCCAGACCAGCTTCTCTGGTTTCGCTGCGAACGTGACGAGGATTATAGCTATCGCGGCAAGCATGTCATTCACGGTCACACACCGTTCCACGACGGGCCAGTCTGCCTGAAAGGCCGGACCAATCTCGATACGTTGGCATGGAAGAGCGGTCGACTTGTGGTCGGCGTGTTTGAAGACGTCCTTGCCGGCGGTCCGATCTCGCTAATCGAGGTCACAGAACACGATCTGTCAATCCTCCCACAAGCACGGTAAGCGGCGGCTCTCGCTCTCGATCCAAGGGGAAGGCATAGCCTGAGGGCTATCTCGAAGACGACGGGGGACATCAGCGGCGCGCTCTGCCCGGCGTCCACGCCATGCCCCTTAGGCTATAATTGGGGAATGTCCGGGCCTGCCGAGAGACAAATTCCGCTCCCGTTTGATCGCGAGGTAGGCCGCCGATGAGCTTCTAACCGATTCAGCGTGGCGGCCCTTACGGCGTTGCCTCGCGCATCTCGCCAGTGAGCGGCCGGCTGGGTTTGCCTTCATGACGCGGTGCAGTGCATCTAGGTCGCTCTCTAAGACCCAAGAGCCTTTTCCGTCGACGGAAAACTATGCCCAACATCTAGGTGGTAGCGATTGAGTCCCTACTCTGCAACCCGGATGAGGGCCTCGACATTCACGTCATCCAGCATGGGATGACGGCGTCCAGCGTGGGGCGAATTGAGCGACTGGTTCAGTGATAGCAAAAGGCGAGGCGAGCATGTGCTCTACGACTTCGACGAGGTCGCAGTTGGGTGCTCTTCGAGACCGAAATATTGGCGACGCTAGCGTTTCATGAAGCGTCGCCGCGTAGGGACGTTGTGCGCCGCGATCTGAGTATCGATGTGGATTCGTTCTGGCTGTCGAGCCGCCGCTCGGACCGGGATGACATCAGGTAAAACGGTTGCATTTTGCCGATCGAACCAGGTGAGGATTGGTCGCAATCTCTTCCGGATAGGGGCGCCGCATCCCGTTTGATCTGCTATGATTGGTACATGGAATCAGACCGCGCTCCTTTGGCCGTCCTTGTTGCGGCTTTCCTCGTTTTCGTGGCTTTAGCAGCGCCTTTTCTGAGACGAGCCTTTTTCTAGTGATGAGGCGCTTGGACGCGGTCAGACGACCGCCCAAACGAGTTTCCACACCAGAAACAGGGTCCAAACCGGAACCAGAGCTACGCCAATTGCGAGCACGGCTGCCGATGCTAGGCCCATCTTTGGTGGTGATTTGATAGCCTGTGGCATGGATGCTTCTTCGGCTTGATTCATCAGCGTGCCTTTCATACGTACCGAAAGACATACCAAAGTCGGACATGCGGCCAAATAGTGACTGCGATCTTTTGCAGATTTACCTAAAGATTTAAGATTAAAAGGCAAGATTGCATAATGCAGCAGAATAGAGTGTACGCGTTCCCCGTCGAGTCAGAATCGTGTCTTAATGCAATGCCAAACCTTTTAGTCGCTCCACACTGATCGCACCCATATCGATGAGCTTGAGAAGGCTAAGCCGCCCTCCTGTGCGCTTCTTCACCCGCTTGGAGGAGGATGCCCCGAAGGGTGCTCAAGTGCTCGTCGACTCGGGCTGAGAGCGCAAATTCCAACAAATAAGTATGCGCTGTGGCCGGCGGCAGCATCACTCGCGTGAGGCCATCACTCCCCTTGCGACGCGTCCATCCAGCCTCGATAATCTGCTCGCGGGCCCTTTTCTCCTCTATCTGGAAGAAGTCTCCGAGTTCTTTATAGCTCAACCACAACTGCATTTAACCACTCCTTGATAGAGGAGAGCTTGGCAGAAGTGTTCTGCTATTGCGCCAATCCGTTCGGTAAAACTTTATCTCTTTAGTCAAGGAATTCGACGAAGGCCGGCCTAGTCGCCTGAACGGCCGTTCCGTGACCTCGCTAAGCATGCAACCAGCCGCTGCAGCCGAGATCAGATTCTCAATGCAGCCGCCATCATGCTGAGGCAAACATCAATAATCCTTCACCTTCCATTGGAAGGAAAGGATATATAATGCTTGGAGAAATAGACGCGCTTGCGATCCGCGATCTGACCTACATTGTCGGGCACGACAAGGACAATCTTGCGGGCAAGTTCCCGCTTCCTGCTCGCATCCGCGGCACGATCGACATCTCGACGCAGGGCGGCACAGTCGTCCTCGGCTCGGGCACCGACGACACGACAAGAGACGCGAATTTCATCGCTCTGCAGGCTGCGCTCGATTACGCCGACGCCAGCGGCAAATACGTCGATGTCCCGACTGGTCGGTACGAAGCGCACTACACCGGCATGCAAGGTGCTCAGAAGGTCGGCCTGCAGATCAAAGCTGGCATTCCGGGTGTCCGCGGCGATGCCGGCTCCGTCTTCGCGCAGTACTCGCAAAACCACCCGATTCTGACGATCGGCGAAACAACGGTTCGCAGCTATTTCGGGGAATACCAAGGGCTCTCGGTGGTCAACGGGGTCGACCAAACGGGCCAAGTCGACAGCGCCGGCATTCAGCTGGGAGCAATGACCTATTGCTACCTCGATAAGATCAGCGTGCAGCCATACAGCAATGGGGCAGGCGCCGAGGCGGGCTACTTCGACCCTTACGACGGTATGAAGACGATTGCTGGGACGATCTGGTCGAACAAGTTCCAACGCATCAACATCGGCGGCGGAAAGAGGAACCTTCTCCGGTGGACGGCGGATGGCACTGGCTCGAAATGGGACGTTCTCTATTGCGGCGGCCATCGAGGGGGTGCGCGCATTCCGGCCCTGATCGAAGCAGTGGTTCGCTTTGAGAACACGAGCCAGATGGACATCGACCAGATGAACATCGAGTGGACGGAGGCCACCAGCCTTTTCCTGAGCAATGCTAAGCTCATCGAAATCAAGTCGTTACATCATGAAGGCAACAAACTTCCCAATGTGTTCCACCCGTCGTTCTTCAGGGTTTCCTCTTCGGAGCTGCTGCTCACATCGTTGCAGGTTTTCGACCCGCGCGTGGCGAATGGGGAATTCACCGGAACGGCCGCTATGTTCTCCCATTTCGGCCGCACGGTTCTGAACGTCAAAAATATGGGTCTACGCGTTCAGGCCCCGAACGGCTTCAACGATGTCGACTGGCATCTGAACTTCAACCGCGACGACGAACCCCTTAGCCTTAACGGAGGCGCGCATGCTGGCGTCTGCAAGATCGAAGGTATCTATCTCGCTGGGGCTCAACAACTCGTTCTCGACCCAAAGACGCCAAAGACGTCCCACGGTAACCTAAACCTGCTCGGCATCGGAGAATACAACTGGAACTACTGCTTCTCGACCACTGAGAGGTTGTGGGTCAAGATCCCCGGTGGCGTTGCTGCGACTTACGCCATGTACGGCGCGCATCGGCATACCGCGATCACGATTGAAGACCCGATCATAGGCGCCAAGACGATCCAGCTGAGACCCGAACTTCTTGCTGGGTCTGGCATCGGTTCGGCCGTCCAGCGCGAGCGCGGCGACACGGTTTCGATCCATCGCGAAGCCACGGCAACCGGCGCATTCAACGTCGTCGTGACTGACGGGACCAACGTCATCGAGAATATCGCGGAGAACACGACATCTCCAGGCACCCGGCGTAAGTACGTGTGGAACGGAACGAGCTGGAACGCTTACGCCTAGCGGAGCAAGACGGGCCGCCACCTAGCCACAGGTGACGGCCCTAAACCGCAGTCGCCGGACCCGCTGCCGAAGCAAGAACCCTGTCATAAAGAGTTGAGCAGTCAGACACCACGGCTCGCGACTGCTGGGTTCGCTGCCGCTCGATGCAAGGACTATTTTCCTCTCTCTCTTAATGCGGCTGATCGAGGGAAACAATTCACTCGGTGGCGCCGTTCTGCGTCTTGAGCTGCGCCGTGCCGGCAGCATAAATCCCATCATACTGAGGTGATTTCTGCTATCTCGGGGCTCGCCGCCCGGTGGCTGTCGACTTGGCAACCCCCTAGCCAGATCGGGAAGGTCTCTTCTGGCAACTTGCTGCAACGAAGTCCAAAACGAGATGGTCGAACAAGCAATTCTGACAACTCAAGGGGCCGTCACCCAGCCACTGGTGACAGCCCTTAACCGTGGTCCTCATGCAGGGGGACTAGGCGAATGCCGGCCTTCCTGGGGGTGAGATGACTGGCGAGGTCCCTTCCCGGGACGCTCAGAAGCTGCCCGGAACTGGTTAGCATACCCTCAATTGACGGGCCGTCATTTCCAAGATCGTCGAGAAACGGGTGATCCGGCACGATCGCTGCTCCGCGAAACCGTCATCACTCACCATCACTGCGCGTCCCAAATGGCGAGCAAGCCATCGGCAATCTCACCTCATGCGTTTGCGTAATCGTTAAGCGAGCGGGATAGAGGCCATCGGCCCGCGCCTATGGCACGGTTCTGACGTCGAGCTGATATCAGCCTTGGATAAACGATCGCAGCCGCCACAGAGACAGACGGCGTTGAAGTCGCTGGAGAGCGATTACGAGGCTTGGCTCTAATGGTTGTTGCGCCGGCGGAGGATAACGTCGCCGGCATTGACCTGCGGCATGCTCTTCCTTCGTTTCGATTTGCAACATGTTGCAAAGCCGCGGTTCGGTGATCGCGGCTTTCCACAATTCGCATTCGTTCATCTGGCGGGCCGTTGAGGCACCGCCGTACCTTGGTCCGGCATACGGAACCGGACCCCGGCGCCCCGCCTGAGCGAGGGATACACGCTGAAGAGGTCTTCCTCCGAGCACACACTCGATATGAGGATGACCTAACATGAATGAGCATAGACATCGGGCGCGCCCACGCGTGGCCATTGCTCCGATTACTGCTGACCACAACACCAGCCAGATCCAATTCAGACCGAAGATCGACTGGGTTCCCATCGACGCGGTCAAGCCGGCCAAGCGCCGCGTTCGCAAGCACCCTCCGAAGAAGATCGAGCGGATTGCCGCCAATATCCGGCGGTTCGGATGCGTTCTGCCGATTTTGGTCGACCGCAATCTCGGCATCATCGGCGGCCATGCCGTCGTCGAGGCCTGCAGGAGTGCCGAGCTCTCAGAAGTGCCGGTCGTCCGCGCCGAACATCTCAATGAAGCAGAGATCACCACGCTCAAACTCTGGCTGAACCGCAGCACCGAGGGCAGCGAATGGGATTGGACCGCAGTCGCCCTTGATTTCGATGATCTCGCCGCGATGGATCTCGACTTCGATCTGTCGCTGACCGGGTTCGACACGCCGATGGTCGACTGGATCTATGCGGAGGCTGGTCGCGACCAGAGCGATCCGGCCGATGAGGCGATGCCAGCGCCACAAGGACCGGCCGTGACGCTGCCGGGCGATCTCTGGCTGCTTGATGGGCACAGGATCATCTGCGGCGATGCGCGTGATCCGGAGGTCTATCGACGGTTGATGGACGGCCAGAAGGCGAGGATGGTCTTCCAGGACTGCCCCTACAATGTGCCGATCAAGGGACACGTCTCCGGTCTCGGCCGCATCCAGCATCGCGAGTTCCAGATGGCGTCCGGCGAGATGTCGCCGGCGGAGTTCGCCATCTTCCTCAAGGAGGTGTTCGGGCAGGTCGCGCGCCATTCCATGGATGGCTCGGTCCACTTCGCCTGCATGGACTGGCGCCATATGAACGAGATGCTGGACGCCGGGCGCCAGGCCTATTCCGAGCTGATCAATCTGTGCGTCTGGAACAAGCAGGCCGGCGGGATGGGCTCATTGTACCGTAGCGCCCATGAGCTGATCTATGTTTGGAAGAGCGGCAAGGCCTCGGTCACCAACAATGTCGGGCTTGGCAAGTCCGGCCGCTACCGGACCAATGTCCTCGACTATCCCGGCATGGCGCAGTTCGGCCGTGATCGCGACGAGGCGCTCGCCAGCCATCCGACGGTCAAGCCGGTCGCGCTCGTCCATGACCTGATCCTCGACGTCTCCCATCGTGGCGAGATCGTCCTCGATCCGTTCCTCGGCGCCGGCACCACCGTCATCGCCGCGCACCGGACCGGGCGGCGTGGCTACGGGATCGAGATCGACCCGCACTATGTCGACACGGCGATCCGCAGGATGAAGGAGCGCACCGGCATCAGCGCCATCCATGAGGCGACAGGTCTCAGCCTCGACGAGACGGCACGGCTGCGTGCGGAGCAGGAGAAGGCCGGAGAGGGGTGCGATGACTGACAAACGCAAACGCCACTCCGGCGATTACGAGGTCGGCTATCGCAAGCCGCCGGCGGAACATCGTTTTGCGCCGGGACGATCCGGCAATCCCAAAGGCCGCCGGAAGAAGGTCGTGGAGACCGACAAGGAGCTCCTAATCCGGCTGCTCGCCGAGGAGAGGAAAGTCCCTCTCGATGGCAAATCGGTCAAGATGACCAGGCGGGAAGCGCTGTGGCGTCGCTTGCTTGCTGAATGCCAGAAAAGCCCGAAGCTGCTACTTGAGGTTCTCAAGATCCTTCAGCTCGGTGGACGCGCGGAAAGCTCGCCTGCGCCGGATAATGACAACCTGCCTACTGCAGACGCCGAGATCATCGAGCGGTATCTGGCGGCCAAGGTGGCTCGTCCGCGGTCAAACAAGGGAGGCGGCGATGAGTGATCGTCGCCGCCTGCTGCAGGCGGTCCTGCGCAGTGATCTTCAGAGCTTCATCGCGAAGGTCTTCACGACGCTCGAACCGGGAACGCCTTATCAGGACAATTGGCATCTCCACGCCATTGCCCACGCGCTCACCCGGGTCTGGCTCGGCGAGACCACTCGGCTGATCATCAATGTGCCGCCGCGGATGATGAAGTCGATTGCGGTTACCCAGGCGTTCAGCGCCTGGGTGCTCGGGCATGATCCGACCAAGAGGATCCTCACCGTGACCTATGCCCGCGAATTCGCGCGCAAGCAGGCGCTCGACTTCAAGACGGTGGTCGAGAGCGAATGGTTCACGGACCTGTTTCCTGATTGCCGGATCGATCAGCGCCGCTCTCGCGGCATCGAGATCGTCACGAGCTTGCAGGGATCGCGTTATGCCGGCGCGATGGGCGGCGGCGTGCTCGGTCGTGGCGGCGATCTCATCATCATCGACGACCCGATCAAGGCCGTCGATGCGGTCTCCGAGGCGGAACGACGTCGCGTCAACGAGACCTATTCCAACACGCTCTACACCCGCCTCAACAGCAAACGGGTCGGTGCCATCGTCATCATCATGCAGCGCTTGCACGAGGACGATCTCGTCGGCCATGTGCTCGACAGGGACGAGTGGGAGGTCCTCAGCATTCCCGCGATCGCGTCGGAGGAGATGACCTACCGGACTGGAGCCGGGCCGGATGACGTCTATGTCCGGCCAATCGGCGAAGTGCTTCATGCCAAGCGCGAGAGCGCGGCCGAGCTCGAACTCATCCGTCGCAATATCGGCAGTATGGAGTTCTCCGCCCAGTACCAGCAAAGCCCGGTTCCGCTCGATGGCAATCTCATTCACCGCGACTGGCTGAGGTTCTACGATGGCCCACCGGAGGCATTCGATTATGTCGTCGCGTCCTGGGACACCGCCTCGACCATCGAGGAGGTCAGCGACTGGTCGGTCGGCACAATCTGGGGTGCGAGGGAGCAGAGCTTCTACCTTCTCGATGTCAAACGGGTGCGGCTCGAAGTGCCGGAACTGCGGCGGCTGATTGTCGAGACGTCGCTGCTGCACAACGTCGATGCGACACTCATCGAAGACACCGAGCTCGGTCGTGCTATCGCCCAGGATCTCCGCCGCCAGAAACTGCTGCGCTGCATCTTGAGAAAGCCGCGCTACGACAAAACCGCTCGCCTGCTCGTCCAGGCGGCACGGTTCGAGGCTGGGCAGGTGGTGTTGCCGCGGCAGGCGCCCTGGCTTGATGACTTCATCGCCGAACTGCTGGCCTTCCCGCGCGGCCGCCATGACGATCAGGTGGACTCGACCTCGCAGGCACTCTCTGAGCTGACCCAGCGCACCTCGCGTCACCTCATCGACCAAAGGCTCGCTGCCAAGCCGAGACCGCGGACGCGGCGGCGGTTGCGGAAGACGTGAGAGGAATGCGGGCCGCCGCGATTTTCAGGGAAGATGCAGCGGCGGCCCGATCTCACCGCCAGAGGGCCCAGGATGCGGAGAGCAGCCGGTAGTTGCAATGCAGCCCCTGACGGAGTCTCTTCCGGGTCACACCGAGCCGCGTTCGTCGGTCAGTGAGAATAAGATCATCCTAGCGCACCACTGCCCGGCAGAACCGGGCGGCGTCGGTGCGATAATCCTCGCAATACGACCGAGCGATGCCCCGACCGAGGCTTTTGGTATCGACGGTCGAGAGATTGAGCATGTCGGCGCCGAGGAACTCGTCCCATTGGATCTTCATCAGCTCCTTGCGCGGCAGGCTGAAGACGAAGGCATAGACCTCTTCGGTGCGCTTATAATCATCGACAGCGAGCGCTTTGACGATGAACTGCACCCCGGAATAGGCGGTCTCCTGTTTAAGCGTCAGTTGTGCGACGCGCTTATAGGCCTCCGACGCCGAGAACAGCATGCCCGCTTCGGACCAGAATTCCGGCTGGAAGTAGGTCACCCGTACCAGTTTGCCCTTGAGCTGGCCATCCTCCTGATCGATGAAGCTGATGTCCTGAATGATGTTTGTCGCCACGCTTTTCAGGGCATCGACAAATTGGTCCTGTTGGCGTTGCGGGGCGAGCGCCGTCTCCTGCGCTTCCTGTTCCAGTTTCGCCGCGACGCGCGCCTGACGCTCAGCCTCCTTGGTTCGCACCTGTTCCTCGTTCTGGCGCATCAGGGCGGCATAACGCTCCGGCTCCTCGCTCTGCAGACGCTCACGCGCGGCGACCTCGGCCACATGAACAGCCTGTTCCGCTTTGCTGATTTGGTTGCTGATCGGCTCGAAGCCGAAGGCAAGGACGCCGAAGAGAGCGAGCGCCAGCCAGCGTGACCTGATCGGCGGCAGCGGCCTGATGATCGAGATGAAGGAGTAGAGCCAGCCGAGCGCCAACAGAGCTTGTCCAAGGGTCCAATAGCCGACCATTCCGTTCTCCCTTTTGAAGTGGCCGTGCAATCGCATCGTTGCCGCAGCAAGTCGAGCGAAACATCCGGTATTCGGATATCTAATTTTTGGATACTTGCAAATCGCCAGTAGCTGCTCATGCGCATTCACAGCGCCGAGCCGATGGCCCCAACACCCCGCCAGAAACGACTAAGTGAGCTTCTGGCCGAGCAGCGCCAGAAGACTGGCCTGAAACAGGTCGAGGTTGCCAAAGAGCTTGGCCGCCATCAGCCCTTCATCGCCAATATCGAAAGCGGTCAACGCCGCGTCGATCTCGTTGAGCTGATCGCAATCGCCGACATCATCGGCTTAGATCTCGCCGAGGTCATTCGCGAGTTGAGAAAGATCCCGCCCTAGCATCCGAGAAAACTCTCGACTTTCGGCGTGCCCGCAAGCGTCATTCAGCTTCATTTCAGGGGAGATGATGATGACTCCGCAATAGGCCGAGCAGGTGGGGCCGATTTTTTTTGAAGGAGATGCGTGAGCGGCTGCGGGAGGCATTAGCCTGCGCCCGGGCGGCTAAGGCCAATCTGCAGAACGGTGCCGCGACAGTGCGCTCAGGATTACGCTCGACGTCGAGGTCCTGACCGCGGAGCGCGGGGCAATCAGGCCTCTCGGACGTTCGCTGTGTACGCCGGGCGTGCGGCGATTAAGCTTATTTTCTTATTCTTACCGAGCGAGTCGCGCGTAACGTGCATAGTGCCCGTCGGTAGAGGGGCGACTATGTTCGGGATTTTCAAGTCGAAGAAGAGACGGCCGGTGCCGCCTCGACCAAACCACGTGGATCGTCGCTCTCCTCAATTACGAGCAGAAATCGTCGGCCTCAATACGTCGTTTCAGGGGCTCGTCGACGAGTTCATTCTAACCCGAGGATTTGCCGCTACCCGAGATCTGCTGGATGAATTGGCGGCGCATCTGCGGCGAGCACAACCGCCGATAGACGCCGCGGCGGAGATGAAAGCGTTCGCGCAGAAGCTGCCCCGACACCGGGATCGAATGCGTCGCGAGATCGAAGACATCCTCGCCGAATGGTCGGATTTGCCTGAGCAAAGGGATGGCCGAGCCGCAATTGAGCAGGCGATCGAGAGCAAGTTGGCAACGTGGGATCAGCAGGTCCGGTCGGCTGCCCGTGATCTCATCAACGCCGTCGCCGATTAGCTGGTCGCGGAGGTCACCTTGTCAGAAACTCATTCCTGACGGTCATATCCTTGCTGACGGCATCGTTGATTTCTGTCAATGACCGGCCCACGGATCGCCGAGATACAGGACGCCGCCCGCGCGGCACGTGGTCGCCTGAGGCAAGTTTGACCGGGACAGGCAGGGCTGTTGTAGGCTAGAGTTATTCCATGGTTGACGG
The DNA here is from genome assembly GCF_042652085.1 of Flaviflagellibacter deserti. NCBI lineage: Bacteria > Pseudomonadati > Pseudomonadota > Alphaproteobacteria > Hyphomicrobiales > Flaviflagellibacter > Flaviflagellibacter deserti. The sequence continues at coordinate 157,121 of NZ_JBHSJF010000004.1, read as the reverse complement.
AATTTCCGTTCTGAAGCCCGACTACGCTCACTTCTTCGACGAAGCCGTGGAGCGCCTGCATACCGAGCGGCGCTACCGGGTCTTTGCTGATCTCGAACGCGTGGCAGGGCGTTTTCCGCGTGCTCTCTGGCATAGGCCGGAAGGCACAAGCGAAATCGTGGTCTGGTGCTCGAACGATTATCTCGGCATGGGCCAGCATCCGGATGTCGTTTCGGCGATGGCCGAGACCGCGCTGAAATCCGGCGCCGGCGCCGGCGGCACGCGCAACATCTCGGGCAATCACCATCCGATCGTCCAGCTCGAACAGGAACTGGCCGACCTGCACGGCAAGCCGGGCGCACTTGTGTTCTCGTCCGGCTATGTGGCCAACGAGGCGGCGATCTCGTCGATCGCGCGCATCCTGCCGAATTGCCTGCTTCTCTCCGACGAGCTGAACCACGCCTCGATGATCGCGGGCGTGAAGAATTCCGGCTGCGAGAAGAAGATCTTCCGCCACAACGATGTCACGCATCTCGAAGAGCTCCTGAAGGCCGAGCCACGCGACCGCGCCAAGGTCATCCTGTTCGAGAGCGTCTATTCCATGGACGGCGACATCGCGCCGATGGAGGCGATCTGCGATCTCGCGGAGCGCTACGGCGCGATGACCTATCTCGACGAAGTGCATGCCGTCGGCATGTACGGCCCACGCGGCGCCGGCGTCGCTGAGCGCGACGGCGTGATGGAGCGGATCGACGTCATCGAGGGCACGCTCGCCAAGGCGTTCGGCGTGGTCGGCGGGTATATCGCGGCGTCGGCCGCGATCGTCGATGCCGTTCGCTCCTATGCGGCGGGGTTCATATTCACGAGCACGATGCCGCCGGCCGTGGCCGCCGCGGCGCGAGCCTCGATCCAGCATCTGAAGGCGTCGAGCGCCGAGCGCGAGATGCAGCAGCGTCAGGCACAGGCGACGAAGCGGGCGCTGTCCGCGCGCGGTCTGCCGGTCCTGCCGGGCGAGACTCATATCGTGCCGGTGATCGTCGGCGATCCGAGCCTGGCGAAGGCCGCGTCCGACCGCCTGTTGCAGAAGCACGCGATCTACGTCCAGCCGATCAACTATCCGACGGTGCCGCGCGGCACCGAGCGGCTGCGGTTCACGCCGACGCCGTTCCACACCGACGATCTGATCCTGGAACTGGCGGACGCGCTCGACGAGACGTGGAGCGCGCTGCAGCTGAAGCGGATCTCGGTCGCGGCCGAATAAGGCTCAGGCCGGCCTGCGGGCGAGGAGGTCGCGGATCTCCTCGAGCAGCTTCTCGCTCTTCGGAACTTCCGCCACCTCCGCCGGCTTCGCCTCTTCCCTGGCGCGCAGCCTGTTGATGCCGCGCACCGCGAGGAACAGGATCCAGGCGACGATCAGGAAATTGAGGCCCACGGTGAGGAACTTGCCGTAGCCGATCGTGGCGCCTGCGGCCTTGGCGGCATCGTAGGTCGGTGCGGCCGCGCCGGTGAGCTGGAAGAAATAGTTCGAGAAATCGAGGCCGCCGGTGACGAAGCCGATGATCGGCATCACGACATCCTCGACCAGCGAACTGACGATCTGGCTGAATGCGGCGCCGATGATCACGCCGACGGCAAGGTCGACGACATTGCCCTTGAGGGCGAATTTCTTGAACTCTTCGAGCATTGCTTCCTCCCGGCGGGATGGTTCAGCTTCGCCCGTCAAGTGACGGAATCGCAAGGCCGCTTTCGATCAACGGGTTGCTATCTTCAGTTTGCGGATGGCGTCGGAGACCCGCTTTGACTTGTCGACGTCGACGAAATCCTTCGGGCTGAACGGCGGGTCGCCGCGGCCGACGAACACCTTGAAGCCCTCCTTCGTCGCGACCACGTCGCCGCCCCTGAGTGTCGCGTCGTGCAGCAGCGGGACCATGAAGGGTTCGGCGGTTTGAGACAGCGGGCAGGCGAGCGCGACGGGCTGCGCAGGCTTCGGTAAAGGATTCTGGCCGAGAGCGGCCCGGCCTTCGAGAAGAGGCGGCGAGGTTTCGGTATCGGCCTTGGCGACGCTCGTCGGTGTGAACCCCGCGCCAGGCTCAAATTTCTCGACAATCAGTTTGGTTGGCGATCCATTGCCGGCCGCGGTACACATCAACTCGGCGTCCTGATAGCTCGGCTTTTCCGGCATGATGCCGAGCGCGATCTCGGCGCCGTCGCATATCCGCCGGCAGACCACGCGCTCGAAATCGTGCGACACCGCCGCCGCCCGCCGCGGGCGTTCGATGAACTCTCTAGGACCGAAGAAATCGAAGAAGCGGGTGACCGGCGGAGGTGGGCTTTCATATCGCGGTTGCGGTCGCGACCGGCGGGCCTGGTTGAGCAGGAACTCGAGCGCGCTTTCGGCGCGGACGGGGGCGGTGTCGAGGACGAGGCCGGAGAGTATCAGGCCGCCAAGCGCGGTGATCGTAGCGACATGGAGCTTCCCGGGTTTGCGCATCAGGGCCTCGTGGTGACCGATTGTTAACCCCCGATCCCGGCAAAGGTTCAGCCCCGGAGCGCAGTGACGCCTGTCACATGTGCCGATAGAAGTTCGCAGGCGAAGGGGATATTTCAGGGTTCAGGCGTATCGCTGAGGGCGTCGCCGCGTCCCGCCGGGACGACCTAAGGACCGCGCAATGCTTGATGGCTGGACCGTCGTCACGATTGCCTTCGCCTATGTGGGCCTGTTGTTCGCCATCGCCGCCATCGGCGACCGGATGGCGCCGTCCTGGCTGAACGGCTCGGCGCGTCCTTACATTTACTCCTTCTCGATCGCGGTTTATTGCACCTCCTGGACGTTCTTCGGTGGAGTCGGGCTCGCCACCGAGACGGGCCTCGAATTCATCGCGCTCTATGCCGGGCCGATCATCGCCTTCACCGTCGGCGCGCCGCTGATCCGGCATATCGTCCGGCTGGCGAAGGCGCAGAACATCACCTCCATCGCGGACTTCATGTCCGCCCGGTTCGGCAAGAGCCAGTCGCTGTCTGTGCTGATCTCGGTCGGCCTCGTCGTCGCCGTCCTGCCCTATATCGCGCTGCAGCTCGAGGCGATCGCGGCCTCGGTCGAGCTTCTGCTGACCGGCGGCGGCTCGCCCGCGACCGGCATGCCGGACTTCGCGCTCTGGATGGCCCTGGTCCTCGCCGCCTTCGCGGCCTTGTTCGGAACCCGCCGCGCCGACGCGACCGAACACCAGAACGGCCTGATGCTGGCGATCGCGACGGAGTCGGTGGTCAAGCTGCTCGCCTTCATCATCGTCGGCGTCTACGCGATCTGGTTCGTCTTCGAGGGGCCGGACGATCTGATCCAGCGATCGAACGAAACCAATCTCATCCAGCGTTTCGAGCAGATGCCCCGACTCGATGTCTGGGCGACGGTTCTCCTGATGTCGTTCGCGGCGGTGTTCCTGCTGCCACGGCAGTTCCACGTCACCGTGGTCGAGAATTCGAATGAGGAGGACGTCCGCCACGCCTCGTGGCTGTTTCCGATCTACCTGCTCCTGATCGTCGTCCTAATCATCCCGATCTCGCTCGCGGGCATGCTGATGTTCGGCGATGGCGGACTGTCGCCGGACATGTACGTCCTGAGCCTGCCGATCATTTCGGGCAACATCTTCGTCACGGTCGCGGCCTGTATCGGCGGCTTCTCGGCGGCGACCGCGATGGTGATCGTCGAGACGGTGGCGCTCGCGATCATGATCTCGAACAACATCGCCGTGCCGGCGCTGCTCAGATATCGCAACGCGGCGGACGTGCCGAAACTCCTGCTCCTGACCCGGCGCGTTTCGATCGTCGCGATCCTGCTGATGGCCTACACCTATCACCGGCTGGCGACCCATGCCGGGCTTTCCAATATCGGCCTGCTGTCGCTGTCGGCGCTGATCCAGTTCGCGCCGGCCTTCTTCGGTGGTCTGTTCTGGCGCGATGCAACGGCGCGTGGTGCGTTTTGGGGCATCACGACCGGCTTTCTGGTCTGGGCCTATACGCTGCTTCTGCCCGGCATTGGCGGGGAGGGGCTGTCGGTCGGCCACATCGCGACCGACGGGCTGCTCGGTCTCGACTGGCTGAAGCCGCAGGCGCTGTTCGGCGCCAATCTCGATCCGCTCGTTCACGGTGTGGTCTGGAGCGTTGGTCTCAATATCGGGGCCTTCGTTTTCGGTTCGCTGACCCGCGCCGGCTCGCCCATGGAGCGGCTGCAGGCGAACGTCTTCGTCGGCCCGCATACGAACGAGATCGCCCAGAGCTTCCATGGCTGGCACACGCCGATCGAGGTCGGCCAATTGCAGGCGACCGTCGGGACCTATCTCGGCGAGGAGCGGACGGCGAAGGCCTTCCAGGATTTCGGCGATGCGCGATCGGCGCGACAGGGGCCGGCGGAGAACGCCGACATCCACATGCTGCGCTTCGCCGAGCATCTCCTTGCCTCGGTGATCGGCTCGCCGTCGTCGCGGCTCGTCCTGTCGCGGCTCTTACAGCGCGGAGCGATGTCCCAGGATGCCGCGATGCAGCTTCTCGACGATGCGTCGGCCGCGATCCTCTATTCGCGCGACCTGCTGCAAACCGCGCTCGACCATGCCCGACAGGGCGTGGCGGTGTTCGACCGCGACCTTCGGCTCGCCTGCTGGAATCGCGAATATGTCCGCATCTTCGGCTATCCGCAGGACGTGCTGAAGACCGGCATGCCGCTCGACGAGATCATCCGCGTCAATGCCGAGCGGGGCCTCTACGGCGCGGGGCGGCCGGACGAGCTCCTGGCCGAGCGGCTGCAACAGATATCGCAGACCGACCGTTCCTATCGCACGACCTTCTATCCGATGAACCGGGTGATCGAGATCCGGACGAATCGGATGCCGGATATGGGCCTGGTCGCGACCTTCACCGACGTCACCGAGACGGTCGAAGCCGAGAAGGCGCTGGAGCGGCGCGTCGATGAGCGCACACGGGAACTGACCGAGCTGAACAAGGAGCTGGCGCGGGCGAAGGCGCAGGCCGACGACGCCAACGTCTCGAAGACGCGCTTCCTGGCGGCAGCCAGCCACGACATCCTCCAGCCGCTGAACGCGGCCCGCCTATACGTGGCCAGCCTGACCGACAGCGCGCAGGATGGACGCATGCGTCCGGAACTCGTCACCAATATCGACGCCTCGCTGCAATCGGTCGAAGAGATATTCACGACCCTTCTCGACATCTCCCGCCTCGACGCCGGCGCGCTCAAGCCGGAACTGAAGACGGTTCGGATCGGCGACATGCTTCGTCAACTGGAGGTCGAGTTCGCGCCGATGGCGAAGGAGAAGGACCTCAGCTTCAAGGTCATCCCGTCGAAGCTCTGCGTGCGATCCGACCCGCGTTTGCTCCGGCGCCTCCTGCAGAACCTCGTCTCGAACGCGATCAAATATACGAACGAGGGGAGGGTGCTCGTCGGTGTTCGCCGCAATGGCGCGAATGCGATCAGGGTCGAGGTCTGGGACACCGGTTTGGGTATTCCAGCCTCGAAGCAGTCGCTCATCTTCAAGGAGTTCCAGCGGCTCGAATCAGGGGCACGGGCGGCGCAAGGTCTCGGCCTCGGCCTTTCGATCGTCGAACGTGTCGCCCGTGTACTGAACCACCCGCTGAAGCTCGTCTCGAAGCCCGGCGAAGGGTCGATGTTCGCGGTGCAATTGCCGATCGCGCCGGACCTGCCGCAAGCGGTCGATCACCCGCGCAGGTCGGTGGCCGAGAGCCGTCCTCTGTCCGGCACGCGGGTGCTCTGCGTCGACAACGAGCCCGCGATTCTGGAAGGCATGCGGATGTTATTGGGCGGCTGGGGCTGCGAAGTGCTGACGGCGGCCGATCTCGAAGAAGCGCTCGACCGGATCAAGGCCGGCCGGCCTGACGTACTGATCGCCGATTACCATCTCGACGAGGGGCAGGATGGCTTGAGTGCGATTCGCTCGCTGCGCGACGCGCTCGGTGTGCCGCCGCCCGCGATCCTGATTACCGCCGACCGTAGCCAGACGGTGCGCGACGCGACGCGGGCACAGGCGGTCGAGCTGTTGCACAAGCCGCTGCGGCCGGCATCGCTGAGAGCCCTGTTGGGGCAGCTCAGGATCCACCGGCCCGCGGCGGAGTAGCTGACGTTTCCGTCTTCCTCCGGCTCGACCGGAGGATCCATGTCATACCCCGGTCAAGCCGGAGGAAGACGACGGTGAGAGTCAGTTTTCCGGGGCGGCGAAGCCGAGCCGCGGAATCCATAGCCCCAGCACCGGTGATCGAGCCGCGCGCTGCGGGGTATGGGTCCCGGGCTCCGCTGCGCGGCCCCGGGACACGGACTCGGCTGAGGCGGTGTTAGTCGGCGATCGAGGCGCCGAGCCACTGGCCCGCTTCGATGCGGGAGGCGGCGATGACGGCCTGGGTGCGGCTGTCGACGTCGAGCTTCTGCAGGATCGCCGAGACATGCGCCTTCACGGTCGCTTCCGAGACGTTGAGCTCGTAGGCGATCTGCTTGTTGAGGAGGCCGCTCGACAGCATCATCAGGACCCGGACCTGCTGCGGCGTCAGCGTGCCGAGGCGGCGGACGAGATCGGTCGTCTCGTCGCTGCCGCCGCTCGGCAGCGAGATGTCCGGCGGTGTCCAGGTATTGCCGTCGAGGATCGTCTGAAGCGCCTGCCGCATCACCTCGACCTCTGTGGTCTTGGGGATGAAGCCCGAGGCTCCGAATTCCATGCAGCGGCGGATCACTTCCGGCTCCTCGTGAGCAGATACGACGACGACCGGGATGCCCGGATATTCCGCGCGAAGCAGAAGCAGGCCCGAGAAGCCGCGTACGCCCGGCATTGCGAGATCGAGAAGGACGAGATCCATCTCCGGCGTCTTGGCGAGTTCCGCCACGAGCTCGTCGATCGAACCCGCCTGCGAGATCGACGCGCTTGGAAACGCGCCGGAAATGGCGGCATGAAGCGCGCCGCGAAACAGCGGGTGATCGTCGGCGATCACCAACCGGAGATTGGGGGAGAGCTCGTTATCCATGGAGGTATTATAAGTATCCGGACCGTGATTTGCTGCATTCATGGCAGCAATCCACGATTGTTGGTGAATAAGCAGACGAAAATGGGGCGGCGATTGCTTTAGCCATGCAGCCCGATGAACATCAGTGAGATCGTCCGGTCATGCGGCCGGGAGCGATGCTCGATGAGATAAAGCGCCTGCCACGTGCCAAGCACAAGCGCGCGTTCCGTCACGGGGACCGACAGCGAGACCTGGGTCAGCATCGACTTGATGTGGGCCGGCATGTCGTCCGGCCCTTCGATCGTGTGGCGATAGAAGTCGTTTTCCGGGGCGAGTTTTCGAAGCGAATCGAGAAGATCGGCCTGGACGTCCGGATCGGCGTTCTCCTGCACCGTCAGCGATGCCGACGTATGGCGGACGAACAGAGTCACCACGCCCTCGCAGGCGCCGATCTCCTTCAGCCAGTTGCGGACGGAGCGGGTGATGTCGACGAAACCTGTTCCGCGCGTGCGGACATCGAGAAAGCCGCGGCTAACCGACACCGAAGTCGGCATATCGGTGTCGACGGTCCTGACCGCCTGGCGTCCGTGCATGTGTCGATCAGGCCTTGTCGTTGGTGAGGTCGCGGACCTGGTCGACGAGCTTGCGCCACATGTCTTCCAGATAGGTCATCACGCCCTTGATCTCTTCCTCGCTCGGAAGCTTGATCGTCAACTCCTTGCCGCTCTTGTCTATACCGGTTTTCGGAGTGCTGTCGGCGGAGGCGATCTGCTGCTTCAGCTGGTCGACCTCATTGGCGAGGCGATCGATCTCGGCCTGCATGGCGGCGCGCTCGTCGGTGCTGGACCGGCAATCGAGCGTCTGTCCCTCCAAGGTGCAGGTCGAGATCGCGCCGGTCTTGCGGTCGAGCCGGACGATCGAATCGCCCTGGCGTTCGATCTGGAACTGGGCGTCCGACTGCACGGACTGGGCGGATGCCGCGACGGGAGACGCGGCGATGAGCAATGCAATGGCGATCTGGCGCATGACGTCTCTCCTCGAGGCGGCGATGGGTTCTCGTCCAAAGGAACGCGCGAGCAGGCAAAAAGAAACACGGATTTCGCGACGCAGCGATGGCTTTCCGCGCCGCCCCGGCGAAAACATGCTTGACGGCCGTTAAGCAACCTTAACCCGGCATTTACCAAAATCGTCCGAAAACAGGACAACGAACCGGACGAGCGCGCGGCGGAGCAATCCTTTCTCAAGCCTGCAGGCCTGTCCGGTTCGGTTTGCCGCACGGTCGGGCTCCGTCGCGGCGACCTGGAGGCGGGGATGTCGGCGAACGGCGCGCAGAGGCAGACAAGGGTGTCTTACGAGGACGATCTGGGACGCCGCGCGAGCGCCGAGCGGAAGGCCTATGAGTGGCGGCATGAGCCGCGAAGCATCTTCGCCCGCACCGAAGCTCCAGCCCCGGCCGTCGAGGACGCGCCGCCGCCCACCTCGTTCGACCGGCTGGCATCCGTGGTCGGCCGCTTGCCCCGCAACGAAGCCCCCGAAACTCCGGGCGAAAGCCTCAGCGACCTGATGGAACGCCGCCTCGCCGCCAAGCGGGCGCGCACCGAAGCGGTCAATGCCGGTCGCGCCGGACCGCTGCGCGCCGCGCTGTCGCGGCTCGGCGGGCCGCTCGATCTGCCGGAAGAGGAAATCGTGGACGTCGAGCCGGTCGAGATCGCGCCGGAAGTCGCCCCGAAACGTTCGAAGAAGCCGAGCCTGCAGGACGCGATCGCCGAAATCCTCGCGCATCAGCAGACCCTCGATAAACAGTCCGTGGAAAAGCCGACCGAGCCGGAACCTGCGCCAATCGTGGCCGCCGAACCGAAGTCGGCAAAGCCCGCATTCGCCGATGAAAACCTGATCTCGCCGTCGCTTCTCAGGACCACGATCGCCTACGACCTCGCCGACCAGTTCCACTGGACGCCCGTAACGGAGCCCACCGCCCCGACGGCGCCCGAGCCGGCTCCGGCGTCGGTCGCCGTCAAGACTGAGGCGAAGGCCGCGCCCGCCGCCGAAAAGACTGTCGAACAGCCGGCTGCGAAGGCCGCGCCGTCTTCCGATCCGATGATGGCGATGGAGGCCGCCGTCGAGCGGCTGGCCACGCAGTTCGAACGCACCGCGACCAAGAGCTTCGACAATATCGAGAACTGCCTGACCAAGGTCATGCAGACGATCGAGAATTCGCGCACGCTGTCCGTCGAAGCCGCCGAAGCCGCGGCCGAGCGGACGATCAAGGAGAGTCTCGGCGCGTTCGGCGACAAGATGGCGGCGCGCATCGAGGATATTGCGCGTGGCATCGCCGATCTGCGGAGAGATTCGAACGCCAATGAGAGCCGCACTCGCGACATGCTTGACGCGGTCCGCGAGACCCTGGAACAGGTGGCCGCCCGCCTGCCCGCGCAGGCAGCGGCCGCCGTCGAGGAGACCGGCTCGCAGCCGAGCCTGATCGAGCGTGCCCGTGCCGCCGCCGCCGAAGCCGCTGCCGAAGCCGCTGCGCGGTCGATGCACGAAGTGCCGGGGCAGCGCCGCGTAACGCCTGGCGCCGAACGCCAGCGCTATATCGAGACCGCGCGCCGCACCTCGAACGCCCGCAAGCAGGCGGAAACGCCGCTCGAGCTGACCAATCCGATCCGCCAGGCGCCGAAGGCTCGGCCGGCCGCTCCCGAGAAGCTCCGTGGCGGGCTGATGGCCGGCCATTCGCGCACGGCGCTGATCGCGGCGAGTCTCGCCGCCGTCATGCTCGGCGGCGGCTACGTGGCCACGCAGCAGCTCGGCGGCTCGTCGGGTCCCGACAATCTCGCCGAAGTCGATCCGGAAACGGCAAGCCAGCCGGTAACCCAGTCGTTCACCACCGCCGAGAGCGGTGCGCCGTCGAGCTATCGCCCGTCCGAAATCGGATCGCTGCCGACCGACACCGCCTATGGCGCGGAAGCCGAACCTGCTCCGGTCTCGCCCGTCGCGAGGGCGAGCGGCGCGCTTCAGTCCGCTCCGTCGCTTGCCGCGAGCAATTTCCAGCCGACCGATATCGATCCGCCGACCACCGGTTCGATTCCCGCGAAGCCCGTTGCCGCCCCTGCCAAGCCGGCGGCCCAGGCCGCGCCGCGGCCCGTTCCGACGGTCGCGACACCCGCGCCCCAGCACGCGACAGCCCCCGTCGATCTGCCGGACGGCATCACCGGTCCCCGTCTGCGTGCCGGCGCGCTCGCAGGCGATGCCGAGGCGCAGTACGAAATCGGCATGCGTCTCGCCGACGGCCGTGGCGTCACACGCGATCTGGCGAAGGCCGCGACATGGTTCGAGCGCGCCGCCGACCAGGGCATGGCTGCGGCCGAGTACCGGCTCGGCAGCATGACCGAGAAGGGGCAGGGCGTTACTAAGGATCTGGTGAAGGCCCGCGATCTCTACGAGCGTGCGGCCTCCGCCGGTCACGTCCAGGCCATGCACAATCTCGGTGTCCTCTACGCCGAAGGCGGGCTCGGGAAATCCGACATGGTGACGGCGGTCAGCTGGTTCCGCAGCGCGGCGGAGCGCGGCGTGAAGGACAGCCAGTTCAATCTGGGCGTGATCTATACGCGCGGTCTCGGCGTCGCGCAGGATCTGTCGCAGGCCTATCTGTGGTTCGCCCTGGCGGCGGCGCAGGGGGACAAGGACGCGGCCGCCAAGCGCGACCAGATCTCGGCCAAGCTCGACCAGACGCAGCTTTCCGCGGCGCAGCGTTCGGTCGCCTCCTGGAGGGTCATCCCGAAGGATGCGGAGGCCAACGAGCCGGACAGGAACTGGGACGAGGCGCGCTCGACGGCACAGACCAAGCAGCCGAAGAATCTGGCGGCACGCTGATAGGCTCTTCCCCGTAGAGCCAAGGTGGCGCGGGCCGGACGCCGTGCGATCGTCACATAATTTCCAACCGGGCACGCGAAGCGCTGGACATGAGGCCTTCGATCTTTCTATAAGGCCCCGGCTCGCGCCGCCTCCGGCCGCGCCAGATGCCCAGGTAGCTCAGTTGGTAGAGCAGCGGATTGAAAATCCGCGTGTCGCTGGTTCGATTCCGGCCCTGGGCACCATTATCTTCAACAAGTTAGCGCTAGTTGGTCGGCGATGCCGAAACGGGTAGCTACAAGCCAGCTACAATGCTGTGACGGGCTCGCGCGGGCTCCAACGGGAGTTAATCGACCTTTGCACTTCTTTTCCGGCCGCCCTTAAGCGGCTCAATGGGTGATTCTCCGGCGGGTGGTTCGCGCAGAAATTCGCTCACATGGACCGACAGGGCTGCTGCGAGCTTATCCAAGGTACCGATCGTCGAGTTGACCGAGCCGCGTTCTGCTCGGCCGACATAGCCGCGATCGACACCGGCCGATAGCGCGAGATCGTCCTGCGAAACGCCGGCAGCCACGCGCAGGCGACGCAGGTTCCAAGCAACGATTCGTTTTGCCTCCATGCAAGGGAGGCCAACACCTTGCTCGCAACTCCTCCAGCGCGGATAAACCCAGGGTATAAAAACAAGTTATTACGCTGGGGGCGTAGATGGCGGAAGAAGTGAAGATCGTCGCGGTTCGGCTGACGACGATGCGACGGCTGTCGAACGATGATTGACCTCATCCGACGAATGCCGGGATGGGGCCTTGTGCTCTTTTGCGTCACCGCTGGTGTGGCATCGACGGCAGTCATGCTGGTGGTACTGGCAATTGCCGGGGCACCAGCAGAATCGCTCTTGCCTCTCCTGCTGGCTGCTCTGGTCTCACCGACGGTCTTTGCCGTCCTCGTTCGCAAAAACCGGATCAAAGCCGCGTCCAGTGTGCCGTCTAATCCGGCAGTTCTCTGAGCCAGCCCGTCGCTACAAAGGCGCCGTCTCCGCGCGCCTCTCATGACGCGCAAGCGCCTCAATCGTCGAGGAGAGGAAGCAAGGCCAATGTCGCAATTGGCATCGGTCTTTTGGCAATTGTCCTGTTTGCGCTTCTGGAAGCGACGAACCGCGCCGATGTCGAAAAGATCGCTCGCCGAGCCGTCGATGACCAGCTCGAGAAAATCAGCATAGCCGCTGCTATCGAGTGGAAGGTGGCCGAGGTTTTCGTCCCGTTCCCGAGCCTGCTCAGCGCCACCAATGAGGTTCAACTCGCGATGCAGCGGGGGCAATCCCGGCGGCTGATTACCGTCCAGGTCATCGGCCGCTGCCTTGATCGTTGCATGGCGGCGAGCCGAAATTTTCAGTTCATCGGGATGGACCATAGCCCTATGGTCCCGTGCTCAGACGAAGCGGGCGTACGGCCCCGCTGGCTTTCATCCAAACTGCGGGTAGCTACGCTCGCGATGGTCGCGATCAACGGCGACAAAGCATGCCTTGCATCGGATCAGTTGAAGGAGGCGATCTGCTACGTCGTGTACCGCAGCCCAAACGGCTACGCGGCGGTCTGGCACACCGGCAGCTTGGTTCAGTTCATGGCAGGCTCGCTGATCAGCGGTCGCCCAGAATGGATGAGCGAGACAGCTGACGAAGAAAGGCTTTTGGACGGCAAGTACACTGTTCTGATCGCAGCCCGTTTTTGTGCGAGCCGAGGCATGACGTTCGACGATGGTGATGTCCAGCAGATCGAAGAACATGTGCGGAGTCGCACTTCAGAGTCGCCGCTGCCCAAATCCGAGCTCGATCGTATTTGGACGAAGAACAAGAGCGAATTCGACGGTCTCCGCTCCTTAGGGCTGGGCTCGGATTACGAGAAGTTGCGCCAGTACTGCGAACGCATGGCGTTCGTGAAGCAGATGGCGATCCCCACGGTGGCCGAAGAAAATCCGTTTGCTCGATGAGAGCGGGGTCGCGTGACACCGCAAGGTCTTGTCGACGTCCCGCTAGTCGGCTGCCTTCCCTGGCCCGAAAGCCTCGGAGGTGAGCGGCGGCATCGAAGCCGGCGATCACGGCTTGGACTGAGCGGAACGCAATCGTCGGACGCCATCTCCTCGCCATCCATTGTAGCTGATGAGGTTTCGGAAGTCGGTCGCCACGAACCGCGCAACTAGATGCGCGCCGCGCCCGCATTTGACCCGAAGCGGAAGTTGGGAACCTGCTTGGAAGCGGACATTCCCAGTGTACCCTGGGGCAGCAACGCTTTCCTGGCCAACCTTCCGTAAGTACCGTCTTCGATTTCCGGAAGGAAACTTTGCGACAGCCTCGGGCCCGCGGAGCGGATCTCGCGACGGCGTTTTAAAGGCGATTAGGGACCCGGCAGGAAACGGATCAGAGGCTCGAGAGCGTTCGGAACTTACGTCTCTACGAGAGCATCAACGACCGACATTGGTTCCTCTAACCGCACGGTCTGAAGCGAGCCCAAGAAGCACGACGCGGCCCTCTGTTTGGTTGCCGAGTGTGTCCACACGTCTACCGTCTGCGCTCGACCACGTACCGCCACGGGCGCGTGTTGGCGCAAGTCTTCGATGGCGCCGTCGCCAGCCTGATCCAGAACCCGATCGACGAGCGCTTGGCTGACCACCAGGCACGTTCCAAGGTCACGTGTGAGCTTTTCAAGCCGGCTCGCAACGTTGACCGCATCTCCGATGACCGCAAACTCAAGCCGCCTCCTGTCACCGATGTCGCCCAGCACGACGGGCCCGAAATGTAGCCCGATACCAGCTCTGATGATTGGTTCACCGCAAGCCCGGCGCTGCGTGTTCCAATCTTCGAGGCGTTTCAGCATCGACCGAGCGCATGCCAGTGCGTTGACAGCGTCACGAGCGCTCGGCTTGGGGGTACCGAAGGTTGCCATCACACTGTCGCCGACGAATTTGTCGAGGGTGCCGCCGTTCTCGAAAACGCAATCGGCCATACGCTCGTGGAAGCCGCGCAATATGGCAATCACCTCTTCGGCAGCCAGACCCTCGCAGAGACGCGTGAAGCCGACGATGTCCGCGAAGAGGATCGCGACCTCCTGCCTCCGGATCGGACCAAAGGGCTCGTCATTCTCCGCCAATTCCTCGACCAGATTGGCCGAAACATGCCGAGCGAGGTTGTCGCGCGCGCGTTCCATGCGCGCCTGAACATCTACGAGACGTCGCGCCCGGCCGACGACAACCGCAAGAATGCCGGCGATAAGACATGTGGTGAGGGTTGCCGACGCCCACGCCGCCGTATCCACGAAATGCGGATCCAGATAGCGCGAAAGCCCCGCCGCATCAGGAAGACCGAACCCGCGCAGAGCATCCGCCCGAAACGCGACGATACCGACGCCGATGCTCCAGGTGGTGATGACGATTAGCGCCGTGCCAAGCACGAGCCATGGCGACAGAGTGAACGTAGACCACGCAATCAAAAGCACGAAGAACCCGAACGCCGGTGGGCGCAGTTTCATCTGCAAAGGCCATGGCGGGGGATCGAACGGGTTGGGAACAAGAAGCGTCACGGTGAGCAGGGCGGCGTTGGCCAGCACGAAGCTTAGGATCAGCCATGCAGGCAACGGCCGCCTGGCCAATCGTCCCCAGGTCCAGGCAAGAGCCACGAAGGCGGCCACGATCCCCAGGTAGAAAGCGGCTCCTGGCCATGGATGGACGACGGCGCACCAGACGGCGATGGCTACGAAAGCCAATGTCAGCGCGTGCGCGCCGAGGCGCCCGCTAACCTGCTTCTCTTGCGCCAAAGCGAGGGCGATCCGTTGATCGACGGAACTCGATCGAATCTGAGAAAGCCGAGGCATGCGATGTACCCCCAAAACCGGTCCAAACGACTATCCGAGCGGACGAGGCCCCTACAGCGGCCGGAAAGTGTTCCCGAAGGCCGGCATCGACGGCCGGCACGAATTGGTGGCCCGTTATCGTTGTCGAGCTGAGATTGAAGGGATTGAGGCTGGTTCGTTCGCAGTTCTCACAATCCAGAGACAAGAGCGATCCCGGCACGAGCCGGCGCAGCGCCTCGGAATCCCCCCGGTACAGGATGATGAAGTACTCGCGGTCGATGAAGCGGTAGGGACGGGTGGAAATGCTGGGGTCGTCAGCGGCATGGCGGACATGGTTTCTTGATTCATCGTGGTGAGCTCCAGGTTGATCGATTGGGATCGAGCCGCGCTCCTACGCGGAGCGCAGCCACGTGGTGTGAGGCGCCTACAGGTCAGTGACACGCTCCGGATCGGCGGATGCCAGCGCAGCGGCACGATTGGCCTGGGGCGGATAGATCCACACGGTATTGATCTCGTGCTTAGTCTTCTTTGCCTGCTCACCGACCATTTCCACTTTCCGGTCCCACCCTCGCGTGAAGAGCGCGCCGGCTTCGCCGAGGTCGAGGCAGGTGACGTACGCCTTCTGGTGATATGGCTTGGTCGGAACTCCGAGCAGCTCCGCCGCAGCGTTGTTGCCGGCAAAGGCGCCCATCCGCGTGGCGTGCTGGCACGACATCAGCGCGTAATTGCCGAGATCGTCGCATGCTGCCCTCGCGGCATCGCCGGTTGCAAAAACGCCTGGCGCTGACGGTACGCGCAAGTCCCGGTCGACAAGTAGCCGGCCGAAATTGTCGCGTTCCGCGGGGATCTGTGCGGTCAACGGAGCGGCACGAATGCCCGCGGCCCAGATCACGGTCTCGGCTTCGATGCGTTCGCCGTCGGACAGCGTAACGCCGGATTCGTCGAGTGACGCGACTCCGGCACCGAGCCGGGTTTCCACACCGAGCCTGCGCAGCGCATCCTCGATGACGGGGCGAGGGCCTTCGCCCATATCGGGTGCGATCGCACTATTCCGATCGACGATAATGACCCGCGGCTTGGCATCCTTGCCAAGGATCGCACGCAGCCGTGCGGGCATCTCCGTCGCCGCCTCGATGCCGGTGAATCCGCCGCCGGCAACGACGACCGTGTCGCGCCCGTTCCTTGCCGGACGATCGGCCAGACTGTGCAGATGCCGGTCGAGAGCGATCGCATCGTCGAGCTGGTCGACACTGAACCCGTGCTCAGCGAGGCCAGGGATATTTGGACGGAACAGCCGGCTGCCGGTGGCCACGATCAACCGGTCGTAGGAGAGCGTATTTCGTGTGCCTTCGGCCGTAACGATGTCCACGGCGCGGAATTTGGTGTCGACCGTCTCCACGCGGCCTTGGACGTAAGCAACATCGATGGCCTTAAGGACGTGTTGGAGAGGTGCGGTCAGCGTCTCGGGCTTCGGTTCGTAGAGCCGCGGGCGAACCACTAGCGTCGGCTCCGGTGCAACCAAAGCGATCTCGAACTCGTCGGGCGAAACGCCCATGATGTCGCGCAGGCGAGCGGAGGAAAGTGCGGCGTACATGCCGGCGAAGCCGGCGCCAATGATGACAAGTCGCATGTGATCTACTCCAGTGTTTGAGTATCTAGAAAGCGCGCGTCACCGTTGCCGCTCCTCATGGGCGGCGAAGCTCTTGGATCGACGATGACGCGAAGGCGGAAAACGGGAGGCGCTAGGCCGTTATGAACGACAGCAGCTCGACATTGACGTCGTCGGCATGGGTCGTGCACATGCCGTGCGGGAACTTCTCGTAGATTTTGAGCGAGCTCCTCTTCAGGAGCTTTGCCGAAAGAGGCGCGGAGTCGGCGACTGGTACGATCTGGTCGTCATCGCCGTGCATGACGAGCGTGGGCACAGTGATGCTCCTCAGATCCTCGGTGAAGTCGGTCTCCGAGAACGCTTTGACGCCGTCGTACTGCGCGTTGGCGCCGCCCATCATGGCTTGACGCCACCAGTTCCAGATGACCGCCTGCGACGGCTTGGCGCCCGGCCGGTTGTAGCCATAGAACGGGCCGCTCGCGAAATCGAAGTAGAACTTGGATCGATTAGCGGCGAGCTCCTTGCGGATGCCGTCGAATACCTCGATGGGCAGGCCGCTGGGATTGGCGGCCGTCTTCAGCATCAGCGGCGGGACGGCGCCGATTAGCACCAGCTTGGCCACGCGGCCCTTGCCGTGACGCGCGACGTAGCGCGCCGCCTCGCCGCCCCCAGTGGAATGGCCGATATGAATTGTGTCGCGAAGATCGAGGTGCTCGACGACCGCGGCGACATCGGCGGCGTAGTGATCCATGTCGTGGCCGTCGCTCACCTGGCTGGAGCGACCGTGCCCGCGACGATCATGGGCGACGACGCGGTAGCCCTTGCCGAGGAAGTAGAGCATCTGGGCATCCCAGTCGTCCGAGCTGAGTGGCCAGCCGTGGTGAAAGACGATCGGCTGGGCGGTCTTCGGGCCCCAGTCCTTGTAGAAGACCTGAACGCTATCTTTGGCCGTGACGGTGGTCATGGTGTCAGTCCTTTTGGTGGGGCGCGGAGGCCCAGAGCGATTGACCTGCTTCCAGAGCGATTGCTGTTGGCGCGCGGAACCAGCGGGCGCAGTTTTTTGCAGACCGCCTCCAAGAGACGGCGAGGGCCTTCCTCGCCGTCATCACCGTCCCAGCCATCGCACCGTGGTTCCGATAAACCGAGCCTTGGTTCGGCTCTAACCCAGCGAGCGGTCAGTAATCCCAGAAGACCGGAACCCAGCGAAAATGGTCGCCGTCGACGGCAACATGGCCGACGGACGGAAACGGCAGGTGCGTGGCCACCAGAAGCGATTTGGTCTCCGCCAGCTCGCGCAAAAGCCGCACTCGGACGCGGGCCGCCTCCTCGGGATCGTGTTCGAAGCCGTTGTGCCAGTCGGGATGATCGAATCCGACCGCGAACACCGCGTCGCCGGCGAACATCAGCCGGTCGCCGCCGGACGCCACGCGGACAACGCTATGCCCGGGGGTGTGGCCACCGGTGCGAGTGACGACCACGCCCGGCGCGACTTCCTGCTCCTTGTCGAACTGCCTCAGATGGCTGTGGTAATCCGTGCTGAACCGCTCGGCGGCCGCCCGAAGCGCGTCCGGGAAGCCCGGCGGCATGTGGACGTGAGAGAAATCGGGCGACTCCCAGAACTTCACCTCGGCGGCTGCCACGTGGATTCTGAGGTCCGGACGCAGCCGTTCCTTCACCCCGTCGACGAGCAGCCCACCAACATGGTCCATATGCATGTGGGTCAGCACCAGGTCGGTCACGGATCCGAGATCAATGCCGGCGGCGTCCAGTCGCTTGGTCAACTGCCCGGCCCGCGGCAGGTTCAATTCCGGGTCAAATCCCAGCCCGGCGTCGACGAGTATGGTCTGCTCGCCGCTACGCACCACAACCACGTTCAGCGCCCAGTCGAAAGCGTCCGGCGGCAGGAACTTTTCGTTGAGCCAGCCAGCTCGGTCGGCCGGATCGACGTTGTGTCCCAGCATCTCGGTTGGGAGCGGCAACACTCCATCGCTGATCACCAGCACTTCAATATCGCCGACCTGCACCGCGTAACGCGACGGAACCATTTCGTCGGGTGCCGATTTGGCGGGCTGAGAGGTAATGTCGAGGCTCATGGAATCTACTCCGGTTGTTTCAGTTTTCTGAAGTCTCGGTGTCGCCGCCGCCGCCTCATTGGCCGCAAGCATTTGTGATCGACGACGACGAGTGATGTAGCGAACCGGGTGTCTGATCGCGCCAGAGCGATTGACCTGCTTGCAGAGCGATTGCTGTTACCGCGCGGAGCCGCGTGCGCGGCCGGAAGGCGCGTGGCTAGGAGATGAGCGAACTGCTGACTGAATGGGTCGTCCAAGGCCTCGCGCCAGAGCGATTGACCTGCTTACAGAACGATGGCTGTTACCGCGCGCGCCGTCGCCAATCACTCGGGGCGTCGCCGGTCAACCGCCTGAACGCCGCAGCGAAGGCTGTCTGAGAGGCATAGCCAAGCGCCGCTGCGACTGACGCGACCGATGAGTCAGTGTCACGCAGCATAGTCATGGCCTGCTCGAGGCGGTATTGGCGCAACCAGGCATGAGGTGAAAGCCCGGTGCTTTCTTTGAAGGCGCGGCAGAAGTGGAAGCGCGACAGGCCAGCTTCCGAAGCGAGAGTCGCGAGCGAGACGTCCGCATCGCTGTCCGAACGCAAACGTTCGATCGCGCGAAGCAGCGTCTTCGGTGCCAGCCCGCCCATGACCGGCGGGATCGTGGTTGGCGAGCCGGTGTGTGCAGCCAGGAGACGCGTGGCCAGGAGGTCTGTCAGTTGCTGCCTGAACAGCGTATCCAGGACCTCATTGCTCTCCAGGGCATCCGCCGCGGTCAAGAGCAATCGGGATGTAACGGGGTCGGGGTGTGCGGTTCGCTCCAAAAGAATGCCCGGTGCGGCCATGTCGGCTTCGCCTGCAACGCGCGCGAGCGTTGTGTGAGGAAGATAGAGCTGCACGACATCAACAGGTTTCGGGATATCCCATCGCGAGCTTGATCCTTCCGGAATGATTATAACGACCCCGGGGCGAAACGTTCCAATCGCAACCGATCTTCCGGATCGCCGCTCCATGCGCTGGATCGAGCCGTTGTAAGCCATTATGACGTGGTGGCTCATGGGCTCCACGACGTCATGTAATGGTTCATGTTTCCAATGGGCGATGGCGCCACCGGATGGATCTAACGCCATGCGAAGTGGTGCGGTATTAAGTACGCGCGCCATTTCCGCATCGGGAGGACGCTGATCGGCGGTCGGCAAGTGGTCTTGGCGCGCCTCAGATGCGGCTAGCGGATCCTCCTGTGAGGGATCGCGCAATATCGACTTACTCATGGTCTAGTGCCCGCATTTCCAACTCGCGCAAGACTTCGCGAGGCGTCTCCTCCCCTTGCCGACTGTGTATCACTGCCGGGCCGAATCCATGCACGCCCAGGTTGCCGAGGGCACTCGGTAGATTTGGTCCTACCGGAGACACGGGCCATGATCCCCCTTCGCAGCGCGTCCTCCAGCCTCGCCACCACCACGTGTACGAGCTTCGCATACTCGGTCTGACACCCCGTCGTAGTCCGATAAAAGACTTTCAATTTTGGTGTTCATCTGGCCCCCCGGGAACGTTATTCCGGCTGGGCACAGAAGCTCAAGTCTCCAAGCCTTTGGGACCCATGTGAGAAGTAGATGGTTCGTACCAGTGCTACGAGCGCCGGCGGCACGTAGGGGCGGAGCCTTTCGCTAAGGAGGCAGCCTCCCATGTAGGTCGTGGTCATCTTCGTCTTCCCTTCGGCCGGGTCATGTCAGGGCGATGCCGCCATCGACGGCCAGATTGACGCCGGTGATGAAGGCGGCCCGGTCGGACGCGAGGAACAGCGCGGCATCGGCAAGGTCGCTGGCCTCCCCGAGGCGGCCGAGGGGAATGCGCGCCGCTGTTTCCGCTTCCATCGCGGGAACGGCATCGGCGGGCAGGCCCAGTTTGCCGAGGATGGGCGTGTCCGTCGGGCCGGGACTGAGGACATTCACGCGGATGCGGCGCGGCGCGAGTTCGACTGCCCAGGCGCGGGCAAAGGCTTCGACCGCCGCCTTGGTGGCCGCGTAGACGGCATGGCCATCGAGCAGCTTCGACGTCGCGATCGAGCTGGTGAGCAGGATGGCCCCGCCATCCGCCAGATGCGGAAGGATGGCCTGCACGCCGAAAAATGCCGCCCGGGCATTGGTGTCGAACTGGCGATCGAAGCTCTCGGCGGAAACCGCCATGCTCGGCTCGATCGTTATGGCGCCAGCATTGGCGACATAGATGTCAGCTTTGCCGAACCGCTCCGCCACGAAAGCGGCGACCCTATCGTGCGTCACCGGATCGCCGACGTCGCCGACAAGGCCTGCCGC
Organism: Flaviflagellibacter deserti; assembly: GCF_042652085.1. Taxonomy (NCBI): domain Bacteria; kingdom Pseudomonadati; phylum Pseudomonadota; class Alphaproteobacteria; order Hyphomicrobiales; genus Flaviflagellibacter; species Flaviflagellibacter deserti. The sequence goes on along the minus strand of NZ_JBHSJF010000004.1, from coordinate 136,460 downwards.
CCGATCGCCCAGCGCCGCGACAGCGTGATCCACGGCATCCTGGCGGCGGCCGACGATCACCACCCGCGCGCTCTCGCGGACGAACCGTTCCGCCATGGCGAAGCCGATTCCGCTATTGCCGCCGGTGATGACGGCGACCTTTCCTTCAACTGATCCCATGAAGCATCTCCTGTGGTGACGACCATCTGGGAAATCGCGATCGTGGACATCAGTCCGTCGACGGCGACATCTTTTGTGCCTAGAAGGCAATAATGGATAGCGCTCAACTTCACGGCCTGACGGCGTTTGTCCGCGTGGTCGAGGCAGGTTCCTTCACGGCCGCCGCCAAGCTTGGCGGCACGACCCCATCGGCAGTGTCCAAGAGCATTGCCCGGCTGGAAAAGCGGCTGGGCGTCCGCCTGTTTCAGCGCACCACCCGCATCACCGTCCTCACTGACGAAGGACAGCGCTACTATGAGGAAGTCGCCCCATTGTTGGATGCCCTAGCCGATGCGCAGGACGTGCTTGAACCAAGCCGGCTAACCGGCGGACGGTTGCGGGTCAGTCTCCCGGCCGATCTGGGGCGCATTTTGCTGGATGCGATCACGACCCGATTCGTGCCGCAATATCCCGAAATCCTCCTCGACATCAGCCTGAGCGACCGCCGGGCGGATATCCTGCGCGAGGGTTTCGATCTGGCGCTCAGGCTCGGCACGCTCGAGGACAGCAGCCTGTTCGCGCGACCGCTGGGCACGCTGGTCCTCGCCTTGGTGGCGTCGCCGGCATATCTCGCCGCGCATGGCGAACCGGCGTCGCCGGCAGACCTCGAGCAGCATTCGCATATCGTCTATCGGCTAGGTGGTCGGCCCTATCCGATCCGCTTCGCCGATGGCCGCAGCTTTCTGCCCGATGCCAGGGCCGCGATGGAGGCGGATAGCGGCGAAGCACTGCGGATCGCCGCGGTCAACGGCCTCGGCATAGCGCAGTTGATAATGCCAACGGTGCAGAAGGATCTCGATTCAGGGGCGTTGGCACGCCTCCTTGCCGGCGATGCGCTTCAACCTGTGCCGGTCAATTTCATCCATGCCTTCGAACGCCATATGCCCAAAAGGGCGGAACGGTTCGTCGAATTCATAGCCAGCACGTTGTCTGTCGCCAGATCGAGATGAATCGAGCGGGCGCGCGGAATTCTAACAACAAGCTAGGGTCGAGTCGCTGAGACGGAACATTGGCCGCTTCGCCGACTAGCAGACGTTCCTGAGGTCCGCGATTGGCGCAAAGCAGACGTCATGAACGCGGTGGTGTCACGACAAGGCATATCTCGCGCGATGCAACATCCGTTGGCGGATATGCGACTTTCGGACCTGATCCCTAAAATCTGGACGCCGTCCTTGGTGATCGGGCGTGGGTGCCTCTCCGTCGGTTTAGAAGGTCCATTGGGCCCACAGGCCAACGAAATCACCCGATCGTCCGCCAACTTGTGAGAGCCGGTCGCCCGGCTCGAAATGCACATAGGTGCCGGTGAGGTTGAGATGCTCGTCGACGTCCCAGCTCAAGGTCGCGCTCACCTGCTGACCGATGAAACGACCATCTCCGCCGGTGTTCGCGACCGGGACGAGAGGAGGCGCATAGAAGGCATCGGCCTCGGCCTGCTTCCACAGCGGGTTCCATCCCACTTCGAGCGTAAGATCCGATCGAAACCAGAGTGTGAGATTGGGCTGCAAGTCGAGCAGGTTCGCCGGAGCGGCGAGGTTTGCCTCGGAGAAATAGGGAAGCTTGGGAAAAAGCGGGTTGAACGTTTCCAGACGTCCGTCCGAGGCATCATGGTCGCCGCTGATCGCGTCGGCGTTCAGCCCCAATCGGGGGGTCAGCGGCAGCCCCATGAACTGGTATCCGAGATTGGAAGAGACCGTCCAGGCACGGATGCCGTCGCCGCCGAACGAGCCGAACTGGAACGCTGCCTCGACGTTCCAATCGAAACCCGCCTGCGAGCCGAATATCCGGACGCCGAACGTCTGACGGTTTTCGTCCGCAACACCGACCGCGAACCGCGCCTCGTCGCGTTCGAGGCCGAGATAGTAGAAATCGATGCCGGTCGCGCCGATGTCGAACGTCGAGTAGAGGCCCCAGAAGGTCTGCGCGAGGTCGGCCTTGTCGTCGAACGCACCGGTCTCGGGCGCCACGGGACGGACGACGAAGGCGTCGACGCGGACGTCCTTGTCGGCGGTGTAGAAGGCGCGAAGCCCGTCGAACGAGCGTCGGATGTTTGGGCTCTCCCGCACCGAGACAAGCCGGGAAGAGCCGAAGCTCATCTCCTGCCGTCCGCCCCGGATGCCGAGATTGGCATCTCCAAGGGGCGCCGTGGCTTCCGCGAATCCTTGCAGCACGTCGATGTCGTCGTCTTGCGTCGGAGGGGCGTCTCCGTCCCAGCCCGGGGCCGATCCGCTGGCCAATTCAAGAAATGTCCTGAGGTTCGAACCGAAATGGACATCGGCGGACAGGAAGGTTCGCAACAGCAGGTAATCGTTAGACGAAGGCGACCCTAGCCCGAAAATCGGGTGCTCAATGGACTCGAAGCGAAGCCGCTGTTGGCCACCCAAAGAGAGATACCAACTAGCGTCTGGATTCAGCGGGATGGATTTCAAGGACTTGAGAAAGTCGGAGTTCGTCGCTGGAATTGTCTCGGCAAAGGCATCCCGGCACATACCGCAGGCCAGGAACGACAGTGCGATGCAGTAAGCCACAATCGATGATCGAGCGCGAAGCCGATCGCGGCCGATCATGGCTTAAAGGCCTTCTGGTGCTTGGCCTCGATCGCCAGAAGATGCGTCACCTTCGGCGGCTCGGCGGCCGAGTGGAAACGCAACACCTCCGCCTGGATATCGGCATCCGCCTTCGACACACGGTGATGTTGCCGGAGATGTTCCGCCCAGCTTTCGACCATGAACCATTCGGTGATCCTTTCGGGATCCGCCGCGTCCTCCATCACGCCCCATTGATAGGCACCGTCGCGACGGCGTTCGGCTGACAATCTGGTCAGTGCGGAGATGAAATCAGGCCTGCTGTCGCGAGATACGCAATACTCGATCTGGATGATGACTGGACCGCGATCATGTTCGACTGGATCGATAGTCAGCGGCTCGGGCCAATGATGCGAGGCGGTGAGATCAGCCTCGCCGATGGGCAGCTTGATCCGGTGCATGACGAGGCCTGCGATGACGAGGCCGGCACCGCCGACCAACAGCGTGGTCGGCACGCCAAGTTCCTGAGCGATCAGGCCCCAGCCGAGACTGCCACCCGCCATCGCGCCGTTGAAGACGGTGAGATAGACGGCAAGGGCACGGCCTCGAACCCAGTTCGGCAGGATCGCCTGCGCCGTGCCGTTCAGCGTCGTGAGCGCGACGATCCATGCGCCGCCGAGGAGCAGGAGAAGCACGAATGCAATGAACTTCGGCGGAGCAAGCGCGAGACTGGCCATGACAAGAGCGGTGACGAGTACCGAACCAAGCACCAGTTGGTCGGCATCGAGCTTTTGCCTGAGACGCGGCATGACGAGCGCGCCGACGATTGCACCGGCACCGACAGCTCCGAGCAGAATGCCGAAAAAGCCGGCATCGCCCTCTAGAAGGTTCCGGGCGACGAGGGGCAGAAGGGCCCAGACTGCGCTGGCGAACGCGAAGAACACCACCGCGCGGATCAGCACGACATGGAGTTCGCGGCTCGCGCGGGCATAGCGGAGGCCGGCCCGGAACGCGCCGGTGAAGCGTTCCGACAAGACGTCATCAGCGTCCTGCGGACGCCGCCACCAGAGCAGCGCGGCGATGACGAAAATGTAACTAAGGACGTCGGCTCCATAGGTGACCGCCGCACCGAAGGCCGCGAGCAGAAAGCCGCCGGTCGCCGGGCCGATGGAACGGGCGATGTTGATGCCGAGCGAGTTCAGCGCTACGGCGCTCTTGAGGTCCTGCTTTTCGACGAGCTCCGGCACGATCGACTGCCACGTCGGACCCATCAGGGCGGCGCCGATGCCGCCGAGGAATGTGAGGGCGACCAGCGAGCTCACGCTCAGAAGGCCGAGATGCGACAGGATCATCAGGCTTATGCTGACCGAGGCGAGCATAACCTGGATGAAGATGAGGAACTTGCGGCGATCGAGGATGTCGGAAAGCACGCCGGCTGGGATCGCCAGAAGGAAGATCGGCAGGGTCCCCGCTGCCTGGATCATCGCGACCGCCGCAGGCGAGGCCGAGAGGTCGGTCACGAGCCATGAGCTCGCGACGTCGCGCATGAAACTGCCGGTGTTGCCAAGCACGGTCGCTGCCCAAAGGACTGCGAAGACGGGCTGGCGTAGGGGCGCGAAACTTCCGCTCATTTCGCGCGAGCCTCGTTCAGGTCGTACCAGGCGACCAGCAGGAAGCCGCCGACAAGGCCGAGGTGTTCATAGAACGAGTTCGCCATCATGAATCGTTCAGGCGGCGCGATCTCCCAATAACGATTGGCGAGGAACGTCGCCACCAGCGTGAAACCGCCGAGCGCAAGGGCGCCAGCCCAGCGCCAGATTCCAGTCAGGATCATCGCGGACGCGCCGAGCTCAAGTATGATCACCGCAACGGCGAACGGCGCGGCCGGCGAGAGTCCGAAATGGTTCATCTCCGCGATGGCAGAGCCGAAATCGGTCGCCTTGTTGATGCCGCCTTGCAGATAGGCTGCGCAGAGGCCGAGCAGAGCGAGCCATTGTATGGCGCGCGAACCAATCACCGGGCGAACCTGGCCGACAGATTTCGTTTTGAGATTCCCCGGCCCCGCCATGCCCGCTCCTCAGAATGCCCAACAGGCGCAGCCGAGCGCGCCCCAGAACGAGCGCTCGTCGGAGACCGGAGCGGCCTGCCCGAGAGCGCGGGAATGTGCGTGACCGTGGACACCGCAGGCGCTGGCGCAGCCGCAGGCCGCCGCGAGGCGGTAGGTGTTGTCGGTCGAGGCGCGCTGCTGGTAGCCGCCGAAGCGGCCGACCGGCGACCAATCGGGCATCGGCGCGGGAAGCGCGGGCGCGAGATCGACGAAATCGCCGCTGCCGTGCACCGGGTTGCCGCCCAGCACGGTGAGGACCGAGGTGATGTCCTGGATCGCATCTTCCGGAACCGAGAAATAGTCGTCTGAGAGAACCGCGAGATCGGCGAGCTGGCCCTCCTTGATCTGGCCCTTCTTGCCGGCCTCGGAGGAGAACCAGGTATTGTTCTCGGTCCAGAGGCGCAGCGCCGTCTCGCGATCGAGGCGGTTGGCGACCGGGTAGAGTTCGGTGCCGCCGATCGTCCTGCCGCTGACCATCCAGAACAGCGAGACCCACGGATTGTACGAGGCGACACGGGTCGCGTCGGTGCCGCCGCCAACGGGAATTCCGGCCGCGAGCATCTTCTGAATGGGAGGCGTCCGCTCGGCGGCGCGGTTGCCGTAGCGTTCGATGAAATATTCGCCCTGGAACGCCATGCGATGTTGCACGGCGATGCCGCCGCCAAGTTTGGCGATGCGGTCGATATTGCGGTCGTCGATCGTCTCGGCGTGGTCGAAGAACCAGTTGAGGCCGTCGAACGGGATGTCGCGGGCGACCTTCTCGTAGACGTCGAGCGCGCGGGTGATCGTCTCGTTGTAGGTGGCATGCAGGCGCCACGGCCAGCGCTTCTCGGCGAGGAGGCGGATGACGGGTTCGAGGTCGCCTTCCATGCTCGGCGGCATGTCCGGGCGCTCGACCCGGAAGTCCTCGAAGTCGGCCGCGGTGTAGACCAGCATCTCACCCGCGCCGTTGACCCGGAAGGTGTCGTCGCCCTGTCCCGGCTTCACCATGTTCGACCAGCCGGTGAAGTCGCTCAGCTCTTCCTTCGGCTTCTGGGTGAAGAGATTGTAGGCGATGCGGACGGTGAGCTGCCCGTCGGCGTGCAGTTCCTCGATGATCCGGTAATCGTCGGGATAGTTCTGGTAGCCACCGCCGGCATCGATCACGCCGGTCACACCGAGGCGGTTCACTTCACGCATGAAATGGCGGGTCGAGTTCTTCTGGTACTCGGCCGGCAGCTTCGGCCCCTTGGCGAGCGTCGAATAGAGGATCGTCGCGTTCGGCTTGGCGAGCAGCAGTCCGGTCGGATTGCCCTGCGCGTCGCGGACGATCTCGCCCCCTGGGGGATCCTTGCTGTCCTTGGTATAGCCGACGGCGCGGAGCGCGGCGCCGTTCAGCAGCGCCCGATCGTAGAGGTGCAGGATGAAGACCGGCGTATCGGGAGCGACGGCGTTCAGTTCCCCGATGGTCGGCAGGCGCTTCTCCGCGAACTGATGCTCGGTGAAGCCACCGACCACGCGCACCCATTGCGGCGCTGGCGTGCGGTCGACCTGCTCCTTCAGCATCCGCATCGCGTCGGCGAGCGAGCGCACGCCGTCCCAGCGCAGCTCCATATTGTAGTTCAGCCCGCCGCGGATGATGTGCATGTGGCTGTCGATCAGGCCGGGGATGACCCGGCGGCCGCCGAGATCGATCTTCTTCGTCTCCGAACCGGCGAGTTCCATTACCTCACGCTCCGAGCCGACCTTGAGGAAGCGGCCGCCGGCGATCGCAATCGCCTGGGCCTGCGGATTGCCGCGATCGAGCGTCGTGACGCGGCCGTTCAGAAGGATGAGGTCGGCTTGTGCGGTCATGGTCTGAGCCTCCACGGCTCCAGGTCGGAAGGGCAGTCCGGCGGCCAAGGCGCCAAGACCAGCGATGACGGAACGACGGTCGGGAGCCATGTCAGCTATCCCCCTGGCCGGTCCTCGAATGTCGGCCTGGTAGCGCGCCTAGAATGTGTTCTCGGCATTCTCTGCTGATGCAGGCGCCAAGCGCTGACTCGCCGTTCATCACCTGTCGAGCGATTGGCACGATCTGCTCGCCGAGCAGGATGCCGAACAGTCCGACCAGGGCCACCACCGGCGGCGCGGGCGAACGGACGTTGAGAAGACCGTAGATGACGCCGACGAGGATGCCGGCCGCGAGGGAGAGTAGATAAACGCGCATTAGGCAGCCTCCTTGGAGGAACGTGCCGGTGGCGAGGGGACCCGCTCGCCGGCACCGGAGGAATGGTCTCAGTGACCTTCGGACGCGCCGAACATCGTCTTGGCGTAGATGATGCCGAGGCCGTAGCTGCCACCGAACTTCTTGGCGATACCGGTTGTCGATTCGTAGGTCTCGGTGCGAGCCCAGTCGCGCTGCAGTTCGAGCATGTACTGGAGCGAGGTCATCGGGCGGACACCAGCCTGGATCATGCGCTCCATCGCGCGCTCATGCGCTTCCTCGGAGACGTCGCCGCATGCGTCAGAGATGACGTACGCCTCAAAGCCCTGATCGAGCGCCGACAGGGTCGGGCCGACAATGCAGACCGAAGTCCAAAGGCCGGCGAACACCAGCCGCTCCTTGCCGATCCGGTTGACCTCGTCGATGACGGCCGCGTCTTCCCAGGTGTTCATCGAAGTGCGGTCGAGCAGCTTCTGACCCGGAAAGGCTTCGGTGATCTCGCTGAACATCGGGCCGGAGAAGCTCTTCTCGGCGACCGTGGTCAGGATGGTCGGGACGTTGAAGCTCTTGGCCGCGTGCGAGATCAGCGCGGCATTGTTGCGGAGATTGACCGCGTCGATCGACTTGGTCGCAAACGACATCTGCGACTGGAAGTCGATCAGGATCAGCGCGTGGTCGTCCGGCTTCAGGAGATTCGAGCCGGGGGTCGGCGTGGCAGTGATAGACATTTTCCCATTCCCTCGTTGATCGTGTTCAAGGCTGTTGGAGCCGGGACTAAGCGGATCGAAGCGATCCGCGCTTCGATGGTGGAGGGGATAATTCGGCCTCCCAATTCCGAAGTGGAAACTATTGAAATCCATCGTTTCCAAAATTGCGGCGTCCGCAGGCTGCTTCTAGGCAGCGGAGTAACTCCTTCGGATCGACTGGCTTCGGCAGGAACCAATCGATGCCGGCGTCTCCAATCCTGTCGCGTGCGACATGATCCGAGTAGGCGGAGACGAGGACGGAAGGAATCGTGAGGCCTTCGTCCACGAGACGACGGTGAAGCTCAACCCCGGACAGGCGCGGCATCCGGTAGTCCGTGATGAGACAGGACGTCGACATTCGATCCTCCGACGTGAGGAATTCGAACGCGTCGCGAAATTCCATGACCTCGAAGCCGAGAGCTCTGACCAGACCCGCCAGGGCCTCTCGAGATGCGTCATCGTCATCGACGATGGAGATCGTTCGGCGGTTCTGCATTCCCCCATGTCCGATTGGTCCGAAGGCGGCCGCTCCCTCAAACATGAGCGGGCGATTTCGCTTGGACAGACGATGGAGGATAGAGGAGGGTGACCGCAATTATACCGTGGTCTCTAACCCGTCCGCCTATGGGATATCGGCGGCTATTCTGTCAGCCATGCGAACGAGATCAGGCAACGAAGCCGCCTTCATCTTGCGCATGATCTGAGCCCTATGGGTTTTGACAGTTATCTCGCTTACGTCGAGATCGGCGGCGACCTGTTTGTTGATGCGACCAGCGGTAACGAAGGTGAGGATCTCTTTCTCGCGCTGCGTCAGGGTCTCATAGCGGTCGAGGATGTCCTTCAACGTCGCAAGTTCGGCGCGGCGCCGGCGGTCCAGTTCGACGCCCTTCTGCACCGCATCGAGGAGGTCCTGCTCCCGGAAAGGTTTGGTGAGGAATTCGATCGCGCCCGCTTTCATCGCCGCAACCGACATCGGTACGTCGCCATGGCCAGTGATGAAAACGATGGGCAGGTGGATACCCGATCGCGTCAGCTGACGGTGAAATTCGAGGCCGCTCTGACCGGGTAGCCGGACATCGAGGACGAGACAGGAAGGAACGTCTGGACGTTCGGCCTCCAGAAATTCGGTCGGGCTGGCAAAACCCTCGACCGCTTGGTCGACGGAACACAAAAGGTTCTGAAGGGAATCTCTTACTGATGGATCGTCATCGACGATGAACACCATTGACCCATCCGAAGTCATCGGACGCTCTCTCCGTCGCGGCTATCAGACAGATGGTAGGTCGGAAGAGAGAAACGGAAAACCGCTCCTTTCGGCACGTTGTTGTGTACGGACAATTGACCTCCATGGGCTTCGACGATCGAGCGGCAGATCATCAGGCCCATTCCGAGTCCCCCCATCTTCGTGGTCACAAAGGGATCGAACAGCCGATCGACATCCTCCGGAATGCCAATACCGGTGTCCTCGACTAGGACGGTGACCTCATCGGGATGGCCGGCGGTGGAGATGCGAACCACGCACTCGCCCTTCCCATCCATCGCTTCGATCGCGTTGGCAACTAGGTTGTCGATCACCTGACGTAGCTGAATGACATTGGCATTGACGCGTGGCAGTGCTGGGTCAAGCGTAAGAGAGATATCGACTCCGTTTAGCCGGGCTTCCAGCCCAAGATCCCGCACAGCGTCCTGAATGAGTCGATTGATATCGACTGACTCACGTGGTCCTCGCTCTTCGCGGAACATCGCCCGGATACCCTCGATGATGGCGCCGACCCGATGCCCGTCGGCGACGATCCGCCCGAGCGTGCTCCGGGCACGTTCGAGTTCCGGCGACTCTCGATCGAGCCAGCGGATGCAGGCGTTGGCGTTGGTGACCATGCTGGAAATCGGTTGATTGACCTCGTGAGCGATGGAGGCCGACAGCGCTTCCATCGTCAGCAGGCGTGCGTCGCGGGCGCGCTTCTCGATCGAAACCGATCTGATCAGCCTGCTATGCAGGACGCTGGTTTCCAGGAGCAGGATGAGCATTACCAAGGTGGCCGCCGCCAAACCGTACACCCGTCCGGCCCACCATCCGAGGCTCAGCCGACCTCCGCTGATATAGGTCAACATCACGAACTCGAGCAGCATAGTGCCGAGCACTATCAGCAGCCACAGATCCAGTGTTGAACGGAAGCGTCTCCATAGCACGATGATCGCGAGGATATGGGCGAGGGTGCCCGCCTCGGAGACATAGCTCCAGAGGCTGGTCACGCTGCGTTCGTCGAGCATGAGCTTTGGCATGGCGTTATCGGATGCGATGATGAGCGAGGTCAACGCGATGACCGCCGCTGTCGTCAGCGCCACGGACCAGACGACCGAACGGGCGTGGCCGCCTGCCACGCAGCGGTCCTTGAACAGGGCATAGGCGATCACAAACAGCGGGAAAGCCAAGCGCCGGATGGCGGCGATATATGCCGTAGTCTGAAGACCAGCGCCGAGTAGCCCGGACGGGGCGAAAACACCAGGAAAGGTCAGAGCCCAGGGGATCGCAGTGACGCCAGCGAAGAGATAACAGATCGAGAGCAGGAGCAGCCCGAGCGAGCCGCCCGCAACGAACATCGAGACGAGAAGCGCCGCGGTGACAAGATCGCTTACCATCACCGCAGCCGCATATGCTGGCAGGAACGCTTCCGTGCCCGGCAGTGGAATGCCGGCGAACGGAACAGTGGACACAAACGCGAGAAGCAGGACAGCCGAGACGGCGGCGGCCATGCGGAGCTGCCCACGGCCGGGACGGGTCGATGAAACCAGACGGTCGGCGTTAGTCGCAGTCTCGGAAGGAAGCAGAACATCGGTCATCAGTTCAGGCTGAAACTACCCTCCGCTGATCTCACGCGCCAGCATCGGTGCCCTGAATGAAGGATACTCCGACGCCCGGCGAGGCACGTCCGCTCTTGGCGCGCAGCCGAACGTCAGCTCGTGGCGCTCTGCGGAACGTCTGGTTCGGGCTGCCGCCCAACTTCGCCTGCGGCGGGCCGCAGGATGACCTCTCGAGCCTTCCGACCTTCTACGCGGGCCTTCTCTCAGGCGATCCCTTGAGAGAAGGCTTGCTTTAGACGGTCGAGGCAGGGCCGACGCGGGCGCTGCCAGCCACTTGGAGGGAGGATCCCAGCGAACGAGCCCCCGTCCTCGCAGTTCCTCCCATCTAGCGCCGGCCAAGGTACCCCGCCAGGCGGCAATCTCGGACTGGATCCTTCCGAGCTAGTCTTGATACGCCCAATCTGCCACAGACCAGCCTAGCCGCCCATTATCGGCGACGATCCGGCCAAGCCCGGGGAACGGCATGTGAGTCGCAGCAATGAGGGCGCCTTCCTCGGCGGCCCGCGGAAAAAAACGGTCTCGCATCGCCTGGGCGGCCGGCCGATCTTGTTCGAAGAGGAAGTTCACGTCCGTCCCCATGTCCGGGTGAACCACCGGGAAGAGCATGTCCGAGACCATGATCAGGCTTTGCGAACCGTCCTCGATCCGCACACCGATATGACCGGGCGTGTGGCCGGTCAGGTCCACGAGCGAGATGCCGCGCGCTATTTCGTGGTCGCCTTCCGTCGCCTGGAGCTTGGGATAAAGACGAACTAGGTCGGACGCCAAGCGAAAGCTGGTCTGAAGGTAATCGGGCGCGCCGGCCTGCTTTGCGGGATCGGTCCAGTAAGCGATGTCGCGGCGGTCAACGTAGACTTCCGCATTCGGGAAGCGGCGCTTCCCTCCTTCGACGAGGCCGCCCATGTGATCTTGATGCATGTGGGTCACGATCACCGCGTCGATCTGGTTCGGCTGCAAGCCAAGAGCGGCGAGCGCCTCGAGGAGGCGGCCGGTTTTTCCCAGCGTTCCGGCGGGTCCAGCGTCAATCAGAACACGCCTTGATCCGTCCTCGACGAGATACTGATTGAACAAGAACCGGACGCCGCTTGGTCGCGCCGTGGACTCCGCCTTGGCGGCGGCCTCCACCTGCTCGGACGTTCGCCCCGGAAAGTAGTTGTAGGGCATATCCGCATAGCCGTCCGTCAGCGCCGTCACCCTGAAGCGGCCGATGCTGATCTGAGCGAGGGGCGTGACGCTGGTCGGCGACGGTGAGCCCGCGGCGTGGGCAGCGTTCGTCTCTGCCAAGGCACCGAGTGCCGTGCCGGAAAGCCCCAGTGTGAGAGCCCGGCGGGAAATCGTGATAGTCATGGACAGCTCCAATAGCGACACCGAACACGCTCGTACCAGTCGGCGCCCGGCGACCGGCCGCAAGCTAGACCCTGCCCCGGTGCAGCAATATCCTGCGCTCTTTAGATGCTTCCTCTCGATTAGCGGAATGCAAGATGGATCGTTTCGAGGGGATGGCGATACTGCTCGCCGTCGTGGAGGAAGGTAGTTTGTCCGGCGCGTCGCGGCGGCTGCGTACGCCGCTTCCGACCGTTAGCCGAAAGGTCGCGGAGCTGGAGAAGCATCTGCGCACGCAGCTTCTGGTGCGCACGAGCCGCCGCATCCAACTTACCGACGCCGGCAGCGTCTATGTTGAGGCGGCGAGGCGCATTCTGGAGCAGGTCGAGAGGGCCGAGCGCGATGCGGCGGACGAATGCAGTACGCCACGTGGCGAACTCGACGTGACCGCATCGTATGTGTTCGGCCGAACGCACCTTCTGCCGATCGCGATCGACTTCTTGAAGGAGCAGCGGGATATCGACTTGAGGCTGCACCTCAACGATCGCCAGGTGAACATGGTTGAGGAGCAAGTCGACGTCGCCGTCCGCATCGGGCACCTCGTCGACAGCGATCTTCGTGCGACGAAAGTAGGCGAAGTGCGACGGGTCGCCTGCGCCAGCCCGGCCTACCTTTCTGAGCGCGGGACGCCCATGACCCCGGATGAACTATCTGAACATGACGGCATCACTTTCAGAGGGTTCAAGAACGCGCCGGAGTGGCGCTACCGCGGCGACAATCCCTTCTGGACAGCCGATCCTCGCCAACGCCTAGCCGTCAATTCCACTGAGTCCGCGATCACCGCCGCTGTCGCGGGTCTAGGTGTCGTGCGCCTGTTGTCTTACCAGATCGAACAAGAGTTGCGCTCAGGAACGCTGGTTTCGATTCTCGAGAACTTCGAGCCCGAACCGCTGCCAGTGAGCCTCGTTTGTCCCCCGGCCAGCCTGCGGCTCCGCAAAGTCCGAGCCTTTCTGGACTGGAGCGCCCCACGGCTCCGGGCACGTCTAGGCTGCCGCGCTGCTGGCTCGCGCTCAGCGACCTGATCAAACAGTTCTAACACACCGGTGACCACGAGACGGCCCGCTTCCTGGAAGAGAAGAGATGCCCGCTCCTGGCCGCAAACTGGAACTCGGGAAAACGTAGATTTTTGAGCCAGCGGTCGGGGAGGGCGGTTGTGCTTGGGCTAATCCACACCGCTGAAATCGGAAAAGCCAAGAGGCTCTAGGAAACGTACGTTTCCGCGAACTGTCGCGTTGCAACGACCATTGCGTTAGGTGCGTGTGCTCGGAACCTCTCAGAAGTCATTCGCAAAATCAAAGGTCGTGATTCCACCGGCAAGTACGTTTTCACGAACGGGATTTCCCGACATAAGAATTCCGGACGTGTTTTAGGACCTGAAGTCGCTTTTCCCCAATGGCGAGTGGATGTTTCGCCAGCGCTGACCGAAAATCGGTCGATTGTCAGAGCTGACACGCCGACTTCTGACGCGTAGCAACGGCTCAGGATGCGAGGGCGGTCAAGATAATTAGGGGATGGCGTGAGCGGCGAGCCACTCTCGAGGCGTCCCGAGTAGACAGGCCGTCGACGTTCACCACCTGTCCATCTCGGTTACCGCCTCGACGCTCAGCTTGATTTGGCTGAGGCGGACGAGTGTAGCAGGCTTGATCTTGTTCCGGAGTTGCGTGTGCCCGACTAAGACAGCGGTATCTGGTGAGGTCCGGTCCGCTACACGAAAAGGAACATTGCTACGGCTTATACGTTCAGGGTGCTCGCGAAGTATGTGCGCGTCTTTGCATGGGGTGATTATTGTCTGACACGCACGATGCTGCCGAGGAGGACCGCCTTGCGGCGCTTCGTTCTTACGACATCTTGGACACCCCGGCGGACGGCGCATTCGATCGAATCGCCTCTCTTGCGGCTAGGTTGCTGCGGGTTCCGATCGCGATCGTCAGCCTGGTCGATCACGACCGCATCTGGTTCAAAGCCAAGCACGGCCTCGACGTCGAGCAGATCGACCGGGAGCCGGGGCTGTGTGCGTCGGCGATCATGGGTGACGAGCCATATGTTGTAACCGACGCCCGAACCGATCCCCGCTCGCTCGCCAATCCGCTCGTAGCCGGTGATTTCGGCCTGCGGTTCTATGCCGCTGCGCCGCTGAAAACCACTCACGGGCATCGGCTCGGGACTCTTTGTGTGATCGACCGGGAACCGCGCGAGATTGGCCCGGACGAAACCGTCATGCTGGAAGAGCTTGCCGCGCTTGTGATGGAGCACATGCAGCTGCGGCTTCAGGCGCGGCAAGTGGCTGTCGAGGCTCGCGACCTCGCAGAGTTGGGCAAAGAGCAGCGTGGCCGGCTCAAAGAGGCAGAACGGCGACTCGCGGCGGTTCTCGACAATGCGTCGGTGTCGATCTTCGTTATGGATGACCGCCAGCACTGCTCTTACATGAACGCAGCCGCTGAGCGACTGACCGGTTATACGCTGGTCGAAACGCAGGGTCGGCCGTTGCATGACGTCATCCACCACCAGCACCCCGACGGATCGCCGTTCCCGCTAGAGGATTGCCCCATTGATCGCGCCTTTCCGGAACACCGGAATATGAGCGGCGAGGAAGTGTTTGTGCACAAGGCTGGCCACTTCTATCCCGTGGCCTACACCGCCAGCCCGATCGAGGACGAGGCCTCACGAACAATCGGCACGATCATCGAGGCACGGGATATCAGCGCTGAGAAAGCCGCGCAGGAAGCGCTCAGGGCCACGGTCGCCGATCTCGCGACAGAGCGCCAGGCGCTGGAAATTCTCAATGAGACCGGATCGCGCATCGCGGCCGAGTTGGACCTCTCCCGCGTGGTGCAATTGGTGGTCGACGCAGGAGTTACGCTATCGGGCGCTAAATTCGGAGCGTTTTTCTACAATGTCGAGACGGACCAAGGCGAGCGGCTGCTGCTCTACTCGCTGTCGGGTGCCGAGATTTCCGATTTCGAGCGCTTCGGCATGCCGCGTGCGACGCCCATCTTCGCACCGACCTTCAAGGGCGAAGGGATCATCCGCTCCGATGATGTAACCGCCGACCCACGCTATGGAAAAAATGCGCCGCATTCCGGCATGCCCGAGGGTCACTTGCCGGTCCGCAGCTACCTCGCTGTTCCCGTCGTCTCCCGTTCTGGAGAGGTCATCGGAGGCTTGTTCTTCGGCCACCCCGAGCCAAACATCTTCGACGAGCGAGCGGAGCGGGTGATGAGCGGGCTTGCGGGACAGGCGGCGATAGCCATCGATAATGCACGGCTGTTCCAGGCCGCCGAGCGGGCACAGTCGCTTCTTGAGCAGCGAGTCGAGGAGCGCACGCAGGAGCTGGCTACAGCCAACGAGGCTCTGCGCCAGGCACAGAAGATGGAGGCCGTCGGCCAGTTGACCGGCGGCATTGCGCACGACTTCAACAATATGCTGGCGGTGATCCTCGGATCGCTGGAGCTGCTCGGCCGCCGCCTCTCGCCCGAGGACCCCCGCCTCGCCCGTTATCTCGGTGCCGCTCGGGACGGCGCGCAGCGCGCCGCCACGTTAACTCAACGACTGCTCGCATTCTCCCGCCAGCAGCCGCTCGCCCCGGAGAACGTCAATGCGAATAAGCTCGTCGCTGGGATGTCCGACCTGCTGCGGCATTCCCTCGGCGCCAGCATTAAGCTGGAGACCGTGCTCGCCGCGGGATTGTGGCCGACCCACGTTGATCCGAACCAACTGGAGAGTGCGATTCTGAACCTGGCGGTTAATGCCCGCGACGCGATGCCGGGGGGAGGCAAGCTGACCATCGAGACGCAATGTTGCCACCTCGACGAAAAGTACGTCTCGAATCACATCGGGCTGGAAGCGGGCCAGTATGTGATGATCGCGGTTTCCGACATCGGCAGCGGCATGCCGCCCGAGGTGATCGCCAAGGCGTTCGATCCCTTCTTCACGACCAAGGAGGTCGGCAAGGGGACGGGCCTGGGCCTCAGCCAAGTCTACGGCTTTGTGAAGCAGTCGGGCGGGCATATAGCGATTTACTCGGAGCCCGGTGCGGGCACCACGGTGAAGCTCTACCTCCCCCGCCTAATGGCCCCTGCGGAACTGAGCAAAAGCGAGGGCCAGGCGCCCGACGTGCCCTTAGGCGATGAGGCCGAGGTCATTCTCGTCGTGGAGGACGAAGAGGCCGTCAGGCGCTACACCGTCGAGGCCTTGAATGAGCTCGGATACCAGGTGATCGAGGTCGAAAGCGCGACCAAAGCGCTCCGCATCTTGGAGACACGGGCCGACATAGTCTTGCTGTTCACTGACATCGTCATGCCTGACGTGAACGGTCGGGAGCTGGCCGACGAGGCCCGCAGGCGCCGCCCGCATCTCAAGGTGCTGTTCACCACCGGCTATACGCGCAATGCGGTGGTTCATAACGGAGTTCTGGATGCCGACGTGAACCTGATTGGCAAGCCGTTCACGATCGATCAGCTCGCGCACAAGGTACGATCGGTGCTCGAAAGTCGAGCGTGACACGGACAGAATGCTTCCCTTGCCCTTGTCCCAATCAGGCGCCTTTTAGAGCGGGTGTTCTTTCGCGACGGTTCTGCCATCCAGCGGTCGTACCACCGTCCCAGTAGTCGGCTTTCCGCCCAGCGCAGACATGCAAAATAGCGTCCGACGTGCGCTTCGCGGAAGTGGCGGCTGGCACTGGGATGACCAGGATTGGGGAGCTTAGCTGCCGAGATGGGCCATTGGAATCGACATCACTGGATGCCGGAAAACGTCGCGGTTCAGATCTTCGGCTGCCTCGATCTTCGCCAGCTCGTCGGCAAGGCGCTGCCGGGCGCGTCCACGCTTCTGCTCTTCTGGACAAACTCGCGCTAAGTCCTTGACGGCGCCTACAGTCCAGACACGGCTCGTCCAGCTAACTTGCTGATCCAAAACGAACAGGCGGGGCTTGAAAATCCGCGTGTTCGTTGGTTCGATTCGGGCCCTGGGCATCATCATCCTAAAGGACTTAGCTCAAGCTTGGCAGCTACGTCGAAATGACGAGCTACACACCAGCGACAACGCTGTAGCCGGCTTCTGCGAGTTCTCGGCGGGATTCAATCGACCTTCGAACGCGCTTGTTCAAGTTTTCGCGGCAGGCCGCGAAAAGCGGCAACAGTCAGCCACACCGCCGACACCAGGAAATAGAACGCGCCGAATCCTGCATAGGGGGCGATGTCGAGAATCGAGGGCGGGACGGCCTCGATCGACTGCTTGATCATGAAGCCGCCGGCCAGCGTTGACTGAGCGCCGCTCAGGATCATGGCCCACTGGGCGCCGTACAAACGCATACGCCGAATTCCAGTGTAGAGCTGCAGCAATCCCGAAAGGATCGCCCAAACGCCGAACACGGCGAGGACTGCGTGCATGTCCCGCATCACAGCGATGATGACGATAATCGTCATGATCGTGCTGGTGACGACATTCAGGGTCTGGGATCTGTTCGCCGCGAGCCCACCACTTGCTCGGGCGTCAGCAAAGTTCGCCAGAGCGTCCCAGGCTGGATAGATGATGAGTAAGACGGAGACGACGGTCCGATTATCCGCGAACAAAATGGCAGCAATTATCCAGGCGATCGAGAAGACGGCGCGGCCGTAATAATAGGACCGCAGCCAGCCGGACGGTGCAAAAAGTTCGTCTTTCATAAAGGGCTCTCTCTGACCAAATTCGCAAACCAACTAATTGGTAGGAAATCTAATTACGTCAGCGCAAGCTGGTGTCGAGGGGGTAAAAGGTAGGCCTTGACATCTCATCCTACTAGAAGGTAGGCGGACATATGGAGCAATCGACTTCCGAAAAAATCTTAGATGTTGCGCAGTCTCTCGTGGTAGCCGGCGGCTACAACGGCTTCAGCTACGCCGATATATCGGCAGCCGTCGGTATTCATAAGGCGAGTATCCATCATCACTTCCCGACTAAGGCGGAATTAGTATCCGTGCTTGTTGGGCGATATGTGCGACAGGCCCAGGAAGGCCTGCGGTCTTTGAGGCAGCAGGTGAGTGATCCTGCCGAACAGCTCGACGCTTACGTCGGCTACTGGCAGAAGTGCGTCCTCGACGACGCGGAGCCGTTCTGCGTTTGCGCGATGCTAGCGAGCGAGATTCAGTTGCTCCCCGATGCTGTGGCCGCCCAAGTTCGTGCTCACTTCCGGAACCTGGGTGAATGGCTTGCTACCGTCTTGGAGACCGGCGAGGAGCAAGGCTCGTTCCGCCTAAGCGCCTCTCCGGAAGAAGAGGCGCAAATGCTCATGGCGTCGGTTCATGGCGCGCTCCTGTCTGCCCGAGCATTTGGGGACGCGAAGCTGTTTTTTGCGATCGTTAGTCCGCAGCTTGCTAAGCTCCGAACCTGACGCCATGTCCTTCGTCGCTGCCGACATCCAAATCGGGCAGGGCGCTGAGCCGCTGCGATCACCTGGAGATAGAAAGCTTGCAGCCTGTCGATTAGACGGCGCGAATCAGGCGTTCATAAGTGCGTGGGTAGTGCGGGCCGAGGAGCCGATCTCAAACCACGGCATTCCCCGCTTCTCCGCCTTACGATCACTCCCTGTAGCGTAGCGCCTCGAGGAGCAGCGTGAATGCAGGCGTCGGCTGCCGCCGGCTGGGATAGTACAGGTGATAGCCGGGAAACGGAGGACACCAATCCTCGAGCACCCGGATCAGCCGTCCTTCTTTCACGTGTGCTTCGACTTCGTCCTCCGGAAGATAGGCGAGCCCCAATCCGGCCAGAGCGGAGTTCACGCGCAGCGCGAGATTGTTGAACACGAGCGGTCCTTCCACGCGCACCTTCAATTCGCGGTCGCCTTTTTCGAACTCCCAGGCGTAGAGCCCCCCGAACGTCGGCAGGCGTAGATTGATGCAATCATGGGCGGTCAGGTCCTGCGGTATCCGCGGGCGCTTGCGCCGTGAGAAATAGGAGGGCGCCCCGACGACCGCCATCCTCATGTCCGGTCCGATGCGCATTGCGATCATGTCCTGCGCGACCTGTTCCCCGAGACGGACACCGGCGTCGTAGCGTTCCGCGACGATGTCGGTCAGGCCATAGTCGACGATGATCTCGACATGGATGTCCGGATAGGCCGGCAACAATTTCGCTACTGCGGGCCAGAGGATTGCATTGGCCGAGTGTTCGCCCGCCGTGATCCGGATCGTGCCCGATGGCTTCTCCCGAAGTTCGCCGAGCGCACGGAGCTCCACGTCGATCTCCTCGAACCGTGGGCCGATCGCCCTGAGGAGACGCTCCCCGGCCTCGGTCGGAGACACGCTGCGCGTGGTGCGGGTCAGAAGTCGAATGCCGAGCCGCTCCTCAAGCCTTCGGACGGTATGGCTCAACGCCGATTGGGACGTGCCAAGCTTGGCCGCGGCTCGCGTGAAGCTCCGCTCCTCCGCGACCGCCAGAAAGACCGCGAGGTCTCCGAGCTCCTCCCGTCTCATTCATGAAACTCCGATATGGCTGCATGCCGTTTCTAGCGTCTAATCATGGAGGAGAGTGAGCCCTAGTCATTGATCATCGCCTGAAATTGCACCGGAGTTGATCGATGAAGCAGTTCGCTGTCGCGGCAGTCACAGCTCTCTCCTTGGCCGCACCGGTCGAGGCCGAGGAACCGAAATCGCCTCGGCGGAGTGTGGTCTCTCCCGATGTCCAGGCCACGGTGCCGGCGCTGGCCAACTATACCGACGACGTCCTGTTCGGCGACGTCTGGAAGCGCCCCGAACTCGCCCCCCGAGATCGGAGCATCGTCACGGTGAGCGCGCTCATCGCGGGCGGTCACACCGCGCAGATGACCGGCCACTTCAATCGCGCGCTCGACAATGGCGTGAAGCCGGAGGAGATCACCGCGATCATCACCCATCTCGCTTTCTATTCGGGCTGGCCGAAGGCGATGTCGTCGGTCGCCGTCGCCAAGGCCGTTTTCGAGAAGCGCGGCGTCGATCCCGCGCAACTCGCCGCGGTGTCGGGCGAAGCGATCGCTTTCGACGAGGCCGCCGAAGCCCGGCGGAAAGACGCCGTGGACAAACAGGTCGGCGGCACCGTCCCGGCCCTGGCCCGATACACGAATGGCGTTCTGTTCGGCGATCTGTGGCGACGCGCGGACCTTGCGCCCCGGGATCGCAGCCTTGTCACCATCGCCGCTCTGATCGCCGACAGTCAGGTCAATCAGCTGCCGTTCCATCTGAACCGGGGGATGGACAGCGGCCTGAGCCAGACCGAGATTTCCGAAGTGATCACGCATCTCGCTTTCTACGCCGGCTGGCCCAAGGCGATGTCCGCGGTGCCGGTGGCGAAGACTGTCTTCCAAGGTCGCGCCAGTGCGGGATCCAACCCTCAATCGGTGAAGGGAAACACCAGGATGGAGATCATTCGCAGCGGCTCGGAGCCGAGCAAAGGACCGGCGGAATACTTCACCGGCTCCGTTTCGGTGGCTTCTCGCTTCCAGCGCGAGGCTCCGGCACGCATCGGCGGAGCCATTGTTTCGTTCGAGCCAGGCGCACGAACCGCCTGGCACACGCATCCGCTCGGCCAGACCTTGATCGTGACGTCGGGTACCGGCTGGGTTCAGCGTGAGGGCGGTCCGGTCGAGGAGATGCGGGTCGGCGACGTGGTCTGGATACCGCCTGGCGAGAAGCACTGGCATGGCGCGACGGCTACCTCGCCGATGACTCATGTCGCAATCGCCGAGGCACTCGACGGAAAGACCGTGGACTGGCTGGAAAAGGTGACCGACGAGAAGTACGGCGCCCGCTAGGGCGCGCTTGCCAGGCGATCGCCGACAATCACCCGAATCGGCCGCCGCCGATCAATCGCCTCTATCATCCGGCGTATCCGAGTTCTGTCATCCAATGTGACAGGACAACGGGTGGATACGTTTTGTTACAATTTTACCTTCGTTAGGCGTCGTCAGCGCACTGGCGCCCCGCGTGACACGCACCAAGTCCTTCTAAAGACGGACGGGAAACGTTTGGAATTGATGAATTCCAAACATAGGGGCATTCGGCCCAGTGCCGGTAATCGCGCGCTGATCGGCGCCCTATCCTTGGAACAAGTCCGACACGCAAATCGCAGCCAGCCGTTTCGTGCGGCGCCGGCTGATGCAACCAAGGAAGGGAAAGCCTGATGCCAAGTAGCAGCGACTTCACCCGACGGGACGTCCTGATCGTGGGCGCCGCCTCAGTGGTGGCAACCGCCGCGCCGAACATCGCTCACGGCCAGGTTCCCGCTTCCGCGGCACCGATCATTGCCGGAGCACCCGTCATGTCGAAGGTTTCGCTGAACGTGAACGGCGGGATACGTGAGGTTGAGCTCGACATGCGCGCCACTCTGCTCGACGCGCTGCGCGAGAACCTGCAACTGACCGGTACGAAGAAGGGCTGCGATCACGGCCAGTGCGGCGCCTGCACCGTCATCGTCAACGGGCGTCGCATCAATTCATGCCTGACGCTCGCGGTGATGCATCAGGGCGAGACGATCACGACCATCGAGGGACTGGGCACGCCGGACAATCTTCATCCCATGCAGGCCGCCTTCATCAAGCATGACGGCTACCAGTGCGGCTACTGCACGCCCGGGCAGATCTGCTCGGCCGTCGCGATGCTGGAGGAGATCAAGGCCGGCATCCCGAGCCACGTCAGCACCGATCTGACTTCAGCTCCGCAGGACACCAACGAGGAATATCGGGAACGGATGAGTGGCAACATCTGCCGCTGCGGCGCCTATTCCAACATCGTCGAGGCCATCACCGAAGTCGCGGAGGGCCGAGCATGAAATCCTTCACCTATGAAAAAGCGACCTCCGCTGCCGACGCAGCCGCTGCCGCTGCGCGCAAAGAGGGAACCAAGTTCATCGCGGGCGGGACCAACCTGCTCGACTTGATGAAGCTCGAGATCGAGACACCGACCCATCTGATCGACGTGAACGGACTCGACCTCGACAAGATCGAACCGACCCAGGACGGTGGACTGCGCATCGGTGCCCTGGTCCGCAATACCGATCTCGCCGCCAACGAGCGTGTACGGCGCGACTATGGCCTGCTCTCGCGGGCGCTGCTCGCGGGCGCCTCGGGGCAGCTTCGCAACAGGGCGACGACGGCAGGCAACCTGCTTCAGCGCACCCGCTGCCCCTACTTCTACGACACCAACCAGCGGTGCAACAAACGCCAGCCGGGCAGCGGCTGCGCCGCCATCGGCGGCATCAATCGGCAACTGGCCGTGGTCGGCGCGAGCGAGGCCTGCATCGCCACTAATCCGAGCGACATGGCGGTGGCCATGCGCGCGCTGGACGCGACGGTCGAAACGGTGCGCCCGGACGGCGCGACGCGGACCATACCGATCGCCGAATTCCATCGCCTGCCGGGCGACACGCCCCACATCGAAACGACGCTGACGGCGGGCGAGCTCATCACCGCAGTCACGCTGCCGAAGCCGGTCGGTGGAAAGCAGATCTATCGCAAGGTCCGGGACCGCGCGTCCTACGCCTTCGCCTTGATCTCGGTGGGAGCGATCGTTCAGCCGGACGGCTCCGGACGGGTGGCGGTGGGCGGGGTCGCCCACAAGCCATGGCGCGTCGAGGCAGCTGAGGCCGAAATGCCGCGCGGCGCCCAGGCCGTAACCGAGCGGCTGCTTGCCGACGCCAAACCGACCGAAGAAAACGGCTTCAAGATACCCCTGGTCGAGCGCACGCTCGGCGCGGTCCTGACAGAAGCGAGGGGCTGACAGATGAAGTTCGATACTCCAGCCACCACCAATCCGATCGATCAGCTCAAGGTCATCGGCAAACCGACCGATCGTATCGACGGCCCGCTCAAGACCACAGGCACCGCGCCCTATGCCTATGAGCGCCACGACGTGGTGCAGAACCAAGCCTATGGCTACATGGTCGGCTCGGCCATCGCCAAGGGACGCATCGCTTCGATCGACGTGAAGGCCGCAAAGGCGGCGCCCGGCGTGCTTGCGATCGTCACCGCCGACAATGCCGGAAAGCTCGCCAAGGGCAGCTTCAACACCGCCAAGCTACTCGGTGGCCCGGATATCGAGCATTATCACCAGGCGATTGCCGTGGTTGTCGCGGAGACGTTTGAGCAGGCACGCACCGCCGCCAATCTGGTTCGCATCGACTATGTCCCGACCAAAGGCGTATTTGAGCTCGCCGCCGCGAAGGACTCTGCGAAAGCGCCCGAGGCGAATGCATTCAGTGGCCCGCCGGACACCGCCGCCGGCGACTTCGCCGGCGCGTTCGCCGCCGCCCCGGTCCAGCTCGATGCCGTCTATACAACCCCCGACCATGCGCATGTGATGATGGAGCCACATGCCTCCATCGCTGCGTGGAACGGCGACAAGCTCACGATCTGGACATCGAACCAGATGATCGCTTGGGGCGTGGGAGATGTCGCCAAGACACTCGGCATCCCGGTGGAGAATGTCCGCCTCGACTCACCGTTCATCGGCGGCGGCTTCGGCGGAAAGCTCTTCGTGCGGTCCGATGCCTTGCTTGCCGCTTTGGGCGCTCGCGCGGCCGGACGGCCGGTGAAGGTGGCATTGCCGCGCCCCCTCATGATCAACAACACAACCCACCGGCCGGCGACGATCCAACGGATTCGCATTGGCGCGGCGAGGGACGGCAAGATCACAGCGATCGGCCATGAGACCTGGTCGGGAGACCTGCCGGGCGGTGGCGCCGAGCTCGCTGCCAATCAGACACGTCTCCTCTACGCCGGCGCGAACCGCATGACCGCGACGCGGCTCGCCGTGCTCGATCTGCCCGAAGGCAATGCCATGCGCGCGCCTGGCGAAGCGCCCGGCATGATGGCGCTCGAGATCGCCATGGACGAGATGGCCGAAAAGCTCGGCCTCGATCCGATCGAATTCCGAGCACTCAACGATACCCAGGTCGATCCGGAACACCCGGAGCGTCCGTTCTCGCAGCGACAACTCGTCGAATGCATGCGCATCGGCGCGGAACGCTTCGGCTGGAGCAAGCGCAACCCGAAGCCGGGCAGTGTCCGTGAAGGTCGATGGTTCGTCGGGACCGGGGTCGCTGCTGCGTTCCGCAACAACCTGCTGACCAAGTCGGCCGCGCGTGTTCGCCTCGACGGTCGGGGAACCGTGACGGTCGAGACGGACATGACCGATATTGGCACCGGCACCTACACGATCATCGGCCAGACCGCCGCCGAGATGATGGGCGTTCCGCTCGAGAAGGTCGTTGTGCGCCTAGGCGATTCCTCGTTCCCGGTATCGGCCGGCTCGGGCGGGCAATGGGGTGCCAACAACTCGACCGCGGGCGTCTACGCCGCATGTGTCAAGCTCCGGGAGGCCGTGGCCCAGAAGCTTGGCTTCAACTCGGAGGAGGCCGTTTTTGCGGACGCTTCGGTTCGCGCCGGCAACCGCAGCGTTCCCCTAGCTGAAGCGGCTCGCGACAAGGAGATCATCGCCGAGGACGCGATCGAATACGGTGACCTCGACAAGAAGTACCAGCAATCGACGTTCGGGGCCCATTTCGTCGAGGTGGGGGTCGACGTGGCGACCGCAGAGGTCCGCTTGCGGCGCATGCTGGCGGTCTGCGCCGCGGGCCGCATACTCAATCCGAAGTCGGCTCGAAGCCAGGTCATCGGTGCGATGACGATGGGTGCCGGCGCGGCGCTGATGGAAGAACTCGCGGTCGACAAGCGCCTCGGCTTCTTCGTGAACCACGACCTTGCCGGATACGAGGTGCCGGTCCACGCCGACATCCCTCATCAGGACGTGATCTTCCTCGAAGAGACGGATCCGATCTCCTCGCCGATGAAGGCCAAGGGCGTGGGCGAGCTCGGCATCTGCGGGGTCGGGGCGGCGGTTGCCAACGCGATTTACAACGCCACGGGCGTTCGCGTGAGGGACTATCCGATCACTCTGGACAAGCTCCTGACGGAACTGCCGCAAACGGGATAAAGCGTCCAACTACCGGGTCTGGGTTCTGACAATCAGCTCGGTCAAGGTTGCGATTGCCGGGTTGTTGTTCGCAAGGCGCCAGGCCATGTGGAGCTCCACGACGCGGGCGGGCGCAATTTCGATGTCTTTCAGGACGACGCCCTCGAAGTGGAGATTACCGGCTGCGGCAGGCACCAGAGCGAGGCCGAGCCCAGCCTTCACCAGGCCAAGGATCGAGTGGATCTGGCTGATGTGTTGAACGTAGGTCGGCGATATGCCGGCTTCGCCGAAAACCGTCACGAGCAGGTCGTAGAAGTAACGCGCCTCATACGGCGAATAGGTGATGAACGGCTGGCGATCGAGATTCGAGAGCCTGACCTTACTTGCCGATGCAAGGGGATGATCGGCCGGCACCGCGAGGATGAGAGGCTCGCGGACGACGCACAGCGAGTCGAATTCACGCCGGTTGAAGGGCGGCCGGATAAGGCCGACGTCGATCCGGCCCGCCGTCAGAGCCTCGATCTGGTCGGCTGACACCATTTCCTTGAGCACGAGATCGACATCGGGTGCCACGGCCCGAAAACTCGTGATCAGGCGAGGAAGAAACTCATAGCCCGAAGCTGCGGTGAAGCCGAGATTGATCGATCCTGCTTCGCCGCGGGCCGTGCGGCGGGCCGCGAGGGCGGCGCCATCGGCAAAGCGCAGGAGCCGACGTGCCTCGGGCAGAAAATTCTGGCCGGCGCGGGTCAGGGTCACCGAACGACTGGTCCGTTCGAAAAGCCTCACCTCGAGTGCGTGTTCAAGAAGCTGAATCTGCCTGCTGAGAGGCGGCTGGGTCAGGTTGAGGCGTGCGGCGGCCCGGCCGAAATGGAGTTCCTCGGCCACCGCCACAAAGCATCGCAGCTGACCCAGCTCGAACATCGATCCAAAAAAGGTATTGATCGATGCTCAGAGTAGTTCGTTTGGTCATTGCCCGTCCAGTAGAGTGACCCGGTCAGGATCGAAAAGATCTGGCTCGCAACGCGACCGGTGGACAGCCGGATCGCGACGTTCTGGGAGGAACGACGCATGGTTCTCGGCTCTATCCGGGTAGCGCTGGTGGCTGCCGCCATCACGCTGCTGCCTTCACTCTCCACGGCACAGGAATTTACTCGTCCCGTCCGGCTCATCGTCCCGTTCGCTCCGGGCGGTACATCGGACATTCTCGCCCGCCTGATCAGCCCGAAATTGTCGGCGGCGCTTGGCCAGCCGGTCGTGGTCGAGAACAAGCCCGGCGCCGCCGGCAATCTTGGCGCCGACACGGTCGCCAAGGCCCAGCCCGACGGCCACACACTACTGTTGATGGATGTCGGCTCGCTCGCCACGGCACCAAGCCTGTTTCCCGAGCTGAGCTACAACGTCGAGAAGGATCTCGCACCTGTCGGTATGGTCATGTTCGGACCTTACGTGCTTGCAGTGAGCCCGACGTCCTCGATCACCTCCGTTAAGACCCTCGTCGACTATGCCAAGGCCAATCCCGGCAAGCTTGCGGTGGCGACCTCCGGCGTCGGCGCGATGAACCACATTACCGCCGTCCAGATCGCCAAGGGTCTGGGCATCGAATGGAAGACGGTTCCGTACAAGGGCGGTTCGGCCGCATCCCGTGCGGTGGTCTCCGGTGAAAGCCAGGTCATCATCAATGGTGCGCCGGCGACGCTGCCGTTCGTGACCAACAAGCAGCTCACCGGGATCGCTGTCAGCGGCGACGAGCGCATCAAGAGCGCATCAGACCTTCCGACCTTCAAGGAAGCCGGTCTTGCCGCGACCGATGCCGGCACCTGGCAGGGATTGCTGACGACGGGCGGCACGCCTCCCGCAACCGTCGCCCGGCTGAATGCCGAATTGCAGAAGGTCCTCGCGATGCCAGACATCCAGGAGAAGATCGCCGAACAGGGCGGTCTGGCGCGGCCCGGTTCGCCGGATGATTTCAAGGCCTGGCTAAGCACCAACATCAAGTCGTTCGGAACGGTGATCCGCGACGCCGGCATCAAGATCGACGGCTGACGGACACCCGATGTCGGTTCGCAAAGTAGATCTGCACGATGTGCTGTTCGGCGGATTCCTCATTCTCGTGGCCGCGGGCGCGCTCATAGCCACGAGAAAATTGTCCGTCGGCACGGCGGCCAATATGGGACCGGGATACATGCCGCTCGCCATCTCTCTCGGGCTGATGGCGTTTGGCGTTTTCTTCACCGGCCGAGGATTGTTTCGTCCCTTCCGGGGGATCGAACCCGTCCAGCTCCGTCCTCTCCTGGCCATCATCACGTCGGTGGCGGTGTTTGCGCTGCTTGCCGAACGTCTAGGACTGGTCATTGCCGCGCTGGCGACGGTGATCATCGCCGGCTTCGGCGGCCGCGAGCACCGCTTCGTCGAGAGCGTGATTTTTGCGGTCATCCTGACCGGCTGCGCCGTTCTGCTGTTCGTCAGAGGCCTGTCCCTGCCGATCCCTGTCTGGCCCTGGTGAGATCGGCGACATGGAACTTCTTGACCATCTGATCCTCGGCTTCTCGACCGCGCTGCAGCCGGGCAACCTGCTGTTCTGCCTGATCGGCGTGCTGATCGGAACGGCAATCGGCGTGCTGCCCGGCATCGGTCCCATTCCGACGGTGGCACTGCTCCTGCCGTTCACATTCGGCCTCGAACCGTCGTCGGCGATGATCATGCTGGCGGGCATCTTCTACGGCGCCCAGTATGGCGGCTCGACGACCGCGATCCTGGTCAATGTTCCTGGCGAGACATCATCGGTCGTGACCTGCATCGACGGCCATGAGATGGCCAAACGCGGCCGTGCCGGCCCCGCGCTGGCAATCGCGGCGATCTCGTCATTCTTCGCCGGCACCGTCGCGACCGTCGTCATCGTGCTGCTGAGCCTGCCATTGTCGGCGCTGGCGCTGAAGTTCACGGCGGTCGAATATTTCAGCCTGCTGGTGCTCGGCCTGATAGCGGCAGTCGTGCTTGCGCACGGCTCGATCGCGAAATCGCTCGCAATGGTCCTGCTGGGACTGCTGATGGGCCTCGTCGGCATCGACGTGAACTCCGGCGCCTCGCGTATGACCTTCGGCGTTCCGAGCCTGTCGGACGGGTTGGACTTCGTCCCGGTCGCCATGGGTCTGTTCGGCCTCGGGGAGATCATCGCGAACCTCGAACGCACGACCACGCGCGTCGTCGTCAAACAGTCGATCCGCGATCTCATTCCGAGCTGGGCCGACCTCAAGGCGGCATTCCCGGCGATGGTTCGCGGCACCGCGATCGGCTCGATCCTCGGAGTCCTGCCGGGCGGCGGCGCGGCGCTCCCGCCATTCACCGCCTATGCGATCGAAAAGAAGCTGGCGCGAGATCCGTCACGCTTCGGCAAAGGAGCGATCGAAGGTGTGGCCGGACCCGAAGCTGCCAATAACGCAGGGGCGCAGACAAGCTTCATCCCGCTGTTGACGCTCGGCATCCCGGCCAATGCCCTAATGGCGCTGATGATCGGCGCTCTGATGATGCAGGGCATCCAGCCCGGGCCGCAGGTCATGGCCGAGCAGCCGGCGCTGGTCTGGGGCCTGATCGCCAGCATGTGGACCGGCAATCTGATGCTGCTCATCATCAACCTGCCTCTCGTCGGCATCTGGGTATCGATGCTGAAGATCCCATACCGGCTGCTCTTTCCGGCGATCGTGCTGTTCTGCTGCATCGGTACCTACGGGATATCGAACAGCATCTTCAATGTCTGGGTGATGCTCGTCTGCGCGGGCGTCGGCTACTTCTTCATCAAGGTCGGAGTCGAACCCGCGCCGCTTCTGCTCGGTCTCGTTCTGGGACCTCAGCTGGAGGAGAACTTCCGCCGCGCAATGCTGCTCTCGGACGGCGACGTTACCGTGTTCCTGCGGCATCCGATCAGCGCCGTCCTGCTCGCGATCGTCGCGGTGCTGATGCTCGCGCTTCTCTCTCCAACCCTGTTCCGAAAACGCAAGCAGGCGCTCAGCGAATAGCCGAGCCCGCGCATCACACTCTCAACGAAAGGATTTGTCGTGGACCTGCCCATCAATCACTTCAAGCGTGCCATCATGGCCGGCGAGCAGCAGATCGGACTCTGGAGCAGCCTCGCCAGCAACATCACGACCGAAGTGTTGGCGGGCGCCGGTTTCGACTGGCTGCTGATCGATGCCGAACACGCGCCGAATGATCTCCGGACGGTGCTGGGCCAGCTTCAGGCGGTGATGGAATATCCGAAGACGCAGGCGATCGTCCGTATCCCCTCCAACGACAAGATCGAGATCAAGCGCTATCTCGATGCGGGTGTCCTGAGCTTCCTCGTGCCGATGGTGGAAACGGCGGACGAGGCCCGGCAGGCGGTAGCAGCAACGCGCTTTCCACCGGACGGCATTCGTGGGTTCGCCGGTGTATCACGCTCGTCGCGGTTCGGCCGGATCAAGAACTACCACAGCCGGGCCCACGAGGAGATCTGCATTCTGGTCCAGGTCGAGAGCGAACTGGGCATCCAGAATCTCGAGGACATCGCAGCGGTACCGGGCGTCGACGGCGTCTTCATCGGGCCCGGAGATCTGTCGGCGGCATTGGGGCATCTCGGCGATCAGGGCCATCCGGACATGGTCGCCCTCATCGAGAAGTCCATCCACCGGATCGTCGCCGCCGGTAACCGGCCAGGCATCCTGACCGGGGATGAGAGCCTTGCCCGCCGCTACATGGCGGCCGGCTGCATCTATACGGCCGTCGGGCTCGACACGGGCATTCTGGCACGTGGTGCCGAGGCGCTGGCGAGGAAGTTCAAGGGCTGAAGTCTCAGATCGTCATTTGACTTGGTGATGCGCTGGTGCTTTGAAGCAACGGCGCGTCCTCACCCGTCATTCCAAGTCGAACGTCGCGGCCTCCAGGGCGCGGCGGAGGCGCCAGCGATCGACGAAGCGCGGTCTGCGAAATATTCCCAAGGTCCCGACGCTCTCCTGCCAGCGCAGGAAGGGCAGGGCGCCGTGATAGGTCGGCCGGTTCCAGAAGTCATGCGCCATGATGACCGTGCCCGGCCGCGACTTCAGGACTGAGGTCAGCAGGCAGGCAAGGCGAAAACGGCCGTCGACGAAGATGAGATCGGGGTCGGGCTCCGTCGGCCAGGGAGCCTGAGCGTAAAGGGGCCAGTTGCTGCGTTGCGAGTCGTCTCTGGGCCGCCCCCATTTCCCGATCGGACCGATATCCACGTGGATGAGACGCAGGCTGCCGGATGTTTCGGCGGCTTCGATGACCGCGTGGGAGCGCATCTTTCCGAGCCATTCCGGATCGGATTCGACCGCGCAGATTTTCGCTGAAGTCTCGGTGACGCCGAAATACGTGCTGCCCCCCGCGCCGAATTCGACGACGCGTTTGGCCTGCCTGTAATGGCGGGAGAAAGCGGTGAATTCCTCGTCGCTCAGTTCGGGCTTCATTTCCAGGGTCGTAGCGCGCCGAGGAGCGGGCCGCAAACATCCGGACGCGCTCGCCTGTTGGTTCCGGCGCGGTCCCGCCTTACAATCTTTCCAGGGAAACCGGAGCCTCGCTCGTGTCAGCACCGTCTTTCGATGTTCCGGGGCAGGCCTACCATCCCGCTCTGCGCGTCCTGCATTGGCTGACCGCGCTCTTCGTCTTCGTCGCCTTTCCGGTCGGCTTCGTCATCGATTACGTCAAGGACGAGTCGAAGACCGCCTTCTATCTCGTGCACGAATCCTTCGGCTTTCTGGTGCTGTGGGTGATGCTCACGCGTGTCGTCGTGCGATGGATATGGCCGCCACCGCCGAATGCCGAGATCAATCCGAGCCTTCATCTGGTCGCCACACTCGTCCACGGCGCGCTTTATGCGGCGCTGATTCTGCAGCCGGTGTTCGGGTTCCTAGCGACCAATGCCTTCGGCTTTCCGTTCAGCCTGTTCGGCGTGCTGCCGATTCCAAGTCCGATCGGCAAGGACCCGGCGCTCGCGCGCTATCTGATGGGCGCGCACATCTTCATCGGATATTCGATCCTCGTCCTATTCTGCCTGCACATCGGCGGCGTGCTCTATCATCAGGTCATCAGGCGCGACGCGATAGTGCAGCGGATGCTGTGACTTTCGTGCGTGCGACGGCGCTCTGGATGACGGGGCCGGGAACGGTGGAGCTGCGTTCGGCCGAGGTTCCGACGCCGGAAGCCGACGAGGTTCTGGTGCGAGTGCTCTATTCCGGCGTCAGCCGAGGCACCGAAAGTCTAGTGTTCGCGGGGCGGGTGCCGGCGAGCGAGCACCAGCGCATGCGGGCGCCGTTCCAGGAAGGCGAGTTCGGTTTTCCGGTGAAGTACGGCTATTCGAGTGTCGGCGTCGTCGAGAACGGACCCGCTGAGCTTATCGGCCGGGTCATATTCTGCCTCCATCCGCACCAAGATCGCTGCATCGTTCCTGCCGCCGCCGTCGTACCTATCCCTGAAAACGTGCCGGAGGGCAGGGCGGTGCTGGCGGCGAATATGGAGACTGCGCTCAACGTGATTTGGGACGCCGACGTCAGCGCAGGCGATAGCGTCGCAGTCGTTGGTTGCGGCGTCGTCGGTGCTCTGGCCGCGCATCTGGCAAAACGTGAAGGCGCCGAAGTCACAATCGTCGACGTGAATACCGACCGTGAGCGCATCGCCTCGGCGCTCGATTGCGCATTTGCCGTGCCCGAAGAGGCCCCGCGCGATTGCGATATTGTCGTTCACACCAGCGCGACGGCTGCTGGCCTTGCAACCGCTCTCGATTGTGGTGCGTTCGAGGGGACGATCATCGAGGCGAGCTGGTATGGCGACCAGCTCGTTCCCGTGCCGCTCGGCGGGGCGTTCCACAGCAGGCGGCTGAAGCTGATTTCGTCCCAGGTCGGGCATCTGCCGCCGGAAAAGCGCGCCGAGTGGACACATCGGCGCCGGATGGAGCTCGCCCTCTCTCTCCTGGCCGACGAGAGGCTCGATGTATTGATCTCCGGCGAGACCGATTTCGCGAACGCCGCGACCGACTATCCGGCTCGCCTCGGCGACCCCAACACCCTTTGTCACCGCTTCCGCTATTTCTGAGGATCCATGTTCGCCGTCGAAGTTCGCGACCACATCATGATCGCCCATTCGCTGCCGTCACCCGTCTTCGGCCCGGCTCAGGGGCTGCACGGCGCGACCTATGTCGTCGACGCGGCGTTCTTCACGGAGGATCTCGATGACGACGGGCTGGTCGTCGATATCGGCCTTGCGACAACGGCTTTGGCGGACGTCCTCGACCTCTACCGTTACAAGAACCTCGACGAGATCGCCGACTTCGAAGGGCGCATCACCACGACGGAGTTCATGGCGAAGGTCGTTTCCGATGCGCTGAAAGCGAAGATCGTGGCGGGAGAACTCGGGCCGGTGGGACGCATCAAAAAGCTTCGCGTGATGCTGCACGAGAGCCATGCCGCACGGGCCTGGTTCGAGACCGATTTGTGAGGCGGCTGACCTTCGTCTTTCCCGGAGATTTGGCCCGGCCGACCGGCGGCTATGGCTATGACCGGCGGATCATCGCGGAGCTCAGGGACATGGGCTGGACGGTCGAGACCTTGTCTCTCATCGGTGCGTATCCGTTTCCAACCGATCGGGAGCGAGCGGCGGCGGCCGAGGCCTTCGCCGCCATCCCGGATCGCTCGCTCGTCGTGGTCGACGGCTTGGCTTTCGCTGTCCTGCCTGAAATTGCCCGGACCCATGCGAGGCGGCTCGGGCTCGTAGGCCTCGTTCATCATCCGTTGTCGCATGAGTCCGGTCTGAATACGGCGGCGATCCGGACTTTGCACGAGAGCGAGCGCGAGGCCCTGGCTTGCGCAAGGGCAGTCATCGTGACCGCGCCAAAAACATCGAAGCTTGTCGTCGAGGAATTCGGCGTCGACGCCGGCGTAGTCACCGTCGCGGAACCCGGCACCGACCGCTTCGGACATGCCCTTGGCCGCGGCGATCCACCGGTTCTGCTCACCCTTGGCTCGCTGATCGAGCGAAAGGGGCATGACGTCCTGATCGACGCGCTGAAACGATTGACGGATCTGCCGTGGCGCGCGCGATTTGTCGGCGAGGCGTCAGACCCGGAATGGGCCGCGATGTTGCGGGAACGCGCCGCAGGCCTCGGCGAACGCGTCACTTTCGCCGGCCCAACGGACAATGCGCATCACGAACTGCTCGGCGCCGACATCTTCGTTCTGCCGTCCCGTTATGAAGGCTACGGCATGGCCTTCACCGAGGCGCTTGCTTGCGGTTTGCCGGTGGTCGGCTGTCCGGTCGGCGTACTGCCGGACGTGTTGCGCGACGGCTCGGGGACGATGGTTCCGGTCGGCGATGTCGACGCGCTCGAGCGCGCTCTGCGCGACCTGTTGAGCGATCCGAAGCGCCGGGCGGAAACTGCCAGGGCGGCCGCGCGGGCGGGCAGCCTGTTGCCGGTCTGGGCGGAAACGGCGCATCGCTTCGGGGCCGCGCTGGAACGGGTCGCGCCGTGAGCGGCTTCGATCCAGCGTGGCTCGATCTGAGATCCGGCGCCGACGAGGCCGCCCGCGACGGAGACCTGCTGACGAAAGCGGTCGCTTTCGCAAGTGCCTTGCCGAGCCCGCTGATAGTCGATCTGGGGGCGGGGACGGGTGCGAGCACGCGGGTTCTGGCGCCACATCTGCCCTCGGCGCGTTGGCGGCTGGTCGATGGTGACAAGGAGCTCCTCAGGATAGCGGCGCAGCGTTGCCCCGATGCCGAGATTGTCCCTCTGGACCTCGCCTCATCGCCTCTCCCGATCCGGGATGCGCGTCTAGTAACCGCGTCGGCCCTGCTCGATCTCGTTTCCGCCCAGTGGATAGAGCGGCTCGTCAGAGATGTCGTCTCCGGGGGTGCGGCGTTCTATGGCGTTCTCAGTTTCGACGGTCTGATGAGCTGGTCTCCGGAGCATCCACTCGATGAGGATGTGCGGAGAGCCTTCAATCGTCATCAGCGCTCGGACAAGGGATTCGGCCTTTCCCTCGGCGGCGATGCGGTCGTCTATGCACGCGAATGCTTCGCCAATGCCGGATACGCCATCGAGATGACGGAGAGTCCGTGGCGGCTAGGTCCCCGCGACATGATGCTCAAGCGCCAGCTCATCAAGGGAATTGCGTCGGCGGCTGAGGAGGCGGGGCAGGCGGGGACGGCGGAGTGGTCCGTATTTCGTCTCGACCATCTGGCGACCGGCTCCTGCCGGATCGGCCATCAGGATCTGTTCGCTTCGCCCGCTTCGTGATGGTGGAACGCGCAGTCGATGACGATCTCGCCGCCGAGATCGTAGAAGGTGGTTCGCGGACGCAGGCAGTCGCGCAGGTGAGGCACCGGCGGCAGAGCGAGCCCTGACGGGCCGTCGCCGATGATCAGTGGCGACAGCGTGATGAGCAGGCGATTCATCGCGCCGGCAAGCAGGAACGGTCCGAGTGTCCGCGCTCCTCCCTCGACAAGCACTCGGGTCAGGCCTCTTTCCGCAAGGGCGGCCAGAATCGCCACGGGATCGATCGTGCCGTTGGCGGCATCGAGCCTGATGACATCGATCCCCTCCGGCCGTTTCGCATCGCAGGACTGGATGGTGATTCGCCTGGTCCCGTCGTCGGCGAAGACGCGGGCGGTGTCCGGAACGCGTCCGTGCGGATCGACGATCACGCGGACCGGGTGCGCGCCCTCGACCTCGCGCACCGTCAGCCGAGGATCGTCGTGGAGCACTGTGCCCGCGCCGACGATCACCGCATCCGACAGCGCGCGCAGGCGGTGGAGGTGCTGCATCCCGGCTTTGCCCGAGACATTGCGGGCATCGCCAGAGGACGTGGCGACGCGGCCGTCGAGCGACTGGCCGACCTGGCCGACGACGAAGCTTTCCTCCTTCGAGGCGGAGGCAAGTGGCCAGTAGAGCGGCAGAACATCCGTCTCAAGATCGCGAAGAGCGGCGATCTCGTAGGCCGTCGAAATATCAGCGTCGGGAGCGAGGTGGCGATTCATGCGCGCCTCAACTTGATCCGGAACCGGAGAACGCGGCCACAAATCTCTTCCGGAACTCTTCCATCGGCCATGCCTCGACATTCAAGCTGGGGCGCATGCCGTTTGTCCATCTCCAGCCGTCAATTCTGGCCAATGTCGATGGGTTCCCCGCGATGATATGAACGGGCACGGAATGCCCGACATCTTTTCCGGCCACCCAGGGGATCGGCTGATGGTCACCGACGACGATTACGACGGTGCGCTCATTGCCATAGCGCTCGATCCATGAGGAGAGCGTGGCGAGCACGTATTCGATTGAGCGGAGGTAATGGTCTCGCACCTGATCCGGACTGCGCCAGACCGTGTCCGGCGGTTCACCCGCATCGACCTGAGCGTTGAAGATGGTGCCGTCGCCGATCTTCTCCCACTCAACGAGTGAGGGTAGCGGTGCCCACGGAATGTGGCTCGACAGCAGTGTGATCTGCGCCATGACAGGCCCATCGCCCTTCAGCCGCTCGAAGCTTTCGAGCGTGAACTGGTCGGGCATGGTGACCCAGTCGAAGCTCTTGCCGCGATAGCCCAAATCCTTCGCCGCCATCACGCGGTCGAAGCCGAACCATTGGCCCTCCGGCCAGGGCATGGTGATCCCCGGCATGACGGCTTCGGTGGTCCAGCCGGCCCGCTTGAAGTCCTTCACCAGTGTGCCGTGGGTGCCCCGGACGAGCGCCTGATAGCGGCGCTGATTGTCGATCCGCAGGCCTGAAAGAAGGGTCGAATGGGCGAGCCAGCTCTGGCCGCCGAGCGTGGTGGAGGTCAGGAAGCCCGAGCGTGCGACCATGTGCTTGCGGGCGAGCGCCTCGTCGAACTTTGCGAGAGCCGTTTCGGTGCGTGCCTTGAAGGCCGGATCGGTGAGGAGCGTACCGCCATAGGATTCGAAGAAGACGACATATACGTCGTTGCCGGCTAGCGCCGTGAGGAGGTCGGCGGGAAGCTCTTCCGTTATCGGGTCTGATGTCGCCTCCCGGTGAAATGCGTCGAGGTCGACGGCGCTCTGCTGCGCCCGGGTGACCTGGCTGATCAGCAGGTTCGACGCATTTGCGGTGACGCCGGGCGTGTCGAGAACGAAGCCCGCAATGGAGATCGCCGAGAACGCCGCGAGCGCGATCCGCTGGGGGCCGGGTATTTGCGCGAAACGCCCCAGCATTCGCAGCGATATCCAGATCAGGAAGAGCAGGCCGAACAGCGCATTGATCAGCGCGATGATGCCGAGAACGGCCAGGACGTTGCCGAGCGTGCCGCTCATCAGATTGCGGACGGCGCCGAGCAGATCGAGATCTAGGACGAGATCGAACGGACGGCCTGACGCGAAATACATCCCGGCATTGGCGAGCTTGGCGACGAGCAACAGAAACAGCGCGATTGTCGTCAGGCTGCGGATGACCGCACCCATCGCGCCACCGACGAGCAGGAGCAACAGCAGGAGGACGGGCAGTTCTACCGGTACGCGGGCGAAGGACGCCGCCTTCATTGCCTCCAGCCTGTCCGGCGCGACGAGCAAAGCCCAGACGAACAGAAGCGCGAACAACACACCGATGATGCGCGGCCGAGAGAGGGCAGCGGTCGGCTCTGTCATGCTACGAGCCGTGCGTAGATGTCACCGGAGGAGCGGCTGCTTCTCAGCAATTTCAGGTGCTCGATCATCGTGGCCGCTGGCACCCAATTCCTGGAAGCAAACGTGAAACTCTCGCCGCGCACGCGATTGAAGCGATAGTCGCCTAGTTGCGCGATGAGGTTCACGCAGGTCTCGGCACGGTCGAGAACAGCGGGAAGGTACTCGAAGGCGATGCATGGGATCGGCCGGCTCAGTCCGCGCAGAACGTCTGCCTCGAAGCCCTCGACGTCGATCTTGCAGAAGCGCGGCAGGCCGTGTTCCGCAATCATCGCATCGAGCGTTGTGACCTTGACGCGGTGCGTGCCGTCCCAATTGACCGCGCCGAAACCGGGATCTGTTCTGACGCCATCGATCCAGTCCGCGGACAACGTCGAGACGGTCGGGTGTCGTGACGAGATGTGCAGGTTCGCCTCCCCCGCCTGGGCGCCGACTGCATAGTCGCGAAGGATGACGTTCGCGGGCTGGGTCTTTGTCAAGAAACGAAAGAACAAAGGCTGCGGCTCGACCGCGACGACGTGCGCCCCGAGTTTGCTGAATACGCGCGAGCGGCTGCCGACATGCGCGCCGATGTCGAAGACGAGGTCGCCGGGTCTGATCATGGCGCTATAAAAACGGCGCGCCGCACGCGTCTTCCAAGGCCGGCCGTAATAGATCGCGATCGAGCGGGCGAGGCCGAGGGTTTCGTTCAGGCTCGCCATCAGAGGGCGGGCGCGGTCCTGCGCAATAGCCAGGCCGTGTCGATCGCGAATGACAGGACAAGAGCGCCCAGGGTGATCGCCCCGATCGCGTTCGCGAGGGGCGGTTCCAGCAGAAGCATGACGATCAGCGCACACACCTGCATGACGCAGACTGCTTTGCGGCGGAAGGATGGAAAGAGCGGCGCGGTGAGCGCGGGCCATACAATGCCGGCGATGACGAAGGCATAGCGAAGGAGACCGGCGGCGAGAATCCACGCGCCTGCTTTGCCAAGCACAAGGCAGAGCACGGACAGCACCAGAATCAGGAAGGCATCGACTTCCATGTCGAAGCGTGCCCCGAATTCCGAAATTGTATTCGAACGCCGGGCGATCCAGCCGTCCAGTCCGTCCGTGGCGAGCGCGAACGCGGCAATCGCCACGGGCAGGATGCCTGCGGCGGGTTCGGTCACGATCGAGAATTGCACCGAGAGGCCGGCGAGTACACTGGTGAGGATGGCTCTAAACAAGGTGATCGCGTTTGCGAGACCGAGGGGAAGCCCGAGCGGGATGGCGAGGCTGACCGCGATTCCCACGCCGACGAAGACGAACAGGCTGACCAGAAGCCCGTGAACAGCGAGGCCAGATAAGAGACCCAGCAGAGGGGTGGCCAATGCTCCGATAGTGAGCGCGGCTCCGGTGGACAGGCCGAGACTGCTCGGCTCGCTCGCAACGGTCATGGACTCAGGAACACCCATCTCTGCGCGCCGCTCGAACAATGGCCGCGCGTCAATCACGCACACACAGATACGGAGCTCAACGCGGCGCGGATGTGGCCGCGAGGAAAATCTCCTATGGATCAGGACGATCCCAGCACGAAACGAATCCGCGCCTAAGGACATATGACGGGAGGATGGCTCACCCCGGCCGGATGGTCGGGGCCGTTCGCGTTCAGGCGCCGCGAGCGACGGGTTCCGCTTTCGGCTCGGCTTCCGGCTTCTTGCGCGGCTCGCCCATCAGGGCCGGCTGGAACAGAAGCGCCGAGGCGAGAGTGCAGGCGAAGGAGAGCGCCAGCAGCTTGCCCATGCTCGACGTGCCGGGATGGACCGAGAACCACAGGCTACCGAAGGCGACGGCGGTCAGGAGCGCGCTGAAGAACACCGCGCGGGTCAGCGTCGATTGCAGGAAGTCGGTCTGACCGCGCTGCCAGGCGACGATGTAGTAGATCTTGAACGCCACGCCGACGCCGAGCAGCACCGGCAGCGCGATGATGTTGGCGTAGTTCAGGGCGAAGCCCGTCAGGCCGCAGATCTCGAACGTCATCAACGCCGCAACGATGAGAGGCACGAGCGTCGCGGCGACATCCTTGATGCTCCGCAGAACGATCCAGAGCAGGATGGCGATGCCGAGCAGAGCGAGACCCGACGCCTGGGCGAAGGCGGTAATGATCGCGCGGCCCCAGTTCAGCGTATCGACGGCAGGACCGGTCGCGCGCGAATCGATCTTCTCGATGGCGCGCGCGAAGTTCAGCAGCGTGTCGTTGTCGTTCGGGTCGCCCTTGGGCAGGATATCGACGCGGTAGCGGCCGTCCGGCGTCACCCAATCCTGCGCGATGACCTTCGGCACCGAATTGGCATCGACAGGCCCCGCCGTCAGGAGCAGGCGCAGGTCGTCCATATTCTGCTGCAACGGCACGAGCACGGCCTCGCCAGCCTTGTCCCGATGGTCCTCGTCGGCGGTGGCGAGATTGCGCAGATTGCCGGCCAGCCTTTTGGCGGCCTCGGCACCAGGGCCGGTCCGGCCATTGGCCGCGCTGCTAAGCTCGTCGGCGCCCTTGCTCAGCGCGGCGATGTTTTCCTGATCGCTCGGTGCGGGCTGTTTCGGCCCGTTGATGGACTGATCGAGGACTTGCGCGGCGTTCTGGATGTAGTCGAGCTTCTTCGCCTGATCCTGCATCGGGACGAGCGTGTCGAGCGTGCGCGTGGACGCGACCTCAGGTACTTCCTTCAGCCGCGCCGCGAGGGCGATCGACTCGTCGTGATCCTTTGCGAGAATCTGGGCGCTCTGCGCGCCGACCGCCGGGTCCTTGCTGAGTTCGACGAAGGTCTTCACCGCTTCCGAATTCGGATCGCGCAGGTGCAACGGGTTGAAGTCGAACTGCAGCTTCATCAGCGCCGGAGCCCCGGCCAGCACGATCAGCGAGGTGAGCGTCACGACCCAGAGGCGGTGGCGCTTCAGGAAGTTGTCGACGGGGATCAGGAAGGGCTGGGTCAGCGAATGCGGCTCTTCCGGCGGACGGACGCCCTTGAACAGGGCCGGAAGCAGGACGAGGCTGGCGACATACGCCACGATCATGCCGCCGCCCGCGATGATGCCGAGCTGGGCGAGACCGGCATAGGCGGTCGGCATGAAGGACAGGAAGCCGATCGCCGCCGCGACGGCAGCCAAAGTCAGGGGTGCGCCGATCTTGCCGGCGGTCGCGACCAGAGCGTTCCGGGTGTTCTTCAACTCGTGCCGGTTCTCGCGGTACTGCATCCCGAATTGGATAGCGAAGTCCGCGCCGATGCCGACGAACAGGACGGCGAAGGCGATCGAGATCGGGTTGAAAGCGCCGACCATGGCGATGCCGAGCGCGGCGGTGATGATGAGGCCGACACCGAGCGTCAGGCAAACTGCGAAAACGAGGCGGAAGGAGCGGAGCGCCAGCCAGAGGATGATCACGACGAGCGCACCGGTGATCGCGCCGTTGACCGCCGCGCCATCATTGACGCTCGAGAATTCCTCGTCGGTGATCGGTACCGTGCCGGTCAGGCGGACATCGGCGTGATATTTCCCGGCGAGGTCGAGGTCACTGATCGCCTTCCGGACAGCACCCGTCGCCTTCGCGCCCGGTGTCAGCGAACCCAGATCGAGCTTGGCGGTGAGAAGCAGGATGCGGCGCAGTCCGTTCGGCTGGCCTTCCTGCTGCGGCAGCAGGCGCTTCCACGAGAAAGTCGGGAAGCCGTTGGACGCCGTGGTCTCGATGGTGTCCGATGCCGAGTTGAGCAGTGGCGCCATGCCGTCGAGCGTGACATCGCCGCCGTCAATGCCGTCGAGACCCTTACGAAGAGCTTCCATCAGCCCACGAATGCTGGGATCGGTCGCGAACGTGCCCAGCAGCGGCTCGGCGTCCATCATGTTGTTGGTGGTGTCGCGGACCTTCTCGGTGGGCAGGAAGAGAAGGCCGTTCTTGCGGAAATAAGCGTCGCCCTGGGCATCCTCGACGGCGGTGAAATGGTCGGTCTGCTTCGACAGGTCGTCGACCAAAGCGGAAGTTGCCGCACTGGTCAGCTCGGCGGTCGGCGCTTGGACGACGACGATGATCTGGCGCGGCCGCTGCGGAAACGCCTTCTGATAGGCGAGCTGTTCCTTGCGCCAGGGCAGCTCGGCCGAGAGCAGGTCGTTGATGTTGGTGTTGATGCGGAAATGATGCGCTGCGTAGA
The DNA here is from genome assembly GCF_042652085.1 of Flaviflagellibacter deserti. Lineage (NCBI taxonomy): Bacteria > Pseudomonadati > Pseudomonadota > Alphaproteobacteria > Hyphomicrobiales > Flaviflagellibacter > Flaviflagellibacter deserti. Next base: position 95,716 of record NZ_JBHSJF010000004.1, on the reverse strand, counting down.
AGCCGCAGCCGCCAGCGATCAGGAGCGCGGCCAGGATCACGAGCGTAACCCGGCCGGTGAAGACCTCGACGGCGCGGGCAATGAAGCGATTCAGCATCGAATGGATATCCAGAAAACTCCGCCGAACCGTTTGGGGCGGATTACGGCGATCTAATGCTTTGATGCCCGTAAAGGATGATTGGGAGGATTAGACATTCGGCTATAGGTTGCGGTGCCGTGAGCGGCTGGACGCTGGAAATCCGTATCCGCAGTGTCATCGGCCGAGCGCTAAACTTGTCGCCCTCGAACTTCGCCGTCCGGCCCCTACAATCGTGCGGCGGATCACATCGAAAGCGAGCGGGATGCAGGACGCCTTCTGGTGGCAGCGCGGGATCGTCTATCAGGTCTATCCGAGATCGTTCCAGGATTCCGACGGCGACGGCATCGGCGATCTCGAAGGTATCCGGCAGCGGCTCGACCACCTCGTCTGGCTCGGCGTCGATGCGGTCTGGATCTCGCCGATCTTCGTCTCTCCGATGGCGGATTTCGGCTACGACGTCGCGGACTATTGCGCGATCGAACCCATGTTCGGCTCGCTCGAGGATTTCGACCGATTAGTCGCCGAGGCGCATGCGAAAGGCCTGAAGGTCATCCTTGATTTCGTGCCGAACCACACCTCGGAACAGCACGCCTGGTTCAGGGAAAGCCGCTCATCGCGCGATAACCCGAAGCGCGACTGGTACATCTGGCGCGACCCCGCGCCGGACGGCGGTCCGCCGAACAACTGGATTTCGAATTTCGGCGGTTCCGCGTGGCAACGGGACGAGGCGACCGGGCAATATTACTATCACGCCTTCCTGGTGCAGCAGCCGGACCTCAACTGGCGCAATCCGCAGGTCCGCGCGGCGATGTACGACGTTCTGCGCTTCTGGCTCGATCGCGGGGTCGATGGCTTCCGCGTCGACGTGATCTGGCACCTGATCAAGGACGTCGATTTCCGCGACAACCCGGACAACGCCGGCTACCAGCCCAGCCAGCCGATGATCGGCCGCTTCCAGCAGACCTATTCGGCCGACCGGCCGGAGGTGCACGAGGTGGTTCGGAACATGCGCGCGGTGCTTGAGGACTATGACGAGCGGGTTCTGATCGGCGAAATCTACCTGCCGGTCGAGCGCGTCGTCGCCTATTATGGCGAAGGCCTCTCCGGTGCGCATCTGCCATTCAATTTCCAGCTGCTCGAAACGCCCTGGGATGCGCGGCTTCTTGCCAGGATGATCGAGCGCTATGAGGGCCTCCTGCCGCCGGGCGGATGGCCGAACTGGGTACTCGGCAATCACGACCGTCAACGCATAGCGGCGCGGGTCGGCGAGGCTCAGGCGCGGGTGGCCGCGATGCTGCTGCTGACGTTGCGCGGCACGCCGACGGTCTATTACGGCGACGAGATCGGCATGCCCGATGTCGCCATACCGCCGGAACGGGTCCAGGACCCATGGGGCGTGAATGAGCCGGGCCTCGGACTTGGCCGCGATCCGGTCCGCACCCCGATGCAATGGGCCGGCGACAACTTCGCGGGCTTTAGCACGGTCGAGCCATGGCTTCCTCTTTCGGATGACTGGCGAGAGAAGAATGTCGAGAGGCTGAAAGAGGATCGCCATTCGATCCTCAGCCTCTACCGGAATCTCATCTCGCTCCGCCGCGCCCATCGGGCGCTCTCGGTAGGTGACTATGCGGCCGTCGCGCGCGATGGAAACGTGCTCGCTTACGAGCGACGCTTCGAAGGAGAGCATCTGCTCGTCATCCTCAATCTCGGGCACGAAAAGCAGCTCGAAGACCTCTCCATGTTCGGAGATGCGACCATTCTTTTGTCGACCCATCTCGACCGGGAGGGAGCGTCCGGAAGCAGTGTCGTTCTGCGTCCCTCCGAGGGACTTTTGCTCCGCGTCGATTCCTGAGCACGGCAGGCCGCGACTCTCCGCGAAAATCATCCTATCCGACCCGGAACGCGAACACTCCTCCAGCGGTTGAAAGTGCATCTGCGGGCGCTCGTCCCACAGGCCCCTTGGACCTCAACCGCGAGAGATGCCATGAGTAATTTTCCATCTACCGACAGCACACAGTCGTCGGGCGGCACGTTTGCCGACGCGCGGGACGATGCCGCGCGTTCCTTCGACGACATCCGCAGCGAAACCGATCGCCAGGTCGGTGCCCTTCGTGACCAGGCACAGTCCGCCGCCCGCGACGCGCGCTCGGACGTTTCGAGCCTCGCCGACGACGTGAAACATCGCGCCAGGGATTATGCGAACGAGAGTATCGGCGCCGGCGCCGACCGCCTCGACAGCATTGCGGGGGCGGTGAGGCGCGCCGCCGACGACCTCGAGCAGCAATCGCCGCAGATCGCCGGCTATGTCCGTGGCGCGGCGGAAAGCGTGGAGCGTTTCACCTCCAGCGTGCGGCAGCGCAATGTCGACGATCTCATCCACGACGCGCGCGACTTCACTCGCCGCAATCCGGCGTTGGTCTTCGGCGGCGCGGTACTCGCAGGTGTGGTGTTGTCGCGCTTCCTGAAGAGCTCCGCCGACAGGCGTTCGGCAAGCGACGACCTCGACCGCTCGACCCGCCGCTTCTCCGACAATCGCGGCGCGCTGCCGCTCGGCGAGGGAGCAGAACGTTCCGATTACGAGATCGGACCCGGCATCGGAGGAACGCGCAATGTCGGCAACTGAACAACGAACCGACACCCGCTCGGTGCCTGGACTGATCGCCGATCTGTTCCAGCAGTCGACCGCTCTGTTCGGCAAGGAGCTTCAACTCGTCCGCACCGAACTGTCCGAAAAGGTCACGCAGGGCGTGGCCGGACTAGGCCTGATGATCGGCGGCGCGGTGCTTCTCATCGGCGCCGTCAACGTGCTGCTCGCGGCCTTGGTCGCGGCTCTCATCGAGGTCGGCATCGCCGCGCCTTGGTCCTCGCTCATCGTCGCGGTGGTGATCGGCCTCGCCGGCTACCTCCTCGTCAATCGCGGGATCAGCAATCTCAAAGTGTCCAACCTCGCGCCATCTCGCTCAACCGGTCAGGTCAAGCGTGACGCCGCATTGCTCAAGGAGCAGGTGAAATGACCATGCAGGACAACAGGTCCAGCGCCGAAATCGAACGCGATGTCGAACAGACCCGAGCCGGCGTCGCCAGCACGCTGGATCAACTCCGCAACCGCATGACGCCCGGCGAACTTGCCGACGAGGTCTGGGATTATGCCCGCAACGGCGGAGGCGGCGAATTCGTCCGCAATCTCGGCCGGGGCATGCGCGACAATCCCATCCCGGTCGCCCTCGTCGGCGTCGGTCTCGCCTGGCTGATGACGGGACGCAGCGGAAAGCTGCCAAGTCTGTCGCGGGACCGGCGTTCGAGACGCGATCTCTACGACTATACCGGCTCGACAGGCGGCTACAGCTCCGTCGACGACGAGGCGGACGAGCTTCATTCCGCGCCGTATTCCTCGGACTACCGGTCGAGCGGTCAGAGTTCGGATAGCCTCCTCGGTAAAGCGCGCGAGGCCGGACATCGGGCCTATGATGCGGTTGCCGGCGCCGGCGAAAGCGTCGCCGAAGCGGCGTCTCAAGTCGGTGATCGCGCCAGCGAGCTTCGACATCAGGCAAGCCGTCGTGGCCGCGAACTCGGGCATCAGGCCTATGTCGCCAGCCGCGATGTTCGTCGCACGGCAACCGACTTCGCCAACGAGCAGCCACTGATAGTGGCGGCGGCGGGTCTCGCCATCGGCGCGGCACTCGGCGCGATCATGCGTACGACGCGAACCGAGGCGCGCCTGATGGGCGAGGCCAGCGATCGCGTCAAACAGCAAGCGCGCGACCTGGCGGATCAAGGTTACGAGCAGGCGGCGGCCATCGCCGAGAACACCTATGAACAGGTGGTGGACGAGGCGAAGGCCCAGGGCCTCACGACCTCGGATGCCAAGGACGCAGTCGGCGGTCTCGGAGATCGCGTCAGGGCGGTGGCGGAACGCGGCAAGGAAGCGCTGCGCGGGGAAATTGGCGCTGCAGAAAACGACGCCGAGAAGAAAGTCGAAGAGAACTCGCCGTACGCAGGCGCATGACGATTATCGAGGCGAGGCGTCAGCCTCGCCTCATTGGAAAAAATTGGAAACGTTGCTTTTCATTAGTTTCCATTTATGCGCGATGCGGCGCCTCCTAACTTAGCGGTCATGCAAACGCCGGCACCGGCCGGCGCCATGGAGATCACCGCTATGAGCGCTTCTGGAATTCATCACGTCACCGCCATCGCCGGCCCAGCGCGCCGCAATGTCGAGTTCTACACCAAGGTCCTCGGCCTGCGTCTGGTGAAGAAGACCGTCAACTTCGACGATCCCGGCACCTACCACCTCTATTACGGCGACGAGACCGGCTCGCCCGGTACGATCCTGACCTTCTTTCCGTGGGATCACGTGGCGAAGGGCCGGGTCGGCGTCGGCGAGACGCAGGAAACCGTGTTCCGCGTGCCGGAAGGCTCGATCGGATATTGGACCCATCGCTTCATCGACAAGGGCGTCGAGCATGAGCCGTTGGTGAAAAGGTTCGGAGAGCCGATCCTGTCGTTCCGCGACCCGGACGGCATGCGTCTTGCTGTCGTCGGTGTGCCTGGTGTCGAAACTGAGGCGGCATGGACCGGCAGCGATATTCCGGCCGAGCATGCGATCCGGGGCTTCCACAGCGTCAATCTTCTGCTCGCCAAGGCCGCTCCCACGGCGGCGATCCTGACCGATGTCCTCGGCTTCACCGAGGTCGCTCGCGAGGGCTCGCTGATCCGCCTGAAGGCCGGCGACACGAGGAACGGCGGCATCGTCGACCTGCATGAGGTCGGCGGCTTCCTTGCCGGTCGGGCTGGTGGCGGCTCGGTGCATCATATCGCCTTCCGCGCGGCCGACGACGCGGAAGAGGCGGCGATGGTCGAGAAGCTGGCGCAGAACCACGGCATCCGGACCACGGAGCAGAAAGACCGCAACTACTTCCGGTCGGTCTACTTCCGCGAACCCGGCGGCGTGCTGTTCGAGATCGCGACCGACATCCCCGGCTTCGCCGCGGACGAGCCGGTGGCGAAGCTCGGCGAGGCGCTGAAGCTGCCGGGCTTCCTCGAAGCGCATCGCGAACGCATCGAAGGCGTGCTCCCCGAGCTCGTCTGATCCAGTCGAAACCTCTGTCGAAGAGGGAGCCGGTGGCCGAAAGGCAGCCGGCTTCCCGGAGCATTCCCATGTCCACGACAACCGAACTTGATTTCATCCACCGCTACGAGCCGGAAACCGTGATCGGCTCGCCGCCGCTTCTGATGCTGCACGGCACTGGCGGCAACGAGCACGATCTCGTCGATGTCGGCCGCGTCATCGCGCCGGGCTCGGCCATTCTCTCGCCGCGCGGCAAGGTGCTGGAAGGCGGCGTGCCGCGCTTCTTCCGCCGCCTTGCCGAGGGCGTGTTTGACGAGGACGACGTCCGCCGTCGCGCGAACGAACTCGCCGATTTCGTCGAGGAGGCGCGCGAGCGGTATGGGCTCGCCAAGCCGGTGGCGGTCGGCTTTTCGAACGGCGCAAACATCGCCGCGGCGATGCTGCTGCTCAGGCCCGGTACGGTTGCCGGCGCGGTGCTGCTGCGGGCGATGGTGCCGCTGAAGGAGATGCCGAAGGCGGATCTGCACGACACGCCGGTTCTTATGCTCTCGGGCGTGATGGACCCGATCGTGCCGCAGGAGAATGCGGCGCGGCTGGCTTTGGCGCTGACCGAGCGTGGCGCGGACGTCGATCATCGGCTTCTGCCGTTGAGCCATGGCCTCGGACAGGCCGATCTCTCGCTGTCCAGCGACTGGATCGCGCGACGCTAGCTCGGCGTCGTCCTCCGGCTCGACCAGGGGACCCATCAAGCCCGTGCCGTGTGACGTGGATCCTCCGGTCAAGCCGGAGGATGACGGTGGGAGCAAATGACGACAAAACGGGGAGATGGCGGCATGATCCGGATCCAACCTGGATTCGGCATGCCGCATCTCCCCGATTTCGAAGCCTGGGCGATCTTCGCCAAGGTCGCCGAGCACGGCTCCTTTTCGGGGGCCGCGAGCGATCTCAACCTGTCGAAGGCGACCGTCTCGAAGGCGATCACGCGCCTCGAATTCCGCCTCGGCACGTCTCTCTTCCACCGCACCTCACGGAAACTTTCTCTGACCGAAAGCGGTCGGGCGTCGCTCGACCGCGCTACGCGCATCCTCGCGGAAGGCGAGGCGATCGAGGAGGAGATCACCGAGGGTGCCGCGGTTCCGCGCGGGCTTGTCCGGCTGTCCGCGCCGATGTCGTTCGGCATCCAGCATCTCGGTCCGGCGCTCGCGGCGTTCTTCAAGGAATATCCGGAAGTCTCGGTCGATCTCCGGCTGAGCGACACCCGCACCGACCTCGTCGCGGAGGGGATCGACGTCGCGCTCCGCATCGGCGTGCTGTCGGATTCGTCGTTCCGCGCCCGCCGCCTGTTCGCGGTGCGCCGCCCGCTGGTGGCGTCGCCGGACTATCTGGCGAAGCACGGCGCGCCGACACATCCGCGCGAGCTCGAGAAGCACAATACCGTCGTCTTCTCGCACCTCGCCGCGCCGACCTCGATCACGCTGCACCATCCGCATCAGGGCGAGTTCATCGCGCGCATCCAGGGCTGCCTCTCGGTCAACAATGCGGACGTGGTCGTGCCGCTGCTGACCGGCGGGCTCAGCATGTGCCTGATGCCGGAATTCCTGATCTGGCGGGAACTGCGCGACGGCAAACTGGTCGAGGTATTGCCCGACTGGTCGTCGGAACTGCTGGCGCTTTACGTGCTGACACCGCCGGGAACGGTACGCCCGGTCCGGGTCAGCGTGTTGATCGACTTCCTCAGCAAGCGATTGTCGAAAGCGCCGTGGGCGCATGAACTGCCGAAGCTGGATTGATGCAGCCGAGGCGGCGCCGCCTCTCTCCCCGACACGGGGAGGGATTGCGCTCGTTGTTGGGCTCGCTGACACTTCACCGATGTCCGTCCCGTTCGCCCGCTCCCTCCGCAAGCGCATGACACCGCCCGAGGTCAGGCTGCGGGTGCGGCTGCGCGAATTGCGGGCGCGCGGCTTTCACTTTCGGAGGCAGGCGCCGCGTCTGGGCTATGTGCTCGACTTCGTTTGCCTCAAGGCCGGCCTTGTAATCGAGGTCGACGGCGATACCCATGCGATGGGGACTGCGCCAGCGAGAGATGCGATCCGTGACGCGCGGCTTCGAGAAGAGGGAATGCGCGTGTTTCGGGTTACCAATGCCGAGGTGATGGAAAATCCGGACGGCGTGATGGAAGCCATCCTCGCAGAACTCGGCCACTGAACGGGAAGGTGCGTTTGGGTCTCCCTCCCCGGAACGGGGAGGGCCGAGTCGCGCGTCAGCGCGAGCCGGGGTGGGGAGCGGCCTCCGCGAGGCATAACTTTCCGAAGGGTCTTTGCCCCACCCCGCTCGCTTCGCGAGTCGGCCCTCCCCGACACGGGGAGGGAGGGCGCCGTGCTGTGGGCTAATGCGCTTGAGCGGGTGAGGGGGATTTCTCCTTGTCCTCGTGCTTCTCGCCGCTCAGCCAGTCCGACAGCCGGTCGAGATAGAGATAGACGACAGGCGTCGTGAAGAGGGTCAGGGCCTGGCTGACGAGGAGGCCGCCGACCATGGCGTAGCCGAGCGGCTGGCGGATTTCCGAGCCGGCGCCCGCGCCCAGCATCAGCGGCACGCCGCCGAGCAGGGCCGCGGCCGTCGTCATCATGATCGGCCGGAAGCGCAGCAGGCAGGCGCGGCGTATCGCGGCTTCGGCGGAAAGCCCCTCGTTGCGCTCCGCCTCGATGGCGAAGTCCACCATCATGATGCCGTTCTTCTTCACGATGCCGATGAGCAGGACGACGCCGATCAGGCCGATCAGGCTGAAATCGAAGCCGAACAGCATCAGCATCGCGAGCGCCCCGAGACCCGCCGACGGCAGCGTCGAGAGGATGGTCAGCGGGTGGATGTAGCTCTCGTACAGGATCCCGAGGATCAGGTAGACGACGACGAGGGCGGCGCCGACGAGGAGAGGTTCGGTCGCGAGCGATGCCTGGAACGCCTGGGCATTGCCCTGGAACGAGCCGGACACCGAGGGTGGCGTGCCGATCTCCGCCTTGGCCTGTTCGACGATCTGCGTCGCCTGGCCGAGCGAGACGCCGGGCGCGAGGTTGAAGCTGAGCGTCACCGCCGGGAACTGGCCCTGATGACTGATCGAGAGTGGCGCGACCTTCTGCAGCGTCCACTTGGCGAATGCGCCGAGCGGCACCTGCTGGCCGGTGGTTGAGGACTTCAGGTAGATGCGGTTCAGCGTGTCCGGGTTGCGCTGCAGCTCGGGCGTGATCTCCAGCACCACGTGGTAGCTGTTGATCTGGGTGAAATACTGAGCGATCTGCCGCTGGCCGAAGGCGTCGTAGAGGGTGGCGTCGATCGTGTCGGGCGTGATGCCGAAGCGGGCGGCCTGGTCGCGGTCGATGTCGAGCGTCAGCGTGCGGCCGTCGGTCTGCTGGTCGGTGCCGACATCACGCAGCCCCGGCAGCGTCTTCATCTTGTCGAGAAGCTTCGGCGCCCATTCATTCAGCTCGGCCAGGTTCGGATCCTGCAGCGTGTACTGGTAGAGCGTGCGCGCCGCGCGGCCGCCGACATTGATGTCCTGCGCCGGCTGCATGAACAGTGCGATGCCCTGCACCTCGGCGATCTTCGGGCGAAGCCGGTTGATGATCTCCGTCGCCGACGCATCGCGCTCGTCACGCGGCTTGAGCGAGATGAACATACGGCCGGTATTGGCTGTCTGCGCGCCTCCGCCACTGCCGATCGCCATCGCGACGCTGGCGACAGCCGGATCCTGCATCACGACGCGGCCAGCCGCCTCCTGCAGCTTTGTCATCGCCGCGAAGGAGATGTCCTGCGAGGCTTCCGATGTCGCCTGGATCAATCCGGTGTCCTGCACCGGGAAGAAGCCCTTCGGGATGTAATAGAAGAGGGCGCCCGACGCGCCGACCGTCATGAAGAAGACGAGAAGCGTCAGCCGTTGGTGCCGTAGCACGCCGTCGAGGCCCCAGGCATAGCCGCGCAGCATGGCGTCGAAGCCGCGCTCGACGACCAGATAGAACCGGCCGTGCTTCTCGCCCTCGTGGTTCTTGAGGAAGCGCGAGGCCAGCATCGGCGTCAGCGTCAGCGAGATGATCGCGGAGACGACGATCGTCATCGTCACCGTCACCGCGAATTCGCGGAACAGGCGGCCGATGATGCCGCCCATCATCAGGAGCGGGATGAACACCGCGATCAGCGACAGGCTGATCGAGATGATGGTGAAGCCGATCTCGCCCGCGCCCTTCAGCGCCGCCTCCATCGGCTTCTCGCCGTTCTCGATGTGCCGGACGATGTTCTCCAGCATGACGATGGCGTCGTCGACGACGAAGCCGACGGCAATGGTCAGCGCCATCAGCGAGAGATTGTCGAGGCTGTAGCCGGTCACATACATCAGCGCGCAGGTGCCGAGCAGCGCCAGCGGCACGGTGAGGCTGGGGATGATCGTCGCCCAGACGTTCCGCAGGAACAGGAAGATCACCATCACGACGAGCGCGATCGTCAGCATCAAAGTGAACTGGACGTCCTGAACCGAGGCGCGGATCGTCTGCGTGCGGTCACTCAGGATCTTGACGTCGATCGCCGGCGGGATCGAAGCCTGCAGGCGCGGCAGCTCCTTCTTGATCTGGTCGACCGTGTCGATGACGTTGGCGCCGGGCTGCTTGAAGATGATCAGGAAGACGCCGCGCTTGCCGTTGGCCCAGGCCGCCTTCTTCGCATCCTCGGGACCGGACACCGCCTGGCCGATATCGCTGACGCGGATCGGCGCGCCGTTGACGTAGGCGATGATCGCCTTATCCCACTGATCGGCCTTGGTGAGCTGGTCGTTGTTGTAGATCGTGAAGGTGCGGCTCGCGCTATCGAGGCTGCCCTTCGGCCGGTTGACGGTGAGGATCGACAGGTTGGCGCGCACGTCCTCGAGCGACAGGCCCTTGGCCGCGAGTCTCGCGGGATCGATCTGGACGCGGATCGCTGGCTTCTGCTCGCCGCCGATCGAGACCTGTCCGACGCCCGGAATTTGGCTGAGCTGCTGCGCGATCTTGGTGTCGGCGGCGTCGTCGACATCGGTCAGCGACAAAGTATCGGAAGTCGCCGACAGCAGCATGATCGGCGAGTCGGCCGGGTTGACCTTGCGATAGGTCGGCGGGCTTGGCAGGTCGCTCGGAAGCTGGCCGCCGGCGGCGTTGATGGCGGCCTGCACGTCACCGGCCGCGGCGTCGATCTGGCGGTTGAGGTCGAACTGGATCGCGATCGAGGTCGTGCCGAGCGAACTCGTCGAGGTGAGCTGCGTCACGCCGGAGATCTGCGCGAACTGCCGTTCCAGCGGCTGTGCGACCGAGGACGCCATCGTCTCCGGGCTGGCGCCGGGATAGTTGGCCGAGACCTGGATCGTCGGGAAGTCGACCTGCGGCAGCGGCGCGACCGGCAGCAGCGGGTAGGCGAGGAGGCCGACGAAGACGAGACCCGCCATGAGGAGCGAAGTCGCGATCGGGAAGCGGATGAACGGGCCGGACATGCCGCCGTTCGAGCCGCGTCCTCCGCCGCCGCCATGTTCCGGCCCGAACGGCTGTTCCGACTTGCCACGCGGCTTGTCACCGACGCTCGTATCCTCGAACGAAACCGGAGGCTCGACCTCCGTTGCGTTCCTAGGTTCATCCTCAGGGCGGAAGTTCATGTGCCCTGATCCTTCGGAGCGGAGCTCTCGTCGGCGCTCTTCGCCGTCGCCGGATCGGTGGCCTGCACGACCGTGTCCTGCCTTAGCCGGTACTGCCCGCCGGTGACGACCGTCTCGCCGGGCTTCAGCCCGCTTTCGACCGCCATGCGACCGTTGGCGACGACGCTCGTGGTCAGATTGCGGACCTGCGCCTTGTTGTCCGGGCCGATGACGAAGGCATAGGCGCCCTTGTTGCCCTGCAGCACCGCTTCCGGCGGGACCGTGGTCGCGTTCTTGATGGTGCGGACGAGGACCCGCGCGCTGATCGACTGGCCGGGCCAGAGCGCGAGATCTGCATTGGGGAACTCGGCCTTGAGCTTGATCGTGCCGGTCTGCATGTCGACCTGGTTGTTGAGGAGAAGCAGCTTGCCCTTGGCGAGATCGGTCCTGCCATCCGGGGTCACTGCCCAGACGTCGACCTCGCCGGCCCGCTCTGCATCCGCGAGCGGCTGGAGATCGGATTCCGGCAGCGCGAACACGGCGGTGATCGGCTGGAGCTGGACGATGTCGACGAGGCCGGTCGTGTCGGTCGCGTGGACGATCGAGCCGCGATCGACGAGGCGGAAGCCGGTGCGGCCGTTGAGCGGCGAGCGGATGGTCGAATAATCGAGCTGGAGCTGCGCCATCTCGATCGCCGCCTGGTCCGCCTGAACGAGGGCGGTCAGTTGATCGACCAGTGCCTTCGCCGTGTCCTGCTGCTGCTTGGTGTCGAAGCCGCGCGAGGCGAGATCGTTGGCGCGGCCGAGGTCGAGCTTGGCATTCGCGAGCTGGGCCTCATCCTGCGCCTTCTTCGCGACCGCCTGATCGACGGCGGCCTTGAACGGACGCGGATCGATCTGGGCGAGCACGTCGCCCTGCTTCACGAACTGGCCTTCGTTGAAATTGACTTGCTGAAGCTCACCGTCGACGCGGGTGCGCACGGTCACCGTATTGTAGGCTTGAATGGTGCCGACACCGGTCAGATAGACGGGCAGGTCCTGAGTAGACACTTGCGTAACCGTGACCGGAACGGGCGGAGCTGCGTGATACCGGGCGGCAGCTTCCTGCGCGGCCTTGGAGGACTGCCACCACCAGAGACCGACGCCGGCCAGAAGGACGATAAGCCCCCCTATGATCAGCGGTCCCTTGCCCCTGTTTTGATCGCTCATGATCTTGGTCCGGAATCACGGCACTACCCGCGTCTACGGGAAGAATTCGGATTCAAATGTAGCTCAATAACGGCATAAGCCTGATTTCGATCCTCCTGATATTGCATGCGTGCTTTGTCAAAACAGATTGAATAGTACTTTTTGCCTACTACATTGGTCGATCTGAAGTATTACAATTGCGTAATATTCCGGTTCATGCTGTCGGCCCTGCGTGAAAACTCCTGCTGAGCCCAGTCGAGAAACACGCGAACGCGGGGCGAAAGCTGGCGGTTGCGCGGATAGAGCAGCGACACCGGTGCCGTCGGCGGTGGGTACTTCTCGATCAACGGGACCAGCGCGCCGCTCTTCAGATCGTCCTGGATATGGAAATAAGGCAGTTGCGCGATACCGAAACCGAGTCTGACCGCAGGAAGATAGCTCTCCGGTCCGGTGACCGACATCGTCGTCGGCAGCATGACGATATGCTGCGTCCCGTCCTTCACGAATTGCAGCGGAGTCAGAGCACTCGTCGATGACAGGCGAATGCCGACCATCCTGTGACTGTCGAGCTTGGTGAAGTCCGTCGGCGTGCCGAAGCGTTTGAGATAGGACGGCGCCGCACACGTGATGCGCTCCAAAGTCGCGACACGCCGCGCGACCATGTCGCTGTCCGGCAACTGGCCATAGCGCACCACGCAATCGACGCCCTCGCGTACGACATCGACCCAGCGGTCGCTCTCGCTCATGAACAGCTCGATGTCCGGATATTGCTCGAAGAAACCGGGCAGGCTCGGCAGCAGGAAATGGCGGGCGAGGGTGCCTTGTACCTCGACGTGCAGCAGGCCCTTCGGCTTCGCACCCGCGAACGCGGCTTCCGCCTCTTCCAGATCGGCCATTAGGACCAGGCAGCGGCGGTAATAGGCCTCGCCGTCGAGCGTCGGGCTGACATGCCGCGTGGTTCGCTGCAGCAGCCGAACGCCGAGCCGCGTTTCGAGCTGTTTGATGGCATCGGTCACAGTCGAGCGCGGCAGGCCAGTGTCCTGCGCGGCGAGAGTGAAGCTCCGCCGTTCAACGACGCGTGTGAAGACGCGCATGGCGTCGAAACGGTCCATCTATTGTTCGTGCTTTTCGGACAACATTGCCGGATAGTGCCCGATTATCCGCAAAGGAGAAAGGTCCATCTTTCCCTCATCGGCCGACGCGATCGGCCATCGCAGAGAAGGAGCGGACCAATGATCAACCAAGTAGCCCTCGTCACCGGCGCCTCGCGCGGTATCGGCGCCGCTGTCGCCGAGCGCCTTGCCCGCGACGGCTTCACGGTCGTCGTCAACTATGCCGGCAGCCAGACCCCCGCCGAGGCGCTGGTGCGCAAGATCGAAGCAGCCGGCGGCCGTGCGCTCGCTGCTCAGGCGGACGTTTCGAGCGCGGTCGAAGTGGCCCGCATGTTCGATGCGGCGGAAGCCGCATTCGGCGGCGTCGACGTCGTCATCAACAGTGCCGGCATCATGAAGTTGGCGACGCTCGCGGACAGCGACGACGCGCTGTTCGACAGCCAGATCGCCGTCAACCTCAAAGGCACGTTCAACACGTTGCGCGAAGCGTCCCGCCGCCTTCGCAATGGCGGCCGGATCGTCAACTTCTCGACCAGCCTCGTTGGCGCGAGGCTTGAGACCTACGGCGTCTACGCGGCGACGAAGGCTGCGGTCGAGACGATGACGGCGATCCTGTCAAAGGAGCTGCGCGGCCGCTCGATCACCGCCAACGCGGTCGCACCGGGTCCGACCGGGACCGAGCTCTTCTTCGACGGCAAGTCGCCGGAGGTGATTGCTCGCTTCGAAAAGATGAATCCGCTCGAGCGTATCGGCACCCCCGCGGATATCGCGGCCGTCGTCTCCTTCCTAGCCGGCCCTGACGGCGGCTGGATCAACGGTCAGGTCCTGCGCGCCAATGGCGGCATGGTCTGAGCACCCTCAATCTGAAATCGAACTTGGAGAATCGTGTCATGAAACAGGTCATCGTCATAACCGGTGCGTCCAGCGGATTTGGCGCACTCACCGCCCGTGCCCTCGCCGATGCCGGCCATACGGTCTTTGCCGGCATGCGGCAGACCACCGGCCGTAACGCTCCACAGGCCGAAGCTGCCCTGAAATATGCGGTCGAGCATGGGGTCGACCTGCGCGCCGTCGAGCTCGACGTATCCGACGATGCCTCGGTCGAGGCTGGCATTGCCAGGATCGTCGAGGAAGCCGGTTGGCTCGACGTCGTCATGCACAATGCCGGGCATATGAGCTTCGGACCAGCTGAAGCCTTCACACCCGAGCAATATGCGGAACTGTTCGATATCAACGTCCTCAGCACCCAGCGCGTGAACCGGGCGGCGCTGCCGCAGTTGCGCAAGCAGGGCAAGGGCCTGATCGTCTGGGTGTCGTCCAGCAGCGCACGAGGCGGCACGCCGCCCTATCTGGCGCCGTATTTCGCGGCGAAGGCGGCGATGGATTCACTGGCGGTCTCCTATTCGGGCGAACTGACCCGCTGGGGCATCGAAACCTCGATCGTCGTGCCCGGAGCTTTCACCAAGGGAACGAACCACTTCGCACATTCCGGCTCGCCGGACGACAAGGCGCGGGCGGCGGAGTACGACGAGGGGCCGTACAAGGGCGTGCCGGAACAGGCTCTCAAGGGACTGGCGGCGCTTGAGCCTGCCGATGCCGACGCGGCGGAAGTCGCGAAGGCCATCGTGAACGTCGTCGGCATGCCATTCGGCAAGCGCCCGTTCCGTGTCCATATCGACCCGTCGCAGGACGGCGCGGAGATCGTGAACGGGGTCGCCGACCGGGTTCGTGCCGAACTCATCCGCCGTATTGGTCTCGAAGACCTGCTGTCGCCGCGGATAATTGGTTGACGGCGAAGTGATCGAACCGCGAGGTTACTCGGGGTTCGATCATGTTCTGGAAGCGCCCCGATGCACACGATCATGGTCATTTCCGGCGGTCTTCTTCTTCTCGCCGTTTCGCTATTCGTCGGTCGTGCCACGGGCCACGCCGCAACTGCCGTGACGATCTTCATCCCGGTCTGGCTGGCGGCCTCACTGGTCAATCTGTGGATCGGCGTCAGCCGCGCCGGTTATACCATTCTCGAGGAACTACCGATCCTCGTTCTCGTTTTCGGCGTTCCGGCGCTGGCCGCCGCCGCGATCCTTTGGTGGCTCCCGCGAGCCTGATCGGCCTGCCTCACTTCTTGTGCTTCGCCAGCCAGTCCTTCATCTCGGCGATCTCGCGTTCCTGGTCGGCGATGATCTTTTCGGCGAGCTTCTTCGTTTCCGGGTCCTTCGCGTGCTCCAGCGCCACCTTGGCGATGTCGATCGCGCCCTGATGATGGGGGATCATATGGGCGCGGAAATCGACATCGGCGTCGCCCGTGTAAGGGATCGACATATCCTGCATCATCTTCTTGTCGGCGGCTTCGAACGCGGCAGTCGAGGGCGAGGACGACGCCCCGCTCGTGCCGTGCGCCGAATGGTCCATCTGGGCGAAGGCGCTGCCGGGGAGGGTGACCGCCAAGGCCAACAGGGCAGGCAGGATCTTCATCGACATGGGTGTTTCTCTCGTTACGCTTGAACCTTCCTGACAGATGGCACGCTTCACGGCGAATTCGAGGCGCTCCGGCCAGTCGGGGCCAGCGGCCTGTGGCCGCCTTGATGGTCGCCGCGAAACGTGGGAAACAGCCGGGCTCGAAACGCGTGCGTCGCATGCATCCGGCGAGGCCAAAGAGGCCCGCTCCCAGATCGGGACTGATTTCTTGAGCCATCGCGGCCAAAGGCCAGCCACAAGCGCAGGAACTTCTCGCACGTCCGCATCGCCGTCGCCGCGGTCGTCCGTCGGGAACATGGCCCTTCTCAAGCGGCTCCTGCGGGAGGAAGGTCGCCAATACGCGCCGCGCTATGTCCTCGCACTCGCCTTGATGGGCGTGGTCGCTGCCGCGACCGGCGCCAGCGCCTGGATCATCCAGAGCGTCGTCAACGACATCTTCATCAACAAGAACGCGGCCATGATCTGGGTCGTCGCGACGTCGGTGCTCGCGATCTATCTGGCCAAGGGGGTCGCAGACTATTACCGCGCCAAGGTGATGAACCGCATCGGCACGGACATCATCTCGTCGCAGCAGAAGCGGCTCTACGCTCATCTGCTCGATCAGGGCATGGACTATTTCAACTCTGCTTCGATCGGCGACGTCGTCACCCGTGTCTCCGGCAATGCCCTGGCAATCCGCCGCGCGCTCGACCTCATCGTTACGAGCTTCGGCAAGGATTTCCTGTCGCTCGTCAGCCTGGTCACGGTGATGGTGATCCAGGATCCGTGGCTGTCGCTGGTCTCGCTGGTGATCATGCCGGCCGCCGTGCTCGGCGTGACGAGCCTCGTCAAGCGAACCCGCAAGATCGCCGGTCAGGAATACCAGACCCAGTCGCGCATCGTGGACACGCTGAAAGAGACGATCCTCGGCATCACCGTGGTCAAGAGCTTCGGCATGGAGCCGCGCATGCGCGTCGACATGAACAGCGCGATCGACCGAAGCGCCTGGCAGTCGTTGAAGATCGCCAATCTCGGTGCGCGGACCTCCCCCTTGATGGAGAGCCTCGCCGGCGTCGCGGTCGCGGTCATCGTCATCTATGGCGGCTACGGCGTGATCCATCTCGGCCGCGATGCCGGCTCGCTGTTCTCGTTCCTCGCGGCGCTGCTCCTCGCCTACGAGCCCGCCAAGCGGCTAGCGAAGCTGCAGGTGCAAATGGAATCGACGCTCGTCGGTGTTTCGATGATGTACGACTTCCTCGATACGCCCTCGACGCTGGTTGATCACCCGCAGGCCGCGCCACTGCATCTCGTGCAGGGTCAGGTTGCATTCGACGCAGTGGGTTTCCACTACGGCAACACACCGGCTTTGCGTAATCTCAGTCTCGTCTTTCCGGCCGGCCGCGTTTCAGCACTGGTCGGCGCGTCCGGCGCCGGCAAGTCGACGATCTTCTCGCTGATCGAACGTTTCCACGATCCCAGTTCGGGTCAGGTGCTGATCGACGGCCAGGATCTGCGCGGCGTGACGCTGCAATCGCTCCGCGCCTCGATCGCTTATGTCACGCAGGACCCGTTCCTGTTCGACGGCACGATCCGCGACAACATCCTGGCGGGTCGACCCGGTGCGACGGAGCGCGAAATGATCGCCGCGGCGGAGGCCGCCAACGCTCATGATTTCATTGTCGGCTTCCCGGACGGCTACGATCATCCGGTCGGCGAGGGCGGCGGAAACCTCTCCGGCGGCCAGCGGCAGCGCGTGGCAATCGCCCGCGCCATGCTGCGCGACGCGCCGATCCTCCTCCTCGACGAGGCGACCTCGGCCCTCGATGCCGAATCCGAGGCGAAGGTGAAGAGCGCGCTCGACCGGCTGATGAGCGGCCGCACCACCATCGTCATTGCCCATCGTCTGTCGACAGTGCGCAACGCCGACGTCATCCATGTCCTTGATCGCGGCCGGCTGGTCGAGTCCGGGACGCACGATCAGCTTGTCGCTCATAACGGCGTCTACGCGCGCCTCGCCGCCTTGCAGTTCGCAACGCAGCCCGCTCGTCGTCCTCGCCGCGCGGCAACCGCTCCCGTGGTGTGATGTCTGACGACCCGCCATCGCACGACAATTCCGCGCAGATGGCGGCCTCCGCCTACCGGTTGGCGGCGCTCGACCCCGATTTCCTGATGGGCGACAGCACGCGTGGCGTCCGCTTCCTGCTGGAATACGCCAAGGCCGAGGAGATGCTGCGCGCCTGGTCGATACGCTCGACCATCGTGGTCTTCGGCTCGGCTCGTATCATGCCCGGCGGCAGTGGCGACCCGGAGGATACGAGTTCCACCTTGATGCCCGGCCAGAAACCGCGTCCCGGCACGCATTCGGCATTCCTCTATGAGGAGGCGCGAAGATTCGGCCGCATCGCCTCCGAGCGCGGTGGCGCGTTGCATCCCCGGGATGGCGTGCTCGACAACGTCATCGCGACCGGCGGCGGTCCGGGCATCATGGAGGCCGCGAACCGCGGCGCGACCGAAGCCGGAGCGCCCTCGATCGGCTTCAACATCCAATTGCCGTTCGAGCAGGAGCCGAATGCCTTCTCGACACCGGACCTGACGTTCCAGTTCCATTATTTCGCGATGCGGAAGATGCATCTGGCGATGCGGGCGGCGGCGCTGGTCGTGTTCCCCGGCGGCTTCGGCACGTTCGACGAACTGTTCGAGATCCTGACGCTTCGCCAGACCGGCAAGGCGCCGGAGATGCCGATCGTGCTGTTCGAGAAGGATTACTGGACCCGGGTGATCAATTTCGAAGCTCTGGCCGAGGAGGGCATGATCAAGCCGGAGGATCTGGCGCTCTTCCAGTTCGCCGAGACGGCGGAGGAGGCGTGGGAATGCCTCGTCCGCCGGGGACTGACCGTTCGCGGTCCGAAGCCGATCACGACCTAGGCAAATCTACATATGATTCGCGTGCGATCTGGCCTTTAACATACCGAGTTTAGGTGTTATCTAAACTGCATCGCCGCGTGCGGGCGGTGGAAAGGCCGAATGCGCTATTTTCCGATCTTCATCGACCTCAGGGATCGCCGGGCTTTCGTCTTCGGCGGCGGCGAGGCGGCTCTGAACAAGGTGCGGCTCCTGACCGGAGCAGGCGCCCGCGTGAGGCTGTACGCTGATGAGGTCCTGCCCGAACTGCAGGAACTGGCGGCGGCGGGAGAGATCGAGATCGCAGGCGCGGTCGATCCAGAGACTGTTGATCTCTCCAGCGTCGCGGCGATCGTCTCATCGGCCGGCGATCCGGTCGACGGCCTGATTTCAGCCCGCGCCAAGTCACTCGGCATTCCGGTGAACGTTGTCGATCGCACCGAGCTTTGCAGCTTCATTACGCCCGCCATCATCGATCGCGGAACGGTCCTTGCCGCCATCGGCACCGAAGGCGCGGCCCCGGTTCTCGCCCGCCGGCTGCGTGCGCGCATCGAGGCGCTGCTGCCGGCGCGTCTCGGCGGGCTTGCCGATCTGATCGGCTCACGCCGCGAGCGGCTTGCGACATTCGCTCCCGAAGCCGTCGATCGTCGCCGGTTCTGGGAGAATGTCGTCGACGGTCCGATCGGCTCGGCGTTCCTCTCCGGGCGCACGGAAGAGGCCGCGGTCGCGCTCGATGCCGCGATTGACGACGCGGCATCGGCTCCGATTTCGCGCAAGGGCATCGTCTTCCTCGTCGGCGCGGGTCCGGGCGATCCCGAGCTTCTGACCCTGAAGGCGCTCCGCGTCCTGCAGGATGCGGACATCATCTTCCACGACGAGCTCGTCACTGCCGAAATCCTCGATCTCGCGCGCCGCGACGCCGAGCGTGTCTTCGTCGGCAAGAAGGCCGGCACGAAATGCGTCGCCCAGCGGTCGATCAACGAGGAATTGGTGCTCGCCGCCCGCAAGGGCCTTCGGGTCGTCCGGCTGAAGGGCGGTGATCCGTTCGTCTTCGGCCGGGGCGGAGAGGAGCTTGAGCATCTTCAGGACGCCGGCATCGAGGTCGTGGTCGTGCCGGGCATCACGGCCGCCGTGGGCTGCGCCGCCGAGGCAGAACTGCCGCTGACCTTCCGCAACGAATCCGGCCGCCTGATCCTGATGACCGCCCATCGCGCCGCCGAGGCGGAGGCGATCGACTGGAGCGGGCTCGTCCGCGACGATTTCACGCTCGCCGTCTACATGGGCAAGGCGACCGCCGGAGTGATTGCGCAGGGCCTCATCGCCGCCGGACGCGATCCCGAGACGCCGGTCGCCGTGCTGGCGCGCGGCACTCGGCCGGACGCGGCGTCGGCGACGGGCCTGCTTCGCGATCTTCCAGGTCTCGTCACCGAAGTCGGCGACGGTCCCGCGCTTTTGGTCCTAGGCCAGGTCGTCCGCCGCTCGCGACCCTGGCGTCAACGCTTCGGCGCCGCCATATCCAGCATCGCGGGCAAGACCCGCCAGTTTGAGAACGTCTGATGTTCGACCTCGCCATTCCCGCCGACGAAGCCCTCGCGCATCGCGCGGCGGAGCTCGACGTGAAAGTCGCCAATGCGACGCCGCAGGACGTGCTGGAAACGATCCTCGCCGAGCGGTTCCCGGGCGGCATCGCCGCGGTGTCCTCGTTCGGCACGGAATCGGCGGTGCTGCTGCATATGATCTCCGAGATCGATCCCTCGACGCCGGTGCTTTTCCTCGATACCGGCATGCTGTTCTCCGAGACGCTCGATTATCGCGACACGCTGCAGGACCAGCTCGGCCTGACCGACATCCGCGTCTTCAAGCCGGACCAAGCGGACCATGACCGGCTCGACCCGGAAGACATGCTGTGGGCGAGCGACACCGACGCCTGCTGCGGCTATCGAAAGGTCCTGCCGCTCGGCCGCGCGCTCGACGGTTTCGGCGCCTGGATCAATGGCCGCAAACGCTACCATGGCGATAGCCGTTCGAACCTCGCGGTTGTCGAGGCGGATGGTCCGCGCATCAAGGTGAACCCGCTGGCGACCTTCGACGGGCAGGACATCCAGTCCTATTTCGTCCGCCATCACCTGCCGTTGCACCCGCTCCAGGCTCTGGGCTTCTCGTCGATCGGCTGCATGCCCTGCACGAGCAGAACCGCTGAGGGCGAGGGCGCTCGCGCGGGCCGCTGGAGAGGCTCGGGCAAGACCGAATGCGGTATTCACATCGGCGACAAATAATACGCAAAAATTACGTAGATAAAAATAAGAGACATAAAATCTACGTTCTTTGTTGACATATCGCATCTTGCGTTGCAGGTATAGCCATCTTAAGCCGTTCCCGGCGTGGGAAATGGCGTCAGACGGGATGCACGCAATGCTGTTCAAGAAACTTCTGGCGACCGCCGCCGCCGTGCTGATTGCCGCCCCGGCATTTGCCGCCGACATCAATCTGCTCAACGTGTCGTACGATCCGACCCGCGAGCTCTATGTCGAGTTCAACAAGGCGTTCGCGGCCAAGTGGGCTGCCGACCACAAGGGGGACACCGTCACCGTCAAGCAGTCGCATGGTGGCTCGGGCAAGCAGGCCCGTTCGGTGATCGACGGCCTCCAGGCCGATGTCGTCACTCTGGCGCTAGCCTATGACGTCGACGAAATCGCCGAGAAGGGTTTCCTCGCCGCCGACTGGCAGAAGAAGCTGCCGGAGAACGCCGCACCCTACACCTCGACGATCGTCTTCCTCGTCCGCAAGGGCAATCCGAAGGGCATCAAGGACTGGAACGACCTGGTGAAGCCGGGCGTGCAGGTCATCACCCCGAACCCGAAGACCTCGGGCGGCGCCCGCTGGAACTATCTCGCGGCATGGGCCTACGCCAAGAAGGCATATGGCTCCGACGAGAAGGCCAAGGACTTCGTCAAGCAACTCCTCGGCAACGTCCCGGTTCTCGACACCGGCGCACGGGGCTCGACCGTCACCTTCACCGAGCGGGGTATCGGCGACGTCCTGCTGGCCTGGGAAAACGAGGCCTATCTCTCGGTCAAGGAACTCGGCCCGGACAAGTTCGAGATCGTGACGCCGACCCTGTCGATCCTCGCCGAGCCGACGATCGCCGTCGTCGACAAGGTCGTCGACAAGAAGGGCACCCGCGAAGTCGCGACGGCCTATCTGAACTATCTCTACTCGCCGGAAGGCCAGGAGATCGCAGCCAAGAACTTCTATCGTCCGCGCAACGAGGCGGTCGCCGAGAAGTTCAAGGATCAGTTCGCCAAGGTGAACCTCGTCACCATCGATCAGGATTTCGGTGGCTGGCGTAACGCCCAGAAGACCCACTTCTCGGACGGCGGCACCTTCGACCAGATCTACACGAAGTAAGTGCGGGAAGCGGGTCGTCCGTAATGTCTTCTCTCCCCATTGCGGGCACCCGCGCCGCTCCTAAAACGGTGATCCCGGGCTTCGGGATCACGTTCGGCTTGACGCTAGCCTGGCTCGGCCTGATCGTTCTGATCCCGCTGGCCGGGCTTTTCCTCAAGACCTTCGAACTGACCTTCGAGCAGTTCATCGGCATCGTCACCAGCGCGCGCGTGCTGAACGCGCTCAAGATCAGCTTCGGCATCGCGCTGGCCGCGGCGGCGATCAATCTGGTCTTCGGGTTCTTCGTCGTCTGGGCGCTGACGCGCTACGAATTCCCCGGCCGCCGCCTGTTCGATGCGATCGTCGATATCCCGTTCGCGCTGCCGACGGCCGTCGCCGGCATCGCCCTGACGACGCTCTACGCGCCGAACGGCTGGATCGGCTCGCTGCTCGAACCGCTCGGCATCAAGGTCGCCTATACGCCGCTCGGCATCCTCATCGCGCTCGTCTTTATCGGCCTGCCGTTCGTCGTGCGCACGGTGCAGCCGGTCCTGATCGACCTCGAATCCGAGCTCGAGGAGGCTGCATCGAGCCTCGGCGCCAATCGCTGGCAGGTGATCATCAAGGTGGTCATCCCGACCTTGCTGCCGTCGCTGCTCACTGGCTTCGCGCTCGCCTTCGCCCGCGCGGTGGGCGAATACGGCTCGGTCATCTTCATCGCGGGCAATCTTCCGAACATCTCCGAGATCGCGCCGCTCCTGATCATCATCCGCTTGGAGGAGTTCCGCTACGCGGACGCGACCGCGATCGCCGTGGTCATGCTGCTCGCGAGCTTCGTGCTTCTCTTCGCCATCAACGGCCTGCAGCGCTGGTCGGAATCCCGGAGCGCCGCGTTCTGATGAGCATTGCGACCGAAGCTGACGTCACCGATTTCGTGCCCGAAACGACGGCTACGACCGTTCACGTCGCGACCGGCACTCCGCGTCCGGTCCGCACCGAACCCGCGCCGGTGCGCTGGGCGATCATCGGGATCGCGCTCGCCTTCCTGTCGATCTTCATCGTCCTGCCGCTGGTCACGGTGTTCCAGCAAGCCTTCGCGCGCGGCTGGGACGTCTATGCCGCCGCGATCACCGATCCGGACGCGCTGCATGCGATCAAGCTGACGCTGACCGCCGCCGTCATCGCGGTCGTCCTCAATGTCGTCTTCGGCCTGGTCATGGCCTGGGCGGTCGCCAAGTTCGAATTCAAGGGCAAGAGCTTCCTCATCACCCTGATCGACCTGCCGTTCTCGGTCTCGCCGGTGGTCGCCGGCCTGATCTTCGTGCTTCTCTTCGGTGCGCAGGGCTTCTTCGGTTCGTGGTTCATCGACCACGACATCAAGATCATCTTCGCGCTGCCAGGCATCGTGCTGGCGACCGTCTTCGTCACCTTCCCCTTCGTCGCGCGCGAACTGATCCCGCTGATGCAGGAGCAGGGCACGGCCGAGGAAGAGGCGGCGATCTCGCTCGGTGCGTCCGGGTGGTCGACGTTCTTCCGCGTCACTCTGCCGAACGTGAAATGGGCGCTGCTCTACGGCGTGCTGCTCTGCAACGCCCGCGCGATGGGCGAGTTCGGCGCGGTGTCGGTCGTCTCCGGCCATGTACGCGGCGAGACCAACACGATGCCGCTGCACATAGAAATCCTCTACAACGAGTACCAGTTCTCGGCGTCCTTCGCGGTCGCCTCGCTCCTGGCCTTCCTCGCGCTCGTCACGCTCGTGCTGAAGACCGTCCTCGAAAATCGCCTCTCGGAAACCCGCCGATGAACATCGATGTCCAGTCCGTCACCAAGAACTTCGGAAGCTTCAAGGCGCTGAACGATGTCAGCCTGAAGATCCAGTCGGGTGAGCTCCTCGCTCTACTCGGTCCCTCGGGGTCCGGCAAGACGACGCTGCTGCGCATCATCGCCGGCCTCGAATGGCCCGATTCCGGCGCGGTGCGCTTCGACGGGCAGGATGCGCTCAGCCTCTCGGTGAAGGAGCGCGATGTCGGCTTCGTGTTCCAGCACTATGCGCTGTTCCGGCACATGAACGTGTTCGACAACATCGCGTTCGGCCTGCGCGTTCGTCCGCGCCGCGAGCGCAAGCCCGAGAGCTTCATCAAGAACAAGGTCGAGCAATTGCTCGAGCTCGTCCAGATCGGCAGCCTTGCCGACCGTTATCCGTCGCAGCTTTCGGGCGGCCAGCGCCAGCGCGTGGCGCTTGCCCGCGCGCTCGCCATCGAGCCACGCGTGCTGCTTCTCGACGAGCCGTTCGGCGCGCTCGACGCCAAGGTGCGCAAGGATCTCCGCCGCTGGCTGCGCAATCTGCACAACGAACTGCATGTCACCTCGATCCTCGTCACGCACGACCAGGAAGAGGCGCTGGAAGTCTCCGACCGCGTCGTCGTGATGGGCAACGGCAAGATCGAGCAGGTCGGTTCGCCGAGCGAGGTCTACGACAACCCGGCATCCGCCTTCGTCCACGACTTCATCGGTGAATCCGTCGCGCTGCCGATCAAGGTCGACGGTTCGCTGGTGCGTATCGGTGGCCGGAACATCGGGCTCGACACGCAGGGTGTCGCACAGGGCGATGCTCGCCTGTTCGTGCGCCCGCACGACATCGAGATCGGCCAGCTCGGCGATAATGCCCTGGAAGGCGAGGTGCTGGCAGTCCGCCGCTTCGGTCCGACGCATCGCGTCGATGTCTCGGTTCCGATCGATGGTGGCAAGGCGACGATCGAAGCCGCCGTGCCCGCCGGCCATGAGCCGAAGATCGGCGAGCGGGTGGGGCTTATCCCGGAGCGCTATCGGGTTTTCGCGGCTTAAGGATGAACCTCATCCTGAGCCGAGCCGAAGGCTCGTGTCGAAGGATGACCCAGGCACGGAGGGCTTGGCCATCCTTCGACACGGATGCTGCGCATCCGGCTCAGGATGAGGACTTGATCACTCAGTCCTCGCGCTCACCAGCATGCCGTCCGCGGTGTGGCAGACCACCTCCGACGTCCGTTCGTCGCGCGGATAGATCATCGTGATCTCCGCACGGATGCGGTGCCCACCATCCGGCGTCTCACGTACATAATCGACACGGTCGATCTCGGCATCATAGGCGCCGTGACGACGCGCCACGTCGAGCAAGCCCTGGCGGCAGGCATTGACCGCCTCGTCAGCCGTCTCGTCATAACCGCGATCCGGGCCGTAATAGGCCGGAGCCGGCGGCGGGGGAGGCGGCGGATAATACGGATCGGCGTTGGCGGCCGAACTCGCGGCCAATGCGCCAAGGAAAACGCCCGCGCCAAGCGCGGCGCCGACGGCGGCACCGTTGCCATCGCGGTGGTGGTGACGATGATAGTCGCGCGCGAAGGCAGGCGCGCTGACAAGAAGCATCGTGGCCGCGGCGGCCGACGCCATGATCTTACGTGTGGTCATGATCCCCTCATTCCGCCGGTCGGCGGCTCTCTTCGCGAACCCGTCGCATTGAGAGTGATGCTGCACGAATGTGGCTGAATGGAGCGTGAATGCTCAGAGCCTGTCGCGCAGCGCGTACCAGAGCATCGCGACGACCATCAGCGGATGGCGGAACATCACGCCGCCGGGAAAGCTCGGCACCGGCAGGCGGGACAGAACGTCGAAACGCTCCATGGTCCCGGCCACCGCTTCCGCGAGCACCGAGCCGGCGAAAGGCGCCAGCGCGACACCCTGGCCGGAATAACCCGCCGCGAGCAGAACGTTCGACTTCACCCGCCGGATCATCGGAAGCCGCGTCGGAGTGACGCCGACGATGCCGCTCCAGGCGAACTCGAAGGGGATGCCTGCCGTCTGCGGAAACACCGCCGTCATCGCGCGGCGGACGAGGTTCGCGGGATCGGCGACGTAGGAATTGGCGTAGCTCTCGCCGCCTCCAAACAAGAGACGGCCATCGGCCGTCGGGCGGAAATAGTTCACGACGAAGCGGCTGTCGGCCACGGCCATCGGCGTGTTCAGAATGTCCTTCATCCGCTCGCCGAGTGGAGCCGTGACGCCGATCGTCGAGGCAATGGGAAGGATGCGGGCATCCGCCTCGGGAAGCAGCCCTTTCATCAGACTGTCGCCGGCGATGATCACCCAGTCGGCCGCGATCGTTCCGGTCTTGGTCACGACACGCGTTCGCGCACCGTCGATCAAGGCTTCGGCCCTCGTGCCCTCGAATATCCTCGCGCCACCGGCGACCGCCGCGCGGGCGAGGCCGAGGGCGTATTTCAGCGGGTGCAGATGACCGCCGCCGCGATCGATCATGCCACCGTGATAGTCCTCCGAGCGAACGAGCGCCCGGATGCCGTCGCGGTCCAGAGCCTCGACTTTGCCGTACGAGTACTTGTCGCGCAGATAGCGGACATAGCGATGGGTGTCCGCGACGTAGCGCGGCTTGTGATCGGCGTAGACCAATCCCGAGCGGCGTTCGCAGTCGATCCCGTAACGGGCGATGCGTTCGTCGATCTGGGCGATCGCGGCCTGGCCGATCTCCCAGAGAAGCCAGGCATCGCTCCTGCCGAATTGCTGCTCCAGATGCATCTGGTCGCGACGCATCCCGCTATGAATCTGGCCGCCGTTTCGTCCCGACGCGCCCGAGCCGACCCGGTCCTGCTCCAGCACCACGACGGAGTAGCCGCGCTCGACCAGCGACAATGCGGAGCTGAGACCGGTGAAGCCTGCGCCGATGATGCAGACATCGGCGCGCCGGTCGCCGTCGAGCGGCGGAAATTCGGCAAGCGGTTCGGCGGTGGCTTCGTAGTAGGTTTGCGGCTGGCTCACACGTTCAACAGCAGAAATTCGCGTTCCCAGGGGCTGATCACGCGCATGAACGTTTCGTACTCGCCTCGCTTGATCGCTGCATATGTCTGTACGAAGGTCTCGCCGAAGATGCCGCGCAGCGCCTCGTTCTCCTCGAGATTGGAGACCGCTTCGAGGAGCCCGCGCGGCAGGTCGTAGTCGAGGCCGTGCGCAGAGCCTTCGACCGGCTCGGTCGGCTGCAGTCCTTCCTGCATACCGAGATAGCCGCAGGCGAGGCTCGCCGCGATTGCGAGATATGGATTGGCGTCGGAGGAGGGCACGCGGTTCTCGACGCGCCGCGCCTCGGCGCCGGCTGGCGGTACCCGCAGGCCGGTAGTGCGGTTGTCGTAACCCCAGGCGACGTTGATCGGCGCCGTCGCGTCCTTGGTCAGGCGGCGATACGAGTTCACATAGGGCGCGAGGATGCACATCACCGAGGGCAGGTATTTCTGCTGGCCGGCGATGAAGTTGAAGAATTCCGGCGTCGGCTTGCCGTGCTCGTCGGAAAAGATGTTCTGTCCTTCGCTGTCCACTACGGACTGATGGATGTGCATGGCCGAGCCCGGCTGGCCGGCGATTGGCTTCGCCATGAAGGTCGCGTAGATGTTGTGGACGAGCGCCGCCTCGCGGATCGTGCGTTTGAACATGAACACCTGATCGGCGAGTTGCAGCGGATCGCCGTGGCGCAGATTGATCTCCATCTGCGCCGCACCCTCTTCGTGGATGAGGGTGTCGATCTCCAGGCCCTGCGCTTCCGAGAAGTCGTAGATGTCCTCGAACAGGTCGTCGAACTCGTTCACCGCGGAGATCGAATAGCTCTGGCGGCCGGTCTCCGGGCGGCCTGAGCGGCCGACCGGCGGCTCCAGCGGATAGTCCGGGTCGGTGTTCGGCTTGACGAGATAGAATTCGATCTCCGGCGCCACCATCGCCCGCCAGCCCTTGTGGGCATAGAGCTCGACGATGCGCCTCAGGAGCTGGCGTGGCGCGACCTCGATCGGCCGTCCGTCCCGGTGATAGCAGTCGTGGATGAGCTGCGCCGTCGGATCGTTTGCCCAGGGCACCACGCAGAGCGTCGAGAAATCCGGCACGAGCACGAGATCGGCGTCCGCTGGATCGCCGGCTCCGGGCATGTCTTCGTCGGGATACTCGCCTGCGATCGTCTGGTGAAAGATCGAGGAGGGCAGGTTCATCGCCGGCGAGTTGAAGAACTTCGACGCCGGCATGATCTTGCCGCGCGCGACGCCCGCCTGATCCGGCACGACGCATTCCAGTTCCTCGATGCCACGCGCGGCCACCCAGGCCCGCGCCTCTTCCACGTTCGCAACGCCTCGAAGTGACGAGGCGGCGTCCTTTTGAGCTTTTTTCTTTGCCATGCGCTTTCGCGTGAGCCGCGGTTTCAAGGAACCGCGAAGGCCCCTTCAAACTGCGGCTCCGGACCCCTCGGGCCCGCGCGCTCCGGTACGTTTTGCTGGTCGACGCGCCCGCGCCGAACCTTCCCCAAGAGTGCCGGTCGGCATGAAGGCCGTCAATCCGGGCGCCGTGACAACCTCAACCAAATCGGGCGATCAGCGTTATCCAATGGTGGCTTGTGCATTCCGCAGACGCTTCGTAACCTGCAAAAGGAATGCGTTATCAGAAGGAAGCGCGAAGTATGGGTGGTCGCCCTCTTAAGTTGTTTGTGGGAGCAATCGCAACTCTAACGGCTGGGTTCAACTTCGCGGTCGCGGCGTCTGCGCAAGAAATCCACATCTACAACTGGTCCGACTATATCGACGAACAGATATTGAAGGACTTCACCGCCGAGACCGGCATCAAAGTCGTCTATGACACCTTCGATACCAACGAGCTGCTCGAGACAAAGCTCCTCACCGGCTCGACCGGCTACGACATCGTCGTCCCGACCGCGACCTTCCTGAACCGTCAGATCAAGGCGGGCGTGTTTCAGAAGCTCGACAAGTCGAAGATCCCGAACCTCAAGAATATGTGGCCGGAAATCCAGGACCGCGTCGCGCGCTACGACCCCGGCAACGAATACTCTGTCACCTATATGTGGGGCACGACGGGCATCGGTTACAACGTCGCCAAGATCAAGGAGACGCTGCCGAACGCGCCGGTGAATTCCTGGGGCCTGCTCTACGATGCGGAAAACCTCAAGAAGCTCAGCTCCTGCGGCGTGATGCTGCTCGATTCCGCCGAGGACCTCCTGCCGTCAGTGATGAACTATATCGGCCTGAAGCCCGACCTCACCAATGCCGAAGACATCGAGAAGGCCGGCGCGACGCTCGAAAAGCTTCGTCCGAACATCAAGAAATTCCACTCCGACGAATGGAAGAACGCGCTCGCGGACGGCGATATCTGCGCGGCGGTCGGCTATTCCGGCGACGTCTTCCAGGTCGCCTCGCGCGCCGAGGAAGCTGGCAAGGGTGTCGAGATCGCCTATGTGATCCCGAAGGAGGGCGCGCAGCTCTGGTTCGACGTGTTCGCCATCCCGGCCGATGCTCCGAACGCGGACGGCGCGCACAAGTTCATCGATTACATGATGCGTCCCGAGGTTATCGCGAAGGCCACGAACTTCGTAGCCTACGCGAATGCGAACCTCGCCTCGCAGCAGTTCGTCGACAAGGAAGTGCTCGACAATCCGTCGATCTATCCTGACGCGGACACGCTGAGCCGGCTTTATACCGTCTCGACGGTGGAGGATCCCAAGCTGCAGCGCGTCATCACGCGCGCCTGGACGAGAGCAAAAACCGGCAAGTAGCCCGACTATCCAACCTCGCAGTCTGGAGCCGGGCGCGGGGGCGCCCGGTGGGGGAGCCCAGAAATGCCCGCAGCACCCGTCAAGGCGGCACTCGGACCGGTCCGCCGGGCGTTCAGCCCATGGACCGATCCGGCCGCCAAACCGCTGATTCG
Organism: Flaviflagellibacter deserti; assembly: GCF_042652085.1. Lineage (NCBI taxonomy): Bacteria > Pseudomonadati > Pseudomonadota > Alphaproteobacteria > Hyphomicrobiales > Flaviflagellibacter > Flaviflagellibacter deserti. Next base: position 66,150 of record NZ_JBHSJF010000004.1, on the reverse strand, counting down.
CTTCGAGAACGTCACCAAGCGCTTCGGCGATTTCACCGCCGTCGACAATCTCACGCTGAACATCTATGAGCGCGAATTCTTCGCGCTCCTCGGCCCGTCGGGCTGCGGCAAGACCACCCTGATGCGCATGCTGGCCGGGTTTGAGGATCCGACCGAGGGCCATGTGTTTCTCGAAGGCCGGGACATCGTCGGCACGCCGCCTTACAAGCGGCCGGTCAACATGATGTTCCAGTCCTACGCGCTCTTTCCGCATATGAGCGTCACAGACAACGTCGCCTTCGGCCTCAAGCAGGCGGGCATGCCGAAGGAAGAGCGGGCCAAGCGCGTCGACGAGATGCTGACGCTCGTCAAGTTGACCCAGTTCGCCAAGAGGAAGCCGCACCAGCTGTCCGGCGGCCAGCGCCAGCGCGTCGCGCTCGCCCGGTCGCTGGCGCTTAAGCCGCGCGTCCTGTTGCTCGACGAGCCCCTTGGCGCACTCGACAAGAAGCTTCGCGAGGAAACCCAGTTCGAGCTGACCGATCTCCAGGTCACGCTCGGAATGACCTTCCTGATCGTCACCCACGACCAGGAAGAGGCAATGACAGTCGCCGACCGCATCGCGGTAATGAATCACGGTGAGATCATCCAGGTCGCGACGCCTGGCGAGATCTACGAACAGCCGAATTCCCGTTACGTCGCGGACTTCATCGGCGATGTGAACATCATCCCCGGCAAGGTCGAGAACAACGCGTCCGGCAATGTGAAGCTCAAGAGCGAGTGGACCGACGCGCCGATCCTCGTCACCAATCCCGTCGAATGCGCGCAGGGCGGCGATGCGTGGCTCGCCCTTCGCCCCGAGAAGCTCATCGTCGCGCTCGAGCCGCCGCCGCCCGGTACGCCGAACGTGCTCGCGGGCGAGGTCTGGGACATCGGCTATCTCGGCGACCTCTCGGTCTATCGCGTGAAAATTCCGAGCGGCGATATCGTCAAGGCGACGGTGACCAACCGCACGCGTCTGGTCGAGCGGCCGATCAGCTGGGAAGACAAGGTCTGGCTTACCTGGGCGCCCGAACAGGGCGTTCTCCTCACCAACTGACGGGGGCGGTCTTGGCAGAACGGGGGGAAAGGAACTGGCAGAGGCTGATAGAGGTCGGCGTGCCGTTCCTGTGGCTGATCCTGCTGTTTCTTGTGCCCTTCCTGATCGTCCTGAAGATCAGCCTGTCGACGGCCGTCATTGCGCAGCCGCCTTATGATCCGAGCTTCGATCTTCTGGTCGACGGGATTTCCGGCATCTGGGAGAAGATCAGGAGCTTCTCCTTCGCCAATTACGCCTTCCTGGCTGACGACCCGCTTTACTATCAGAGCTATCTGTCGAGCCTGCGCATCGCGGGGATCTCGACCGTGCTTCTGCTCCTGATCGGCTATCCCATCGCCTATTCCATGGCGCGTGCGCCAAAGAGCCTCCAGCCGATGCTCCTGATGCTGGTGATCCTGCCGTTCTGGACCTCGTTCCTGATCCGCGTCTACGCCTGGATCGGCATCCTGAAGCCGGAAGGCCTCCTGTCGACCTTCCTGATCTGGCTCGGTGTCATCGATCAGCCGCTGGCGATCATGAACACCGAGACGGCGGTCTTCATCGGCATCGTCTATTCCTACCTGCCGTTCATGGTCCTTCCGCTCTATTCGAGCCTCGAAAAGCTCGATGAGACGCTGCTGGAGGCTGCCGCCGATCTCGGTTCGCCGCCGATCCGATCCTTCTGGCAGATCACGTTCCCGCTTTCGATCCCCGGCATCGTCGCCGGCTGCATGCTCTGCTTCATTCCAGCCGTCGGCGAATTCGTGATCCCGGATCTGCTCGGCGGTTCAGACACGCTGATGATCGGCCGCACGCTCTGGAACGAATTCTTCCTCAACCGAGACTGGCCGATCGCCTCCGCTGTCGCCGTGCTCCTGCTGCTCGTGCTCGTCGTGCCGATCGTGATCTACCAGCATGTCCAGCAGCGCCAACTGGAGGCCGAGAAGTGAAAAAGGGCCTCTCCCCGTTCAACATCGTCTCGCTGACGCTCGGCTTCGCCTTCCTCTACATCCCGATCATCATCCTGGTGATTTACTCGTTCAACGCCTCGCGCCTGGTCACGGTCTGGGGCGGATTCTCGACGCAATGGTATGGCGCGCTCTTCCGGAACCAGCAGCTTCTGGACGCCGCCTGGGTGACCGCCCGCGTCGCCTTCCTGTCGGCGACGGTCGCGACCTTGCTCGGCACGATGGCGGCGATCGCCCTTGTCCGGCACGGCCGGTTTCGGGGGCGCACTCTGTTCTCGGGGCTGGTCTACGCGCCGCTCGTCATGCCGGAGGTCATCACCGGCCTATCCCTGCTGCTGATGTTCGTCGCCATCGGCATGGCGCGCGGTTTTTGGACCCTGACGCTCGCGCACATCACGTTCGGCATGTGCTACGTCACGGTCGTCGTTCAGTCGCGGCTTCTGAGCTTCGATCGAAGTCTGGAAGAGGCCGCGCAAGACCTCGGTGCGACGCCAGCCAAGACCTTCTTCGTCATCACTTTGCCGATCATCGCGCCGGCCGTGATTTCCGGCTGGATGCTCGCCTTCACCATCTCGCTGGACGATCTGGTGATCTCGAGCTTCACGACGGGCCCTGGGGCCACGACGCTGCCGATGCGCATCTATTCATCCGTCCGCCTCGGCGTGACGCCTGAGATCAACGCGGTCTGCACCATCCTGATTGGCATCGTCACGGTCATTGTGATCGTCTCATCGATCGCGACCAAGCGCGCGGCGGTCGAGCGCGAGCGCGCCGAGCGGATGGCCGCCGCTGGTGGCTGAGCCGCTAGGCTTCGGATGAAATCCGGCCGGCGGTTCGTACACCTTCGGCATGAGGCACCTGACTTGCGCGGGCGAGCAACGCCACCGGGATCAGGCCCACGAGAACGATGAGCAGCGCCGCGACGGACCCGTCTTCATAGGTGCCGCGCGAGGCCTCCGAATAGACGTGCGTCGCGAGCGTTTCGAAGCCGAATGGGCGCAGCAGCAGCGTCGCCGAGAGTTCCTTCATTGCATCCACGAAGACGAGCAGCGCCGCTCCTCCGAGGGCGGGGCGCAGCAGCGGAATGTGGACGCGGCGGATGACGCCCGATGAGGTTTCGCCGAGATTGCGCGCAGCGGCATCGAGACTCGGTGCGATCTTCAGGAAGCCGGATTCCACTCCGCCGGTCGAGATCGCGAGGAAGCGCACCGCATAGGCGTAGATGAGCGCGAAGCCGGTACCCGAGAGCAGCAGCCCGGTCGAGACGCCAAACCATTGCCGCATCACGCCGTCGATCGCGTTGTCGAAGCCGGCAAGCGGGACGAGCAGGCCGACGGCTAGCACAGTGCCGGGGATCGCATAGCCGATGCTGCCGGCGCGGACGAGAAACGGCGGCAGCGGTCCGCGCACGAGACGTGCCGTATAGGCGAGGATGAGGCCGAGCCCCACCGTCACAACGGTGGCGATGCTGGCAACCGTCACGGTCGTCGCGGCTTCCCTGAGCAGATGGGGAGCGATGCCGTCCCGTGCGATCACTTTGGCGGCCTCCTTCAGCAGGTATAGCCCCGGGAACAGGAAGCCGAACAGGATCGGTGCGGCGCAGAACAGGATCGCGCCAAAGGCCGCGATACCAGTCAACGGCGAGGGAGCAATGCGTCGGCTTCGCTGCGCCTGCGTGTTGAATCGCTGATGCCGCCGGGCCCACCGTTCCAGCGCGATCAGCCCGAGCACGACCGCAAGCATCACAAGCGCGATCTGTGCCGCGCCGCCGAGACTCGAATTGTTGACCCAGGTCGAATAGATCGAGACCGTCAGCGTGCGAACGCCGAGGATGTCGGACGCGCCGAGATCGTTCAGCGCTTCCATCATTACGAGGCTGGTGCCGACCGCGATCGCCGGCCGCGCCAGCGGCAGGGCCACGCGGAAGAAGGCGGCGGGGCGTCCCGCACCCAGCGTGCGCGCCACGTCGATCACGCAGGCTGATTGCATCAGGAACATCGCCCGCGTGGCGAGATAGACGTATGGGTAGAGCACAAACCCGAAGATCAGGATCGCGCCCCACATCGTGCGCAGATCCGGCAGCCGAAAGTCGGCGGGGCTGGCGATGCCGAGGACGGCGCGGATCGCGGTCTGGATTGGCCCGAGCGGGTGCATCAGGTCGATCGTGGCATAGGCCATGATGTAGGTCGGCACCGCGAGCGGCAGCAGAAGCGCCACTTCGAGCAGGCCGCGGCCGGGAAAGCGATGCGCGGTGACGAGCCAAGCCGTGCCGACGCCGATAAAGGCGGCAAGGCTACCTGTGCCGATCAGGAGGGTCGCGGTGTCGACGATGGCTGTCGGCAGAACATAGCGAATGAGGTGCGGCCAGAGCTCGCCCGATCCGCGGGCGGCGATGAAGCCCAGGGCGACGACCGGCGCGAGGACGAGAGCGACCACAAATCCGCTCGCGACGAGCCAGCCGTTCAACGGAGCACGGCTTTTCGACGTGTGGGCGATCTCTTCGAAAACGGTCATTTCATAAGGCGGCGACCCGGGCGGACCCGGATCGCCGTGTCAAACCTCAATTGTCGAAACCGACTCGGTCGATGAGTTCGGCTGCCAGCTTGCGATGGCTCGCGATCTCGGTGAGCGACAGGGAATCGACCTTCAGCGTTCCAAGCGCCTTGATGGTCGGGTTAGGCTCGCCGACGATCGGGTACTCGAAATTATCGTCCGCATAGAGCTTCTGGACATCCGGCGAAGCCAGGAAGTCGAGCAGGGCAATGGCGTTGTCCTTGTTCGGCGCATTCTTGGCAAGCGCCGCGCCCGATACGTTCACATGGGTGCCGACGCCGTCCGAGAAGGTCGGGAAGAGGACGTTGATCGCCTCGCCCCATTTACGCTGCTCGTCTTCCTTGGCGGTGCGCATCAGGCCGACATAGTACGAGTTCGCCGGGCCGATGTCGCAGATGCCGCCGAGGATGTCGCGGGCGACGTCGCGATCGCCGCCGGCGGCCTTGCGCGCCAGGTTGGCCTTCACGCCCTTCAGCCATTCCTCGGTCTTCGCCTCACCGTGCTTGGCGATGAAGGCTGCGATCATGGCGACGTTGTAGGGGTGCTTGCCCGAGCGAATGCAGACCTTGCCCTTCCACTTCGGATCGGCGAGGTCCTCATAGGTAATGTTGGTGTCCTTCACCCGGTCCTTGGACGTGTAGAAGACACGGGCGCGCAGGGTCAGCGACGTCCAGCTGTGATCGGCGGCACGTAGGTTAGCCGGCACTTCCGAGTCCAGCACCTTCGAGACGATCGGCTGGGTGACGCCTTGGTCGACGAGGTCCTTGAGGTTGCCGATGTCGACGGCGATCAGCAGGTCGGCCGGGGAGTTCTGTCCCTCGGCCTTAACGCGCTCGCCAAGGCCTTCCTTGATGAACACCGAGTTCGCCTTGATGCCGGTCTTTTCCTGGAAGGCGTCCAGCATCGGCTGGATCAGGCCGGGCTCGCGGGTCGTGTAGATGTTGACTTCCTTGCTCTGCGCGAACGCGGGCATGGGAAGCATGGAGATCGCGACTGCGGCGTAAGCAAGCGGTCGGGAGAGGGAGAAGGCAGACACGACATTCCTCCTTGGATCGCGTTCCGGTTGACCGGAATGTGGTGCCTTGTAGAAGCCCGGGGAGGACGCGGCAATAGAAACGCCAGCAGATTCAATAGCTTATAATTAGAACAATTCGATATTGGCCGAAATAGGCGGGCGCCTTCACGGACCTAGCCGAAAGTCGAAAGCCGGAGCTTCTTTGGACGGTTTTTTGTCGGCGCGAAATTTCACAAAAGGCGGGAACTGGAATGCCGTACCGACCCCCGGGTGGAAGCACGTGCAAAAACAAAAAGCCCAGGCATTGCCCGGGCTTCGGTGTCCAGCGAAAAGGCCGATCAGCCTTCGAGTTCGCCGATATGGTGCTGCGAGTACAGCTCGACGCCGAGCTTGGCGATGAGGTCCAGCTGCTCTTCGAGGAAGTCGATGTGGCCTTCCTCGTCGCTCATCAGTTCCTCGAACAGGTCACGGCTCGGGAAGTCGGCGACCGAATGGCAGTAGATCGCGGCTTCCTGGTAGAGCTTGCGCGCGTCGTGTTCCGCGGCAAGGTCGCTTTCCAGGATCTCCTTCACCGACTGGCCGATGCGGAGCGGGTCCAGTACCTGCAGATTCGGGAAGCCCTCGAGGAAGAGAATGCGAGCGATGAACTTGTCCGCGTGACGCATCTCCTCGATCGATTCCTCGCGCCATTTCTTGGCGAGGTCCTTGAAGCCCCAATTATCGAAGATGCGGTAGTGCAGCCAGTACTGATTGATGGCCGTCAGCTCCGATCGCAGACCGCGATTGAGATATTCGATGACCTTGGCGTCGCCCTTCACGGCACGTCTCCTGAATTCGACTTCTTAGAAGTCTTCTAAGTTATGGAGGTGGCGAGGGCAAGAGGCAACAGGAACGCAAGCGCCTTATTCGGCGGCTTCGTCGATCGCCAGTTCGCTGATGTGTGGGAGCATGTCATTCTCGTTGTGCGCGTGCGCATGCCCGCTCGGGCAGACCGCGCACGCCGCCGGGCAGGCGGCCAGTGCCTGATCCAGGATCGTCTTGATGGTGCGCGAACAGCGGCCGCACTGCGGGCTGCACCCAAGGCAGCGATAGACCTGGCCGGGGGTACGCGGAGCCGCGTCCAGCGAAGCACATGCCTCGCGGATGGCGGTCTCACTCAGGACATTACAGGAGCAAACGATCATAGGGTCCGGAGCTACAAACGCAGTTTAGAAATAATCTAAACTACTGATCCTGAATGTAAAATCGTGACTCGCGCAGCCAGAGTCAATGGTCCGTTGGTGCGAATCCTGTGGTTGTGGTCAACGTCACGCCTCGTCTTTCCGGCGTCTCCTCTGGAGAGCATGATCGGCCGCGTCACCCCGTCGCGGCTTTGCCATCCGCCCGCCCCAAAACTGGAACCTGACACGCTCGGGAACGTTTTGCGTGCGGACCGCCGTGCCGGAATGTGCGGCAGCCTCGGCCCGAAAGGCCGTTCAAGAGAGGAAAACGTCCGTGGAGATCAATATCGTCACGTTACAACCGATCGTCGCCTTGCTCGCCGGCGTGCTCATCCTGATCATGCCGCGCCTGCTCAACTACATCGTGGCGATCTACCTGATCTTCATTGGTCTTTCCGGCCTCCTCGGCCGCTGAAAACCCGGGGCTGCTTCCCGCGTACCGGAGAGCCGCTCGACAACCGAAAGGGTGACATAATGAGCTACACCGATCCAAATGACCCGATGGAACGCCGGATCGATCCGGTCCCGGTCGAGACCCGCTCCGACAGCGGGGTGACCTGGTTCATCGTCGGCGCCCTCGTCATCGCCGCCGGCGTGCTCGCCTATCTCTATTTCGGCGAGAACAACACGACGGCGCAGAACACTTCGCCGACTTCAACCGAGGCTCCGGCCGATACCGGCCGCGCGTCGACCCCGGCCTCTCCGGCCGAACCGGCCTCTCCGCCGGCCCCGGCTCCGGCTTCGCCGCCGGCCCCGGCCCCGGCTCCGGCCTCGCCGCCGGCCTCTCCGCCGCAGTAATCCTGCATCACTTCGTAAGAAACGGCCGGCGTCATGCCGGCCGTTTTTCTTTTGGGGTTATGTGTCGCTCGCGAACACGCCATATTCGTCACCCACAACGCCGCGACCTCGCTGGGGAACAAGACGTGCGTAGCGAAAATGCCGTGGAGGACGGCAGGAAGGACTCATTGCCTGACCGACCGGCGGGAGAGCACGCGCCGACGCAAAGCCGCGCCCGCATGCTCCTGCGCACTCTTGTCGGCAGGGTCGAGGCCGGTTCGCTGACACGCGACGACGCGTTGCTGCAGATCCCTCCGCTGCTGCTCGACGAACTTCTCCATCCGATGATCGATCCGGCGTTCCAGCGCTGCGTCATCGCCAAGGGCCTCCCCGCATCTCCCGGCGCCGCCTGGGGCGAGATCACCTTCTCGCCGAACGAGGCCGAAAGACTGGCCGGCGAGGGCAAGAAGGTCATCCTCGTCCGCGTCGAGACGAGCCCCGAGGACATCCACGGAATGCACGCCGCGACCGGCATCCTGACCGCGCGCGGCGGCCGGACGAGCCACGCCGCCGTTGTCGCCCGCGGCATGGGCAAGCCCTGCGTCACCGGCGCCGGCGAGATCCGCGTCGACGAGCGCGCCGGCACGATGTCGGCCGGCGGCATGATCCTGAAGGCGGGCGACATCGTTACGCTCGACGGCACGGCGGGCCAGGTGCTGGAAGGCGCGGCGCCGATGACCGAGCCGGAGCTTCCGGCCGACTTCACCATAGTTCTCGGCTGGGCCGACGAAGTCCGCTCGCTCGGCGTCCGCGCCAATGCCGATACGCCGGATGACGCCAAGGCCGCCCGCCGCTTCGGCGCGGAGGGCATCGGCCTTTGCCGCACCGAGCACATGTTCTTCGACGCGACGCGTATCCGCGCGGTGCGCGAGATGATCATCGCCGAGAGCGAGGAACACCGCCGCGCCTCGCTCGCGACGCTGCTGGCCGTGCAGCGGCACGATTTCGCGAAAATATTCAAGGTCATGCTCGGCTGCACGGTCACGGTGCGTCTGCTGGATCCGCCGCTGCATGAATTCCTGCCCAAGACGGAAGAGGACACGATCGAGATCGCGACTGCGCTCGGAATGTCTCCGGAGAAAATGCGCCGCCGCGCCGACGAACTCGACGAGTTCAACCCGATGCTCGGCTTCCGCGGCTGCCGACTTGCGATTGCCTATCCCGAGATCGTCGAGATGCAGTCTCGCGCGATCTTCGAGGCCGCCGTCCAGGTCTCAAAGGCGACGGGCGTCGAGGTCGTACCGGAGATCATGGTGCCGCTCGTCGCCACAAGGAACGAACTGGACATGGTGAAGGACCGGATCGACGTGACGGCAGACGCGGTCAGTCGGGAAGCCGGAACGCAGGTCAAATACCGGGTCGGCACGATGATCGAACTGCCGCGCGCCGCGCTTTGCGCCGGCGACATCGCCAGGAGTGCCGAATTCTTCTCCTTTGGCACGAACGATCTGACGCAGACCGTTTTCGGCATGTCGCGCGACGACGCCGGCACCTTCCTCGGCGCCTATATCCTGAAGGGCGTTTTGCCGGCTGACCCGTTCACGACGATCGACGTCGAGGGCGTCGGAGAACTCGTACGTATCGGTGCCGAACGCGGCCACAGGACAAGGCCCGGCATGAAGATGGGGCTTTGCGGCGAGCATGGCGGCGATCCGGCCTCCGTCGCCTTCTGCCAGGATGTCGGCCTCGATTACGTCTCGTGTTCGCCTTATCGGGTGCCGATCGCACGGCTCGCAGCGGCGCAGGCGGCGGTTCGGCAGAAGCGCTTGAAGTAGCCGTCATGCTCCGGCTTGACCGGAGCATCCACACATCGGCATCGATGGGTCCTCCGGAGCCGGAGGACGACGGCCTCCCAATTTAACCCTCCCTCAACCTTAAGACCTGATCATCATGATCCTGTGCTTTTGACGTGACTCATCGTGTCGCGTCCGTGGTTGCGTAGGGTTGCGTTCTCATGCGTCAGCGTCGTTCCCGGCTTCCGTCTCCCGTTACGATTGCCGGTTCGGTGCTCGCGGCGTTCACGCTTTCCACGACGACGATCGCCTTCCAGGATGCCGCTGCATTGGCGGGCTCGAAATGGGAAGGCGAGGTGCGCTGGCTGTCCTATGTTGCGCCGGCGGCTCCGCGTCCCACCGTGGAATTCGCCACGCTCGACAGTTTCGATTCCAGCTTCCCCGATCAGTCTCCCGATGACGGGGCATTCGTCGTCGCCGAGGCCAATTCGATACCGGAAGACGATGTCGACGCCGAGCAATCCTCGCTGCGCCACACAATTCTTCCGCCGAGTCTCGCCAGCCGTTTCGCCTTCGCGCAGGCACCAATCATAGAGCGGATCGACACGATGACCGGCATCGGCGTCTATGCCGAGGGCTCGCCGGATTCGGCTCCGACCGACCAAACCATTCCGGACGACGCGGCAGCCGATGGCTCGACGCCCGGAACGCTGACGCTCGCGTCGCTGACTCCGTCTTCCTCCGAAACCCCGCTCGAAATCGCCGCCATGCCGGTCGCTCCGGGCACGGCGACGGTCCTCGCTGCTTTGCCCAGCGATCCGATATCGAGCCCGGTCCAGGAAACGCTGGATAAGGATATGGCGCGCGCCAAGAAGTGCCTCTCCGAGGCGGTCTATTTCGAAGCGCGCGGCGAGCCGCTGAAGGGTCAGTATGCGGTGGCGCAGGTGGTGATGAACCGCACCCGCTCGGGCTATTATCCCGACAATGTCTGCGCCGTCGTCTACGAGAACAAGAACCGCCGCAACCAGTGTCAGTTCTCGTTCGCCTGCGACGGCATTCCGGACCGCATCTACGACCGCCAGTCCTGGGCCATCGCCCAGCGCGTGGCCGACGACGTTCTGGTCAAAGGCACTTATCTGCCGGATGTCGGAACCGCGACGCACTATCACGCGACCTATGTTCGACCGTACTGGATACGGGACATGGTCAAGGAAGCGCGGCTTGGACGTCACATCTTCTATCGCGTACGCAACTGGACGGGCGAGGGCGTCTGACCTTCGGGGCCGGTGGTGAGACGCTTCGTCAGATTTGTCCGGCTGGCGCTGATCGTCACGATGCTGCTCGCGGTGGCCGCCGTCGCGGAGATCGCGGTCTATTCCGTCCGATCCAGCGATGGTCCTGCGGACGCGGCCGTCGTGCTTGGCGCAGCGGTGTTCGGCCGTGAGCCGTCGCCCGTCTTCGCCGAGCGCATTCGCCATGCGGTCGATCTCTACAAGGCCGGCAAGGTCAGGAGGATCGTCATGACCGGAGGGCTCGGAGGAGGCGACAGAGTCACCGAAGCCGAGGCGGCACGCAACTGGGCCGTCCGCGAGGGCGTGCCGGCCTCCGACATCGTGGTCGAGAACAGATCAACGACCACGTTCGAGAATCTCGAGAACGCGAAGCCGCTGCTGCGGGAGAATGGCCTGGATTCGATCCTCGTCGTCAGCGATCCGCCGCATATGCGCCGCTCGATGATGATCGCCGGCAGGCTGGGCCTGAACGCGGAGCCGTCGCCGACGCCGACGACCCGCTATGTCGCCTGGGACAGCTGGCTGAAATTCGCCATCCGCGAGGCCTATTTCGCCCAGCGCTGCCGCTGGACGACGAACTGCTAGGCGGTTCCCTCAAAGGCGGGCCGAAGCTTGACCAGTTCGCCGCCGACGAAATCAAGGAAGGCGCGAACGCGCGCGCTGCCGCGAATATCCGGATGGGTCAGGATCCAGAAGCCGGTATCCGAGCTCTCGGGGAGAAGCAGCAGCCGCTTCAGCCCGTTCTTATCGCCGATATAGGAAGGGATCACGCCGAGCCCGATTCCTGCCTTCACCGCCTCCGCCAAGCCCATCACCGAATTCAGCGAATAGACCATGTTCTCGCGCGGAATAACCTCCCGGACATGGCGCATCACCTTGAGAGACGAGAGATAGTCGCCCGGCACCACCCATTTGCGGTCGGCAAGCTCGGCGAGCGACGAGACCGGTCTGTCATCGTCGAGCCCATAGATCCCCCATATCACCGTCGCGATACGGCGGCCGACGAGGGTCTCCGGCGGCTGCGCAGTAGCGCGGATCGCGATGTCGGCGTCGCGGCGCGACAGGTTGATCGCCTCGTTGCCGATGGCGATGTCGAGCCTGATGTCGGGATAGGCCAGCCGGAAGCGGGCGAGAATCGGCGACAGCGTGTAGGCGATCATCGCGTCATTGGTGGCGACGCGGAGTTCTCCCGATGGCTTCAGGTCGCGGCCGGCGATCCGGATCTCGAAGGCATCGACCTCGCCCGACATGCGGGTCGCGAGTTCTACCATCTCCTCTCCGGCGGGCGTGAGGGCGTAGCCACCGCGCTTTCTCTCGAAGAGTCGAGCGCCCAGCCGCGCCTCAAGCGTGCCGAGCCTGCGGAAGACGGTGGAGGTGTTCACGTGCAGCTTCTCGCTGGCGCCCGCGAGCGAGCGGGCTTCTGCGACGGCCTTCACCAGCTTGAAATCGTCCCAGGCCAGCATCCGCTTCTCCATTGCAAAGATGCAATGTCATACCAGCGCTGGCCTGAATTGTCGTGCGAGGCGCGATCGGTCCGGTGATTGATCGGAGACGAGGGTAAGCCCGCCACAGGAATGGCGGGCTTTTCATTGTTCAGCGCGACGCTTTGTACAGCTTCGTCGCGATCTCGTAGAACTCCTCGGGAGCATAGTCCGGTGCGAACGCAGACGGGGTCCCTTCGAGCTCCGGTATCTTGCTGCCCTCCGGGATACCGTCGACGACTTCCAATTCGCCCGGAGGATCGCCGGGCAGGGCCATCTCACCGTTGCCCCAGATGCCCGCCATCTCCTTGTAGTCGTCGGGACTGAAGCGGTAGAGGCGCCGGTGCGAACCTTCCGCCAAGTACTTTTGCGATTCCGGGATCTTGTCGAGATTGATGTTCGGCACCGGGAGCATCTTCTCGATGTCGACACCCGTCAGCTTCTTGATAGCCAAGGCGTAGGCGTGGGCATGCACACCGCCACGAACGAGCAGATACCCGCATACTTCGCGACCAGTCGGCTCCGTCATGGTTTCGTACACCCTCAGCTTGTGGAGACGGGCACCACATTCCAGGTGAAAGTTGTGAAGCAGATCAAAGATGACGTTCCCGGTCGTCGTCACGAAATCCATGTTCCATGACGCGCCGTTACTGTTCATCGGCATCGCCCCGCCACCATTTGCCAGAAAGGAGGCCGCCAGGCGGATGTCCTGCATGTCTTCGAACGGCGCACCGCTGATATCGGCATTTTCCGTCGGGTCGCCGGGACCATTATTCAGGAGAGCGACGCCGTTGCTGACCAGCTCCACGTGCCCGAGTTCCTCGGCGGTGATCGCCGCGACAAGGCTGTAGAACGGGCGAAGCTTGGATTTGCTTCGGAAGTTGAAGCTCTGAAACATGTAGTTTCCGAGCGTCGACATCTCTCCATATTTGCCGCCGAGAAGTTCCTGGAGAGCGGCGGCGGCATTGGGGTCCGGCTTCGTTGGAATCGGCAATTCGGTCTGCAACCTGTCGATGCGCAAGAACATGGCGCGCCTCCTCTGGTAGGATGACGCTCAACAGTTCGCGCGAACCGATCGTTCCTTTATTTCGGCGGTGTTGAAGAGGGCCCGACCGGCATCCACTCTGCATTGCGAGAATGCAAACTCAAATCAGCATTTGCCTGAATTGTCGTGCGACACGATGCGATTTACGTCCGTGGCCAATCGCCCGTTGGGGGCGAACTTCAAAGGGCAACACCAATGGCCGATCTTCGCACCGCCGCTTACGGCGCGCTTCTTCTCCGTCTCTCGCTCGGCACGATGTGGATTTCCCACGCACTGCTTAAGCTGATCGTCTTCACCGTGCCGGGCTTTGCGGGTTTCCTTCAGAGCCTCGGAATGCCGGGCTTCCTCGCCGGTCCGGTCATCGCGGCCGAACTGATCGGCGGCGTCCTCATCCTCACGGGCTTCTATGGCCGCTACGTCTCGATTCTGCTGATTCCGGTCATGCTCGGCGCTATGTCGGCCCATATTGGCAATGGCTGGGTTTTCTCGGCGCCGAACGGCGGCTGGGAATATCCGCTCTTCCTCATGATGGCCTCGCTCGCCCACGGCCTGATCGGTGACGGTGCGCTGGCGCTCCGCTCGCATCCGCTGCCTGTCCTCGGCCGCCTCGCCACCAACTGAGCATCCGCGCTCAAAGGAAAGCCCGGGCATTGCCCGGGCTTTTTGCGTTCAGGCCGCAGCCTCGTCCGTCGGTTTCGGCCCGAACAGGAGTTTCTGGTAAACGACGCCGATTCCGACCAGAACCAGACCGAGGCCCATGAACGAGAGGGCGCGCAGGATGCCTTCGAGGTCGTTGAGGTCGTAGAGGAAGACCTTCAGCACAGCGAGCAGGATGACGGCCGCAGAACCCATGCGGACCACGCGCGATTTCAGCAGCATGCCGCCGACCAGAAGCGCGATCCCGAGCACGAGCCACACCACCGAATAGGCGTAGATTTCGACGTCCGTCGCCTCGAAATATTTCAGGTTCGGGCCGTGGAAGGCGGAGCGGACCTCGAGCGTCGCATAGGCGACGATCAGGGCGAGCGCGATGCTCGCCGCAGCGGGTGCCTGCCATTTCGGCTGCGTGTTACGCGTTTCCAGAGCGAAAAAGGTCGCCGCCGCAGCAGGGACGGCATAGCCGAGGAACAGCGCCGCGAGGAACGGCCCATGGCCAATCGTCTCGCCCGAGAAATACGGGTTTCCTGTCGTCAGCGCGCCGACAACGCTGATCGCGATTGCAATCGCGCTCAGCACCGGCACTGCTGTCGCCAGTACCTTGCTGTGGTTTCGCAGGTCGAGGCGGCGGACGATGGCGGCGATCAGGAACAGCACCGTAATGTTGAGCCCGATCTCGTAGATGCTCATCGCGCCGGCGGTCATGTCGCCGTTCTGCGCCCAGTGCCGGATCTCGAAGACGAAGAGGAGCACGGTGTAGAGCATGGCCAGACCCTCGAATACCTGGCCTGCCCGCGGAGTGCCGGAACGTTGGAACAGCCAGGCGGCGGCTCCGAACGAGAGGGCTGGAACGCCATAGCCCCAGAGCAGCGGATTGAAGACCGGCGTCGTGCCGAGATTGTCGATCACCAGAGGATTGATGGCGGTCAGGCCGAGCACGATCACGCCGGCGATGACGGACAGCACACGCAGCGCCGGGATCGGCCGGGCCGAATAGACCCAGGCGAGAGCGGCTGCGAGGAGTGACAGCGAAATGGTGAGATAGCCCTCGCGCAACGTCATCGACAGTCCAAGCGCCAGAGCACAAGCAGCCGCCGCCGCGAATAGGCCGGTTGGCCCTGCCGCCGCCGACTCCTCCGCCTCGCGGCGAAGCGAACGCTCGGCGAGGAAGGCAAAGCCCGCCGCCAGCACGCCGGCCACGGCCGCATAGCCGAGATCGGGTGCGAGTTCGGCGACCCGCCAGTAGACGATCGCGAGCAGTGCGACCGGGGCCGCCGCGGCCACTCCCGACCACACCAGCGCCGACCGTGCATGCCGGCTGACGAATGCCATGGCGGTGCCGGCCGCGAGCAGCAGCGCTCCGTGCAGCGCGGCGAAGGTGAAATAGGTCGAGATGCGGTTCGGGATCGGCAGAGCCTCTCCCGGTCCCGGAAAGACATTGGTCGGATCGACCAGCCGCGCCAGCGGAAATTCCCAGCTCAGCGCGGTCAGCAGCACGAAGCCGAGCGTCGAGCCGAGGACGGGCGTCAGCGACGGGAAGCGCCAGGCGGCGGCGATGTGCAGGACGATCAGCGCGGTGAACACGCCGACGGTGCCCGAGCCGTGATCCTGCGAGATGACGGTCGCCAGCGCGAGCACGGCAAAGGCCGACAGTATCCCGACCGTGACCTTGTCGGTATTGCCGTCGTCATCTCCCATCGCGTGATAGACGACGAACAGGCTGCTGACGGCGAAGACGAGGAAGGCCAGCGGCGCGGCGTCGGCCGTGCTCGCGCCGATGACGTAGACAAGGCCCCAGGCGAGCGCCATGACGCCGGCCGAAACGGCAAGCCATGCCCATTCGCGCAGACGGGCAAGACCGAGCGCGGCGGCAACCACGACGACGAGATGCAGGAACAGCGCCCAGGGATTGGGCTCGCTCGACGAGACGAGCAAAGGCGCGAGCGCGGCGCCGAGGAGGCCGAGGCCCGCCAATGCCGGGCCGTGCAGGGCGGCCGAGAACATGCAGCCGATGGCGATGACAGCCAGCATGATGAAGGCAGCAGCCGGGCCGATGAAGCTATAGAGCGAATGCGCGGCGAAAACGGTCGCGAAGGCCGCAACCGTGCCGGCGGCGGTGAGGACGCTCGGGATATGGGCGGACGGAACGCCTGCGATTCCCGAAGCGATCTGGCGGCGGCGGAACCATTCGCCCGCGCCGAGCAAGGCTGCGGAGAACAGCGCGCCGAGCGCGATGCGCATGCCCGGTCCGAGCAGGCCGGCCTCGATGGAATAGCGGACGAGGAAGACGCCGCCGAGCGCGAGCGACAGGCCGCCGACCCAGACGGTCCAGCGCGTGCCGAGCCGTTCTTCCAGGCTGGCCTTCCTGACCTCCTCGGCGACGGGCGCAACCGTGGCGGCTGCCTCTGGTTGCTCGGCCATCTCAGCGGCGGCGATCGGAAGTTCGGGCTCAACGGTCTTTTCCGATTCCGCTTCGGTGACGGGCTCGGCGGCCTGCTCGACCGGCGGGCCAGCAAGCGTCGGCTCCGGCGCCGGGCCAGCGGCCTGGACCGCGACCTTGCCGCCCTCCAGAGCGGCGATGCGTTCTTCGAGAAGCCGGATCGTGGTGCGGTTCTGCAGGCCAAGGCTCATACCCGCGATGGCGCAGATCGGAAGCGCCAGCACCAAGAGCGCGATCAGTACGAATTCCATGATTGAGGTCCCAGGCCCGCGCGAATGCTATCGCGGGAGAGCGAAAACAACCATTGGTCGCGAGTGCCGGTGAACAGGTTCGAAAAGGCTGGAAATTCAGCCCCTGACGCCGAGCCGGAGACCCGCCGCGGGCCGCTCGGCGACCACTTCGCGGCGGAAACGGAAAAGCTGCGCCGGGCGACCGCCGGTCGCGATCGAGGTCTCGCCCGTCGGCTCGACCAGCGCGCCTGCCTCGACCAGGCGGCGGAAGTTCTGCTTGTGCAGATGGCGTCCGGAAATCGCCTCGACAGTGCGCTGCAGTTCGGTCAGCGTGAACTCGTCGGGCATCATCTCGAACACGACCGGACGATATTTCAGCTTGGAGCGAAGCCGCCCCATCGCGGTCGCCAGGATGCGGCGGTGGTCGAAGCGCATGGCGCTGCCGAGCTTCGGCCGGTCGGTACGAGCCAGAGCGGCCTCGCGGCCATCGCGCGCCGCCTCCTCTACGAGACCCGCTTCATAGAGGAGCTCGTAGCGGTCGAGCACCTTCTCCTCGTCCCAAGTCTCGTCGTCACCGAAGGCGAAGCGGAGTCTGCTCTTGCGGCTCATGCCGAGGCGTATTCCGGCATCCGCCTTCGCCCACTGAGTCAGGAGAGGCATGATCGCGTGGTTGAGGATGGGCGGGCGCCCGGTGCGCCAGTCCTCCCACGGGAAATAGTCGTACCATGGCCGGAAACGCGCGCCCGCATCGGTCAGGCTGCCGTCTTCCTCCGGCTGTCGCGTCAGCGCGAGATAGCCGACGGAGACGATATGCGGCCCGGCATCGCCCGTATGCATGTGCCGGCCGCGATCGCCGAACGTATAGAGCTGCTCGGCATAGCCGACGCCGAGACCGGTCTGATCCTGAACCCAGGATCTGAGGCCCATATCGAGCGTGCGATGGTTCCTGGGATCGAACGGACCAGAAGGTAGGCCGACCAGTTCGCCGTCTTCCCCTCGCGTCGCGAGGATAAGCGGCGTCAACCCCTCGATCGCGACGATTGCCGCGGTGAGGTTGATTTCGATCTGGGTGGCGGAGACGGACAGCATTTTGAGGATGATACCACGACCGTGTCCCGGTCCGCGTGGGTGAAGCCCATCGCGAGAACCGGGAGGGCGGAGCTCCTTAGCTTATGAGCGCCTGCGGCGCACTCATGCGCTGGCCCCGGATCGGCGTGCGCTTCGCGCATTTGTCCGGGGAACGAGTCAGAACGCCCTCAACTCTCCGAATCGGGCCAGAAACCGCTCCGCTGCGATCTCCGCCGGCCACGGCGTCATGTCGAGATTGGCCGGGATGCCGACAGGGCGGCCGAAGAATTTCAGCGCCTCGGCGTGCTCGAAGCCGGCGAGCTGCGTCGCCTCCATATAGGCGGCGGACTGATCGGCCCGCTTCATCACCTTACGATGCACTTCTGGAAGTTCGGGCGGCAGACCAAAGCGCAGATGGATGGCCCGCATCAACCGGTTCTCGACGGCCTTGTATTCGCCGCCGAGCACCGCCTTGAACGGACTGATGATGTCGGAGACCACATATTCCGGCGCGTCGTGCAACAGGATGGCGAGGCGCCATTTATCGGCGAGGTCCGGCTTGATCGCCTGCGCGATCTCCTCGACGAGGAGCGAATGCTGCGCGACGGAGAAAATGTGCGCGCCGCGCGTCTGCCCATTCCAGCGCGGCACGCGGGCGAGGCCGTGGGCGATGTCGTCGATCTCGACGTCGAGCGGCGATGGATCAAGGAGGTCGAGCCTGCGGCCGGACAGCATGCGCTGCCAGGCGCGGGGAGGGATGTCTCGCGGCATCAGCGCGCCAGCTTCTTTACTTCCTCGTGCCGGTAGCACTGGATCAGGTGGTCGTTGACGATGCCGGTCGCCTGCGCGAATGCGTAGACGATGGTCGGTCCGCAGAACTTGAAGCCGTGCGTCTTGAGTTCCTTCGACATCCGCTTCGCCATATCGGTCTCGGCCGGGACCTCGCTCGTATCGCCGAAGCGGTTCTGCACCGGCTTGCCGTTGACGAAGTTCCAGATGAACTCCGAGAAGCCCGGCCCCTTCTCCTGAATCTCAAGCCAGGCCTGCGCCGAAAGGACCGTGCCCTCGATCTTCATCCGGTTACGGACGATGCCGGCGTCGTTCATCAACGAGGCGACCTTGCTCGCATCGTAGCGGGCGATCTTCTCCGGCCTGAAACCGTCGAAGGCCTTCCGGAAGTTCTCGCGCTTGCGAAGGATGGTGATCCAGGCCAATCCGGCCTGGAAGCCGTCGAGGATCAGCTTCTCGAACAATGCCCGGTCGTCATATTCCGGCACGCCCCATTCCTCGTCGTGATAGGCGACGTAGAACGGGTCCTTGCCCGGCCAGGGACAGCGGAACTTGCCGTCTTCATGCAGGACCGCCGTGCTCATGAAGCGGCGTCGGGCAGGGGGTCGCCGGGGAAGCGGAAGCGTGCCCAGTTCGGCCGTTCGACTATCAAAGTCGCCGTTCCGGCCGTGATCGGCTCGCCCGCAGCCAAAGCATCGTCGGCGCGGTCGATCCGGATCATCGCGATGCCGCGTTCGCCATCGACCGAGCCGAGCGTCCCAAGCGGTTTGCCGCCGGCCGTGACCTCGGCTCCGGGTTCGGCCGAACCCAATATCCTGACCGGCACGAGCCGCGTCCGGGCGGTGCCCCGATGCTGCATCCGGCTGACGATTTCCTGCCCGATATAGCAGCCCTTGCGGAAGTCGATGCCGGCGAGCTGGTCCATGTCGGCCTCGTGCGGGAAGGCGTCGTCGAAAGCGAAGTCGCGACCGCTTTCCGGTACGCCGAGCGCGATCCGGAACGACGCGTATTCATCTTCATCTACAACTTTAAGTTCGGCCAGTTCGAGCACGTCGCTCGCCGTCTCGGACGGCAGGAATACGCGGAAACCGAGGCCGGGAATTCTAGGATCGGCAAACATTTCTGTTAACGTGACACTTCCGGAGCCGTCGAAAATCGCTGCGACGACAGCATCTTCTATGGTTAACGTAACCTTGGCTCTGAGCTTGTAGAGCGTCAGCCGCTTCTTCAGCTCCTCTACCCGGGATTTCGGCACGTCGAGCAGGAAGCCGACTTCGGTCGCCACAACCAGGAAGTCGGAGATGATCTTCCCCTGCGGGCTCAGAAGGGCCGCGTAGCGAGCCTCTCCGGCCGGCAGTCCTTCGATGGAATTGGTCACGAGGTTATGCAGGAAGTGCTCGGCGTCCTCTCCGGAAACCTTCAGCACCGCCCGGTCGGACAGAATTGCGGCCTTGGCCAACGCGCGATTCTCCTTGCAGCTCCGCGAGCGCCGGAACGTAAGGCCCGTGACGCGGGCTCACAAGGGTTGGAAGTGAAGCGGGGAGAACCGAGGGGATGCGCCGGCGGCAGGACACCGGAGAAGGCGGTTACACCGCCTTGATGTCCGGCTCAACGACCGGAAGCGGAATTTCGACGTAGAAGGTCGCGCCGCGATCATTGTTCATCGCGCCGGCCTCACCCGAAAGGCTGCCGGCGACGAACCGCACGAGCCGCATGCCGAGACCCTTGATGCGGGCGATGTCGAAGCCTTCCGGCAGGCCGGCGCCGCTGTCGGCGACCGACAGGTTCAGCTTGCCGCCGACGACCGCGCCCCTGACTCGAATCTCGCAGGGCTTGCCGGGCTTCGTGCCGTGCTTGAAGGCGTTGGTGACGAACTCGTTCACGACGAGGCCGAGCTTCGACACATAGTCGGTCGGAAGCCGAATGCGGTCACATTCGACCGAGACATCGAACTTCCGCCCGCCGCTCTCCTCCTGAAGAACCGAGGTCGAGAGGTCGTTGCAGAGTTCGCGCAGGTAGAGCGCAAATTCGACGCCGCGCATGTCGCCCGAACGATAGAGCCTGTCATGGACGTGCTGGATCGAGCTGATCCGCAGGCCCGCTTTCTCCAGTTGGTCGCGGGTATGCTCGTCGGGTTCCTGATAGGCCTGCATGCGCAGGATGCTGGAGGCGAGCTGCAGGCTATTCGCGACGCGGTGGTTCACCTCGCGCATCATGAGGTCCTTCTGGCGAAGTTCCTCGTCTTTCGCGGCGATGACGGCGCGCAAGTCTTCGAGGCCGAGATTATCGGTCACAACCTTCACCGAAGGTGCGGAATTGGCCATTCCCGGCGCCCTCCCTAGCCGACCGCATGTTTGCAAACATGGACGAGAAGGTAAACGCCTGTGTTGTCACATTTCGGTAGCGGCACTCTAGTCGCCGCTGACGAAGAAGTGCCAGACGCCGTCCGCGCTGATGCCGACGCGGTAGAAATTGTAGGCGCCGAACTCCTGCATCTCCTTGAATTCATAGGAGGTTACGATCTTGAACAGTT
The DNA here is from genome assembly GCF_042652085.1 of Flaviflagellibacter deserti. Classification (NCBI taxonomy): domain Bacteria; kingdom Pseudomonadati; phylum Pseudomonadota; class Alphaproteobacteria; order Hyphomicrobiales; genus Flaviflagellibacter; species Flaviflagellibacter deserti. The sequence continues at coordinate 45,235 of NZ_JBHSJF010000004.1, read as the reverse complement.
CGACCGTCTGTGATGCCGTGAGCTGGTCGATCGGGTACTGGGCGAAATAGGGCCAGACATACATATCCTGCGGCGTGCCGGCGTCGACATGAACGAAGCCCGCTTCCAGCACCTCGGCCAGGATCGCCATGACTTCCAGCCCCTTGCCGTCGTTCGACTGGCTCTTCATCGCTTCGATCGCATCACCCTGATCGCCGAAGGTGAGGGTCGGCGGTTCCGGGAAGCTGTTGATGATGGAGCGGAGCTTGTCGAGATCGCCCGCCAAAGCTGCTTCGAGGATCTTGTCGCGGGTTTCCCGCACCGCGTCGGGTAGGAGGCCGGGATCGTAGAGCACATCGGGTTTCGGTGCGCGCTGGTTCACGTCCGTCGACGGAGTCGTCGGGCTGCCTTCGGACGCTGCGTCGTTCTGGGCGAGCGCCGGGCTCAGACCGAGAGCCAGGACTAACGCAAAGGCAGTCGCGATCGCACGCATCGGCTTCTCCCCGTACCCTCAACAACTAAGACTAATGGTTTCCCCGTATCGACGCGAGGTTGCCGCGATTCCACGACTCCAATAAGGAGGCTCGCGCGTTTCCTGTTCGGATGTCATCCCCGCTTCTGGAGAATTTCTTGCTCGACTGGAACCTGGTCGGCATCGGCCTGGGAATCGGCCTCGCCATGGCGGCGCCGATGGGACCGGCCAATATTCTCGTGATCCACCGCGGCGTGCGAGGTGGGTTCAAGGGCGCTTTTGTCGCTGGCCTTGGAGCCATGGCGGGCGACGGCCTCTACGCGGCGATCGCGGCCTTCGGCGTCACGGCGGTGTCGGATGCCATCGAGGACCATATCGGGCTGATCAAGCTCGTCGGCGGCGTGCTGCTCATCGCCTTCGGGCTCATCATCATCATTCACAATCCGCATCCGGAGCGCGGTGTCGAGAAGGACTCCCGGCGAAGCCATGTCGGCGCGGCCGTGCTCGCCTTCTTCCTGGTCGTCGCCAATCCCGGAATTCTGCTCGGCTTCGCGGCCTTCTTCACCGGCCTCGACAAATTCGGACGCGGTCCGGACGATTTCGTTTCGGCGGGCATCCTGGCGGCAGCGTCGCTTGCGGGCAGCTTCGCCTGGTGGCTTCTGATCGCGTCGTTGATCGCCCGTTTCCGGACCTATCTGACAGCGCGCTGGATCAGGATCATGAACATCGCCGCGGGCCTCGTCTTCGGCGCGTTCGGCGTCATCATACTCTGCGACATCGCCCTCTACGGGCTCTGACCGTCACTGGTGGGAGATCGCCACCGTGAATTCGCCGCGACGCAGACGGTCCGGCAGGCCTTCGGCAAAAGCCGCGGTCGCTTCCTCGCCGAATGCATCGACGAGCTCGACGAACGCCCGGAACAGGGCTGCCTGGGCCACGCACTCGGACGGCAGGCCGTCCATCACCGCATCTTCCCACGCCTCGTCGACATAGGACAGAGCAGCGAAGCGCTCCTCGGAGTGCTTCTCACGATCGCTGACGTTCGGCGGGAATTGAGAGGTCATGGCTGTCCAACGCGGCACGCCCCCTGGCCGCAATCGAAACCCTACCACGCACATTGCGTGGCGCATGCCGATCTTAAAGAAAGGGTTAATGTCCGCGCCTCAATTGCCGTAACGCGTGGCAATGTCGCGAGAAAGCTTTGCGCCTTCAGTCAGATAGCGATTGACCGCCACGTCGGCCGCCGGCGTGCAGGTGCGGTAGGTCGTCTGGAAGCTGCTGTAGCCGTTGTTGAAGGCGCCGGCGAAACGTTCCTTGCGGTCGGTCGGACCGCCTTCCGAATCCATGATCGCCTGCATCTTCTCGCGCCAGACCGGCCCGTCGGCTGCGCCGCAGAGCGGACGCAGATAGTGCAGCGCGCCGAGAATCTCGCCGAGCCTCTGAATGTCGGCCTCATAGGGTGCCGGACCTGTCGGCTTCGGCGGCGGTGCGACCGCGACCGGCGCCGGCTTCGGGGCGGTCGTTGCTGCGGCAGGAGGGGCCGCCGCCGGAGGAGCGGCGGGAGGGGCCGGTTGCGTCGGCCGGGGCGGGTTTATCGGTCGGCCGCCGTACCAGGGATCGCTGTTGTCGCGTTCGCGCGCAACGGCGGGCACCGTCAGAAGGACGGCCAGGATCGAGACGATTGCGAGACGGCTGCTCATCGATGTTCAGTCTACCCGACCAGCGCGGAGGCCAGCGACACGATGCGGTGAAGGTCGTCCGTCACCGGAAGGTTGTCGAGCGTCTTCGGGTCGGCCCAGCGGATATCCGCGGCTTCCGGCCCGATCTGCGGTTCCCCGGAGACCCAGTTGGCGGCGAAGGCCAGCACGACGAAATGGAAATCCATGCGCTCGCCGCGTGGAAGGACTTCGACGACGCCGGCGAGATCGACGATTTCGGCCTCGACGCCGACCTCCTCCTGGAGCTCGCGAAGAGCCGCCTCGCGCAACCGCTCGCCATGCTCTACACGGCCGCCGGGCAGGGACCATAAGCCTGTGAGGGCTCCGCGGGCGCGCTGGGCGAGGAGAACGCGCCCGTCGCGGAACACCGCGGTCGAGACGCCAACTTCGGGGCGTGGTGGCATATACCCCGAATAAACTGGCTTCAGCCCTCGAACAAGGCGTCGACGGCAACCTGGGCGTCGTCGACGGCGACCGGCTCCTCTATCGCGTGGCCGTTGATGAGGGCGCTCGCGCGGGCGATCAGGTCCTCGACCGCGTCTTTCGATTGCTGGACGACGATGAAGGTCTCTTCTGATTCGGGCGCCTCGCCGACGAAGCGCTGGGCCTCGATCAGCACAGTGTCGATCTCGGCAACCATGACTTCGAGCTGGCGCTTGGTGGTCGCCGGGCAAAGCTCATAGCCAAGCAGAGCGAGCGATTTGGCGCGGAAGCCGGAATGCTCGAAATGATGACGGTAATCCACGGGTCGCCAGGTCAGTATCTCCTCGGCGACCTCCGAATCCATTGCCAGCAGGTCGAGCAGCATCACCATTTCATTGAAATGGTTCAGGTAGTCCGTCGACAACCCCGTGCGCGGATTGATGTTCGCGGCGACGAGAACATCGTGCATCTCCGACAGGCTCTTGGCGTGGACTGCATCGAGGGCGGGCGCGGCTATGGACATTCTGTCTCGGGATCGCGGCGGCAATTGCGTCTCAACGTTGTGCGATCACGCTTGCCGAGGGGTTAACGCGGCGGAAGAATCACACCTGGATTGAGCAGACCCTCGGGGTCGAGCGCGCTTTTCAGCCGCCGCATAAGATCAAGCTCCACCTCGCTTTTGACGCTCGTCAAAAGATCGCGCTTCAGCCGCCCCACGCCGTGTTCGGCCGCGATCGAGCCGTTAAAGCGCGCGACCACACCATGGACCACCGCATTCATCTCTTCCCATCTGTCGATGAACGCCTCGGGCGCCATGTCTTCGGGCTGGCTGATGTTGAAATGGATGTTGCCGTCGCCGAGATGGCCGAACGGGCAGGGGCGGCATCCCGGCACGCAGGCGAGCGCCGCCTCGTGTGCCTGCCGGATGAAGGCCGGCACATCGGCGACCGGAACCGCGACGTCGTGTTTGATGGACGCTCCCGCGAGCCCCTGCGAATCAGACATCGCCTCTCGGAACGCCCAGAGCGTCTTCCTGCTCGATTCCGAGTTGGCCACGACGAAATCGGAGGCCTCACGCTCCTCGATGGCGTCCTCCAGCACGCGCTGCATCACGTCGGTCAGTGCCGCTGGCGAGACGGAAGAGAACTCCAGCAGGACATACCAAGCGGGCGCGGAGGGGAGCGGCAGTTCGCGGCCGAGCTTCATCGCGGCCAGTTCCATGCCGAAGGCGGGGATGATCTCGGCGGCCGTCACCATCGGCCCCGCTTCGGCGCGAGCCCGTCGGAACAGGGCAAGCGCCGTTTCCGGCGTGGCCACGCCCGCAAGGCCGGTGGCCACCGCGCGCGGTCGGGCGAACAGTTTCAGCGCCGCACCGGTGATGATGCCGAGCGTGCCTTCCGAGCCGGTGAAGACGTGCTTGAGGTCGTAGCCGGTATTGTCCTTCCGGAGCGTACGGAGCCCGTTCCAGATCCGCCCGTCGGCCAGCACGACTTCGAGGCCGAGCACGAAGTCGCGCATCGAGCCATACGCCAGAACCGCGAGTCCGCCCGCATTGGAGGCGAGATTGCCGCCGATCGTGCAGGTTTCCTCGGGGGCAAGGCTCAGCGGAAACAGCCGGTCCACGTCCTCCGCCGCGCGGCGCGCCTGGGCAAGCGTCGCTCCCGCGTCGAGCACCAACGTGTTGCCCTCGGGATCGACCGCGCGGATGCGGTTCATACGGGTCAGCGAGAGCAGGATCGCGCCGCCCTGTTCGTCCGGCACACCGCCGCCGACGAGTCCGGTATTGCCGCCCTGCGGAACGATGGGTGCGCCGGTTTCCCGTGCCAGCCGTACGACGGCCGCGACCTCTTCCGTCGATCCCGGCCGCACCACCGCCGCCGCACGCCCATGAAATAGGCCACGCCGTTCATTGAGGTAGGGCGAGGCCGGTTCGGGCGTGGGGATGACGTTCGAGGGGCCGACGATTTGGGCGAGGCGATCAGGGAGGGAGTTCATGGAGGAATGATAGGCGAGGGAATGAAGGGATGCATCTGTGGCGTTTCACTCTTCTGCTTGGTTTCCCTCTCCCCTCGGGAGAGGGTGGAGGCGCGTCGTCCCGGCCATCCACGTCCTGTTCCTCTCGACATGCCGTGAACTCGTGGATGCCAAGGCCAAGCCTTGGCATGACGGAGGAGAGGCTGTGCCGTGGTTCGGAACGCCCTTGGCGTCCGTCCCCCTCACTCGGCTCGGCCGGTTCCCACCGAACGTTCCCCGGACAAGTGCGCGACCGCGCGCAGATCCGGGACCCTGCGTTTGAGCGCGCCGCAGGCGCTTTATAGCTTAAGGGCTTCGCTAGTACGCGCTGGGTCCCGGTTCCGCGATGGCCTTCGCCCACGCGGACCGGGACAGGGACGGCGGTGACCGCGGTTCCACGCCCCGGAGCATGACGATCCCATCGGCGCCGGGATTATGGATTCCGGGCTCGGCTTCGCCGCCCCGGAAAGCGCTCACCGCGTCGCAGCCCGCCTCAACCGATCGTTGATCGCCTCGCCCAACCCGGTATCCGGGACCGCGGCTACCGCGATCGCTGTCGGAGCCAATGCATCGAGCTCGCGCAGGTAAGCGAACAGGTTGGCCGCCGCCTCGGCCAGATCGCCCGTCGGGCTGAGATTGAGATGGGCGATGCCGCGTCCGCCGAGCGGCGCGATCTCGCCGAAGCCCAGCCAGGCCTCGCCGCCCGCGATCTCGGTCGCGTTCAGCCGCACGGCCGCGCGCGGCGCGTAATGCTGCGCCAGCATGCCCGGCGACTGCACAGCCTCGCTGGCCTCGCCCAGAACCTCGCCGGTCACGCGCTCGATCTCTTCGCGAGTAACGCCACCCGGCCGGAGCAGCCGTACCGGCTCGCCCGGCAGGCAGGCGACGACGGTGGATTCGACACCGACTTCGGTCGGTCCGCCGTCGAGGATGATGCTGACGCCCTCGGTCAGGTCGCTCGCCACATGCTCGGCCCGCGTCGGGCTGACATGGCCGGATTTGTTCGCCGAGGGAGCAACGACCGGTGCCCCGAATTCGTCCAGAAGCTTCTGGGCAACGGGATGCGCGGGAGCGCGAAGCGCCAGGGTGTCGAGTCCGGCCCGCGCCAGTTCATGCACCGCGCAATCGGCCGTGCAGGGCACGACGAGGGTCAGCGGCCCCGGCCAGAACGCCTTTGCCAGCTTGACCGCGCGCTCGTCGAACATGCCGCCAGCCTCGCGCGCCGCATCGATCCCGGTGACGTGGGCGATGAGAGGATTGAAGCTCGGCCGGCCCTTCGTCTCGTAGATCGAGGCTATCGCCCGTCCGTTCCTGGCATCGGCGCCGAGCCCGTAGACCGTCTCGGTCGGAAACGCGACCAGTTCGCCGGACGCGAGCGCCCAGACGGCTTTGCCGATCGCATTGGTGTCGGGCGTCAGGATTTTGGGGGAAACGGTGGTTTCTGTGCTCACGCGGCGCTGGCTACCATGCTGGGGGTGTTCTGAGAACGCCCGTGCGGGAGTTGAGGTCCCCACGGCTATCATTTTCAAATGGATCAAGCCTTGCCTTCCTGCCCGCGCGGGTGTCTCCTCCGCCGCAAATCCCCATCCAGCCTGAGAGATGCCTTTGGCCACGCTGCTTTTGCACCATCCGCACTTTGCCCTTCACAAGACCTCCGCCGGCCATCCCGAGCGGCCGGATCGTTATCGGGCGGTCGAGGCGGTGCTGGGTCAGCCGGAGTTCGATGCGCTGCTGCGCGAGCGGGCCGAGGTCGCCGATGTCGCGGTGACGCGTTATGTCCATACCGACCGCTACGTCGACGCGCTTGAAGAGGCCCGCCCGAACGAGGGCTACGTCTATCTCGACGGCGACACGATGATGGAGCCGTCGACATGGGAAGTCGTGCTGCGCGGTGTCGGCGGTACGCTTCGCGCGGTCGATGCGGTGCTCGACGGCGAGGCACAGAACGCCTTCGTCGCCTGCCGTCCGCCGGGCCACCATGCCGAGAGCGAGCGGGCTATGGGCTTCTGCCTGTTCAACAATATCGGCATCGGCGCTCGCCATGCGCAGAAGAAGCATGGGCTGAAGAAGGTCGCGATCGTCGATTTCGACGTCCATCACGGCAATGGCACGCAGGAGATCTTCTATTCCGATCCGTCGGTCCTCTACGCCTCGACGCACCAGATGCCGCTCTATCCGGGCACCGGCGCGATGAGCGAGACCGGCACCGGCAACATCTTCAATGCCCCCCTCGCGCCCGGCGATGGCGGCGTGAAGCTGCGCGAAGCGTTCAACGACCACATCCTGCCGGCGCTCGAAACGTTCGGACCGGAACTGATCATCGTCTCGGCCGGCTTCGACGCGCATGAGCGCGATCCGCTCGCCTCGCTCCGCATGGTTGAGGAGGATTTCGCGTGGGTTACCCGAAAGTTGATGGAATCGGCGGAGAAACTCTGCGGCGGCCGGCTCGTTTCCGTTCTCGAAGGGGGCTATGACCTCCAGGGTCTGTCGGGCTCGGTGAAAGCCCATGTCAGCGAATTGCAGAAGGGCTGAGGCGTGGCCGAGATTCCGTCCGATATCCAGGCGATGCCGTTCGAGCAGGCTTTGGCCGAGCTTGAAAAAATCGTCGCCGATCTCGAGCGCGGCGATGTCCCGCTCGAGAAGTCGATCACGCTCTACGAGCGCGGCGACGCCCTGAAGCGCCATTGCGACCGCCTGCTGAAGGCGGCCGAGGCGCGTGTCGAGAAGATCACCACAGACGCCTCCGGCAACCCTACCGGGACAATGCCGCTCGACCCCGCCTGAGACGATGCTGACCCTTTATCTGGCGACGGGCGGCGCCCTCGATCGGCGACCGCATCAGCCGGGCGAGACATTGCCCGACAACGCCGTCTGGCTCGACATGCTCCATCCGACTCCGGAGGAGGACAAGGCTGTCGAAGCCTGCGTCGGCGTGGCAGTGCCCACGGAAGAGGACATGCAGGAGATAGAGGCGTCGAGCCGCCTCTACTTCGAGGATGGCGCGCGCTACATGACGGCATCGGTGTTGGCAGGCGTGAAGTCCGACAAGCCGGGACTCGTCAATGTCGGCTTCATTCTCGCCGGTAATCGATTGATCACCGTCCGCCGTGGCGAGCCTCGCTCGGTCGAGCTCTACATCCAGCGCGTGTGCAAGCAGCAGGACGCGCCGCAGACGGGCGAGGCGATCCTGCTCGGCCTGCTCGAAGCGATCATCGATCGAACCGCCGATATACTCGAGCGGGCCGGTTCGGACATCGACATGGTCTCGCACCGCATCTTCGCCCGCCCGGAGAAGGGCATCCGGCAGAAGAAGGATTATATGGCGATCCTGCGGACCATCGGTCGCAAGGGCGACCTTCTCTCGATGGCGCGGGAAAGCCTGGTTTCGCTGTCGCGCATGGTCGGCTTCCTCTCGGTCGATGCCGGTGGGCAGAAAGTCTCGAAACAGGCCAGCGCCCAGCTGTCCGTGATGCGCCGCGACGCCGAAAGCCTGCGCGACCACACATCCTATCTCGGCGACAAGATTACCTTCCTGCTCGACGCAACGGTCGGCATGGTGACGATCGAGCAGAACGATCTCGTGAAGCTATTCTCGGTTGTCGCCGTGATCCTGATGCCGCCGACACTGATCGCGTCGACTTACGGGATGAACTTCGAGTACATGCCCGAGCTCAGCCATCCTTGGGGCTATCCGATCGCGTTGATCGCGATGCTTCTCTCTGCGGTTGTACCGTACCTCATCTTTAGGTTGAAGAGATGGCTTTAGTATTGCTCGAATATTAGGCCAAAGTTCACCTTTATATCAGAATATAAGACTTGGGCGGCTTACGTTAATGCCCCGTCAGTCTGGCGCAATGTACATGCCAGACTGCATTTTTGGGGCTGACTAATGTACCGCATCCTCAGTTGCCTGGCTTTCGAGCACGACCCATGGCTGGTCCTCGTCGCGGCCTTCATGTGCGTGCTCGGATCGATCACAGCGATGCGCGTCTTTCAGCGGGCGCAGGCGACTGGCGGTTCAGAGCGCGTCATCTGGCTTGGCACCGCCGCACTGGCGGGAGGCTGTGCGGTCTGGTCGACCCATTTCATCGCCATCCTGGCCTACAAGACCCCGGTCGACATCCATTTCGATATCCAGCGCACATTACTGTCGCTCATTATCGCGATAGCCCTGTCCGGCGCGGGCTTCACGCTCGCCGCCGCGGGCGGCAAATGGCGGCTGGCCCTGGGTGGCTCGACGCTCGGCTACGGGGTCGCAATCATGCACTATGTCGGCATGAGCGGGCTCGTGCTCCCGGGGCTCATCAGCTGGGATACGGCGCTCGTCATCGCCTCGATCGTATCGTCGGCAATCTTCGCGACGGCGGCCCTGTTCGCGAGCCGCAGGATGCAGGGCGATCGCGGCCTTCTGGCCGCGGCGGGCCTTCTCGTCCTCGGCATCGTTGCGCTTCATTTCACGGCCATGAGCGCGGTCACGCTGACGCCGGATCCGGCCCGTATCGTCGCGCCGAGCGCGATCTCGGACGATGTTCTGGCGATCGGAGTCGTGATGGCGTCGCTGATGATCTTCAGCCTCGCACTTCTCTGCGTCATCTTCGATCGGCGGCTCGGCGAGCGGAAGGTGGAGGAAGCCAGGCGGCTGAAGAGCCTCGCCGACGCGGCGGTCGAAGGCTTGCTGATCGTCGAGAACGAGATCATCAGGGATGCCAATGCAAGCTTCGAGGCGCTGCTCGGCTATTCGGTGGCCGAGGTCACAGGACGCAAGCTCGAACTGATCCGCACGACCGGCCGCAAGACGCTTGCTTCCCTGGACGACAATTGCCCGACCGAGGTCGACCTGATCGCCAAATCCGGCAAGGTGGTGCCGGCCGAGATCGTGGTGCGCCGGATCGGCCTTCAGGGCATGACGAGCCGCGTCTATGCGATCCGCGATCTCAGCGAGCGCCGCGCCGCCGAGAAGCGGATCCACCACATGGCCTATCACGACCTCCTGACCGGTCTGCCGAACCGGGCGCGTCTCGCCGAGGTGCTCCGCGAGCGGCTCGATGCGGCGGAAAGGAGCGGGGGACAGCTGGCGCTGCTCGCGCTCGATCTCGACCGGTTCAAGCAGGTCAACGACATCTTCGGCCACCATGCGGGCGATGCCCTGCTGCGCAATCTCGCGAGCGCGATGAGCGCCGCCCTTCGTCCGACCGAGATGCTCGCGCGTATCGGTGGCGACGAATTCGTGGTCGTGCAGTCCGGCGTTGTCCAGCCGGAGGGCGCGCAGGATCTAGCCGAACGCCTCATCGCCGCAGTGTGCCGTGACGTCGACGTCGACGGGAACACCTTCCGCGCCGCGACCTCGATCGGCATTGCCGTATTCCCGAGGGACGGGCGCGACGTCGACACGCTGCATCCCAATGCCGACGCGGCGCTCTATCGCGCCAAGCAGGACGGCCGCGGCGCCTACCGCTTCTTCGAGCCGGAAATGGATCTGCGGCTGCGCGAACGCCGTGCGATGCAGGCCGAAATGCGCGATGCGCTGCCGCGTGGAGAGTTCTGCCTCCACTATCAGCCGCAGGCTGAGACCGCGACCGGTGTGGTTTCGGGCTTCGAGGCCCTGCTCCGGTGGGAAAGCCCGAAGCGCGGTTCCGTCCAGCCCTCCGAATTCGTGCCGCTCGCCGAGGAGAACGGCCTCATCGTCGAACTCGGCGAATTTGTGCTGCGCACGGCCTGCGCCGAGGCGGTGACCTGGGCCAATCCGCTGACGGTGGCCGTCAATCTCTCGCCGGTCCAGTTCGAGCATGGCGACCTTCCCGCTCTCGTCCGGCAGGTGCTCGCCGAGACCGGTCTCGATCCGAAGCGGCTCGAACTGGAGATCACCGAAGGCGTTCTGATCCACGATTTCGCGCGCGCCCTGAAAGTGCTCGAAGAGATCAAGGCGCTCGGCGTCTGCATCGCGATGGATGATTTCGGCACCGGTTATTCCTCGCTCGCCTATCTGCAGGCGTTCCCGTTCGATCGCATCAAGATCGACCGGTCGTTCGTCGCGAGCCTTGATGGCAACCGACAGTCCGAGGCGATCATTCGCGCCATCGTCGGCCTCGGCCGCGGCCTGAATGTCCCGATCACCGCCGAGGGTGTGGAAACCGAGGAGCAGCACGCTTTCCTCGCCGCGCTCGACTGCACGGATATCCAGGGCTTCCTCATCGGCAAGCCCGAGCCGATCGGCAATTTCCGGGCGCTGGTCGGCCTGAAGAAGGCCGCGCAGAAAGTGGCTTGAGGCGTACCTCCCGTTGAGCGGGAGGCACTCCCCCGCGATCAGACGTGCTGACCGCCGTTAATGTGGATCTCGGCGCCGTTCACATAGGTCGACTGCTCCGAGCACAGGAAATAGATCGCGCTTGCGACCTCTTCCGGCCGGCCGAGCCTCCTGAGGGGGATCTGCTCGACCAGCTTCTCTGTTCCCGGTGAGAGGATCGAGGTGTCGATCTCGCCCGGTGCGATCGCGTTAACGCGGATGCCGAGTGGGCCGAAATCCGCCGCCATTTCGCGGGTCAGCGCGGCCAGCGCCGCCTTCGATGTCGAATAGGCCGCTCCGGCGAACGGGTGCACGCGCGATCCGGCAATCGACGACACGTTCACCACCGCGCCGCCCGCGGCCTTCAACTCCTCGCACAGCCCGCGCGCCAGCATGACCGGCGCGAAGAAGTTGACCTGGAACACCGTCATCCAGTCCGCGAAGCTCGTCTCCATCGTGCCGAGCCGCGAGCCGCCCGGACCCTTCGGAGAAATCGCGGCATTGTTGACCAGCGCATGCAGCATCCCGCCGTCCAGCCGGCTGCGGACGTCCCTGATCGCCTGTTCTGTATTCTCCGGGTCGGCCAGGTCGATCTGGAGATGGTCCTCCGGCCCGGCCGCCCACGGGCAGTTCTCCGGAAAGGCGTGCCGCGAGGCGGTGATGACCCGCCAGCCGGCGGCCGAGAAGCGCTTAACCGTGGCGTGCCCGATGCCCCGCGAGGCCCCGGTCAGGAGCAGCGTGCGGCGATCATTCGGTTTCAAACTCATGGATAAAGCCGGGTCTTTGCCCAGGCCGCGTCGCGGGTGGGGCGGGTGAAGGCGATTCGGTCGTGCATGCGATACGGCCGGTCGTGCCAGAACTCGATGGATATCGGGACGACACGATAGCCGTTCCAGTGCGACGGCCTGGGAATATCCTCACCCGGGAAGCGTTCCTTGACCTCTTCCATTGCGCGTTCGAAGACGGCACGGCTGTCGAGCGGACGCGATTGCCGCGAGGCGGACGCGGCGATGCGGCTTTGCAGGGGACGGGTCGCGAAATATGCGTCGGCTTCCTCGGTCGTGACCATCTCGACCGTGCCGCGCACCCGCACCTGGCGGCGAATGCTCTTCCAGTGAAAGACGAGCGCAGCCTTGGCATTTGCCGCAAGTTCTTCACCCTTTGCACTCTGCGAGTTCGTGTAAAACACGAAGCCTTCACCGTCGAAACCTTTAAGCAAAACCATTCTAACGTTCGGCATAAGGTCAGAGTCAGCTGTTGCTAAAGCCATTGCGTTCGGATCGTTGATCTCGCTCAAGCTTGCTTCGGCTAACCACTCAGAAAAAAGCCCGATTGGGTCATTCGCCTCAGTAAAGTCACCATTCTTTAATGATTCCGGGCTTCCATTTGAATTAAGTTCGTGCATTGTGCGGACTAGTGGTTGGAGTGTCCCTTGGCGGCGGATCGCATGTATAGACCATCACGGTCGTCCCGTCCCGGTTGGACGGCGAAGGGAACGGTTCTCGTTCTCGCCTGCCTCCTCTCAGCCGGATGCAGCATGCGGATGGGTTCGCTGACCGGCGAATCCGAGAAGCCCGAGGTTACCGGCAGCGTCGCGACCCCGGCGACCGGCCGCGCGGCGGTCAGCGGCACCCAGGTTGCCAGCGCCGGCACGACCGATCTCAACAACACCGATTGGAACTATGCGCGCGGAGCGCTGGGTCTTGCCCTGACCAGCACCTCCGACGGTCCGCCGGTTCCGTGGGCCAATCCCGAGACGGGTGCACGCGGCAATTTCGCCCCGAGCGCTCCGGCGATCACCGCTTCCGGCCAGACCTGCCGCGACTTTGTCGCGACCCGCCTGGAGAACGGCAAGGAAGTTCGTCTGAACGGTCGCGCCTGCAGGACCGCCGATGGTCAATGGGACATCGCCCAGACCAACAAGACCACTCTCTAAACCCGTTGCATTTTGGCAACAGGTTTCCCACATCGCGCACATATGACTACGAATAAGACGGGCGGCGGGGAACTGGCCTGATGCGCGACCCATATGACGTTCTGAACGTGCCGAAGGGCGCGAGCGACGCCGAGATCAAGAAGGCGTTCCGCAAGCTCGCCAAGACGCACCATCCCGATCGCAATCCGAACGATCCGAAGGCGAAGGAGCGCTTCTCGGAGCTCTCGCACGCCTATGATCTCCTGTCCGACAGCGAGAAGCGGGGCCAGTTCGATCGCGGCGAGATCGACGCCGAGGGCAAGCCGAAATTCTCGGGCTTCGGCGGGTTCGGCGGCAGCCGTGGAACGGGGGCGGGTGCCGGCGGCTTCGAGCAATATACCTGGACCGGCGGCAGTGGCGGCAGCGGCCGGTCCAGCGGCTTCTCGGCCGAGGACATCTTCTCCGATCTGTTCGCCGGTCTCGGGGGCCGTGGCCGCGCGGGCTTCGCCGCAGGCGCGGGAACCGCGGGGCGCACCCAGAGCGCGCCGAAGGGCGACGATCTCTCCGCCGAGGTCACTGTGCCGTTCACCGATTGGGCAATCGGCGGCAAGGCGCGCGTCGTGCTGCCGACCGGCCGCGAACTCGAATTCTCTATTCCAGCGGGCATCCAGGAAGGCAAGACGATCCGCCTGAAGGGGCAGGGTAATTCCTCGCCTCTGGGTGGCGAGCCGGGCGACCTTCTGGTCACCGTCCACATCGCCTCGCATCCGCATTTCCGCGCCGACGGTCACAATGTTCGGGTGGAGGTACCGATCACGCTTTACGAGGCGGTGCTCGGCGGCAAGATCCGCGTGCCGACGCTCGATGGCTCCGTCGAACTGACGGTCCCGCCGAATTCCACGGGCGCCAGGACCATGCGCCTGAAGGGCAAGGGTATAGCCGGCACGGGCGACCTCCTGGTGTCGCTCCGCGTCGTCCTGCCGCCTGGTCCGGACGCCGAGCTGGAGAAGCTCGCCAAGCGCATGCGTGACGGCGCGCCCTATGACCCGCGCAAGGCAAGCTAACCCCGTATAAGTCCGCGAGCGCGGCTTGAAGCCCCATCCCTGCCGTGCCATGAGGGGCGAAACATCCCCAAGAGGACCGGACATTATGACCAGCGCGCAGGGCCTGATGGCCGGCAAACGAGGCCTCGTTCTCGGTGTCGCCAACAACCGCTCGATTGCCTGGGGCATCGCCAAGGCCTGCGCCGGCCAGGGTGCCCAGCTTGCTCTTACCTGGCAGGGCGACGCCCTGAAGAAACGCGTCGAGCCGCTTGCCGCGGAGCTCGGCGCGCTCCTCGCTGGTCATTGCGACGTCACCGACCCCGCCTCGATCGACGCCGTCTTCGCCGAGATCGATAAGGCCTGGGGCGGGCTCGATTTCGTCGTCCACGCCGTGGCCTTCTCCGACAAGGACGAACTCGACGGCCGCTACGTTGATACGACGTCCGCGAACTTCGACCGCACGCTCAACATCTCCTGCTATTCGTTCACGGCCATCGCCCAGCGGGCGGAGAAGCTGATGACGACCGGCGGCTCGCTGCTGACGCTCACCTATTACGGCGCCGAGAAGTGGATGCCGCACTACAACGTCATGGGCGTCGCCAAGGCCGCGCTCGAGGCGAGCGTACGCTATCTCGCGGCCGATCTCGGCGAGAAGAAGATCCGCGTCAACGCGCTCTCCGCCGGCCCGATCAAGACGCTGGCTGCGTCGGGAATCGGCGATTTCCGTTACATCCTGAAGTGGAACGAGCTGAACTCGCCGCTCCGCCGCACGGTCACGATCGACGAGGTCGGCGATGCCGCACTCTATTTCCTGTCGGATTTCAGCCGCGGCGTGACTGGAGAGATCCATCATGTCGACGCCGGCTACCACATCGTTGGCATGAAGCATCCCGACGCGCCTGATATTTCGGTCGCGGTGAGGGAATAACCGTGTCCCGGTCCGCGTACGCGAGGCGCATCGCGAGAACCCGGCGCATACTCGCGAAGCGCTTCAGCTATTTCTGCTTAGCGGCTGGGAGAGGCACCAAGATTCAGTGCGGCTTCGCCGCGAGGTACGCTGGGTCCGGTTCTCGGGACGCAGCTTTGCCGCACCCGGACCGGGACACGAACTCAATCACCTCCACGCGGACCCTCTGATCACGCTGCAGAAATTCCCGCGATGGAAGTGCGGGTCCTTCTCCGCCAGCACATCGGCCTTGACGTTGCCAAAGGTCGTTTCCGGCTTGTGCTTGATGCCGTCGTAGAAGGCCTGGATGATGTCTTCCTTGAAGTGCGGCGTGCGCGGATGCGCGTGCACCACGGCCTCGCGTTCCTCGTCCGAATAGTCCGGATATGTCAGCCCCAGCACGTCCATCTCGACGCCGGCCGTCACCAGCGCGACGACCGGATGCATGTGCTGCGGAATGCCGGGCGTCGTGTGCAGCGCGATCGCGGTCCACACGGTGTCGATGTCGGACTGCGCGATGCCCTGCCATTTGAGGAAGTCCCGCGCCGCATTGGCGCCGTCGACCTCGAAGCGCTCATGCGCGCTCGAATGCGTATGCATCAGCCCCATGTCGTGGAACATCGCGCCCGCATAGAGCAGTTCTGGATCGAATTTCAGGCTGCGGTGCTTTCCGGCGAGCGCGCCGAAATAATAGACGCGGCTCGAATGGTGGAAGAGGAGCGGCGTGGCGTTGTCACGGACGAATTCCGTCACGTCGCGCGCCAGTTTGCTGTCGGGGATGCTCACCCCGCCAATGGTCGAAGTCATCTCGTTGATTCCTTTGGGAAGGAGAGGCGGCCGCATCGTCGCGACCGCCTGGATTGGCGCGGTCAGACCGCTTTTTCGTCGTGCAGTTCGGAGATCTCTTCCTGCGAGTAGCCGAGGTCCTTCAGCACGTCATTGGTGTGCTGGCCGAGCAGCGGCGACGCCGTGATGTCGATGTCGAGATCGGAGAATTTGATCGGGCTGCCGACGGTCAGGTACTTGCCGATGACCGGATGGTTCACCTCGACGATCGTGCCGCTCTTGCGGAGCGACGGATCGTTGGCGATCTCCTTCATCGACAGCACTGGCGCGCAGGGAATGTCGAACTTGCGCAGGATGTCGACGGCCTCGAACTTGGTTTTGTCCGACAGCCATTCCTCGATGTAGGAGAAGATGTCGAAGATCTTGTCCTGCCGCGCCAGGGCCGTGTTGTAGGCCGGATCGTCGATCCATTCCGGCTTGCCGATCGCTTCCGCCACCTTCGGCCAGGCGTGGCCCTGGATGGTGAAGTAGATATAGGCGTTCGGGTCTGTCTCCCAGCCTTTGCATTTCAGCACCCAGCCCGGCTGGCCGCCGCCGCCCGCATTGCCCCCGCGCGGCACCACATCGGTGAACTGACCGTGCGGATATTGCGGGTATTCCTCGAGGATGCCGGTCGCATCGAGCCGCTGCTGGTCGCGCAGCTTGACGCGGACGAGATTGATCACCGCGTCCTGCATCGACACCGAGACCTTCTGACCCTTGCCGCCATTCTTGTCGCGCGCATGCAGCGCCGTCAGGATGCCGATGACGAGGTGCATGCCGGTGTTGGAATCGCCGAGTGCCGCGCCGCTCACGGTGGGCGGGCCGTCCCAGAAACCGGTAGTCGAGGCCGCGCCGCCGGCCGCCTGCGCCACGTTCTCGTAGACCTTCAGGTCCTCGAAATGGTGGCCGTCCGAGAAGCCCTTCACCGAGGCGACGATCATGCCCGGGTTCAGCTCGTGGATGTGCTCCCAGGTGAAGCCCATGCGGTCGAGCGCGCCGGGCGCGAAGTTCTCGACAAGCACGTCGGATTCCCTGATCAGCCGCTCCAGGACCTTCTTGCCCTTCTGGGTCTTGGTATCGAGCGTCAGCGACTTCTTGTTCGAGTTCAGCATCGTGAAATAGAGCGCGTCCGCATCCTTGATGTGGCGAAGCTGCGAGCGCGTCACGTCGCCGGAACCGGGACGCTCGACCTTGATCACGTCGGCGCCGAACCAAGCGAGCATCTGCGTCGCGGCCGGTCCTGCCTGTACGTGGGTGAAATCGATGATCTTGATGCCTTCGAGCGGCTTGGTCATGGAAGTGCTCCTCACCGCCGCGTCTCAGATGTGGTCGCGGCGTGGGAGACAGGTCGCTCGCGTATGACGAGCTCTCAAGGCGCGCTCGCGCGGTTGGCGGTAAAGCGCGCGCGTTTGGCAGAAAGCGACGGGTGCGGCGCGCTCAGGCGCCGGGAAACGGCGTCTCGTCGGCGTGGAAGCTCGCCCGGTATTGCGCCGGCGTCAGTCCCATCCGCTTCAGGAAAACGAGCCGCATCCGGTCCGGCGAGCCGAAACCGCAATCGAAGGCGATGGTCTTCAGCGGCTTGTCGGTGCCTTCGAGCAGATTGCGCGCGGCGTCAATGCGCGCGCCCTCGACGAATTCATGCGGCGTCATCTTCGCCGCCTGCGCGAACTGCCGAGCGAAGTTGCGCTCGCTCATCCCCGCCACCGATGCCAGCCGCTCGACGGTGAAGCTCTCGGAGATGTTCGCCATGACATGCGCCTGCACCTTAGCGATCGGCGATCCCGGCTCGGCGGCGTTGAGGTATGGGCTGAACTGCGACTGCCCACCCTGTCGCTGGGCGACGACGACGAGCCGCTTGGCAACGAGGAGCGCGATGTTCGAGCCATGGTCCTCGGCCACGAGCGCGAGCGCGAGGTCGATGCCGGCGGTGACGCCGGCGGACGTCACCAATGTCCCGTCGCGCAGGAAGATGCGGTCGTATTCGACGCTCGCATCCGGAAACTGCTCCGCCAGGACGGGCGCGTTCTGCCAGTGCGTCGTCACCCGCTTTCCGTTCAGCAGGCCGGCATGACCGAGCGCGAAGGCTCCGGTGCAGATCGAGCCGATCGCGTCGGCGCGCCGCGCCATCACGACCAGCCACCGCGACAATAGGGAGTTCGCCGGCTGCACCGGCAGAAGCGGACCGCCCGCGACGAAGACGTAGTCGTAGCGTTCGGCGGTCTGGTCGAGCGTGATGTCGGCCACGAACTGCATTCCGTTCGAGGCGCGGAACGGGCCGGCCTCGGTGCCGACGAGAGTCACCGCATAGCCGTCGCCTTTGGGCAGGAACCCGTTGGCCTCGGCGAATACGTCGACGGGTCCGGCGACATCGAGTGCCTGGACTCCGGGAAAAACGACAATCGCGACACTTCGCATGCATTCAGATCGCCCGGAGACTGTACCTCCCGCAAGTCCCGTGCTTTGACAGGCGCCGTAATTTTCCCGCGCCGCAGGTCAAAAGCTTCATGCCGCTCGATTATCCGCTCTGCATCGTCCGGCATGGCGAGACCGACTGGAACCTCGAGGGCAGGCTCCAGGGGCAGCAGGACGTCCGGATGAACGGCCGCGGCCGCGACCAGGCGGAGGCGGTCGGCCGTCTCCTTCTCCAGCACGCCCCCGAAGTGCTCGGCTGGGATTTCGTCGCAAGCCCCTTGATCCGCACCCGCGACACGATGGAGCTGATGCGCGCGGCGATGGGCGTCGACCCGAAGGATTACCGCCTCGATCCGCGCCTCAAGGAGCTGACCTTCGGTTCCTGGGAATGCTCGACCTGGGACGACGTGAAGCGGAGTTTCCCGGACCTCGCGGCCAAGCGCAAAGCCGACAAATGGGCCTTCTGCCCGCCGGGCGGCGAGAGCTATTCCATGCTTTCCGACCGCATCGCCGATTGGCTTGTGGATGTGAAAAAGCCGACGCTTGCGGTCACCCACGGCGGGGTCGCGCGTGTCCTGCTGGGCCTTCTGACCGGAATGGCGCAGGTCGATCTGCCGGTCGAGGACATCAAGCAGGGCAGGGCGCTGATGTTCGAGGATGGCAAGGCACGGTGGATTTAGCGCTGTGGCGCCGTCATCCTCCGGTCGAGCCGGAGGATGACGACGTAGGCGGGGGCCAATTCCTGAACTGGTCGACGGATTGAGGGTATCCCGGGGCGGCGGAGCCGAGCCCGGGATCCATAGCCCCTGTGCTGATGATGAAGTCGGGAGACTGCGGGATATGGGTTCCGGGCTCCGCGTCGCGGCCCCGGAACACGCGCGCCGTCCCGATTTGGGGCAGGCTTTTAACCGCCGAACGCTTCCAAACCAGCAGAATTCAGGGCGGGTCTCGCTCAGGCTTCGGGAGGTGCCCTACGGACCACAACAAGAACATCGCCAAATCAGCGATTCGTGCCGCGTTCGTTCCCGCTCCGCTCCAATCCTTAACGGCCGAGCACCGCGACCGCTTCGGTGTGGGGCGAATTTCGGAACTGGTCGACCGGCGTGACCTTCTCGACCCGGAAGCCGCCATCGACGAGAATCTTCAGGTCGCGCGCAAAAGTCTGCGCGTTGCACGAGACGGCGACCACGCGCTTGACCCTTGAAGCGGCGATGTTCCGTGCCTGGTGATCGGCCCCCGCGCGCGGCGGGTCGAAGACCACGACGTCCATGTCCTTCAGCTCGGCGGCGAGCATCGGGCGACGGAACAGGTCGCGTGCTTCCTGCGTGATCTGCTTCAGCCCCTGCGTCTTCCGCCACGCGCGGTCGAGCGCGGCGAGCGCGGTGCGATCCTGCTCGACCGCGAGAACCAAGGCCTTCTCGGCCAAGCGCAGCGCGAACGTTCCCACGCCCGCGAAGAGGTCGGCCACGCGCTTCGCCGACCCGACGCCCTCTGTCACCAGCCCCGCGAGCGCGGCCTCGCCGGCTTCTGTCGCCTGCAGGAAACCGCCGGGCGGCAGGATCACCTCGGCACGTCCGAACCGGACGATGGGCGGCCGGGCCTCGACGACGAGATCGCCGTGCAGCGATAGCCGCGCCAGATCGAGCCGCTGCGCCGTCTCGGCGAGCGCGAGCCGCACCTTCTCCGGCACCTTGCCGGCGCCGCGCAGGTCGATATCGAGCCCGGAAAGCGTCGAGGTCACCACGGCGTCGACCGGCTTCTTCAGTCCGAGCAGGAGCCGCGCCAGGGTCCGCACCGGCTCGACCGATTTCTGGATCGCCTCGGACAGGATCGGCTCGGGATGTTCGGCGAGGTCGAGCACGTTGTGGGTCTTCGGCTGCATGAAGCCGACGCGCAGGACGCCGTCCTCGCCGCGCCGTGCGTGGAACGTCGCCCGACGCCTGCCTGCGCCCTGCGCGTCCACGCAGGGTTCGACTTCCGCCTCGATGCCGGCCAGCCGCAATTCCTCGGCCAGCGCGTCGCGCTTCATAGCCAATTGTTCGGCGACAGGCGTCGCTGCGCTGATCTCGTTGATCTTCAGGGTGTTGCTCAGAGCATTTCCAACGGGCGTTTACGGGTGGGCGGGGGGAAGGCGCGGTCGAGCGCCGCGAGGTCTTCGGCGTCGAGCTCGATGTCGGCCGCCTTGCGGTTCTCGCGAACATGCTCGATCCGCGCCGCCTTGGGAATTGCGATCACGTCGGAACGGCGCAGCAGCCAGGCAAGAGCCACGGTGAACGGCTCGACGCCGTACTTTCGGGCGATGTCACCCAGCGCGCCGGTCTTCGGCAGCCGCGCCTGCTCGATCGGGCTGTAGGCCATCGCCGGGATCTCGTTCTTCGCGAGGAAGGGCAGGAGATCGTATTCCGGACCGCGGCGGCTGAGATTGTAGAGCACCTGGTTGACCTGGCAGTTCTCGCCGCCGTCGACGTCGAGGAGCTCCTCCATGTCGTCGGTGTCGAGATTGCTGACGCCCCAATGCCTTATCTTGCCGTCCTTCTGCAGTGCCTCGAAGCCGCGCACCGTGTCCTCGAACGGTACGCCGCCGCGCCAGTGCAGCAGATAGAGGTCGATCACATCGGTCTCCATGCGCTCCAGGCTGCGCTCGCAGGCGGCCTGCACGCCCTTGGAGCTCGCATTGTGCGGATAGACCTTGGAGACGAGGAAGACCTTGTCGCGGATACCGTTCAGCGCCTCGGACAGCATCTCCTCGGCGCCGCCGTCGGCATACATCTCGGCGGTGTCGACGAGCGTCATGCCAAGCTCGACGCCTTCGCGGATCGCCGCCACCTCGGCCGCGCGGCTGCTCGACCGCTCGCCCATGTACCAGGTGCCCTGGCCAAGCGCGGGAACGGTTTCGCCACCGGGTAGAACGACGGTCTTCATGCTTGTCTCCGTATCGAAAGGCGTGACGCTTTAAAGCCATCGCAAAACTCGTAGCGCAAGCACCCATCCGCTTGCGGCGGCGCGGCGAATGGGCCAAACCGGAAACGGCATGATCGAGCACGAACCCTACGCATCGAGCGCGCTGTGGTCGCGACGGCTTGGGCTGTTCGCGATTCCGGTGTCGATCATCGCCGTCGTCGCGCAACGCTCCGGCCAGCTCGATTTCAACTCGGGCGTCGCCAGCCTCGGCGCCGGCGCGATCCTCGCCGTCCTCGCCGTCCTGCTCGGCCTGATCGCCTTCGCGGTCATCTGGGTGCGCGGCAATCGCGGCGCGGGAGCCGCCGCCATCGGCATCATCGCAGGACTCGCGGTCATCTCGGTGCCGCTCGGCTATCTCGTAATGGGCTGGGGCCTGCCGCAGATCACCGACGTCGCGACCGATCCGGGCGATCCACCCGCATTCGTCTTCGCCGCGGCCGAGCGCCGTCCGACCGACAATCCGCTGGCCTATCCGGGAGAGAAGGCCGCGATGGCCCAGCTGTCCGGCTATCCGGACATCGCGCCGCTCCGCGTCTCCCAGCCTGTCGATGAGGTCTATGCGCTGGCGCTCCAACTCGTCGAGACGCGCGGCTGGCGCATTCTCGTTTCCGGCGCCAACAATCGTGGCCGCCGCCATATCGAAGCCGTGGCACTGACGCCGCTGCTCCGCTTCTCGGAAGACATTGCCATCGACATCCGCCCCGAAGGCGGTGGCGTTCGCGTCGACATGCGCTCGGCATCGCGGGTGGGCTCGGCCGATCTCGGCTCGAATGCACGGCGGGTGCGGAGTTTCCTGACCGACCTGGCCGCCGCGGCGCGCTGACGTTCCCCGGACAAGTGCGCGAAGCGCACGCTGGTCCGGGAGACGGCTCACGCCAGGCTGAACACCGGCACCTTCGGCCCAGCATCCATCCGCACCACGCCACGGCCCACCAGTTCCTCCAGATGCGCCTGTACCGAAAGGCCGGCCGCGCCGAACATGTTGGGCGACAGGGCGACATAGATGGAGGCGACGAGGTCGGGGATCGTGCGCGGGCCTGCCGACAGCGCGTCGAGGATCTGGTCCTCGCGGAGTTCGCGGTGCTTCAGAAGCGCCTCGGCGTGCCGGCGGCCATTGGTCAGGCTCGGGCCATGCGCCGGGTAATAGATGTCTTCGCTCCGTGCGATCAGCCTGCGCAGCGAGGCCTTGTAGTCGGCCATCGAGCCGTCCGGCGGCGCGACGATCGTCGTCGACCACGCCATCACATGGTCGCCCGGAAAGAGCGCGTTCTCCTCCCGAAGCGCGAAAGCGAGGTGGTTTGCGGTGTGGCCGGGCGTCGGGACGGCTTCAAGCGTCCAGCTGGGATCGGAGACGACATCGCCCTCGCCCAATATGCGGTCCGGCCGGTAACCTCTGTCGGCGCTGGCATCGAGGGCATTGGCCTCGCCGGGAAGCAGCGGCCGGGCAGCCTGATGCTGGGCACAGCCGACGACGGTCGCTCCCGTCACCGCGCGCAGCGCCTCGACGCCGTCGGTATGGTCGCGATGGGTGTGGGTGACGACGATATGCGTGATCGTCTCGCCGGCGGTCGCCGCCAGGAGCGCCGCGATGTGGTCCGGATCGTCCGGGCCGGGATCGATCACGGCGACCTGTCCGCGTCCAACGATATGGCTCACCGTTCCTGTGAAGGTGAAGGGCCCGGGATTGTTGGCGACGACGCGGCGTACGAGCGGAGAGAGCGTGATCGAGGCGCCGTAATGCCCCGGATGCGATCTATCAAACCGCAACGTCTCGGTCATAGCACCTTGTCTGACCGCTTATGCTTGGCGATCAGCCAGAGATTGCGGATGTAGATGATGAGGCCGAGCGCCTGGCCGAGGATATAGACGGGGTCGCCGCGCTGGATCGAGTAGATCAGCAACAGGACGCCGCCGCCGAGCGAGAAGAACCAGAACGCGATCGGCACCACGGAGCGGCGCGCCCGCTCGCTGGCGATCCACTGGACGACAAAGCGCATCATGAACATGCCCTGGGCGAAGAAGCCCAGCACGACCCATGCGTCGAAATTGCCGACGAAGACCTCGTGGGCCCAGCGACTCAACGTGTCGATCATTTCGTCTCGATCTCCGTCGCGACCGCCCGGCCGCGGAAGCGCTTCATCAGCCACCACACGCCGAACAGGTCGAGCACGCCGCGCAGGCCGCGGTCGAGGATGCCGTAGTTCGACCGGCCGAACCGCCGGGGGCGGTCGACCACGTCGAGCCTCAGGATCTTGTAGCCCTCGCGCGTGATCAAGGCTGGCATGAACCGGTGCCAGCCGTCGAAATAGGGCAGGATGCGAAAGATGTCGGCCCTGACCGCTTTCAACCCGCAGCCGGAATCCTCGTTGTCGTCGTTCAGCAGCGAGCGTCGCAGATTGTTGGCGAAACGCGAGGCGTATTTCTTCAGCGTGCCGTCGGTCCGGCCGCGCCGCTGGCCGGCCACCATGCCGACATCGGCGCTCGCACCTTCGAGCGTCGTGACGAGGGCTGGGATGTAGGACGGGTTGTTCTGGCCATCGCCGTCGATGGTCACGAAGATCGAGCCACGCGCATGGATCACGCCGGTGCGGATAGCGCCGCTCTGGCCCATGCCGCGTTCGTGGCGGATGTGACGGACGGGAAGGCCTGCCCGCGCCTTGCGCGCCAGAAGGCCCGGCGTGTCGTCGGTGGAGGCCTCGTCGACGACCACGATCTCATACGCTCTTCCGCTGAGAGCTCCGGCGATCTCCTCGATCAGGAAGTCGAGGTTCTCGGCCTCGTTCCGCGCGGGAATGATGACGGAAACAAGATTGAAATCTGAGGGCTGCATGACATCCGGCCTGCGACCCTCCCCGGGGCCGCGAGGGATGTGTCACTTCCGGGCGGGATCGTCAATTGCCGCTTCGGCGGCGAACCCGAGAGCGCACGGGGCGTTGTTCAGAGGAGACAAGCGGAAGGGGAGGACTCCAATGGCCAATGCCGATCGCAAGCATATGGGCAAGGGAACACAGGGGAAGGGCGACGGCACCGGAGCGATGACCGACCTCAATCCCGAAGACATTGCCGAGAACATGGTCCTGTCGAACCGCGACAAGAGCCAACATTCCGGTGGTCGCGGCCTCGACAGCAAGCAGGTCCAGACCGACCAGATGCGCGACCACGCCGAGAACAAGGCGCCGGCGAAGAGCTGAACCTCAAGTCGCGCATGGCATGGTTTCGTACCGATCGTAATTTTCATGGCTCGCTACCTCGCCCCGGTTCCGGCGCGCTCTAGCTTCCGCGCAGGGAGGTCGAGCATGAAGAAATCGACAAAGCGGAAGACCGAGAAGACGCAGCAAAAGGCCCGTTCCGTCGAGACTGTGATGGAGCAGGCGCTCATGGAAATGACGCAGGACCTGAAGTCTTGTGCGTGGTCGCCGACGACGGTGACCCGCGAACGGCCATGCCCCAATACGTGGTGGCCATGATCCTCGATTAGCGGCATGGCGGACAGGCTGAAGCGCCCCCTGGGCGCGCGCATGGTTCATCTATGCGTGGACATGCAGCGCATCTTTTCGTCCCGGGGGATTTGGCCCACGCCCTGGATGGAGCGCGTTCTACCGACGGTCGTCCGGATCGCCGAGCGGCATCCGGAGCGCACCGTCTTTACGCGCTTTATCACGCCCCGAGATGCCGACGACCTTCCCGGCACCTGGCAGCTCTATTATCGCAAATGGCATCAGGCGACGCGCGCGGAACTCCCGGCCGATCTCCTCGACCTGATGCCCGAACTGGCCAAATTCGTTCCTCCGGCGACGGTGCTCGACAAGAGCTTCTATTCCGCGTTCGCCGGGACAGGCCTCGATGCGTGGCTTCGCGAGCGGCAGGTCGACGGGCTGGTCGTCACCGGCTCGGAGACCGATGTCTGCGTCCTCTCGACCGTGCTCTCCGCCGTGGATCTCGGCTGGCGCGTGATCGTGGTGGCCGATGCTCTCGCCAGCGCATCGGACGAAGGCCACGACAATCTTCTCGACCTCTATAACCGCCGCTATGCCGAACAGGTCGAGACCGTCGACAGCGAAGCCTTGCTCGACCTCTGGTGATCGGGAGCGCCGGACCTAGACCTGCACCAATGCCGCCCTCGCGGCTGCGACGACCGCTTCCGTCAATGGCTTCACGGCCGGCTCGACCGCGCGCGACCATTGCCAGAACAGGCCGACATCCTGCGGCTGGCCCGGGACGATCTCGACCAGATCCCCGGCCCGGAGATGACGCCCGGCCAGATGTTCCGGGTTCATGCCCCAGCCCAGGCCCGCCAGTGCCGCATCAACGAAAGCCTGGGAAGACGGCAGCCAGTGGACGGGCGTGGTGATCCGCCGGCCGAATACCTGCTTCAGCCAGCGCGCCTGCAATTCGTCCTTCTCGTTGAAGCTGAGGCAGGGCGCGCGGCGGAGCGCGTCTTCGGTAACGCCCTCCGGAAACCAGCGCCGGACGAAATCCGGATTGGCGGTCGCCCGGTACCGCAGCGCTCCGAGGGAGCGGCTGCCGCAGCCCTGGATCGGATGGGAGACCGAGGTCAAAGCCGCGCTCACATCGCCGCGTTTCAACCATTCGGCGCTGTGATCCTGGTCGTCGAGCACGACGTCGAACAAGAGGCCGTCCACCGCCGCCATCGCCGGGATGAACCAGGTCGCCAGACTGTCAGCATTCACTGCGATACGAATGGTGACGGGTGTATCGCCGGAGACGACCCCGCGAAGGTCGTCGCGCAGCCCATGCTCCAGCAGGCTGACCTCCTGCGCGTGCCGGCACAGCCGTGCTCCCGCCGGTGTCGCGGTACAGGGCTGACCCCTGATCACGAGAACCTGTCCTGAACGCTCCTCGAGCAGTTTCACCCGTTGCGAGATCGCCGAGGGGGTGACGTTCAGATGCTCGGCGGCCTTTTCGAAACTGCCGGTCCGGACGACGGCCGCAAGCGCGGCGAGCTGGGCATAGTCAATCATTAGGAGCGCTAATCTAGCAGAAGGAAGTTTAGCTTTCCTAATCAAATGAAAGCGTCCATGTCCCATGGATAAGGAGAGGACATGTTCGCTTTCGGTTCAGGATTTCTGCTTGGTCTCAGCCTCATCGTCGCGATCGGCGCGCAGAACGCGTTCGTCCTGCGCCAGGGGCTCCGGCGCGAGCACGTTTTTCCGGTTGTATTGACCTGCGCTTTATCGGATGCGGTGCTGATCGCGGCTGGCGTCAGCGGCTTCGGCGCGCTGATGACGACGTTTCCCGAGATCGAGAACATCGCCCGCTGGGGTGGAGCGGCATTCCTCGCGGTGTACGGAATGAAGAGCCTGTGGTCGGCGCTGAAAAGCCAATCGGCGCTGACACCGGCTGATGGTCCACCGCCGAGCCTGATGCAGACTTTCCTCGTCGTGCTGGCCTGCACCTGGCTCAACCCGCACGTCTATCTGGACACGGTAGTGCTGCTTGGTTCGGTCTCGACGCAGTACGATGGCGCCCGCATATCGTTCGCGGCGGGAGCGATGACGGCGTCGTTCGGCTTCTTCTTCGCGCTGGGATATGGAGCGGCGCTGCTGCGGCCACTGTTCGCGAGGCCCGCGGCCTGGCGGCTGCTCGACCTCGTCATCGGAGCGACGATGATCGCGCTGGCCGCCAGCCTGGTCGCACGTTCGTAGGCGTTACGGGACGATCGTGACCGAGGCTTCGGTCACAGGGGCGGATTTGGCCGCGCGGGCGGGGGCAGAGCCCCCGGTCACATAGAAGTTCAACGCGATCGCCAGCGTCGACAGAACGATTATTCTCATCAGCATCGTCGTTCCTCCGTTGCCGTGTTTGGTAAGTGCTGGCCGCTAGATAGGGTCGTTACCGATAATTGTAATGGTCGCTATAGAATTTTCGCGAACGACACCCGGGCATTGGTCGCGGCCGGACGGTTTCAGGTTCAGCGATGGGAAGATTGGGCGGACGGCGGCCCTGAGGAATTCGTTGTGACCCCGCCACTGCGTAGCCCGGGCCAGCCGTCCGTAACCAAGATTGAACACTGAGTCGGCGGCGGGGGCGAGGCCAAAGTGTGATCGCATCTGCCCGAATTCTCATCGTTTGGATGAACGCGGAATATCCGGGGCCGACAGCAGCCCCGGGAAGGGCCTTTCATACGGCGGCGAGGGCGACGGCCATTGCCGCGCACAGGCTTCCGAGAACAGTCGCGACGTAAGCATACTGGATACTGGACATGACCCACTCCTGACTCATGGGGGGTAAGCAGGGCTCCCGTGTCGCGACGGTGCCCGGCAGGAGTGGCGATACACCTCAATCGTTGCTCGTCTATTTCTTCATTTTTGTCGTCCACGAAACACGGTTTCCTGAGCGGCTTCCCGAGAGGAGCCGAGCATTCCGCCGAGGTTCGGCCAGTCGATCAAAGTGCCGTGATCAAAGTGCCGTGAGCGCCATCGCCGGCGAGGTCGAGAGCGCGTGCGCCATGAATTCCAGCGCGCCGCGCACCGCTTCCCGCTTGGCCGGACCTCCGAGGCAGACCCGCACCGCTTCCGGCGGCGTGCCGTCGACGGCGAAGACGTCGCTCGCGACGATGCCGATGCCCATGCCGCGCATATGGCCGACGAAGGCCGAGCGGGTCCACGGCTCCGGCAGCGGGACCCAGAGATTGAAGCTCATCGGATCAGCCCAATAGGAATTCGCAGGCAGGATCTCGCGCGCCATGGCCTGTCTTGCGGCCGTCTCGGTGCGGATGAAGCGCAGGATCATGTCGGCGGTGCCGTCCTCGATCCAGCGGGTGACCAGTGCGACCGTCAGCGGCGACGCCATCACATTCGCCGCCCGCAGCGCAGCAGAGAACGGCCAGCTCGATTTGACGTCGGGCGCGACGACATAGGCAGCGCGCAGCCCCGCGCCGACGCATTTGGCGAGGCCGGCTACATGCCAGGTCAGGTCCGGAGCGATGGCGGCGAACGGATGCGGCCCATGCGCGGGGATGAAACCATAGGCGTCGTCCTCGACGATCTGCACGCCGAGGCGGCGCGCGACGGAAGCGATCGCCGCTCGACGCTCCTCCGGCACGGTGATCGTGGTCGGGTTCTGCAAAGTCGGGTTCAGGTAGAGCGCCTTCGGCCGATGCTTTGCCACGGCGTCGGCGAAGGCGTCCGGGTCGATGCCCTTCTCGTCCATCGGCAGGCCGACGAGCCTGATCCCGAGCTGCGCCGCGATTGCGCGTGCGCCGGGATAGGTGATCGCCTCGCAGAGGATGACGTCGCCCGGTCTGGCGAGGATGGTGAAGATCGCGAGCAAGGCCGGATGCGCGCCGGGGGTGATGAAGATGCGCTCCTGCGCCGGCACCAGCGCGCGGCGGCCGAGCCAGTTCGAGGCCGCGTCCTTGTCTGCCGGCGCGCCGCCGAAACCTTGATAACGGAGCAGTGAGACGAGGTCCGGCTTCATATCGTCGAGGCCGGCCCGCATGCGGGCGAGAAGACCCGGATCGGTCGGCTCGGGCGGCAGGTTCATCGACAGGTCGACACGTTCGGGCCGGGCCGGGCGGTTCGACGCGACGTTCCGCTCGACGACGAAAGTGCCCTGGCCGACGCGGGATTCGACCAGTCCGCGCTTCTGCGCCTCGACATAGCCGCGCGCGACGGTGGTGAAATCGATGCTCAGCCGGTCGGCCAGTTTGCGCTGCGGCGGCAAACGGTCCGCTGTTTGCAACCTGCCATGAGCGATGTCGCTTTCAATGGCGTCGGCGATGGCGATGTAGCGGGGGCGGTCGCTTCCGGCGATGTCGGGAAGCCAGTCGGTGAGCGTCATATGTGTGCAATCAATCCAGTCAGTAATTGACTGTATATTTGTTGCACGCCGCTTCGCCAGAGCGCGCGTGAGTGAATTTTCAGCAGCCAGATGCCCGCTTCATGAGCGCTGATCTCGATAATTGATAGGATATTTGACTGCATATAGAAGCAGTCGATGTTGGCACATTGATTGCACCTCTCTTTCGCGTGTTCCGAGCGTCGGCTCGGATGAAGCGAGGGAGAGTTTCGATGCCTGCCGTTACCGTGCCAGCCCGCCAGAAAGGCGATTTTCTCGTCGACTACGAAGAAAAGGTCTTTGAAGACGTAAAGGCAAAACCGGGCGAAAAAGCGCTCGTCACGTTCCATACCGTCGCCTTCGAGGGCTCGATCGGCTTCGTGAACCTGCTGCAGGCCACCCGCCTGCTCCGCAAGGGTTTCGAGACCTCGGTCCTGCTCTACGGCCCGGGCGTCACGCTCGGCGTGCAGCGCGGTTTCCCGAAGCTCGGCGACGAGGCCTTCCCCGGCCACCAGAACATGAACAACACCCTGACCAAGTTCATGGAGGAGGGCGGCAAGGTCTATGCATGTCGCTTTGCGCTGCAGGCGCTGTACGGCCACGGCGAGGGCTCGCTGATCCCCGGCATCGTGCCAATCAGCCCGCTCGACGTGCTCGATCTCATCCTGCTCCACCGCAAGGACGATGCCTTCATGATGCACACCTGGACGGTGTGATCGGACGGCACGGAGGGACGACATGAGCGACAAGCGCATGGTCCGGGTCGCCGCGGTTCAGATCGCGCCCGACCTCGAAACGCCGACGGGGACGCTCGACCGCGTCCTCGCGGCGATGGCGGATGCCGCCGGCAAGGGGGCGCAGCTTGCCGTGTTCCCCGAGACCTTCGTGCCCTGGTATCCCTATTTCTCGTTCGTGCACCCGCCGGTCCTGACCGGCGGGGAGCACATCCGCCTCTACGAGAACGCCGTCACGGTGCCGGGTCCGGTGACCGAGGCGGTGGCCGCCGCCGCGAGGCGGCACGGGATGGTCGTCGTCCTCGGCGTCAACGAGCGCGACCACGGCTCGCTCTACAACGCCCAGATCGTCTTCGACGCCGACGGCTCGATCCTGCTGAAGCGCCGCAAGCTCACCCCGACGTTCCACGAGCGGATGATCTGGGGGCAGGGCGACGGCGCCGGGCTGAAAGTGGTCGACACTGCCGTCGGCCGCGTCGGCGCGCTCGCCTGCTGGGAGCATTACAATCCGCTCGCCCGCTACGCCCTGATGGCGCAGCACGAGGAAATCCACATCGCCCAATTCCCCGGCTCGCTGGTCGGGCCGATCTTCGCCGATCAGATCGAGGTGACGATCCGCCACCACGCGCTGGAATCCGGCTGCTTCGTCGTCAACTCGACCGGCTGGCTGACAGAGGAGCAGATCGCGAAGATCTCGCCCGACGAGAAGCTGCGGAAGGGCCTGCGCGGCGGCTGCATGACGGCGATCATTTCGCCCGAGGGTTCGCATATCGTGCCGCCGCTCACCGAGGGTGAGGGCATCCTCATCGCCGACCTGGATATGAGCCTCATCGTCAAGCGCAAGCGGATGATGGATTCGGTCGGCCATTACGCCCGGCCCGAACTGCTCAGCTTGAATCTCGACAACCGCGCCACCGCCCCGATGCAGGCCGGCGCTTTCCCTGATCCCGCCTTTGGGAGCGTGCCCGATGAAACAGACAATGCCGACGGCGATGCCGACCGAGCAGCTGATCAACGAATTGCAGTCCTACGGAGCACGGCTCGCTGACACCGGTATCGGTGTCCAGAGCCGTCGCGGCGGGGCCGGTCCGTCCGACCACAAGGCGATGACGCTCGACGGCATGACGGTGATGGTGCCGGTGCACACCGCGCCGGCCTTCGAGAGCCCATACGTCATCGAGAGGCCGGACGCCGAAGGGCGCAGCCGCATCACCCGCGAGGGGCTCAATCTCGGCGAGGTCTCGTTCCCGCTCCGGCCGCGCTTCTACGAGCGCAGCACGGCGGACGGCATTCCCTATTCGAAGATCGCCGTCCTGCACGGCCGCGACGTGCTGGCGACGACCGTGCTGCAGACCTGCATCCGCTATCAGAGCCGCACCAAGACCTGCCAGTTCTGCTCGATCGGCCAGTCGCTCGCGGCCGGCCGCACCATCGAGAGGAAGACGCCGGCCCAGCTCGCCGAGGTCGCCAGGGCGGCCGTCGAGCTCGATGGCGTCAAGCATATGGTGATGACGACCGGCACCCCGCCCGGCAAGGATCGCGGCGCGGCGATCCTCTGCGAGAGCGCCGCCGCGGTGAAGGCGGCGGTCGACCTGCCGATCCAGGCGCAGTGCGAGCCGCCGGACGATGATATCTGGTTCCAGCGGATGAAGGATGCGGGCGTCGATGCGCTCGGCATGCATCTCGAGGCGGTGACGCCGGAGGTCCGGCACAGGATCATGCCCGGCAAGGCGAGCGTTCCGCTGGAGCGCTACTTCTCCGCATTCGAAGCGGCCGTCCCGGTGTTCGGCAAGGGTCAGGTCTCGACCTACATCCTCGCCGGTCTCGGCGACACCAAGGAGGCCGTGCTCGACATGGCCGAGCGCCTCGTTGCCATCGGCGTCTATCCCTTCGTCGTCCCGTTCGTGCCGATCTCCGGTACGCCGCTCGAAAGTCATCCGACGCCGAGCCCGGCCTTCATGGACGAGATCCTGAAGCCACTGTCGATGATGGTCATGCGTGGCGGATTGCGCGCCACCGACATCAAGGCCGGCTGCGGCAAATGCGGTGCCTGCTCGGCGCTCTCGACCTACGAACGGAGGCTCGCCTCGTGATCTTCGAGCCGTTCAAGCCGTTCGTCGCCTCGGGCTTCCAGGTCAAATACGCGACCGAAGACTGGGAGCGCCGTGGCGCCGCGCGCCTTCGCCGCGAAGTGTTCTGCGAGGAGCAGGGCGTGTTCGCGGACGATGACCGGGACGAGATCGATGAGATCGCGATCCCGATCGTCGCCGTGTCGCTCTGGGGCGTCGTCGCCGACGACGTCGTCGGCACCGTGCGCATTCACGAGGCGGAGCCTGGCCTGTGGTGGGGCTCGCGGCTGGCGGTCGCGCCGGATTACCGCCGGATCGGCGCGCTCGGTGCATCTCTGATCAAGCTCGCGGTGTCGTCCGCCCATGCGCGCGGCTGCACCAAATTCCTCGCCAATGTGCAGAGCCAGAACGCGCTACTGTTCCGCCGGATGCACTGGAAGACGCTGCACGAATTCGACCTGCACGGTCGCGCCCATCATCACATGGAAGCGGACCTCGCCTGGTATCCCCCGATCATGGACGCCGAAACGGGCTTCCACGCCGTTTCACGAAAGGCAGCCTGACGATGAGCGCCGGTCTCGCCCAGCTCGCCGATGTGCTTCGCGCCGATCGCGGTATGCATGCGAAGGCGGACATTGCGGCGGTCGCCGACCGGCTTGGCCTGTCCGGTTCCTCGGTCATCGCGGTGGGCGATGATTGCGCGGCGATCCCGGACCATGACGGCTTCCTGCTGCTCGCCATCGAAGGCTTCATGAACGAGTTCGTGAAGGGCGATCCGTGGTTCGCCGGCTGGTGCGGGGTGATGGTCAATCTCTCCGACGTGGCGGCGATGGGCGGACGGCCGATCGCGGTCGTCAACGCGATCTGGGCCGACGGCGCGGATGCGGCCGACCCGGTGCTGCGAGGCCTGCGCGGGGCGAGCGAGGCCTATGGCATTCCGATCGTCGGTGGGCACAGCAATCTGAAGACCGATCGCGGCCAGCTTTCCGTCGCGGTTCTCGGCCGGGCGCGGAGGTTGCTGACGAGCTTCGACGCCTCGCCGGACGATCGGCTGATCGCCGCCGTCGACCTGCGCGGCCGCTATCGCGAGCCGTTCCTCAACTGGGAAGCCGCGACCCGCGCCGCGCCCGAACGGCTGCAGGGCGATCTCTGCATCCTGCCCGAGATCGCGGAGGCTGGACTGTCGGTCGCGGCGAAGGATATCAGCCAGGGCGGCGTGGTCGGCACCGCCGCGATGCTCGCCGAATGCTCCAAGGTCGGCGTCCGGATCGACGTCAATGCGGTGCCGAAGCCGGAGGGCGTGTCGCTCGACCGCTGGCTGCGCTCGTTCCCGAGCTTCGGCTATCTGCTGTCGGTCTCGCCGCCCAATGTCGGCAAGGTGCTCGACCGCTTCCGCAAGCGCGGCATCGCCGCCGCCGATATCGGCGCCTTCCGTCCCGGCACCAGGGTCGACGTCACCGACGGCGCCGACACCGAGACGATCTGGGACTTCTCGACCTCGCCCTTGATCGGCTGCGCCTCGACCGGGGCGCTGACATGAGCGGTCTCCGCATTGCGCTTCTCGCGCATTCCACCAATCCGCGCGGCGGTGTGGTGCATACGCTCGGCCTGGCCGACGCGCTGGTCCGGCTGGGCAATCACGTGACGGTCCATGCACCCGATCAGGCGGGCAGGGGGTTC
Organism: Flaviflagellibacter deserti; assembly: GCF_042652085.1. Lineage (NCBI taxonomy): Bacteria > Pseudomonadati > Pseudomonadota > Alphaproteobacteria > Hyphomicrobiales > Flaviflagellibacter > Flaviflagellibacter deserti. The sequence continues at coordinate 11,959 of NZ_JBHSJF010000004.1, read as the reverse complement.
TTCCGCCCGACTCTCGCGGAGACGGTCAGCGTCCCGGCCTCGGCCGTCGACGCCCACGACACGGCGTCCATGGTCGAGACCCGTGTCGCCGACTATCTCCGCTATTTCGAGCATGCCGATAACCGTCGCTTCGACATCTTTCATGCGCAGGACGGTATTTCGGGCAATGCTCTCGCCTCGCTGAAGGCGCGCGGGCTGATCCCGAACTTCGTTCGCACCGTCCACCACATCGATACCTTCGCCGACCCGCGCGTTACCGTCCTTCAGGCACGGGCGATCCGGGAGGCCGACCGGCATGTCGTGGTCAGCGAATTCTGGCGTGAGACATTGGCCTTCGACTGGGGCCTCGACTCGACCGTGGTCGGCAACGGCGTCGATACGCTCCGCTACGTTCCGGATTACGACGGCCGCGAAGACGCGCTCAGGGCGAAGCTCGGCCTTCGCGGCGGGCCGGTGTTCCTGTCGATCGGCGGGGTCGAGGAGCGCAAGAATGCGCTCGGAATTCTGGAAGCATTCCGGCAAGTGCACAGCCTCTATCCGGGCGCGCAGCTCGTCATTGCCGGCGGTGTCTCGCTGCTCGACCACGAGGCCTACAGGAAGGCCTTCGACACCGCGCTATCGGCATCCGGCCTGCCGCGGGATGCCGTGATCCTCGCCGGCAGGATCGCCGACGAGGACATGCCGGCGCTTTATCGCATTGCGACGACTCTTCTGTTCCCATCGCTCAAGGAAGGCTTCGGCCTCTGCGTGCTCGAGGCGATGGCCAGCGGCGTTCCGGTCGTCACGTCGAGCATCGCGCCCTTCACCGAATACCTCGGCCCGGACGACGTCGCCTGGTGCGATCCGGCCAGCCCTTCCTCGATCGCCGATGCCACCGCGCTCACGCTTTCCGTGCCGATGCGCGGGCGGCTGATCGCGAAGGGCCACGAGGTTGCCGCGCGGCACGACTGGAGCCGCACCGCTGAGAAGCATCTGGCCGTCTATGCCGGCCTTCTGGAGTTCGCCAATGCCTGAAATGCGCTTTCGCGTCCGCTGGCCGGACGCCAGCGAGGAGCTCTGCTATTCGCCCTCGCTCGTTATCAAGGACTATTTCGCCGAGGGGCAGACCGTGCCGCTCGGCGACTTCCTCGCCAAGTCGCGCGAGGCGCTGGAGATCGCGAGCGAGCGCGTCCGGGCGAAATACGGCTTCGCCTGCTCGGCGGCGATGGACCAACTTGCCCGCATCGAGACGACCGGCAAGGCCTTCGCGAACCAGCCGGACGCCCGGGTCACCATCTGCAATTTCGAAGAATGAGGAGGACGCTATGAGAGCGACCGAACATTGGCCCGTCGTCGTGATCGGCGGCGGTCAGGCCGGGCTTGCGATGAGCCACGAACTGAAGGAGCGCGCCGTCAGTCATGTGATCTTCGAGAAGAACCGCATCGCCCATTCATGGCGCACCCAGCGCTGGGACGCGTTCTGCCTCGTCACGCCGAACTGGCAATGCCGGCTGCCCGGCCACCATTATCCCGGCAAGGAGCCGCACGGCTTCATGCCGAAGGACGAGATCGTCTCCTACATCGAGGACTATGCGAAAAAGATCGATGCGCCGGTCCGCGAGGGCGTCGCCGTCAAAAAGCTATCGAGGAACGGTTCCGGCTACCGCGTCGAGACGCAGGAGGGCACCGTCACCGCAGATCAGGTTGTGCTCGCCGTCAGCGCCTATCACAAGCCGAAGATTCCAGCGCTCGCTAACGATCTGTCTGCCTCGATCAAACAGATCCATTCATCCGAATACCGCAATCCCGGCCAGTTGCCTGAGGGCGCGGTCATGGTCGTCGGGTCCGGCCAGTCGGGCTGCCAGATCGCCGAGGACCTGCATCTCGCCGGCCGCAAGGTTCATCTCGTCGTCGGCAGCGCACCTCGCTGCCCCCGCGTCTATCGCGGCCGCGATGCGGTCGACTGGCTCGACGATCTCGGCCAATACGATCTGCCGGTCGACAAGCACCCGCTGAAGGATGGCGTGCGAGGCAAGGCCAATCATTATCTCACCGGCCGCGACGGCGGGCGCGACATCGATCTGCGCAGGTTCGCGCTGGAGGGCATGATTCTGCACGGCCGACTGCTGGGTCTGGAAGACGGCCGCCTAGTTTTCGGCGACGACCTCACGAAGAATCTCGACGCCGCCGACGCCGTCTACAACGGCATCTGCACGATGATCGACAAGCACATCGAAAGTCAGGGCATCGAGGCGCCCGGGCAGGCGCACTACAGGCCGGTCTGGCAGCCGGAGATCGGAGCCGAGAGCTTCGATTCGGTTCAGGCCGGCATCACCTCGATCGTCTGGGCGACCGGCTTCACCTCCGATTGGTCGTGGGTCGATCTGCCGGTGTTCGAGAACAATTACCCGAAGCACGAGCGCGGCATCACGCCGGAGCCGGGCCTGTACGTCGTGGGCCTGCCGTGGCTCTACACATGGGGTTCTGGCCGCTTCGTCGGCGTCGGGCGCGATGCAGCCTATATCGCCGATCATGTCGCGGACGTGAGCCGCGAGAAGACGGCGGTTCCGGTTGCGAGCCGCAAGGAAACTCGCCCATGGCACGGCCTCGACGGCTACAATCTCGCCTCCGCCGTCGCCTAGCGCTGCGTATCGCCGAGGCCACGACGGCGGCTATCGTTGCTGATTCTGGAGAGAGGTAGGTGGGGGACTCGGGCATCCCCCTCTAGACCAGCTGGTCGGAGTGGCAGGATTTGAACCTGCGACCCCCACGTCCCGAACGTGGTGCGCTACCAGGCTGCGCTACACTCCGTCGCCAGTGGATGGCTCATATAGAGGGGTGCGCGGACAGCCGCAACCGAAACCTTTCGCCATTCTCGCGACATGATCGCCGCACGCAATGTTGGCGAAACACGGGTGAAATCAAGCTCGTCTAAGGCTCCCGCCCAACAAGGCGACCCCTGCCGAAAGAGCGGGCGGCGCCGGACCGAGCAACACCCCCTAGGGAGCAGTCATGACGTTTCTGCGCCGCATCCTCTTCGCCGCCTCCGCACTCGCCCTTATCGGCTTGGCCTCGGTCGCGAATGCCAAACCCTTCGAGTTCCTGAGCATGTCGCAGGAGGCGGCCAGGCTGGAGCGACAGATCACCGGCAACGTCTCGACCGCCAACCGGCCTGCCGCCGACTGGATCAAGGACGGCATCGCCGCAGTGAAGAAGGAAGACTGGCGTGCCGCGGCCGCCGCTTTCGGCGCCGCCATCGCCGCCGATCCGTCGAGCGAGCAGGCCTGGCGCAACTATGCGGTCTCGCTGCTCAAGATCGATCCGCGCGACGACGAGAAATACGAGTTCCCGCGCCGCGCCAAGTCGGCCGCCTATCAGGCATACATGCTGTCGAAGGACGCGAAGTCTGAGGCCCGAGCGCTCGCCGTCCTCGCCGACGCCTATGGCCGCCGCTCCGAATGGCGTCCGGGCCTCAACGCCTATGCCGAGAGCTTGCGTCTCGATGACCGCCAGGACGTGCGCGACGCCTATACCGAGATGCGCCGCGAGCACGGCTTCCGCGTCACCGACTACAACGTCGAATCGGACGCGACCTCGCCGCGCGCCTGCATCGAATTCTCCGAATATCTGCCGCGCGGCCGCATCGACTACGCGCCCTTCGTCTCCGTCTCGGGCATCGAGAAGCCGGCCGTCACGGGGTCCGGCGACCAGATCTGCATCGACGGCCTGAAGCACGGCGAGACCTATAACGTCACCGTGCGCGCCGGCGTGCCGTCCTCTGTCGGCGAGGACACGATGGAGCCCCACGAGATCTCGGTCTATGTCCGCGACCGCGACCCGATGGTCCGCTTCACCGGCCGCAATTACGTTCTGCCGCGCACCGGCCAGCAGGGCATCCCGTTCGTCTCGGTCAATCTCGATCGCGTCGGTGTCGAGATCTATCGCGTCGGCGATCGCGGCCTTGGCCCGCAGATCACCGACGGCGATTTCCAGCAGCAGCTCGATGGCGATCAGATCGCCAAGCTCAAGCAGGATGCCGGCGCTGAGATATTCGCCGGTCAGATCGACGTCTCGCGCAAGCTCAACGAGGAAGTTACGACCGCTTTCCCGATCGACGAGACCGTCAAGACGCTTGAACCGGGCGTCTACGTTATGGTCGCCAGGAACCCGGACAAGCCGGACGAGGATTACGAGAACCGGGCGACGCAATGGTTCGTCGTTTCCGATATCGGGCTTTCGGAACTGTCGGCCGGCGACGGCATCCACGCCTTCGTCCGTTCGCTCGCCTCGGCCGATCCGATCGCCGATGCGGAGGTTAAGCTCGTCGCCCGCAACAATGAGGTGCTGGCCACCGCGAAGTCCGACAGAGCGGGCTATGTCCGCTTCGATGCAGGTCTAGCGAAGGGCGAGGGCGGTCTCGCACCTGCCTTCATCACTGCCTCGTCCAAGGGCGATTACGGCTTCCTGCTGGTCAACCAGCCCGGCTATGACCTGTCGGATCGCGGCGTCGACGGCCGCCAGCCTCCGGGCCCGCTCGATGCGCTGGTCTATACCGAGCGCGGCGTCTACCGCCCCGGCGAAACCGTCCATTTGACCACTTTGCTGCGCGACCAGGACGGAATGGGCATCGCGTCCATGCCGCTGACCTTCATCCTCAAGCGCCCCGACGGCGCCGAGGACCGCCGTATCGTTGTCGCCGATCAGGGCGCGGGCGGCCGCACGCTCGACCTGCCGATCCTCGACACCGCGACCACCGGCACCTGGCGCGTCGAAGCCTATGCAGACCCGAAGGGCTCGCCTGTCGGTGAGGCGGTCTTCCTCGTCGAAGACTACATGCCGCAGAAGCTCGAAATGACGGTCGCGACCGAAGCCAAGACCTTCACCGAAGCTGGCCTTCCGCTCGCCGTCGACGGACGCTGGCTCTATGGCGCTCCGGCGGCCGATCTCGCGCTCGAAGGCGAAGTCACGATCCAGACCACGAGCTCCGATCTGCCCGGCTTCCCCGGCTACAAGTTCGGCCTCGCCGACGAGGAAATCTCGCCGGTCCGCGTTCCGGTCGATGGCCTGACCCGCACCGACGAACAGGGTAAGGCGACGGTCGACATTCCGCGCCCGACGCTTCCCGACACCGAGCGGCCGCTCCAGGCCCGCATCTCGGTCAGCCTGCGCGAGCCCGGCGGCCGCACGCTTGAGCGTAGCCTCAAGCTCCCGGTCGACTCCGCGCGTCCGCGCATCGGCGTGAAGCCGCTGTTCGACACGCTCGGCGAAGGCGAGACCGCGAATTTCGAGGTCATCCTTCTCGGAGCAGACGGCAAGCCGGTCGACGGCAAGGGCCTGAAATGGGAGCTGTCGCGCTTGCGTACCGACTATCAATGGTATTCGGAAGGTTCGGGCTGGCAGCACGAGGCGGTCACCACCGCGAGCCGGATCGGCGACGGCACGATCGACGTTGCCGCCGCCCAGCCGGCGAAGATCGCCCACAAGCTGGATTACGGCCGCTATCGCCTCGACGTGACGAGCGCTGATGCCACCGGCCCAGCCACCAGCGTCGTCTTCGATTCAGGCTGGTATTCGGATGAGGACGCCGATACCCCGGACACGCTCGACATCGCGCTCGACAAGCCGATGTATCAGCCCGGCGAGAAGGCCAAGCTCCGCATCGACGCACGCTTTGCCGGCAAGGCAACCGTCGCGGTCGTCGCCAACAATGTGCTGCAGACCCGCGCGCTGGACGTTGTCCAGGGCGAGAACAATGTCGAGCTCGACATCACCGAGGACTGGCGTCCGGGTGCCTATGTGCTCGGCTTCGTCTACCGTCCGCTCGACGCCCAGGCGAGCCGCATGCCCGGCCGCGCCATCGGCGTCGCGCATGCAACCATCGACCCGGCGCCGCACGTCCTGCCGGTCGCTCTCCAGACTCCCGCGAAGGCCGCGCCGCGCGGCACGCTCCGCGTCCCGGTGAAGGTCGCCAATATCGCGGCTGGCGAAGAGGCCAACCTCATCGTCGCGGCGGTCGATGTCGGCATCCTCAACCTGACCAATTTCAAGACTCCGGCCCCGGATGAGGATGCCTTCGCCCAGCGCAAGCTGAGCGCGGAGGTCCGCGATCTCTATAGCCAGCTCATCGACGGCATGCGCGCGACGCGCGGCAAGATTCGCACCGGCGGCGACGGTTCGGGCCTCGGCATGGGTGAACCGCCGACCCAGCCTCCGCTCGCTCTGTTCTCAGGCATCGTGAAGGTCGGCGCCGACGGCAATGCCGAGATTCCGCTCGATCTCCCTGCCTTCAACGGCAAGATCCGCGTGATGGCGATGGCCTGGTCGAAGGGCAAGCTCGGCCATGCCGAGAAGGACGTCATCGTCGCCGATCCGGTGGTGGTGATGGGCTCGCTGCCGCGCTTCCTGTCATTCGGCGACGCCTCGCGCCTGCGCCTCGACGTCAACAATGTCGAGGGTGTCGCCGGCGATTACGAACTGACGGTCGCGACCTCCGACAGGGCAGTGAAGCTCGGAACCGCTGGCCAGAAGCTAGCACTGACCAAGGGACAACGCTTGGCGGTCGACGTTCCGCTGACGGCATCGGCCGTCGGCCATTCCTCGATCGACGTCTCGCTGAAGACGCCGGACGGGCAGACGCTCAGTCAGAGCTTCGACATCAATGTCAGCCCGGCGTATCCGGAGGTGGCGAGCCGCACGGTGGTGAAGCTCGCGCCGAAGAGCGGCAGCGTGACAGTCTCGGCCGACATGCTGAAGAACTTCGTTCCCGGCACCGGCTCGATCTCGCTGGCCGTCGGTCCGAACGCGACCTTCGATCCGGCCTCCATCATCGGCGCGCTCGAAACCTATCCCTACGGGTGCTCCGAGCAGCTTTCGAGCCGCCTCGTCGCGATCCTCCTCGCCGATGATTTTGGTGTGAAGCTCGCCGACGACGCTCGTGGCCGTGCCCAGCAGATGATCGCGCGCATCCTGTCGCGCCAGACTTCGGCCGGCGGCTTCGGCCTCTGGTCGCCGTCCGACGACGACCTATGGCTCGACGCCTACGTCTCCGACGTCCTGACCCGCGCCCGCGAGAAGGGTTATCAGGTGCCGGAGCTTGCCGTGTCGCAGGCGCTGACCCGCATCCGCAACACTCTGGCGATCCGGGGCGAACCGGACGACGATCAGGAAATGAACGAGGCGGCCTACGCCCATTACGTTCTGGCCCGCAACGGCCGTCCGATGATCGGCGACCTGCGCTATCTCGGCGAATCCAAGATCCAGGAGATCAATTCGCCGCTTGCCCGCGCCCAGATCGCGGCGGCGCTCGCCTTCGCCGGCGACCAGGCCCGCGCGACCAAGGTCTTCGCCGCCGCCGACGAGGCGCTGAAGGAGCCGCAGATCGACGAACTGACCCGCGTCGACTACGGCACCCGTCTCCGTGACTCCGCCGGCGTGCTCGCGCTCGCCGCCGAGAGCTCCGTCGCGTCGGTCATCCCGGCGGTGGCGCGAAAGGTCGAGACCGCGCGCGGCGACAAGAGCCATCTGTCGACGCAGGAGAATGCCTGGCTGCTCCGTGCCAGCCAGGCGCTGAAGGTCGAGGCCTCCAAGCTCTCGCTCGTCGTCAACGGCCAGCCGAACAAGGGCGCCTATAACCGGACGCTCCGCGCCGACGAACTGAAGCAGCCGGTCACCGTCTCGAACGGTTCCGACGGCCAGATCTCGGCATCGATCACCGTCCGCGGCTCGCCGGTCGAGGCTCCCGCCGAGGAAGCTCACGGCCTGACCATCGAGCGCCACTACTTCAAGCTCGACGGCACCGAGGTCGATCCCGCCCAGATCGCCCAGAACACCCGTCTGGTCGTCACCCTCAAAGTCACCGAGAAGGAAGCCCAGTCGGGCCGCATCCTGATCGTCGACCACCTGCCGGCCGGCTTCGAGATCGACAATCCGCGTCTCGTCTCCTCCGCGGAACTCACGACCTTCTCCTGGCTGAACCAGGAAGAGGTGCCGACCCACACTGAGTTCCGCGACGACAAGTTCGTGGCCTCGTTCGAGCGCGGCGAGCAGGCCGACGACCCGATGGTCACCGCCTATATGGTCCGCGCCGTCTCGCCCGGGCATTATGTCCAAGGTCCGGCGACCGCCGAGGACATGTACCGTCCGGATCGTTATGGCCGGACGGCCAGCGGCAAGATCGAGGTGGGTGCGCCGAAGTGAGCGACCAAAACCGCGAACCCGAAGAAAAAACCGTCGCGGCCGAACCGCCGCGACGGCGCCTTGGGCACAAAGTGCGCCGAAGTGCACTTGCGTTCATGTCGCTGTTCACATTGGCGTTCGCATCAGGAACGGTCTGGCTGGCCTCCTTCGACCCGCCGTCGCTCGCCCGTGCCGAAAGCCATTCGACCCTCGTCGTCGACCGCAACGGCAAGCTGCTCCGCCCCTTCACAACCCCGGACGGCCTATGGCGGCTGCCGGTGAAAGCGACCGAAGTCGATCCGAAATATCTCGAATTCCTAAGAGCTTACGAGGATCGCCGGTTCGGCGGCCATCGGGGCGTCGATCCCATGGCCCTCGTCCGCGCCGCCTGGCAGGCGCTGGAGAGCGGCCGCATCGTCTCCGGCGGCTCGACGCTGACGATGCAGACCGCGCGCCTGCTGGAACCCGACCGCTCGCGAACCCTGACCAGAAAGATCAAGGAGATAGGCTCCGCCGTCGCGCTGGAACGCGCGGTCGGCAAGGACCGCGTCCTCGACCTCTACCTCACCCTTGCGCCCTATGGCGGCAATCTCGAAGGGGTGAGGGCGGCCTCGCTCGCCTATTTCGGCAAGGAGCCGCAGCGCCTCTCGAACGGCGAGGCGGCGCTCCTCGTCGCGCTGCCGCAATCCCCGGAAGCCCGCCGCCCGGACCGCGATCCGAAATCCGCCCGCGCCGCGCGTGATCGCGTCCTAGACAGGCTCGGGTCGCAGGGCGTGCTGACTGGCGAGGAGATCGCGCACGCAAAGGACGAGGACGTTCCGCAAGGCCGCATCGCCTTCCCGGCTTTTGCCGCCCACGCCTCCGAGGACGCCGCCAAGGCCGCTACGCCTCAGAACAACGTCGTCGGCCTGACCATCGACCGGGACGCCCAGGCGGCGCTTGAGCTTCTCGCCAAGGAACGCTCGCGCAATCTCGGCCCCGCCCATTCGATGGCGATCCTCGTCGTCGAGCACGCTACCGGCGCCGTCCGCGCCCATGTCGGCTCGGCCGATTATTTCGACGGCACCCGCGCCGGCCATGTCGATCAGGCCCGCGCCGTCCGCTCGCCCGGATCGACCTTGAAGCCCTTCATCTACGGCATGGCGTTCGAAGACGGCATCGCCCATCCGAAGACGGTCATCGAGGACCGTCCGACCCGCTTCGGCCGCTATGCGCCGAAGAATTTCGGCGAGGATTACAAGGGCACGGTCAATGTCGAGCAGGCGCTGCAGATGTCGCTCAATGTGCCCGCCGTCGCGGTGCTGGAAGCGGTCGGCCCGGCCCGTCTTGCCGCTCGGATCCATGCCGTCGGGGCCAATCTCAAACTTCCCCTGAACGAAGCTCCCGGTCTCGCGATCGGCCTCGGCGGCGTCGGCACGACCCTGTTCGATCTCGCGACGCTCTATACCGGTCTGGCGCGTGGCGGCGAGGTCGTCCCGCTTTACGAACGCGAGCCTCAAGCCGGGGAGGGACATCGCCTCCTCGATCCCGTCGCGGCCTGGCAGATCGCACAGATCCTGCTTGGAACGCCGGCTCCGGTCGGCGCCGAACCCGGCCGCATCGCCTACAAGACCGGCACCTCCTACGGCTTCCGCGATGCCTGGGCCGTCGGCTTCGACGGCCGCTATGTCGTCGCGGTCTGGACCGGCCGTCCCGACGGAACGCCGAGCCCCGGCCTTGTTGGTCGGAATTCCGCCGCGCCGATCCTGTTCGATGCCTTCGGCCGGATCGAGCAGCGCCCGCAGCCGCTTCCGCCCGCGCCCTATGAGGCGACCCTCATTCCGAAAGAGCTTCCGCCCGCGCTTGCCCGTTTCCAGCCGCACGGCGAGATCCTGCCCCAACTCGTGGCGGGAGATATCCCGCTCTCGATCGCCTATCCGGCGGACGGTGTGAAGGTCGATCTCGGCGGCGGCTCCGGCATCTCTCCGCTTGCACTGAAGGCCGCCGGAGGCACGCCGCCTTTCACCTGGATGGTGGACGGTCGCCCGATCGTACAGGGCCAGCGCCGCCGCGAGTCGTCGTGGATGCCGCCCGGCCGTGGCTTCACCCGGCTGACGGTGCTCGACGGGCAGGGGCGCAGCGCAACGGCGATGGTCAGGATCGATTGAATTCTCCTGCTACCAACCTGTCCTTCTCTCAGGCCCGGGCTTGACCCGGGCATCCAGAAGCCGATTCAGCGCGCTGCCGCTGGATTGCCGGGTGAAGCCCAGACATGAGGGAGCGGAAGCGGGTTCCCATCCGCGCCAAATCCCTGTAGCGGACACTCCGACATCACATCGGAGATGATTATGGCGCTGCCCACCACCATGACCGCGATCGAGATTTCGGCTCCCGGCGGTCCGGAAGCCCTGAAGCCCGCCGAGCGGCCGGTGCCGGCTCCGGCCAAGGGCGAACTCCTGATCGAGGTCCATGCGGCCGGCGTGAACCGTCCCGATGTCCTGCAGCGCATGGGTAAGTACGATCCGCCGCCCGGCGCATCCGACATCCCCGGCCTCGAAGTCGCGGGTGTGGTTGCGGCGCTCGGCGAGGGCGTCTCCGACTGGAAGGTCGGCGACGAGGTCTGTGCCCTGCTGGCCGGCGGCGGCTATGCCCAGTACGCCACGGTCCCGGCGGAGCAGTGCCTGCCGATCCCGGAAGGCCTGTCCATGGTCGAGGCCGCGGTGCTTCCGGAGACCTTCTTCACCGTCTGGAGCAATGTCTTCGATCGCGGCCGCCTGAAGGCCGGCGAGACCTTCCTCGTCCACGGCGGCTCGTCGGGTATCGGCACGACGGCGATCCCGCTCGCCAAGGCGTTCGGCGCGAAGGTGTTCACGACGGCCGGCAGCGCCGACAAATGCGCCGCCTGCGTCGAGCTCGGCGCCGACCGCGCGATCAACTACAAGGACGAGGATTTCGTCGAGGTCATCAAGGCCGAGACGAACGGACGTGGCGTCGACGTCGTCCTCGACATGGTCGGCGGCGATTACATTCCGCGGACCGTTTCGATCATGGCGACCGAGGGCCGGCACGTGTCCATCGCCTTCCTGCAGAGCCCGAAGGTGACGCTGAACTTCTTCCCGGTGATGTTGAAGCGGCTGACATTGACGGCGTCGACGCTGCGGTCACGTCCGGTCGCCGACAAGAAGGCGATCGCCGATCAGCTCCGTGAAAAGGTCTGGCCGCTGCTGTCGAGCCGGAAGATCGAACCTCGCATCTACGAGGTGTTTCCGTTCGAGGATGCGGCAGGCGCCCATGCGCTGATGGAGTCGAGCCAGCACATCGGCAAGATCGCGCTCAAGGTCCGGGATTGAGGGTTCGAATCCGGCCGACGATCAAAAATGGGAAATTGCTCCATTTTCACCGCTTGGGCGGCGGATCACCGCACCCAAGCGGGCTGAAACCAAGGCCAGCCTCTTCCGTTAAGCTTCTGAATCCATGAGGTTCTTGGCTTTCTGGGACGCTCATAATTTGGGCGCTCTAGATGTTGCCTTCTTTGCCGCTGCCAATATACTGAGTGCCAGCTGCCGGTTTCATCGGCCGCGAAATTGGACAATCCGCTCCGCGTTAAAACGCGAAACAATAATGCGGAGTTCAGGTGGGAGAGACGCTTATGAATAGCACCAAGGGGCGTATTGCGGGCCGTTTTCTGGTAGCGGCGGCCGCGGCTGGTTTGGCCTATGGGCCTGTGGCCGCATTGGCCTGGGAGCCGACGAAGACGGTTGAGTTTATAGTACCGGCTGGGACGGGCGGCGGCGCGGACCAGATGGCGCGGATGCTTCAGGGCGTG
>NZ_JBHSJF010000003.1:0-151460 GCF_042652085.1 Flaviflagellibacter deserti | reverse complement strand
CCTGCTGGACGATGCCGATCTGGCTCCGGAGCGATGAAAGCGTCATGTCGCGGATGTCGATGCCGTCGATCGAGATCGATCCCGCGGTCGGCTCGTAGAATCGCGGCAACAGCGAGCAGATCGTGGTCTTGCCGGCGCCGGACGGGCCGACGAAAGCGATCGTCTCGCCGGCCTTGATCGACAGCTCGATATTGTTCAGCACGGTCCGGCCGTCGCCATAGCCGAAGCTGACGCCCGAGAACCGGATGTCGCCCTTGAGACCGGAGACGGCGCGGGCATTGGGCCGGTCCTCGATGTCGGGCTTGGTGGCGAGGAGTTCGAGATAGGAGCGGAAGCCGGCGACGCCCTTGGGATAGATCTCCAGCACCGCGTTGATCTTCTCGATCGGCCGGAAGAACACGGTGACGAGGAGGAGGAACGAGATGAAGCCGCCCTGCGTCAGCTCGCCCTGGATCACGAACCAGGTGCCGGCGACCATGATGATAACCTGGACCAGCCGCATGCCGAGATAGCTGAGCGAGGTCGACGCCGCCATCAGCCGATAGGCATTGAGCTTGGTCTCGCGGTAACGCGCATTGTCCTGCGCGAACAGAGCCCGCTCGTGGTCCTCGTTGGCGAACGCCTGGACGACGCGGATGCCGCCGACATTCTCCTCGATGCGGGCATTGAAGGCGCCGACGCTCCTGAACAGCGCCCGGAAGTTCTGCGTCATCCGATTGCCGTAGCGGCTGGTCAGGACCGCCGCGATCGGCACGATCAGGCCGGTGATCAAAGCCAGTTCGAGGTTGACGCTCGCCATCAGCGCGAAGGCGCCGATGAAGGTCATCACCGCGATGAAGACGTCCTCGGGGCCGTGATGGGCGACCTCGCCGACCTCCTCCAGGTCCTTGGTGACGCGGGCGACCAGATGGCCGGTCTTCTGGTTGTCGAAGAACGAGAACGACAGCTTCTGCAGATGGTCGAAGCTCTTCCTGCGCATCTCGGTCTCGATGTTGATGCCGAGCATGTGGCCCCAATAGGTCACCACCACCATCAGCCCGGCATTGATCACATAGATGACCAGCAGGCCGACCGCGGCGATGAGGATCAGCGTCCAGTCGCGGTTCGGCAGCAGTTCGTCGACGAACAGCTTCACCGCCATCGGGAAGCCGAGCTCGAGCAGCCCCGACAGCACCGCACAGCCGAAATCGAGCATGAACAGGCCCCGGTACGGAGCGTAATACGAAGCGAACTGGCGGATCAAATGCATGAGAATATCAAGGGTGATGGCCGCGGGCGCCATCACCGCTCTCTCCGTATCATGGGCGTGCTACAGGCGGTCTCCGGCTGTAGCACGCGCAGGGTCAGAACGTCGCCTTCGCAACGAAGACGAACGACCGGCTCGGCTCGAAGAGCGGTGTGACGGTGCCGAACTCGTTGTCGTAGGGCTGGGCGTGAATTCCACGTCCAGCCGATGGCTCCAGTGCTTGCAGAGCTGCTGAAGATAGCTGCTGCCTTTCGACGTCGCGATTATCCCCTGGTTTCGATGCATGACGGGTCCGTCAGAACTGCATCTTGGCGCTGAAGACGAACGAGCGTCCCGGCTCGCGGAGCGTGATGACGCCCGGGTATTCGCTGCCATAGGTTCCGCGCGCGGTGTAGGTCTCGTCGAAAAGGTTGTTCACCTCGGCCCGCAGGGTCAGGTCCGGCAGGGATGCCGGCACATACTGTGCGAACAGATTGACGACCTCGTAGCCGGGGATGTTCTCGGTCGGGTCGCCGGAAATCAAGATGCCGTTGAACTCGTTGTAGTCCAGGGCGATCTCGACATCGCCGCCGACGGTCACGCCCCAACCGGCGAAGGTATGCGCCCATTGAACGGTGATGATCTCGCCGACGGGAGCGGTGAGATAATTGCCGAGATAGGTGTCCGCGACGATGCCGTCGATCTCGGCGTCGGTGTTTGCGTATTTCACGCGAACGAAGCCGTCGTTCCAGTCGTAGCCGGCGCCGACCTCGAAGCCCTTGGTCTCTAGGTCGAATGCGCGCAGCGCCGCCGTCGCGGCAGGATTGAACAAGGTGACGCGGGCGTTGTCGATGTTCGTGCGGAAGACGCCGCCCTCGAGCGTGAACCCTTCGTGGCGGGCGATCAGGCCGGCGACTACGTTGTCGGCGGCCACAGGCTCGGGGCCGTCGCCATAATCCCACAGCGGATTCATGACGTAGTTCTCGGACAGGGGAACGCCGGCCCAGACATGGGACGCGCCGACCTTGGCCGTCAGGAAGCTCGTCAGGTCGTATTCGCCCGAGATGTTTCCGCTGAGACCGGCATCGTCGAACTTCGATCCATCAAGGCCTTCGAACCACTGCTGGTCGCCACGGAAGCCGAACGAAAGGCGTGTCCGCTCCCAAGGCTCCAGCCGGGCCTGGCTGTAGATGCCTATATTGTCGGCCTTCTCCGAGACCGTGTAGGCCGCGTCTACATACTTGGCTTCGTCGCTGTAAAAATCGAAGCCCGCCGTCACGCTGCCGAACGCCAGCGCGAACTTGTTTTCGAACTTTCCGTTGAGACTGTCGGTGCTGCCGTGGCTCGTATAATCGTAGACGGGCGAGGGCGCTCCCACGACGAACTGGTCGACGTCGACATCCGTCCGGCTGTAGGCGAGAACGATCTTCGGAGCCCACCAGCCTTCGGGCGTCTCATCGGTGTAACTAAAGACAGTATTCTGCCGGTCGATCACATATCGGCGGACGGCCGGATTCCACGGTCGCGGCGGCGGCGCGAACACCATGTTGGCGCGAAACGGCCGGTCGGCGTCGTCGTTGATCTGCTCGTGGCTGAGTTCGAAGCGGTCGCCGCTCTCCGCCTCGTAGGCGATCTTGCCGAGACCACCGATGAAATCGGTTGAAGTGCCGGGCACCTCGTTCCCATCGCCGTCGTCGTAATCGTCGCCCTTCGCGAATTTGCCGTAGCCGAGGATTTCGAAGCCTTCACTCCTACCGTAGGCGGAAAGGCTAGTGGTCGCCGTATCGCCGGCGGTGTCGTACTGCCCCGTGATGAAGCCGCCGAAATTGTCGCCGGGCGCGAGCAGGTCGCGCGCATCCTTGGTCTCGTATCTGATCGAGCCGGCGAGCGCGCCCGGCCCTGCATCGGCCGGCGCCACGCCGGCGTCAACCTGCACGGCCTTCAGAATACCGGGATCGATGTAGTTCGTGCCATTATGGTGGAAGACCTTGTTGTTCTGGCGGCTGCCATCGACGGTGACAGCGAGATTGGTCTCCTCAACGCCGTGCACATAGACCTTCTGGGACATTGGGGTCGATCCACCGACCGCCACGCCGGATTCACCCCGGAAGACCTGCTTGATATCGCTCGGATTTTTCCGTTCGAGATCTTCCGACGTGATCGCGATCTGACTGAAATCGCCGCCCAGGGGAACCGCTTCTCCCTGTCCCTGAACAATGATCGGTTCGAGCTGGACCTGACCCTCGACCGGGGCAAACGTCGTGGCCGGTTCACCGGCTCGATGCACGCTGACCGTGCGAGGGCCGGTGAACTGATAGATCAGGCCGGAACCAGCGAGGATTCCGCGCAGCGCGGCTTCGGGAGGATACTGGCCTATGACGGCCCCGGAATTGCCCGAGATCCTCTCGGCATTCGGACGAACCACCTGAATGCCGGTCGCCGCTGTGAAGTCGGCGAGAGCGGAAAGAAGCGGCTTGGAGGGGATGTTGAAGCTTTGCACTGACTGGCTGGCCTGCGCCAGAACAGTGTTCGTCGCGCCATCGGCCGTCATCGCAAAAACAGAAACGCCGCACAGAAAGACGGCTCTCGCCAGAGTCCTCATAAGCCCCACCGCACCCAAGATCAGCCGTCTTCACGGCCCCTGAGTGTGAACGGGCGGGATGCGCCGACCCCGTAAAATTATCGGTAGACGATCGTCGCGAAGCCGGGGACGGACAACGTCTTGAGGCCAAGCGCGGTACGCATGGCTTCGAGAACCGCATCCGGATCGCTTGCGCTGAACACCCCTGAAAGCGGCAATGAGCGAAGATCGCCATCCGGGATGAGCACCCGGCCGGGTGCCATACGCGCAAGCTGATCCGCGACGTCGCCGAGCGGCGCTGAATCGAGCACGATGAGGCCGCGCCGCCAAGCCAGGGCGACCTTCGGATCGATGGTCGTCGGCACGCCAAGTCTGTTGCCGGAAAGGGCCACGCGCTGCCCACCGGTCAGTCTTACCTGTTCGGCCCCGCTCCCGGCCGAGACCGCGACCGTTCCATGATCGACGGCGACATCCGCGGCCTCGCGATCGACGCCGAAGGCGGTGCCGAGAACCCGGGTCTCGATCCCACCGGCGTGGACGACGAATGGTCGATCCGGATCCTTTGCGACATCGAGCCAGACCCGTCCGCGCAACAGCGTCAGGTGACGGTGATCCGAACCGAATGCCCTCGTTATCGCGGTATCGCCGTCGAGATAGACCTGCGTACCGTCGGCCAACTGAAATTCGCGATGTTCACCAGGGCGCGTCGCATAATCCGCGAACGCCCGATCGATAAGACCGCTGTCGCGCCACAGCATTGCGCCGGCCAGAACCGCGATTAGAAAACCCGCAGCCATTGCGAGGCGCCAGGTCCGTCCACCAGAGGAGCGTATTTCGGGGATTCGATGCCAGCCGTCGGCGCCCAGACGAGCGGCAGATCCATCCAGATCGCTCCAGAGGTCCCGAATCTCGCGCATCGCTTCGGCGTGAGCCGGGTCGGCGGCAAGCCAGGCTTCGAATGCCTCGCGGTCTTCATGACCGGCTGTCTTTTTGTCGAGGCGCACGAACCATACGATTGCTTCATGCGCCGCCCTTTCGGCCGCATCGCTATTACCCAGAGCGGGTGCCATCTTGGGTGTCACTTTCGAAAAGGGCGCCTCGTCATGATAACAGAACGATTCTAAAGCGACGGCCCCTCAAAATAAATCGCGGCGTTTCTTCCAGGCTCGGCAGAATTGAAGCGCGGAGATCATTTCCTTTTCCACCGTCGAGACCGAAACACCCAGCTCAGCCGCGATCTGCGGGTGGGTCATCTCGTCGAGCTTGCTCATCAGGAAAATGCGTTGGGTCCGCTGCGGCAGCGATTTCAGCGCGTCGAACAGCCCGTTCAATTCCTGGCGGCTTGCCATAGCCTGATCCGGCGCCACGGTTGGCGCTGCGATCTGCTCCTCGGCCGTATGCGCGGCATAGGTGTAGCGCACGCGCTCGGCGCGCTTGGTATCGCGAGCGAGATTCTGTGCGGTACGGACGAAAAGGCCGAGATCGGCCGCGCCGATGTCGCGACCGCTAAGCTTGAGGAACGCATCGTGGACGATGTCCTCGGCGCTTTCCGAACTACCCGTAATACGCTGCACGAGGCGGCGAAGGCGGCTCTGCTCGGTTGTGTAAAGGCGCAGAAGTTCGGTCGTCGGCATTACAACGGCCCTTCTTGTCCCACGACGGGGACGAACTCGGTAAGGGATAGCGCTCCATTCGATCGCTCGACCAAAGCAACGCGACCCCTGCTAGCCAATTTAGAATTGTTGTAGACTAGGTAATACTTTATACCTAGAAACGCGACTTTCAGATGGTTGTCAAATTCAATCGAACGTTGTCGATTTATTATGATTCTAAAGTAATGACCTCAAGTCATCGCTTCTCGCAGACGCCATAGGAACGATGCGCAGGCAGCCTTCCATCCTCGGTCGATCGAGAAATTTTACGGGGTCGCTCACGACCGGCCGTTCACGTCAGGAAGGCCCTGTCGGCCTGTTCCAGTGAGGCCAAAGCGATGCCCCAGTTTGAAAGCGCTTGCCACGGCGCTTCCACCGTCGTCGTGCCACCGCCGCCTGCCGGCGCCTAATAATTTCCCTTGAGTTAAGCGGGTGCGGCCATGAGCCAATCATCGCGGCAAGTCGCGGAACACGTCACGTTCCAGACCTTCGCCAATTGCTATCTGCGCGAGATCGACGCGGGCGCGGCCACGAAGCATCGGTCTCCCGGCGGTGCTGTCGTCGATTGCATCGAATGGGACCTGCCGACGCAGGACATGGCGCTACGAGCGGAGGTTCTGTCGCGTTCGCTCTGCGGGCCGCATCGCTTCGGTCAAATCAGCATCCGTCGTTCGCCGGATCTGGGTTGGTGCGGCGTCGAGCCTCTGTCCGCGCTCTATTCGCTCATTCACGAAACCTACCGCCAGTTCGGCAAAGGCCGGGCGGAGCTCCTGCGCGGCTGCGAACTCGAACTCCTGCTGCGGGTGCTCGACAGCTACCAGTCGATCGCGCTCTATCTGGACACCGCGAAAAACACTGCCCCGGATGAGGCCGATAGCTTCATAGGCGGTGAGCAATCCTTGTTGTTCGGCCATTGGCTTCATCCGACTCCGAAGAGCCGGCAAGGCATGACGTCATGGCAGCAGCCGAGCTATGCGCCTGAACTTCGTGGAAGGTTTCGTCTCACCTATTTCGCGGCGAAGGCATCGCTCGTCGCGCACGACAGCGCGCGCTCCGCTCCAGTCCCGGAGATCGTTCGCAGCCTTGCCGGACATGATGCGGACCGGTTCGCGCTCGCCGAGGACGAGGTCCTGCTTCCGATGCATCCGCTCCAGGCGGACGCCCTGCTGCTCGACAAGGACATCCAGGCGCTGCAGGCGGCAGGATCGCTGCGATTGCTTGGCCCGGCCGGCCCTTCGTTTACCGCGACCTCATCGGTTCGCACCGTCTACAGCGCCGACACGCCGTGGATGCTGAAATTCTCCCTGCCGGTGCGGATCACGAATTCCGTGCGGCTCAATCGCCGCGCCGAGCTGGAAGCCGGCGTCCTCATGGCCCGGCTGTTCGAGCGAACAGGCTTTTGCGCCAGATATCCGCAATTCAAGGTCATTCACGACCCCGCCTATCTGACGCTCGATCTGCCCGGCCGCCCCGAAAGCGGGTTCGAGGTGATCTTCCGCGAAAATCCATTCGTCCGCGGGCGTGAGGGCGAAGGGATCACGGTCGCGGCGCTGACGGCCGATCCCGTTCCCGGAGAACGGTCGCGGCTCGATCGCATCCTCCGGGGCCTGTCCAAGCAGAGTGGCGCGACCTTCGCGGACGTCAGCCGCCGCTGGTTCGGCGACTATCTCGACTGCGTCCTCAATCCCCTGATGAACCTCTACGACGAATACGGCGTCGCGCTCGAAGCCCATCAGCAGAACAGCCTCCTCGACGTCAGCCGCGGCTATCCCCGGGCCTATTACTACCGCGACAATCAGGGCTTCTACCTGTCGAGCGCCTATCGAAGCAGCCTCGACGCGTTGCTGCCGGAGGCGGAGGGCGTCGCATCGCTCTATTACGACGACGACGATATCCGCGATCGCTTCGCCTATTACCTGATCGTCAATCAGATCTTCTCGGTCATCAGCCGGATGGGACACGATCGGCTGATCGAGGAGGAGGTCCTGATCGGCATATTGCGCGATCGCCTGAACCACTTCTCGCGCACCATGACGGGCTCCGGACGCAGCTTCGCCCGGAGTTTCCTGGACTGCCCGACGATCGCCTCGAAGGCTAATCTCGTGACCCGGCTGTTCGACATCGACGAACTCGAAGCCAAGGACGAGCGCGCGGTCTATACGCGCCTGCCCAACCCATTGCTGACGCTGGCGCCAGCAAATGCCGAGGGGACGGACTGTGCCGTTGCTTCGTGACCTGCCCGGACGTCCGGACGAGCGCGTGCTCAGGCAGTTCGTGGCCGCGCTGCTGTTCGAGGAACTTATCGACGCAGAGGTCGCCGACATCGGCGATCGGCGGCATTTCCTCTGGCGGCTGAAGGGTCGTTCCTATCGTTGCCAGGCGACGATCGGGGCGTTCGGGCGCATCCGCATCATGCCGACTTCGATCGAGGCACTCGGTGACGACGGATTCTGGCGCGAGGCGGACCTCCGCGCGCTTCTTGAGGGCTTGCCGGGCACGGTCGAGGATCGCAACCGCCTCCTTGGAGAGCTGGAACAGACAGCCTTCTTCAGCAGGTGGAACGACGCCAATCTCGCGCGGGTCCCGCGCCGGTCGATGCCTTTCGCGGAGATCGATGCGGCGCTCGACGAGGGCCATTCCTATCACCCGTGCTTCAAGGCGCGCACGGGCTTCGACGAAAGCGATCACCAAGCCTACGGACCGGAGGCGGGCAATTGTTTTCAGCTCGTCTGGCTGTCCGTCGCCTGCCGCTATCTCGATCAATCCCTGCCCTGCGATGAAACGGAATTCTGGATCGCCGAGATCGGCGAGGAAGGCTGGAATATCCTCTCGGAACGCAGGCGCGCGCTTGGCGTCGACGCAAGCCAGTTCGGTCTTTTGCCGCTGCATCCGTGGCAGTGGGAAAAGCTGCGCGACGACGGGCTCGCCGGCCTGATCGCCGACGGCGAGGTCCATTTCCTCGGCTCCGCGGGAGACCGCTATCGGGCGAGCCAATCGGTCCGGTCCCTGCTGAACACGGACCGTCCGGACCAAGCGGGCGTAAAGCTCGCGATGAATCTCGTGAACACGTCCTCGCTGCGGACGATCGAGCCTCATTCCGTTTGCGTGGCTCCCGTCCTGTCGCGCTGGATCACCGCCATCGTCTCCGGCGATCCGGCATTTCGCAGCCGCTATCCGCTGGCCGTTCTGTCCGAATATGCCGGCGTCGTGTTCGACCGCGACGGCCCCCTCGCCGGACAGCTTGCCGCGATCTGGAGGGAGAGCGTGGACTCCCATCTGCGTCCGGGAGAAGCGGCCGCGCCGCTGAACGCGCTGATGGTGATCGACCATGACGGCAGGCCGTTCGCCGACGAATGGATCGAGCGCTACGGGCTTTCCGGCTGGCTGGACAAGCTCCTCGACGTCGTTGTCATGCCCGTCTGGCATCTCCTCGTGGGCCACGGCATCGCGACCGAGGCGCATGGGCAGAACCTCGTTCTCGTTCATCGCAACGGCTGGCCGACGCGGCTGATCCTGCGCGACCTGCACGACAGCGTCGAATACGTTCCGGACTACCTGCGCAACAGAGGGGCAGAGCCCGATTTCCCAGCGCTCGATCTCGCTTATCGAAACGCCGAGCCAAACCAGTTCTACTGGATGGATTCGATCGGCGAACTTCGGGAATTGGTCGTCGACTGCCTGTTCATCTACAATCTCTCCGAGATTTCCGACCTTCTGAGCGAGCGGTACGGCCTGCCCGAACAAGAATTCTGGGCGAGGGTCGAGTCGCGCCTGCGCCGCTATGCCAGCGAACACGATCTCCAGCTGCGCCAGGACCAGCTCCGCCTGGGCGGCGAGGAGATTTTCACGGAATCCCTCCTCAGCCGAAAGCTGCATCCCAGCCGGTCCGAGCATCGCCACCGGGTGCTGAACAGTCTCGGTCTTCAACTCATCCCATGCGGCGAGCAGTCATGATCCAGATCGACGATACTCATTTCAGCAAGGCTGATTTCGACGCCGCGTCGGCTCGTTTCACCGAGCAATTGCGGCTGGGCGCGGAGCCCGGCAGACGCTATGCAGTCTGCTTCTCTGAAACAGCCGATTGGCTGGCACTCTTCTTCGCGATCCGCCCGGTCGGCGCCAGCGTCCTTCCCATCCATCCCTCGACTCCCCACAGCGCCGCACGGCGCCTAGCCGAGGGGGCGGGCTGCGACAGGCTTTTCTATAACAGCCTGACCGCCGAGATCCTGCCGGATGCCGTGACCGTCTCCGGCGAGGGCCAGTTGCTGCAGATGAGCTCGGGTACGACGGGAGCGCCGAAATGCGTCGCTCGCGGATGGTCGGAGATTCAGCGCGAGGTCGAAAGCTATGTCGGCCATTTCGCCGAACCCGAGACGATGACACCCGTCATCGCGTGTCCGACGACGCATTCGTATGGCCTGATCTGCGGCATCCTCGTTGCGTTGCAACGCGGCCAGACGCCGGTGATCGTCAATACCGCCAATCCGAAATATCTGCTCAAGGTGCTTCGAGAGACCGAGCGCCCCCTGCTCTATTCGTCCCCGGCAATGCTGCACACGCTCGCGCAGCTGCTGCCGGCCGACGAACGGATTCACGGTGTCATGACTTCCGGCACGCTGCTGCCGGAGCCCTGGTTCGCAGACATCCGCGCCAAATCGCGGCACATGTTCCAGCAATATGGCTGTTCGGAAGCGGGCTGCATCGCGGTCAATCCCGATGTCGTCGCGGCCGACGAGATGGGGAATGTCCTTCCGCATCTTTCGCTGGACGCCGGCGAACGCTCGGCGCCCGGCGAGATCGTCGTAGGCGGGCCGCATGGGCCGATCCACACTCGCGACCTCGGCTACCTCAAATCCGATGGGACGCTCGTCTTCGTGTCCCGCCTCGACGACACGATCAACGTCTCCGGGCTGAACGTCTATCCGAAGGAAGTCGAGGATGTGGTCATGTCGATGCCCGGCGTGACCGACGCGGTGGCGTTTCGGATGGCTGACCGCTTCGCCGGCGAGCGCGTCGGTCTCCTGTTCAGCACCTCCGGTCCGGTCGCCATATCCGCGCTTCGGGACTGGTGCTTCGCGCACCTCGCCAGCCATCAGGTTCCGATGGAGTTCGTGCAGGTCGACGCGGTTCCGCGTCAGGCAAACGGCAAGATCAGCCGTCGCGAGGTCGCACAGCGTCACGTCGACGGCACGCTCGCTTTGGTCGCGGAGCCTGCCTGATGACCCGCTCGGAGATTCTGGAGGCGATCCATGCCGTCCTCCGCGATCACATGCAGCATTCGCATCTGGAGGCGTTCGCTCCGGAGGCGCGGCTGAACGAGGATCTCTACCTCGACTCGGTCCTGATGCTGCACCTCTTCCTCAACCTCGAAATGGAGTTCGGTCTGCCAGCTCCCGACGAGGTCATAGCAGGCGAGGGCTTCTCCACGGTCGCCGATCTTGTTGAGCTGCTTGCGGCGGACGGCGAATGCAGCGACGCCTCCGCCGCGGTTGCCTCCCAGCCGTCGGAAGGCGTGCATGGAGAGGATTACATCGACATCAAGGTCCACTGTTTTGTGAGCTGCGTCTGCGCGGCCCTCAAGCAGTCACCGGGGATCGATCACAGACCCTTCTACTTCGGTGTTTGGGACGCGGATTTCGCGATCTCGGACCGCTGGGGGCTGCTCTACCACGCGCCCTCCATCAGCCATGACTTCTTCCGCGACTGGTATCGCAGGCTCTACGGCGTCGAGGTCGTGGAATGGTATGATCCGGGCCGCTCAAAGCAGGACAACCTACTGGTCCTGCTCCACCTTCTGGAGCGCCGCCGCTCCACCGAATACGTGATGGTGATGCTCGACATGTATCACCTTCCCGAGCGCGAGAATAAGTTCAACCAGAACCCGTTTCCACACTACCTGATGCTGGAGACCACCGACGATCCCGCGATCTGGCGCGTGCTCGATCCGGACTTCCGCTGGGAGGGACAGATCGAGAAGGATCGCGTGGTCAACGCGATCCTGCAGCCGACCGTGGGAGGCGGCTATGTATTTGATCGCGCGCAGATCCGGGAGCCGCGCGACGCAGATCTCAAGGCCTATTTCGAGGCCTGCTTCCGTCCCGATCGAAATGCGCTGATCGAGGGCACGCGTTTGATCATCCGCGCGCACGCCGCGGGGCAGGACGGCACGACGCTCGGTGAGCTTGCGACGGCGCTGCGCGAACTGCCGGTCATCTCGATCCGCAAATACGCCTATGAGCATGGCTTCGCCTTTTTCTGGCGCGCTCTGAAACTGCCCGACAGTGAATTCCAGATCTGGTGCGACGAGATCGACGATCTCGCCCAGTCGTTTAAGACGCTGCATTACGCAGTCCTGAAGCTGAGCCAGACCCAGAACCGTGACCTCCTCCGGGACGTCGAAACGAGCCTCGATCGGCTCGACGCGCTCGAGCACAGGATCAAGCGCAGGCTCTCCGCGGTCTTCGATCTCTGGTGCGCCCAGCGCAGCCTGACAGATTTCCCCCGATCCGAACGCATGAGGGCGATGGCATGAAGATTTCGCTCTGCACGATCACGTTCCGCCACCATCTGCTTTCGCTGAAAGACATCGCGCTGTGGGCGCAGGCCAATGACTTTCAGGGCATCGAGCTATGGGGCGCGCATGCGCGCAATCTGGCGAAGCATTCGCTCTACGATGCCGAATGGCTGGCCGGATTCGGGCTCTCCGTTCCCATGGTTAGCGATTATCTGCCGACCGACGCCAACGAGGCCGCCGTACGGGACGGCGCGCAACACCTCTGCCGTATCGCGCGGCATTGGAACGCCCGGAAGATCCGCACCTTCGCAGGCAACCGCGCCAGCAGCGAGGTCTCGTCCGACGAGCGGGATGCCATAGCTTCGAGATTGCGGACGATGTGCGATATCGCCGCCAGCCACGGTCTGCTGCTCCTCGTCGAGACCCATCCGAACACGCTGGCGGATTCCTGGTCTTCGACCGCGCGTCTGATCGAGCTGGTGGATCATGCTTCGTTCCGCATCAATTTCGATGCGCTTCATGTATGGGAGGCAGGCGACGACCCGGTTGCCGCGCATCAGGCCCTGCGGAGCCATGTCGGACACTACCATTTGAAGAATGTCCGCTCGCGCGCCGATCTTCGGGTATTCGATCCGGCGAACGTCTATGCGGCCGCAGGCCGTCGCGAGGGCATGGAGCCATTGTTCGACGGCATGATGGACTACAACCACTTCCTGTCCCGTCTGCTGGATGAGCCCGGTGTCGAGGCATCGCTCGAATGGTTCGGCAATGACTGCTTCAACGTGCTGGGGCGCGACCGCCGGCTGCTCCGCGGCCTGTCGGAGCGTCACGTCGAGCCCCTGCGGGTCGGCGCCTTATGATGACGCGAATGATGAAAGCCGGCTTCGGCCTGATCCTGTGCGTGGTTGCCGTGGCGACTTCGGCCGGCACGGCGAACGCCATCGAGATCACGACCGCAACCGGCAAGGTCGAAATCTCCGGGACGCCGAAAACGATCGCGGTGTTCGACATCGCGGCGCTAGATACCCTCGATCGCCTCGGCGTCGCGCCTGCCGGGATACCGGACAATCTCTACGTGCCGGAACTCAAGCCCATCGCCCCGCGAGCTGAAGTCGTTGGAACCCTGTTCGAACCGAATCTCGAAGCACTGAGCGCGCTGTCGCCTGACCTCGTCATCATCGGCGGCCGATCATCCACCCAGGGAAAAGCCACCTCGCGCATCGCCCAAACGATCGACATGTCGATCGGCAACGCCGATCTCGTCGGCGATGCCATGGCACGGCTGGACGCCTATGGCGCGCTGTTCGGAAAGCAGGAAGAGGCGGCGGCGGCTCGCAAGGAATTCGAAGCCGCATTGGAGCGGGCCAGAGCTGCGGTGGCCTCCAGGGGAACCGCGCTGATTGTGATGACCAACGGTCCGAAAGTCACCGCTTACGGCATGGGTTCCCGCTTCGGCTGGCTCCACTCGGCGCTTGGACTGCCGCCGGCGGTGAAGGACGTGGAGGCGACCACGCACGGCGAGGCCATCTCCTTCGAGTTCATCCGGGAGGCCAATCCAGATTGGCTGATCGTGGTCGACCGGGCCGCAGCGATCGGGTCGGACGATCAGAATGCAAGAGCGACGTTGGACAACGAGCTCGTAGCCGCGACGACCGCCTGGAAGACTGGACAGGTGATCTATATGCCTGCGGCGGACTTCTATATCGCCGCCGGTGGCGTGCAGGCGATGAGCCGGATCCTCGCCACGATCACGAAAGCATTCTCCGGGACGAAATGATCGCGGCCCTCAAACTCAGTGGACCACGCGCCGGCATTCTTGCCGGCGCACTGCTTTTGGCGCTGGTCGCGGTCAGTCTGAACGTCGGTGTCAGCGAGGTCTCGTTCCGGTCCGTCTGGAGCGATGTTGAAACGCGGCAAATCATCATGGCGAGTCGCCTACCGCGAACCCTGGCCGCGCTCCTTTCGGGTGCTGGTCTGGCGATCGCCGGCCTCGTCATGCAGACATTGGCACGTAATCGCTTCGTGGAGCCGGCAACTGCGGGAACCTCGCAGAGCGCCGCGCTGGGCATCCTCGTCACGACGCTGTTTTGGCCGTCCGCCTCCGTCGCGATGAAGACGCTCGTCGCCAGCGCGACGGCGCTCGGCGGGACCTCGATCTTTCTAGCGATCGCCCATCGCCTGCCGCCAACCCAGCCCTATCTCGTTCCCCTGGTTGGCCTGATCTATGGCGGCGTGCTGGGAGCATGCCTGACCTTCGTCGCCTGGCAGACCGATCTGCTGCAATATCTCGAAGCCTGGACGGTCGGCGAGTTCTCCGGCGTTCTGCGTGGACGCTATGAATTGTTGTGGGTGGCGGCCGCGATGGTGGCGCTGGTCTGGTGGACGGCCGATCGGTTGACCGTGCTGTCGCTCGGCCGCGATGTCAGCATCGGCCTCGGCCTCGACTATGACCGGATGCTGCAGATCGGGCTCCTCGTCGTCTCGGTCATTTCGGCACTTACCGTCGTCGTAGTCGGCATCATCCCGTTCGTCGGGTTGGTCGTGCCGAACCTCGTTTCCCGCTTCAAGGGCGACAACGTCGGCCTCGCTCTGCCGTCGGTGGCGGTCGGTGGCGCCGGGCTCGTCCTGACGTGCGATATCCTCGGACGGCTCGTTCGCTATCCCTACGAAATCCCCGTCGGCACGGTGCTCGGCGTCGTTGGCGCGGCAGGATTTCTCATCCTGCTCTTGCGAAAGAATTCGCATGGCTAAGCGGGCGAGTATCGTCCTAATCGGGCTGTGCGCACTCGTTCTCGGGTCCGGCGTCGCCTTCATGACGCTCGGACTGCGCGGCAATCTCGCTTTCGTGCTGGAGCTTCGCGGCATCCGGCTCTGCGCACTGATCGTGGTCGGCGTCGCCATCGGCGTATCGACCGTCCTGTTCCAGACCGTCACCCGCAACCGTATCCTGACGCCATCGATCATGGGGCTCGACGCGCTGTTCGTGCTGGGACAGACCACGCTCGTATTTGTGCTCGGCGGGCTCGGCTTCTCCAGCCTCGACCCCCGACTGACATTCGCCGGCGAGATCGGGCTTCTGATGGTGCTCGCGCTCGCGCTTTTCCTGCCGATGCTCCGCGCGCAGATGGATATGGGGATGCTGCTTCTGGTCGGCGTCGTGCTCGGCGTGCTTTTCCGGAGCCTGACCTCGCTGATCGCCCGGCTGATCGATCCCAACGACTTCGCAGTGGCCCAGCAGGCGAGTTTCGCGAGCTTCAACGATCTCGAGCCGAATCTGCTCGCGCTGTCAGCGGTATTGACGATGCTTGGAGCGATCGTGGCATGGCGCATGCGGCATGAGCTCGATGTCATATCCCTCGGCGCCGACGCAGCCATCGGTCTGGGCATCGCATGGCGCAGCGCCGTCACCGGTATCCTCATCCTCGTGGCGGCGCTCGTGGCGGTGTCGACGGCTCTTGTCGGGCCCGTGGCTTTTCTCGGTCTGATTGCCGTCGCGCTCGGGGAACGGATGATCGATACCCGCCGGCACGGGGTCCTGCTCCCCACCGTCGCGCTGGTGGCCGTCGCGATCCTTGTTTGCGGTCAGATCCTGTTCCAGCACATGCTAGGAAGCGCGTCGGCGCTGGGCGTCGTCGTCGAATTTGTCGGAGGCATCGTGTTCCTTGCTCTTTTGCTGGCCGGGGTGCGGCGTTGATCGACATCCGCAATGTCTCGCTCAGCCACGGCGGAACACGCGTGCTGGATGACATCTCGCTGACGGTGCCGAAAGGCGGCGTCACCGCGCTGGTCGGTCCAAACGGCGCGGGAAAATCCAGCCTGCTGTCGCTGATCGCCAGACTGCAGCCATTGCAAGATGGACAGATCACCGTTGATGGCCTGCCCGTCGGCAAGACGCCAAGCCGGCAATTGGCGAAAACGCTCGCGGTCCTTAGGCAGGATCCGGCGATCGGAAGCCGCCTCCGCGTCGGCGAACTCGTCGCGTTGGGACGGTTTCCACATCATAGAGGAAGGCCGGGCCCGGAGGACCGCCGCATTGTCGCCGAGACCCTGGATGAGTTCGACCTCGCGACGCTTGCCGACAAATTCGTCGAGACATTATCGGGGGGGCAGAGACAGCGTGTGCTCGTCGCGATGACCTTCTGTCAGGGGACCGACTATGTCCTGCTCGACGAGCCGCTCAACAATCTCGACATGTACCACGCACGCCAGCTCATGCGGTATGTGCGTCGGGTCGCCGACGAGAAGACACGGACGATCGTCATCATCGTCCATGAAATCAATTACGCGGCCGCCTACGCGGACCACATCGTCGCAATGAAAAGCGGACGACTGGAAGCCCACGGCCCTACCGCCGAGGTTTTGGGTCCCGCAATGCTGAAGCAGGTCTTCGGCTACGAGATGTCGGTTCTCAAGGGTCAATCACCGCTTGTTGCCCATTACTAAAGGTTTGCCCCGTGAGGAGGTGCTCCAGCACAGCCCAAGAAATGGGGCGATCGCTTGCCGGCTTGTTCCAGCCGGCGCGAACTTCTCGGCATCTCCGACAGCGCTGCCACAACATTCACGAAATCATGATCACTGATGATTATTGACAATCGTCAGTAATCAGTCGATATATCGTCAGGCTCGGAGGGAGAGTCTGATGTTTGTTTTAGAGAGTTATAACAGGCTCTTAGCTGGTGCATTGCTGGCGTTTCTGGCGATCGCGTTGGCCGGTTGCAACGAGTTGGCTGCGGAGAAGACGGCGCCGTCACGTCCGGTCTTGGTAGCTACCGTGCATTACGAAGCGGAAACGCCGGAGCGTAGTTTCGTCGGCACCATTAGGCCGCGGATCGAAACCGACATGGGTTTTCGGGTGCCCGGCAAAGTTGCAAAACGCCTGGTTGAGGTAGGCCAAGCGGTCGACGTTGGTCAGCCCCTCGCCACCCTCGATGAAGTCGACCTGAAACTTCAGGCCGAGCAGGCCGAGGCAGAATTCCGCGCCGCCACCGGGGTGCTGGCGCAGGCCGCCGCCGCCGAACAGCGCGCCACGGATTTGCGCGCCAAGGGCTGGGTCACCGATGCGCAGCTGGATCAGTCCAAGGCCACCGCTGATGAGGCGCGTGCACGTCTCACTCGTGCCGAGCGTTCGGTCGAACTGACCAAAAACTCTCTCTCTTACGCAACCCTCGTCGCCGACACCCGCGGCGTCGTCACCGCGACCTTGATCGATGCCGGGCAGGTCGTTGCGTCGGGACAGACTGCCATTCGCGTCGCGCGCTTTGCCGAAAAGGAAGCTGTGGTCGCAATTCCGGAAACCTTGGTGGGACGCGCCAAGGAGGGTGCGGCTACCGTCACCTTGTGGTCCGAGCCCGGCAAGAAATATGAGGCAAAACTGCGTGAGATCGCACCCGCTGCCGATCCCGCCACCCGGACCTATCTCGCGAAATTTTCACTGCCCGGGGCGGACGACAGCGTTTCGCTCGGCATGACCGCGACGTTGACATTGTCCGATCCCGTGACCGAGCGCGTGGCACGGCTGCCATTGTCGGCACTGTACAGCCAGGGCGGCGATCCCTCGCTCTATATTGTCGATGACAAGGGCGAAGTGGCGCTGAAGCCGGTCGCCGTAAAATCCTACGAGAGCAATGACGTCGTCATATCGGGCGGCGTCGATGAAGGCGCGAAAGTCGTTGTGCTTGGCGTGCAAAAGCTCGATCCGGCCCAGAAGGTCGCCGTCGTCTCGTCGTTGTCGTTCTGAGCGGGAGGCTACGATGAAGCGCTTCAATCTGTCCGGCTGGGCGGTCAGCCATCCCGCGCTTGTTCTGTTTCTTATCGTCGCCCTCAGCGTCGCCGGCTTCTTCTCCTACCAGCAGCTCGGCCGTGCCGAGGATCCGTTCTTCACGGTGAAGGTTGTGAACGTCTCGGCAATCTGGCCGGGCGCCACCGCAGCCGAGATGCAGACGCAGGTCGCCGATCCCATCGAGAAGAAGCTGCAGGAACTGCCCTATTTCGAAAAGGTACAGACCTATTCGAAACCGGCGTTCACCGCGATGCAGGTCACGTTCCGCGATTCGACGCCGCCCAAGGACGTGCCGCATCTGTTTTATCTCTTGCGCAAGAAGCTGGCCGACGTACAGGGCGAGCTTCCGGCGGGCCTGCTCGGCCCTGTCGTCAACGACGAATTCAGCGACGTCGACTCCATCCTTTATACGATGACCGGCGATGGCGCCGACTACGCGCAATTGAAAAAGGCCGCCGAGGGCATGCGCCAGCGGCTGCTGAAGGTGCCGGGCGTCACCAAAGTCAATTTCTACGGCACCCAGGACGAGCGGATCTTCGTCGAATTCTCGCATGCCAAGCTGGCGACGCTGGGAATCACGCCGCAGGCGCTGTTCGATTCGCTCGCCAAGCAGAACAACGTGGTGCCGGCCGGCACCGTCGAAACCTCCTCGCAACGGGTGCCGCTGCGCGTCACCGGCGCGCTCGACGGCGTCAAGGCCGTCGCCGAGACGCCGGTCGAAAGCAACGGCCGCGTGTTTCGCTTGGGCGACGTCGCGACCGTCACGCATGGCTTCGTCGATCCGCCGAGTTTTGTGGTTCGCCAAGAAGGCAAGCCCGCGCTCGGCATCGGTGTCGTCACCGCCAATGGCGCCAACATCCTGGAACTCGGCAAGGAGGTTAAGCAAGCGACCGCGGAATTCATGAAGGCGGTCCCGCAAGGTATCGATGTCGAGCAGATCGCTGATCAGCCGAAGGTGGTCGAGCACGCGGTCGGCGAATTCGTGCGCTCGTTCATCGAGGCTCTGGTCATCGTGCTGTTTGTCAGCTTCCTTGCGCTCGGCTGGCGCACCGGCATCGTGGTCGCGCTGTCGGTCCCGCTGGTGCTGGCGATCGTCTTCATCGTCATGAATGCGATGTCGCTCGACCTGCATCGCATCACGCTCGGCGCGCTGATCATCGCGCTCGGGCTTCTCGTCGACGACGCCATTATCGCGGTCGAGATGATGGTGGTGAAAATGGAGCAGGGCTGGGACCGCGTCCGCGCCGCGTCCTTTGCCTGGGAATCCACCGCCTTTCCGATGCTGACGGGAACGCTGGTCACCGCGGCTGGCTTTCTCCCCATCGGCTTCGCTAATTCGGCGGTCGGCGAATATGCCGGCGGCATCTTCTGGATCGTCGCAATCTCGCTGGTCGCATCCTGGTTCGTGGCGGTGATCTTCACGCCCTATATCGGCGTCAAGCTGCTGCCGAACATCGCGGTCAGCCACAACCACGATCCGCATGCGGTCTACGAGACGCGGGTCTATCGCGGTCTCCGCCGCATGATCCAGTGGTGCGTCAACCACCGGGTCAAGGTCGTGGTGGCGACGGTCGGCGTGTTTGCACTCTCGATCGTCGGCTTCGCTCGTGTGCAGCAGCAATTCTTCCCGCTGTCCGAGCGGCCCGAGCTGTTCCTGCAGCTGCGACTGCCGGAAGGCACGGCGTTCAACGTCACGGAAAAAGCCGTGAAGGAGGCCGAAGCCCTGTTGAAGGACGACAAGGACATCTCGACCTATACGGCCTATATCGGCCAGGGATCGCCGCGCTTTTGGCTCGGGCTGAACCCGCAGCTGCCGAACGAGGCCTTCGCCGAAATCGTGATCGTCGCCAAGGACGTCGAGGCGCGCGAGCGGATCAAGGCGCGGCTGGAGAAATCGGTTGATGACGGCGTGCTGACCGAAGCCCGCGTGCGTATCGATCGTTTCAACTTCGGGCCACCGGTCGGGTTCCCCATCCAATTCCGAGTGATCGGTCCTGATCCCAACACGGTCCGCGATATCGCCTACAAGGTGCGCGACGTCGTCAGGCAGAATCCCAGCGTCAAAGATCCGCAACTGGACTGGAACGAACAGTCGCCATACCTGAAGCTGGTAGTCGACCAGGACCGCGCCCGCGCGCTCGGCCTGACCCCGCAGGATGTGTCGCAAGCGCTGAGCATGCTGATCTCCGGCGCGCCGGTGACCACGATCCGCGACGGCATCGAGAAGGTCGGCGTGGTCGCCCGCGCTGTGCCGTCCGAGCGGCTTGATCTCGGTCGTGTCGGCGACCTCACCGTTACGTCACGCGATGGCGTCGCAGTGCCGCTGTCGCAGATCGCCAAGATCGAATATGCCCACGAGGAGCCGATCCTGTGGCGGCGCAACCGTGACATGGCAATCACTGTGCGCGGCGATGTCGTCGATGGCGTGCAGGCGCCGGACGTGACCAACCAGATATGGCCCAAACTGCAGGAAATCCGCGACAGCCTCGAACCGGCCTACCGGATCGAGATGGGCGGCGCGTTCGAGGAATCCGCCAAGGGCAACGCGTCGATCTTCGTGCTGTTTCCGCTGATGACCCTCGTGATGCTGACCTTGCTGATGATCCAATTGCAAAGCTTCTCGCGTCTGATCCTGGTGTTTCTGACGGCACCGCTCGGCATCGTCGGCGCCTCGCTCGGGCTGAACATCGCGAACCAGCCGTTCGGCTTCGTGGCGCTGCTCGGGTTGATTGCGCTGGCCGGGATGATCATGCGCAATGCGGTGATCCTGGTGGACCAGATCGAAACCGATGTCGCTCACGGCCTGCCGCGGAAAGAAGCCATCGTCGAGGCTACGGTCCGCCGCGCACGGCCCGTGGTGCTCACCGCGCTGGCGGCTATCCTCGCGATGATCCCACTGTCGCGCTCCGCGTTCTGGGGCCCTATGGCGATCACCATCATGGGCGGTCTGTTTGTTGCGACCTTCCTGACCTTGCTGTACCTGCCGGGCCTGTATGCCCTTTGGTTCCGCAAAAGCCTGGAAGAAAGCGGCCCGAGCGAGCATGCCGCGCCGCAACCTCACGGCGAAACACAACTTGCATTTCCGCTTGCTGCGGCGGCGAAATAATTGAACATCGAGCGCTGACATGACGCTGATTTCTGAACACGATACCCGAGAACGGATTCTCGTGGAGGCGGAGCGCTTGTTCCGCGAAATCGGCTATCGAAAGACCACCGTCGCCGACATCGCCAAGATGCTGCGCATGAGCCCGGCCAACATCTATCGCTTTTTCGATTCAAAGAAGGCGATCAACGAAGGCGTCGCGCGTGCCCTGATGGGCGAGGTCGAGGAGACGGCACATGCCATCGCCACCGGGGCCGGTCCGGCGGCCGAACGCCTGCGCGAGTTGTTGATCTCCGTCCATCGCATGAACTCGGAACGCTATGTCGGCGATTCCAAGCTGCACGAGATGGTCGAAGTCGCGATGGAGGAGAGCTGGGACGTCTGCGTCGCCCATATCGATCGGATCACCGCCACGATCGGCGAGGTCATCGCCGAAGGCGCGGCAACGGGCGAGTTCGAGGCCCCCGACGTGCCGATGGCGGCGATGTGCGCCTGCACCGCGATGATGCGGTTCTTTCACCCGCAGATGATCGCGCAATGCGCCACCAAGCCGGGACCGTCGATCGATCAGATGGTCGACTTCGTCATAGCCGGCCTTGCGCCGCGCGGTAAATCGGTGAGCAAGGCGGGCTAATCCATTCCTCCTTGCGAGCGCAAGGGGAAGCCATTGGCGCCAAATGCTGCTGCCTACTAGGTTTCGATCGTCGGCTTTTGCCTCCAGCTCCAGCCGTCGCGGCAGAAGACGCAGATTTGGTCGTCTTTTTGAAGGACCGCTCATAACCCGGAAAATGCCAGGTCGCAGCGCCAGAATCCCCGCATACTTGACTGGGCGTCCTTGACGAGTATCGTGGTCCGACCAAGGTAGGACTAATGACCGCTGATCTCGAAATCACGCGGCTTGGGGAGAGCGGCAGCAAGGGCTTCGAGAAGGTGTTCGCGTTCCTGCGCGAGCGCCTCCTGGCCGGTTCGCTGCGCCCGGGCGACAGACTGATCCCCGAGCGGGAGCTCGCGGCCCAGCTCGGCGTCAGCCGAGCGATCCTGCGTGAGGCGCTGCGGGCGCTGACCGTGCTGGGCGTCGTCGAAATCCGCGACCGCGTCGGCACCGTCGTCCGGCGGCCCGACGTCTCCGTACTGAACGACTTCTTCACCTTCGCGATGGCGCAGCAGGCGCACATCATCGATGACGTCATGCAGGCGCGGATCGCCATCGAATGCCAGGCCATCCGGCTGGCGGCCGAGCGGGCGACCGTCTCCGATTTCGAGGGGCTGCAACGTGCGCTCCAGCTGATCGCGGAAACGATCGACGATGCGGATGCCGGGGGCGCGGCCGACTTCGAGTTCCACCGCGCGATCGTGGTCGCCTCGAAATCCGAGACGCTCATCGTCCTTCACGACTCGATGTCCGGAATCCTGATGCGCTCGCACAAGGGACGGCGCGAACTCCTCCAGGTCTTCGACACGATGAAGGCCTTCCTCATCAACGACCACCGCCGGATCTTCGACGCGATCGTCGCGCGCGATCCGGAGAACGCCGACAAGGTCCTCAGGGAGCACTTCGCCATCGGCGAGGACTTCCGCCACCGCGCAGCGATCGGAGAGGGAGGCCGTCGCATCGTCTCGTCCTGAACTCGAACAACAACAACGAGAAAGACGACATGGGAAACGCTCAGAAGACTGTCGGCTTCATCGGCCTCGGCACGATGGGCCGCGAAATGGCGCTCAATCTGATGAGAGCGGGGTTCGCCGTCCGCGCCTACGACGTACGCCGGGAAGCGATCGATGATCTCGCGGCGCAAGGCGCGACGCCGGCCGCGAGCGTCGCTGACGCCGCGGGATCCGCGGATATAGCCATCACAATGCTTCCCGATACGCCGCACGTCGAAGAGACGGTTTATGGCGAAGGCGGGCTCCTCGCCTCTCCCCCGGCCGGACGATTGATCGTCGATATGAGCACAATCTCTCCGGTCGCCGTCCGCCGCATGAGCGCCGATTTGAGGTCCGTCGGCGTCGACTTCCTGGATGCTCCAGTTTCCGGCGGGCCGATCGGGGCGAAAAAGGCGACCTTGTCGATCATGGTCGGCGGTGACGCCGACGCCTTCGGCCGCGCCGAGCCGTTTTTCCGCGGCATGGGCACGACTGTCACCCACGTCGGCGAGAGCGGCGCTGGGCAGGCGGTGAAGCTGTGCAACCAGCTCGTCTGCGGCCTCAACATCCAGGCCATCTGCGAGGCGATCGCGCTGGGCCGGGCTTCGGGCGTCGATCTCGATCAACTGCGCAAGGTCCTGCTGGGCGGTTCGGCTGCCTCCTGGATGCTGGAGAATCTCGGACCGGCGATGATCGCCGGGGATAGCGCGGCGGGCTTCCGCATCGATCTGATGCTGAAGGATCTGCGCCTCGTTCAGGAGCAGGCGCTGTCGCTGGCCGTACCGCTGCCCGGCATCTCACTGGTCACGAACCAGTATCTGGAGGCGCGGGCACACGGGGAGGGTGTGAACGGCAATCAGGCGCTATTTCGAGTTTACGATCGCATGACCAATCAGGCCTCCAGCTGACGGCGACTGTCCATGAACCTCATTCTGGACTTCCCAGCCATTCTGGAACGGTGGCCGCTCTTTCTCGACGGAGCCTGGCTCACGCTGCAACTGGCGCTGATCGCGACCCTGCTCGGTGGCGTGATCGGGGTCGTGGGAGCCATGGGACGGCGGAGCAGCAACGCCGTCCTGTCACGGATTTGCACGATCTACGTCGAAGGCATCCGCAATACCCCGCTGCTCGTCCAGATATTCCTCGTCTACTTTGGCCTCGCGAGTCTCGGCCTCAAGTTCTCGGCGTTCACGGTCGCAGCGGCCGCCCTGACCATCAATGTCGGGGCATACACGACAGAGATCATTCGCGCGGGCTTCGATGCCGTCCCGCGGGGTCAGATCGAAGCGGCGGAAGGGCTCGCTCTGTCGCGCGCCCAGATCTACTGGAACGTGATCCTCTGGCCCGGGATCGAGAAGGTCTATCCGGCCCTGACGAGCCAGTTCGTGCTGCTGATGCTCGCCTCTTCGGTGACCTCGCAGATATCGGCGGAGGAACTGACCGCCGTCGCCAATTACGTCCAATCTGACACCTATCGCGCCTTCGAGACCTACATTCTGGTCGCGATCGTCTACGTGATCCTGTCGCTGATCATGCGCGCCGGATTCTGGGCGCTTGGCCTTGTGATCTTCCCGCGCCGCCGGCGCCTTGGCACCCCGTTGTGAGGAGACGGCCATGGGCGGATCGCTGAATGCCAATCACCTTCTCTTTCTCGGCCACGGGGCCCTCTGGACGATAGGCCTCTCGCTGATCGCCTTCGCCGGAGGCGGCATCGCGGCTTTCATCATCGCGCTTTGCCGTATCTCGCCGAACCGGGCGGTCCGCATCGTCACCGCCGGCTATGTGCAGCTGATCCAGGGCACGCCGCTCCTCGTCATCATGTTCCTCAGCTATTTCGGTCTCTCGGCGATCGGGTTCTCGATCTCGCCTCTCGCGGCGGCCGGCGCCTCGCTGACGGTCTATGTCAGCGCTTATCTCGGCGAGATCTGGCGCGGCTGCATCCAGGCCGTGCCGAAACCGCAATGGGAAGCGGCGGAAGGCCTGGCGCTCACCAAGGCCGAGCGGATGACCAAGGTGATCCTGCCGCAGGCAATCCGGATCGCCACGCCGCCAACCGTCGGCTTCATGGTCCAGATCATCAAGAACACGTCGCTGGCGTCCGTCGTCGGCTTCGTCGAACTCGCTCGCGCTGGGCAGATCATCAACAACTCGCTGTTCGAACCCTTCCTCACCTATTCGGTGATCGCGGTCATCTACTTCGCGCTCTGCTACCCGATCTCGCGCCTCAGCCGCCGTCTGGAGCGGCGGTCCGGCCTGCCTCGCATCAAACCCGTGACCGCGTAACCAGGGAGACGGTCTCAATGGACACCAACGGTGCCGTCGTTTCGGCAAGAGACGTTCACAAGAGCTTCGGTCCGCTCAAGGTTCTCGACGGCATCGATTTCGAGGTCCAGCGCGGCGAGGTCATGGTCATCATCGGCCGCAGCGGCTCGGGCAAGAGTACCGCGCTCCGCTGCCTCGACCGGTTCGAGACGATCGATGAGGGCGAGATCATCGTCTGCGGCCATCACGTCAGTGATCCCAACATCGACCTCCGGGCACTTCGGCAGGACGTCGGCATCGTCTTCCAGAGCTACAATCTGTTTCCGCACCTGACCGTCGAGGAGAACATCATCCTCGCGCCGTGCTCCGTGAAGCGCGCGTCGAAGACGGCGGCGAAGGAACAAGCCAAACGCGTCCTCGCCCAGGTCGGGCTGGAGGAAAAGCTTCACTACTATCCCGAACAACTCTCCGGAGGTCAGCAGCAGCGCGCGGCTATTGCCCGCTCGCTCGCCATGCAGCCGAAGGTGATGCTGTTCGACGAGGTGACTTCGGCTCTCGATCCCGAACTGACGGGTGAGGTGCTGAAGGTCATCGAGGCGCTCGCCGCGGACGGCATGACCATGGTGATGGTCACGCACGAGATGGGATTTGCCAAGGGCATCGCCGACCAGGTTCTGTTCATGCATCGCGGCAAGGTCCACGAGTCCGGACCCGCGACCATCCTGACATCGCCGACGACGCCCGAACTGGCCCAGTTCGTGGGCAAAGAGCTCTGAACAACGAGCCGAAGCAACAGGGAGGACAACACAAATGACGAAGCACATGCTTTTTGCCACCGCCATCGCGGTCGGCGTCGCGACCATGGCGACGACCGGTGCCCGCGCTGATCTGCTCGACGACATCATGGCGGCGAAGAAGATCAGGATAGCGACCGACCTGGCGATACCCCCGTCCGGCATGATGGATGGCAGCATGAAGCCGACCGGATCCGACGTGGAGACCGCCCAACTTCTCGCAAAAGACTGGGGCCTGGAACTCGAATTCATCCAGACCACGGGTGCCACGCGCATCCCGAACGTCCAGACGAACAAGGCCGATATCATCATCTCGACGCTTTCGGTCACGCCCGAACGCGCCAAGGTCATCGACTTCAGCAAACCGTATGCGGCCCTTCAGTCCGTCGTCGGCTGTCTGAAAGCGGTCCAGGTCAAGGATTGGCCGGATCTCAAGGGCAAGACGATCGCGGTGTCGCGCGGGACCACACAGGACACTGCGCTCACCAACATGAAGGATCGCGAACTGACCTTGGCCCGCTTCGACGACGACGCGACCATGGTGACGGCCGCCGTGTCCGGCCAGGCGGACTGCATGGCGACCTCGGCGACCATCGTGAACCAGGTCGGCGTGAAGAATCCTGCGCGTCCGTTCGAGCCCAAGGTCCTGATCACCACGTTCGATCTCGCCATCGGCATCCGCAAGGGTGAGCCGCGGCTCGTCGAGAAGCTCAATGAATGGGTCTCGGCCAATCTGAAAAACGGCAAGCTGAACGAGATCTACAAGAAGTTTCACGGCAGCGAACTGCCGGCAGCGATGCTGCAATGACTTAAGACGAAGCGGCGCCCCTTATGGGTGCCGCTTCCCTCAACCGTTGAGAAGGATAGATGCGATGAAAGTGGTGATCGGCTCCGATCATGCGGGATGGAGCCTCAAGTCGACCGTGGTCGACTACCTGCGATCGCTCGGTCACGACGTGGTCGATGTCGGCTCGTTCGACGACAAGCCCGTGGACTTCCCCGACATCGCCCGGACCTTGGCCGGGAAGGTCACGTCCGGCGAGGCCGAGCGAGGCATCATGGTCTGCGGCACGGGCGTCGGCGCGTCGATCGCCGCCAACAAGATCAAGGGCATCCGCGCCGCCGTGTGCCATGACATCCATTCCGCACATCAGTCGGTCGAGCACGACGACGTCAACGTCATGTGCATCGGCGCGCAGATCGTCGGGCCGTGGCTCGCCAAGGATCTGATCTCCTCATATCTCTCGGCCGAATTCTCGACCGAGGAGGAGTTCCGGCGGCGGGTCGACAAGCTGCATCAGATGGATGCCGAGAACTGAGCGGCCAGGGACCAATGATCCTCGTCTTTGGCTCGATCAACATCGACCTCGTCGCGCGTGTCTCCTCCATTCCTCGCCCTGGCGAGACGGTGCTGTCGCCGCGCTACGAGACCCTGTTCGGCGG
Organism: Flaviflagellibacter deserti; assembly: GCF_042652085.1. Classification (NCBI taxonomy): domain Bacteria; kingdom Pseudomonadati; phylum Pseudomonadota; class Alphaproteobacteria; order Hyphomicrobiales; genus Flaviflagellibacter; species Flaviflagellibacter deserti. The sequence goes on along the minus strand of NZ_JBHSJF010000003.1, from coordinate 124,463 downwards.
CAAGGGCGCCAACCAGGCCGTTGCCGCTGCCCGAGCCTCCGAGGCGGGACGAGTGGTGATGGCCGCATGCATCGGCGACGATGGCTTCGGCCGCGACGCCAGAGCGAACCTCGACGCTCAGGGTGTAGGTACGGCGTTCATCAATGTTTGTGAGGAGCCGACGGGTTGTGCCTTCATCACCGTGGATGAGGCCGGAGAGAACGCGATCACGGTCGCCAGCGGCGCCAATCTGGCGCTTACTCACGCCGCCGTGCCGACCAACGGCGTGCAAGGCTCGACCATCCTCGTATTGCAGATGGAGGTGCCGTTTGCCGAAAGCCTCGCCATCGCCGAACGGACCAAGCAAGCCGGCGGTCGGGTAATCTGGAATTTGGCGCCTGCTCCGGCGAGCTTCGACCCGTCTGAACTCAGGCGTCTTCTCGCGGCCGTCGATTTCCTGGTCGTCAACGAGCATGAAGCCTTGATGACGGCGACCCTGATCGAAACGCCCCGGTCTCCGACCGATGCTGCGGCTCTGCTCGCAAAGGTCGGCGATACTAATTGCATCGTCACGCTCGGCGAGAAGGGCGCCGTCGCCTTTTTGAGCGACGGATCTCGCGTCGAGGCCCGAGCTGCTCCTGTTGACGTCGTCGATACGACCGGCGCCGGCGACACCTTCGTCGGTATTCTCGCCAGCGCGCTGGACGAGGGACTTGGCCTGACGGCTTCGCTCGAGCGTGCCTGTGAAGGCGCATCGATGAGCTGCCTCAAGATCGGCGCCCAGACCGGGATGCCGACGCGCAACGAGCTGGTTGATCGCCGAACCGGCGACCGATAGGCCTCTGCACCCCAGGGATCGCAGCATGTCATGGCGCTTGCGGCCTGATCCGAGGCCCGCAGAAATTTGCGCTCGCGCGCTGTATTCTCCGTCGAATAGCTGCGGCTTCGGTTAAGCGCCCGCATTTGGAGCGCCCATCCTCTGCTCGTATGGTAGATTCACACCGGCTCAGGCTCGCTCACCAGGAGGTAAGAATGCTACAGCATAAAAGCCATGGTTGTGCGCAGAGACCGCCAAAAAGCCGCTCAATATAGCCTGTCAAATGCCGCCGCTGCCGCAAGGCCAGCCGCTCGATACGTAGTTGGCCGCTGATCAATGGCGAAGGTCCGGTGACTAAGGTCGGCTGGACCCGCCACTCTCCGGGTACCCTAACCTAAGGAGCTGGACATGAGCGATACTCAGGTACGCAGCGAAACTGCAATGAAGACTGCGAGGACGCGAGGTCTCGACATGAAGCTCGAGATCATCGTCATCCCTGTTTCTGACGTCGATCGCGCCAAAAGATTTTACGGCGATCTGGGCTGGAGGCTCGACGCCGACTTCTCCTCTGGCGACGACTGGCGTGTGATCCAGTTCACGCCGCCCGGCTCCGGGTGCTCGGTCATCTTCGGCAAGAACGTCACCGCCGCCGCACCCGGATCCGCCCAGGGCCTGTATTTGATCGTCTCCAACATCGAGGCGGCGCGCAACGAACTGCTCCGGCGCGGCGTCGAGGTCAGCGAGGTATTTCACGCAGGGGGTGACGTGCACACGGGCGCGGACGAGCCGTTTCTGTCCGGGAGCCTGCGGGTCAGCGGGCCCGATCCCGAGCGTCAGAGCTACAGCTCGTTCGCCTCGTTCAACGATCCCGACGGCAATGGCTGGCTGTTCCAGGAGATCACCAGCCGGTTACCCGGACGCGTGGACGCGGACGAAACGAGCTTCGCGTCGTCCTCCGATCTCGCGGCCGCGCTTAAACGTGCGGCGGCCGCGCACGGCGAGCACGAGAAGCGGACCGGGCAGCACGATGAGGACTGGCCGGACTGGTACGCCGAGTACATGGTCCGGGAGCAGGCCGGCAAGTCGCTGCCGTCATGAGCAGCGATTACGACGCCATCGTCATCGGTGCCGGGCAGGCCGGGCCCTCCTTGGCCGGGCGCCTGACCGCCGCCGGAATGAAAGTCGCGATCGTCGAGCGCCACCTGTTCGGCGGAACCTGCGTCAACACGGGATGCATGCCGACAAAAACGCTGGTCGCCAGCGCTTACGCGGCCCACCTCGCCCGGCGGAGCGCCGAATATGGGGTCGCGATCGAGGCGCCAGTCGGGATCGACATGAAGCGGGTCAGGGCCCGGGCCGACACCGTCTCGACGAATGCCCGCGAGGGCGTCGAAAAATGGCTTCGCGGCATCGACGGCGTAACGGTGATCCAGGGGCACGCGCGGTTCGAAGGGCCGGGCGTCGTCCGGGTGGGCGAGAGTGTGCTGAAGGCTCCGCGCATCTTCATCAATGTCGGCGGCCGGGCGAACGTGCCCGACATGCCGGGCGTCGGCACGGTCGACTATCTCACCAACACGTCGATCCTGAAGCTCCAAACCGTCCCCCGGCACCTGGTCGTCGTCGGCGGGAGCTATATCGGGCTTGAGTTCGCCCAGATGTACCGGCGTTTCGGCGCGGAGGTCACCGTCGTCGAGATGGCGCCGCGGCTGATTGCCCGCGAGGACGAGGACGTGTCGGAGGCTGTCCGGGACATCCTCTCCGACGAGGGGATCGCGGTGCGGACCAGCGCCACCTGCATTGGGTTCAAGCCTCATGCGGACGGCGTGGCGGTCAACGTCGATTGCACGTCCGGGGAGCCGGTCGTGGTCGGTTCGCATGTGCTGCTCGCGGTGGGACGCCGGCCCAACACGGACGATCTCGGTCTCGACAAGGCCGGGGTGGCGGTCGACTCCCGGGGCTATATCGAGGTGGACGACGGCCTTTCCACCAATGTTCCCGGCATCTGGGCCATGGGCGACTGCAACGGCCGCGGAGCCTTCACCCACACGGCCTACAATGACTACGAGATCGTCGCCGCCAATCTCCTCGACGGCGACGACCGCCGGGTGAGCGACAGGATTTCCGCCTATGCGCTCTACATCGATCCCCCGCTCGGGCGCGTCGGCCTGTCGGAGACGGAGGCGAAGCAAACCGGTCACAAGCTGCTGGTCTCCAAGCGTCCGATGACACGGGTCGGGCGTGCGGTCGAGAAGGGCGAGACCAAGGGCTTCATGAAGGTCATCGCGGACGCGGAGACGAAGGAAATCCTCGGCGCGGCAATCCTCGGCGTGAGCGGCGACGAAACGATCCACGGGATCCTCGACATGATGAACGCCGGCGTCACCTATCCGGTGCTGCAATGGGCGGTCCCGATCCATCCGACCGTTTCGGAATTGATCCCGACGGTTCTCGGAGACCTGAAGCCCATTGCTTAGGCTGCGGAGGGATCCAAACGCAGACCTCAATGAGCTCATGTGGTTCTAGCGAGCTTCAAAGACATCATCTGTCTGGGCGGCCCCGCGCGCAAATTTCTTAGGGTCCCCGGGATTGTCTGGTTTCGCCAACTGGTATAATGACTAGTCCAGATGCAGCCGCCAGAGCTGCCGGAAACGCCGCCGAGGGGGCCTGCCCTTCTCAGTCATTACTGAAGTCTCAGAGCGCGCTCGCTGCCGATGCGAGCCGCGCGCGGAGGGCCCATGCCTACTCGGATTGAAGCGGATTATCTGATCGAAACCGCATACGATCCGCGATGGGCGGCCGAGGCTGCTGCCGGAGAGCAATCGAGCGGCACTTTCGTCCCGGTCCCCGGAGAGACTCCAGAGCTAAAGCAACGGTCTGCGGCGCGGACAGAGACCCTCGAAATCCTTGGCACCTCGTCGTCTCCGTCACTGCCAGGAGCAGGCGGAGCGAACGGCTCGGATACGACGTTCCAGAGGGCCAAAGTCACTCTGTCATGGCCCGTCGAGAACATCGGACCGTCGCTTCCCAATCTCGTTGCGACCGTCGCCGGCAATCTGTTCGAGCTCAAACAGTTCTCGGGATTGCGCCTGCTCGACATCCGCCTTCCCGACGCGTTCGCCGATGCCTATGCGGGTCCGAAGTTCGGGATCGACGGCACGAGGCGTCTCGCCGGCGTCGCCGACCGTCCGATCATCGGCACGATCGTCAAGCCGAGCGTTGGATTCGGCCCCAAGGAAACGGCGGCGCTGACAAAGCTGCTGTGCGAAGCGGGGCTCGATTTCATCAAGGATGACGAGCTGCAATCCGACGGCCCTGCCTGCCCGTTCGAGGATCGCGCTCGCGCCGTGATGCGGGTGATCAACGACCACGCTGAGCGGACAGGCAAGAAGGTGATGTTCGCGTTCAACCTCACGGGTGAACTCGACCAGATGCGCCGCCGGCACGATCTCGTTCTCGAACTCGGCGGCACCTGCGTGATGGCGAGCCTGAACTCGGTCGGCCTAGTGGGGATGATCGAACTCGGCCGCTTCACCGAACTGCCGATCCACGCCCACCGCAACGGCTGGGGCTATCTCTCCCGCTCGCCGATGCTCGGCTGGTCCTACGTGGCCTGGCAGAAGATCTGGCGCCTCGCCGGCGCCGACCACATGCACGTCAACGGATTGTCGAACAAATTCGCCGAGCCGGACGACAGCGTCGTCGCTTCCGCCCGCGAATGCCTGACCCCGATGTTCGCGCGGAAGCCTTGCGTTTCGATGCCAGTGTTCTCGTCCGGCCAATCGGCGAAGCAGGTTCCCGATACTTATGCCGCGCTGGGATCGGCCGACCTGATCTTTGCCGCCGGTGGCGGGATCATGGCCCATCCCGACGGACCGGCGGCGGGCGTGGCAAGCCTTCGCGAGGCCTGGGATGCGGCTCTCACCAGGGTTCCTCTGGCGGATTATGCGAAGGATCACGCGGCACTCGCCAAAGCGCTGGAGACCTATGCCACATGACGGCGCAGGCGCTCCCCGGCGGATGGCTGCTGAGCTTCTACGGCGACGACTACACCGGGTCGTCGGCGGTGATGGAGGTTCTGAGCTTCGCCGGCGTGCCGACAGTGTTGTTCCTCGGTTTGCCGACGGCCGAGCAGATCGCGCGCTTTTCCGATTACCGGGCGCTCGGCATCGCCGGGGTCGCTCGGGCGCGATCGCCGTCCTGGATGACGGAAAACCTGCCGCCGGTTTTTGACCTATTGGCGTCGCTGGGTGCGCCGATCGCCCATTACAAAGTCTGCTCGACCTTCGATTCGGCTCCCGAAATGGGATCTATCGGCAAGGCGATTGAACTGGCCGTGCCGCGGCTCGGCGGCGATTGGCACCCCCTGGTCGTGGCGGCCCCGGCGCTTGCCCGATACCAGGCTTTTGGAAACCTGTTCGCATTGATCGAAGGCGTCGGGCATCGCCTCGACCGTCACCCCGTGATGTCGAGGCATCCGGTGACCCCGATGCGGGAAGCGGACCTCCGCCTCCATCTCGGCCGTCAGACCGATATGTCTGTCGGGCTGATCGATCTCGTAACCCTGAAAAGCAAGCAGGCTGACATCGCGCTCCGGCGCGAACTAGACCACGGCCGAACGATCGTATCGTTCGATGTGATCGATGCCGAAACTCTTCGCGAGACCGGTCGACTGATCTGGGAAAACCGCGACGAGAGACTGTTCGCCGTCGGGTCGCAGGGCCTCGAATACGCGCTCGTCGCATATTGGCAGGCGGTCGGCGCCCTGTCGGCTCGGGATACGGCTGGCGAGACGCCACGGGTCGAGCGGATCGCCGTCGTCTCCGGCTCATGCTCGCCCACCACGGCCACGCAGATCAACCATGCGCTGCGTAGCGGCTTTGAGGGAATTCGACTCGATGCCACCCGGGCCGTCGACCCAACGGCCTGGGACCAGGAAATCAACAGCGGCATCGAGCAGGCGCTACGCGCCTTGAGTAACGGATACGATCCGCTGGTCTTCACCGCGAGCGGTCCGGACGACCCGGCCGTGCCCGCTTTGGGTGAGGCGATCGCGTCGAGCGGCGCTGTCGCCGGCGACGTTAACGTCCGCATAGGCGACGGTTTGGGAACGATCCTCGACCGCGTGACCCGGACGGCGAATCTCAAGCGGGTGGTGATATCCGGCGGCGACACGTCCGGGCAGGCCGGGATGGCGCTCGGCATCTATGCCGTCACGGCGCTCGCGCCACTCGTGCCCGGCTCGCCCCTTTGCCGCGCTTACGCCGACGGCCCTCACGACGGGCTGCAGATCGCCTTCAAGGGCGGGCAGATGGGTTCGCCGGATTTTTTCCTCGATGCCAGGGACGGCGGACAGAAAACTCGAAAAATGGGAGAGGAGAGGACATGAAGAAGATCGCTTTGCTCGGTGCGGGGGGCAAAATGGGGGTGCGGCTTGCGACCAACCTTCAGGGTTCGCCCTATGAGGTGCTGCATGTGGAGCCCTCCGACGAGGGCCGAGCCAGGCTCAAGGCGGCAACCGGGGCGGAATGCGTCGACGGCGACAATGCGCTGGCCGAAACCGATGCCGTTCTCATGGCCGTTCCGGATCGGCTGATCGGCAAGATCGCCCATACCTTCATCAACAAGGTAAGGCCCGGCACGGCGATCATCATGCTTGACGCCGCGGCGCCGCACGCCGGCGAGCTCCCCAGGCGCGACGACGTCACCTATTTCGTCACGCACCCCTGCCATCCACCGATCTTCAACGACGAGGTGACCGAGGCGGCGAAGAAAGACTTCTTCGGCGGCGTGCATGCAAAGCAGCACATCGTCTGCGCGCTCATGCAGGGGCCGGACGAGCACTATGCGATGTGCGAACAGATCGCTCGGACCATCTACAAACCGGTGATGCGCGCCCACCGTTGCACGGTGGAGCAAATCGCGATCATGGAGCCTGCGCTCGCTGAAACGATCGGGGCAACCATGTGCCTCGCTTTGCGCGAAGCCGTGGACGAAGCTGTGCGCCGGGGCGTTCCTCGGGAAGCCGCGACCGACTTCCTGCTCGGCCATCTGACGATCGAGTTGGCCATCGCTTTCGAGGTCTTTCCTGAAGGCAAGTTCTCGGACGGCGCGCTCTACGCCATCGATCAGGCGCGGCCGCAGATCTTCAGGGAAGGCTGGCTCGAACGGATCTTCGATCCCGCGGCCGTTCAGCGCTCGGTCGAGGAAATCTGCAATCCGCCGAAGGCGGCGTGACGACCACGGGAGGCGAACATCGCCTCCCCGACAATACCGCCGACAAGACCAAAACGGTCGCGGCGGTCCACTTCGCATTTTGGAGGAAATGCCATGTTGAAACTCACATCCGCGAGCGCCGCGGTCGCCGTCCTGTCGACGATTCTGCTGTCCACCTCGACCCTTGCCGCCGACGTCAAGGAGCGGACCCTCAAATTCGGTTACAGCACCTTCGAGGCCCATCCGCTCGGTCAGGGCGCCAACAAGTTCGTCGAGCTGGTCGGCAAGAAGAGCGACGGCAAGATCAAGATGAAGGTCTATCCCGCGACCCAGCTCGGCTCGGAAACCCAGACCATCTCCGCGACGCAAGGCGGCGTTCAGGACATCGTCGGCACGTCGACGGCTCCGTTGACCGGTCTGGTCAAGGAATACGCGATCTTCGATTTCCCGTTCCTGTTCGCCAACGCGAAGGAGGCCGATGCGGTCGTCGATGGTCCCGTGGGCCAGACGCTGCTCGCGAAGCTTTCCGAGAAGAACCTCGCGGGCCTCTGCTTTTTCGAGAACGGGTTCCGCAACGTTACCAACAGCAAGCGACCGATCACGAAGGGCGAGGACGTCGCCGGCCTCAAGATCCGGACGATGCAGAATCCCGTCTACATCGACTCCTTCAAAGCGCTCGGCGCGAACGCCGTGCCGATGCCTTGGCCGGAGGTCTATACCGCGCTCGAATCAGGCGCGATCGACGCGCAGGAGAACCCGTATGGCATCATCTCGGTCAACAAGCTGAACGAGGTGCAAAAGTACATCAGCGTCACCAAGCATGCCTATTCGCCGTGGGCCATGATCATGAGCAAGAAGCTCTGGGACGATCTTTCGAACGACGAGCGCAAGATCTTCGTCGACTCGTGCAATGAGGCGAAGGAGTTCCAGAGGAAGTTCAGCCGCGAGGAGGATGCGAAGATCGTCGCGGATCTCAAGTCGAAGGGGATGGCGATCAACGAGCTTTCGCCGGAGGAAGTCGCCAAGATCAAGGCGACCCTTCAGCCGGTGATCGACAAATATTCCGCGACCGTCGGAGCGGATCTCGTGAAACAGGCTCAAGCCTCGATTGCCGCCACCCAGTGATCACCTTGGTCCGCGCGGCCGGACAGGTCGCGCGGACCACACAACCGGACGCACCGGCAAAGTGGCATGATCGCCGAAAGGGCCGCGACAAACGACGGCCTGGCGAGGAGGAGGATTGGTCGTGTCGTACATCGTCGACGCCTATTTCTGGATTCTGAAGGTCCTGATCGCATTCCTGATGGCCGCGATGGTCGTCCTCGTCTTCGGCAACGTGGTGCTGAGATACGGCTTCAATTCCGGCATCACCCTCTCCGAAGAGGTGTCGCGCTGGATGTTCGTCTGGCTGACCTTCCTCGGCGCGATCGTGGCAATGCGCGAGAACGGACATCTCGGCGTCGACTCTCTCGTTCGCCGTCTGCCGCTCCTTGGCAAAAAGATCTGTTTCACGAGCAGCTACGTGCTGATGCTTTACGGCACTTCGCTCCTGCTCATCGGTAGCTGGCAGCAAAGCCTGATCAATTGGGATGTCGTGGCGCCGGCATCGGGCCTTTCCGTCGCTTGCTTCTACGCCGTTGGCCTGGTCTTCGGCGTCTCGACCATTCCCATTCTTCTCGTCGGTCTTTACCGCGTCCTGCTGGGGCGCGCCGACGAATCCGAACTCGTGACCATCCGTGAATCGGAGGAGGAGGACGTCGACAAGATCCAGAAGCGTCACCTCGCGGACCCGGAGGGATTCCACGGAATGCCGGCCGCTCCAGCCATCGGGGGGCGGACATGACGATCGTCGTCTTTGCGGGATCGCTTCTGGGCACCATGGCGATCGGCATGCCAATCGCCTTCGCGCTGCTCATCGCCGGCGTGGCGCTGATGCACTACCTCGACATCTTCGACCCTCAGATCATCGCCCAGAACATCATCAACGGCGCCGATTCCTTCCCGCTGATGGCGGTGCCGTTCTTCATGCTCGCCGGCGAGCTCATGAATACGGGCGGCCTGTCGAAACGGATCGTCAACGTGGCGCTCGCTCTGGTCGGGCACGTGAAGGGCGGACTGGGTTACGTCGCGATCCTCGCCGCCTGCGTGATCTCCGCTCTGTCCGGGTCGGCGGTCGCCGATGCGGCCGCGTTGTCAGCGCTGCTCGTGCCGATGATGACCCGCGCCGGGCACAGCAAGGCGCGGTCGGCCGGCCTGATCGCCGCGTCAAGCGTGATCGGACCGATCATTCCCCCGAGCATCGGCTTCGTCATCTTCGGGGTCATCGGCGGGGTTTCGATCACCAAGCTCTTTCTGGCTGGACTGGTACCGGGACTGATCATCGGCCTGGCGCTCGCCATCGCATGGTGGTGGGAAGTGAAGAAGGAAGACGTCGTGCCTCCGCCGAAGCAGAGTAGCCGCGAGATCGTGCGCGCCCTTGTAGACGGTGTGTGGGCGCTGATGCTTCCGGTGATCATCATCGTCGGCCTGAAACTCGGTGTCTTCACACCAACCGAATCCGCGGTCGTCGCAGCGGTCTACTCGCTGTTCGTAGCCACATGCGTCTATCGAGAACTAAAGGTCGACGAACTGTTCGGCGTGTTCGTCGCGGCCGGGAAGACAACGGCAATCGTCATGTTCCTGGTCGCGGCCGCCTTGGTCTCGTCCTGGCTGATCACCGTGTCGGACATCGCCAACGATCTGGTCGCGCTGCTTCAGCCTTTAATGGATAACCAGACGCTCCTGCTCCTCGCGATTATGGCTGTGGTCATCGTTGTCGGCACCGCGATGGACATGACCCCGACAATTCTTGTGCTCACGCCGATCCTGATGCCAATCATCAAGAGCGCAGGCATCGACCCGGTCTATTTCGGCGTCCTGTTCATCGTGAATAATTCGATTGGGTTAGTTACGCCGCCAGTCGGGACAGTGCTTAACGTGGTCTCCGGCGTAGCGAAGATCAGCATGGAGGATCTCATGAAGGCCGTTTGGCCATTCATGCTCGTGCAGTTCGTCGCGTTGCTGTTGATGGTGCTGTTCCCGGCGTTGGTGATGTGGCCGGCGAGTTTGCTGCATTGAACAAACGCGGTGGGTGCACCGCTCGAGGTAAGTGTGAAACCGATGGAGCCGCGGATAACAGACGTGTCGGAGACGATTGTCCGACGGAAGCTCTCTCACGAGGTGTTTGATCGTCTCAAGGCGATGATCACCACGGGCGAGCTCGCGCCGGGAGATGCAATGCCGTCGGAACGCGACTTGATGGAGCGTTTCGGCGTGGGCCGTCCTGCGATCAGGGAGGCCATGCAGGCACTCGCCAATAACGGCCTGCTTGCGATCTCTCACGGTGAGCGTGCGCGCGTCCGGCAATTGAGTGCCAGATCGCTCTTCGAGCAGGTGGACCTCACGGCCAATATGCTGCTTTCAGCCTCGCCGGCCAGCCTCGAGCATCTCAAACAAGCTCGCCGCTTCTTCGAGCGCGCCATGGTGCGCGAGGCCGCTGCGAACGCGACGAGCGAAGACGTCAATCGGCTGCTGGAAACGCTCGACCAACAGACAAAAGGCGTCAGTGATCCTCACGCCTTCATCTCGGCAGACATGCGATTTCACACCCAGATCGCAGCGATTTCTGGAAATCCGATCTTCGAGGCCGTCAGCGAGGCAATGCTCGGATGGCTGCGTCGCTACCATACCGAGATGCTGCTCTGGAGCGGCAAGGAGAACCTCACGTTGGTGGAGCACCGGCAGATCATCGAATATATCGAGCAGCACGATCCCGACCAGGCCGAGGCTGTCATGATCAAGCATCTGGACAGGTCGAGCGCTCTCTACACCCATCCAGCCTGATCGTATCCGCCTCGGCAGATCCTATGCCGAGAGTAGCTCGGCGACACTATCCAGGTCCGGCGGCGAGCCGGGCGAACACTGCGGCCACCGCCGCGGCACCCGGATCCCGGACCCCGATCAGATCGGCTTCATTGAGGTAGCTCGACCGACCTGAGCGTGTGCTGCCGATCGATTCGGTGGCCTTGGCGCCGGCCTCCGCAGCCGCTGAGGCGGCTGCCATGTCGTCTCCCGCCTGAAGCGCTCGCAAGGCAGGGAGCAGCGCGTCGATCATCGTGCGTTCGCCCTCCTTCGCGCCCCCATAGTGCTGCATGCGGTCCACGCCTGTGCGCAAGGCGTCGGGCCAGGACGCGCCGCGTTCCATCTCCTTGCCGGCCGCCGCTGCGAAGATCGACAACAGAACGCCGCTCGATCCACCCATGGTCTTGGAAAGGCGCTCGGCGATGGCGCGGCACAGCTTCGCGGGCTCGGCCAGAGGAAGGCGGTCCATATCGGCGAGGAGCTGACGGGCTCCCGCCCCGAACGTGGAGCCGGTGTCTCCGTCTCCGACTCGCGCGTCGAGGGCGTTCAAGCTTGCTTCCTGCCTCATGAGTTCGTCGCAGACCGCCGTCAGGACCTCACGCGCAACGCGATCCTCGCTGGCTGGATAGCCGGCGCCCTCAATGCCGGCAGGCATGGGTTCGACCTTGAGCGGTCGCATGATGCTTGTACCCGGCCAGGCCGGCGCGGTCGTTGGCGCGCGGAGCGCGGAGCGCAATACGTCGTCGAGCACCAGGACGGTTACGGAAAAGCCCTTCATGTCGAGCGACGTCATCAGCGGCGCCGGGCCGACGACAAGCTCGACCCGCTCCGCCAGCGGACCTGCGAGCAGCACTCGCGTCACCACCGCCATCTCGATCGCAGGCAGCCCGCCGAGATTGTTGAGGAGCAGCGCGATGGGACCGGAGACCCGGGCAAGCGCGGGTGCCATCCGTTCCAGCATCTGGGCGACGAGAACCTCGGCGCTGGCGAGCCGCACCTTCGCGACGCCAGGCTCGCCATGAATGCCGAGCCCCATCTCCACCTCGTCGCTGCCGAGCCGGGCCTCCATATGCTGACCCGGGATCTCGCAGGTCGACAGGGACAGGCCTAGGCTGAAGACATTGACCGAGGCGTGTTCGGCGGCCGCTCGCACTGCGGCCAGCGAACCGCCCTGCTCCGCCGCGTGTCCGGCCGCCTTGTGCACCAGAACGGTCCCGGCGATCCCGCGGGGGCTTCCGCCCGCGGTCGCGACGTCGTCTCCGACGATGACCATCTCGACATCCAGGCCGCGAGCGCGCGCCTTCTCCGCGGCAAGCCCGAAATTGAGGCGGTCGCCAGTGTAGTTCTTGACGATGAGCAGGCAGCCCGACGGCCCGGTGACGGCGAGGATCGCGGCAAGGACTGCATCGACGCTGGGAGACGCGAATATCTCGCCGCACACCGCTGCGGTCAGCATGCCCTGACCGACGAAACCGACATGCGCCGGCTCGTGGCCGGAGCCGCCGCCCGAGATGATCGCGACCTTGGAGCGGTCCCAGTCGGTGCGGAGCGCCACCTTGATGTTCGGATATCCATCGAGACGCGTCAGCATTCCGCCGGAAGCGAGGACGGCACCGTCCACGGCCTCGGTAACGATCGCGTCCCGCTCGTTGATCACGTGCTTCATGGCCCTCGGCTCCCTTTCGACGCCCTTCCCGGCTGGTCTTCGTCCATGGCCTGCCTCAACATCCCCAGCGCAAGGCCGGAGTGTCGACCGGCTCGTCCCACGCCGCCGTCATCTCCGCATCCAGGCGCGTCACAGTCAGCGAGCAGCCTGCCGTATCCAGCGACGTGACATAGGTGCCGACGAGCCGGCGCACGATCCGCGCACCGGCCGCCGACAGCGCCTCTTCGGCAAGGCCGAACATCAGGTGCAGCTCCATCAGCGGCGTTGCGCCGAGACCGTTGACGAACAGCAGGATTTCCTCGCCCGCGAGGGAGCCGGTATCGGCGATGATGGCGGCGACCATGTCATCGACCAGCGCCCGCGCGGGCCGAAGCGAAGCGCGACGCCGGCCGAGCTCGCCATGGATGCCCACACCGAACTCGATCTCCTCGGGACCAAGCTCCACGGTCGGGCCGCGCACGAAATGCGGGGAGCAGCTCGAAAGGGTGACGCCAATCGTCCGCGTGCGCTCGACGACCCTTTCGCCGAGTTCTCGTAGCATCTTCAAATCAAGGCCACGCTCGGCTGAAGCGCCGAGGATCTTCTCGACGACGAGCGTGCCTGCGAGACCGCGCCGCTCGCCATCCGCCGAACTGCCGACAAGAACCTCGTCCCCGACCACGACGGTCTGCACGGCGCGGTCGGCCGCCTCGGCGGCCATGGCGAAATTCAGCCGGTCACCGGCGTAGTTCTTCACGATGAGCAGGCAACCGGCGCCCACCTCGACCGCGCCCATCGCCGCTTCTACCTGGCCCGGAGTTGGGGAGGTGAAGATGTGGCCGGGACATGCCGCGTCCAGCATTCCGGTCCCGACGAAGCCGGCATGCAGCGGCTCGTGACCGGAGCCGCCGCCGGAGATGAGCGCCACCTTGCCGGGCACCGTATGCCGCCGGCGCACGAAGCGTGCATTCTCGCCAAGCACGACGTGGTCGGGATAGGCGGCGGCGAAACCCGCCAGCCCTTCGGCTGCGGCATCGTCGATCCGGTTGACGAACTTCTTCACGAGCCGACTCGCCCCGCCGCGATCCTCACTCCAGCAGCTTGCCGAGGCCGCGGATGAAATCGATCACCAGCTTGTCGACGGATCTGTTGCGAGTCTCGTCGTCGAGGTCGGGCAGATAGACGACGAGCGGCCGCAGGCGCAAATCGGCACCGGCCTGCGCAATGCGACCGGGATGTGCCGCCGAATAAGCCGCCATGAAGATTGCGCGTTCGGCCGGCGACAAATGACAGACGTCGAGGATGGTCGACACATGCTGGGCGGGAATCGGGGTGTCGTACCGGGCGCTCGTCATCTGCGAGACGAAACTGCGGTTCCGCCCCAAAGTCGCGGCGATCCGGCCACGGGTTCCCGATGGCCGCCGGTCGATCAGTTCCTGGAGGATCAGCTTGTAGGCTCTGACCCTCGCGGCCCTGTCGTTGCCCTCGTCCACCGTCATAGGCCGTCATCCCTGGTTTCTCCACGCGGAAGCAGTGGCAGATACGCGTACCGAAGCCCTCACTGCCGCAAGCGCCGACGGCGGCACCGAGAGCGAGCGAACCCCACAGGAAAGGAGCCATTTCGTCCTGCTCGGGTCCGCGGCGACATCGCCGCACACCGCGACTCCCACGCCCAGTTCCCGACCGGCCTGGACGACCGCCTCGATCAGCCGGGTCATCGCCGGATGGTCGACGGCCGCGAGCGAGGCCATGGACGCATCCTCCCGCGGGATGGCCATGGTGTATTGGAAGAGATCGTTCGATCCGATGGAGAAATACGCCACACCGTCGAAAAGATTTGCGGCGAGGGCGGCCGCCGGGACCTCGATCATTAACCCGAGCGGGGGCACGGCCGCGTCGATACCGCGCCGTCGCAACGTTTCGACTTCCTCAACGAACAGCGCGCGGGCCTCGCGGAATTCTGCTTGCGTGGTCACCATCGGGAACATGACCGAAAGATTGTCGGCCCCGGCGGCGGCACGAGCCAATGCCCGCAATTGCACCCTGAAAATCTCGATCCTCCGGAGTGAGAGCCGCAATCCACGCAGGCCGACCTTCGCTCGGCCTTCGGGATCGGCGAATCCGTGCACCGGTTTGTCGTCGCCGGCATCGACCGTGCGAATGCGGACCGGCCGGCCGGCCGCCCACTCCAGGAGACGCCGATAGGCGAGCAGCTGGCGTTCCTCTGATATGATGTCTTCCGGCTCCGAGAGCAGGAATTCGCTTCGGACCAGCCCGATGCCGTCGCACGTATCAGGGTCGAGGCGATCGAGCTCGGCCAGATCCGAGATGTTGACCATGACCTCGGCACGCGGGCCATCTGCGGTCTCTGTCGCAGGCACGGGTGAAACTGCGCTGCTAACTGGGCGACGCTCGATATCATTGCCGCCCTGCCGTGAAAGCTGCAACACGGCAACGCCCGCATCTCCGTCGACCAGGGCGTGCGTCGCATCGGGAGCGTCGGCCTGTCCGATATCGACGATCATCGGCACGCCTCGAGCCCGCGCCAGAACGGCCAAATGCGAGGAAGGACTCCCGCGCCGCAGGACCAGGCCACCGCCCGCCCAGTCGATCGACAGGAATTCGGAAGGAGCCAGATCGTCCGCGAGCACCACATGCCCCGGCGGAACGGAGCGCGCCGTCGCCGTGCCGCACAGATGCGCGAGGACGCGTTGGCGAACGTCGAGAATATCCGGTGCGGAATTCCTCAACACATCGCTGCCTGATGCCAGAAACAGGTCCACCTCCGCATCGGTGGCCGTGCGCCACGCGGCATCGGTGGACATGCCCTCTTCCATCAGTTCGCGCACCCGGCCTCGCAAGGCCGGATCGTCGAGGAGCGCGGCCTGGAAGCCGATGATCTCTGCCGTGGGGCCGCACTCCGTGCCGGCAAGCCTCTCCAGATCGATCCGCGACGCCTCAATCGCTTCGTCGAGGCTCATAGCGAGGCCCGCCCCTCCACCCGCGCGAGCAGACCCGGGTGGCGGCCGAAGCCGGTAAAGCGGCCCGAAGGCCAGCCCGCCGGCCGCGGGCTTTCCAGGAAGCCGGGAGCCGGCTGTCGCAGCGGTCGTCACGGCGCGTTGTCCGGGGAACCGGCCGTCTCGCCTCCACCCGGCTCGTCGAACGAACGCTCCGCAAGTGCGGCGATGGCGGAAAGCGCCGTTTCCGCATCGGCGCCGCCGGCCCGGAAATGGAACGTGTCGCCCGGACCGATCCGCAGCCCCATGACCCGCAATACGCTCTTCGCGTCCACCCATTTCCCGTCGTCGCGCGCGGACATTTCGATGCTGGCGTCGAACGACTTGGCGAGCATCGTGAGCTTCACCGCCGGCCGTGCATGCAGCCCGCCAAAGTTGGGAAGAGCAAACGAGCGTATCACTGGCGGCGCCCCGCACTCGTTTTGGACGGTACCGACCGGCACCGCGCGCCGGCCTCTTCCGCGGTTGCCAGGACGGTGGCGAGAGCGGCGCCGCTCGCCGCCTCGGTTGCCGCCAGGACAGCGCCTTCCACCACGGGCGCGTTGGCGACGACGACCTTGCGCCGCCGCTCGGGCGGCAGCGCTTCGATCGCCATCTCGCTGTTGGTCTCGGCACCGCCGAGATCGACCATGACGACGACACCGCGCTCGGACCACGCACGATCGATCGCAGCCCTGATGTCGGACAATCTGGTGCCGAGAACGCCCTCGCCGACACCGCCGCACCACGCAAGCGGAACGCGGTCACCGACCATCTGACGGACCATGTCCGCCGCGCCCTCGGCCACAAGCGGCGAATGCGAAACGATGACGATGCCGACGACATCGGTCATGGCGCGTCCTCCCAGACCCTGCAGATTGCGGCGACTGCGAGCGCGCTCGACAACGCGCCCGGATCCATGTGGCCGATCGAACGCTCCGACAGGAACGCGGCACGCCCGCGCCTCGCTAGCATGGGTATTGTGCTTTCAGCCGCTTCGCTCGCGGCCGCCTCGATCCCAGCGGCGTCGAGGCCGTGGGAGAAGGCGCTTTCGGCGGAAACGAGAACGTCCAGCATCGTCTTTTCACCGGGGGAGGCGTTGCCTCTGCGCGCCACGGCGGAGACGGCATCCCGCAGCCCCATGTTCCAGTCGTCGCGGTTTGGGTGGAGCGATACCGTCCGTCCCAGCGACAGGAAGAACGAGCCGTAGAGCGGCCCCGCCGCACCGCCGATGGATTCCACGAGCACATGCCCGATATCCTGAAGTGCACTCGGCAGCGGTCGTGCGACGATCGCGTCCCGCTCGGCGAGCACCGCTTCGGCGCCGCGCTTCATGTTCGTGCCGTGGTCGCCGTCGCCGATCGCGCTATCGAGCTTCGTCAGTTCGTCGGCATGATCGATCCAGCACCGCGCCACGGCGTCGACAGCGCGCCCGACCTGTTCCGTGCCGGTCATTGCCGCGCCTCCTGTCCGGCGTGGATCCGCGCGCCGTCGGCGGCGAAGAACAGAGGCGCGCGCAGCGACAGCCCGACCGCGCGATCCGCCTCAAGTGCAACATGGGGATCGGCGAGCAGCACCAGTTTGTGGCCTTCAACATCGACATGCAGGAAGGTCTGGTCGCCGAGCCGCTCCACCTTGCCGATCCGGGCCTTCGACGCCGAGGAACTTGGATCGCCTAACACGACATGTTCCGTGCGGACGCCGATGACGCTGGTGCCGGTGGGTTCCGACCCCGCTGGAATGACGCCCGCTGGCAGCAGATTGATGCGCGGGGTGCCGAGCCGCGTCGCGACGTACACGCTGGCGGGATTCTCGTAGATCTCACGCGGAGTGCCGCATTGCACGAGCCGGCCGTTCTCCAGAATGCCGATGCGGCTCGCCATCGTCATCGCCTCGATCTGATCGTGCGTGACGTAGAGCAGGGTCGCGCCGGTATCCTGCTGGATCCGCTTCAATTCGAGCCGCAGGTCCGAGCGCAGCCGCGCGTCCAGCGAGGACAGTGGTTCGTCCATGAGGTAGATGTTCGGCCGTCGGACAAGCGCGCGCCCGATACCGACCCGCTGCATCTCGCCGCCCGAAAGTTGCGTCGCCTTGCTGTCGAGCTTGTGGGAGATATGCACAGTTTCGGCGACTTCGCGGACGCGGACATCGATGTCCTCCTTCGAAAGCCGCCGCAGCGGCGATTTCAGCGGGAAGGCAAGGTTGTCGTAGACCGTCAAGTGCGGATAAAGCGAGTATTGCTGGAAGACGAAGGCGCAGTCCCGCTCGGCGGGCTCGCTGTGGGTCACGTCGCGCCCGCCGATCGAAACCGAGCCCTTGTCCGGCCGCTCGAGACCGGCGATCAGGCGCAGGGTTGTCGTCTTGCCGGCACCGGTGGGTCCCAAAAGCACGAAGAATTCGCCGTGGCGGATGTCGAGCGAGAGATCGTCGACAGCCAGCCGCTTGTTGAACGTCTTGCTCAGACCTTTCAGCCGGACGTCAGCCATTTGCGCCTCCCGGCTGAATGCCAGCACTCGTCGTGGTGCGCAGAGCGCGGCCATTCGCCCCGTCGAACAGCGACAGGCGCTCCGTCTTGAAGACGAGGCCCGGAGTCTCGCCGCGCCGGACAGTCGTTCCGGACGAGACGCGCGCCCGCACCAGGCCATACGACGTGGAAAGCGTCACGATCTGGGTTGTGCCGAGATATTCGACGCCCATCACCTCGGCACGCAGCCCGCCTTCGTCGACCAGGCGCACATGCTCCGGCCGTGCACCGAGGATGAGTCGGATCGATCCCGCAGCCTCGGCGAGACGGGGTATGGCGATCGGACGGCCGTCGAGCCGGATTTCCGTCGCACCCGGCTGGAGCGCCGCCTCGCATGGCAAGAGATTCATCGGCGGCGATCCGATGAAATCGGCGACGTAGGTCGACGCGGGATTGTCGTAGATTTCCTGTGGGGTGCCGAACTGCTCGACGACCCCGTGGTTCATCACGGCGATCTTGTCGGCCATCGACATGGCCTCCATCTGGTCGTGCGTCACATAGACGGTGGTCGCGCCGATGCGGTCGTGCAGGCCGCGCAGCTCATGCACCATCATGTCGCGGAATTCCGCATCGAGCGCCCCAAGCGGCTCGTCCATCAGGAATGCCTTGGGTCTCCGCACGATCGCCCGCCCCAGTGCAACGCGTTGGCGGTCGCCGCCGGCCAGCCCCGAAACCGGCATGTCGAGGAGATGGTCGATCCGCAGCAGGCGCGCCGCCTCCTGCACCGCGGCCTTGATCTCGGCCTTCGGCATGCCCTGGCTGACCAGTGGAAAGGCGATGTTCTTGCGCACGTTCATGTGCGGGTAGAGCGCGAACAGCTGGAATACGAAGGCGATGTCGCGTTGCGAGGCGCGCTTGAACGTCACGTCCTCGCCACCCAGCAGGATGCGGCCCGATGTCGGCAGTTCCAGCCCCGCGATCATGCGCAATGTCGTCGTCTTCCCGCACCCGGACGGGCCGAGCATGACGAAGAACTCGCCGTCACGGACAGTGAAGTTTGATTCCACCACAGCGGTGAAAGTGCCGAAGGATTTGTGGAGGTTCTCGACCCTGATCTCTGCCATGCCGCTAATCCGGAAAATGGCTGACGACGAGGAACATCGCGGTCCCGCCGAGGATGACCGCGAACGACCAGCCGTAGAGGTCGATCGAAAGCGGCTGCATCAGCATGACGACACCTGCGCCGATCAGGATGGTGGCGACCATTTCCCATGGCGCGCGGCGCAGGCGCAGCAACCCGCTGACGAAGCCGGGCGGACGGGCCTCGATGTTCGTTCGGCGAGAATGTTCGTCCACGATCATTTGCGCACCGCTCCGAACGTGATCCCGCGCAGCAGATGCTTCCGCAACAGGATGGTGAAGACGAAGATTGGAACGAGGAACAGCGTGGTTGCGGCCGATACCGCCGGCCAGTCCTGGCCGCCCTCGCCGATGATGAACGGGATGAAGGGCGGCATGGTCTGCGCCTCACCGGAGGTCAGCAGCACCGCGAACGCATATTCGTTCCAGGCGAAGATCAGGCAGAAGATCGCGGTCGCCGCGATCCCCGTCGCGGCCTGCGGCAGCACGGTCAGCCGGAACGCCTGCAGCCGCGTATAGCCGTCGACCATCGCCGCATCTTCGTATTCGCGCGGGATCTCGTCGATGAAGCCCTTGAGCAGCCAGACCGCCAGCGAGACGTTGACCGCGGTGTACAGCAGGATCATCCCGAGCCGGCTGTCGGTCAGTCCGAGCTCCCGGTACATCAGATAGATCGGGATCGCGACCGCCACCGGCGGCATCATCCGCGTCGACAGGATGAAGAACAAAAGATCGTCCTTCAGCGGCACCTTGAAGCGCGAGAACCCGTAGGCGGCAAGCGTTCCGAGCAGCACCGCGAGGAACGTCGAGCCGAACGCGATCACAATCGAATTAACGAAGCGCGGGACGACGTTTGAAGGACCCGCGATCACCATATTGCGACTGCGCGCGATCTCGTCGCAAACATCCTCGGCGGGGGGCAGCGACGCGATATATTCGGGCGGTTGGCGGGTGCGCGTCGTGAACAGGTTACAATAGCCCTCGAGCGTCGGCTCGAAGACAACCTTCGGCGGATACGCGATCGAATCCGGCGGCGTCTTGAAGCTCGTCAGCACGATCCAGACGAGCGGGATCATGGTGATCACCGCATAGGTGATGACGATCGTACCGGCGATCCACCGCGACGTGGAGGATGGGGCGACGACGGAATGTGCGGTGCTGAGAGCGGGCATCTCGATCGTCCTACCGCTGCTTCACTCGGTTGAGGGCTTTCACGTAGATGTTCGCGAGCCCGAATACCGTGACGAACAGGATGACGGCGAGCGCCGATGCATAGCCCGTCCGCCAACTTTCGAACGCGGCGCGCTTCAGCGTGATCGAGGCAACCTCGGTCGTCGAACCGGGCCCACCCGAGGTGAGCAGGTTCACAAGGTCGAACATCTTGAAGTTCTCGATGCCGCGGAACAGCACCGCGAGCATGATGAACGGCAGCGCCATCGGCAGGGTGACCGACCAGAACTGGCGCAACGGCGACGCGCGATCGACTTCCGCGGCCTCGTACAGATAGTCGGGAATGGAACGCAGCCCGGCGAGGCAGATCAGCACGACGTAAGGCGTCCACATCCACACATCGACGATGATGATGGACCAGGGTGCGAGCTGCACGTCGCCAAGCATCTGGAACGAACCGGGCGACACCCCGAGCACCGGGGCGACGATCGCATTGAACAGGCCGTTCTGCGGCTGGTACAGGAACTTCCAGAAGTTTCCGACGACGGCCGGCGGCAGCATCATCGGGATCAGGATCACCGTCGTCCAGAAGGCGTGTCCACGGAACTTCCGGTCGATCAGATAGGCGATCGCGAAGCCGAGCACCGTTTCGATGGCGATCGTCGCGATCACGAAATGCGCGGTCGCTTGCATCGATTCCCAGACATCGGGATCGCTGAGGATCTGCTCGTAATAGGTCGTGCCCATTCCGCGGAGTTCGGCGTTCGGCCGGTTCGCGCGGTAATTCGTGAACGAAAGGTAGACCGTCCACAGCAGCGGAAACAGGTTGATCGCCAGCAGCAGAACGATTGTCGGCGAGATGAACAGCCAGGCAATGGTCCGGTCGGACAGCCCCCTGAACCGTACGGACACCGGGTCTGGGTGGCGCCGGATCACCTGTTCCACCAGGCCCGGTCTCGAAGTCGTGGACGCTTCGGTCATCGCTCTCTCGTCACAAGGAACAAGGCGGTGATCGCGCCGGGCGGGCCCGGCGCGATGATTGCCGGAAGCTCTGTCTAGAGCTTGTTCTCCTCCTCAAAGACGGAGGTCCAGTCCTTGACCAGCAGGTCGAGCGCCTCCTGCGCGGTACCCTTGTCCGCGACTACATAGTCGTGGGTGCGGCGCTGCATCGCCTGGAGCAGTTGGGCATAGGCAGGCTCGGCCCAGAAGTCCTTCACGATGGCCATCGAGTCCAGGAACTGCTGCGCGAAGGGAGCGCTCGCCGGGAAGCTCGGGTCGTCCAGCACCGCCTTGGCGCAGGAATAACCGCCGAGCGACCACCACTTCTTCTGCACGTCCGTCGCGGCGAACCATTTGATGTAGGCGAGCGCGTCCTGCTTCTTGTCCGAATACGACACGACCGAGATGCCCTGTCCGCCGAGCTGGGCGAAATGGCCCTTGGGGCCGGCCGGATTGACGAAGAAGCCGATGCGCTTGCCGCCGACCGCCGGGTCCTTGTAGAGGCCGGGGAAGAAGGCGAAGAAGTTCATTTGCAAGGCGACCTGGCCCGACTTGAACGCATCGAGACCTTCGGCCATGTAGCCGTCCGAGCTGCCGGGCGGGGTGCAGCAGTCATAAAGGCTCTTGTAGAATTCGAGTCCCGCGGCGGCATCCTTGGAATTCACGAAGCCCTTCATTTCATAGGGCTTCTTCGGATTGTCGTACTGGAAGCCGTAATCGTAGAGGACGTTGGTCACGCCCATCGTGATGCCCTCCGAGCCGCGCTCGGTATAGATCGACGCTCCATAGACCTTCTTGCCGTCGATCATACGGCCCTGGAAGAATTCGGCGATCTGCTTCAGCTCGTCATAGGTCTTCGGCACATCGAGCTCGCGCCCGTACTTCGTCTTGAACTCCGCGCGCAGTTCCGGCCGTTCAAACCAGTCCTTGCGGTAGGTCCAGCCGACCGCATCACCCATCGCTGGCAGTGCCCAATAGTTCGGTGAGTTCTTCGGCCATTCGGAATAGCCAACGACCGTCGCCGGAGCGAAGTCGTTCATCGAGATTCCTTCCTTCTCGAAGAAATCGTTCAGCTTGACGTAATGGCCGTTCTCGGCGGAGCCGCCGACCCACTGGCTGTCGCCGATGATGAGGTCGCAGAGTTTACCGCGCGAGTTCAGTTCATTGAGGAAGCGGTCGGCATAGCTCGTCCACGGGACGAACTCGAACTTCATCGCGATGCCGCTCTTGGCGGTGAAATCCTTCGACAGTTCGACGAGCGCGTTGGCTGGATCCCAGGCGGCCCAGCATAGAGTCAAGGATTTGTCTTGGGCAGCCGCGCCGTTTGAAGACAGGCAAAGGGCCAACATCCCGCTCGCGGCAAACGCCGCACGCAGAAGCACTTTCATATCGTCCTCCCCTTGCCGAGCGTTCAACAGCGGGGGGCTTTTACCCTCTGATCCACTGCTCGCGACCGTGTGTCACGATCTGCTCAGCGAATTAAGTAGGAAGTTTATAACTAAACATGTCAAGCGCTTTTCGCGCTCGCCCGGTGGATGAGATCGTTGCCGAAGAAAATTGGTTCGGGTTGACCGGGTCGGGTAGGCCCAGCTGGCCTTCGACAATCGCCGTTCCGACGTGTCAGTCGCAGAAACTCGTTCGCCCTCGGACCTTAACCTTCGACGCCGATCGAACGCGCCCAATAGATCTTGATTTGCCCGACGAGCGCAGGCGGCAGCGGCACATAGCCGAGCTCGGCTGCCGCGGACCCACCCTTCTCAAGCGACCAGCGGAAGAAGTCGAGGGTCGCACGCACGCCGCGTGATGCCGGTTTGGCATTCGACACCACGACGAAGGTCGTCGCGACGATCGGGTAGGCATCCGGGCCCGCGGCATCGGTCAGCAGCAGGTTGAAATCGCTGGCTGCGGTCCAATCCACGCTTGCCGCGGCAGCCTGAAAACTGTCCCGGCTCGGTACGATGAAATTCCCGGCACGGTTCTTCAGCGCCGCATAGGACAGGCCGGATTTCTGCGCCTGCGCGAATTCGACATAACCAATCGAGTTCAGCGTGCCCTTCACCGCGTCGGCGATACCGCCATTGCCTTTTGCGCCGAGACCGACCGGCCACGCCACGGAGAGGGCGCGGCCGATCTGGGTCTGCCAGTCGGTGCTGACCTTCGAGAGGTAGTCGGTGAAATTATAGGTGGTTCCCGAACCGTCCGAACGCCGAACCACGTTGATCGCCACATCAGGCAGTTTCAGCTCGGGATTCAGTGTCTTGATCGCTGAGTCCGACCACATTTTGATGCGGCCGAGATAGATGTCGGCGAGGATCTCGCCCGTGAGTTTCAACTGACCGGGTTCGACGCCTCCGACGTTCACCGCGGCGACTACGCCACCGATAACGATCGGGAATTGAACGAGACCCAGCGTTTCCAGCTCCTTCGATCCGAGCGGTACGTCGGTCGCTCCGAAATCCACTTCCCTCGCCCGCACGCGCATGATGCCTGCTTGCGATCCGATCGGCTCATAATCGAGGCCCGATCCGACAGGCTGGAATTCGGCGTCGGACTGTTCCCTCTGATACGCCTGCGACCAGCGGTTCAGCACCGGATGAGCGAAGGTCGAACCCGCTCCGGTAACGCCCTGGGCGACAGACGGCGAATCCGACAGGCAGAGAATGGCGGCGGCCGCGGCCGCGAGAAGAGCAAGCCTCATTGATGTGCTCCAATCGGCGATCAGCGCCGTACATATTGGTCAGAGCGAACGGGCCGCCTCCGGAGAGGCGGCACTCGATCACGCTGGCACCGGGGCGCCGGCGAGCGGCAGTTCCGGGCCGGTCTCGGCCACCGGACGCGGGCGAACGGTGCGTGACACCGAGCGGCGCTCGGCATCGATACGTTCGATCAGCACGAAGGCGCGCTCCGCGCTGCCGAGAAGCGCGAGCAGCGAGCCGCGCTCGGCCGCCGGAAGTTCGGGCCCGAGCTTCAGGCACTGCTCGCGCAACACCGCGATTTCGGGCAAGCGGGTTTCCACGTCGGCGGCGACTGCCGTCTCGCCATCCGCCTCGCGGGCGAGAACCGTCATCGCCTCGGCGATCTTATCGAGCACCACTTCGGCAAGAGCGCGGCCGGCCGTCGAGAAGTTCTCGCGCTCGACGCGACGGGCAGTCTGGTAGAGCGTCTCGCCCAGGCTCGCGGTGAAGTCGGCCTCCTCGATCAGGCTCGCGACGAGGTCTGTCTGCGCATATGGCAGCTCCGGCCTGAACATGCCTGCCGTATACGTCCGTATCTCGCGGCTCAGGATATCCGTAGAGGAGTAATGATCACGGGTATCCTTCGGCGCGGTTTTGCTGCCGCGGCCGATGTCGAGGAACAGCCGCGCCGCGTCGAGATAGCGGGCGAGTTCCTTCTGCACGGCCGGCACCGCGCGACTCGGATCGGCCTGATCCTTCGGATCGAGATAGCGGGCGTGAGAATAGTCCTCGACGTCCTCCGACGCGTCGTGGCCGACACGCAGGAGAACACGCTCGAACACGCTGACGAAGGGGAAGAGGAGAGCCGTGTTGAAGAGGTTGAAGCAGGTCGAGTAGATGCCGACCGCGACCGGGACGAGCGGGAAGATCTCCTTTCCGTCGACCACCTGCGCGACTCCTGGATCACCGCCGAACCAGCCCATGATGTGGGTCAGGAGGATCATCGACGGGAAGAACAGCGGCAGCATCACCGCGACGCCAATGAAGTTGAAAGAGATATGAGCGTAGGCCGCGCGTTTGGCGTTCTTGGTCAGGTTCAACGAGGCGATCCAGGACGTGATCGTGGTACCGAGATCGGCGCCGAGAGAAAACGCGACGGCAGTCTGCCACTCGAGGACGCCGGCCGCGCCGAGACCCATCACGATGCCGATTGTCGCCGAGGACGAATGGATCATCGCCGTGATGCCGGCTGCGATCAGCACGCAGGTGATCAGTCCCGTGAAATTATCGGCGTTGAGGCTCGATATCGCCTCCATCACCTCGGGCATGGAGCGCAGCGGCCGCAGGCCACCGGTCATCAAATTCAGGCCATAGAAGATGAGCGAGAAGCCGATGCAGGCCAGCGCGATGTTGCGGACCTTGTGATTGTTCGAGAACACATAGATCAGCGCGAAGAAGCCGGCGAGCAGAAGTCCTAGAGGACCGAGCGGCAGCGCGATCAGGCCGTTGCCGAGCGTCGTGCCGATATTCGCTCCCATGATGACGCTGATCGCCGGGCGCAAACCCAGCACGCCGGCATTGACGAGGCCGACCACCATCACCGTCATCGCGGTCGAGGACTGGATGATGCCGGTGATGAAGGTGCCGGCCATCACCCCCTTGATCGGGGTGCCGGCGATCTGGCCGAGCAGCGTTCGCATCCGGCTGACGGCGAGAGCCTGGATGCCATTGGACATGAATTCGAGGCCGAGCATGAAGATGCCCAAACCTCCGACGACCGGAACGAGAATGTCCTTGAAGATATCGGCCTGCATAGCCCGCCCCTCGTTGACGGCCGGCTGCCAGCATCCGTGCGGCGCCGATCCCTAACGAGAGGTTGACGATGGTCCGTGACGCGCTAACGACGAAAGTCTTAGAGACTTAGTTCAGTGCAAGCCGGGTCGGGCCCTTTCAGGCCCGGTTGCTATCGGTCAGTCTCTGCGCCGCAGCAAGCAGCGTCTTGCGGTCGTTGCCGTATTTCTTGATCAGCTCATAGACTTGGCTGCGGGCAATACCCGCGTCGAGTGCGAAGGCGGCGACCTCGCATTCGTCCAGACCGGAAATGCAGGTGCGTTCGGCTTCGAGCCGAAGAAGTGGGTCCTCGCCCATCGGAAAGCTCCAAATGTTCGCTCGTTGCGTAAAGCAACGGACGGCCTCGGAAGTTCCCGGGCGCGACGTCTTGAACCCGTCTTCGCCCTACGCGGCACTCCGCCTGTTCCCCGGACCGCGGCGGATCAGCCGGCGCACCTGGAAGATCGATGCATCGGTTTCCGCCGCCTCGGCCTGTGCGACACTGCTGAAGAAGATCGCCTGGGTCTCCAGCATCTTCCTGATGATCGGGTTCGGTTCGCTCGCTGCCTCTCGCGCCAAACGCTCACTCTCGTCACGAAACTCAGACACATCCATCACGGCTTCAGCCCCCTCTAGGCACCCGATGCTCTCAATGGTTGCGGCGAGTGTCGAGGAACATTTTCGTGTTCGGGAAAGGAATCCGGCAAGCGTTTGGATGGTCTAGGGAGCCGCGCGAACTCGCGTGGAGGCACTCAGGCGGTAGCCGGCCGTTTCCTCATGAAGACCCCGGCGCCGAGCAGTCCGAAGCCCGCGGCGATCGACAGCGGCAGGCCTTCCGGCCCGACGAGGTCGATCAGCGCGCCCACTGGCGTCGATCCGATGATTGAGCCGGCGGCATAGGCCATCGCGAAGCCGGTCGAGACGGTCGCAAGGCGCGTTCCCTGATAGTCCTGCCCGATCAGGATGACGCCCAGAGTGTAGAGGCCCGAGATTACGCCGCCGGCGAGGAACAGGACCGGTGCGCGGGCGAGCGGCATTCCCATTGTGAGCGGGAGCGCGAGCATGGTCGCGACAGCGAGCAGGGTACAGAGCTGAAGCGTCGCGTTCCGTCCCCAGCGGTCGGCGAGCCAGCCGAGGACCGCGACGAGGACCGCTTCGCCGAGGCTGAAAATGGCGACGAGATAGGAGGACTGGGCGTCGTCGAGACCGTGGGCAAGGCCATAGAGCGGAAGAAGGCTTTGCAGCGCCGTCTCGCCGACGCCGGCGAAGAAGCCCATCAGGATGATGCTGCCGGCAAGCGCCCAGGCCAGTTTCAGGCCCTTGAGATCGCCGAGATCTTCCTCCTCGGCATCGCCGACTGCGGAGGGAATCGCCGTCGCGAGCGCGACACCCACGGCCAGCGGAATGATCGCCGTCCAGATCGGCACTGCCCCGACGACGCCGACCTGGCCCAGCACGACCGGTCCGAGAAACTGGCAGGTAGCGTACAAGGTGCCCGAGGCGCCGATGATACGGCCGCGATGGCGGTCGCTGACGACGCCGTTCAGCCAGATCTCGGTCGTCGTCCACAGGGTCGAGAAACACGTTCCCATGACGAAGCGCGCGATAAACCAGACGATCACGTCCTCGGTCATCAGGATCGCGACGAAGGACAGAAGCGACAGCAGGAACTGGCCGGCGACGATGGTCTTGAGGCCGATGCGGTTTATCGCGTTCGGAAGGAACGGGCCGACGATGAAGATGCCGGCGCCCGCGAGCGAGGCGTTGAGGCCGATCAGCCAGTTCGCCAGGCCGATCTTTTCAAGGGCGAGCGAGAAATACGGATAGGTATAGCCGTAGAGAAATGCCTCGATTGCGATGAGCGCGAGAACACCGGCGACCCGCCACAGACGCATGCCGGCCATCAGATCAGGCAACGCGGTTCAGGACACCAGCAGGGAATGTCCTCGCTGACGAGATTGAACGTCCGATAGTCGGCCAGGATCTCCTCGCCCGCCGCGATCTCCCGCGCGGCATAGACATAAAGTTGGTCCTCGACGCGAGCATTCGCCCGGCAATTGTGATTGAGGTAGTCGACGCCGTCGGGCTCCTTGACCGGGAGCAGGTACAGAAGCTGGGTCCCGACGATACGAAGATGCACCGACTGTCGCCAGAAGAAGCTGTCGGTGCCCTTCTGCGTCTCCAGGTCAGCGAGTTCGGCGACCATGGCCTCACCGTCGAAGCAACCGAGCAGCGTGCCGTCGGGAATGCTCCGGCGCGCATAGATCGACTTGTGATCGGCCCCGATGGTACGGACCTCGACGAGGTCGAAATTGGTGTAGCTCATAGACCGCGTGTTTCAGCCGACGAGAACGCCGCCGGACTGTCCTTCCCGCCCCACCGCCGGCATATGCCGATCGGTCAACGCGGACAGCCAGATATCGCACAGACGTTGCGCATAGACGACGGGCATTTCGTGGCTGTGCACTTCCTTGCGCCGCTCAGCGAAGACCGGATCGTTGTGGGCGGCGAACCAGCTGCGGCGGTCGTCGGAGAGATGGACCGCACGCTCAGGGCAGGCCGAACGCTTGTTGTAGCTCGAGATCGTGTTCGCGGACATGTTCTGCCATGTCGTCACGCTGTGATGGAACAGTTTGCGGTTCGCGTCCACGCACGTCTCCGACGGAGGAGCGCCATAGAGGCGGATCGACTGGTCGCGGACGAGAAGCGCGAAGGCGAAGGCGTCCGAGGTCATGTTGATGCCGGTGAATGGCGCGCTGAGCGACGGATCGTAGAGTTCGTCCGCCGGATTGGCGGCGCTCTGGCAGAACGCGACGGGAAAGAAGCTGTAGACCGTCGGGATCGCAGTCACCGGGCAGACGGTCTCGATCTCGACCACCACGGTCTCGCCGTCGACCACCGCTTCCGCGCTCGAGCACAGGCCCGCCTCGAACATCAGATCGCCAAGCACCGACAATTCCTCGAACGAGTTCTCGAAACGCCGGCCGCACGTATCGAGAACCGAAAGCATGCCGGTCTTGGAATGATCTTTCACGGCATCGCGGAACTTGTCGATCGCGCCTTTCAGCTCCTGTCCGTTGCGGATACGCGCAAGCTGATAGCGCCCGTGCCTGAACTCGCGCTTGCCCGCGGAACAGAGCAGATCTTTCTGAAGCCAATTCTGGAAATCGAAGTCGGCGCTGCCGTGGAAGGGACAACCCGGGGCTTCATTCAGCCCGAGAGTCGCTTCAGAACTCATTGACGACATTTGGACCGACCCGCACGCTACCGATCACGTTAACGTTTTATAAACCATAAACCTCTCTTAGCGGCAATCGCATACAAACGGGGTCAGGCCGGCCCCTACTGGTAAACCGTTGATTAACAATAATAATCGAAATTAACTAAGATTTGCGAAGACCTTAAAAGGCGCCTGCAAGATCGGTCGTGTAAAGGATCACAAGGTCGAGGGGTGCCATGAGTTTGACGCGCCAAATCACGATCTGCCTGGCGATCGGAGCCATGGTCACATTTCTGACCGTTGGCCTGATGACATTCTGGATGGCGAAGCAGCACGATATCGAGGCTGCGTCGGCTACCCGCACCATGGTGACCGGGGGGCTGGCCTCCGCGCGGCACAAACTCGAAGCGCTGACCAATGACTATGCCTGGTGGGACGAAGCCTATCAGGCGTATCACCGTGATGACCGCGGCTGGATCGACGCCAACATCGGCACCGGCATCACAGGCACCGAAATCGCCGACGCCTTGGTGATCGTCTCCCCTGAAGGAGAGATCAAATACGGCTGGGCTCTCGAAGGCGGCGACGCGGCGGACGCGATCGTCAGCAAGGACATCATCAAGACCGCACTGGACGTGACGCGGAATGTTCCGGTGGACCGGGCGCAAGCGCGTACGATCCTCGCCCGCGGGCCAAGCGGCGTCCTGATGGTCGGCGCCGCGCCGATCACACCTGTCGAAACGGCCGGCAGCTCCGACAAATCGACGATGCCCATGCTGATCATGGCGCAATATCTCAACGAGGAGCGGCTCGGCGAACTCGGCCGGAGCTTCCTGCTCCAGGACCTGAACGTCTCCAACGACCCCATCGACGGGCAGGACTCGTTTGCGCTGGCTGACGCATCAGGTGCGACGATCGCTGAATTGACCTGGACACCGCCGAAGCCTGGCGAGGCTCTGCTGCGGACGGCGGCGATGCCGCTCGCCGGAGCACTCGGCGTGTTCACCCTGACCATGTTCCTGATCGGCTTCAGGGCCCGGACCCTGGCATCCGCCCTGTCGTGGAGCGAGCAGCAGGCGAATATCGCGGCACGTCGCGACCACCTCACCGGATTGTCCAACCGCAAGGGTTTGAGCGAACTGCTAGGCTCCAAGCAATGCCGCCAAGCCGCCTCACGCGGTGAACTCGCCGTCATCTATCTCGACATCAACGGCTTCAAGGGGGTCAACGATTCAGTCGGCCACCATGGTGGCGACCAGCTCGTCCGGGAAATCGCCGAGCGTTTCGTCCAGGTTCTACCGGCCGGCTCCCTGCTCGCCCGCGTCGGCGGCGACGAGTTCGTGGTGGCGCTTGTCGGCGTGAACGCCGCGAACGTCGCCGGCGTGGCGGCCATGCTGTCCGGCGCCCTGGGGGTTCCGTTCAACGTTTGCGGTGTCGAATTCCATGTCTCGTGCGCGGTCGGCTACACGACCACGGCAACGGGCGACGCGGAGGCGGAAGAACTGATCCGCCAAGCCGACATGGCGATGTACCAGGCCAAGGGCGACGGTGTCCGCGAGCCGCTCGGTTACATGTCTTCCATGGAGACCGGCGCGCTCGAGAAGAAGCAATTCGAGAACCATCTCTGGAATGCGTTCCAAGCCGGCGAGCTCGAAGTGTTCTACCAGCCGATCGCCCGCTCCAGCGACATGGGGGTGACCGGTCTCGAAGCCTTGATCCGCTGGAATTCGCCGGAGCTCGGCTATGTCTCCCCGGCCAAGCTGGTTGCAGCCGCTGAGGAGTCCGGCCTGATCCGCGACATCGGCGACTTTGTGCTCGACCGTGTCTGTCAGGACATGCGCCACTGGCCCGATCTGCGTGTCTCGGTGAACGTCTCCCCGATGCAGCTCCGCGACCCGAGCTATCCCGCGGGTTTCCAGAAGATCCTGAAGCGCCACCGCGTGAAGCCGCACCAGATCGAGATCGAACTGACCGAAAACGTCCTGATCGACGATCCGGATGCCGCCGCCCGGAAGCTCGCGGAACTCCGCAAGCTCGGTGTGACCGTGGCACTGGACGATTTCGGCACCGGGTTCTCGTCGATCGGCGCTCTGCGCTCCTTCCCGCTCGACCGCATCAAGATCGACCGCTCGTTCGTGCAGGAGATGACGACCAATCCGGAAAGCATCGGCCTGGTCCGCGCTCTGGTCGCGGTCGCCGACAGCATGAAGCTCGAAGTCGTCTCCGAAGGTGTGGAGACCGCCGAACAGGCCCAGATGATGCGGCTTTGCGGCTGCGAATACCTGCAGGGCTACCTGCTGTCGCGCCCGGCGCCGGTCGCTTCGATCGTCGAACTGCTGGAGGCCGCTCCGCCCGCCGGGGCGGTCGTCGAAAACACCTCGTCGCTTCGCCGCGTCAGCTAGTCGTCAGACCAACCACAATCGGGCGGCATGCTCCACCGCCCGGACGGCAGCGTTCGCAGTCAAGGCGTGTACGGCTTCGGAGACCAGACGATCGAGCCTCTGATTGAGCGCGGATCGCCGATCGTTCCACCGACGATGTCCTGTCCCGGCACTCGCGGACGACGACTGGCATGGCGATCGCAGCAACTGGCTGAGCCCGAGCGCGGTCTCCTCGAAGCTGGAAGCCACCGGATAACACCCGCATCACCGAGATCGAAAGCGATGACGGCCTCTACGAGATCGATACGACGGCGCCGGAAGGCCATCGCGTCGACCTCAAGGTCGATCCGCGCACGGCTGAAGTGATCCGCAGCAAGCGCGACGACGACTGATGCGTCAGCGGGCGGGACGAGGCAGCGGCGCTGGTTCCGCCCGCCGCCTCAACCGCGCGGCCTGGACCGCGCGGAAGAGCAGCAGCGTGGCGACGATCGCGGAATAGATCAAAGGTTCCGGCGGCCAGGACTTCACCACCATCACGAAATGCAGCGCGGCCAGGGCTGTCGCCACATAGGCGAGCTTGTGCAGCCTGGCCCAGGCCGCTCCACCGAGCTTGCGGATCGAGAACCGGTTCGACGTCAGCGCGAGCGGGATCAGGAGCGCAAAAGCGGCCATGCCGATCGTAATGTAGGGCCGCTTGATGATGTCCGCGACGATCGCCTGCATTTCGAGCTGGCGATCGAGGAACAGCCAGACGAGCAGGTGGATCAGCGCATACCAGAATGCCGACAGGCCGAGCGCCCTGCGGTAGCGCAGCAGATTAATGCGGAAGAGCTGGCGGATCGGCGTGACGCAGAGCGCGAGGATCAGGAATCTGAGGGCCCAGAGCCCGAGGCGATGCTCCAGTTCCCGCACCGGGTCGGCGCCGAGCGCATCGTTGACGGTCAGCCAGGCCATCCAGATCGCCGGCAAGAACGCCACGACATAGAGCAGCCAGACGCTGAACTTCGCTTGGGTAGCGGTCAGGCGCATCAGTAGTAGGTCCGAAGATCCATTCCGGAATAGAGGCTCGCGACCTGGTCGCCATAGCCGTTGAACGGCAAGGTCGGCCGACGCTTGGCGAAGATGCCGCCCTCGCCGATCCGCCGCTCCGTCGCCTGGCTCCAGCGCGGATGGTCGACCGCCGGATTGACGTTCGAATAGAAGCCGTACTCCCGCGCGTTCTGCATGTTCCATGAGGTCTGCGGCTGCTTATCGACCAAACTGATGCGGACGATCGACTTGATGCCCTTGAAGCCGTACTTCCACGGCACGACGAGCCTGAGTGGCGCGCCGTTCTGGTTCGGGATCGGCTCGCCATAGATGCCGGTCGCCAGAATGGTCAGCGGGTGCATCGCCTCATCGAGCCGCAAGCCCTCGCGATAGGGCCAGTCGAGCGCCTGCAGGAAGCCGCGCTGTCCCGACATTTCCGCGGGACGAACGAGGGTTTCAAAAGCAACGTATTTTGCGGCAGACTGCGGCGCGACCTGTTTGAGGACCTCGGCCAGCGGGAAGCCGTCCCATGGGATGACCATGGACCAGCCCTCTACGCAACGCATCCGATAGACGCGTTCCTCCAGCGCGTAAGGCTTGATGAAGTCTTCGAGCTGGTAGTCGCCGGGCTTGTCGACGAGGCCGTCGACCTTCACCGTCCAGGGTTTGGTCTTCAGTGTCCCCGAATTCGCCTTCGGATCAGACTTGTCGGTGCCGAACTCATAGAAATTGTTGTAGCTCGTGATGTCGTCGAGCGAGGTCGCCGGCTCGTCGGTCGACAGCGGGCTCTTTGTCACCTGCAGCGATGCTGCATGCGAGACCGCCGGAAGCATGATGGCTGCGGCGGAGCCGATCGCGCCCGCCATGATCTGGCGGCGGTTCAGAAAGATGTGCTTTGGCGTGATCTCGGACGGAGCGATATCGCTCGGACGGCGGAAAAGCATGTCAGTCCCTCAAAAACTCAGCCCAACCCACTCGCAGATACGTAGCGAGGGTGACGGAGGTTACTTCACGTTCTCGTCAACGCGATGCCGTTGCGTGCCCGTCCGCAACACGGACAAATGAATGGTGCGTCGTACACGCTCATTTACTAGGTGAGTCTAGCAATTCCGCGGCACCACAACTATGCCGTCTCGATGACCAGCAAACAGAAACTCAAGCAGCTCGTGAAGCTGTTGTCCGACGAGCAGCGCCGCCTGCTCGAACACGCCGCCGATGCCGGTTGCCTGCCCTCCGACAATGCTCTTCGAAAGATCGCGGATCTCGAATTGACGATCGCGGCTGTCGAGCATGCCCTGGACGGTGAGGAGCGGTAAATCCGCTCAATGGAAGATGAGCTTGTAGGCGACGGCGGAAATCAGGATTCCGACGGCGCCGGCATACGCGACCAGCTTTATGATCTCGGTGTCGTTCATTCCGTGCTCCCGCTGCGAACGGAAACGGACAAACTCGGCCTTAATAGGGATAGTTCGGCTGAAGCTGAAATCTCGGTAAAGCGAAGCTTTCCCGAATAGGCACACGACGGCTCGATCCTTAAAGTTTTACGAGTTTTCGGAACGCGTTTGATGCAACTAATGCGATAATGTCAGCGCCAGACGTTTCCGAACGGCACAGACATGGTTCCGATCATCACTCCAGCGCAGTTCAACCTCAAGTCGATCGAGTCCGACGATCCTTGGGTTACCAGCGAGTTAGTGGAAGAACAGACACCGTTCACGGTGCAGGCCGGCATTCAGGCTGCCGCTTGCGTGCTCGGCATCTTCCTCGGAACCGCGCTGTTCTGGATGGGCAAGGCACTCGTCCCGACCATCTAGTCCTGCAGGAAGCCGATCCAACGACCGGCGAAGATCGCACCGGTCCAGGTCAGCAGCGACAAGGCGGCCGACACGCGGATCGATCCATGAACCGCGCCTCCATTCAGGGCTCGACGCCAATGCGGGTTGGCGTGAACCGCGACGGCGTTCAGCAGGCCGATGCCGACGAGCGCGAGCTTGAGGATGAAGGCCGGATTCGCCGCATAGCTCGGGGCGCGGACGCTGAACAGGAGAAACCCGGTCATGACCGCGAACAGCACTCCGACGGCCGCGACACGCCAGAGCGGCGGCGCAAGTTCGGCGACCGAGGCAGTCCGGAAAAGGCCGAGCAGCCGAAGGTCCAGCGTGGCGATGGCACCGATCACCAGTCCCAGCGACAGGATATGCGCCGCGTTGACCAGCGGATAGAGCACGGGCGACTGGCGGATCGCGGCTGCGACCTGCCAGTCCGAGAGAGCCTGCAGGAATTCCATGCAGGAATTACTGTGCCTTGATGCGGTCCGGATAGATATCGAAACGCTTCTCGCCGACGGTGATCTGCACCGCCTTCATCCGCTTCTCGGCCTTGTCCTGCGAGCGGTTGCCGCGGGCGATGATCCGGTCGCCTTTCTTGGCGGCCCCCTCGACGAAACCCGAGCGCTGGGTCTGGTTGGGATTGCCGAGTTCGACCGTCCAGACGCCATCGGACGTCGCGACCTTCAGGGTCGGATGCGGCGGGCCGATATAGATGTCCTGGACGGTGCCTTCGAGATTGACTTGATCCGCCTCGGCCCAGGACCAGCCGTGATGTGCACTGGCATGGGAACTGATGAGAACCAGTGAGAACGCCGTCGCGAAAAGCCTGCTCGTCATGACGAACCTCCATCTACGACCAAGGTAGAACGGAAGTCCGGCATGTCGATGGCGGGCGATACGCCGGCGGGAGTCGGCGTATCGCGGCTTCGGATTACTGACCGCGGACCTTGGCGATCTCGGCCTGGACCTCGTCCCAGAGCGGCTTGCCGACCGAGGCGATGACGGTCTCCTGCACGCTCTTCGACTTCTCGCGGAACTTGGCGATCTCGGATTCCGGCAGGACCGAGACGTCCATTCCGGCCTTCTTCAGATCCTCAAGCGCCTTCGTCGACTGCGCACGGGTGTCCTCACGCTCGAACTTCCGCGAGGCGATGGCGGCATCCATCAGGATCTTCTTCTCGTCGGCCGAGAGCTTGTCCCACCACTGCTTCGACACCAGGACGATCCAGGGCGAGTACATGTGGTTGGTGACGGTCAGGTACTTCTGAACCTCGTAGAACTTCGACGACAGGATCGTCGTGTAGGGGTTCTCCTGGCCGTCGACCGCCTTGGTCTCGAGCGCGGTGAAGAGCTCGGAGAAGGCCATCGGAACCGCGTTCGAGCCGACCGCCTTGAAGGTGTCGAGCGCGATCGGGTTCTGCATCACACGGACCTTGATGCCCTGCATGTCCTCGGCCGACTTCACCTGATGGCGGCTGTTGGTGAGGTTGCGGAAGCCATTCTCCCAATAGACGAGACCAACGAGGTTCTTCTCCTGCAGCTTGTCGAGAAGCTTCTGGCCGACCGGGCTGTCGAGCACGGCGTCGGCTTCCTTCTCGTTGTTGAAGAGGAAGGGCGTATCCCAGATGCCGAATTCCTTGACGGTACCGACGAGGGTCGCGGTCGAGCCGACCATCATCTCCTGCGCGCCGCCCATGAGGGCGTTCTGCATCTGCGTGTCGGGGCCGAGGGCCGCGGCGCCGATGGCGCGGACCTTCATCTTGCCGCCGGAAGCCTTGTTGACCTCCTCGGCGAAATAGCGGACCGCGCGGCCCTGGTTGGAATCCTCGTTGAGGCCGTAGCCGAAGCGGATGAGCCGCGTCTGCACGTCCTGCGCGGCGCCTGCCGCCGTACTCAGCGCGAGAAACAGCGCCGCTGTCACGATCCGTTTCATGGTTCTTCCTCCTGTCCTGCCGGTTGAACCCGGCGCGTTATCCCAAATCAGTGCAGCCAGCCGGCTGGCACGGTGATGAGTTCGGGAAAGATGACGAACAGGCCGAGCAGCGCCGTATAGGCGATGACATACGGCCAGACGCCGCGAATGATGCCCTCCATGCTGACTCCGGCGACGCCGCAGACGACGTTCAGCACCGTGCCGACAGGCGGCGTGAGCAGGCCGACCGCGCCGACCATCACGAACATCACGCCGAAATAGACCTGGTCGATGCCGGCCTTGCCGATTAGCGGCGCAAGCACCGGCGCCAGGATCAGGATCGTCGGGGTGAGGTCCATGGCCGTGCCGACGAGCGTCAGCAGGATCATGATCGCCGCCATCAGAAGCTTCGGATGGTCGAGGATCGGCTCGAGCAGCGAGATCACTTCGCCGGGCAGATCGGCGAGCGTGATCATGTACGAGGTGAAGATCGCCGAAGCGACGAGGAACATCACCACGGCGGTCGTCTTGGCCGCCGAGATGAAGACCTTCGGCAGGTCGGCAATGGTGAGGCCGCGATAGACGAAGAGGCCGACGACGAGTGCGTAGGTCGCCGCGACGACGGCCGTCTCCGTCGGCGTGAACACGCCCGCGCGCAGGCCGCCGATGATGATCACCGGCATGAGCAGCGCCCAGAACGCGTTGCCGATCGCCTTCAGGCGGACCGGCCATGACGCGCGAGCCTGGACTGGCACGTTCTCACGGCGCGCCACCCAAGCCCAGGTCGCGAACAGGGTCGCGGCCATCATCAAAGCGGGCGCGATGCCGGCCATGAACAGCTTGGTGATCGAGACGTTGGTGGCGACGCCATAGATGATGAAGGACATGCTCGGCGGCAGGATCGGCGCGACGATGCCGGCGGAGGCGATCAGGCCCGACGAGCGCTCCAGATTGTAGCCGTTGTTCTTCATCATCGGGATCAGCAGCGCCGCGACGGCCGCAGTGTCGGCGATGGCCGAGCCCGAAAGGCTGGCGAGCAGAACAGCCGTGCCGATGGCGACGAAACCGAGGCCGCCGCGGATATGTCCGAAGAAGGTGATCGACAGATCGACGATGCGCCGTGACATGCCGCCGGCATTCATCAGCTCGCCGGCGAGCAGGAAGAACGGCACCGCCATCAGCGGGAAATTGTCCGCACCGTTGAGCAGGTTCTGCGCGACGAGCTGGGCGTCAAAGAAATCGAGATGATACATCAGCGCGACGCCGCTGAGGATCAGGGCGAAGGCGATCGGCATGCCGAACGCCATCAGGCCAAGGAGCACACCGAGGAAGACGACGATGGTCATTTCTGCGGGTTCTCCGTCGGCGCGTGGACGACATGCGCCTTGCCGTTGGTCGCGAGCAGAACGTCGTCATGGTTCGGCGTCTCGCGGACCTGAATCAGTTCGTCGTCGCGCACCCGACCGGTGACGAGGCGGAACAGGTCGATGATGAAGAGGGCGGTCATCGCGACGGCGCAGACGAGGCCCGCCACCGCATAGACCGCGAGCGGGATGCCTGTGACCGGAGTATGGCTCTGCATGCCTATGATCGTCTGCTGCCAGCTGCCTTTGCCGAACAACCAGAGTGCATAGAGGATCAGGAGGTTCATCGCGCCGAGCGAGATGCGCTTGCCCGTCGGCCCGAAGCGCTGGACCAGCATGTCGATACCGACATGCGAGCGCTCGCGCACGGCGAGAATGGCGCCAAGGAAGATCAGCCAGACGAAAGCGAGGCGGCCGAGTTCCTCGGCCGAGGCAAAACCTGCAGAGAACAGATATCGGCCCGCGGCATTGGTGAAGATCAGGACGACCATGATCGCGAGCAGGATTCCCATGGTCCACTCGACGATCCGGGCCAGTTTTGCGGCGATGCTGTCCATCATCGTTCCTTGATCAGCACGCGAGGTTGAGATGTTGGCGGGCGAGGCCGACGAGATCGTCGATCCCATCGGTGACATCGAGCGTGATTACGTGCTCGTCGGGCTGCGGCGGTTCGAGATCGCCGAACTGGCTGTCGAGCAGGCTCGTCGGCATGAAGTGGCCGCGCCGGTGCGCCATCCGCGCCTCGATCAGCCCGCGATTGCCGGTGAGATGAAGAAAGACGACGCGGTCACTCGCGGCGGCGAGCTGGTCGCGGTAGGAGCGCTTGAGGGCCGAGCAGGTCACGACCATGCCGGTCGAGGCATCGGCATCCGCGATGATCTCGGCGATCTTCGCCAGCCAGTCCTTGCGGTGGGTATCGTCGAGCGGGATGCCCTTCGACATGCGCTCGACATTGGCCTTGGGATGAAGGTCGTCGCCCTCGACGAAAGGAAAGCCGCAACGCTCGGCGAGCGCACGTCCGATCGAGGACTTGCCGCTGCTCGCGACGCCCATCACGACGACGATCGGATTGGCATGCGTGGCCGCTGCCGAAACGGCTTCCACCACCTGTTCTCCCTGTACTCACACACCGCGTTCTTGGCCGCGTTGACGGTATTGGTAGCGCTACCATTCAGGGCGGTCAACAGTGCTTTTCAACGCTCTTTCCGAACCATTCCAGATTTGATAGCGCTGTCATATGAGCGATTCAGGCCAATCCGTTGGACGGAAGCGCAGAGGCGCCGGTCGGCCGACGATCTCGGACGTCGCAAGGCTCGCGGGCGTGAGCCCGATCACCGTCTCGCGCGCGTTGCGGGATCCCCAGCGCGTCTCGCAAGATCTTCGTGCGAATATCGACGTAGCAGTCCGCACCCTGGGCTATGTACCGGACCCGAACGCACGCGCCTTGGCTTCGTCGCGGGCGGACGTCATCGGCGTGATCATCCCTTCGCTGACCAACAATGTCTTCGCCGACGTGCTGCGCGGCATGTACGACGCCATCAACGGCAGCTCCTACCAGATCCAGCTCGGCAACAGCCGCTATTCGCCCATCGAGGAAGAGCGGCTGCTGACGACGTTCGTCAGCCAGCGGCCGTCGGCGCTGATCGTCTCCGGCATCGACCAGACGCCGACCGCCCGCGCGACGCTCGAAAACGCCGGCTGTCCGGTGCTTCAGATCATGGAAAGCGGCCCGGACCCGGTCGACATGATGGTTGGCTTCTCGCATCGCAAAGCCGCCGAGGAGATCGTCCGGCATCTCTGGCACGCCGGCTATCGCCGCATCGGCTTCATTGGCGCCCGCATGGACCCGCGCTCGCAGCGCCGCCTGCAGGGCTATCGGGACGCGCTGGAACCGCTTGGCGGCGTGGATCCGGCGCTGGTCACGACGACGCCCGCGCCGTCCTCGGTCTCGCTCGGCCGCGATCTGCTGCGCGATCTGATGTCCCGCGCGCCCGACCTCGACGCCGTGTTCTGCAACAATGACGACCTTGCGATGGGTGCGCTGTTCGAATGCCAGCGCTCGGGACTCGACGTGCCGCGCCGGCTCGGCATCGCGGGATTCAACGATCTCGAAATGATGGCGGCCGCCCATCCGCCGCTGACCAGCGTCCGCACCCCTCGCTACGAGATCGGCTACCGGTCGGTCCGCATGGTGCTGGATGCCATAACCGGACGCGACATCCCCGAGCGGGTCATCGACATCGGCTACGAATTGGCGGTGCGGGACAGCACGGGGGGGCCCGTGCTGTCCCAATAGGGGGTCGATACGCTACCCGGACCCCCTTGCGGTCATTCGGCAGGAGTGGCGGCCGCCGAATGTCCGACCTGGATATGCTCGCCGTGCTGGGTGAGCGGGCGATTGCCGCTCAAAAGACGGACGAGCACGTAGAAGATCGGCGTCAGGAACAGACCGAAGAAGGTCACGCCGATCATGCCCGAGAACACCGCGACGCCCATTGCATGCCGCATCTCGGCGCCCGCGCCGACCGACAGGACCAGCGGCAGGACGCCCATGATGAAGGCGAGTGAGGTCATCAGGATCGGGCGAAGACGCAGCCGGCTTGCCTCGATCGCCGCCTGGACCGGAGTCCGCCCGTTGAATTCAAGCTCACGCGCGAATTCGACGATCAGGATGGCGTTCTTCGCCGACAACCCCACCAGGACGATCAAGCCGATCTGAGTGAAGACGTTGTTGTCGCCGGCCGTCAGCCAGACACCGAACATCGCCGCGAGCAGCGCCATCGGCACGATCAGGATGATCGCGATCGGCAGCGCCAGGCTCTCGTACTGGGCGGCCAGCACCAGGAAGACGAGCAGGATCGCCAGCGGGAAGACGTAAATCGCCGAATTGCCCGCGATGATCTGCTGGTAGGTCAGCTCGGTCCATTCGAAGCTGATGCCCTTCGGCAGGGTCTCCGCGGCGATGCGCGCGACCGCATCCTGCGCCTGTCCGCTCGAGAAACCGGGCGCGGCGCCGCCATTGATGTCGGCCGACAGGAAGCCGTTGTAGCGCATCGCCCGTTCCGGACCCGCGCTCCACTGCACGTTCAGCACGGCTGACAACGGGATCATCTCGCCGCTCGCCGAACGGACCTTCAACCGGCCGATGTCCTCGGCGCGAGCGCGATAAGGCGCGTCGGCCTGGACGCGCACCGAATAGGTGCGGCCGAACTTGTTGAAGTCGTTCACATAGAGCGAGCCGAGATAGATCTGCATGGTCTCGAACACGTCGGTGACAGCAACGCCGAGCTGGCGCGCCTTGGTGCGGTCGACGTCCGCGTAAAGCTGCGGAACGTTGACCTGGAAGCTCGAGAACAGACCGGCGAGTTCGGGTGCCTGCGCCGCCTTTGCGAGGAACGCCTTCACCGCTTCGTCCAGCGCCGCATAGCCGAGACCGGCGCGATCCTGGATCTGCAGCTTGAAGCCGCCGATCGTGCCGAGGCCCTGAACGGGCGGCGGCGGGAACATCGCGATGAAGGCCTCGCCGATGCCGGCGAACTTCTGGTTCAGCTGCAAGGCGATGGCATTGCCACTCAGTTCCGGCGATTTGCGCTCATCGAACGGCTTCAGGCCGACGAAGACGATGCCGGAGTTCGACGAGTTGGTGAAACCGTTGATCGATAGGCCGGGGAAGGCGATGGCGTTGTCGACGCCCGGCTGGGCGAGCGTGATCTCGCTCATCTTGCGGATCACCTCTTCCGTGCGGTCAAGCGTGGCCGCGTCGGGCAACTGGGCGAAGCCGACAAGATACTGCTTGTCCTGGCCCGGCACGAAGCCGCCCGGCACCGCGCGGAACAGGAAGACGGTCGCGCCGACGAGGACGAGATAGACCGCCAGCATGATC
Organism: Flaviflagellibacter deserti; assembly: GCF_042652085.1. Classification (NCBI taxonomy): domain Bacteria; kingdom Pseudomonadati; phylum Pseudomonadota; class Alphaproteobacteria; order Hyphomicrobiales; genus Flaviflagellibacter; species Flaviflagellibacter deserti. Next base: position 83,017 of record NZ_JBHSJF010000003.1, on the reverse strand, counting down.
GTCTTGCGGCCAAGGAGCCGCGAGACGCCGCCGCTATAGGCGTTCGAGCCGAACGCGAACACCTTGTTGAAACGGCTGAACAGCCAGCCGAACAGGAAGTTCATGATCCGCGTCAGCCGGTCCGGCTCGGCGTGGTGGCCCTTCAGCAACATCGCGGCCAGAGCAGGCGACAGGGTCAGCGAATTGACCGCCGAGATCACCGTCGAGATCGCGATGGTCAACGCGAACTGGCGGTAGAACTGGCCGGTCAGGCCGCTGATGAAGGCGAGCGGCACGAACACCGCGACAAGGACAAGCGCGATCGCGATGATCGGGCCCGAGACCTCACGCATGGCCTGGTAGGTCGCCTCGCGGGGCGACAATCCTTCCTCGATGTTTCGCTCGACGTTCTCGACCACGACGATGGCGTCGTCGACGACGATGCCGATGGCGAGAACGAGGCCGAACAGGCTGAGCGCGTTCACCGAGAAGCCGAACATGTGCATGACGGCGAACGTGCCGACGATCGACACCGGAACGGCCAAGAGCGGGATGATAGAGGCGCGCCAGGTCTGCAGGAACAGCACGACAACGATGACGACCAGCACGATGGCTTCGAGCAGCGTGTGGATGACGGCTTCGATCGACGAGCGGACGAACTGGGTCGTGTCGTAGACGATCTCGTAGTCCACGCCGTCAGGCATGTTCTGCTTGATCTCTTCCATGGTTGCGCGGGCGTTGTCGGCGATCTGGATCGCGTTCGAGCCCGGCGCCGCGAAGATCGGCACCGCGACCGCGTCCTTGTTGTTCAGCAGCGAACGCAGCGCATAGTCGGACGCGCCCATCTCGATACGGGCGACGTCGCGCAGGCGCACGACTTCGCCGTTCGTGCCCGTCTTCACGACGATGTCGCCGAACTCCTCTTCGGTCGCGAGGCGGCCCTGGGCGTTGACGGAAAGCTGGAGGTCGAGATCAGGCGCTCCTGGCGACGCGCCGACGACGCCGGCCGCGGCCTGCACGTTCTGGGCCCGGATCTCGGCGACGACGTCGCTTGCCGACAGGCCGTGCTCGGCGACCTTCGGCGCGTCGAGCCAGATGCGCATGGAGTAGTCGCCCGAGCCGAACAACTGGACGTCGCCGACGCCCCCGATACGCTTCAGCCGATCACGAACATTCAGCACCGCGTAATTACGCAGATACGTCATGTCGTAGCGGCCGTTGGGCGAGATCAGATGCACGACGAGCGTCAGGTCGGGAGAACTCTTGATCGTCGTGACGCCGAGGCGCTGCACCTCTTCCGGCAGGCGGGGAAGCGCCTGCGAGACGCGGTTCTGGACGAGCTGTTGCGCCTTGTCCGGGTCGGTGCCGAGACGGAAGGTGACGGTGAGCGTCATAAGGCCGTCGGTCGTGGCCTGGCTCGCCATGTAGAGCATGTCCTCGACGCCGTTGACCTGCTCCTCGATGGGAGTGGCGACGGTCTCGATGTTCACCTTCGGGTTCGCGCCCGGATAATTGGCGCGGACGACGACTTGCGGCGGGACGACGTCCGGATATTCCGAGATCGGCATCGCGAACATCGAGATCAGTCCGCCCACGAAGATGAGGACGGACAGGACCCCCGCGAAAATCGGACGGTCGATGAAGAATTTGGAGAGGTTCACGGTGCCACCCGATCAATCGGAAGTGCCGGCGATCAGCGCTCGGCGAAGGTTGAGGTCTTGTCGGTTTCCTTGAGGGCCGAACGGCCATCCATGGAAACCTGCTGGGGCTCGACGAGCGCGCCCGGACGGACACGCTGCAGGCCGTTGACGACGATGCGCTCGCCTGGATTAAGGCCGGCGGTCACGAGGCGAAGTCCCTCGACGGCCTTGCCGATCTTGATCTCGCGATAGGCGGCCTTGTTGTCCTGGCCGACGACCATGACGAACTTCTTGTCCTGGTCGGTACCGATCGCGCGCTCGGTGATGGCGATGGCCTCTTCAGCCTTCGCCTGGCCAAGCCGGACGCGAGCGAACTGGCCGGCCATCAGTCGGCCGTCGGGATTGTCGAAGACGGCGCGCATGCGGACCGTGCCGGTGCCGACATTGACCTGGTTGTCGACGAATTGCAGCGTGCCGCGGGTGCGGTAGTCGCCGGTCGTCGCCGTGGTGATCTCGACCGGAATGCGCGACAGATCGCGGACTCCGCTCTGATCGGCGGGAATGGAGGAGAGCGCATCGCCGACCAGACCCTCGTCGGCGTTGAACTGGACGTAGATCGGGTCGACCGAGACGAGCGTCGTCAGCACCGGTGCGCCCGGGCCGGCGGCGACGAGGTTGCCCTGCGTGACCTCGATCTTGCCGACGCGGCCGGAGACCGGGGCGCGGACTTGTGTGTAATCGAGGTTGAGCTGGGCGGTCTTCAACGCGGCCTGAGCGGCCAACACGTTGGCCTGCGCCTCGTTGTAATTGTTGGTCCGCTGGTCGAGATCGCTCTGCGACAGGAAGCGGGTCTCGACGAGATGCTTGCCGCGCTCGAACTCGCTCCTGGTCAGGTCGACACGGGCTTCGGCGGCCGAGACGGCGGCCTTCTGGCGCGCAACTTCGGCCTCATAGGGGTCCGGATCGATGGTGATCAGGAGATCGCCCTGCTTGACCAGCGCGCCCTCCTTAAAGTGGGCTGCCAGAACCGCGCCAGAGACGCGCGAGCGCACCTCGACCCGCTCCACAGCCTCGAGCCTGCCGGAGAACTCGTCCCAGGAAGCCGTCTCCTTCTGCTCGACGGCTGCGACCGAGACCGGAACGGCCGGCACAGCCACCGGAGCCGGATCGCTCGCGCGTGCATTATGCTCGGTGACGGCGAAAACGCCGCCTACGCCGGAAAGAGCGAGAACGGAAACGGTTGCGAGGGAGAGAAGCCGGCGGCGCCGGTTGGACGAATTGTCTTCCATGATCGTGGGACCCGCACTTTTGTATCGAGCGACACAGATGTGGGTCTGGAAACCAATCGTCAAGGGACTTATGTAACGAATATCACAAAAGAGCAAGAATTTTGGAGGATCGTGTAATGAAAATGGGCCGCCCGCGCGGTTTCGACATCGGTGAGGCGCTCGATCGCGCCCAGACCGTGTTCTGCTCGCGTGGCTACGATGCCGCCTCCCTGTCCGAGCTGACAAAGGCGATGGGCATCAATTCGCCCAGTCTCTATTCGGCCTTCGGCAGCAAGGAAGGGCTCTTCCGTGCGGTGCTAGATCGGTACGGCCAGCAGCGCGTGCAATATCTGGAGGAGGCGTTGAGCGCCCCGACCGCCCGCGAGACCGTCGAGCGCATTTTCGCCACCGCCGCCCTTCTCTATAGCGAGGACGGGGACCAGGCGTCCTGGCTCGTGATGCGCGGCGGCGTAGCTTTGGGTTGCGAGGCTATCGCGCAGGACCTGGCCGATCGCCGCGAACGCATCGAGATCGCGCTTCGCGACCGCTTCCAGCGCGCGGCCGACGAGGGCGACCTCCCCGGCACGACCAGTCCGGCCGGGCTGGCCCGTTATGTCATGTCGGTCCTGACCGGCATGGGCGTGCAGGCAGCGGCAGGCGCGGACAAGGCCGAACTGGACGAGATCGCCAAGTTCGCGATGAACGGGCTCCCGGCGGCCTGAAGGCCGTAAGCAAGCTGTAATGTGACGGATCGACAACGGCGCTTTCCCGGGGGCCGCCTGTTGTCACGTCTCAAGCCTTTTCCCGTACAGCCGGGCGTCCGCCCATGATCCTCTCATCCCTTTGGATGCTGGTCGGGATCGGCGGGCAGGCGCTATTCAGCGCGCGTTTCCTCATCCAATGGCTTGCCAGTGAGAAGCGCGGCGAGAGCACGACACCCGTGGCCTTCTGGTTCTTCAGCCTCGGCGGCGGCGTCCTGCTGATGATCTACGCCCTGCATGTCGGCGACCCGATCTTCATGGCGGGTCAGGGCTTCGGCCTCGCCGTCTATCTCCGCAACCTGCATCTCATCCGCAAACGCGCGAAATTGAGCGAGGCGACCGCATGACCCTCGCCTCGACCGAACGCGCCTCCCCCATCGTCACGCGGCGCGAGCTCTCTCTGTCGCCGACCGGCCTTGCGGTCGGCCTGTCGTTTCTCTTTGTCGCCGTCGCGTTGCTCGCGCGGCCGCTGCTGCCGATCGACGAAACGCGCTATCTCACCGTCGCCTGGGAGATGTGGAATTCGGGCAATTACCTCGTCCCGCACCTGAACGGCGAGACCTACGCCCACAAGCCGCCGCTGCTGTTCTGGCTGATCAATCTCGCCTGGGCCGTCACCGGCCCGTCGGAAATCGTCGCGCGGCTCGTCCCGGCGCTTTCGATGCCGGTCGCCGTCTTCCTCACCTCACGCCTCGGCCGCGAGCTGAATGCGACGCGGCGCGGCGCGGAGAGCGCGCTCGTTCTCGCATCCATGCTCGTCTTCGTCGCGCTGTCGAGCATGACGATGTTCGACGGCCTCCTGACGGTCTGCGTTCTCGTGGGACTGATAGGTCTTGTCCGTGCCGGCCGAGGCGAGCGGAGCGGCTTCGTCCTCCTGGGCGTTGCCATCGGCCTGGGTGTCCTCGCCAAGGGGCCGGTCATCGCCGTCCATCTCCTGCCGGCGGCTCTCCTCGCTCCGGTCTGGGCCGCTCGCCGAGCCAGTTGGAAAGGGTGGTATCTCGGCGTTGTCTGTTCAATCGCAATCGGCACCGCGATCGGACTGGTTTGGGCCATACCGGCGGCGATCGCCGGCGGACAGGAATTTGCCAACGAGCTCTTCCTGAAGCAGTCGGCCGGCCGGGTGGTCGATGCGTTCGCGCACAAGAAGCCGTTCTGGTTCTATATCGCGATACTGCCGCTGGTGCTCTGTCCATTCACCTTCAGCCGCAGTGCGATCAGGAGCCTCGTCAGCTGGCCGTCGGAGAGTGCCCGCGAATGGCGGCTACTGACGATCTCGGCCGGCTGCGGCTTCATCATCTTCAGCCTGATGTCGGGCAAGCAGGTCCATTACCTCCTGCCACTGCTCCCGGCCGCGGCCCTGCTGATGCAGCGCGTCCGCAACGTTCCCGACGATTTGCGCTGGTTCGTCCTGACACTGGCGGTGTGCCTCGTCATGATCGCCGTGGTGGTCAGCCTCGACGTGTTCGACCTGCCGACTCTGCATATCAATGCCGACGGCCTGCTTGTGCTTGTCGGCCTGGCGGCGATGCTCATGCTGGCGCGGCACGATCTGACCTTGGCGGCGGCGTTCACCGCGATCGTCTTCCTCGGCCTGCACCTGCACGGCTGGCGCTCGGCCTTCATACCATACGATCTCGGCTGGGTCGGCACCGAGCTTCGCTCCTATCACGATCCGGACGTCGCCTTCGTCGGCCTGTATCATGGCGAGATCGCTTTCCTCGGCCGGCTCGACAGACCGGTCGCGCAGATCGGAAGCGCGGACATCTCCTCATGGCGCACCGCGCATCCGCGAGGCATCGTCATCGCCGTAACCGACATGTATCATCGGGATCTCGAAACGCAGCCGGACCTGCAGCGACCCTATCGCGGCGGCATGATGGCGTTATGGCGCCCGCTCCAGCCGGAACAGACGAATGCGGCTCCTCCTCCTTGAAGACGAGACGGACCTCGCTGCGATCCTGATCAAGGGACTGCATGAGAGCGGCTTCACCGTCGATCACGTCACTCGCCTCGACGCGGCGGAAGACGCGCTCGCTGTCGGATCGTTCGATGTCGCGGTGCTCGACCGCATCGTGCCCGACGGCGACAGCATCGATCTCTTGAAGGGCCGGATCGCCGGTTTCGGCTGTCCGGTCCTGCTGCTGACCGCCCGCGACGCACTGCAGGACAAGGTCGACGGTCTGGAAGCTGGCGCGGACGATTACCTGCTGAAGCCGTTCCATTTCGACGAACTGCTCGCCCGCCTTCGCGCGCTGCTTCGCAGGCCCAATACCGCGCTCGGGGTGCGCCTCGTCAGCGGCAATCTCAGCTTCGACACTCCGACCCGCACCGCCGAAGTCGGCGGTTCGCCGCTCGTCCTTTCGCGCCGCGAGCTGGCGCTGCTGGAACTCCTGATGCGCCGGATGGGCCGCGTCGTGACCAAGGACGTCATCGAAAGCGCGCTCTACGCCTTCGATGACGAACTAGGCTCGAACGCGATCGAGGTGCTGGTGCATCGCCTTCGCCGCAAGCTCGTCAGCGCCGAGTCGAGCGCCGCGATCCATACCCTGCGCGGCATCGGCTACATGCTGGACGACGCGTCATGAAGGCCCGTGGCTGGTCGCTTCGCAGACGGCTGATCTTCCGCCTGTCGCTCGTCCTCGTGCTCGGCACGATTATTCCCGTGATGGTCGTCATTTTCCGCGCGGCGGAATCGATCGACACGATGAGCGACCGCACGCTGCAGGACCAGGCGACCGATATTGTCCGCGCGTTCGACACGAAGACCGGGACGCTCAGCGTTCCCGACACGCTCGCGCGGTCTTACCAATCGTCAAACGACGGCTTCCTCTACGCGGTCTTCGACAAGTCCGGAAACGCGATCGCCTCGTCCTCGCCCCGCGCGGTCGAGGTGCTGAAGACCGCGAACAAGCATCCTGCGGAGGACTTCTTCGCGCTCAATCCCGTGGGCGCGACGGGCGGCCCCTGGTACGCCTATCACCGGCCGGTCGGCGACTATTCCGTGGCGGTCGCGCAGAGCGGCATCCATGACGACGTCCTGGCCGACAGCGTCGTCGGAGAACTCGCGCGGGAAAGCACGCCGGTCCTGTTCGCCGTGATGCTGTTCGGCATCGCCGTGGTCTGGATCACGCTTCGGCAGGCGTTCCGCGAGGTCGACGCCGCCGCCGACGTCGCCGAGAGCATGCGGCCGGGCGAAGGCGTGCCGACCCTCGCGACCTCGCGCATGCCGATCGAGATCCGGCCCTTCGTCGACGCCGTCGCGTCAGCCATCCAGCGGCTGGAAACGGCGCTCGATTCCGAACGGCGCTTCATCGCCAATGCGGCGCACGAGATCCGGACGCCGCTGAGCATCCTCACCGCCCGCATCGATCGCCTCCCGCCCGGCGAGGATCGGAAGGTGCTCGCCGGCGACGCAGACCGCATCAACCGCCTCGTCCAGCAACTGCTGGAAGTCGCGCGGCTCGACGCCAGCACGCTCAAATCCGACCGTGTGTTCGACCTGCGCGACGTCGTGGTCGAGGCGGTGGCCGAGATCGCCCCGCTCGCCGTGAAGGACGGCCGCGAGATCGCGGTGACCGGCGAGACCGGCGCGCTGCCCGTCCGCGCCGACCCGCACGCGATTGCTGTCGCTCTGCGCAATCTGCTGGAGAACGCGCTGAAGCACACCCCGCGAGGCAGCCCGATCGAGATCGAGCTCGTCCTGCCCGCCACGGCCCGCGTCAACGATCGCGGCCCCGGTATCGCTGAGGGAGACCGCGAGCGGCTGTTCCGCCGCTTCCAGCGCGGCGCCACACAGGCGCCGGGCACGGGGCTGGGGCTCGCGATCACGCACGAGATCATGCGGCAGCATCAGGGCTCGATCCGCATCGAGGCGCGGCCCGGCGGCGGATCGTCGTTCGTGCTCGATCTGCCGACCGAGCGCGTCGTCGCCGGGTAGGGTTTGATCAGCCGCAGCACGCTGATGTAGCCGAGGAAGGTCGCGGTGAATTCCACCGGCCCGAACCCCTCGGTCTCGATGATGCGTTCGAGTTCGCCGCGCAGCTGCGGACGAACATATTCGTGGAAATCGCAGCGCATCGGGAAGCTCGCGATATAGCCGAACAGGCTGCGCGGCCGACCGTAATCGGTGACGATCAGTCGGCCGCCCGGCTTCAGCACGCGCCACATCTCGCGCATCGCCAGCGGCTTCAGGTCGCTCGGCAGGTGATGGAAGAAATAGGAACTGGTCACCGCGTCCTGGCTGCCCGCCGGCAGCGGAAGGTGCTCGGCGACGCCGACGCGGAAGCGTGCACCCGACTTCTCCTTCGCGGAACGGGCATTGGCGAGATCGATCATCTGTGGCGTCGCGTCGATACCGACGACCGAGCCTTTGGCGCCGACCAGCCGCGACGCGGCGATCGCAAGCTTGCCGGTTCCGCACCCAACATCGACCAGACGGTCGCCCTCGTCGACCAGTGCAGCGGAGAGCGTCGCGGCGAGGATGTCTTCCTGCTGACCGCCGCTGATCAGGTTCTCGAGCGTATCGACGATGCCGGCGCGCCCCGTCACCAAGAGCCCGCGCGTGCGGACGACCTGTTCCGACTCGACGCTCGAAAAGCCGGACTGCTTGGCGACAACCTGAATGCCCTCGGGATCCAACATGCGACACCGCCTCACGAAAATTCGCGAGGACTCGGCCCGAGCGCCCTTACGGCAACATTACAGCTTGCAGGACAGGGATTTGGACCACGGGAAGGCGCCGTGTCATGATGCCGGCGCCGCCCGTCGAGACGCCGATGCCGACCGCCACCGAAACATTCCTGCTGTCATTTTCCGCGCTGTTCTCGATCGTCAATCCGCCGGGCTCGGCGCTGATCTTCAGCCAGGCGACGGCGGATCGCTCGCATTTCGAGCGGCTGATCCTGGCGCGGCGGATCGGCATCTATTCGGCGATCATCATGCTCGTCGCGCTCTGGGGCGGCGCGTACATACTGAGCTTCTTCGGAATCACCCTGGCGGCGCTCCGCGTCGCGGGCGGCGTCGTGGTGGCCGCGAGCGCGTGGAGCCTGCTCTTCCTCACCGAGAGCTACGAGGCCGACAAGCAGAAACAGGCGTCGGAGGCGGCAGGCTATGAGGACGTAGCCTTCTTCCCGCTGACGATGCCGTTCACCGCTGGCCCCGGCACCATCTCGGTCGCGATCGCGATCGGCGCGAATCATCCGCATTCGAACGAGGAGTTCCTTGCTTTCGTCGCGGGAGCATCGGCGGCGGCTTTGGCGGTCGCGATAATCGTCTGGCTGGCCTATTCGTCGGCCGACCGCCTGCTCAATTTTCTCGGACCCGGCGGCGCGCGCGCGCTGTCGCGGCTGTCGGCGTTCCTGCTGCTGTGCATCGGCACGCAGATCGCGATGAACGGAATCAGCGAATTCCTGCAATCGCTCTGGCCGCACACTTAGGCTCAGATCGCGGCGTCCCATTCGAAGACGTTGCCGGTCACGCATTCCGCCATGTGTTCTTTCCGGCGCGTTTCGCGGCATAGAGCGCGTTGTCGGCCGCGACGAGGAGTTGGTCTCCCTCCATTGGATCGTCCGGGTGCATCGCCGCGAAGCCGACGCTCGCACCGATGAAGACCTCATGGTCCTCGATCACGAACGGGATCCGCAAGACTTCGACCCCATCGGTAAACACGCTGTTGAACCAATCGGAGAATTTCGCGTGTCATCCGGATGGTTGACGACGCCGCCGCTAGCCTGCCTGATCCGCCGGTTTCATGGAGTGTGCGATGAAGGATTTTCGGGCGGCGTATCAGGTGAGCAAGGGATCGGCGCTCGACGTCGACAAGGAGTTCTACGACCGCGTCGCCTCGGCCCCGGGCCGCGAACTGGTCGAACAATTCACGATCCCGATTCGCACCGGACGCGCCTGGGAAGTGCCGGCCGGCCATGTCTTCCGAATCGTCGCCGTTGAGGGCCCGCAGGTCGGCGACCTCAATATCTGGAACCGCCACGATCCGCGCGAGCGCCTATGGGCCTCGCGGACGCGCCAGCTCCAGGGCGCGCATGTCTCGACCCATGACCGGCTGTGGTCGACGCTGCCGTTCCTGCGGCCGCTGGTGACCATCATCGCCGACACGCTGGCGGGTTACGGGATCGACGAATATGGCGGCCGCATCCACGACCTCCTCGGCACGCGCTGCGATCCTTACGTCAACAAGCTCCTGACCGGGCAGGACTTCCATTTCCACTGCCATTCGAACCTCGTCCGCTCGGTCCTGCCGTTCGGGCTGACCGAGTTCGACGTGCACGACGTGCTGAACGTCTTCCAGGTCACCGGGCTCAACGCCGACGACATGTACTTCATGCGCGACTGCCCGGCGCAGAAGGGCGACTATCTCGAATTCTTCGCCGAGATCGATCTCCTCTGCGCCCTGTCGACGTGTCCCGGGGGCGATCTCTCCGTGCCGTTGTGGGGCCCGGACGCCCGAGACCCGATCGAGGTCTGCCGCCCGCTTGGCGTCGAGGTGTACAGATTGGATCCCGCAACGATCGAGAGTTGGAAGAGTCCGGACGTCGCGCCCTATCGTGGCCAGCATGGCCTCAAGCCCGAAAAAGGCTGGTGGGACAAGGACGGCGAGTAATCGGAGAGTCGCCTGACCGCCCGATTTCGGACCGTTTGGATTAGAAATCTTAAAGAGCCGAATTGTGCTTCTCAGACAGGCTGTTGCACAAATTTAGGCCATGATTCGCCCGCTTTTCATGCCTGCGACGCGATTGACAGGAACCTTTAGTGGAATAGCCTCTGCCGCTTCACCCAGCCCAGTTGGAGTGGTGTCGTGAAGTCTCGTTATCTGATTGCCGCGATGTGCCTGGCCCTGCCTGTCTCTATCGCCCCCGCCTCTGCAAAAACCCTCGTCTACTGCTCGGAAGGCAGCCCGGAAAATTTCTATCCCGGCGTACAGACGACGGGTACGTCGTTCGACGCCAACTCCCAGATCTACGGCCGCATCGTCGACTTCGAATCCGGCGGCACCAAGGTCGTTCCCGGTCTCGCCGAGAAGTGGGACATCTCCGAGGACGGCACGTCCTACACCTTCCACCTGCGCAAGGGAGTGAAGTGGCACTCCAACAAGACCTTCAAGCCGACGCGCGACTTCAATGCCGACGACATCGTCTTCTCGATCGAGCGCATGTGGAAGAAGGAGAATCCCTACTTCAACGTGACGAGTCCGGACCATTCGTACTTCAACGACATGGCGATGCCGGAACTGATCAAGTCGCTGGAGAAGGTCGACGACTACACGGTCAAATTCACGCTCAACAAACCCGAGGCTCCGTTCCTCGCCAACCTCGCGATGGAATATGCCGGCATCCAGTCCAAGGAATATGCCGACGCGATGTTGAAGGCGGGTACGCCGGAGAAGATCGACCAGGAGCCGATCGGCACCGGCCCGTTCTACCTCGTCCAGTATCAGAAGGACGCGGTCATCCGTTACAAGGCATTCCCTGAATTCTGGGGCGGCAAGGCCAAGATCGACGATCTCGTCTTCGCCATCACGCCCGACGCTTCGGTCCGCTGGGCCAAGCTGCAGAAGGGTGAATGCCATGTGATGCCGTACCCGAACCCGGCCGATATCGAGGCGATGCGGAAGGACACGAACATCACGGTTCTCGAGCAGCCGGGCCTGAACATCGGCTACCTCGCCTATCAGACCCAGAAAAAGCCGTTCGACGACGTTCGCGTTCGCAAGGCGATCTCGATGGCCATCGACAAGAAGGCCATCGTCGATGGCGTCTTCCTCGGCACCGGCGTCGCGGCGAAGAACCCGATCCCGCCGTCGATGTGGAGCTATAACGACTCGATCCAGGACACGCCCTATGATCCGGAAGGTGCCAAGAAGCTCCTTGCGGAAGCGGGCTATCCTAACGGCCTCGAGACCGATCTCTGGGCGATGCCGGTGCAGCGTCCCTACAATCCGAACGCCCGCCGCATCGCCGAACTGATGCAGGCCGACCTCGCCAAGATCGGCGTGAAGGCCGAGATCAAGAGCTTCGAATGGGGCGAGTACCGCAAGAAGCTGCAGGCCGGCGAGCACCAGATGGCGCTGTTCGGCTGGACCGGCGACAACGGCGATCCGGACAACTTCCTGCACACCCTGCTCGGCTGCGCCTCCGCGCAGCAGACGAGCGGCTCGAACATCGCCAAGTTCTGCAACAAGGAATACGACGACATCGTCGTGAAGGCGAAGGCGATCTCCGACCAGGCCGAGCGCACCAAGCTCTATGAGCAGGCGCAGGTGATCTTCAAGAAGGAAGAACCCTGGTTCACGATCGCCCACGCGGTGCAGATCGGACCGATCCGCAAGAACGTGACCGGCTACAAGCTGAGCCCGTTCGGCCGTCACACTTTCTACGGTGTCGACATCAACTAAGGAGCGGGCCGCGGGCTGGATGACAGCCCGCGGCCACCCACCATGTTCAGGTTCGTACTTTCCCGCCTAGGCTTCCTGATCCCCACCTTTATCGGGATCACGCTTCTCACCTTCATCATGATCCGGCTCGTGCCGGGTGATCCAATCGAAGCTCAGGCCGGCGAGCGCGGCATCTCCGCCGCCCGGCATGAGGAACTGCGCAAGGCCTATGGCTTCGACCAGCCGGTCATCGTCCAGTACGGGCTCTACATCTCGCGCGTCCTGCAGGGCGATCTCGGCCGTTCCTTCGTCACCCGTAATTCGGTGGCGTCGGAATTCTTCGAGCTTTTCCCCGCGACCGTCGAACTGTCGCTCTGCGCCATCATCTTCGCGGTCGTCATCGGGCTTCCGGCCGGCATGATCGCGGCCGTCCGACGAAACTCGATCTTCGATCACGGCGTGATGGGAATATCCCTGACCGGCTATTCCATGCCGATCTTCTGGTGGGGCCTCTTGCTGATCCTGCTGTTTTCCGTCCAGCTAGGCTGGACCCCGGTCTCCGGCCGCATCGACCTGCTCTATTACATCGAGCCGGTGACGGGTTTTCTGCTGATCGACAGCCTGCTGTCCGGCGAGGAAGGCGCGTTCGGCTCCGCCGTCTCCCACCTCATATTGCCGTCGATCGTGCTCGGTACGATTCCGCTCGCCGTCATCGCGCGCATGACGCGCTCGGCGATGCTCGAAGTGCTGGGTGAGGACTACATCCGCACCGCTCGCGCCAAGGGTCTGTCGGGCATGCGCGTGATCGCGCTGCACGCCTTCCGCAACGCCCTGATCCCGATCGTCACTGTCATCGGGCTGCAGGTGGGCGTGCTGTTCACCGGCGCAATCCTGACCGAAACGATCTTCTCCTGGCCCGGCGTCGGCAAATGGCTGATCGAGGCGATCTACCGCCGCGATTATCCCGTGCTTCAGGGTGGCGTCCTGCTGATGGGCGCGGTCGTCATGATCGTGAACCTGCTCGTCGACCTCGCCTATGGCATCATCAACCCGCGCATCAGGCACGCCCGATGACGACCGAGGTTCTCCAGACACCCCCGATCGCGGCCGGCACGACGCCCGCGGCCGCACCGCCATCCGACCTGGCGGCCTTCTGGCACGATTTCCGCCGCAATACCGGCGCGGTCATCGGCCTCGCCATCATCGTGGTCGTGACGGGCCTCGCGGTGTTTGCGCCGCTGATCGCGCCGCATCATCCGGACCGGACCGACTCGACCGCGTTCCTCCGCCCGCCGGTCTGGCAGGACGGCGGTTCGTGGTCCCACCTCCTGGGAACCGACGCAATCGGCCGCGACCTCCTTTCGCGCCTGATCTGGGGCGCGCAGCTCTCGCTCTCGATCGGCGTTGCGGTCGTCGTCCTCTCGCTCGTCTCGGGCGTGCTGATCGGCATGGCGGCGGGCTATTTCCGCGGCTGGATCGAGACCGCGATCATGCGTGCGATGGACGTCATCCTGACGCTGCCGAGCTTGCTGCTCGCCATCGTCATCGTTGCGATCCTCGGTCCCGGCCTCGCCAACGCGATGATCGCCGTCGCGCTCGTGACTTTGCCGCATTACGTCCGGCTGACGCGCGCCGCCGTCATCGGCGAATTGTCGAAGGATTACGTCACCGCCGCCCGCGTCGGCGGGTCGAGCAATCTGCGCATCATGTTCAAGGAAGTGCTGCCGAACTGCGCCGCGCCGCTGATCGTGCAGGCTTCGCTCGGCGTCTCCGCCGCGATCCTCGACGCGGCCGCGCTCGGCTTTCTCGGCCTCGGCGCCCAGCCGCCCGCGTCGGAATGGGGAACCATGCTCGCCGATGCGCGTGAGTTCGTCCTGCGCGCCTGGTGGGTCGTGACCTTCCCGGGACTAATGATCCTGATCACCGTGCTCGCGTTCAACCTCGTCGGCGACGGGTTGCGCGATGCGCTCGATCCCAAGCTGAAGCGGTGACCGGAATGGCCTTGCTGCAAGTCCGCAATCTCTGTGTCCGCTTCCCGACCGCCGGCGGCATGCTCCAGGCGGTCGACGGCGTCTCGTTCGATCTCGACGAGGGCGAGGTCTTCGGCGTCGTCGGCGAATCCGGCTCGGGCAAGAGCATTTCGATGCTCGCGATGATGGGTCTCGTCCCATTCCCCGGCATCGTGACCGCCGACCGCCTGACGTTCGACGGCCAGAGCCTGCTCGGAATGTCCGCCCGCCAGCGCCGCAGGCTGATCGGCAAGGACATCGCCATGATCTTCCAGGATCCGGTGACGAGCCTGAACCCGTGTTTCACCGTCGGCTTCCAGATCGAGGAGACGATCCGGCTGCATCTCGGCCTCGACCGCAAGGCGGCGAGGCGACGCGCGATCGAACTTCTGGATCAGGTCGGCATCACGGCGCCGGAAAGCCGCCTCTCCGCCTATCCGCACCAGCTTTCCGGCGGCATGAGCCAGCGCGTGATGATCGCCATGGCGATCTCCTGCAATCCGCGACTGCTCATCGCCGACGAGCCGACGACCGCGCTCGACGTCACCATCCAGGCGCAGATCCTCGATCTCCTGCTCGATCTGCAGCGCGATCGTGGCATGGCGCTGATCCTGATCACGCACAGCATGGGCGTCGTCGCCGAAACCGCAAAGCGCGTGCTGGTGATGTATGCCGGCCAGATCATGGAGGAGCAGCCAGCCGCGAAGCTTTTCGCCGCGCCGCAGCATCCATATACGGAGGCCCTGCTGAACGCACTTCCCGAGCGTGCGATGGACGGCCGCCTCGCCACCATTCCCGGAATGGTTCCCGGCGCCTATGACCGGCCGAAAGGCTGCCTGTTCAGCCCGCGCTGCGTCTACGCGACGGATCATTCCCGCAACGACCAGCCTGCATTGCGCGATTGGGAGGGCGGGCGCGTGCGCTGCCATTACCCGCTCGGCGATCCGCAGCGTCTGCAGAACATCGCCGCCGATACACCAATCGGCGTCACGGAGACCGCATCATGAAAGCGGTCTCGGCGCACGAACTCGTGCAGATCTATAAAGTCCCCCGCGGCATGTTCGCGGAGCCGGCGAAGCTTACCGCCGTCGGCGGCGTGTCGTTCGATATCGAACCCGGCAAGACGCTCGCGGTGGTCGGCGAATCTGGCTCCGGCAAATCCACGCTCGGCCGGATGGTCGCGCTGATCGAGCCCGCGACATCCGGCCAGCTCGAAATCGAAGGCGCGGACGTCGCCTATGCATCGAAGATCGATCGGGCGAAGCTTCGCCGCCATGTGCAGTTCGTCTTCCAGAACCCGTACGGCTCGCTCAATCCGCGCCGGAAGGTCGGCGCCATATTGGAAGAACCTCTGATTGCGGCGAAGCGCGGCGACCGCTCGTCACGCCGCGCCAAAGTGCGCGAGACCATGGCCCGCGTCGGCCTGCGCCCGGAGCATGCCGATCGCTATCCGCACATGTTTTCCGGTGGACAGCGCCAGCGTATCGCCATCGCACGCGCACTGATACTCGAGCCGAGTCTGATCGTCGCCGACGAGCCGGTATCCGCGCTCGACGTTTCGGTTCAGGCGCAGGTGCTGAACCTGCTCACCGATCTGCAGCGGGACATGGGCCTCGCCTACCTGTTCATCTCGCACGATCTCGGTGTCGTCCGTCACCTCGCGCACGATCTACTCGTGCTATATCTCGGCACCGCGCTCGAGCAGGGTCCGAAGGACGTCATCTTCGCGCGGCCGCTGCATCCCTATACTCGCGCTCTTCTTGCCTCCACGCCGGACATCAATGCTCCACGCCGCGAGCGCATCATTCTGAAGGGTGAGCCGCCGTCACCGTTCAATCCGCCGGTCGGTTGCGTCTTCTCCACCCGCTGTCCGACAGTCACCGAGCATTGCAGGCAAGTGCGCCCCGTTTTGCGGCCCGTCGATGGACGCATGATCGCCTGTCATTACGCCGAGCGCGTCCTGACCGGTGAAGTTGGCGCGTCTTGATCGACACAGATCGATATTCATAAATAGCGTGAACGGCTTAGCGTTATTCGTGATCGAGCAAGTATTCGCTTCGACAGCATTCCATTCACATAATCGAAACTGATTTCGATCAACTCTCGCGGCGTGAAAGCCGAACGGGAACACGCGCCCACTTGGTTACGCTCGGAAAATGGGCGTGGGAGCACTTTAACGTCGCGCCTCCCGCTCCGCTGGGTCATTCGCCTGAGCGTCGCACTCACCTGCGCGGCCGTCATCGCGATCGCTTCGCTCTTCATCAGCCGTGCGCACATCGATGCGATGCACGCCGCGGAGCGAAATTCGCAAAATCTCGTCAGGATGCTGGCGCAGCATACGGAACGGACCTTCGACTCCGTCAATATGCTGCTGGGCCTGCTCGCGCATGAACTCGGCCCGGCTCCCGACGATCCAGTCCGCCGCAGCAATGTCACCGGCGGACTCGCGCTGCTCACCCAGAGCCTGCCGCATGTCATGGCCGTTCGCCTCCTTGCGCCGGGCGCTCCAGCCCCGCTCTACGACTTCGAACGCTCGGCATCTGTCGGCAATCTTCTCGATCAGGACGCGATCAACGCGCATCAGGCAAAATCCCATCGCGGGCTTTATGCCAGCAGCGCGACCTTCGACCCGGTCAGCGGGAAGCAGGTCGTCGCGATCAGCCGCCGCATCAGCGGTCGCGAAGGCGTGCCCGGCCATGTGGTGTTGGCACTGGTCAACCTCGACTATCTCAACAGCTTCTACTCATCGATCGCTGTCGGTCCTGAGGGCGCCGTTGCGCTGTTCCGGTCCGACGGAACGACGCTTGCCCGCCATCCGGCGCTACAGGGAACTATCGGCAGGAGCATCGCGAACAGCGTGATGTTCAAGGAACCGTTGTCCAACCATCCGACCGGTACATTCCAGCAGCGGTCGCATCTCGACGGCATCGAGCGGATTTTCAGCTTCGTTCGACTGAAGGACGTGCCGGTCATCGTCAGCATCGGCATCTCGCTCAGCGACGCCCTGATGCAGTGGCAGCACGACGCGCTGAGCAACGCCCTGCTTGCGCTCGCCGGTGTCATCTTTCTCGCCGTCGTCGGCGAAATGCTGGCCCGGGAGGCGACGCAGAGGGACAATTCGGAAAAGGAGCTGTTACGCGCGGCGAATTACGATGCCCTGACCGGCCTCGCCAACCGCACTCTCTTCGGACGCGAGCTGGAAGCCGCGCTGCGGGATGCCGCAGGCACCAACCAGCGGCTCTGCGTGCTCCTCGTCGATCTCGATAACTTCAAGCACGTCAACGATACGCTTGGCCACATGGCAGGTGATCGCCTGCTCAGTGAAGTCGGCCGCAGGCTTCTCGTCGCGGTCGGTCCGAACGATCTCGTCGCACGCTTCGGCGGCGATGAATTCGCGATCATCGTTCCGGGTACGCTCGGACGAGGCATCAGCGTCGCCGAGGAAGTGCTGATGCATCTGCGCGAACCCTGCCAATTCGAGGGGCACGCGCTGTCGATGCCTGCATCGATCGGCATCACCGCATATCCGCGCCATGACAGCGAAGCGAGCGAGCTCCTGAAGAACGCCGACATCGCGCTCTACAGCGCCAAGTCGCTCGGCCGAAACCAGTACTGCGTCTACTCGCCCGACATGCGCAGGCGCGTCCTCGAAGAAGTGGCGCTTCTCGAAGAGATCCGCGAGGCGATCGAGCGCGAACAATTCGTTCCGTTCTACCAGCCCCAGGTCTGCATCCGGACCGGCACCGTTCTCGGCTTCGAGGCGCTCGCCCGCTGGAATCACCCGGAGAAGGGCGTTCTGTCGGCAATGGCCTTCGCGGCCGTTTTCGCCAACCACGAACTGTCGATGGCCTTCGGCCGCGAACTGCGCTCGCAGATTTTCCGCGACATGCGGGAATGGACGCGCCTGGGCATCGACTTCGTGCGCGTGGCGGTGAACGTATCGAGCGCCGAACTGCAGACCGGGTCGTTCGCGAAAAGCCTCCGCACCGAAATGGCGACGGCCGGGATCGATTCCCATCAGATCGAAATCGAGATTACCGAAGGCGTCCTGTTCGAACAGAACTCGTCGAATGTCCGCGCGAACCTCGAAGCGCTGCGCGAGGCGGGCGTTCCGCTCGCCCTCGACGATTTCGGCACCGGCTACGCCTCGCTCACGCATCTGAAGCAGTTCCGCGTCAACGTGCTGAAGATCGACCAGAGCTTCGTGCGCGACCTCGAGAGCAATACCGACAGCGCCGGCATTGTTTCCGCCGTCGTCAATCTCGGCCGCAGCCTGAACATGTCCGTCGTCGCCGAGGGCGTGGAAACCCAGGCGCAGCGCGCCTTCCTGCTCTCGGCCGGTTGCAGCCTGGGCCAGGGCTATCTCTTCGCCAAGCCGATGCCGGCCAGGGATGTCGTCACCTATCTCAAGCGCGAGACCGGGCCGGAGCTCGGGGCAACGGGCACCTGAATGCGGCGCCCGGCCTGCGATCGTCGCCAATTCATGGCCGCAACCGCGGGTCTGGCGCTCGCGGGCCCGTCCGCGCGATCCGCACGCGCCGATCTGCCCTGGAGGCCGCAAGGGCCGGTGCGCATCGTCGTGCCGTTCGCCGCCGGAGGATCGACCGACACGCTCGCGCGCATTCTCGCCGACGAGCTTGCGAACATCCTCAACCGATCGGTCTACGTGGAGAACATCACCGGCCGCGGCGGGCGAACCGGCATCCTCAACTTCTTGGCCACGGCCACCGACGGAACCGACCTGCTGCTCGGCAGCGGCGGCACGCATGCCGCGGCGAAGGTGATGTTCGACGACGCCGGATACGACCCCGAGAAGGATTTCGCTGCCGTCGCGCTGATCGCCAACACGCCTGCCGTCCTCGTCACCCGGCGCGGTCTCGCCCGTGATTACAACGACCTCGTCAGGGTACTCCGCGAACGGGGACCGGCGATCAAGCTCGCCCATTCCGGCCCCGGCGCGGGTACCTATGCATCAGCATTGGTTCTCGTGTCGGAGATGAAGATCACGCCGACCTTGGTCACCTATAGCGGCAGCGGTCCGGCGTTGAACGATCTGATCGGCGGCCAGGCCGATGTCCTGATCGATCAGGTGGTCAACATCGCTCCGGCCGCCGCCACGCATCGCGTCGACGCCTACGTCATCTCAGGCAGCAAGCGCTCGAACGTCTTGCCGGACGTTCCGCTGGCGCGCGAGGTCGGCATGCACTTTCCGGTCGACTCCTGGACCGCGCTGTTCGCCGCACGCGGCACGCCACCGGAACACATCCAGGCGCTCAACTCGGCGGTTCGCACGACGCTCGATCAACCGCGCTTCCGAAACCGCCTCATCGACCTCGGCGCGGAAATACCTGCCGACAACCGGCGGACCCCAGAGGCGCTCGCGCTGCTTGTGAGGAGCGAGATTGAGCGCTGGGAGGTCGCGGGACTGCGCGGCAGCCAGCCGTAATCGGCCTGTCACACTCCACCGCTTGAGTCCGCCGCTTTCACGCGGGATAAGGGGATCATGGCGCTCATCGAGATCAATCAAGGCGAACCGGAAGCTCCCTGGTACGACGAACAGGGGCTGTCCGAGACGCCGGTCATCCATCCTTCCGCAACCGTGCTGCGCACCCGCGTCGGTCCCTGGACCTCGATCGCCAGGGGCTGCGAGATCACCGATTCGGATTTCCTCGATTTCGCCTATGCGACGCCGAACGTGCAGATCTTCAACGCGGAGATCGGCAAGTTCTGCAACATCGCGACGAATGTCCGGATCAACCCGACCAATCATCCGATGTGGCGGGCGACCTTGCATCACTTCACCTACCGTTCGCGCTGCCACCACATGGCCCAGGACGACGACCGAGAGATCTTCGAGTGGCGGCTGAAGAACCGCATTGTCATCAGCCCGGACGTCTGGATCGGCCACGCGGCAATCATCATGCCGGGCGTCAATGTCGGAACGGGCGCGGTGATCGGCTCGGGCGCCATCGTGACCAAGGACGTGCCGAACTACGCAGTGGTCGTCGGATCACCCGCGCGTGTCATCAAGCGCCGCGTCGATGAAGAAACCGAAGCCCGCTTCCTGCGCATCAAATGGTGGGACTGGAGCCATGCCCGGCTGAGCGAGGCGATGGCCGATTTCCGCAAGCTCGACGCGATCGAGTTCTCCAAGCGCTACGACGTCGCCGAAGCTGTGGCTCAGGTCTAACGCTCGATCGTCAGTTCGACGCGGTCGGCGACGAAACGCGACTGCGTCGCCTGGATGCGGACACCCTCCAGGTCGACATTGATGCTGCTGATGATCAACACGACGCGGCCCGGCGCGATGTCGAGTTGCGCCGCCTCGGCAGGGTCCGCCATCCGCGCCGTGATGCGGGTCGACAGGCGCTTGTAGTCCTCGATGCCGAGCTTCTTGTAGGCCTTGGTCAGTGAGCCCTTGGCGGCGAAATGCTGGTCGAGACCGAGGAAGCGGGGCAGCGGGAAACAGGTCCGGGCAAACGACAGGGGCACGCCGTCGGCGCGGTAGATCGTATGCATCTGCAGGATCGGCGATCCCTTCTCGATGCCGAGTGCCTCCGCGATGCCCTTGTCGGCCGGCACATGCTCGGCGGAGACGAGTTCGCCCCGCGCCTCGCGGCCGACCTTCGCCATCACTTCCGAAAAGCGGGTCTTCAGGCCGATGGGATAGACGACCGGCGCCGTCTCGACGAACGTGCCGCTGCCCTGCGTGGCGCGCACGAGGCCGCGCTCGGCCAGCATGGCAAGACCGCGCCGGACCGTGTGGCGGTTGACGCCGAACCTTTCCGCCAGCTGCGATTCCGGCGCCAGCCTGTCGCCCGGCTTCAATCGACCCGACGTAATGTCGGCCTCGACCGCATCCGCCACCTGCCGCCACGCCGCCAGCCCCAAAGCCCTGTCGAGCACCTGATCCCTCGTTATCGTCATCCGTCATCAAAACTTCATTGGACAGTGTTTGGCCAGTTGTCTAATAAAATAGACAACATTCGACGACAGGATCGTGAATGACCGAGACACCAGCATACGAGCCCCGGCAGGAAGCGATGCGCGTCTACGCGCTGGCGACCGCCAACGAACTCGCGACCGCGCTCGAAAAGGTCGGACCGCCGGACGGCGCCGAGGAGATGCGCGCGCCAGAGATCGGCCTCGTCATGGCGCGCGGCCGCATCGGCGGAACGGGCGCTCCCTTCAATGCCGGCGAGGTCAGCGTCACTCGCGCGGCGGTCCGGCTAACGACCGGCGAGATCGGAATCGCCTACCAACTCGGTCGAGACAAACCGAAGGCCCGCACGGCCGCAATGCTCGATGCACTGTGGCAGGCAGGTCGCCGGACCGAGGTCCATGCCGCACTCGAACCGGTCCGCAATCGCATCGCCGAAGAGCGCGCGCTTAAGGCACGACGTGTCGCGGCGACGAAGGTCGATTTCTTCACCATGGTCCGGGGAGAGGATTGATGGCCGCCCATGCTTTCGCCAATCCCGTCTTCGACGCTCAGCGTGTTTTCCGCGCGGCGATGAACGCGCTGTCACGGCCCGGTACGCTGCAGACGCTCGACTGCGATATCGCGCCACCGGCCTCGCTGCCTGCCGAACTTGCCGCGCTTGCGCTGACGCTCGCCGACCATGAGACGCCGCTCTGGCTCGATGCAACTCTGGCCGGATCGCGCGAGGTCACGGACTATCTCCGCTTCCACACCGGCACTCCGATCACGGCCAATCCGCGCGAGGCGCATTTCGCGCTGGTTTCCGACCCCGCGCTCTGTCCGTCGCTTCACAGCTTCGCGCGCGGCACGCCGGATTATCCGGATCGCTCGACGACTATGTTTGTCCATACAAGCCGGATTTCCGTCGGAGACGGGCTGATTCTCAGCGGCCCCGGCATTCGCGGCACGGCCACGATGTCGATCGACCCGCTGCCGCCCGCATTCGCCCGAGAGTGGATCGCGAACCGCGCACTGTTCCCATGCGGCGTCGATGTGCTGTTCACGGCGAACGGCATGGTCACCGGCCTGCCACGCACGACCATGATGGAGGCGCGCTGATGTATGTCGCGGTGAAGGGCGGCGAGGCCGCCATCGACAATGCACACGCTCTGCTCGACCACGAGCGGCGCGGCGACCCTTCCGTCCCCGAGCTTTCGGTCGCGCAGATCCGTGAGCAGATGACGCTTCTCGTCGACCGCGTGATGACCGAGGGCTCGCTCTACGATCCCGACCTCGCGGCGCTCGCGCTGAAGCAGGCGCGCGGCGACCTGATCGAGGCGGTATTCCTTGTCCGCGCCTTCCGCACCACGCTGCCGCGCTTCGGCACGTCCGAGCCGATCGACACCGATACGATGCGCGCGATCCGCCGCGTCTCGGCGATCTACAAGGACCTGCCGGGCGGACAGGTGCTCGGCCCGACCTTCGACTACACCCATCGCCTGATCGACTTCGCGCTCGCGGCCGAAGGCGAGCCGGAGAGGCCGGCCGAAAGCCAGGCAGCATCCGAGGTAATGCCGCATGTGGCGAGCCTGCTCGACGGGGAGCGCCTGATCGAGCGCGAGCCTGCGGCCGATCCGAACATCCCCGTCGGCGACCTGACTCGCGAACCGCTCGATTTCCCCGCCGGCCGCGATCTGCGCTTGCAGGCACTGGCGCGCGGCGACGAGGGCTTCGTGCTGGCGCTCGGCTATTCGACCCAACGTGGTTTCGGCCGCACCCATCCCTTCACCGGCGAGATCCGCATCGGCGATGTCGAGATCGAGTTCGTGCCGGAAGAGCTCGGTTTCGCCGTGCCGCTCGGCGAGATGACCCTCACCGAATGCGAGATGGTCACCCAGTTCACCGGCTCGGCCGCCCAGCCGCCGCAGTTCACGCGCGGCTATGGCCTCGCTTTCGGACGCGGCGAGCGCAAGGCCATGGCCATGGCGCTGGTTGACCGCGCGCTCCGCGCCCGCGAATTCGGCGAGGAGGTTGCGGCTCCCGCGCAGGACGAGGAGTTCGTGCTGTCGCATTGCGACAACCTGCAGGCCACCGGCTTCGTCGAGCACCTGAAGCTGCCGCATTACGTCGACTTCCAAGCCGAACTCGAACTCGTCCGCCGCATGCGCGCCGAGCACGAGGCCGGCGGCCAGACCGATGCGCTGGAGGCCGCAGAATGAACGAGCACGCGCAGGCCACGGGCTATAATTTCGCCTATCTCGACGAGCAGACGAAACGGATGATCCGCCGCGCGATCCTGAAAGGGATCGCAATTCCCGGCTATCAGGTGCCGTTCGCCAGCCGCGAAATGCCGATGCCATACGGCTGGGGCACCGGCGGCGTGCAGGTGACCGCCGCAATCCTCGGCCCGGACGACGTACTGAAGGTCATCGACCAGGGCTCGGACGACACCACGAACGCTGTCTCGATCCGGAAGTTCTTCGCGCGCACGGCCGGCGTCGCGACGACGACGAAAACAGTCGAGGCGACGGTCATCCAGACGCGCCACCGCGTGCCGGAGACGGCGCTGCGCTCGGACCAGGTGCTGGTCTACCAGGTGCCGATCCCCGAACCGCTCCGCTATCTCGAACCGCGCGAGACCGAGACGCGCAAGCTTCATGCGCTCGGCGAATACGGCTTGATGCACGTGAAGCTCTACGAGGACATCGCCCGCCACGGCCATGTCGCGACGACCTACGCCTATCCGGTCGAAGTCGCCGGCCGCTATGTGATGGACCCCTCGCCGGTGCCGAAATTCGACAACCCGAAGATCGACGATTGCGAGGCGCTGCAGCTCTTCGGCGCCGGCCGCGAAAAGCGCATCTACGCGGTGCCGCCGCACACGAAGGTTCGCAGCCTCGACTTCGAGGATCATCCGTTCCGGGTTCAGACCTTCAAGGACCCGTGCGCGCTCTGCGCCGCCGAAGGCGTCTATCTCGATGAGGTTGTGCTCGACGACCGCGGCGGGCGGATGTTCGTCTGTTCCGACACCGATTATTGCGAGGAGCGCCGCGAGGCCGGCCATCGCGGCCACCTGGCTGGCGACGATCCCCTCTCCCCTGTGGGGAGAGGTCGAGTCGCCGAAGGCGACCGGGTGAGGGAAGAACATAAATCCGACTCGGCTTCCCCCTCACCCCGACCCTCTCCCCACAGGGGAGAGGGAGAGGAGGCATTGCCGTGACCTCACCCCTGCTCACTGCCCGTGGTCTGGCCAAGAACTACGGCCCGCGCGCCGCCTGCGCCGATGTCTCGCTCGACCTCTACGAGGGCGAGGTGCTGGCGATCGTTGGCGAATCCGGCTCCGGCAAGTCGACTTTACTCGGCCTGCTTGCCACCGAGACTTCTCCCGACGCCGGCGAGGTCCATTACCGCTTCCGCGACGACGAGGTCCGCGATCTGCTCACGCTCGGCGAGGCCGAACGGCGCCTGCTGATGCGCACCGATTGGGGCTTCATCCGCCAGGATGCGACGCAGGGCCTGCGTATGCCGGTCTCGGCCGGCGGCAATGTCGGCGAGCGACTGATGGCCGTCGGCGCGCGCCATTACGGCAATATCCGCGCGACCGCAGAGGACTGGCTCGCCCGCGTCGAGATCGATCCCGGCCGCATCGACGACAGCCCGAAGACGTTTTCCGGCGGCATGCGCCAGCGCCTTCAGATCGCCCGCAATCTCGTGACCCAGCCGCGCCTCGTCTTCATGGACGAGCCGACCTCCGGCCTCGACGTCTCGGTCCAGGCGCGCCTCCTCGACCTGATCCGCACGCTCGTCGCCGAACTGGGACTCGCCGTCGTCATCGTCACGCATGACCTGGCCGTCGCGCGCCTCCTCTCGCACCGGATGATGGTGATGAAGGGTGGCCGCGTCATCGAGACCGGACTGACCGACCAGGTGCTCGACGATCCGCGCGAGCCCTACACCCAGCTCCTCGTATCCTCCGTCCTGGCGGCCTGACCATGCAGCCTCTGATCAAGCTCAACGGCGTCTCGAAGGCCTTCACTCTTCATCTGCGCGGCGGCATGAAGCTAGACGTCGTCGACGATGTAGGCTTCGAGGTCATGCCCGGAGAATGCGTCGTGCTCGGCGGCCCGTCCGGCTCCGGCAAGTCGTCGCTGCTCAAGATCGTCTATGGCAATTACCGCTGCGATCATGGCTCCGTGCTCGTCCGCGACGGCGACGACTATGTCGATGTCGCCACCGCCGAACCGCGCCGGATGATCGCGCTCCGTCGCGACGTGATGGGCTATGTCAGCCAGTTCCTGCGCGTCATCCCGCGCGTCTCGACCATCGACGTCGTCGCCTCGGCCGGCCGCGACAGCGGCCTTTCGCCGGAGGTTGCGCAAGCGCGAGCCGGAGAGCTGCTCAGCCGCCTCAACGTGCCGGAGCGTCTCTGGGACCTGCCGCCCGCGACCTTCTCCGGCGGCGAACAGCAGCGCGTGAACATCGCGCGAGGCTTCATCGCCGACCTGCCGGTGCTCCTGCTCGACGAGCCGACCGCATCCCTCGACGCCACTAACCGCGCCGTCGTAGTCGAACTGATCGAGGCCCGCAAAAAGGCCGGGACGGCCATCATCGGCATCTTCCACGACGAGGATGTGCGTGACCGCGTCGCAAGTCGCGTCGTAGACGTGACACGTTTTGCGGCCAAAGCGGCCTGAGGAGAACCGACTCATGCCCGATCAGGTCACAATCATCGAGAATGCCGAGATCGTCTTCGCCGACCGCGTCGAGCGCGGTTGGCTCGCCGTCGTCGACGGCAAGGTCAGCGAGACCGGCACCGGAGCGCCGCCCGAAAAGGGCTTCGACCTCCACGGCGACTATCTGATCCCAGGCCTGGTCGAGCTGCACACCGACCATCTGGAGAGCCATTACGTCCCGCGCCCCAAGGTCTACTGGAACACGATGGGCGCGGTGCTGGCCTACGACGCGCAGATCGTCGCCTCGGGCATCACCACCGTCTTCGACTCGCTCCGCTGCGGCTCCGACCTCGACGGCGGCGGCCTCGGAGCCGACCTGATGCAGCTTGGCGAGGCGCTCGATATCGCCCGCAACGAGGGCCTGTTCCGGGCCGAGCATCTGACGCATTTGCGCTGCGAAGTGCCGTCGCCGGACGTTGTCGACTCATTGACGGCTTTCTCGGCGCTCTACCCCGTCAGCCTGATGTCGCTGATGGACCACACGCCGGGCCAAAGGCAGTTCCGCGACCTCGACAAATACCTGACCTACTACATGGGCAAGCGCGGCGGCTCGGTCGAAGAGTTCAAGGCGCAGATGGATGCCCGCGTCGAGCAGAACGGCGCCTTCAGCGCGATCAACCGGCCGAAGGTCATCGCATTCGCCCGCGCCAACGGCGTCCCGCTCGCGAGTCACGATGACACCACGCTCTCCGAAGTCGATCAGACGGTCGAAGAGGGTGTCTCGCTGGCCGAGTTCCCGACCACACTGGAATCCGCCACCGCGCTTCGCGATCACGGCATCGCGGTGATGATGGGCGCGCCGAACCTCATTCGCGGCGGCTCGCATTCCGGCAATCTTGCGGCGATCGAGGCGGCGGAGGCCGGATGCCTCGACATCCTGTCGTCGGACTATGTTCCGGCCAGCCTGCTGATGGCCGCCTTCGATCTGCCGAACCGCGTTCCCGGAATCGACCTCTCCGCCGCGATCCGCACCGTGACGAAGACGCCTGCCAGGGCGACCGGCTTACATGATCGTGGCGAGATCGCCTCCGGCCAGCGCGCCGATCTCGTCCAGATCAAGCTCGCCAACGGCGTGCCGGTCGTCCGCCGCGTCTGGCGCCAGGGCGAGCGGGTGCTCTGAGATGTCGGGCGGTTTCGTCTTCGTCGTCGGCCCGAGCGGTTCGGGGAAGGACAGCCTGATCGGTTATGCGAAGACCGCGCTCGCGGACGACGTCTCGATGGTCTTCCCGCGCCGCATCGTGACGCGCCCGAGCTCGGCCCACGAGGACCACGACACGATCGACGAAACGGCGTTCGCCGAGGGCGAAAGCGCCGGTACCTTTACGTTGTGCTGGCGCGCACACGGCCTCGGCTATGCGCTTCCGAAATCGGCGCTGGAGAATGTGCGGCAAGGCCACATCGCCGTCTGCAACATTTCGCGCCGCATGGTGCCGTGGAGCCGTATCCATCTGCCAAAAGTCACGGTGGTCGAAATCACTGCGCCGATCGAACTCCTGCGCGAACGCCTCGCCGGCCGTGCCCGGATCGAGGACGGCGACCTCAACGCTCGCCTCGGCCGCTCGCTGGAGGTCTGGACGCCGGTCGACGCGACCATCGTCAACGACCGCACGATCGAAGAGGCTGGCCGCGAACTTGTCGCGCTCATCACCAGCCATTCCTCCGCCTGCCGGACCGATATCCCGGTCGAGAAGAGGTTTGTCCCGCGTTTCAGCTAGGAGATCATGACCGATGTCGATTGTCCGCTCCGTCGAGGAGCTCGAAGCCATCTACGGCACGACCGGAGAGACGTCGACGGCCAAGGTCACGGACCGCATCACGCCGCACTACCGCGCCTATATCGAGGTCTCGCCGTTCGCGGCGCTCGCGACCTGCGGACCGGAAGGCCTCGACTGCTCGCCACGCGGCGATCTCGGCGGCTTCGTCCGCATCCACGACGAGAAGACGTTGATGATGCCAGACCGGCGCGGCAATAACCGCATCGACTCGCTCAGGAACATCGTCCGCGACCCGCGCACCGCCTTCATGTTCATGATCCCCGGCCACGGCAACGCGATCCGCGTCAACGGCCGCGCCGAGATCAGCGTCGACCCGGACTTGCTCGCCTCCTTCTCCGTCGACGGCAAGGCGCCGCGCTCGGTGATCGTGATGCATGTCGACGAGGTCTACTTTCAGTGCGCCCGCGCGATCGTCCGCTCGGAACTCTGGAACCCGGCCCGCCATATCGACCCGAAGAGCTTGCCGACGCCCGGCGAAATGCTGCTGGTAATGAGCGAAGGACGTGTCGGCGGCGAGGAATACGACGCCGCGTGGAACGCGCGGGCTCAGGCGAGCTTGTGGTGACAGCGTATCCCGGACCGTGCACGGCAAAGCCGTGTCACGTGATCCGGGATCCAGCGCCTATGTACGCCGCAGGCGCTCTATAGCTGAAGAGCTTCGCGAGTATGCGCTGGGTCCCGGATCACGCGATGGGCTTCGTCCACGCGGACCGGGAGACGCCTAGATAAACTTCGCCCTGATTCTCTGGCTGAGCACGTCCAGCAGCGACACCGTCACAATGACGATGAGCAGCACCGCGCCGGCCTGCTGATATTCGAACGAGCGCATGACCTCGTTGAAGGTCATGCCGATGCCGCCGCCGCCGACGATGCCGAGTACGGTGGCCGAACGGACGTTCGATTCGAAGCGGTAGAGCGTGAATGAGATCCAGAGCGGCAGGACCTGCGGGATGACGCCGAAGACGATCTCCTGCAGCTTGGTCGCGCCGGTGCCGCGAATACCCTCGACCGGGCCGTGATCGATGGCCTCGACCGCTTCCGAGAACAGTTTGGCGATGATGCCGGTCGTGTGCAGGAACAGCGCGAGCACGCCGGCAAACGGGCCGAGGCCGACGGCGGCGATGAAGATCAGCGCGAAGACAAGTTCGTTGATGGCTCGAAGCGCGTCCATCAGGCGGCGCATCGGAAAGGTGATCCAGACCGGCGCGATGTTCGACGAGCAGAGCAGCGCGCACGGAATGCCGAGGATGACGGCAAGGAGCGTGCCCCAGATGGCGATCGCCAACGTTTCGAGCATGCCCTTCATATAGAATTCCCACTCATGGAAGTCGGGCCGGAAAAAGTCCTTGCCCAGTTCCGCCATGTTGCCGCTGTCCTTGATGAGCTGCGCCGGGTTCATCTCCGCCGAATGCCAGGCCCAGACCAGGACCGCGACCCCGATTCCCGCGCCGACGGTTTGTGTGAGGATCGAAAGGACGGAGCGCGGCGGCACCGGCATGGTCGGCGCGGGCGTCATCAAGGTCGAGCTCATCGTCGCGATCTCCGTATCAAAAAAGGAGGGACCCGTGGGTCCCTCCAAGCCTCCGGGGACAGTCCGGATTACATGTTCGGGACGCTGGCCATCAGCTTGTCGAGCGCGGCGAGCTGCGCGTCGATCTCGGCGACCTTCTTGGCCTTTTCGTCGGCGGCGAGCTTGTCGTCGTTCTGCGCCTTCAGCTTGTTCTTGAAGAGCTCGAGCTGACGGATCGGATAGAGCTGCGCGTTCGACGACGCGACGAACGGACCCCAGCCATCGGACGTGGTCTTCAGGATATCGCGGGCGCGGGTGACTTCTTCAGCCGAGCCGAGACGGCCATAGCCGAGGAAGAAGGCGTAGACCTTCGCCTTGACGTCGGCCGGGAGGTCCGAGCGCCAGACGATCGGGTCGGACGGGATGAGCGGTGAGCGCCAGATTTCCTTCAGCTTCTCGAAGTCCGCCGTGCGGTTCAGCTTCAGACGGTCCATGCTCTCAGTGTTGTTGGTCGCGACGTCGACCTGGCCGTTGGCGACGGCGAGGGCGTTGCCCTCATGGTTCGAAACCACGACGCGCTTGAAGCAGGTGTTCGGATCGGTCTTGTTGAGGGCGAACACGTAGTAGCTCGGGACGAGGTTGCCCGAGGTCGAATTCGCGTCGCCGTTGCCGAAGTTCAGGCCTTTCGAGCAGTCGAGAACGTCCTTCAGCTCGTTGAGCGCGGTGTTCGACTTGTTGGCGAGGAGGAGCGAGTAATAGCCCTTGGTGCCGTCCGGCTTGGTCGTCTGGGCGAACACTTCGCCACCGGCGCGGTCGACGGCTTCCATGGCGGCCTTGTTGCCGTACCAGGCCACGTCGACCTTCTTGAAGCGCATGCCTTCGATAACGCCGGCATAATCCTGCGCGAAGAACGCCTTCACCGGGATGCCGACGGCCTTTTCCAGGTCCTTCAGCATCGGCTCGAAGCTCTTCGAGAGAGCCGACGAGCTCTCCGTCGAGATGATGCCGAAGTTGAGCTGCTTGATCTCCTCAGCGTTCGCCGCACCGGCGAAAGCCAGCGCGGCGAGCGCGCCAATGACGAACTTCTTCATAGTGCTCTCCGTGTAAAAATCTGTCAGTTCACGCGGGCGAGTTCGGCCGCATGGTTACGCGTGACATCAATGATCGCCGGGTCCATTACCGGCGTCGCTTCGGTCTGGCCGGGCAGGATCAGTTCCTCGGCCGAGGCGCCGTAGAGTTCCGTCAGGAACGCCGGCGTAAGCTTCGCGGCGGGGCCGTCGAAGACCACTTCGCCCGCGCGCATCGCGATCACGCGGTCGAAATAGGCGCGGGCGTAATCGACCTGATGCAGCGAAACGAGGAGCGTGATGCCTTGCGTCCGGTTCAGCTTGGACAGGATTTC
Source organism: Flaviflagellibacter deserti (assembly GCF_042652085.1). Taxonomy (NCBI): domain Bacteria; kingdom Pseudomonadati; phylum Pseudomonadota; class Alphaproteobacteria; order Hyphomicrobiales; genus Flaviflagellibacter; species Flaviflagellibacter deserti. The sequence goes on along the minus strand of NZ_JBHSJF010000003.1, from coordinate 52,632 downwards.
CATCACCCGCTTCGCCGACTTCGGGTCGAGCGAGGCGATCGGCTCGTCGGCGACGATGATCTCGGCGCGCTGGACGAGGGCACGGGCGATCGCCGCGCGCTGCTGCTGGCCGCCCGAAAGGGCCTCCGCGCGCTTGTAGATGTGCTGCTCGATGCCGACCTGAGTCATCGCCAGCCAGGCCGCCTCGCGGTCGGCGTGCTCGAACATTCCGAGCGTGCCGCGCAAAGCTGAGATGCGGCCGAGCGAGCCGACCAGCACGTTCGACAGCACCGACATCCGATTCACGAGATTGAACTTCTGGAAGATCAGGCCGATGCGGCGGCGGATGCGGCGTGCGTCGCCGGAAAGCTTGCCGTTCGACTGGATCGCCTCGCCGAACACACGGACCTCGCCGCCATCGGCATCGCCGACGAGCAGTCCGGATGCGAGACGCATCATGGTCGACTTGCCGGAGCCCGAGGCACCGATCAGCGCGACGCGCTCGCCGGCCTTGATGGAGAGCGAAATGCCGCTTACCGCGCGGACAGTTCCATAGGTCTTGGACAGACCACGAATGGCGAGTGCTTCCGTCATAGCGTTGCTGGCCCCGGTTTTCGGAGTCCTTAGAAGCCCTGCATGACGCTCGGATGACGCGAGCTTCCGGCGCGCTCTCCCTGTGGAAGAGAATGACATCCCGGCGTCATCATCCGGCCGCAGGATGGAAGGCTAAATTCAAGCGCCAATGCTCGACGCACCTTCTCACGATCTAGACCGCGCGACGGTCCAGAAAGCCTACGGCGGGTGGGCGCCAATTTATGACGCGCTGTGCGGGCCGGTCTTCCTCATCGGCCGCAAGGCCGCGGTGAAGGCGGCGCGCCAGGTCGGCGGCAAGGTGCTCGAGATCGGCGTCGGCACCGGCCTCTCCTTTCCGGATTATGACGAGACGACCGAGGTCACCGGCATCGACATCACCGAGCCGATGCTCGCAAGGGCGCGCCGCAAACTCGAAACCGGCCGCTATCCCCATATCCGCGACATCCGCATCATGGATGCGCACAATCTCGAATTCGAAGACGCGAGCTTCAACGTCGTCGTCGCGCAGTTCGTGATCACGCTCGTGGCGGACCCGGAACGCGTGCTGGACGAGGCCGCGCGCGTGTTGAGACCCGGCGGCGAGATCGTGCTGATGAGCCATCTCTATTCGGAGCAGGGCATCGGAGCTGCGATCGAGCGCTGGGTGGCCCAACGCACTCGCGCCATCGGCCTGCGGCCCGAATTTCCGTTCTCGCGCCTCGTCCGCTGGGCCGAGACCCGTTCCGACATCGAACTCGCGGAACGCCGCGATCTCGGCCCACTCTACAGCCTCGTGCGCTTCCGCAAGCTCGGCTGAACGCCGCTCACGCCCGCTTGGGCGGCGGTGTTCGCAAATCCTTCATCGAACTGTCTCCGGCCCGTCGCGAGATGTTGTTTTGGTCGTCACGATCCCATCGCGCCGCGCGGTGACGGACGATCAACACTCCAGGACGCAAGCCGATGCCCCGGCTCAACACCGAACCGTTCGCCTTTCTGAGCAAGTTCACGCCGCGCAATGCCGCGACCGTCGCTACCAGCGCCGGACGCGCCCCGATCATCTGGCTCAAGGACCGCAACGAGGTCCACGGCGAGAGCCTCGGCCAGATCGGTTCGCTCGAAGTCCGCCTCTGCCGCAGCGCCGCCGACGTGAAGCGCGCGCAAAAGCTCCGCTACAAGGTGTTCTACAAGGAAATGGCGGCGATCGCCGACGCCCGCACCTACTTCACCAAGCGCGACATCGACGCCTTCGACTCCGTCTGCGACCACCTGCTCGTCGTCGACCATGATGCCCCGCGCAAGAAGCCGTGGAAGGGTCCGAAGGTCGTCGGCACCTACCGCCTGCTCGGGCAGACCGCGGGCCGTGCCGACGGCGGCTTCTACACCGCCGGCGAATACGAGATCGAGAAGCTGATCGCCCGCCATCCGGGGCTGCGCTTCCTCGAACTCGGTCGTTCCTGCGTGCTGCCGCCATACCGCAACAAGCGCACCGTCGAGCTGCTGTGGCACGGCATCTGGGCTTACGTGGTCAAGAACCGCTTCGACGTGATGGTCGGCTGCGCGAGCTTCCCCGGCACTGACGCCAATGCGCACAGGCTTGCTCTGTCCTTCCTGCACCATTACGCGCCGGCTCCGGTCGAATGGCAGGTCTCGGCCCACGCCGCCATTCGTGCGCCGTTCGACCTGCTGCCCAAAGAGGCGGTGGACCCGAAGCATGCGATGCGTGAACTGCCGCCGCTGATGAAGGGCTATCTGCGCCTCGGCGCGATGTTCGGCCATGACGTCGTGGTCGACCGCCAGTTCGGCACGACGGACGTGATGGTCATTCTGCCAGTCTCTGCCATCAGCGAGCGTTATATCGGCCACTTCGGCGCCGACGCCGGCCGTTACGCGGCCTAGCCCAGCTGCATCAAAGCGTGGACGGCCTCGGCCGTCCGCGCGTTCTGGCCAACCCAGAGGAAATCCTCCTCGTCGAGGCGGGCCTGAAGGCCCGTCCGGTGCCAGCCGTGCTCCGGCCGCTGCACGATCCGGCCCGGCGCCGAAGGCGTGACATAGCCCGCCATCATATTCGGCCCGCGTAGCGCGAGCCCGTCCGGCGTCGCCACCATATCGAGCCCCGGAAGACGCTGGCCGTGGCTGGTTTCGCGATTGCGGTCCATCGTACCGATCGCCGCGACGCCGCCGGCTTCCGGCAGGCTCAACAGGCCGAGCACCCGCGCGCCGAACGTCTCCGCGAGTTTCCGGCGCGTCGATACCGTCACCGGCTCGGGCGCGAACAGGTAGCGAAGCGTGCGGAGGTCACCCGGCGCGCCCCGTTCGGCGATCGAGGCCAGCAGCGTCTCGTCGGCGATCATCGCCGTCGCATTGGCCACGTAGACATAGTCGGACACGATGTGTCCCGCGCGCGGCCAGTGATGGAGGTAGACCTTCACGCCGCTCAGCAGCGGCATCAGAATGCTGGCGACGAGACCCAACGGGTCGTGCAGCGGCAGCGCCGCGAACATCTTGTCCCGCCGGTTGAGATCGAGCGCCAGGGAGAGCTGGCGGCAGGCCGCGACGAGGTTGCGATGCGTCAGCACCACGCCGGTCCCGGCCTCACCGCCGGAGGCGGCGAGGATGATGGCAGGCGTGTCCGGATCGATCACATGCTGCTTCGCAGCCGACGCTTCCGCCGCGATCAGATCCTCGACGAACAGCACCGGCAGTTCGTGGCCGAGCAGTGCCGCGACATCCTCCGCCATGCGCCGCGAGGTCAGCACCGTTCCGGCCTCAGCCGCAGCGCAAAGCGCTCGCAGCCGGTGCGGCGCCTCGTTCGGATCGAGCGGAACCGCCGCGCGACTGGCGCCCATCACACCGAGAATGCCGACGATACCGCTGCTCGAATTCGGCAGCATCACCGCGACATTGCCATTGCAGGAAAGACCCGCCGACACCCGGTTTGCCTGCGCGATCAACTCCGCATACGTCACCCGGCCGAACAGATCTTCCTCGACGATCTCATGCTTCGGATCGTGGCACTCCGCGGCCTTGTCGAGCGCGGCGTTGACGCTCGTGTCGAATTCGCTCGCCTCCACCGCCAGGTCGCGCAGTGCATGGCCGATCTGCCGCGTACCCGCCGCACGGCGTTCCACCGCGCTCAAATGCTCCGGCAGGTCGACCTTGAACGGCGCGCCGATCGTCACTGTCGCGCGTGGAAAGCGGTGGCGACGCATCAGTTCTTCGGGGAGGCGCGTCAGGCCGGTCCGGTCCAGCCCGTCGATCCGCACCGGCAGCACCACCGCGTTCGCCTGATCCGCGAGCCAGGCCGCACCGTCGTAGAACTTCATCATCCCGCCGGTGACGGTCAGCCGTCCCTCCGGGAAGATCGCGGCGCGCTTGCCGGATTTTAGGGCCTTCAGCAATCCGCGCACCGGCACCGGGTAGACCGGGTCGACGCGGAATGCGCGCGCGAACTTGATCAGCGGCGCGAATTTCGGGTCCTGCGCGATCAGCCGGTCGATGGCGAAGCTCGTATCCGGGCCGAACAGCGCCCAAGCGAGCGGCGCATCGAGAAAGCTTGCATGGTTCAGCACGATCAACGGCGCCGGACCGGCCGATTTCAGATTGTCGAGCCCATTGATCTTAAGGCGATAGACCAGCCGGAAGGCGAGCATGATCGCCCGCCGTCCCCAGCGGACCAGTTTCGCCCTGTCGCGCGCGTCTTCCCGCGAGGTCATGCCTGTCCCGTCGCGCCCGTGGAAGGCGGGCGCGTTGGTCTCGGTCATAGGTCCGGTTTGACGACAATCCGATGTCACCAAGCGGATCACGTTTTCCCGTCGGCCGCGAGATTTCCGGATTACGCGAGAAACCGAGGGCAGTTTGGAAACGTTCTTTGTGAGGCCGGCCGAGGGAGCTGGTCGGAGCATGGGGTTTTCCATGTCGCAATCCGAAAAGCCGGGCGGCCTCAATCGCCGCAGTTTCCTGACCGCGACCGCGATGGGGGCAACCCTTCCGGTCATCCAGCAAGCCCGGGCGCAGCAGGCGGAATCCGCGCCCGCCGATCCTCGCGCGCCTGTCGACGTCAAGCTTCGCATCAACGGCCGCGACCAGTCGCTGCGCCTCGATGCCCGCACGACGCTTCTCGATACGTTGCGGGAGCATGTCGGCCTGACGGGCTCGAAGAAAGGCTGCGATCAGGGGCAGTGTGGCGCCTGCACGGTCCTGGTCGACGGGACGCGCGTCCTGTCTTGTCTGACGCTCGCGGTAATGGCGCAGGGTTCCGAGATCACGACCATCGAAGGGCTCGCTTCGTCTGATGGCGCCCTGCACCCGATGCAGCAGGCATTCATCGACCACGACGCCTTCCAGTGCGGCTATTGCACGCCTGGCCAGATCATGTCCGCCGTCGCCTGCGTCAACGAAGGCCATGCCGGCACGAATGACGACATCCGCGAATATATGAGCGGCAATCTTTGCCGCTGCGCCGCCTATCCGAACATCGTCGCCGCCATCAACCAGGCGAAGAACGAGATGAGGAAAGCCTGATGCGTCCGTTCCTCTATGAGCGGGCCGATCAGCCCGAGGCCGCCGTCATCGCCGCCCGGATCCAGGGGCAGCAGCAGGCGCCGCCGACCGCGGCAGCCGCGCAATTCATTGCCGGCGGAACAACTATCCTCGACCTGATGAAGCTCGACGTGATGCAACCGCAAACGCTGGTGAATGTCGGCAAACTGCCGGGCACGATCGAGATGAGCGATCAGGGTCTCCGGCTCGGTGCCTCGGTGAAGATGGCCGAGGCCGCCGAGAACGAGATCGTAAAACGCGACTTCCCGGTGATCGCGCAGGCGCTTCAGCTCGCCGCCAGCCAGCAGATCCGCAACATGGCGAGTCTCGGCGGCAACGTACTCCAGCGCACGCGCTGCCCTTATTTCCGCGATGTCAGCTATTCGGCCTGCAACAAACGAAATCCCGGGTCCGGCTGCTCGGCGCTCGACGGCCATAACCGCAACCTCGCGATTCTTGGCACGAGCGACAAATGCATCGCCAGCTATCCCGGAGACTTCGCGCAGGCGCTGATCGCCCTCGACGCGCAAGTCGAGACGCTCGGCCCGAATGGTGGCCGGAGCTTGGCCTTTGCCGACCTCCACAAGGAGCCGGGCGACACACCGAACATCGAAACGCAGTTGCAGCCCGGCGAGTTGATCTCGGCCTTCGTCGTGCCGACCGGCGCATGGACCAGGCGTTCGCTTTACCTGAAGATCCGCGATCGCGAGTCCTACGAATTCGCGCTGGCCTCCGCTGCGATCGCACTCGACATGGACGGGCAGACGGTTCGAGGGTCCCGCATCGCGCTCGGCGGTGTCGCCACGCGTCCTTGGCGCGCCCGCGAAGCCGAAGAGACGATTAATGGCCAGACGCTGAACGACGAGACCGCGCGCGGCGCGGCCGAAGCCGCTTTTCGCGGCGCAAAGGTCTATTCCCACAACGCCTTCAAGGTCGAACTCGGCAGACGGACGCTCGCCCGCGCCCTTCTCGACGCCGGCCGGATGGAGATTTGAGATGAGCGCAGCCGCTCCCGAACCGAAGGCCAATATGGGCCAGCCCGTTCCGCGCTACGATGCGCGCGAGAAGGTCACAGGCGTCGCGCGCTATGCGTCGGACCAGCAGGTCAGCCAGCCTGCATTCGCCTTTCTCGTCACCAGCGCGATCGCCAGGGGCGACATCACCTCGATCGACGAGCGAGGTGCTCGCGAGGTGCCGGGGGTTCTGGATATATTCACCCACAGGAACACCGACGACCTGACGCAAACGAAATACGGCCAGCAGGGCGGAGGCGCCTCGACCTCGATACAAGGGCTCGGTCCCGAGATCCGGCACGACGGCCAGATCGTCGCAATGGTGGTCGCCGACACGTTCGAGAATGCGCGCGAGGCGGCCTACCGCCTAAAGATCGGTTATTCGGAGGCCACGCCCTCCGCGAGCTTCGAATCGGCGGGGACCGAAATGAAGGATGCCAACGGCATCATGTCGGTCGCCACGCAAGCTAAGGAATGGCTCTCGACCGGCGACGTTGAGGACGCGCTGTCGAAGGCCGCGGTCACCGTGGATGCGGAATATTCGACGCCGACCCAGCACCACAATCCGATCGAACTCTTCACCACGACCTGCTCGTGGCAGGGCGACAAGCTGACGATCTACGAACCGAGCCAGTTCGTTTTCGGATTGAAGAATGCGGTCGCCGAACGCATCGACGTCGCTCCCGACAACATCCATGTTGTCAGCCCCTATGTGGGAGGTGCGTTCGGCTCCAAGGCTCAGATGACGCCACGTACGGGTCTCGTCGCCTATGCGGCGCGGAAAGTGGGCCGTCCAGTGAAGCTCGTCGCGACCCGCGACCAGGGCTACACGATCTCGACCTATCGCGCCGAGACCAGGCATCATGTCCGACTCGGTTCGGATCGGGACGGCAGGCTCGTCGCCTATTCGCACGAGGGCTTCGAGATCACCTCACGTCCCGACAGCTATTCGGTGAAAGGAACGGAAGAGACCGCGCACCTCTACTCATTCGGCGCCGTGGCGACCAAGGTCAACGTCGTCCATGCTGACCGCAACACGCCCGGCTTCATGCGTTCGCCGCCAGTCGTTCCTTATGTCTACGCACTCGAAAGCGCGCTCGACGAGCTTGCGGTCAAGCTAAGGATGGACCCCGTCGAGCTTCGCCGGAAGAACGACGGCATGAAGGACAGCTTCGGCAAGGAATGGTCGAGCCGGTCGCTGATGACCTGCTACGACCAAGCCGCCGAAGCTTTCGGATGGTCGAAGCGCAATCCCGAGCCGGGCTCGATGCGGGACGGCGAATGGCTGGTCGGCTGGGGCTGTGCCACGGCGGTCTATCCGACCCACAATGCCGCGTCGGCGGCGCGCGTCAGTCTCCGCTCCACCGGCGAGGCGCTCGTCCAGATCGCTGTGCATGACATCGGCACCGGCGCCTATACCGTGATCGGTCAGTTGGTCGCGAGCGAGCTCGGCGTACCGGTCGAGAAGGTTCGCGTGGAGCTCGGCGATACCCTGCTTCCGGCCGGTCCGGTGGCCGGCGGCTCCGTTACGACGGCGGCCGCAGGTTCCGCTGTGCTGAAGGCGTGCGCGCAGATCAGGACGAGGCTGATCGGCGGCGCTTCCTCAGGCGACGGCGCTCCGCTCGCCGGGGTCCCGGATGGCCAAATCAGGCTGCGGGAGGGCCGGGCCGTCGCGCAGGACGGCCGGTCGGAAGAGCTGGCCAAGCTCTTCGAACGCCTCGGCCAGAACCAGATCGAGGAATATGCCGAGTTCGTCCCGGCGGGCGCGAGTTCGAACGCGATGGAGAGACTCTATCAGGGCAAGCCGACCTTCGTCGGTGGTTCGAACGGCGAGAAGCTGATGTATTCGCTCGGTGCCGAATTCGTCGAGGTTCGGGTCAACCAGCGTACCCGCGAGGTCCGTTGCCCGCGCGCCATCGGCGCGTTTGCCGCGGGACGCATCCTCAACACCCGCACCACGCACTCGCAGCTGATGGGCGGCATGATCTGGGGCATCGCCTCGGCCCTGCACGAAAAGACCGAGCTAGACGAGAAGCGCGCGCGCTACGTCAACGACAACATCGCCGAATACCTGATCCCGGTGAACGCCGACATCCGCGACATAGATATCATCCTGGTGCCGGAGATCGACAACGAGGTAAATCCGGTCGGCGTGAAAGGCCTCGGCGAGCTCGCCAATGTCGGAACGGCAGCGGCGGTAGCCAACGCGGTTTATCACGCAACCGGCATCCGCATCCGAGACCTCCCGGTCAGGATCGAGGCGCTTCTGGCTTGAATGAACAAAGCTTCGGCGTCCCCGCTGGAGCTTATGCGCCCATCGTCTCGCGGAGCTTCGCCGCCAGCTCTTCCTGCCGGAACGGCTTCGCGATCAGCGGCAAGGTTTCGACGTCCCGCGTATGCACGTTGAGCGCCTCGCCGGTGTAACCCGAGGTCAGGAGGACCGGCAGGCCGGGCCTGAGTTCCTTGACCTCGCGCGCGAGATCAACACCCGATTTCCCACCCGGCATCACGACATCGGAGAAGATGAGATCGATCGGCTCGCCGCGCTTTATGATTTCGAGCGCGCTCGCTGCATCCGACGCCGTGGTCACCTGGTAGCCAAGATCCATCAGCATCTCGATCCCGAGCGCGAGCACGGCGGCATCGTCCTCGACGAGCAGGATGCGCTCGGCATTGCCGCTGAGCGGCTTGTCGCCGATCTCGTCGCTAACCACCCGCTCGGGCTGCTTTTCGCAAAGCGGGAGGCAGATCGCCATACGCGTGCCCTGGCCGACTTCGCTGCGCACCGCGACGAAGCCGCCGGACTGCCGTGCGAAGCCGTAGACCTGGCTCAGGCCGAGGCCGCTGCCCTTGCCTGGCCCTTTGGTGGTGAAGAACGGCTCGAACGCCCGCGCGATCACTTCCGGCGGCATTCCGACACCGGTGTCGATGGCGCTGATCGCGATCCACGGACCATTCGCCTCGGGCGGCCTGTCGGACAAAAGCTCGTCCCCGTCCGACAGAGGCCGGACTTCAAAAACGAGCTTGCCGCCTGACGGCATGGCGTCGCGTGCATTGACCGCCAGATTGAGCAGCGCGGTCTCAAGCTGCGCCGGGTCGACATCGCAGATCACCGCTTTGCTGGCCGCCACCGTCTCGAGATGCACAATCTCGCCAACGGCGTGCCGGACCAGGCTTTCGAAGCGCGTGATCAGGAGATTCACGTCGAGCACTTCCGGTGTCAGGTGCTGTCGGCGGGAGAAGGCGAGTAACTGGCTCGTCAGGTTCTGCCCGCGCTCCGCGGCATGACGGATCGCGCCCAATTGCCGGTTGATCCTCTCGTCGCCGGTGATCTTGCGCGAGACGAGATCGAGATTACCCATGATGACGGTCAGCAGATTGTTGAAATCGTGCGCGATGCCGCCCGTGAGCTGACCGACGGTCTCCATCTTCTGCGCCTGCACAAGCTGCTGCTGCAGCATGCGCAGCTCGGTCACGTCGATCATCGTGCCGAACAATTCCTGCCTCCCGTCCTCGCCCATAGCGGTAACGCCCTGGTCGAGGAATGTACGGTAGCTGCCGTCGGCGCAGCGCCAGCGGAATTCGGACGAGTACGAGCCGGTCTCCTGGGCCGCCCTCAGTTCCGCCACGACCCGGTCGGCATCGTCGGGATGCATCCGGGTGAAGCCGAAACCGGGATCCTCCATGAAGCGCGCGGCGGGGAAGCCGGTCAGCTTCTCGACCGTGTCCGAGATGAAGCCGGTCTCGAACGGCGGCTCGGCGGTGCTCGAATGGAAGCAGACCGCCAGGGATTGCAGGATCGCGTCCTGCCGCGCCTGTGTCCGTTTCAGTTCCTGCTCGGCGAGGAGCTTTTCCGTACGGACGCGGAAGTTCTCCTCCTGGAGGCGGTGCCGGAGTTCCGCTTCCCGCTGTGCCTCGGCCTGCTTGAGATAGAGCTGGACGAAAACGGAGACCTTCGAGCGTAGCACGAACGGATCGACCGGCTTGAACACCATGTCGACCGCGCCGGCCGAATAGGCTTGGATCAGATGCGATTCATCGCGGAAGACAGCGGTGAGGAAGACGATCGGAATGTGCTGGGTGCGCCGCCGGGCCCGGATCAGCTCCGCGGTCTCATAGCCGTCCATGCCGGGCATGTGCAGGTCGAGCAGGATCACCGCGAAGTCGTCGTGAAGAAGGCATCGAAGCGCTTCCTCACCGGAGCGGGCGACGACCAGTTCCTGGTCAAGCTCTTCCAGTACCGTGGTGACGGCGAGCGCATTCCGCTCATCGTCGTCGACGATCAATATTTTGGCCCTCGCCGGCTTGTGCGCCGGGGGCTCTTCCGAATCCGGCATGTCCATCGCTTGCAGCGACATCGTTTGATCAGTCAGCCTGTTGACGGAGAGAGTCATTGAGCGCCGCGACATTGGTCCGCGACTGGTCGATCTGCTCGGCCCGGTGCAACCAGACACGCAGCACGGAGATCAGCTGATCCATGTCGACGGGCTTTGCGACATAGTCGGACGCGCCGGCCTCGATGCATTTCTGCCGGTCGCCCTTCATGGCCTTCGCCGTTACGGCGATCACCGGCAGCCCCGCGAAGCTCGGAATACTCCGAATTTCCTTGATCGTCTCATAGCCGTCCATCCCGGGCATCATGATGTCGACGAGCGCGATATCGGCATCCGAGATTCTCCGGAGGAGCTCAAGCCCGGCCTGCCCGCTTTCGGCATAGTGAAGCTCCATGCCGTGCTCTTCGAGCGCGCTGGTGAGCGAGAAGATGTTGCGGATATCATCGTCGATGACGAGCACCTTCCGTCCGGCAAGTTGCGGATCGCAGCGGCGGAGCGCCTGCAGAGTGGCCTGGACCGCATCGGACAATTCCTCGAACGGCCGATGCAGGCAGAGCGCCGCGTCGTCCTGCAACAGGGCGATCGTGTTGACCACGCGCAACCGTTCGATCCGGCCGAGAAGCGTCCCAACCGTGGTCCCGGACTCCGGCGCATAGGCGATCACCGGGGCCTGCGATGCGCGGATCGCGTCGATCACCTCGTCGGACAACGCCTCGACCGGGTGTTCGAGGTCGAGCACTACGCAATCGAACGAATCTTGCGACAGCGCCCGGACCAGATTCTTCTGTTCCGAGACGCTCTCGGTCTCGACGGCGCGGTCGCCGATGACGTCGGCGATGCGTCCCTTGCGCGACGGCGGTTCGAAGGCGAGGAGGCGCCGCTGTCGTGCGTTGAGGTCCTTCACCTTGCCGAAGGTCGACAGGATCGTTTCACGCTCGACCGGCTTGCTCGACACGCCATAGGCACCGATCTCAAGGCTGAGCCCGCTTTCGTCGAAGCCCGAAATGACGTGGATCGGGATATGACGTGTCTCCGGGTTTCGCTTCAGCAGATCGAGCAATGCGAAGCCATCCATGTCCGGCAGGCCAATATCGAGCGTGATCGCGTCCGGATGGTAGCGTTTGGCGAGCGGCACGACCGAGGTGCCCTCCGCCGTCACCACGCCCTTGAACCCGGCCTCGCGCGCCATGCTGAGGATGACGCCGGCAAAGCGTGGATCGTCCTCGACGATGAGGATGACGTGGTCGTTCTTGCTGATTGTCTCGCGATCGTCCGCCACTCGCTCGGTCTGCGGCTCCGGTATCTGGATGCTGGAGATGCCGCGAGCGACCGGCGTACGGACTGGCTGCGCCGACGGCGCCATGTTGAGCGGCAGATACAGCGTGAACGCCGAGCCGTTGCCGGAATTGCTCGTCACCGTCAGTTCGCCGCCGAGCAGCCGCGTGATCTCGCGGCTGATGGAGAGGCCGAGGCCGGTGCCGCCGTATTTGCGGCTGGTCGTGCCGTCGGCCTGCTGGAAAGCCTCGAAGATCAGCCGCTGCTTGTCTTCGGGAATGCCGATGCCGGTGTCCTCTACGGTGAACGCCACGACCTTGCCCCGCCGATCGAAATGCTGCGCGCTCCAGCCGGACGAAGCCTGTTCGATCTTCAGATGGACATGGCCGCTCTCGGTGAACTTGAAGGCGTTCGACAGCAGGTTCTTGATGATCTGCTGCAAGCGCTTCTCGTCAGTGTGGATCGAAGCCGGCAGCCTGGGATCGAGGTCGATCGAGAAGTCGAGCTTCTTGGTCTGGGCGATCTGCGCGAAGGTCCGGCGCATATCGTCTCCCAGCTGGTCGAACGGCATTTCGCTGACATCGAGCGTCACGGTTCCGGACTCGATCTTTGACAGGTCGAGAATGTCGTTGATCAGCGCCAGCAGGTCGGTGCCCGCATGATTGATCGTGCGAGCGAACTCGACCTGCTTCTCGGTCAGATTGCCTGCGCTGTTCTCGGCGAGGAGCTTCGACAGGATCAAAAGGCTGTTAAGCGGCGTACGGAGCTCGTGGCTCATATTGGCCAGGAACTCGGATTTGTACTTCGAGGTCAGGGCGAGCTGTTCGGCCTTGTCTTCGAGTTCCAGCTTCGCCTGTTCCACCTCGCGGTTCTTCGCTTCCACCTGCTTGTTCTGCATTGAGAGAAGCTGCGCCTTCTCCTCGAGCTCGAGGTTCGTGGTCTGCAACTGATCCTGGTTGGAGCGGAGAAGTTCTTCCGACTGGCGAAGCGTCGTCGCCTGCTGTTCGAGACGGTCGTTCGTCTTTTTCAACTCCTCCTGCTGCATCTGCAACTCAGCGGTCAGAAGCTGCGACTGCTCCAGCAGGCTCTCGGTCCGCATGTTCGCAGCGATCGTATTGAGAACGATGCCGATCGATTCCATCAGTTGGTCGAGAAAGACCTGGTGCGTCTCGCTGAATTCGCCGAACGAGGCGAGCTCAAGCACGGCGTTGACGTCGTCCTCGAAGAGGGCCGGTAGGACGATGACGTTCAGCGGCGTCGCCTCGCCAAGGCCGGAACTGATCTTCACGTAATCGGACGGCACGCTCTTCAGAAGGATGCGCTCCTTCTCCGCCGCGCACTGGCCGATCAGCCCCTGGCCGAACTTGAAATAGCCGGGGGGCGGCGTCGACTGGCTGGCGGCATAGCTCGCGGCGAGCTTGAGCGACGGCTCGTTGGTCATGTCGTCGGTCTGGTTGACGTAGAACACCGCATGCTGCGCGTTCACCAGCGGCGCGAGTTCCGACAGCACCATGTTCGACACGGTCGCGAGGTCGCGCTCGCCCTGCAGCATGCGGCTGAACCGCGCGAGGTTGGTCTTCAGCCAGTCCTGCTCGGTGTTCTTTAACGTCTGATCCTTCAGGTTGCGGATCATCTCGTTGATGTTGTCCTTCAGCGCCGCGACCTCGCCCGAGGCCTCGACGGTGATGGATCGCGTCAGGTCGCCTTTGGTCACGGCGGTCGACACTTCGGCGATGGCGCGGACCTGCGTGGTCAGGTTCGCGGCGAGCTGGTTGACGTTGTCGGTCAGGTCGCGCCACAGGCCAGCGGCGCCCGGCACGCGCGCCTGGCCGCCGAGCTTGCCCTCGATACCGACCTCGCGCGCGACGTTCGTCACCTGATCAGCAAACGTTGCCAAGGTCTCGATCATGCCGTTGATGGTGTCGGCGAGAGAGGCGATCTCGCCCTTCGCGTCAACGGTCAGCTTGCGCTTCAGATTGCCTTGTGCCACCGCGGTGACGACGTCGGCGATGCCGCGCACCTGGCCGGTCAGGTTCGCCGCCATGCCGTTGACGTTGTCGGTCAGGTCCTTCCACGTGCCGGCCACGCCCTTCACCTGGGCCTGGCCGCCGAGCTTGCCTTCCGTACCCACTTCGCGGGCGACGCGCGTCACTTCCGAAGCGAACGAGTTCAGCTGGTCCACCATCGTGTTGACGGTGTTCTTCAGCTGCAGGATCTCGCCCTGCACGTCGACGGTGATCTTCTTCGACAAATCGCCGTTCGCGACGGCGGTCGTGACGTCGGCGATGTTACGCACCTGGCCGGTGAGGTTCGCCGCCATGCCGTTGACGTTGTCGGTCAGGTCCTTCCACGTGCCGGCCACGCCCTCGACCTGGGCCTGGCCGCCGAGCTTGCCTTCCGTACCCACTTCGCGGGCGACACGCGTCACTTCCGAAGCGAACGAGTTCAGCTGGTCCACCATCGTGTTGATGGTCGATTTCAGTTCGAGGATTTCGCCACGCACGTCGACGGTGATCTTCTTCGACAAATCGCCGGTCGCGACGGCCGTCGTCACCTCGGCGATGTTACGCACCTGGCCGGTGAGGTTCGCCGCCATGCCGTTGACGTTATCGGTCAGGTCTTTCCACGTGCCGGCCACGCCTTCCACCTTGGCCTGGCCGCCGAGCTTGCCTTCGGTGCCCACTTCGCGCGCCACGCGCGTCACTTCCGAGGCGAACGAATTCAGCTGGTCCACCATCGTGTTGATGGTGTTCTTCAGCTCCAGGATTTCGCCCTTCACGTCGACGGTGATCTTCTTCGACAGGTCACCGCGCGCCACGGCGGTCGTGACGTCGGCGATGTTACGCACCTGACCCGTCAGGTTCGCCGCCATGCCGTTGACGTTATCGGTCAGGTCTTTCCACGTACCGGCCACGCCTTCCACGCGCGCCTGGCCGCCGAGCTTGCCTTCGGTGCCGACTTCGCGGGCGACACGCGTCACTTCCGAGGCGAACGAGTTCAGCTGGTCCACCATCGTGTTGATGGTGTTCTTCAGTTCCAGAATTTCGCCGCGCACGTCGACGGTGATCTTCTTCGACAGGTCGCCATTGGCGACGGCGGTCGTCACCTCGGCGATGTTACGCACCTGGCCCGTCAGGTTCGCGGCCATGGCATTGACGTTGTCGGTCAGGTCCTTCCAGGTGCCGCCGACGCCGCTCACTTTCGCCTGTCCGCCGAGCTTGCCTTCCGTGCCGACTTCGCGGGCCACACGCGTCACTTCCGAGGCGAACGAGCCGAGCTGGCCCACCATCGTATTCACGACCTTGCCGATGCGTAGGAATTCGCCGCGCAGTTCGCGCCCGTCGATCTCCAGATTCATCGTCTGCGACAGGTCACCCTTCGCCACCGCGCCGATCACGCGCGCGACTTCAGCCGTCGGCTGCAGCGTGTCGGCGATCAGAGTATTGACGGTGTCGATATTGGCCGACCAAGAGCCCTGCGCGTGCGGCAACCGGGCGCGATGGCTGATCTTGCCTTCCTTGCCGACCATGTCGCCAAGGCGTGCGAGCTCTCGCGTGGTCCGCTCGTTCAGCTCGACGACGTCGTTGAAGGCCTCGGCGATCTCACCGGCGATCCCCGTCAAGTCGTTTGGCAGGCGGGCCGAGAAATCGCCCTTTCGGAAGGCGCGTAGCACTCCGAGCAATTGCCGTTCATCGAGGGAGGAATGGGTCTCGTCACGCATCGCATGCTCCTTCGATCGAGAGCAGCGGAAGAGACGAGCAGAAACAAGCACCGGGGACGACACGCCCATCGGCATGAAGAGAAGTCGTTGCCTTAGGCACGAACCAGCCTCCCCCACGATTCCGTGGTTGGATTCGCGCCCCCCGACAGAGACTCTTTATGAGACCGAGGCGTCCGTCAATCTGGATAAGTCAGCCGAGATGAAGGGGTTAACGATTTCCCAAGATGTCCCAGACACCTGCGGCTGTTTACGACTTGGCCGGAGCGGGTTCGCCTTCGAACATGTCCTTCCGGACGACCGCATGAACGCCCCAATTGCCGTCCGCGACCTGGGTCACGCCGAAGTCTACCGCGACCGAGATCAGCGAGATCGCCTGATCCTCGCTCAGGCCCCAGACATCCATCAGAAAACGACGTGTCGAGCGGAAGGCCGAGCGCAGCGCCCGGCTCAACGATGACTTCTTGTAGACCTCGGATTGGGCGTTGCGACCTAGCTCTCGTAAGTAGTTCGGATAGCTGAACCCGTGCAGTACGAATTCGCTCGGGGTCTCCAATAACGGCCCGTTGAGGCCCTTGAGGAATGGTTTCCCGGGCGCATTCCGCTTGTGGACGATGAAACGGAAGGTCCCGGTCAATGAGGCTTCCAGCGCCGTGCCGTTGATCTCGCCATCGCCCTGCGCCAGATGGCCGTCTCCGACCGAGAAAAGCGCGCCCGGCACAGCGACCGGCAAATAAAGCGTCGAACCCTTGGCCGCGCGCCAATTATCGAAATTACCGCCGAAATAGCCGGGCGGGATCGAATCGATCATGTCGCTTTCGCGCGGAGCCACGGCCATGCAGCCGAAATGCGGGCGGAGCGGCACCCGCACATTCGGCATGATGCCGTGCTCCTCACGCACCCGCGAATGGTCGACCGGTACGCCGGGATAATCCATCGTCTCGTGGGTGACGCCGAACGGATCGGTCTGCGGTGTCCAGCGATAGGAATAGACCGGCCGCGCCCATTCCCCGTCTGCCTCGTAGATGGTCACGGACTCATGCTTGGCCGGCGCGTCGAGCAGATCGGAATATTGATATCCCCACCACGCGGCCGCATTCGAGGCAAAGGCGCGGCCCTCGAACAGCGGATTTGCGCTGGGGCGCGGCGCGATATCGAGGATCTGAACTTCCAGAACGTCGCCCGGCTCGGCATCCTGGACAAATACCGGGCCGGTGAAGATGTGGACGCCGAAGCCCTCGCCCGCGCCGCGACCGAAGATCGAGGCGTTCATCGGCCCCGCTCCACGCCGGTCGACGTTCTTGCCCTCGGCAGTCCAGCGGAACACTTCCTCCGCGCCCGGATCGCCCCTGATCATCCGCTCATAATCGTCAAACGCGTGCTGGGTCAGCGTCTCGATCGTAACTTGAGCACCGGAGCGCACGCGCAGGACGGGCGGGATCGACCGGCTGAGATAGCCCCAGTGCACGTTGTCCTTGCCGACCTTGATGTGATGACGGTCGACCGGCTCCGCATCGGCGCGGTGATCGGGCGCCGATCCCCTTGTGCTCGGCTCGCTGGATGCGGGCCGCAGCGGCACGACGACAGGCCCCGGTCCCTTGCCCAATGGCCGGCCGCGCAGCGGATAGACGCTCGGACCCTGCGGCGCCGAACTGCGGAAGCCGCGAGGCGACACTCCGAAGGCGATACTGAACGCCCGGCTGAAATGCGCCTGATCACGGAAGCCCCAGCGATAGCCGATCTCGGCGATGCTTTCCGAGGAATGACCCGGATCGGCGAGATCAATCTTGGCCCGATCGAGCCTTCGCTGGCGGAGATAGTCCGAGAAAGTCGTGTCCTGCAGTTCGAACAGCTTCTGCAGGTAGCGCTGGGAGAGCGCTTCCTGCCGCGCGATCTCGACCATGGACAGATCGGGATCGGCGAGGCGAACCTCAATGGCGGCCGTGACCCGGCGGAAATGCGCCGCCTGGACCTGACTTCCGCTGTCATCGGCAAGTCGGGCCTCGCCAAGCAGTGCGCCGGCAATGAGTTCCGTCACCGCGATCTCGGCCGCGACGATGTCCGCTTCGGCAATCGTCTCGAAATGCGTCGCGAGTGCCCGCATTACCGGGCGGGCGGCAGCTGCGGCGACCGTCGAACCGAGCACTGATGGAAATTCGATCCTGGCACGACCCAGCCGGGCTAGGAGCCGTTCTCGCGGCACCTCCATAACGAGCAGTTCAAAATCGCCACGGAGATCCAACGTAAACGCCGACGAGCGGTCGCAGACCGAGACATCTCCGTCCGCGAACTCGCGTCGCGGCGTGCTCGCCCCGATCGCGCCGCGTCCATACTGATGGAAAACAACGAGCATTGGCGCCGTGGCGCATGCCCGGCCGGCTCCAGCGCAGGTGATCCGCTGTCGGGTCGAACTAAGCCGGAACAGGCGTGCTCCGGACGGCGAATGCTGGATTCGGATCTCTCCAGAAAGCTGTAATGCCTCGGGCAGGTCGCAACCCAGCGACAAGGCGGCCAGAGCTTCGCACCAGGTTTCCCGCTGCTCGGTCAGCGGGAATGCGTCGATCGAGATCGAATGCGGCCGTTCGTACATTGGCCCAAGGCCTCCCGTGCTCGACTCGCAAGACGCACGCCAAGCGGGCGATGCGATCATCATGCCGGCAAATGAGCCTACGACTTTGGACCAAGGCGCACAAAAACTTGGCTTGGAGCGTTGTATCTGAGCACGAGCGCCCTCGCGATGAGGGCATAATGCATTGATTTAACTTGAATAAACCACCTGCACGCTCTCTCTTGGCGCCCGACTTCGATCTCCGGTCACCGCTGGCAAAGGGGCCGAAACCGCGCCTAACGTCCGCTCCAGGCGCCCGATGCGGCGCGAGACGAGCCATGGAGACGCAAGATGTGCGCAGGTGACGACAAGACCTGTCCGGAATTCGAGAAGCACCGGGCGAAGATGATGGAAGCGCTCGGAATGGAGCGGCGCGGCTTCCTGAAATCGGCTTTCGCCGCAACGGGTGGCGCGATCGCGCTCGGTACCGGTGCCTCCACGCTGGTGACACCCGCCCTCGCCCAGGCCTCGGCCTCGAAAGCGCCCGACACGCCGAGCTACCACTATCTTCCGGCGACCGACCAGACCGTGCACTGGGGCTATTTCTCCAAGAAGCTGAAGCCGCAGGTCGAGATCGATTCCGGCGACATCGTCACCATTGAGACGCTGACGCATCACGCCAATGACGACGCCTCGCTGATGGTGAAGGGCGATCCGGGTGCCGAGAGCGTGTTCTACTGGACCAAGGAGCAGAAGAAGGTCGCACGCCGTGGCGCGGGCGACGTCAACGACACCAAGGTCGGTGGCGGCGGCGGTCTCGGCGTCCACATCTGCACCGGCCCGGTATACGTACGCGGTGCCGAGGAAGGCGACGTGCTCGAGGTCCGCATCGTCGACACCAAGTTTCGCCCCTCGGCCAATCCCGCGCACAAGGGCAAGGCGTTCGGCTCGAACGCCGCGGCGTGGTGGGGCTTCCACTACAAGGACCTGATCACCGAGCCGAAGCAGCGCGAGGTCATCACCATCTACGAGATGGATGCAAGCGGCGCGCGGAACTGGGCCAAGGCCGTCTACAATTTCAAATGGGAACCGCAGACCGACCCGTCGGGCGTTGTCCACCCGACGATCGATTACCCCGGCGTCCCGGTCGATCACTCCAAGATCAAGAAGAACACGGATGTCCTGAAGGGAGTCCGGGTTCCGATCCGCCCGCATTTCGGCGTCATCGGCCTCGCGCCGAAGGAAGCCGACTACGTCAACTCGATCCCGCCTAGCTATACCGGCGGCAATATCGACAACTGGCGCATCGGCAAGGGCGCGACGATGTACTATCCGGTCGCCGTCGAGGGCGCGCTGATGTCTGTCGGCGACCCCCATGCCTCGCAGGGCGACTCGGAGATGTGCGGCACCGCGATCGAATGCTCGCTCACCGGCACGTTCCAGATCATCCTGCACAAGAAGGCCGATATCGCGGGTACGCCGCTCGAGCCGCTGGAATATCCGATGCTCGAGACCAAGGACGAATGGCTGATCCACGGCTTCAGCTACGCGAACTTCCTCGCCGAGCTCGGCCCGAACGCCCAGAACGACATCTTCGGCAAGAGCTCGATCGACCTCGCGCTGAAGGATGCCTTCAAGAAGATGCGCGGCTTCCTGATGACGACAAAGGGCCTGACCGAGGACGAGGCGATCTCGCTGATGTCGATCGGCGTCGACTTCGGCATCACCCAGGTCGTCGACGGCAACTGGGGCGTCCACGCGGTCATCAAGAAAGAGATCTTCGCCGACGCTTCGGCCTGACCGCTCCGCCCAAAAAAATGAAGCGCCGGCGGGGATAAACCGCCGGCGCGCTTGTCTCACAGCTCAGAGTCGACTGCTGCCGGGCAACGGCCCGGAACTATCGTGAATCAACCCTCGACGATGATCCGCTGCCGCTCTTCCGCCGCGCGGTTCCGGAACGACAGTTCGAGATCGCGATAGCGGTAGCATTCCTCGGCGGTCTTCGCCTCTTCCGCGAGATGCGCGCATTCCGCAGCGACCTGCTCGAGTTCGGCGGCACTCGCCATTCCGAAATGGGACAACAGCGATTCTGCTTCCATGGGTCGAACTCCCTTACACTGGCCTGTAAGAAATCGAATCGACATCGATTGGTTCCTGACAAAAATCGGGATCAGATGCGCGTCTGGCGCATTGATGGAAATGCCCGGCTCAGCCTGGGACAGATGCCGGCTGCCACTCGGTGAGATGGCGAAATGCCCGCTTCATCCGCCGGTCGAGCATAGCCGCGCGTAGCCGCGCCACCTCGCCGGGGTTATCCGGCGCGACATTGGTCGTTTCGCCGGGATCAGTGTCGAGATCGAACAGCAGAGGCGGCACGCCGCCGTTGAAATGCACGTATTTCCAGCGCGCCTCGCGGAGCACCGCCGCATTGGCGTCGAGCGGCCCCAGGCCGAGCGCGCGCTCGAAACGGGTCGGCACGTCCAGACTGGCAAAATCGATCTCGGCGAACACCGCCTGCCGCCAGTCTTCAGGCGCACCGCCCGCGAGGAGCGGCTGCAGCGGCTTGCCGTCGAGGACGGTCGGGATATCCACGCCCACGGCGGTGAGCACCGTCGGCATGACGTCAATCGATTCCGTCAGTGCATCGACCACGGAGCCGGCGCGCGACGCATAGGCGGGATCGCGTATGACGAGTGGCACGTTGAACACCGGCTCAAACGGGGAATCCTTTCCCCAGAGCCCGTGATCGCCCAGCATCTCGCCGTGATCGCCGGTGACGACGACGATCGTCCGCTCCGCCTGACCGGTCTCGTCGAGCCAGTCGAGCAGTCGGCCGATGTGACGATCGACCTCGGCGAGAAGGCCGAGATAGATCGCGCGGAGATCGCGCGCGGTCGCCTCGTCCATCCGCGTGAAATCGCCGTCGAAGCCCCAATGCAGGCCGCCTTGCGAGGGCGCCGAGAACCAGGCCGGGATGAACGGGTGATCGGGATTGCGTGTCTCAACCGACGGCAGCGAGGCCGGGTCGATTAGTGTGTTGTACGGCGACGGCGCGACGAGCGGCGGGTGCGGCCGGATGTAGGTGACATGCGCGAACCACGGCGCCCGGATGCGCACAGAGAGCGCCTTCAGCGTTTCGTCGGTGAGGAACGCGCTGTCTGAATGCTCGGCCTTGTAAAAGGCCGGATCGCGGATATTCGGCGCATTACCGGACGACGCCACGGGCCGCCAGAGATCATCGTCGTTTTCCGGCAGATCATAGCCCTGCGCGGCGAGGTAGGCCGGCCACGCGCGCGGACTGTCGAAGCGGAGCTCGACAAGTTCGCGGAAGCCGGGCAGCACCCCCTCATAGCTGGCGAGGTCCGGATCGCCGGGAGCGCGCTCGCTCGGGTCCGCCTGCACGTCGGTGTAGCCGAACAGCAGCGGCTCGTAGCCTGCCTTCCGAGCTTCCAACGCAATATTGGTGTGATAGCTCGCTAGCGGAGCGCCGTTCCGGATGACGCGATGGTTCATCGCATAGAGACCGGTCAAGAGGCTCGCCCGCGCCGGCCCGCATGGGGCCGTCACCGAGAAGTGGTTCCTGAACGTCACGCCCGACGCCGCGAACTTGCGGAGGTTCGGCAGCGGCACGCTTTGACCGAGCGCGCCGAAAATCGCATCGGCCCGGATCTGGTCGATGGTGACGAGAAGGACGTTCGGCTTCATCAGGCGGAGAGCTTGTCGATCAGCGCCGGGAGGTCAGCGACCGTATCGATGATATGATGGGCGCCCGCCGCCTTGAGCTTCGCTCCGGCCCGCTCGCGCACCACCGCCTTCTCGGCCGGGCTCAGCGCGTTGAACTGGTCGATCGTCAGCCCCGCTTCGTTGCCTGACAAAGCGACGCCGACCGTGACGCAACCGGCCGCTACACCCTCGGCGATACCTGGCTCCGTGTCATCGACCTTGATCACGGCAGACGCCGGATAAACCATCAGGTCGAGGAAGCATTTGTACATACCGATCGGCGTCGGCCGTCCGAGCGGCAGGTCGTCGGCGCAGATCAGATTGTCCGGCGCGAAGCCCTGTTTCGCCGCGAGCGGCAGGACACGCTCCATGATCGAGCGGGTATAGCCGGTGGTCGAGCCGATCTTCATCCTGCGAGCCCGGAGACCGGTGACGACGTCCGCCGTCCCCGGGACAAGCGTGCAGTAATCCGTCACCACCTCAACGTTGCGCGGCACGAACACCTCGTAGACACGGTCTATCTCGGCCTCGCCCGGCATTTTGCCATGCACGGCCTTCCAGCGTTCCGCAATATGCGGCTCGGCCAGCATCGAGGCGATGTGGGCGCGCTTCGGCAGTCCCATCGGCTTACGGGCGTCGGCGATCGTCACCTCGACGTCGAACTTCTTGAACGTCTCGACGAAGGCGCCCATCGGCGCGAACGAGCCGAAGTCGATCACGGTGCCGGCCCAGTCGAATATCACCGCCTTGAACGTCATGCCGCCACTCCCGCCTGTGAGCCATAGAGATCGGCGATCGTCTCCTCGCCGATGCCGAATGCCGTGGACGCGCCGCAACCGGCCGTGACGATCACGATACGTACATTGTCTGACGGTTTGTCGGTCAGCCGCCAACGATCATGCGCCGATGCGTAGGTGCCGATCCAACGCTCGGTCACCGTGCGACCCGGCAAATCGAGCACGCGGTCGAATTCGTCGAGGATCAGAGCATCGACCTCTTCCGAGGCGAAAGGATGGGGCGTCTCGGCATAATGATGGCTGTCGCCGACGACGAAGGAGCCATCGGCCGATTGAGTCACGATGAGATGGACGCCGTTATTGCGATGATGACCCTGCCGGTCGTCCAGCGCGGCCTTCAGCGGCGTGGCCTCCGGCAGATCGGCATAGCCGAGATAACGGCCGAGCCCGAGATCGGACATCACCGCCGTGCCGAAACGCACAGGATCAGCCGGCGTCACCCGCATCATCTGCAATTTGCAGCGAACCGGGTGGTAGGCACAGATTCGCTCTGGAAATAGCGAGACGAAATCGTCGCCGGGACAGACGATCGCGGCCTCGGCATGGATCGTCCCCGCAGCCGTCTCGATCTCCGGCGGCGCCACGTTGCGCACGGCCGCGCCCCAGATGAACGCCACGCCCCAGCGCTGGCTCAGCCAGTTCGCGAGAGCGGGGATGGCCGTACGGGATTCAACGCGGATCTCGTGCGGGCTGTACAAGGAGATGAGCGCCGCGTTGTCACGGAGCGCTGGCACGTGCTCTTTGGCTTCGGCGGCGGTGAGCTTCGAGCAGCCTCCGCCCATTTCGGTGCGGAGGAAGGCGTCGATCACTGCCTCCGATTCCGCATGACGGGCGGCGAGGACCATGCCGCGCTGCAACACCTGTATTTTCGCCTCGCCGACCGACCCCGCCCAGATCTCTCTGGCGCGCCGGGCCATGTTCCAGCAATCGCCCGCGCCCTGTCCGGTGACGGTGACAAAGCCGAAATTGCGGACGGAGGCTCCGTTCGCCTGCGCGTCGCGGTCGATGACGACGACCTTCTTGCCGCGCTTGGCGCCGGCCAAGGCATGCGCGAGGCCCAGAATGCCGCCGCCGACAATGGCGAGGTCGAAGCCGGCCATGAATCAGCTTTCTCGATGGATCTGCCAGCCGCCCCAGGACTGACTCACCGGCATGATCTCGAGCGAGTTGACGTTCACATGCGGCGGCTGCGTCGCCACCCAGTGGATCGTATTGGCAATGTCATCCGAGGTCAGTGCATGCGCCCCCTTGTAGAGGGCATCGTAGGCATCCTTGTTGCCGCCGGTACGGACAAGCGTGAATTCGCTCTCGCAGAGACCGGGTTCGATCGAGGTCACGCGGACGCCCTTACCGTGCAGGTCCGAGCGCAGACCGAGCGACAATTGCTGCACGAAGGCCTTCGTCGCCGCGTAGACATTGCCGCCCGGATACGGCCAGTTCGACGCGATCGAGGCGAGATTGACGATCATGCCCTTCCGCTCGATGAGTTTGGGCAGGAGCAGATGAGTGATCGTCACCAGTCCGGTGACATTGGTCGAAATCATCGTCTTCCAGTCATCGAGACTGGTGTTCGGCGCCGACGCGGTGCCGAGTGCGAGGCCGGCATTGTTCACGAGGACGTCGACGCCCCTGAAGCCGTCCGGCAGCGCATCGAGCGCGGCCTTGGTCGCGGCCTCGTCGGTGATGTCGAAGGCGGAGGCGTGGAAAAGATCGCCGAGCTCTTCCTTCAGGCCGGACAGGCGTTCGACGCGACGGCCGGTGCCGATGACTTTCCAGCCGTCCGCGGCGAAGCGGCGGGCAGTCGCCTCGCCGAAACCGGATGTTGCGCCTGTGATGAGGATCGTACGGTTCATGTCTCTCAAGCGTAGAAGATGGTGTGGACCAGGCTGAGGCCTGCGATGAAGATGAGGAGGACGGCGACGCCCTTGCGCCAAAGCTCCGCCGGGAGGCGGTGAAAGGCAAGACTGCCGACCATGATGCCGAGGATCATGACGGGAGCAAGAAGGGCCGCGTGCGTGAGCGCGCTAAGGGGGAACAAACCGAGCGCGACGCGCAGGATCACCGAAAAGGTATCGGAGAAGCCGAAGGCGAGCGTCAGCAGCGCCCGCATTTCCTTAGGATCGCGGTCGGTCGCCATAAGCCAGGCGAGCAGCAAAGTGCCGCCGATCGCGAAGGCGCCGATCATCGCGCCGACGAGGATGCCGACGATAATCGCGACGCTCCAATGGCCGAGGACCGGAGCGCGGAATTTCAACAATGCCGCCACGGCCGAGACAAGAACCGTGAGATCGAGGCCGAGCCGCGCCGTCTCCGGAGGCAGGTCCTTGATCACCATCACGCCAAGGACGACGCCGAGCAGCGCCGAACAGCAGATCAGCAGCGCATCGTCGATCCGCAGGTGCTTGAGCGCGCCCGAGCGGATGATCATCGCGGTCGCGATCATGTCCAGGACAAGGACCATCGACGTCGCCAGATTGGTCGGCCAGAGGAAGGCCAGACCGGGCGCGGCGATGATGGCGAAACCGAAGCCGGTCGCCCCTCGAACCAATGCGGCCCCCGCCACGATCAAAGCTGCAATGGCGAGATCCACACGCTACTCCGCTGCCGACGCTGTGTGCCGTATCGCATAAACAGGCGACAGAGCCACCACCTCAATTTGGTGGGGCCAATATTGGACCGACCGAATTAGCGCGCTGGCTCTAACGCCTGAGATATCCGCGTCTTAGCCCTGAGCCTCGGTCTTGGCGGAAGGAGCGTGGCTATGGGCGTGATCAACATGGAGCACCACTGGCTCCCCTTCACCAACAACCGCCTGTTCCGCGAAGAGCCGCAGATGTTCGCCCGCGCCGAAGGCGTGCGGTACTGGACGCCCGAGGGCGACGAACTGCTCGACGGCTCGTCCGGCCTGTTCTGCTGCGCCGCCGGTCATGGCCGGCGCGAGATCGCCGACGCGGTCCACAAGCAGCTTCTCGAACTCGACTACACCACGCATTTCCAGCGTGCCGCGCCGGTTTCGTTCGAGCTCGCCACCCGGGTGGCCGAACTCCTGCCGAAGGGCATCGACCGCATCTTCTTCGGCTCTTCCGGCTCGGAGGCTGTCGACAGCGCGATCAAGATCTGCCTCGCCTATCATCGCGCCAGGGGACAGGGTCAGCGTACCCGCTTCGTGTCGCGCGCCTGGGCCTATCACGGCGTCAATCTCGGCGGCACCTCGCTGGCGGGCATGGTCAACAACCGGCGCGATTTCTCGGGCGTCACCTGCGACGTCGTCCATATGCGTCACACCTGGACCGAGGAGCAGCGCTTCTCGAAGGGCCAGCCGGAGACCGGCGCCGAACTCGCCGACGATCTCGAAGACATCTGCAAGACCTATGGCGCGGACACCATCGCCGGTGTCTTCGTCGAGCCGATCGCGGGCTCGGTCGGCACCATCGTCCCGCCGCAGGGCTATCTGCAGCGCCTGCGCGAGATCGCCGACAAATACGGCCTGCTGCTGATCTTCGACGAGGTCATCACCGGCTTCGGCCGCACCGGCTCGGCCTTTGCCGCCCAGGAATTCGGCATCACGCCCGACATCATCACCATGGCCAAGGCGCTGACCAACGGCGCGGTGCCGATGAGCGCCGTCGCGGTGAAGACCGAAATCCAGCAGGCGATCATCGACGCGGCGGAAGGCGACCGGCCGGAACTCTTCCACGGCTACACCTATTCGGCCCATCCGGTCGCCTGCGCGGCGGCCATCGCCTCGCTCGACATCTATCGCGACCACGGACTGTTCGAGCGCGCCAAGGCCTTCTCACCGACCTTCCTCGACCAGGTCTTCGGCCTTCGCAACCTCGCCCAGGTCTCAGACCTGCGCGGCTACGGCATGATCTCCGGCATCCAACTGAAGCCTAGCGACAAGCCCGGCCTCAAGGGCTCGATCGTCCAGAGAATCCTCTTTAACGAGGGCCTGCACGTGAAGGCGACCGGCGACGCCATCATCTTCGCGCCCGCCTTCGTCACGACCGAGGACGAGCTGGAGCAGATGACCGCGATCCTCCGCAAGGTGCTCGGTCGCGCGGATATCTGATCAGGTCGACTACGCACTTGGCGGCGCGTCCGTTGTAGGCGACAGTTCCATCGAGGCTGGGGGGCTTCGATGACATCGAGAACTTGCGGTTCGACCGTTTCAAAGGCTGCGGCCGCATCGTGCGGCGCGGCGATCCTCGCGCTGTCCGCCGTGCCTGCGCAGGCCCACGTCAAATGGTTCGCGCCGTACATCGTCGGCGCGCCGCCTGCACCCGTGATACGGACGCTGCAGGACGGGTGGTTCTGGCTCGGCATCGGCCTCGTCCTGATCTTCTTCATCATTGCCCGGCTGGTCGAGCGCTCCTATTACGGCAAGCCGGTGCTCGATGGCCTCGACCGCATCACCCAGCCGCTCTGGAACCGTCTCGACGATTACGTCCGGGCCATCGTCGCGGCGTTCTTCGTCTCGATCTTCTCGGTTGGCGGGGTCTACCTGACGCCCGATCTCAAGACGCCCGCCGAATGGGTGTCGTGGATGCAGCTCGTCATCGCCGCCCTGATCTTCTGGAAGGGGACGATGTGGATCGCCGGCATCGGCATCATCGCGCTCTGGCTGCTGGCGCTGCGCGACTACGACCTGTTTCACCTGTTCGACTATCTGGCGCTCGGCGTCGGTGTCGCCGGCTATCTGATCCTCGCCGGCTCGTCGCGCGAGAACTGGCGCGTCCACCGTTTCGAGGTGCTGCGCTGGGGTCTCGCCATTGCGCTGATGTGGTCGAGCCTCGAAAAATTCGCCTATCCCGAATGGTTCTATCCGCTGGTCGAGGAGAAGCCGTTCCTTACCTTCGGCCTGCCGCGCGATGGCTTCATCCCGATGGCCGGCGTCGCCGAATTCACGATGGGCTTCGGCCTGCTCTGGACGCCGCTGATCCGGCGGCTATCGGCGGTAGCGCTCTTCCTCATCTTCTCGGCCGCCGTCTGGCCGTTCGGGCGCATTGAGATCATCGGCCACGGCCTGATCATGGCGATCTTGCTCGCCGTCGCCGCGGATCACAGCCGCGAGCAGCATGTGCTCGAGAAATTCAAGACGCCGGCCCGCAACATCCCGGCAGGGTTGGCCGCCGCGCTGGCCCTGTTCGTCACGAGCTATTGGGGGCTGCACGCCGTATTCTACGGTCCGGACGGATATGTCGGCCCACCGACCGAGGAGCGCGCCACCCACTCGCACAATCCCGAACAGCCGCACGGCCCGGAGGCCGAAGGCGGCATCGGCGCGCCGCCGACACGGCGCTGAGGATCAGAGGCCGCTTCGCACGCGCTCCGCGACGACCCGGTCCATCTGGCTCTCGCTGTCGGCAAGTCCCGCCGCGACACCCTCGCGGTCGGCCTCGTTGCGGTTCTGGCTCATCTTCTCCTTGCCCTCGATCCGCGTGATCGGAAGGCGGAGGCCGACGATGCCGCGAAGCTGCGCGCGGATGAAATTCTCCGGCGCATCGTCGACTCGCCAGCGCTCGCTTCGTGGCTGCTCGTAAAGGTCTGTCAGGCGGGTGACCGCATCCAGCAGCCGATCCGGGTCGTCGAAGAACTCGACAGGGCCGTAGGCATGGACCGCGACGTAGTTCCAGGTCGGAACGACCTTCCCCGTCTCCTGCTTGGTCGCATACCAGGACGGCGTCACATAGGCGTCCGGCCCCATGAAGATCGCCATCGCGTCTCCTTTCACCGGTTTCTGCCACTGCGGATTGGGCCGGCCGACGTGCCCGTAAAGCGTGCCGAATTCGCCCTCGGCCGCATCGAGGATCAAGGGCAGCGGGGTGGCGATCAGTCCGTCCGACGCCGCCGTTACGAGATTGGCCAGACGGCAGGCGCGGATGTGATCGTGGATATCCGGGAGGTCCTCGATGACAAAACGTGGCGGAATGTACAACGGGATCTCCTAGGCTGCGCGACGCGGAACTGAGGCGAGCACTTCCGCCAGCAGCTTGATGCCCGGCGCGATTTTCTCATTGGCGATCGCGGCGAAGCCGAGCCGGATGAAACCACGTCCCGCCGGGGGCGTCACGAAGTGCACCGTGCCCGACTCGATCAGGACGCCACGCGCCATCGCCGCCTTCTGCAGCACGCCAGCATCGACACCTTCCGGGAGCCGCAGCCAGAGCGCGGAACCGCCGGTCGTCATCGTCACGCCGCATCCCTGGAGCTGGCGTTCGATCTCTCGCAGGATCGTCTTCCATTTGGCGGAGAGCGTGTCACGCTGGCGGCGGATATGGGCATCGAAATGGCCATCGGCCAGGAAGATCGCCATCGACCGCTGATCAAGCGCGGACGGGTGGCGGTATTCGAGGCGGCGCAGCGCGCGGAGCTCGCGGATCACCGGCGGCGGCGCGATGACGAAGCCGAGGCGCAGCCCGGGGAAGACCGGCTTCGACAGGCTACCGATATGCATCACGCGTCCGGCGCGGTCGAAGCTCTTCAGCGCCGGATGCTGGGGACCGACATAGTTCAGTTCGTGCTCGTAATCGTCCTCGACGATCAGGAAGTCCTCACGCTCGGCGGCCTCCAAGAGAGCAAGGCGGCGCTGCATGGTGAGGGTAACGTTGGTCGGCGCCTGGTGGCCGGGCGTGACATAGACCAGCGCGCAACCGTTCAGCCCTTCCTGGATCTTCAGCCCATTGGAGTCGACGCTCTGCGGAACGATCTCGGCACCATGCGCGAGGAAGATGTTGCGGGCGTCGACATACCCTGGCTCCTCGACGCCGACCCTGGTCCCCGGCCCGCACATCAGGTTGGCGATCAGATAGACCGCGTTCTGCGCGCCGACCGTGATCAGGATCTCGTCCTCGCGCGCCCGGAAGCCACGCTTCGGCAGCATGCGGCGGATGATCTGATCGATCAGCATCGGATCATCCGCGTCGATGAGATCGCCCATCCACGCCTGCGCGTTGCGGGCCGAGCCGGCCTGGCGAACGCAATCGCGCCAGCGGCTAACCGAGGTCTGGTCGGGCGAGACCTGCCCGTACACGAAGGGATAGGGATAGTCGCGCCATGCCGGCTTGACGATGTTCGACTGCCGTGACGGGCTGATGCGGAAGCGCTTTTCGAAATCGACCGGCTTCGCCGCATGGGGAAACATCGCCGCGGACCGATCGTCGACACGAACGTTCAGCTGTTCGCGGACATAGCGTTCGTTGACGAAATATCCGCGCCGGTTGACCGGTGTCAGGTAGCCATCCTCGGCCAGCCGCTCGTAGACCAGGGTCACCGTATTCCTGGAGACTTTCAGAGTATTGGCGAAGCTCCGGGTTGCCGGCAGCGGCTCATAAGGCGACAGAGCGCCGTCGAGGATCGCCTGGACGATCCTTTCCTGGATCTGCTGCTGCAATGCCCGCCCGTGATCGAGCGGATTTTCAAAGAAACGCTCCAGCATATCGACGCTGGCTCCATAGAATTCAAACTCTGGCTCTAACGAGTTTCGTCCTGCGAAATAGCATTTCCGACGGCTGTCACGAAACTCTCATCTGAGAGGCTTAGGGCGCTCAACACGCGCCCGAGGGATCGGCCGCATTCCGCTGGAGACTCCCATGTCCGCTTCCAAGTTCAACCTGCCGGTCGATCGCCGCACCGTCCTCAAGGGATCGGCTGCCGCGGCGGCGGCCGTTGCGATGCCCGCGATCGTCAGCCCGAGCGCGCTCGCCTCGTCGGGCGAGATCAACATCCTGATGTGGTCCGACTACCTGCCGGACAGCTTTCAGAAGAGCTTCACCGACAAGACCGGTATCAAGATCAATTTCACCGGCATCGGTGACAACGACGAAATCCTGAACAAGATGAAGGCCACCAACGGCCAGGGCTTCGACATCGTCACCCCGACCGTGAACCGCAATCCGCTCTGGAAGGACCTTGGCCTGCTTCAGCCCTTCGACATGAAGAAGGTGGCGATCGACAAGGTGAACCCGGCCATGGCGCTGGGCGACAAGTTCTGGAACTTCGGCAAGGGCACAACCTGGATCCCGCACATCTGGGGTACGGAAGGTGTCGCATGGCGCACCGACAAGTTCACCCCGGCCGGCGAGTTCCCGTCCTATTACGACGTGTGGGATGAGGCGAACGCCGGCAAGACCATGGGCCGCGCCCATTCCTCGATGCTCGGTCTCGGCCTCGGCATGGAGCGCCGCGGCGAACTCGCTCCCGGCTCGATCTGGTCGGCCTACGAGACTCCCGAGAAGATGAAGGAAGTCTGGGGCAAACTCACCGAGACCGCGATCAAGAAGAAGAAGAACCTCAAGCTGATTTGGAAGGATGCCGACGCGCAGAAGAACGGCCTCCTGAACGAGGGTGTCATCGTCGCGCAGACCTGGGACGGCCCTCCGATCGCCCTCAAGACGGCCGGCGAGCCGGTCATGTACCGCGCGCCGGTCGAAGGCGCGATGGCCTGGGTCGACGGCATGTCGCTCCCGGT
Source organism: Flaviflagellibacter deserti (assembly GCF_042652085.1). Taxonomy (NCBI): domain Bacteria; kingdom Pseudomonadati; phylum Pseudomonadota; class Alphaproteobacteria; order Hyphomicrobiales; genus Flaviflagellibacter; species Flaviflagellibacter deserti. The sequence goes on along the minus strand of NZ_JBHSJF010000003.1, from coordinate 21,663 downwards.
CGGCGCCAAGAACATCGATCAGGTCTACGCCTTCATCGCGGCCTGCTACGATCCGGAGCTCGCCGGCACGGCAATCAAGACGCACGGCTACAACTCGCCGGTCATCGGCGCCGACAAGTTCGGCGGCGAGGTCTACGCGAAGAACTTCGCCGACGCCTATCCGGGCGACGCGCTGTCCAAGCTCAACCCCTGGCCGGCCGAGGCCAAGTGGTACAGCGAAGCCCGTACCGAGTTCGTGAACAAGTTCATGAGCGCCTGAGCTGGGGGGCTCAGTTCGCGTGTGAAAGGAAGCGCGCCGTGTCACACACGCGGCGCGCTTCTTGCCTTTTAGGGGTGCGGGTGCAGGGGCTCAGTTCGGTATGACCAAGGATGTCGCGCTTGACCACGTCACGATCCGGTTCGGGTCGCATACGGCGGTCGACAACGCTCTGCTGACCATTCAGGGCGGCGAATTCTTTTCCTTCCTTGGTCCGTCCGGCTGTGGAAAGACCACCCTGCTCCGCTGCATCTCCGGCTTTATTGAACCGACCGAGGGCCGCGTGCTGATCGGCGGCAACGACATGCGCCGCGTCGGCCCAAACAAGCGCCCGACCGCGCTGATCTTCCAGAACCTCGCGCTGTTTCCGCTGATGTCCGTCGCCGAGAACATCGCCTTTCCGCTCGAAGTTCGTGGTGTCGGCCGCAAGGAGCGCCGCCGCCGCGCCGACGAACTGCTCGACCTGATCGCGCTGCCGGGTGTCGGCGACAAGAAGGTCTATGAGCTCTCCGGCGGCCAGCGCCAGCGCGTCGCCATCGCCCGCGCTCTTGCGGTGGAGCCGGACATTCTGCTCCTCGATGAGCCGCTGTCGGCGCTCGACCTCAAGCTTCGCCACCACATGCGGACGGAGCTTCGCTCCATCCAGAAGCGCGTCGGCCTGACCTTCATCTACATCACCCACGATCAGGGTGAGGCGCTGACCATGTCGGATCGCGTCGCGGTGATGAGCGCCGGCGTGGTCCAGCAAATCGACGTGCCCGAAGTGATCTACGACCGGCCCCGGACAGCCTTCGTTGCCTCTTTTGTAGGCGAGACCAATGCGATCTCGGGCAAGGTAGCGTCGCAGAGCGGCGGAGATGTCGTCGTCGACACCCCGATCGGCATGCTGCCCGGCCGGGCCAGCGGTGGGCGTAGTTACGCGCCGGGCGATATCGTCACTTTGTTCATCCGGCCGGAGCAGCTTGCGGTTGGCGAGGCCGCGAATGCTCCGTCGATTTCATGCACCGTCGTAAAGGAGGAGTTCGAGGGCAGCGTCCGCAACCTCTTCCTTGAGGACAAGGGCATTCCGCTGCGGTTGTCGCGGGTCAACAGCGGCAGCGAGGGGGCACCGCTGGTTCCCGGCCAAGTCGTTAAGGCCTCGTACAATCCCGAGAAGGCGTGGGCGCTCCCCGCCACGCCGGAGGCCTGACCGTGGACCGTCTGAAATCGGTCTTCGACGAATTCGTCAGCCGTCACGGCATCGGCGTCGCGCTCTTTATCAGCCTCACCGTCCTCGTCTGGGTGCTGGTCCTCATCGCGCTGCCGCAGGTCGCGATGCTCGATTATTCGTTCCGGCACAATCTATCGCCGCAGGACATTGGCGGGCCGCAGGACGTCTACACGCTATCGAACTACGGCTTCTTCCTGTTCCGCGACGGCAGCGGCACGAACACGCTCGACATGGGCGTGCTCGGCAAGACGATCCTCGCCTCCGTCCTCGTGACGATCATTGACGTCATCGTCTGCTACCCGATCGCCTTCATCCTCGCCCATTCCGCGACCGGTGTGGCGGCCCGGCTGATGATCCTCGGCCTCATCGTGCCGTTCTGGGTCAACGAAATCCTGCGTGCCTTCGCCTTCCGCGTGATCTTCGGCGCGACCGGCCTGATCAACGGTGTCGGCATGTCGCTCGGTTTCTGGGACGTGCCCATAGATTTCATCCGAGCGAATGTCGCGCTCTATTCCGGCCTGACCTACACCTACATCCTGCTGATGGTGTTCCCGATCTACAACGCGGTCGAGGCGCTCGATCGCAACCAGATCGAGGCCGCGCAGGACATGGGCGCGAGCTGGTGGAGGGTCCATTGGCGGATCGTGCTTCCGGTGGCCAAGCCCGGCATCGCGTCGGGCGCGACCATGGTGTTCATGCTGACCGCCGGCGCTCTCGCCGCGCCGCAAATCCTCGGCGGCCCGTCCAATCTCTGGTTCACGCAGCTCGTCTATCAATGGTTCAGCGACGCCGGTAACTGGCAACGCGGCTCCGCCTATGCCGCGATCCTCCTCGTCACCTGTCTCGGCTTCGTCCTGCTGATGATGAAGGTGTTCAAGGTCAATATCGGGGCGATCGGCCGATGAGCGCCTCGACCCTTCGCGGCCAGACCTTCTCCGTCGGCTATTCGCTGCTGTTCTTCGGCTTCCTGTTCGGGCCGCTGATCATCATGACGATCACGGCCTTCAACTCCTCGTCGTTCCCGCGCATCTCGCCCTGGGAATGCTTCACGACGGAATGGTTCGGCGTCCTCGTGAACGACCGCCGCCTGATGGGCGGTCTGGTCAACAGCATCATCATCGGCGCGGGCGTCGTGGCGCTGTCGGTTCCGGTCGGCCTCGCCGGCGCGCTGGCACTTGCCGAGATCGGGCCGAAGCTGCGCTCGGCGCTCTACACCGTGCTGATCACGCCGATCCTCATTCCAGGCGTCGTGCTCGGCATCTCGACCATCGTATTCTGGGGTCATATCGGCCGCCAGCTCGGCTTCGGCTACGACTCGGTGTTCTTCAACGGCATGTTCCTGACCATCGCCGGTCAGGTCACGTTCATCTCCGCCTATGCCATGCTGATCTTCAGCGCACGGCTGCAGCGCTTCGACCCGACTTTGACCGAAGCCGCGCTCGATCTCGGCGCCACGCCGGGCCAGGCCTTCCGCAAGATCATGCTGCCGTTCCTCCGGCCGGCGATCCTGTCCGCCGCGTTCCTGACGCTGCTGGCCTCGTTCGAGAACTACAACACGACAGTCTTCACGATCCTCGCCCAGTCGACCTTCACGACGGCGCTGGCCTCGAAGGTCCGCTACGGCATCGACCCGTCGCTGTCGGCGCTGGCGGTGATCATCATCGCGGTGACGCTCATCGGGGCGATGATCCAGGAAGCGCACACCCGCCGCCGCGAGGCCATCGTGACCGGGCGGGCCTCGCGCTCCCGACTCTACGGCAATCCGATCGGCCGCTTCGTCGCCCATCCGGCAACGATCGGCCTTCTCCTGATCGCGCTTGCAGCCGTCGCGATCTGGCGCGGCAGCCTGCACGACGCGACGGTCTGCAAGCAGGAGGTCATCGACGAGAAGCGCGCCAACCAGCAGCGCTTCCTGGAAGAGCAGCAGAAGCGGATGAAGCAGAACGCGCCCGCTCCGCAGCCAGCACAGCCCGGCGCGCCGCAGGGAACAAAGAATCCATCGCCGTTCGGCGGCGCATTCGGGAACGTCGCGCCGCAATCGCCCGACGCTGCGCCTCCCGGGCCACCGCCGGCGCAGAATCCTTCTCCGTTCGGCGGGGCATTCCAGGGTCTGTCGCCGCCGAAGCAATGAGCCCGTGTTCCGGAGCGACGCGAAGCGGCGAGCCCCGGAACCGATACTCCGCAGCGTCTCGCTTCCATCATCAGCACAGGGGTTATGGGTCCCGGACAGCGGCTTTGCCGCTTCCGAGACGCACCCCTCAGATGAACGACTCGACCGCGCCCGAACCGCCAAGCAGCAGCGCCGCGAGCAATCGCGCGCCCTTGGCCACGTCCTCTTCCCTGGCGAATGCGCCGATCGACAGGCGGACGGCCTCGACCGGGTCCGACCCGACGGCGAAGGTCTCGCCTGCAACCGCGGCCACGCCGACGCGGCGGGCGGCGTCGGAGAAATCGCGGCCGGTCCAGCCCTTCGGCAGACTGAGCCAGGCGTGATGTCCTTCGGGGTCGGCCTGCAGGTTTTTCTCTCCGAGGGCCGCGATCAGAACCGCCTGACGGCGGGCGCTTTCAGCGCGCACCGCGGCTGTGATTTTCCCAAGGGTTCCTTCGAGAATCCAGGTCGAGGCGATGCCCGCGTTGATCGGTGGCGCCATCACCGAACCGCCGTGGAGCTCGCCTTCCAGCATCAGAGCACCGACGACGCTTGGTGCCAGCACATAGGCCACGCGAAGAGCCGGAGAGACGGCCTTCGAGAGACTGGCGATATGCCAGGTGCGGTCGGGAGTGTGGGCCGCGATCGGCTGGAGCGGAGCCGAGGGGAGAGCCCCGTAGGCGTCATCCTCGATGATCCAGAATCGGTGGCGGACTGCCAGGTCGGCGAGCTTTTTCCGTACAGTGTCCGACAAAGTCCGGGTTGTCGGGTTGTCCATGGTCGGGACTGTGTACAGAGCCTTCGGTTTGTCTTGCAGACAAACCTGCCGCAACCGTTCGAGGTCGAGATAGCCGAACTCGTCGGCGATCGGAACGATCTTGACCTTCAACTGCTCGGCGATCCACTTCATGCCGGGATAGATGACGGCTCCCGTCAGGAGCACGTCGCCCGGATTCAGCAGGAGGCGGCAGACGCTCCAGAGCGCCTGCTGGGCGCCGCCAGCGACGAGCACGCGATCCTCGCTCGCATGAGGAATTCGGGCCGATAGCCAGGTCGCCCCGGCGGCCCGGTCCACGATTGCTCCGCCACGTGCCTGATAGTGAAGACGCGCCGCCGCGTCGGGGCCGTGCAGCACCTGCGCCATCGCCTCCGCGAGCATTTCTCCGAGAGGGAGATCACGTGGAACGGGCGGCATGTTCATGCCGAGATCGATGACCGGGGCCGGCAGGGAATTCGTCTTTCCCGGAGCCGCAATGGGAGCGGCTTCCTTGACGAAACTGCCGCGCCGGGAGTTCGCCTCGATCAAGCCGTCGCGGCGCGCCACCGCATAAGCGCGCGTCACCGTGGTCAGGTCGACGCCGAGCGCCTTGGCGAGATCGCGCTGCGGCGGCAGCCGGTCGCCCGGCCGCAATTTGCCGGTCCTTATGTCACCTGCGAGCGCACTCGAGATCGCGAGATATTTCGGCCCAGGCAGGCTTTCGAGATCTGGGACCCAGACATTCATTCCACACATCCATGCATCATTGACATTGCATGCTTATATGATGCATACAATCTCCATACAAACAACCCATACGACAGTGGGTACGACAATGTATGCCAATAACCAACGAGCCATGCACGAAGCTGTGCACTCGAGTGCACTTCCATGCACAGAAGAGAACCAGGCGCAGGGCGACTGGCCCTATCTGCCACCGGCACGGACCGGCATCGCCGGCCGATGCCCGCGATGCGGCCGCGGGCATTTGTTTGCCGACGGCTTCATCAAGCTCGCGCCGCGCTGCGAGATCTGCGGGCTCGATTATTCCTTCGCCGATCCGGCCGACGGCCCGGCCTTCTTCGTGATGATGTTCTTCTGCGTTCCGGCAGCCTTTCTCGGTTGCTGGCTGGAAGTGTCATGGAGCGCGCCCTATTGGCTGAACGCGGCGATCACCCTGCCCTTCCTGCTGGCGACCTGCCTCCTGCCGCTTCGACCTCTGAAGGGCTGGCTTGTGGCAAGCCAATACTTCTACAAGGCGGAAGAAGGGCGGCTCGTCCCGGTTTCGGACGACGAGCCGCACTGAATCCGTGACCCAGGTGCCGGCGCCACTCCGAAGGCGCATTCGCGCCGGAGAACAGCATGACGTCCCGCTCCCTGCCGCTGACCCACGCTCTGCTTGCGATCGCGACCGTCGCAATCTGGGGCACGAACTTTCCGATCATGAAGGTCGCGACGGAGCAGATGCCGCCGCTCCTGATCGCGGCGCTGCGATTCCTGTTCGTCCTGTTCCCGGCGATCTTCGTTTTCAAGCGGCCGAAGGTGCCGTGGCGGCTTATGGCGGCCTATGGCCTGCTGATCGGCGTCGGCCAATTCGGCCTGATCTATATCGCGGTCTCGGGCTACATCTCGCCCGGCCTCGCCTCGCTCGTCATCCAGACGCAGGTCTTCTTCACCATCATCCTGGCGATCCTGATCACCCGTGAGCGGGTCCAGCCCTATCAATGGGCGGGCCTGGCACTGGCGACCATCGGCGTGGTCGTGATCGGACTGCATACCGGCGGCGACACGACGATCGCGGGCCTCGTGATGGTCCTCGTCGCGGCGCTGAGCTGGGCCGGCGGCAATATCGCCAGCAAGGCGAGCGGGCGCGTTAACATGATCGCCTATGTCGTCTGGACCAGCATCTTCTCGATGCCGATCCTGTTCGTCCTCGCTTTCGTCTTCGAGGGCTGGGACCTGATCTCGACCAGCATCGTGACCGCCGATGCGGCGACCTGGGGCGCCGTACTCTGGCAGAGCTTCGGCAATACCCTGTTCGGCTATGCCTGCTGGTCGTGGCTCCTGTCGCGCCATCCGGCGGCGACGGTCGTGCCGATGGCGCTGCTCGTGCCGGTATTCGGCATGGGCGCGTCGACGATCTGGCTGGGAGAAAGCCTGCCGGCCTGGAAGCTCGCCGCAGGCGCGCTCGTGATGAGCGGTCTTGCCATCAGCATGCTGTGGCCGAGGCTGCGCCCGCAGCAGGCGGGCGCAGCGTCTTGAGCGTCAGTGGCTGATCATCCACGGGCGGCTGGACGGGAAGCTCTTCGAGCCGTCCTTGCCGTAGAGCGTCATCCGGCTCTTCTTGCCGGTGCAGCAGCCGCAATTCGCTCCGTGTCCGAGGGACTTGGAGCTTTTCGGGGCGTTGGCGCTCCGCTCGTTGGTTGCGAACGCCGTGCGGCGGCTCGAATCCATGTTCGCGAGCATCGGCGCCGTCAGCATGACGCGAGGAGCGTCGGTTCCGCATTCCGGACAGGCGTGCGGATCGGCGTACTCGGCCATGGGGCGAAGTGCGGCGAACGGGCCGCACTCCTGACAGGCATATTCGTAGACCGGCATCTCAAAGATCCGGAGCCAGCGGAACCTGGATCGAGCCGTCGATGAACTTCTTCGGTCCGTCGGCGCCAGGCATGACGTCGAAGTCGAAGATTTCCGTCGGCAGCCACAGGGTCGCACAGGCGTTCGGGATGTCGACGACGCCCGAAATGTGACCCTGTACCGGAGCCGTACCGAGGATGGCATAGGCTTGGGCGCCCGAATAACCGAACTTCTTCAGGTATTCGATCGCGTTCAGGCACGCTTGGCGGTAGGCGATGTGGACGTCGAGGTAGTGCTGCTTGCCGCCCTCGTCGACCGAGATGCCCTCGAAGATGAGGTAGTCGTTGTAGGTCGGCTTGATCGGCGACGGCTTGAAGATCGGGTTCTTGATCCCGTACTTCGCCATGCCGCCCTTGATCAGGTTGACGCGCAGATGGAGCCAGCCCGCCATTTCGATGGCGCCGCAGAAGGTGATCTCGCCGTCGCCCTGGCTGAAGTGCAGGTCGCCCATCGAGAGACCGCCGCCCGGGACATAGACCGGGAAGTAGCAGACGGAGCCGCGCGACAGATCCTTGATGTCGCAGTTGCCGCCGTGCTCGCGCGGCGGAACCGTGCGGGCGCCCTCGGACGCGGCCTTGTCCTTCGCGTCGCCCTGCATGCGGCCCATATGCGCGGTCGGCGCGTAAGGCAGAGTGGCGAGCGCGGGAACGCGGTTCGGATCGGTGTCGTAGAGCGCCTTCTCACGGGTGTTCCACTCGGCCAGCATCTTGTGGTCAGGCAGGCAGCCGATGAGGCCCGGATGGATCAGGCCGGCCCAGCTGACGCCCGGGACGTGGCGCGACTGCGTGAACATGCCCTTGAAGTCCCAGATCGACTTCTGGGCTTCCGGGAAATGGTTGTCGAGGAAGCCGCCGCCGTTCTTCTTCGAGAAGAAGCCGTTGAAGCCCCACATGCTGTCCTGAAACGCGCCGACGTCGAGGAACTCGACGACCATCAGGTCGCCCGGCTCCGCGCCCTTGACGCCGACCGGACCCGACAGGAAGTGCACCTGCGAGAGGTCGACGTCGCGGACGTCGGACGCGTCGTCGTCGTTCTTGATCTGACCACCGGTCCAGTCGACCGTCTCGATGATGAAATCGTCGCCGGGGCTCACCCATTCCACGATCGGAATATCGGGATGCCACCGATTGTGGATCTTGTCGTTGTCGTATGCGGAACCGTTCAGATCGACCTTGATCAGAGTGTCAGCCATCTTCTTCCCCTTGAACCCTGTACATTTCCCCAGTGCGGACGGCCGGCGCGTTAGACCGACAGGTAGCTCGCGACCTTCTTCTCATCGACGGACGCACGGTCGTCCTCGCGGACGATCGAACCGTTCTCGATGACGAGGATGCGGTCGGCGATGTCGAGCGCGAAGCTCAGCACCTGTTCGGACACGACGATCGACAGCCCTTTCTCGTCGCGGATTTTCTTCAGCGTGCGGCCGATCTCCTTGATGATCGACGGCTGGATGCCCTCGGTCGGCTCGTCGAGGAGCAGGACCTTGGGCTTGGACGCCAATGCGCGGGCGATGGCGAGCTGCTGCTGCTGACCGCCCGAGAGGTTGCCGGCGCGCCGGCTTTTCATTTCGAGCAGGACCGGGAACAGCTCGTAGATGTCGCCCGGGACCTCCTTGTCGCCGGTGACGGTCAAGCCCGTCTCGACGTTCTCCTTCACGGTCATCGTCGAGAACACCATGCGCCCCTGCGGGACGTAGGCGATGCCCGAGGCGACGCGTTCGTAGCTCTTCATCGTGGTGACGTTGGTCTCGCCGACCTTCACCGCGCCGCTCTTTGTTGGAACGACGCCCATCAGCGACTTCATCAGCGTGGTCTTGCCCATGCCGTTGCGGCCCATGATCGCGACGATCTCGTTGGGCTTCACGTCGAAGGACAGGCCGTGCAGCACTTCGCTCTGGCCGTAGGCGACGTGCAGATCCGATACATTCAGCATAGCGATCGCCCCTCAGTGTCCGAGATAGACTTCGACGACCTTCGGGTCGTTCTTCACGCGGTCCATCGTCCCTTCCGAGAGCACCTTGCCCTGGTGGAGCACGGTGACCTTGTGGGCGATGTCCTCGACGAACTTCATGTCGTGCTCGATGACGATGATCGACCGGTTGGCGATGATCTTGTTGAGCAGTTCGGCAGTCTTCACGCGCTCGGAGACGCTCATGCCGGCGACCGGCTCGTCGAGCATCAGGAGATCCGGGTCCTGGATCAGCAGCATGCCGATCTCTAGCCATTGCTTCTGGCCGTGACTGAGGAATTCGGCGCGCTCGAACAGCTTGTTCTCCAGGAAGATCATCTCGGCGACCTCCTGCACGCGTTCCTTCACGGCCGCGTCGCGGCGGAACGTCAGTGCGCCGAAGACCGAGCGGCCCTTCGGATAGGAGATTTCGAGGTTCTCGAAGACCGTCAGGTCGTCATAAATCGACGGGTTCTGAAATTTCCGGCCAACGCCCGCCTTGACGATGCTCGACTCGCTCATCCGCGTCAGTTCCTGGTTCCGGAACTTGATCGAGCCCGAAGTCGCCTTGGTCTTCCCGCAGATGAGATCGAGCACCGTGGTCTTGCCGGCCCCGTTGGGGCCGACGATGACGCGGATCTCGTGTTCGTCGACGTAGAACGACAGGTCGTTCACCGCCTTGAAGCCGTCGAAGGAGACGGTCAGCCCTTCGACCGCGAGGAGGAAGTCTGGAGCCATCTGGTCGGAGATGACACCGTTCACGGGTGCTGCGTTCATGGCGTTATCTCCTCACTCGGCCGGGCTGCCCTGGGGCAGTGCACCATTGGTTTCATCAGACTTCTTGCCGGTGAGCTTGCCGAGGCGCGGCTCGACATAGCTCTGGTAGAGACCGGCGAGGCCGTTCGGGAAGGCGAGCACCACGGCGATGAAGAGGCCGCCGAGACCGAGCAGCCAGAGTTCCGGGAAGCTCTCGGAGAACGAGGTCTTGGCCCAGTTCACGAGAAGCGTTCCGTAGATCGCGCCGAGGATCGAGAGGCGGCCGCCGACGGCGGTGTAGATGACCATTTCGATCGAGGGCACGATGCCGACGAAGCTCGGCGACATGAAACCGACCTGCAGGGCGAACATCGCACCGCCGATGGCGGAGAAACCGGCCGCCAGACAGAACACGAAGATCTTGAAGCCCGCGACGGAGTAACCCGAGAACCGGACGCGATCTTCCTTCTCGCGCATGGCGACGAGGATGCGGCCGAGCTTCGAGTGCTTGACGAAGTAGGCGATCAGGACGCAGCCGAGCAGCAGACCCGCGTTGACAAAGTACAGGATGTACTTCGCGTCGTCGGTGCGGATGTCCCAGCCGTTGAGCGTGCGCAGGTCGGTGATGCCGTTGATGCCGCCGGTGTAGCCCTGCTGGCCGACGATCAGGATGGTCAGGATCGCGGCGATCGCCTGCGTGATGATGGCGAAGTAGGTGCCACCGACACGACGGGTGAACATCGCGAAGCCGATGATGAAGGCGAAGAACACCGGCACCGCGATGACCAGGATGATCGTCATCGGCAGTGACCGGAACGGCTCCCAGAACCACGGCAGCGCGGTGATCTGGTTCCAGTCCATGAAGTCCGGGATACCGGGGGTGGACTGGATCTTGGTGTTCTCGACGCTCGATGCCTCGAGCTTCAGGAACATGGCCATGCAGTAGCCGCCGAGGCCGAAGAAGATGCCCTGGCCGAGGCTGAGAATGCCGCCATAGCCCCAGCACATAACTAGGCCGAGCGCGACGAAGGCGTAGGTGAGGTACTTGCCGACGAGGTTGAGGCGGAAGCCATCGACCGAGAGCGGCAGGACCACGAGGATCAGAGCCGCGACGATCGCGACTCCGATCCACTCGGAGCGGGAGAGGAAAGCTGTGGACTTCATGGCGCCCTCCTCAGCGACGGACTTTGAGGGTGAACAGACCCTGAGGCCGCAGCATCAGGATGCCCACCACACCAAGCAGCGTGAGAACCTTGGCCATCGAACCGGAGAGGAAGAACTCCATGGTCGACTGGGCCTGCGAGATGGTGAAGGCCGAGGCGATCGTGCCGAGCAGGCTGGCCGCGCCGCCGAAGACCACCACGAGGAAGGTGTCGACGATGTAGAGCTGACCAGAAGTCGGACCGGTCGAGCCGATCATGGTGAAGGCGGAGCCCGCGACGCCCGCGATGCCGCAGCCGAGCGCGAAGGTGTAGCGGTCGACCTTCTCGGTGTTGATGCCGACGGCGCCCGCCATGATGCGGTTCTGCACGACCGCGCGAACCTGCTTGCCCCAGCGCGAGCGATACATCAGCAGCGCGACCACGATGGTGATGACGGTGGTGAGGCCCATCACGAACAGGCCGTTGATCTGCACCTCGACGGAATCGGTGAGCGCGATCGAACCCATCATCCATTCAGGCAGTTCGACGCCGACTTCGCGCGGGCCGAAGAACGAACGGTAGAGCTGCTGCAGGATGAGGCTGAGGCCCCAGGTCGCCAGCAGGGTGTCGAGCGGCCTTTTGTAGAGATGCCGGATCATCGCCCATTCGATGAACATCCCGAGCGCGCCCGAGGCGAGGAAGGCGAGCCCCATCGCGACGAAGAAGTAGCCCCCGAAGAGGCTGGGCAGGTAGTTCAGGAAGAACTGAGAGGTGAAGTAGGTGACGTAGGCGCCGAGAATCATGAACTCGCCGTGCGCCATGTTGATCACGCCCATCTGGCCGAAAATAATCGCCAGTCCGAGCGCCATCAGCACGAACACCGAGAACAGGATGAGGCCCGCAAAGCCCTGCATCACGAAGATGGAGCCTAGCTCCGCCAAGGAATAATCCGAAAACATCGTGCCCTCCCGCGTGCCCCGCAGCACGCCTCAGCCCCCGAAAAGAAAGCCGGGCGGGGTGCGATCATCGCATCCCGCCCGAGCGTCAGATCACTGATAGCCAGCCGGGAAGGGGTTCGGCTCGATGAGGTCGGCCGTCTCGTAGACCACCTTGAACTGGCCATCCGGCTGGACCTGGCCGACACGGGCCTTCGACCAGAGGTGGTGGTTCTTGTGGATCTTGACGTAGCCTTCCGGCGCCTTGGTGAACTCGATGTCGGTCGAGGCCTCGGCGATCTTGTCGACGTCGAAGCTGCCCGCCTTCTCGACGGTCATTTTCCAGAGCCACGGACCGAGATAGGCCGCCTGCGTGACGTCGCCGATGACCGTCTTCTCGCCCCACATTTTCTTGAATTCGGTGACGAATTCCTTGTTGTTCGGATTGTCGAGCGACTGGAAGTACTTCATGCAGGCATAGGCGCCCGTGATGTTCTCGCCGCCGATACCGTCGATCTCGTCTTCCGTGACCGAGATGGTCAGGAGGGTCTGCTTCGACAGGTCGATGCCGGCCGCCTTGAGCTGCTTGTAGAAGGCGACGTTGGAGCCGCCGACGACCGCGCAGTAGATCACGTCGGGCTTCTTCAGCTTGATCTTGTTGATGACCGAGTTGAACTGGGTGTGGCCGAGCGGGAAGTACTCTTCGCCGGCGACCGAACCACCGAGGTGGGCCTCGATGTGCTTGCGGGCGATCTTCATCGACGTGCGCGGCCAGATGTAGTCCGAGCCGATCAGGTAGAAGCTCTTGCCGCCCTTGGTCTTGTTGACCCAGTCGAGGCCGGCGAGGATCTGCTGCGTGGCTTCCTGACCCGTGTAGATGACGTTCTTCGACTGCTCGAGGCCTTCATAGAAGGTCGGATAGTAGAGCATGCCGTTGTACTGCTCGATGACCGGCAGCACCGCCTTGCGCGAGGCCGAGGTCCAGCAGCCCATGATGGCCGCGACCTTGTCCTGGACGAGGAGCTTCTTGGCCTTCTCGGCGAAGGTCGGCCAGTCGGACGCGCCGTCTTCCTGGATGAACTTGATCTTGCGGCCGAGCACGCCGCCCGCGGCGTTGATCTGCTCGATCGCGAGCTTCTCGGCCTGCACCGAACCCGTTTCGGAGATGGCCATCGTGCCGGTGACCGAATGCAGGATGCCGACGGTCACTTCGGTGTCCGTGACGGCAAGACCCGTCGTGTTGATCGCCGAAGTGGCCGGCGCCTGGGCGAATGCAACCTTCGGCATGAGAGCGGCTGCCGGGATGGCGGCCATTCCCATGAGAAGCTTGCGGCGGAGTTGCGACTCCGGACCGAACTTGTTGTCGTCTGACATATAGGTACCCCCTGTGAACGAGGCCTCCGACCTCATTGCGGGGAATGGTGTTCGGGTTCTGCAAGCACCGGTATACGTCGTTTAACGTATGTCGCGGCACGGGGTTAACGCCCAGAGTTCACATGCATCTCCGTTGGAGCGGGGTGGCGCCGGACCTGCGGCGCCACCCCGCATTTTGTCGTGGCCGTGAGGGGCTTGGGTTGCGTACGGAACGGAATTTGCAGAGTGCGGCGCAAGGATCGGGGGCAGGGAACTTCGGGGACGGGATGTCGGGGCGCCAGCGCATCGTCAGGGTGCGGCGACAATACAATCAGTGGGTCGCCAACCAGACGCTTGAGGATTTCGCTCTACGCTTCACCGCGGAGCGCGCCCGCACATGGTCTGCGCTGCGCGTCGGGCATACCGCCCTTGCCGCGATATCGTTCCTAGCGCTCGAGGCCATCGGCGGCGCGATCACGCTGAACTACGGCTTCACCAATGCGGTGGCCGCGATCCTCGTCGTCAGCGTGCTGATCTTCCTGACCGGCGCGCCGATCAGCTATTACGCGGCGAAGTACGGCGTCGACATCGACCTGCTCACCCGCGGCGCGGGCTTCGGTTATATCGGCTCGACGATCACCTCGCTGATCTACGCGAGCTTCACATTCATCTTCTTCGCCATCGAGGCCGCGATCATGGCGGCGGCGCTGCAGATGTGCTTCGGCCTGCCGCTGCCCCTCGGCTATGTCATCTCATCGCTCGTGGTCATCCCGATCGTGACGCACGGCATCACCTGGATCACGCGGTTTCAGGTCTGGACGCAGCCGATCTGGGTCGCGCTGCATATCCTGCCGTTTCTGTTCATCTTCTGGAAAAACCCGGAGGCCGTTCGCGAGTGGATGAAGTTCCCGGACGAGGACGGCGGCGGGTTCAATCTCGTCCTCTTCGGAGCGGCATCGGGCGTCGTGTTCTCGCTGATCGCGCAGATCGGCGAACAGGTCGACGTGCTGCGCTTCCTGCCGCGCGCCCGCAAAGGCACGCATGTGAAATGGTGGCTCGCGCTGTTCACCGGCGGCGCCGGCTGGGTGGTGCCGGGCATCGTCAAGATGCTGATCGGATCCTTCCTCGCGGTGCTCGCCGTCGCACAGGGCTTCGAGTTCGAGGAGGCCGCGCAGCCGACGGAGATGTACCTCGTCGCGTTCAAATACGTGACGTCGTCACCCGACCTCGCGCTGCTGCTGATGGTCGTTTTCGTCGTCCTGTCGCAGCTCAAGATCAACGTGACCAACGCCTATGCCGGCTCGATCGCGTGGTCGAACTTCTTCTCCCGGCTGACCCACAGCCATCCCGGCCGCGTCGTCTGGCTCGTCTTCAACGTCGCGATCGCGTTGCTCCTGATGGAGCTCGGCATCTACCGGGCGCTGGAGCAGACGCTCGGCCTCTATTCGGTCGTCGCCGTCGCTTGGGTGGGCGCGCTGGTGGCGGACCTCGTCGTCAACAAGCCGCTGGGGCTCAGCCCCAAACACATCGAGTTCAAGCGGGCGCATCTCTACGACGTGAACCCGGTCGGCGTCGGCTCAATGGTGCTCGCGAGCGTCGTCGCGCTCGTGGCTTTCGGCGGCACGTTCGGGGAGGTGCCGCAGGCGCTTGCTCCCTTCATCGCGCTCGGTACGGCGTTCGTCGCGAGTCCGGTCATCGCGATCGCGACGCGCGGCCGCTATTACCTCGCCCGCGAGCCCCGCGCCGACTGGAGCGGCCGCAGGACCATCCAGTGCTGCGTGTGCGAACATTCGTTCGAGCAGCAGGACATGGCCGCATGCCCGGTCTATAGCGGACCGATCTGTTCGCTCTGCTGTTCGCTCGACGCGCGGTGCCACGACGGCTGCAAGCCGCATGGCCGGCTGAACGAGCAGATATCATCGCTCGTCCACATGTTGATGCCGGCGAGGATCGCAGCCAAGCTCGACAGCGGTGTCGGCCGTTTCATCGGCCTGTTCGTCTTCAGTACCGGGGTGATGGCCTCGGTGCTCGCGCTCGTCTATTTCCAGGCGACGATCAACGCAACCGACCAGAAGCTGATCATAGGCAACACGCTCTGGGCCGTGTTCTTCCCGCTGACGATCATCGGCGGCATTGCCTCCTGGCTGTTCGTCCTCGCGCACGAGAGCCGCCGCGTCGCCGAAGAGGAATCGGCGAGCCAGACCCGCCTTCTCTTCCGCGAAATCGAGGCGCACGAGGAAACCGACGCGCAGCTCCAGAAAGCGCGCGACGTCGCCGAAGCCGCGAACCAGGCGAAGAGCCGCTACGTCATCGGCATCGGCCACGAACTCCGGACGCCGCTGAACGCGATTCTCGGCTACGCGCAGCTCATGGAGCGTGACGAGGCGGTGCCGCAGCATCGCCGAGGTGGGGTCCGCGTGATCCGGCGTTCGGCGGAGCATCTGTCTGGCTTGATCGACGGCCTGCTCGACATTTCCCGGATCGAATCCGGGCGACTGCAGCTCAGCCGCGACGAGGTCCGGCTGCCGGAATTCCTCGACCAGATCGTCGAGATGTTCCGCCTCCAGGCGCAGACGAAGCGGCTGGAGTTCCGCTTCACCAGGCCCGACCAGATTCCGCCGGTCATTTCGACGGACGAGAAGCGCCTTCGGCAGATCCTGATCAACCTGCTGTCGAACGCGATCAAGTTCACCCAGCAGGGCGAGATCGCACTGACCCTGCGCATGCGCAGCGGTGTCGCCGAGTTCGAGATTTCGGACACCGGGCCGGGCATTCCCGAGGCCGATATCGAACGCGTTTTCGCGCCGTTCGAACGCGGCCATGGCCTCGATCCCGAAGTCACGCCCGGCATCGGCCTTGGCCTGACCATCACCCGCCTGCTGTCGGAGATCATGGGCGGCGAGATCACGGTCAAAAGCATCGTCGGCAAGGGCACGGTCTTCACCGTCCGCCTGCTGCTGGCCGCCGTGAACAATCCGAGCCTGCAGCTCCGTCCGCGCCGCAAGATCACCGGCTATCTCGGTCCGCGCCGCACCGTCGTCGTCGCCGACGACGATGTCGCCCATCGCGACCTGATGCGCGAAGTGCTGGTGCCGATCGGCTTCACGCTGCTGACCGCACCGGACGGTCCGTCCTGCCTGTCACTGGTCGAGGATTGCGATCCGGACCTCTTCATCCTCGACATCGCGATGCCCGGAATGACCGGCCTGCAACTCGCGGAGAGACTGCGGGCGGCGGGCCACAAGCAGGCGCCGATCATCATGGTCTCGGCTAACGTCACCGAGCAGCGCCAGGCGATTCCCGGCGATAACCACGACGATTTCATCCCGAAGCCGGTCGATATCCAGAAACTGCAGGACCGCATCGCCGCGCTGATGAAGCTCGAATGGATCCATGAGAGCGCCGAGCCGATCATGGTGCCGACGGGTCGGGCGGACGCCCACACCGTCACACTCGGCCGCAGCGACATCGACGAACTCAAGCGTCTCGGCAGCATCGGCTACATTCGCGGCATCGAGGCGAAACTGGCCGAACTCGAAGAGACATATCCGGAGAGCAAGCCGTTTGTTGACGATCTCGCCACCCACGTCCGCAACTTCGACCTACGCCGCTACATGTCAGCCCTCGAAAGCGTCCCCGGTGAGTGACACGAGCCATCCCCGCGACATCGTTCTGGTCGTCGAGGATTCGGCGGACAATCTCGGCATGCTGACAAACGTGCTGGACGAGGCCGGCATGACCGTCCTAGTCGCGGTCGACGGCGATTCGGCCCTGAAACTGGTCGAGCAGGTGACGCCCGACATCATCCTGATGGACGCGGTGATGCCGGGGAAGGACGGCTTCGAGACCACCCGCCTATTGAAGCAGAGCGAGACGCTGTCGCACGTTCCGGTCGTGTTCATGACCGGCCTGACCGAAACCGAGCACATCGTTCGCGGACTGGAGGCGGGCGGCGTCGACTACATCACCAAGCCGGTGGTTCCGGACGAGCTTCTCGCCCGCATCCGCGTGCACCTGGCCAATGCCCGCGCCGCGCAGAGCGCCCGCGTCGCGCTCGACGTGACCGGCCGCTTCCTGCTCGCGGTCAGCGCGGGCGGCGAGCTGCTGTGGGCGACGCCGCAGGCGCGTCGTCTGCTCGGCTCAGCCGCGCTGGGGCGGTCCAGCCAGCAGGCGCTGCCTCTCGCCGTCCGCGTCTGGATCGGGCAGGCGACCCGCTCGGCGAGCGCGCCGGCGCAGATCAGCGCCGATATCGAGGGCCGCCGCCTGCAGATCTCGTTCCTCGCCCGGACCGGTCCGGACCAGTTCATGCTGCGTGTCGCCGAGGAGAGCTTCGTTCTGCCGGAGACGACTTTGAAGGAGCGGCTGGGCCTCACCGCCCGCGAGGCTGAAGTACTGGTCTGGGTCGGCCGCGGCAAGTCGAACAAGGACGTCGCCGAGATCCTCGGCCTCAGTCCGCGCACCGTGAACAAGCACCTCGAGCAGATCTATTCGAAGCTCGGCGTCGAGAACCGCGCCTCTGCCGCCGCGATCGCGGTCAGGACCCTGACGCAGGACCAGATCGACTAGCCCGGATCGGCGTCCACGCCCTTGGGGCGTTGCGGCAGCGGGTAATAGTCGAGCCCGTTGCCGACTTCGTCGATCGACAGGAGCGCCTTTCTCGGAAGCGTTTTCCAGACGGTCCTGGTCTTGTCGTTCTCGATATTGCCGGTGTCGAGCCGCACCTTGCCGGTCGAGAAATTGGCGCTCGTAGTGGTCATCGCACCAGTGTTGCGCCTTACGGTACTCTCCTCGAAGCCGATCAGCTCGAACCGGCCGTTCTGATAGCGGAAGGTGAGCGTCGCATTACTCATGTCCCAGCCGCCTGCATTCGCGAACAGGCCGAGCGAGATCGAGAATGCGCCGCGCGCGATCGTCGGCGCCGTCGTGTTGTCGAACGCATCGTCGAGCGTGGACTGCTCGTGGCGGGGAATGAGCGTGTGGTTCTGCAGGACAAGCAAGTAGGGCTTGCCCTCGCCACCCGCGAACGCCACCGCGATCATGCGCGGATTGGTGTTCAGCTCAGGCGGCCCGAAGCTGTCGTTCTTCAGCACGTTCGTCGGATCGTTGTCGCGAAGGACGAGAAGCAGGTCGGCGAGGCCGTCCTTGTTGAGGTCGCCTTCCGACCTGGTGTCGATCAGCCAGCCCTCAGGCACGAAGCCGTTCGCGTCGGCGGATTGCGCCGGCAGGACGGGATACTGGACCGGCGGAATCTCAGCCTCCTGTGCCCAAGAAAAATTTACGGCGCAGGCAAAAGAAAAAATCGCACCGGCGACGATCAGCACCCTCTCCGATTTCATTAAACCAAGTCCCCGCAAGCAAAATCCGACTTGAAAGCTTTGTCTGCACAGAGATGAGGATGGTTCAAGGATATGGGGGGAAATACGGATGTTTTAACCACTCTCCGTTAAGCCTAACGCCGGGCTAACGCTCCGCAAAATGGAGCTTCCGGGGAAACTAACATGTTGGCATTATTTCGCGGGTTGAAGGGCAAGTTCCTTCTCAATGGCGTCGCTGCGGCCGTACTGACCGCTATCGTAGCCATCGTCGGCATCTGGACCGTCGACCAGCTCCTGGTCGCCTTGAAGAAGGGTGAGATCGCCTCGCAGGCGATCCGCAATCACATGGCCGCCGATATGATGCACGACGCGCTTCGCGCCGACGTGCTCTCGGCGTTGCGTGCCGGCAAATCCGGATCGAAGGCCGACAAGGCCGACGTCATGAAGGAGGTCGCGGAGCATATCCAGACCTTCAAGGAGAGCGTCGCCGCCAACCTTGCCCTCGACCTTCCTCCCGCCATCAAGGCTGAACTCGACCAGGTCAAGTCGCCCCTCGATTCCTATGCCTCGACGGCCACCTACGTCGCCCAGCTCGGCGTGGACGACCCGGCCGCAGCCGAAGGCAAGCTCCCCGCATTCCTGAACATCTTCGGTCAGCTCGAAACCGCGATGGAGAAGGCGTCCGAGACCATGGAAACGGTCCTCGCCGAGCAGACCGCCAAGGATGCCGCGCTCGCGGCGCAAGCGATCAACATCATGATCGCGGCGCTCGTCGCGGGCGTGGTCATTTCGCTCGGCATGAACTTCCTGACCGGCCGCTCGGTCATCGCCCCGCTCGGCAAGATGACGAACGCGATGTCCGCGCTCGCGGGCGGCGACACTTCAGTCGAGGTGCCGGCCGTCGGTCGCAAGGACGAGATCGGCGCCATGGCCGCCGCCGTCGAGGTGTTCAAGCAGAACGCCCTCGCGGTCGGTGCGCTCGAACAGGAACAGAAGGCGCAGAAGGAACGCGCCGACGCCGAACAGCGCGCCGCGCTGATGCAGATCGCCGACGCTTTCGAGGCGGAGGTGCTGGGCATCGTCAACGCCGTCTCCAGCGCCGCCGAGCACCTTGAGAAGAACGCGGCCTCGATGAGCTCCGCCGCCGAAGAGACGACGCATCAGTCGACCGCCGTCGCGGCAGCCGCCGAGCAGGCCACGAACAATGTGCAGACCGTCGCCAGCGCGGCCGAGGAGCTGACCACCTCGATCCGCGAGATCGCCGAGCAGGTGACCTCCGCCGCCCGCGCCACGTCGAGCGCGACCGACCAGGCCACGTCGACGGTCGCGATCGTCCAGACGCTGACCACCGCCACTCAGCGTATCGGCGAAGTGCTGAACCTGATCCGCGACGTCTCGGAGCAGACGAACCTCTTGGCGCTCAACGCCACGATCGAGGCCGCCCGCGCCGGCGAGGCGGGTCGCGGTTTCGCGGTCGTCGCCCAGGAAGTGAAGCAGCTCGCGGCCGAAGCCTCGAAGGCAACCGAGGAGATCAACGCACAGATCCAGGCCGTTCAGTCCTCGACCACCGAGGTCGTCTCGGCGATCTCGACGATCAGCGGCACGATCAAGAACATCGACCACATCTCGACCGCCATCGCCGCCGCGATCGAGCAGCAGGGCGCCGCCACCACCGAGATCGCCCGCAACATCGCCGAGGCGTCGAGCGGCACCCAGGAAGTGTCGTCGAACATCGTCGGTGTGACGCAGGCGGCGGGCGATACGAGCCGCGTCTCGGCGGAGATCGTCGATGCGGCGGTCGACCTCGCCAGGCAGGCCGACGGGCTGCGCAGCCAGGTCGGCTCGTTCATCGGACGCCTCAGGGCCGCCTAACGGCGCGTTGCCGACCGACCCCCGGGGGTTTAGAAGACGCCGCAGAGACGGCGTCTTCCTTTTTTGCGCCGCAGCCCCAGCTCTCATGACCCTGATCCGCCAGTTCGCTTCGTATTACGCTCCGTACCGGGGCCTGTTCGTGCTCGATTTCGGCTGCGCGGTGCTGTCGGGGCTGCTTGAGCTCGGCTTCCCGATGGCGGTGAAGCTGTTCGTCGACGAGCTGCTGCCGAACCGCGACTGGACGCTGATCCTCATCGCCGCGGTCGGCCTTCTGGTCATCTATGTGATCAATACCGGGCTGATGGTGGTGGTGACCTATTGGGGTCACATGCTCGGCATCAACATCGAGACCGAGATGCGCAGGAAGAGCTTCGACCATCTGCAGAAGCTGTCGTTCTCGTTCTTCGACAACCAGAAGACCGGCCATCTGGTCGCCCGCGTCACCAAGGACCTGGAGGAGGTCGGCGAGGTCGCCCATCACGGGCCGGAGGACGTCTTCATCGCGGTGATGACCTTCATCGGCGCCTTCGTGCTGATGGCGAGCGTCAACCTCGAACTGGCGCTGATCACCGGGCTGATCGTGCCGATCGCCGCGGTGCTGACCAGCCGCTACGGCAATCGGATGACGCAGAACTTCCGGGCGCTGTTCAGGAGCGTCGGCGCCTTCAACGCCCGCATCGAGGAGAATGTCGGCGGCATCCGCGTCGTCCAGGCCTTCGCCAACGAGGACCATGAGCGGGCTTTGTTCGCGCAGGACAATGCCCGCTACCGAGAGACCAAGCTCAACGCCTACCGGCTGATGGCCGCCTCGACCTCGCTCAGCTATCTCGGCATGCGGCTGGTCCAGGTCATCGTCATGGTCGCCGGCACCTGGTTCGTCATCCAGGGCGAGCTGACGCAGGGCGGCTTCATCTCGTTCCTGTTGCTGGTGACGGTGTTCTTCCGGCCGATCGAGAAGATCAATGCGGTCTTGGAGATCTATCCCAAGGGCGTCGCCGGCTTCCGCTCCTATCTCGACCTGTTGGCGACCAGGCCCGACATCGCCGACCGGCCCAATGCCCGCGCCGTCTCCGGCCTCACGGGCGACATCCGCTTCTCCGGCGTCAGCTTCGGCTATGGCGACGGCCGGACCGTGCTGAACAACATCGAGCTGTCGATCAAGGCCGGCGAGACGATCGCTTTCGTCGGCCCGTCCGGCGCCGGCAAGACCACGATCTGCTCGCTGTTGCCGCGGTTCTACGAGCCGACCGCGGGATCGATCTCGATCGACGGCATCGACATCCGCGACATGACGCTTTCATCGCTCCGGAGCCAGATCGGCATCGTCCAGCAGG
>NZ_JBHSJF010000002.1:45000-202393 GCF_042652085.1 Flaviflagellibacter deserti | reverse complement strand
GCCTTGCACTGGGGACGAGCCGTGGTCTCCGAAGGCTCTCAAACCTTCGGCGGCCATTGGCCGTGGAAGCGCCCGCCTCCTCCGACTTAACCGCCGTGCGTGGGGATGCGGATCGCGTCAACACACAAACCATTCAGAGGATGCGACCGCATCCCCCGCCCCTCCGAGGGGCGACCTTTCCGACATCGCTGGTGGAACGAGGCGAGGATGAGGCGCGCCCTCCACCCTCTCCCGAGGGAAGAGGCAGGCCCAACTCTAAAAGGAGACCCAACCCGAATGCCCCGCAAACTGCACCTTCACGCACGTCCCCTAATGCGCGTGCCGCAGGAGGTGCATCCGCTCCCATTCCCAGCCGTCCTCCGGCTTGAGCCCGAAGATCGGGTCCGAGGTCGCGATTCCGGTCGTCGTCGCGGTGTAGTTGGCTGCCGGTTCGGCAACCCTGCGATCGATCCTTTTGGCAGCCACGCGCTTGCCGCCGCCGAGATAACGGCTGCTAACCCAGCGCGAGGCGCCGATCTTCGACCAGCGGCCCTGTTTCGTGGAAACACTGACCCGCTGACCGCTCGCCAGATGACCGACGACACGATGGTTCATGCCCGGACCCGAGCGGACATTGACGTCCGCCGTCGCGCGGAGGCGAGCCGCCTCCGCCGCGCCCGACGAACAGATCAAAAGCGCGGCAAGCCCCAGCCCGAACAGGGATCGGCTCAAAGCCTGTCCTTGGCCACGGCGCGGGCCAGATCGCCCGGCCGCACCTTCAGGATTTCGGTGAAGCCGTCACGGTGGATTTTTACCTGGGTCCGCACGCTGCGGTACGCCGTGAAATTGGCGCCCTCGATCAGCTCTTCCTCATTCTCGAAATCGTATGTGCCGGGCGGGCACATCTCGCCGCTGAGGACAAAGGGCCGGCGGAAGACCAGGGTCTCGCTGCTGTATCGATGCATCGTCACTCTCCCGATGCTGCCATTGGCAGGATACATCATGGCGCCCACGCGCGCGGCGGATAGCGGCGTCCGATCACGACCTCGTGTACGAATGGTCGGCGGCATCGCGGATCGCCTGCCATCGCCGTCGCAGCACCGCCGGCCGTTCCGGAAAGCGCTCGTCGAGGAAGTCGGCCTGACCGATCCTGTCGAGCCGGAAGCTGCGGAAATCGCGGCGGAGTTCGCACCAGCCGACGACGATCCGCGTCGCCTCCCAATAGCCGAGGAGGAAGGGCCAGATCGTGCGTGCGGTCTCCGCGCCCGCCTCGTCGCGATAGCCGATCGCGACCTTGCGCCCGGCCCGGATCCAGGCCCGCAGCATGCCGACGTCGAGCCCGTCCGGTGCCATTACCCAGGCCGGCGGCGCCCTCGCCCCGGCATCGCTGATCAGCGTCCGCATCTCTTCCGGCAGGACATGGGCGATCTTGGCCAGCGCATCGTTGGCGGCATGCGCCAGCGCCGGATCGGCATGACCCATTACCCATTGCGCGCCGAGCGCGAGCGCCTCGATCTCCTCGACGGTCAGCATCAGGGGCGGCATGTCGAAGCCGCCTTCGAGCACATAGCCGATCCCCGCCTCGCCCCTGATCGGCACCCGCTGGCCGACCAGGGCCGCGATGTCGCGGTAGACCGAGCGCTGCGAGGTCTCGAGCTCGGCCGCGATGGCGGTCGCCGTCACTGGCCGGTTCTCGCGGCGGAGGATTTGGACAATCTGGAAAAGGCGGTCGGCGCGACGCATTCCTGCCTTCTACTGCCATGCTGCTGACAACACGTTGTCAGCAGCATGGCAGTATGTCACGGCATCGAATGCGGAGACTGACGATGCTGAAGACCTATCGGGGAAGCTGCCACTGCCGCGCGGTGAGCTTCGAGGCCGACATCGATTTCGAGATCGGGACCGGCCGCTGCAATTGCTCGATCTGCGCCAAGAAACGCGGCTGGGAGGCGATCATCCAGCCGGACCAGTTCCGGCTCCTGTCCGGCAAGGACGTGCTCCGCGACTACCAGTTCGGCACCAGGGTGGCGCATCACCCCTTCTGCGGGAATTGCGGCGTCTCATGCTACGCTGAGGGCTTCGTCGAAGAGATCGGTGGGGCCTACATCGCCATCAGCATCTCGTGCCTCGACGGCGTGCCGGACGAAGAACTCGCCACCGTGCCCGTCCGCTATCTCGATGGCCGTAACAACAACTGGTGGAACGAGCCGGAGGTGACCAATCATCTCTGAGCACGGAAACCGTGTATTTCTTCGCTCACACAACCGTGATTAATTACCTACGAAATGATAATGATCAGGAAATAAATCGTTTAACCATTTCACTCATCGTTCCTGTGCGCTGGAACGGCAGAGGCTAAGATATGCGCAAGACTCGTCACGTTTACGCGGAGGAGCCGCGCCGCGAAAAATCCAGAGGTAGCAGGCCATGGCTTCTCCTGCTGTGCCTGGCGATGATCGCCTGGTACTTCGCGACCTATCGTTAGAATTCAGGCTGCCGGTCGCGCCACCGTCCGTAGTTCACCTAATTGCATCACGCCTCCGTGATCGCACAATAGGTCAGCACAATGCGTTGCCGTTGCGGCGGACGCGAGCTCAGGTGCAGCATGCCCGAACCGATCGAACTGATAATCGTCGACGATCCTGATATCGATACCCTGATCGAGAAATGCGTGACCGCCCGGCAATGCGCTGATCGGCTTGGTCTCGACGTGACCTGCCATCTTCTCGATATGGCACTGCTCGAACTCAGCTTCGCCGCGCCCCCTGCGCCCACGACCGCGAGGCGTCCGAACTGAACCGGGACGTCGCCCTCGAAAGGGTGAGCGAGCACGCCAAATATCGCCAATGAGGCGACCTGTCCCGCCATTGCAACCGATGCGGCGGGTTGTCACATCTGCGACTTCCTGACACACTGCGTTAACGCTCATCAAGAAGCGTCGGGGAGGAATAGATGAGAGGCTCCGCACTCGCCATCGGCATGCTGATGGCGTCCACTGCTTGCGCTTTCGCGCAAGACAATCTCCAGAAGCTCCAGAATTTTCAGTCGACCGGAACGAAGCTCGAAATCCCGACCGTCCCGCAGGACGCCAAGAAGGTCGCCAACCTTCAAAAGGTCGCGGCACGGATCAAAGTGCCTGCAGGCTTGAAGGTCGAACTCTTCGCGATCGTCCCGGACGCCCGCCACATGGCGATTGGCCGGAATGTCGGCACGGTCTTCGTCGGCACCCGCAAGAGCAAGGCCTATGCAGTCACAGACCGCGACAAGGATGGCGTCGCGGACGAGGTGAAGGAATTCGCGCCCTCGGTCGCGATGAAGGTGCCGAACGGCATGTGCTATTCGCCGGACGGCTTCCTGTTCGTCGTCGAGCACAACCGCGTTCTCGTCTTCCCGGCAGCTGAATTCTTCTACGAGAGCCCGGACGTCGCGATCGGCATCGTCGCCGACAAGCTGATCCCGGAAAGCGAGGAGAGCTTCAACCACGGCGCCCGTGTCTGCACGATAGGGCCGGACAACAAGCTCTACATCTCGCTCGGCCAGCCGCATAACGTTCCGCCGAAGGACAAGCTCGCTCTCTATAAGGAGCACGGCATCGGCGGCATCATCCGCATGGACCGCGACGGCAAGAACCGCGAGGTCTACGCGACCGGCATCCGCAATTCGGTCGGCATCGCGTTCAGCCCGCAGGGCCAGCTCTGGTTTACCGACAACCAGGTCGACGGCATGGGTGACGATATCCCTCCCGGAGAGATCAATCGCATCACCAAGCCGAACCAGAACTTCGGCTTCCCGTGGTATGGCGGCGGCAAGGTCCGGACGGTCGAATACAAGAGCGACGAGATTCCGGCCGATGTCACGCCGCCGGAGCAGGAGATGCCGGCCCACGCAGCCGATCTCGGCCTGAGCTTTTACACGGGCACCGCGTTGCCGGAGAAATACCGGGGCGGCCTCTTCTCTGCCCAGCACGGTTCCTGGAACCGGACCAAGCCGGTCGGCGCCCGCATCATGTTCACCCCGGTTAAGGCGGACGGCACATCTGGCAAGCCGGAAGTGTTCGCGGATGGCTGGCTCGACGAGAAGACCGGTCAGTACCTCGGCCGTCCGGTCGACGTGCAGACCTATCTCGACGGCTCGCTGCTCGTTTCCGACGACCTGTCGGGCGCGATCTGGCGCATCTCCTCCGCCGATTGACCCAGCAACAGGGGCCCGGTCCGCCGGGCCTCTTCGCTTTTCTCAGGTTTCCCGCATGATCCTTTCAGTTCCCCTTCTTGCATTGCCGCTCATGCTTGTCTTCTCACAACCGGCTCTCGCCGATGCCGCCGCAGGCAAGGAAAAGGCCGCGGTCTGTACCACCTGCCATGGCGCCGATGGCATCAGCCAATTGCCGAACGCCCCTCACCTCGCCGGCCAGCCGGAAGTCTATGTGGTCGAGCAACTCAAGGCCTATCGGTCCGGCGCGCGGAAGAACGAGATGATGACCGTCATCGCCCAGCCTCTGTCGGATCAGGACATCGACGATCTGGCGGCTTGGTTCGCGTCCATTCAAGTGACCGCGACGGTTCCGTAGCCGACTGCTCGAAAGTCCTGCGCGGCTTCGAGAAATTGTCATCGAACGGCAATCAAATCGTCATATGCGGCGTCCGTTGCACTCATTTGATCCGGCCGCATGTCCGACCTCTTCCATTATCTGAACATTCTCGCCTGGGTCGCCGCGGCGCTCAGCGTTATCGCGGCGTTCCTCCGCACCATGATCCCGCTGCGGCTGGTGTCCGTCTGGAGCAATGTCGCCAAGTTCAGCTACGCGACCTCGATCGGCTCGATTCCGGGAATGGTCGAGTACTCCATCCTGCTGCCGCTCAACCTGTATCGCCTGCTGCAGATGCGGCGAATGATCAAGAGCATCAAGGAAGCGCAGGCCGGCGATTTCCAGACGCAATGGCTGGAGCCGTTCGCCGACACCCGCGATCTCGGCTCCGGCGAAATCCTCTTCCGCAAGGGTGACGACGGAGACCGGCTCTACGTGCTCTGTTCGGGCCGCATCCGGTTCGTGGAGATCAATGTCGAGATCGGGCCGGGTACTTTGTTCGGCGAACTCGCCTTCTTCACCCGGGACGGAAAACGCACCCAGACCGCCGCGTGCATGACCGATTGTCGGGTGCTCTCGATCACCGAGGACCGGCTGGAACAGCTTTACTTCCAAAACCCGCAATTCGGCTGGTATCTGATCAAGCTGATCGCCCAGCGCCTCACGGAGAATGCGCAACGCGCGCAGGAACTGGTCGAAAAGCGTTCTCGCAAGGCCACCCTGCTCAACGAACCGGAAAGAAATTTACAATAGCGGCAGGTACTTCTGTTTCCTCCGCGTTCCGGTTCGATGGATCTCATACTCAAATACCTGCCCTATCTCGGCTGGGGAGCGATGGCGCTGAGCCTCCTGTCCAGCTTCTCCCGCACGATGATTCCGCTCCGGAGTTTCGCCGCGTCGAGCAATATCGTCTCGATCATCGCGGCCGCGGCTGCAGGCTACTGGCCCAACGCGCTGCAGAACGCGATCCAGTTACCGATGAACGTCTTCCGCCTGCGGCAGATGCGAAAACTGATCGCGGACATGAAGCCCGGTGACGAGGGGGAAGTCGATGCGAACTGGCTGATGCCGTTCGCCCATGTCTCGGAACACCGCAAGGGCGCGGTGATCTTCCGCAAGGGCGACGCCGCCGATCGCCTCTATTACATCGCGACCGGGACCGTTTCATTCCCCGAGATCGGCGTCGAGATCCAGCAGGGCAGCCTATTTGGCGAATTCGCCTTTTTCACCAAGGAAGGCGAGCGCACGCAGACAGCGGTCTGCGCCGAGGATTGCGCGCTCCTGTCCATCGGCGAATACGAACTGAAACAGCTTTACTATCAGAATCCGGAATTCGGCTGGTATCTGATCCGCCTCATCGTTCAGCGCCTGCAGGACAATGTGGAGCGTAATGCAAAGCGGGCGCGTTCACCGTTCTGACGACGGAAGAGGCCAGGCACCTACATTTCGCCACCGCGCTTTGCTAGAAGGCCAACGATGTCCAATTCTCCCCGCCTCATGTTGATTACGCCGCCGATCGGCGCGGATACCGACCTCACATCCCAATTGTCCGGAGCGCTCGGCGCCGCCGAGATCGCAGCCGTTATCCTGCGCGTCGAAGCGTCGGCGGATGAACGCGCATTGCTGAAGGCGCTGAAGCCGCTGGTCGAAACGGTCCAGGCCGCCGGAGCAGCGGCCCTGATCGAGGGCGCGCCCGACCTCGTCGGCAAATCCGGAGCTGACGGCATGCATGCGCTCGGAGAGCGAAACGGCCGCGAGGCGACATCGCGCTTCAAGCCCGAAAAGCTTGTCGGCATCGGAGGATTACGTACCCGTGATACCGCAATGGCAGCCGGAGAGACGGGCGCGGATTACGTCCTCTTCGGCGATCCCGGAAAGGGCGGCGAGACCCCGCCGATCGACGCGACGCTCGAGCGTCTCGAATGGTGGGCGGAAATCTTCGTTACGCCCTGCGTCGGTCAGGCGGAGACGCTAGAGGCCGTTGCGCCGATTTCCGCGACCGGCGCCGATTTCGTCGCGCTAGGCCACTTCGTATGGACGCAGTCTCCCGCCGCCGCAGTGCGAGTCGCCGCGGACGAACTGGCGAAGGCCGAGGCCATCTCGTGAAACAGTGCCTGCCGCTCTTGGCCCTGCTGGTCGCCGCACCGGTCTATGCGGCGCAACCGGAGCTGCCGCCGATCGAAGTCCCTTTGAGCACTCCGGATCAAATGACGGGCTCGGAGGAGGCTGTACCCGCCGGCGACCTCGCCTTCGCGGCCTTCCAGCGCGGCGAGTATATGACGGCCATGAACGAGGCGCTGAAGCGGGTCGGCAAGAAGGAAGACCCGGCCCCGGCGATGACCCTGATCGGCGTGATCTACGAGAATGGCCTCGGCTTCAACAAGGACCCGGCCAAGGCGGTCGAGTGGTACAAGCTCGGCGCGGATAATGGCGACCACAATTCGATGGTCGCTCTTGCTTTGCTGAAACTCGAAGGCAGCGGTACGCCGAAAGATCCAAAGGGCGCCGCCGATCTTTTCCAGCAGGCCGCCGACAAGGGCGACCCGATCGCCATGTACAATGTCGGTCTGCTTGAGCTCCAGG
Organism: Flaviflagellibacter deserti; assembly: GCF_042652085.1. NCBI lineage: Bacteria > Pseudomonadati > Pseudomonadota > Alphaproteobacteria > Hyphomicrobiales > Flaviflagellibacter > Flaviflagellibacter deserti. The sequence continues at coordinate 195,246 of NZ_JBHSJF010000002.1, read as the reverse complement.
GCTCTGTTCGTCCCTATGACGTGAAGGCGGCCACGGCGAATTTTCGCAAGGCGGCAGATGCCGGATATGCGGATGCTCAATACGCGCTGGCGATGTCGCTCCGCCAGAGCAACACTCCGGAGGACCGCAAGGAAGCGACACGACTTCTCGGGCTGGCGACGAACCAGAACCACCCCGATGCGGCTGTGGAATACGCCATTGCCGTCTTCAATGGCGACGGCACCGAAAAGGACGAGAGCCGCGCGGCAAAGCTTTTCCTGCGGGCGGCGCTCAAGGGCAATGTCATCGCGATGAACCGCCTGGCCAGGATCTACTCGGCGGGACGGGGCTTCGATGAAGACCGCATCCGCGCCGCCGCCTGGCATCTGGTCGCGCGTGCCAATGGCCGCAGCGACGGTCTCCTCGACGAGGAACTGACCAAGCTCACGCCCGAGGAGCGCGCCCGAGCCGACGGACTTGCCACGCAATTCCGCCGCCAGCTTTCGGCCGCCCTTGACGCATCGGCGGCGGACAGGCAGTAGACGCCCTCTTCCCCCCGAACTTTCCTCAGGTCGCAATGCCCCGCTCGCCGTTGATGAACGTCATGGTCCAGGCCGTCACCAAGGCCGGACGCGGGATGCGGCGCGACTTCGGCGAGGTCGAGCAGCTTCAGGTCTCGGTGAAGGGACCATCGGACTTCGTCTCGATCGCCGACAAGCGCGCCGAGGACACGCTGCGCGCCGAACTCTCCAAGGCACGGCCGGACGCCGGCTTCCTGCTCGAGGAGAGCGGCGAGATAATCGGGCGCGATCCAAGCCAGCGCTTCATCATCGATCCGCTCGACGGCACGACCAACTTTCTGCACGGGATTCCGCAGTTCGCGGTCTCGGTGGCGCTGGAGCGCAACGGCACAGTCGTCGCCGGCGTCGTCTTCAATCCGATCACCGACGAGCTCTTCACGGCCGAGCGTGGGCAGGGCGCATTCCTCAATGATCGCCGCATCCGCGTCGCCGCGCGCATAAAGCTCAACGATTGTGTCGTCGGCACCGGAGTACCGCACCGAGGCAAGGGCGATCACGAACTGTTCAGCCGCGAGCTTCGCAAGGTGCAGGCCGACGTCGCCGGCATACGGCGGATGGGCGCCGCCGCTCTCGACCTCGCATGGGTCGCGGCCGGTCGCTTGGACGGCTTTTGGGAGCGGAATCTCAAGGCCTGGGATATCGCGGCCGGTATTCTCTTGATCCGCGAGGCCGGTGGCTATGTCTCCGATCTCGACGGCCGCGACGAGATGCTGGAGCGCGGAGATCTCTGCGCCGGCAACGAAACCATCCACCGCGCACTCTTCGACAGGCTGAGAAGCGCCTAGGCGATGATGTCCGGCGTCAGCGCATCTTCTATATGCGCGATGCGATCCTTGAGAAAAAGCTTCCGCTTTTTTAGCCTCTGGATCTGCAGCCGGTCTCCCGTACCGAGCTTCTCCAGCGCCTCGATCGCGGAATCCAGGTCACGATGTTCCTCTTCGAGCCGCATAAGTTCGGCGCGAAGCAGACCGTCTTCGTCATTGTCCTGGATCATTCGGCCCGTGTGCCCCTGAAGCCGCGCTCTCGGCCCGCTGGCCTTCGCACGTGCAAGTATCGCGACAGCATCGACTTCATCAAGACCCCACGCCTCTGCCTAATGTCCGCCACCCTCTTGGGATCGAATCGACAGCGTGCGGCGAGCGTGTCATCGTTTCGTCGTCGTCAACCAGCTGGTCAGGAGGACACCGCATGTCTGTGGCATCGCATCTTTCAGCGCTCGAGCAGAAACACAAACTGCTGGAATCGCAGATCGAGCAGGAACAGGCCCAGCCCAGCGTAGATGCCGCGCGTATCAGCGAGCTCAAGCGGCTTAAGCTCAAGTTGAAGGACGAGATCACCCGCCTGCGCACCACCGCGTCGGGCCAGACCCTCCACTAACCGGCAATCAATCAGTCGATAACGGGGAAAGAGCGCTGGTTAGCGCTCTTCCTCCTCACCGCGAGGCAGCCCCTTCAGCTTCGCGAAAACCGAATCGACGTCGATCTTCTCTTCGTCGTCGCGGCGACGTTCGGGCCGCTCAAAGTCCGCGAACGGGCTCGTTTCTCCACCCGTTGTAACATCGGCCGGCAGCAGCGTCTGGCCTTCCTCCTCCGGAGGACGGGGCGGCGCATTCTTGGCCGCGCGGTTCACCTCGAAGTCGAGATCGAGCTGCGAGCAAAGACCCAACGTCACCGGATCAAGCGGCGTCAGGGTCGCGATGTTCCAATGGGTCCGGTCGCGGATCGACGCGATCGTCGTCTTCGTCGTGCCGACGAGACGCATGATCTGCGAGTCCTTCAGTTCCGGGTGGTTGCGGGTCAGCCAGAGGATAGCGCTCGGGCGGTCCTGACGGCGGGAGACCGGCGTATAGCGCGGTCCCTGGCGGCGCTTGACCTCGGGCAGACGTACCTTGGATTCCTGCAGCTTCAGCCGATAGCTCGGATCCCTCTCGCCGCGCTCCAACTCATCGCGCGCCAGCTGGCCACCCGAAACCGGGTCGATGCCGCGGATACCCTGCGCCGCATCGCCATCGGCGATGGCTTTAACCTCGAGCTCGTGCAAATGGCAGAAGTCGGCGATCTGCGAGAATGAAAGCGACGTGTTGTCGACAAGCCAGACAGCCGTGGCCTTCGGCATCAGCGGCGCATTCGACATGACAAATCTCCTCTGCGCTCCGCCCGCCGGGGCGAAGCAATGGTCTATTCACGATGACCGGAATGACGAGAGATATAAGACGTGCTCCGGCCAGACGCAAACGTCCTTATTAGGAACGCGCGAAAGCGCGGAAATAGACACCCTCCCCGTCGCGCCGCATGCGCGCTACAATGACGGTCTTGCGACGGACAAGGAGGAGGCCGGAAGATGGGCTTCGCCATTGAGGAAGACCGCCCGCGCCGCATCGGCGGCTATGAAATCGGACAGGATCTCTCAGTCTTTTCAATTGAAGAGATCGACGAGCGTATCTCTTTGTTGCGCGAGGAAATCGCGCGCCTGGAACGAAATCGCGACCAGAAAACCGCACAACGCGCTGCTGCGGATAGCATATTCGCCAGTCGTTGATGGAGGTCGAAGGCCTCGAATACCGGTGGACAGCTTTGAATTAACCTAGCGTTAAGCTTTCCACTGTATTTATGTAAATCATCCAGTCTCTGGATGCGGGCGGTTCGCCGCTCTGTTTTGACGCCTCCCTGTCATGGACTTAGAGCCGCCCTCCTGGCGGCTCTTTTTTCGGTCGGGCGTCCAGGGTCCGCCCCACCCTCCGTTTACCACTCGTTAAATTTCGGCTTCCGTTCGGGACCCTTCCGGGTCACAGTCGCGCAACGAGAGGCGGGGGCCTCGCGTTCATCGTTTTTCGTACTGGACCGAGGCTATGGCTGAACCTTCCGATCGGCTCGACGACACTGACGGCGCCTTCGTATCCTTCGGGCAGAAGCTGCTGTCATCGGAGAGCTTCCGAACCTTGTTCCGCGAGGGCATGAGCCTGGTCGAGGAGACCGCAGGCTATCTCGACGGCGAAGGCCGCGAGGAGAGCCGCGCGCTCGCCCGCACCACCGCTCTGGCCTATGCCACCGAGAGCATGCGCCTGACGACACGCCTGATGCAGATCGCCTCCTGGCTGCTGATCCAGCGTGCCGCGAACGAAGGCGAGATGAACCCTGAGCAGGCGCTGGCGGAGAAGCAGAAGGTCAAGCTGTCGACCGGCCGCTCCACGGTTCCGGTGGAGACGTTCGCCGCCCTGCCCGAACGCCTGCGTGATCTCGTGGCGCGTACCGAGCGCCTTCAGGAGCGTGTCATCATGCTCGACAACCAGATCAAGGAGCCGGCCGTGGACAACCACGACAACCCGATCGGCAACCAGCTTGCGCTCCTGCGCACGGCCTTCGCCTCCAACGGCTGAGGCCGGCAGAACCAGAAACGAAAAAGCCCCGCCGAAGCGGGGCTTTTTATTGTCCGGAAACCGGGATCAACGCTTGGCGGCGCCGATCGAACCGAAGCGCTGCGCGAACTTCGACACGCGGCCGGCGCGGTCAAGAAGCTGGGCGGTCCCGCCGGTCCATGCCGGATGGGTCTTCGGGTCGATGTCGAGCTGGAGGACGTCGCCCTCTTTGCCGTAGGTCGACCGGGTCATGTATTCCGTTCCATCGGTCATCACGACCTTGATGAAATGGTAGTCGGGATGGATATCGCTTTTCATGGCTTCGCTCGCGGGCACGGGCGCGGAATGAACCCGCCCTCGGCTGTTCGAGAAATTGAAGGCGCCCCTATATCGGACGAGCCCGCCCCGCGCAAGGCTCGTACGGACGATCCGCCGCAATCACGCGGTATCGACACGTCTTGCCTATCGCATCAAGTGCGCGCCATGGTCCGCCGCACGCCATGACGACGACCGAAACCGCCTCCCCCGCAGGAAGCCGGCGCTTCCGTCCCCTTCTCGCCCTTGCTCCCTTCGCGCTGAAGCACAAGGGTCGGATCGCGCTTGCCTTCGTCGCGCTGGTCGCAGCAGCGGCGGTGACGCTCGTCGTGCCGCTCGCGATCCGCCGCATCATCGATTTCGGCTTCTCGTCCGAGGAGCGCACGCTCGTCGACCTCTATTTCGGAACCCTGATCGCGATCGCGGCTGGCCTGGCCTTCGCCAGTGCCTCCCGCTACTACCTCGTCATCTCGCTGGGCGAGCGGGTCGTGGCGGATGTCCGGGCAGCCGTCTTCGCCCATCTCGTCAAGCTCTCTCCGAGTTTCTATGACGACGCGCGCGCCGGAGAGCTCGTCTCTCGCCTGACCGCCGACACCACGCTCATCAAGTCGGCCTTCGGCGCGTCCGCCTCGATCGCACTCCGCAATCTGTTCCTGTTCGTCGGCGCGGCCGGCATGATGGTCTATACAAGCCCGCGCCTGTCGGCCCTCGTACTCCTCGCCATCCCCTTCATCGTACTGCCGCTCGTCGCTTTCGGCCGCGCGGTACGCCGCCGCTCGCGCTCGGCGCAGGACACGCTCGCCGATGCCTCGGCCCTTGCCGGCGAAGCAATCGGCGCGATGCGCACGATCCAGGCCTTCAATGCGGAGACGACCCTTGCCGGGCGTTTCCGCGCGGCAGCCGAGCATGCGTTCGACAGTGCCCGCGCCGCCGCGGCGACCCGCGCTTTCCTCACGGGCACCGTCATCTTCATGGTGTTCGCCAGCATCGTCGGCGTGCTGTGGTGGGGTGCTACTGACGTACTGGCCGGCAATCTCAGCGTCGGCACGCTCAGTCAGTTCGTTCTCTATGCGGTGTTCGCATCCGGTGCCCTCAGTGAGGTCTCGCAGGTCTGGGCGGAGATCTCGCAGGCAGCGGGCGCCGCCGAACGTCTCGGTGAAATCCTGGCCGTAGAGCCGGACGTAAAGAGCCCGGCACTGGCCGCTCCGCTTCCGGTCCCGCCGCGCGGCGACGTGAAGTTCGAGGCGATCCGCTTCGTCTATCCCGCCCGCCAACATTCGCCGGTGCTCAGCGATGTCGACCTGCACATCCGCCCCGGCGAGACCGTCGCCATCGTCGGCCCGTCGGGTGCCGGCAAGTCGACGCTCTTCCACCTTCTGTTGCGGTTCTATGATCCACAAGCCGGCCGCGTTCTGCTTGACGGCGTCGATATCTCGACCGCCGACCTTGAGGATCTCCGCAGCCGCATGGCGCTCGTCCCGCAGGACCCGGTGATCTTCGCCGCGACCGCTCGCGAGAACATCCGCTTCGGTCGTCCGGACGCAAGCGACGCCGAGGTCGAGGCAGCCGCGCGCGACGCTGCCGCCGACGGCTTCCTCCGGGCGCTGCCGGAGGGCTACGAAACCGAGGTCGGAGAGCGCGGCGTCACCCTATCGGGCGGTCAGCGCCAACGTCTGGCCATTGCGCGCGCCATTCTCCGCGACGCTCCGATCCTTCTTCTCGACGAAGCGACGTCCGCGCTCGACGCGGAAAGCGAAACCCTGGTTCAGGAAGCGCTCGGCCGGTTGATGAAGGGCCGCACCACGCTCGTCGTCGCGCATCGCCTGGCGACGGTGCTCAAGGCCGATCGTATCGTGGTTCTCGACGAAGGCCGGATCATCGAGCAGGGCACGCATGCCGAACTCGTTGCCCAGGACGGCCTCTACGCCCGCCTCGCCCGCTTGCAGTTCGACGACCGGGTGCTCGCGGCGGTATGAGCACATCCCGGGGGCGGCGAAGCGCCCGGGATCCATAACCCCTGTGCTCGTTGTGAAACGCTGCGGAGTATGGGTTCCGGCTCCGCTTCGCGGCCCCGGAACACCCACGTCACCGCTCCGTCAGCTTGAGCTCCAGGCGCCGGTTGCGCGCATAGGCCTCTTCGGTGTCGGCATTGTCGAGCGGCTGATACTCGCCGAAACCAGCCGCGACGAGCCGTTGCGGCGAGACTCCCTTCGAGATGAGATACTTCACCACCTCGATGGCGCGCGCGGCCGACAATTCCCAGTTCGACGGGTAAAGCGCCGAGCGCTGCGGCCGCTTGTCGGTGTGACCGTCGACGCGCAGGACCCAGTTTATTTCCGGTGGGATCTGCCCGGCGAGTTGCTGCAAGGCGCCCGCCAGCTTGTCGAGCTGCTGGAGCCCGGAAGCGGAGATCGAGGCCGACCCGACATCGAAGAAGACTTCCGACGGGAACACGAAGCGGTCGCCGACGACGCGAATGTCCGGTCGGTCGGCCAGAATGTCACGCAGACGTCCGAAGAAGTCGGAGCGATAGCGCGCGAGTTCCTGCACCCGCTGCGCCAAGGCGACGTTCAGGCGCGAGCCGAGATCGGATATCTTCGCCTGGCTCTCCCGCCCTCGCGCCTCGGAGGCCTCGAGCGCATCTTCCAACGCGCCAATCTGGCGGCGGAGTGCCGCGATCTGCTGGTTCAGCAATTCGACCTGCGCCAGCGCCCGCGACGATATCTCCTTCTGCTGCCCGAGTTCGGTCGAGAGAGTGTCGGCCCGTCCGCCGGCGTCGGCCGCGGCTCCGGCTCCCGCCGCGGCCTGGGTCTTGAGCTGGTCACGCTCAGCCTCGACGGTCGCCAGGCTGGCCTGGATCGATGCCAGTTCCTCGAGCGCCGAGCGCTTGCCGGTCCGCTCAAGAGCCAGCAACTGGCTGAGTTCGGCGATCTGCGAGTTCAGTCGCGCCAGAGCGGTGTCCTTGCCAGTGACTTCGCGCATCAGCACGAATTGGGCGACGACGAACACACAGAGCAGGAAGATGATGACCATGAGAAGCGTCGACAGCGCATCGACGAATCCCGGCCAGTAATCGATCTGCCGCTCGCGGCGGCGGGCGCGGCCTGCCATCTCAGTTCCGCATGTCGCGGCCGATGACGCGTTCGGCGATCAGCCGCCGGAGCTCGTCATTCTGCGCCGATTGCCGTTCCATCCAGTCGCGGATCAGGGCCTGTTCGGCGCGCAGATGCTGAATCAGCCCCTGCACACCCTGCGTCAGCGGTTCGATCGACGGCATGGGCGCACCCGCGAGAACGGGCTTCAACACGCCGTCCTCCTCGATGCGCGCATCGGCGACCGTGCCGGAAAGCCAGTCCTCTAGTTCGTTGTAGAAGCGGTTCTGCGCCTGCCCGGCCTGAAGATCGAGGAAGCCGAGCACCAGCGATCCGGCAAGGCCGAACAGCGAGGACGAGAAGGCGATGCCCATGCCGGCGAGAGGCTGGCCAAGACCGCGCTTCAGGTCCTCGAAGATGACGCCCGCATCGCCCTGAACCTGAAGCCCGGAGATGACGCCGCCGACCGAGCCCACCGTTTCCAGCAGACCCCAGAATGTGCCGAGCAGGCCGAGAAAGACGAGAAGACCGGTGAGATAGCGGCCGATATCGCGGGACTCATCGAGGCGGGTGCCGACCGAATCGAGAATGGAACGCAGCGTCAGCGTCGAGATCGACGCCCGTCCCAGCCTGTTGCCGAGCAGCGAGGCCATCGGCGCCAGCAGCACCGGCGCGTCGCGGAGAGCAAGACCGGGATCTGACACCCGGAAATCGTTCACCCATCGCACTTCGGGAAAGATCCGGATCACCTGCCGGAAGGCGAGGATGATGCCGATGCCGAGCACGCCGAAGATCAGGCCGTTCAAGCCCGGATTGGCCATGAACGCACGGATGATCTGCTCATGCAGGATCAGCCCGACGAACGCCGCGAGAAGGATGAAAACCACCATGCGGACGAGAAATCCGCGTGGCGAGGACAGCTTGTAAGGATCGAATTCGGCGACGGTCATCGGGGCCTGCGATTCCGTTTGGACGCCCCTCCGCCGGGAGGACGCGAACACCTAGAGTCCGAGAAGCTTAACCAAGCCCCGGCGTCATTGAAACGACATTGGCGATCTATTTCACGACCTTGCCCTCGCCGAGGCCTGTCCATATAGTCCGCGCCTTCTTTTTAGGGGCTGGACCGAGGAGTTCCGCTATGGCGGACGCGGGGCGACCTGTCGCCATCATCATGGGCAGTCAGTCGGACTGGGCCACCATGCAGCACGCAGCCGAGACGCTCGACACGCTCGAGGTCCGCTGGGAATCGCGCATCGTCTCGGCCCACCGCACGCCGGAGCGGCTGTTCTCGTTTGCCAAGGGCGCGCGTGAGGAAGGCTTCAAGGTCGTCATCGCCGGCGCCGGCGGCGCCGCGCATCTGCCGGGCATGACGGCCTCGCTGACGCCGCTACCGGTATTCGGCGTCCCAGTCGAATCGAAGGCGCTGTCCGGCATGGACAGCCTGCTCTCGATCGTCCAGATGCCTGCCGGCATCCCGGTCGGCACGCTCGCCATCGGCAAGGCCGGCGCGGTCAATGCCGCGCTCCTCGCCGCCAGCGTGCTTGCGCTCAGCGATCCCGGTCTCGCAGGCCGGCTCGACGCCTTTCGTGCGGCCCAGACGGCGAAGATCGCCGAAACGCCCTCCAACGAAGGCGTCTGATCGTGAACGATACTGTTCTGGACGCGCTCCGACCGGGCGCGGTTATCGGTATTGTCGGCGGCGGACAGCTTGGCCGCATGCTGTCGATCGCGGCCGCCAATCTCGGCTTCCGCACGCATATCTATTGCCCGGATGCCGACAGCCCGGCCTTCGATGTCGCCTACCAGCATACGGTCGCCGCCTACGACGATTACGAGGCCCTGCTCCGCTTCGTGGCCAGCGTCGACGTCGTAACCTATGAGTTCGAGAACGTGCCGCACAGGGCGGCGCAGGTCATCGCGAATGAGCGACCGCTCTTTCCGGACGCCGAGGCACTCGCGACGACCCAGGATCGCTACACGGAAAAAAGCTTTCTTCGCGATCTCGGCATCCCGCTCGCGGACTTCGCCCGGGTCGACAGCATCGCCGATCTCGAAGAGGCCGTCGCGACGCTCGGCCGCCCCTCGGTCCTGAAGACGCGCCGCTTCGGCTATGACGGCAAGGGCCAGGTGATGATCCGCACCGAGACGGATCTCACCCAGGCGTTCCAGTCGCTGCTGCAGCAACCGTCGGTCCTCGAAGCGTTCGTCCCCTTCGAGCGCGAGGTCTCCGTCGTCGCCGCTCGCAGCCGCGGCGGCCAGTTCGCCGCCTTCGACGTCACGGAGAACCGGCATGAGAACCACGTCCTCCGGACGTCGACCGTGCCGGCCAATCTGTCCGCCTCCGCATCGAAGGAAGCACTCGCAATCGCCAGAAAGGTTGCGGACGCGCTCAATTATGTCGGCGTCATCGGTGTCGAGATGTTTGTGGTAAAGGACGGCGGCAAGGACCGCATCCTCGTCAACGAGCTCGCCCCCCGCGTCCATAATTCCGGCCACTGGACGCAGGACTGCGCGGTCACCAGCCAGTTCGAGCAGCACATCCGCGCCATCGCCGGCTGGCCGCTCGGGTCCCCCGCCCGCCTCGGCCGCGCCGAGATGACGAACCTCCTCGGCGAGGAAGCGCTCGACTGGCGGAAGATCGCCGCGGAACCCGGTGCGCACCTGCATCTCTATGGCAAGGCGCAGGTCAAGCGCGGCCGCAAAATGGGCCATGTGAACCGGCTGAAACCGGATTAGTAAATTTCCGGCGGTTCGCGCGTGACAAATCGCGACTCGTCTGGTAGATGCTCCGCCTAATCGGCAGTTGCCTTGTTCGACGCTTCGGTGCGCTTGGCCTGCCCTGATCCGAAATTCTGAAGGAAAGTGGCTGCCCGTGCAGGTTCTCGTTCGTGACAACAACGTCGATCAGGCGCTGAAAGCGCTCAAGAAGAAGATGCAGCGCGAAGGCATCTTCCGTGAGATGAAGTTGCGTGGTCACTACGAGAAGCCTTCCGAGAAGAAGGCACGCGAGAAGGCCGAAGCCGTTCGCCGCGCTCGCAAGCTCGCCCGCAAGCGCGCTCAGCGCGAGGGCCTCATCCCGATGAAGAAGCCCGCAGCGCGCTAATCCGCTGCTCGCAGACTGATACGTCGCAAGAGCGCCCCGGACCATCCGCGGGCGCTTTTGTATTTTCGGCGGGGATGGCATTGTCATCCGACGCGCTGATTTGACTCCGGGGGTAACCGCCTGATGTTCGCAGCTCTGTCCGGTCTGACCGCCAAGCGCAGCCTGCTTCTGGCTAGCTGCGCGGTTCTCCTCGCCGGCTGCGAAACGGTCTCGAACTCGACCACCGGCTCGGTCGCCACGGAATCCGTCGCCGGCTCGCAGGTGAACATCGCCTCGCTGAGCGACGTCGTTGCCCGCAATCCACAGGATCCGGAAGCCTACAACACCCGTGGTTCCGCCCTCGCCCGCGCCGGCAAGTACAAGGAAGCGATCCAGGATTTCGACGCCGCCGTGCGGCTCGATCCGAGCTTCGCCAAGGCCTATGCCAACCGGGCGCTGGCCCAGCACAGCCTCGGTCAAGACCGGGTCGCGCTGCAGGACTACGAGCGCGCCATCAACGCCAATCCGAACTACGTCGCCGCCTATGTCGGCCGCGGAAACGTCTACCGTCAGGCGGGCCAGCTGCAGGCGGCGCTGAACGATTATCAGCGCGCTATCGAGATGGACCGGCAGAACGCCGAGGCGTTCCACAATCGCGGTCTCGTCCAGCAGGCGCAGAGCCAGCATATGTTCGCGATCGAGGACTTCACCCGCGCGATCGCGATCGACGCCTCCGCCCCGCCGCCGCGCATCGCCCGTGGCGTCAGCTATCTGGCGACCAACGATCCGAAGGCCGCGCTCGACGACTTCAACACCGCCATCGCCTCCGCCCCCTCCAACGTCGATGCCTGGCTCGGCCGCGGCGGCGCCTATGAGGCGATGAACGATCCCGAGCGCGCCAAGGCGGCCTATGCCCGCGCTTTGCAGGTTTCGCCGAAGAACTCCCGCGCCCGCGACGCCTTCGCCCGCGTCGGCGGCAAAGCGGGCGTTACGTATAATCTGGTGAATTGATATCTCCCCTCCTCGCTTAGGTTAGGTTTTGTTCCGTCATCCTCCAGCTTGACCGGAGGTTCCATGCCACGCGGTGGGCGCCCTATGGGCCCTCCGGTCAAGCCGGAGGACGACGACCCAAATAGCACCGAGCCGGGCACACCCCATCCTCGCCTGCCTTGATCAGCGATGTCGGAGAAATGCTCCCTCGGAGGGAGCGGGGAACGCCTCGGCGTCCTCTGACTGGTTTGGTTTGCGTGGATGCCTGAGGCGTTCCCCGCACGGCGGTTAAGTCGGAGGAGGCGGGCGCTTCCACGGCCTGTGGCCGCCGAAGGTTTGAGAGCCTTCGAAGACCACGGCTCATCCCCAGTGCAAGGCACGGACGGGTCATGGTGCCCGACGGGCCCGCTCGTCAGACGACCTTCTCGGTCGTCCTACATCCTCCGGCCTCCCGGGAGCGGGGTTCCGGACCCCGCCCGCAGGCGCCGCTCCCCATCCCGCGCCGGCCGGCCGGTACCTGGCCAGCGCCCCTCGCAGGGTGAGGATGACGGGAGGATAAGCACATGATAGGAATATTGTCAAGGTTCTCCGTCATGGCAGGGCTTGTCCCGGCCACCCACGTCCTGTTCCTCTCGACATGCCGTGAACTCGTGGATGCCAAGGCCGAGCCTTGGCATGACCGAGAATGGGGTTGCCTCATTCTGAGCCGGATGCGCAGCACGTCGCGAGAACCGGGACCCAGCGTTCCTCGCGGCGAAGCCGCACTTTGTCTAAAGAGCGCCTGCGGCGCACTCATGCACTGGACCCCGGATCGGCGTGCGCTCCGCGCACTTGTCCGGGGGACGCAGAGAGGCAGGCGAGCACCTCAAACAAAAGGGCGCCTCACGGCGCCCTTTCTCATTTCTGCGATCGAGTCGGTCTCAGTGGCCGAGACCCTTGACGATCTCGTCGGTGACCTTCTTGGCGTCTCCGAACAGCATCATCGTATTGTCGCGGAAGAACAGTTCGTTCTCGACGCCCGCATAGCCGGAGCCCATGCCGCGCTTGATGAACAGAACGGTCTTGGCCTTTTCGACGTCGAGGATCGGCATGCCGTAGATCGACGAGGACGGGTCGGTCTTGGCGACCGGGTTCGTCACGTCGTTGGCGCCGATGACGAACGCCACGTCCGCCTGGGCGAACTCGGCGTTGATGTCCTCGAGCTCGAAAACCTCGTCGTACGGCACGTTCGCTTCGGCGAGCAGCACGTTCATATGGCCCGGCATGCGGCCGGCGACCGGGTGAATGGCGTACTTAACCTCGACGCCTTCCTTCTTCAGCATGTCCGCCATTTCGCGGGTGGCATGCTGCGCCTGGGCAACCGCCATGCCGTAGCCCGGCACGATGATGACCTTCTCGGCGTTCTTCATGATGAAGGCCGCGTCGTCCGCCGAGCCCTGCTTGACCGGACGGGTCTCGACCTTGCCGGCGCCCGCCGCGACTTCGCCGCCGAAGCCACCGAGGATCACCGAGAAGAAGCTGCGGTTCATGCCCTTACACATGATGTAGGACAGGATCGCACCCGAGGAGCCGACCAGCGCGCCGGTGATGATCAGCGCCAAGTTGCCGAGGGTGAAGCCGATGCCGGCCGCGGCCCAACCCGAATAGGAGTTGAGCATCGACACGACGACCGGCATGTCCGCGCCGCCGATCGGGATGATCAGGGTGACGCCGAGGACCAGCGCGACGACCGTGATCGCCCAGAACACGAGGTGGCTCTCGGTGGCGAAGAAGATCGCGATGAGCAGGACGAGACCGCCGGCCAGCGCGATGTTCAGCAGATGGCGCGCCGGCAGGATGATCGGCTTGCCCGACATCATCGCCGCGAGCTTGAGGAACGCGATGATCGAACCGGTGAAGGTCATCGCGCCGATGGCGACGCCGAGCGACATCTCGATCAAGCTCGACTTGTGGATCTCTCCGGGTTCGCCGATGCCGAACGCGTCAGGCGCGTAGAGCGCGCCGGCAGCCACGAGCACCGCGGCGAGACCGACCAGCGAGTGGAAGGCCGCGACGAGCTGCGGCATGTCGGTCATGGCGATGCGCTTGGCGATCACCGCGCCGATCGTGCCGCCGATGGCGATGCCGCCGACGACGAGCAGCCAGCTGAGGAAGTCCGCCGGAGGCGAGATCACGAGCGTGGTCACGATCGCGATGCCCATGCCGGCCATGCCGTACATGTTGCCCTGGCGCGAGGTCGTCGGGTGCGACAGGCCGCGCAGCGCGAGGATGAACAGGATACCCGCGGCGAGGTAGAGGAATTGGGCGATGTTGATCACGCGCTCAGCCCTTTTTCTTATACATCGCCAGCATGCGCTGGGTGACGAGGAAGCCGCCGAAGATGTTCACGGAGGCGAGTACCAGCGCGAAGAAGCCGAGGGCACGGGCCCAGATCGGTCCGTCGCCGCCGAGATCGAGGCTGACGCCGACCGACAACACCGCGCCGACCACGATGACCGACGAGATGGCGTTGGTGACGGCCATCAGCGGCGTGTGCAGCGCCGGGGTGACGCTCCAGACCACGTAGTAGCCAACGAAAATCGCGAGCACGAAAATCGCGAAACGGAAGACGAACGGGTCGATGCCGGTGGCGGCGTGTGCGGCTGCCGCCGCACCGTCAACAACGGCCTCGGACGGCACGGTCGCTTGAGCGAGCTGAACCATTATCAGGCGTCCTTGGGCTTGGGTGCAGACTTGGGAGCCGCGGGCTTGCGCGGAGCAGCCGGCGTTTTGGCGGCGGCAGGCTTCGCGGCAGCGGTCTTGGTGGCGGTCGACTTGGCGGCAGCAGGCTTCGCCGCCGGCTTGTCAGCAGCAGGCTTCTCAGCGGCGGGCTTGGCCGTCGGCTTGGCGGACGAGCCGCCTTTGAACTGGTCGTGGACCACGGCGCCGTCGCGGGTCAGGCCGGTCGCCTTGACGAGCTCGTCGTCCCAATTGATCGCAAGGGTCTTCTTTTCCTTGTCGATCAGCGTTTCGAGGAACGCGATCAGGTTCTTGGCATAGAGCGCCGAAGCCGAGGCCGCGAGACGGCCGGCGACGTTGAGGTGGCCGACGATCTTCACGCCGTTATGGATGACGACCTCGCCTGCCTTGGCGAGCTCGACATTGCCGCCGCGCTCGACCGCGAGGTCGATCAGCACCGAACCCGGCTTCATCGACTCGACCATCGCCTTGGTGACGAGCTTCGGAGCCGGACGGCCGGGGATCAGGGCGGTGGTGATGACCACGTCCTGCTTGGCGATGTGCGAAGCGACGAGCTCGGCCTGCTTGGCCTGATATTCCTTCGACATCTCCTTGGCGTAGCCGCCGGAGGTCTCGGCCTGCTTGAACTCGTCGTCCTCGACGGCGATGAACTTCGCGCCGAGAGATTCGACCTGCTCCTTCGTGGCCGGGCGAACATCGGTCGCGGTCACGATGGCGCCGAGGCGGCGGGCGGTCGCGATGGCCTGGAGGCCGGCGACGCCGACGCCCATGATGAAGACGCGCGCGGCCGGAACCGTGCCGGCGGCGGTCATCATCATCGGGAAGGCACGGCCATATTCGGCCGAGGCGTCGATCACGGCTCGGTAGCCGGCGAGGTTCGCCTGCGACGACAGCACGTCCATGACCTGCGCGCGAGTGATGCGCGGCATCAGCTCCATCGCGAAGGCGGAGGTCTTCGTGCCGGCGATCTTCGCCAGCTCGGCCTCGTTGCCATACGGGTCCATGATCGAGATCACGGCTGCGCCGACATTGGCGCCGTCGATCTGCGCGACCGTCGGACGGCGCACGGCGAGGATCACGTCGGACTTCGCGGCGATCTTCGAGGCGGTGCCTTCGATCGTCGCGCCGGCGGCTTCGTAGTCGGCGTCGAGGATGCCCGAGCGGATGCCCGCGCCCTTCTGCACGACGACGTCGGCGCCAAGGCCCTTCAGCTTCTTGACGGTTTCCGGAGTGGCGGCGACGCGCCCCTCGTTCGGATCGGTTTCACTCAGAACGGAAATGCGCATAGCAATCAGACCATCAATGCCCAGGCGAGCAACAGGAGAACAAGGAGGCCAGCGGGCGGAACCGCGCTGTCGCGCACCATGCCGATGACGAGGGTGACAATGGCGAACAGGACGCCGAACGCCGTCCAGAAGACGGAGCCGACGGTGCCCCAGATGCCGAGGGCGACGACGACGCAGAGGACGGCCACGGTGCCGACCTTGGTCAGCTTCATGACGTTGGCATAGGTCGCCTCATGCTCCGGCAGGTCGTTGCCGGCAGCGGTGGCGTATTCGGTCCTGCCGTGTTCGGCCATGACTGTCCCCCATTGCGAATGGAATGAATTTCCACGCCGCCTTTATCGGAAAGGTTTCGTTAGGGCAACGGCGTTCGCCGTGAATTCGCCACCATTCGGCGAGGCGTTTCCAGAGCGAGATTGAAGGTATTTCTACAGTTGTGCGACGTGATCGGGGAGACCCGCCGATACGAGCGCGTCGTTTTGCCTCTCCGCTACCTTGGGTAGATAGAAATCCTCTATCTCCTGATTGAAAAGGCGATAGAAATTCATTTCGGCGCGCAGATGCAGGAAGACCCCGCCGAGCCCGATCGCGGCACGGTCCATGAACACGAACTCGCGCGGAACCGTCACCGGGCCCTTTTCCTTCAGCGCCTTGTGCACCTCGAAGGCCTGCTTGCGCCCGTATTCCGTCGGCGAAATCCCCTTCCCTGCGATCGCCTGGACCTTGTCCTGAAGCAGCGGCCCGTAGATGAACCGCGCCCAGACGTTCAGCACGTCAATCAGGTCGTTCGACAGTCCCTTGAATCCCCAGCTCTCATAGGCGCCGACGATCCTCGCCCGGTCGTTCTCGCGGAGGCCGTGATAAAGGTCGACCACGCCCGCCACGAAGCGCGGCGGGAAGATGCGGATGCAGCCATAGTCCAGCAGGTTGATGCCCGCCGGCTCGCCGTCCTCGCCGCTGAAGACGGTGTAATTGCCGAGATGCGGGTCGCCGTGGATGACACCGAAATGCGCAAACGGATGCCACCATGCCTTGAACATCGCGGTGGCGATGCGGTTGCGGACCTCGAGCGGCTCGTTCTTGAACGTCAGCAGCCTCTTCCCATCGAGCCAGCCGAGCGTCAGCAATCGCCCGGTCGACAAATCCGGATGCACACTCGGAACCCGCACCTCCGGCGTGTCCCGCAGCATCGCGGCGTATAGCGCCGCGTGCTTCGCCTCGCGGCGGTAATCCAGCTCCTCGCGGACGCGCGCGCCGATCTCCTGCGCGATCTCGCGGGTGTCGATCGCCGGGTCCATGCGGCGGTGGACACCGAGCACGATCCTGAGCTGGGCCAGGTCCGCCTCCACCGCCGACGCCATCTCCGGATATTGCAGCTTGCAGGCGACCGCCTCGCCGCCGAGCGTGGTGGCGCGATGCACCTGGCCGAGCGATGCGGCAGCAGCCGGCGTCAGGTCGAACTCGGCGAATTTCGAACGCCAGTCCGGCCCGAGCTCCGACGCCATACGCCGCTTGACGAACGCGGCCCCCATCGGTGGCGCCTCGCTCTGCAGCTTCATCAGCTCGGCGGCATATTCGGGCGGGACTGCGTCGGGAATGGTGGCGAGCAGCTGTGCCACCTTCATCAGCGGCCCCTTCAGCCCGCCGAGCGCGCTCGCGAGGTCTGCTGCCGCCCTCCCGCGATCTGTTCCGCCGGTCAGCCGTGCGCCCGCCATCCGCGCAGCCACGCCACCGATACCGGTGCCGACACGGGCGTAGCGGGACAGGCGGCTGGAGAAGCGGTTCCGTTCGCGGTCGTCAGCCATTCGATCCTGCGATCTCGCCAAGGGCCGACGCAACGCGATCGCGTCCCTCCAGCAATGCTTTGTAAGTCAGCTGCGCCTCGTCCAGCCGCAGGATATCATCGCGAAGTCCCGCCGCGAGCCGCGCTCCGTCCGGGTGGCGGCGGAATGCATCGACCGGGTCCACGTAGATGCGGATCGTGAACAGGATGTCGCCGGACACCGGAAGGCGCCGCAGCGTCTGCCGCTCGACCCTGACGAATGCCCCAAAGTCCCCCGCCTCAGCATCGAACCAGTGCCGCGGCCGCGCTTTCGAGGCTGGGTGGTGGAGCTCGTCATCGGCATAGAGCGACCAGTTCAGCCGCTGTGCCGGCAGCTCGGTGCGGAGATTGGAGAAGATGCGGTTCATGCGTGGGCCGAAGCCGCCGGCATAGCCGGGCACGTTGCCGTGAAGCCCGTCGAGCGTGGCGCCGAACTTCTCGGCGAGCGACCATGACGACGGAAAGCAGAGAGAAGCTGCGGCCAATCGGTAACCGCCCGGACCGTCGCGCATCAGGCAGAGGTCTTCCTGGACGAAGCGGGAGGCCGTCATCAGCGGCGGCTCACCGCCATCGAGATCGATTGAGCGGCCCAGCGGCACGATTTCGATCCGCGAGCCATCGCGGCGATAGGTCTCCGGGAAACGCTGCGGCAGGAAATCGGCCAGCATGGCCAGCACTTCGCCCTGCGCCGCCCGCGTCTCGGTCTCCTCGCGGAACACGACGTCCCTCGATGTGGCGAAGAGTTCGTCCTTCTCGGCGAGGTAGCGCCCGATATGTCCATCGACCTCGATCCACTCGCGCGGATCGAGCAGGCTCATGCCGATCGTGAACGGCTTGTGCGAGCCGTCGTAGGGCGTGTGGGCAAAAGCGCCGACGTCGCCGCTCACGCCGTCTCCAGCTCCTCCAGCTCCGTGATCATGCGGTCGATCAGGCCGAGGCCGGTCTGCCAGAAGGCCGGGTCGCGCGCGTCGAGGCCGAATGGCTTCAGCAGTTCGGAATGATGCTTCGTGCCGCCCGCCGCCAAGAGCTCGAAATAACGATTGGCGAAGCCCTCATGCGATTTCTCGTAGACCGCATAGAGGGAGTTCACGAGGCAATCGCCAAAGGCATAGGCGTAGACGTAGAACGGCGAGTGGATGAAGTGGCCGATATAGGTCCAGAACGTCTCGTAGCCGGGGTTGAAGCGGATCGCCGGGCCGAGGCTCTCGGCCTGTACTTCGAGCCAGATCTCGTTCAGCCGATCGCTGGTCAGTTCGCCGGTTTCGCGGCGCTCCAGATGGACCTTCCGCTCGAACGTATAGAAGGCGATCTGCCGGACGACCGTGTTGATCATGTCCTCGACCTTCGAGGCCAGCAGCGCCTTCTTCTGCAGCGGATCGGTCGTGCCGTCCAGGATCTTGCGGAAGGTCAGCATCTCGCCGAACACGCTGGCGGTCTCCGCCAGAGTCAGCGGCGTCGGCGCCATCAACGGACCGTTCGGCGCGGCGAGCACCTGATGCACGCCATGACCGAGCTCGTGAGCGAGTGTCATCACGTCCCGCGGCTTGCCGAGATAATTGACCAGCACATAAGGATGCGCCGACGGCGTCGTGGGGTGCGCGAAGGCGCCCGGTGCCTTGCCCGGACGCGCGGGAGCGTCGATCCAGTTCTTGTCGAAGAACTCGCGTGCGATGTCGGCCATGCGCGGCGAGAAGCTGTGATAGGCCGACAACACCGTGTCCTTGGCCTCGATCCAGGGGATCGTCCGCTGCTCGACCTTCGGCAGCGGCGCGTTGCGGTCCCAGTGCTCCAGCCGATCCTTGCCGAACCACTTCGCCTTCAGCGCGTAATAGCGGTGCGACAGGCGCGGATAGGCCACCTGCACCGAAGCGACCAGCGCATCGACGACCTCACGTTCGACGCGGTTCGCCAGATGCCGCGAATCCGCGACATCCTCGAAATTGCGCCAGCGGTCGGAGATTTCCTTGTCCTTAGCCAAAGTGTTGGTGATCAGGGTGAAGGTGCGCAGGTTCTCGCCGAACACCTTGGCCAGCGCGTCGGAAGCCGCCTTGCGGCGCTCTTCCTTCGATTCCTGCATCAGGTTGAGCGTCGGCTCGAGGGTCAGCGTCTCGCCGCCTACCTCGAATTTCAGCGCCGCGATGGTCTCGTCGAAGAGCCGGTTCCAGGCGCCACGGCCGACCGTGTACTTCTCGTGGAAGAGCTGCTCGACGCGGGGTTCGAGCTGGTGCGGGCGTTCCTTGCGGACATCGTCGAAGAACGGCTTGTAATGGCCCAGCGCGGCATCTTCGAGCGCACGGTCCAGCACTGCGTCGTCGATCGCGTTCAGTTCGAGCGAGAAGAAGATCAGATGCGCCGAGGCGTCGGTCAGCTTCTCGGACACGTCACCGTAGAACTTTGCGCGCTTCGGATCGGTCGTGTCGCCGGCATAGACGAGGCCGGCATAGGAGCCGAGACGGCCCATCAGGTCGTCGAGCGCCTCATAGGCTTTCACCGCCTCGATCAGCGAACCCTTTTCGGCAAGCTCCGAGAGATGGCCCTTGAACTTTGCCGCGAACACCTCGGCGTCCGCGTTCGCCTTCTTCAGGTCGGCCGCGACTTCCGGCGAATCCATTGCCGGATAGAGATCGGCGAGATTCCATTCCGGCAGGTCGCCGAGCGCGGGAGCGGAAGCGGGTTCGGCGGAGTCACGCAGCGGAAACGTACGGAGCAAAGTGGGATCCTCGCGAAGGACGAAGCGTCTCCAACCATATCGCGTGCTCACGGGACATGATCAACCCGCCTGCGCGGACGTATCGTATGTCTGCTGCGCCGTGACGATGTGATCGAAGTTCGTTTCGGCCCAGGTCCGGATCGCGCCGACCGCCCCGGCGAGCGAACGGCCGAGCGGGGTCATCGAATATTCGACCGTGATAGGAACGGTCGGAGTGACGGTGCGGTTCACCAGCCCGTCCCGCTCCAGCTTGCGCAGCGTCTGCGTCAGCATCTTCTGCGAAATGCCGCCGATCTGTCGCTTTAGCTGGCTGAAGCGCAGCGGCCCGTCGGCCAAGAGGATGAGAACGAGCACGCTCCATTTGTCCGCCACCCGGTCGAGCACCTTTCGCGTCGGGCAATTCGGATCGAGCACATTTCCCCGCATAGCGGTCTCCTGAAGCTGACTTGGTCACCTGAAAGTGCCGTCTTCTCAGCCAAGTAACATACGGCTACTTGGTATCCAATAGATACCTAGAGCCCCCAGGAGACCACAATGAAGATCGCTGTCGTAGGAGCAACCGGCAATATCGGTTCGCACATCGTGAGCGAACTCGCGGAACGCGGACATCAGGTCACCGGCATTGCCCGGAATGTCGAAGGCAAGCCCTTGCCACCAGGCGCCAGGCTGATTTCGGGAAGTGTCGCTGAAGCCGGCTGGCTGGCATCCACGCTGCGCGGCCACGACCTCGTGATCTCGGCACTGCATTTCGAAACGATCGACGCACCGTCCTACCTGACGGCACTCAAGAATGCCGGTGTGAGCCGCTTTCTCGTCGTCGGCGGCGCCGCGAGCCTCTATCTGCCCGACGGCTCTCGCCTGATCGATTCGCCGGAATTCCCGAAAGAATGGCTGTCGATTGCGATACCGGGCGTGACCTTCGTCGATGCGCTTCGTCCGATCCGCGATGTCGATTGGGTGTTCGTCTCCCCGCCTGCCCTTATCGGACCCGGCGAACGCACCGGCAAATACCGGCTCGGCACAACCCGACTTCTCGCGGATGCAAACGGCGACAGCCGCATCTCCTATGCCGACTATGCCATTGCAATGGCTGACGAAGCCGAGCACCCGGGCCATCACCACGAGCAGATCACGGTCGCCTACTGACAAGTATTGCCCGCCCGGGAAAGGTAAGCACCTGTTTACCGTCTCGGGCCAAGGATGCGGCACGATTCCCTCGATCCGGACCCGCGCTGCCGATGAGCGGCACACTTCTCATTGTCGACGACGACGCCGTCCAGCGCAGACTGCTGGAGGCGATGGCGCGCCGGTTCGGCTATGAGCCGATCGTGATGGACGGCGGCGAGCAGGCGGTCGAACTCCTGTCCCAGCCTGACCGCGGCGGCGTCGACCTGATGCTGCTCGACCTCGTCATGCCGGACCTTGACGGCTTCGCCGTGCTGGAGCGGCTGAAGAAGGCCGGGATCGACGTCCCCGTCGTGGTCCAGACCGCGAACGGCTCGATCGACACCATCATCTCCGCGATGCGCGCTGGAGCCGCCGATTTCGTCGTGAAGCCGGTCGGCCCCGAGCGTTTCCAGGTCTCGGTCCGGAATGCGCTCCGCGCCAGGGAACTCGAAGGCGAGGTCCGCCGCATCGGCAAAAGGCAGTCGAACCGCCTCTCGTTCGACGATATCCAGACCCGCAGCGAGACCATGCAGGCCGCGCTGCATCTCGGCCGCCGCGCCGCGAGCTCGAACATCCCGGTTTTGCTCGAAGGCGAGACCGGCACCGGCAAGGATGTCTTCGCCCGCGCCATCCACGCCTCCAGCGAGCGCGCCGGCAAACCCTTCGTCGCCGTCAATTGCGGCGCCATTCCCGCCAATCTGGTCGAAAGCGTCCTGTTCGGCCACGAACGCGGCGCCTTCACCGGAGCGACGGAGAAGCACGCCGGCAAATTCGTCGAGGCGCATGGCGGCACGCTGTTCCTCGACGAGGTCGGCGATCTTCCGCCGGAAGCCCAGGTCAAGCTGCTCCGCGTCCTGCAGGACGGCGAGGTCGATCCTGTCGGCGGCAAGAAAGCGGTCCGCGTCGACATCCGCGTCGTCTCGGCGACGAACCAGAGCCTCATCGATAAGGTGAAGCAGGGTTCGTTCCGCGAAGACCTCTATTATCGTCTCGGCGTCTTCCCGGTCGGCATCCCGCCGCTGCGCCAGCGCGCCTCCGACATCCGCATGCTCGCCCGTCTATTCCTCGCGCGCTTCGCCGCCGAGGAAGGCCGCCCGGTGCGCTCGATCGCTCCCGCCGCCCTCGCGCTGCTGGAGAATTATCCCTGGCCGGGCAATGTCCGCCAGCTCGAGAATGCGGTCTTCCGCGCCGTCGTGCTGGCAGAGAACAGCGAACTGACGACCGCCGAATTCCCGCAGATCGCGTCGGCGCTGGGCGTCTCATCCGAATTGACTATGCCGGCGGTACCGGAGCCCGAGAAACCGGCGCAACCGCCTGTTCCTGCAAAAAATATCGTGCGTGGCCTCGCTTTGACGAAGCCGGATGGCCACGTCAGGCCCTTGGAAGAGATTGAACGCGACGTCATCTCGCACGCACTCAATCACTACGAGGGGCAGATGACCGAGATCGCGCGCCGGCTCGGCATCGGCCGGTCGACGCTCTATCGCAAGTTGAGCGACCTCAACCTTACCGATACGCCGTGTGGCGCACCGGACACGACACCGCCTGAAGCCGCCGCGTGAAAGCCGCTTTCGGATTCACAATGCGGGGCGGAACAGGCATAGATTAAGTCCCGAGAGGGCAACGGAGAACCCTGCATGCGCGCGTCTTCTGGGATCGGCTTCTTGGCCGCGGTGCTGCTTGCCACCACGGCCCTGGCGCAAGAAACCGCTCCCATCGCCCCGGCGACGCCGGGTGCCGAGGCGGCAGCATCCACTCCAAGCCCGGAGGCCTCGCCTACCTCCCCGCCGCCCGCCGTAGCCAATCGACCGGCGGATGAGACCCAGCAATCTCAGCCGGCTTTGCAGTCGACGGCTCCCGCCGAGCCGGCCACGCCTCCCGTGGCTCCCGTCGAGCAGGCACAGGAGCCGCAACAACCCGCCGCTCCCGTCGTCGCCGCCGAGCCCCCGGCTCCGGTCGAGACGATCGAGGGCGTCATCGCCAAGAAACTCGCCGAGGCGAAGGAAGACCCGGAGGTCGTCGCCTTCTACGCCCAGCGCAACAACGCTCCGCTCTGGATCGCCGACGGCCATCTCTCGGAGAAGGCCAAGGCCGTGATGGCCCGCATCGCCCGCGCCGACGAGGAAGGCCTCGATGCCGCGGCCTTCGTCCTGCCGGATGCCAATGCCACCGACACCTCGCTGGCCCGGCTCGCCGCCGCCGAGATCACGCTTTCGCACGCGGCCGTCGCCTATGCCCGTCAGGCGCAGGGCGGACGCCTCATCCCGAAATCGCTGAGCCCGCTGATCACCGCCGAGCCGCAGCGGCCGACGCCGGCCAGCGTGCTGAATACGCTTGCGGCGAACGATGGCGCCGCCGACTGGCTGGAGAGCTACAACCCGCCTCACGCCGGCTTCAAGGCGCTCAAGACCAAGCTCGCCGAGCTTCGCGCCAAGGCTGTCGAACCGTCGGCCGCGCCTCCGCCGGAAGTTCCCGGCGGTGCCGTCCTGAAGCCCGGCATGGTGGACGATCGCGTTCCGCTGCTCCGCACCCGCCTCGGTCTGCCGGCGGGCATGGACAATGTCTTCGATCCGGCGCTGGTAGAAGCCGTGAAGGCATTCCAAAGAAAGAACGGCCTCAAGCCGACCGGTTCGGTCGGCAAGGCCAGCACCCAGGCCCTGAACCGACGTGACACGCCGGCCGATCCGACCTCGACGATCCTGGTCAACATGGAACGCTGGCGCTGGCTGCCGCGCGATCTGGGCCAGACGCACATCATGGTCAACATCCCCGAATACATGGCCCGCATCGTCCGCGACGGTCAGGTCGCGCACGAGACCCGGGTCGTCGTCGGCAAGCCGCAGAACCAGACGCCGGTCTTCTCGGACGAGATGGAATTCATCATCGTCAATCCGTCCTGGAACGTGCCGTATTCCATCGCATCGAAGGAAATGCTGCCGAACCTCCAGCGCGATCCGACCTATCTGGCCCGTCAGGGCATGGAAGTGCTCGACGTCTCGGGCAAGCGCCCGGTCGTGATCGATTCCACGATGGTCGACTGGTACTCGGTCAACATGAAGAGGATTCGCATCCGCCAGCCTCCGGGCGAGCGGAACGCTCTCGGGCACATCAAGTTCATGTTCCCCAACCAGCACGCGGTCTATCTGCACGACACGCCGAGCCGGAACCTGTTCGCCAATGCGGTGCGCGCCTACAGCCACGGCTGCGTCCGCGTGCAGGACCCCTTCGCCCTGGCCGACGTACTGCTGGAAGGCACCGACTGGAACGCGGCGCGCATGAAAAAGCTGATCGGCGGATCCGAGCGTCGAATCGACCTCGCCCATAAGCTTCCGGTCCATCTGACCTACTTCACCGCCGACATCGGCCCGGATGGCAATCTGGTCACCCGCAACGACATCTACGGACATGACCGTAAGATGCGGGCCGCGCTCGGTCTCGGAGGTCAGATCCAAGCCTCTGCGAAGACTAACTAATTTCCTCTGTTTTCCACCGCTGGGGTGGTGCGGCTCGGCTGCATCGCCCCAATTTTCTTTTCCTTTCGCTCCTTTTTTGCCATTTTGTTCGGCAACAAGTTGAAAGAGAGGTTCCTGGTATTTCGTGCACTTAAGGTGCCGTTTACCAAACGGGGGAACACTCGACATCGTTGTTCACGCTCCTCACCGGGGCGTTTGGGTGTGGGGAAAATAACGCGTGACGAAAGTCTCCGCAGGCAAAAGCCGCCTCGTCACGAAGCTCTCGCGCTCCTCCGCGATCGTTGCGCTGTCCGCTGGTATTCTTGTCGTCGGCTCGAGCGGCACCCAGAATGCCATCGCCAATGGCGACACCCGTACCCTCAGCTTCTATCACACGCACTCGAAGGAACGGATCACCGTCACCTTCAAGAAGAACGGCCGCTACGATCAGAGCGCTCTGAAGCAGCTCAACCATTTCCTGCGCGACTGGCGAAACCAGAAGGAAACGACGATGGAGCCGCGGCTCTTCGACGTCGTCTGGGAAGTGCAGAAGGATGCCGGCTCCAGGGAGCCGATCCAGATCATCTCCGCCTACCGCTCGCCGGAGACCAACGCCATGCTGCGGTCGCGCTCCAGCGGCGTCGCGAAGTTCAGCCAGCACACGCTCGGCCACGCAATGGACATCCATGTCCCCGACGTGCCGATGAGCAAGATCCGCGAAGCCGGTCTGCGCCTGCAGCGCGGCGGCGTCGGCTTCTATCCGAGCTCCGGCACTCCTTTCGTCCATCTGGACGTCGGCAATGTCCGTATGTGGCCGCGCATGTCGCGCGATCAGCTCGCGAAGGTCTTCCCGGATGGCCGCACGGTGCATCTGCCGGCCGACGGCAAGCCGCTGAAGAACTATGCGCTGGCTCTGGCCGACCTGAAGCGCAACGGTGCGACCGTCAAGGGCATGCCGGCATCCAGCTCGACCATGGTCGCGTCCAACACATCCAGGAGCGGCGGCTTCCTCTCGCGCATGATCGGCGGCGGGGACGACGACGAGGAGACCACGGCTCCGGTGTCGGATACGACGCCGGCTACTGCGGTCGCCAAGGCTCCGCCACCGGCGCCGGAAACCGCCCCGGCCCCGACGGCGGTTGCCGCGATCGCTTCCATCGCGCCGGTTCCGATGCCGTCGGCCCGCCCGGCCATGGCCTATGCCGCGCCTGAAGTCCCCGCCGGCCCGCAGATGGCCTGGCAGGCTGGCCCGCAGGCCGCCGTCGGCCGCGCTTCCGCAGCCTACGAACTCGCCGCTCTGCAGAGCGAACCGTCCGCCGCCCCGCCGACACCGGCAGCCCAGGTCGCCATGCCGATGCCGCGTCCGCTGTCGAGCACGACCCCTGCCGCGTTGACCGCCGCGAATGCCCCAGGTGTTCCGATGCCGGCCATGCGCCCGGCCCCCGTCGCGGCCTCTGCCGGCGGTCTCGCCACCTCAGGCGCCGAAGCGGCCCGCCTCCTCGCCGCCGCCGTGCGCGACGTGACGCAGCGCCGTCCGAAGCCGCAGCCTGTTCAGACCGCGGCGCTGCGTTCCTCGCCCAACGTCCTCGACAAGGACGTGCCGGCTGTTGCCCTGTCGCCCAATCGCACCATGAGCGATCCCGAGGCCTCCATGGCCCATCCGGACTTCGCCCAGGTCAACGGCATGCTCTCCCAGCCGACCAAGGTGCTCGCCGTCACCTTCACCGCCAATCCGACCGGTGGTCTCGACAGCGGCGCCTTCAAGGGCTCCTCGGTCGCCCTGCTCCGCACCCAGAGCTTCGGACCGCAGCAGACCGCGACGCTCCTGCCGCGCGGTTGACGGGTTCTGGAGGTCCATCGCAGACGGACCTCATGAGAGATAGGCTCTTCCTGCTGAGACCCGGCTTCGAGGATCCCGCCTATCCCGGCCAGATCTTCTTTTGCTGGCACTGCGCGCTGATCGAAGGCGTGCTCGCATCGTTTCCGCAACTCGCGACCAATCTCGACGTCGAACGGATTCCGTGGCCGCGGCCGCGCATGGAAGTGATCCGCGCGGCGGGCGAGGGCAATCAATCCCTTCCGTTATTGATGCTGGCGGAGGGAGAGAAGCCGCCTCATCAGACCGGCTCGTTCGAGGGACGCGCCCTGATCGCCGACAAGGACGCGATCCTGATCGCGCTCTCGGAACGCCACGGTTTCCCGCGCGCTCACCCGTAGGCCCTTTCGAGGCCTCGACTTCAGGCCGATCGCCGCTGTGGAAACTCCGATCCGCGAGCTAATGTCACGGCCTTGCAACAAGGGGCTATCGGCGACGGGATAAACATAAGAAATACAGATATTTGCAGGAAAACGGACATCCTAGCAGGACCAAATGACAACCGATGTTCGGGGATTGCCCGAGTTGCGGGGCACAACCCTGTTCCCTAGGCCTTCACATTGGCGTGACGGCGGGGGAGCCGATGACAGAGAGTACGGCAGACATCCTGCAACCCTATATCGCGGCCGGCTCCCGTTTCCTCGGGACGTGGGACTGGAGCATCTGCCTCGATCTGGTCACCGTCTCCCCCATGGTGGCGAGCGTGTTCTCGATCGAGCCGGACCGGGCACTCGAAGGGATACCGTCGGGTGAATTCCTGAGCCGCGTCCACGCCGAGGATCGCCCGGAGCTGGAGAGCAGGATCGAGCAGACGATCAAGACGGGCGGCGAGCTTCTCGCCCATTACCGCGTGCTGAGATCGGTGGGCCCGCCGGCGGGGATCATCTCGCGAGGTTATTGCGACATCAAGGTCGGCAGCTTCACGGGTGGGATCGCGATCGTGGGCATCACAGATCCCGCCGAGCTCGATTCAAATCACGCGGCGAGCCATCCTCCGGCGCTGGCCAAGCGCGAACGCGAGTGCCTCTACTGGTGCAGCCGTGGAAAAACCAATTGGGAGATCGGACAGATCCTCAGCATCTCCGAGCGGACGGCTGAGCACCACATCGCTTCCGCCGCCCGCAAGCTTGGCTCGACCAGCCGGGTCCATGCGGTGGCGCAGGCCATCCGCAAGCGCCTGATCGTCTAGAAGCCCTGCGCCGGCGCTCCGACCCATCGGTTTTCTCATGTCTGCCAAGCGTAAACGCACATCCCCCATCGCCATCGTCGCTCCATGTCCAACGCATCCGGTAATGCGCGGAGACGGACGATGGCAGGTTTGGTTGGCAAGGTGGCCCTGGTCACCGGGGGGTCTCGCGGGATAGGGGCAGCGATCTCCAGGCGGTTCGGCCATGAAGGCGCGGCGGTCGCCTTCACCTATGCCGATTCAAAGCAGGCCGCGGATGTCGTGGTCCGGACGATCGAGGCCGACGGCGGTCGAGCGATCTCGATCCAGGCGGACAGCGCGGACGTCAACGATGTGAAAGCAGCCGTGTCGAAGACCGTCGAGGAGTTCGGCGCTATCGACATCCTCGTGAACAATGCCGGCATCTCCTATCTCGGCAAGATCGAGGACTACGCGCTCAAGGACCTCGATCAGATGATCGCGGTGAACATCCGGGGATTGTTCGTCGCCACGCAGGAGGCCCTGCGGCACATGGGCCAAGGGGGCAGGATCATCAATATCGGCAGTATCAGCAGCGACTTCATGCCCACCAGCGGAGCGAGCGTCTATGCGATGACCAAGGGCGCGGTCGCCAGCCTGACACGCGGTCTCGCCCGCGACCTCGGGCCGCGCGGCATCACCATCAACAATGTCCAGCCCGGGCGCATCGACACCGAACTCCTGCGTCAGGCCCGGCGGCAGGTCCAGCCGCAAGACTCCACCGGGGACAGGATGCGGGAGATGATCGCGCTGAAGCGATACGGCGTCGATGATGAGGTCGCGGGGCTTGTCGCTTATCTCGCAAGCCCCGAAGCCTCCTACGTCACTGGAGCAAACCTGAAGATCGACGGCGGAACATCCGCCTGATCCAAACCGGCGCGCTGCGTCAGGTCGGCATTCCAAGCGCGCTGAGGTAAAGCTCCAGGATCGCGTCCTGCTCCTGCCGCTCGGCGGAATCCTGCTTGCGGATCGAGATGACCTTGCGCAGCACCTTGGTGTCGAAGCCATTGCCCTTGGCCTCGGCGTAGACCTCCTTGATGTCGTCGGAAATGCCCTTCTTCTCCTCTTCGAGACGCTCGATGCGCTCGATGATCGAGAGAAGCTGGTCCTTCGCGACATCCGTCGGGGAGGGTTCGGTCATGGCCATGCTCATGCTGGATACCTACTGGGTACAAAAGAGGAGCCCTCGTTTGGGCCACCCGGCTGGCAGGGTCAAGAAAAGCTGAACGCCCGCACCCAGCCCTGTGGAAAGCGGGGGTTCGCCCTCTTAATTGGTGGTCAGTGGCCCTGGCGCTCCGCGAACGCCTTCTGCTGGTCCGGCGTCGCCTCTGCCTGATTTTTCGTCTTCCACTCGTCGTAGGTCATGCCGTAGACGAGCTCGCGGCTCTCGTCCTTGGTCAGCGGCACGCCCTTTTCGTCGGCGGCGTCCTTCATCCAGTTCGACAGGCAGTTCCGGCAGAACCCGGCGAGGTTCATCATGTCGATGTTCTGCACGTCGGCGCGCTCGCGCAGATGCCGGACGAGCCGGCGGAACGCCGCCGCTTCGAGTTCAGTCATCGTCTTCTGGTCGATATCGCTCATCTCTGTTCCTTGTCGGCCGGCACGGGCGGCGCCCGGCGTCCATCGTGAGCCCGTGAGCCCCAATATTCGATCTGCGACAGCGCAGGGCCGTCCAGCATCGGCGGGATGATCCGCGCCAGACGCTCCGCCCAGGCGATCGCCTGCGTCTCCTCCGAGATAAGGTCCTGCCTGATCTCGATCAACGCATGCGGCAGCCCGCGCACGGTTCCGTGGGTGTAGAGGGTGTCGCGCTCCAGCGCGCCGTCATAGGGTTCGTTGTCGCCGACCACGAGATCGCCGTCGGCCTCGAGCGCATCGATCAGCAGTCGTGCGAACCGCGGGTCCTTGTCCCAGAGCAAGGCCGCGTGCCAGCGCCGGGCGACCGTCTTCCAATTGGGCGTGAAACTGTGCACTGAAAGGATCACCGGCACATCGCCGGCCCCTAGCATGGCATCGATCTGCCGCTTGATCTCGGCGTGGTAGGGCTCGTGGTATAGCCGCGTCCGCTCCACGACCTCGGCCTCGTCGATCCGACCATTGCCGGGTATCACCGCGCCGTCGGACAACCGCATCACCAGGGTAGGATCGTCCGGACCGCGATTGGGGTCGATCAGCAATCGCGAAAAGCCCGACAGGATGGCCGGCGCACCGAGCTTTTCGGAAAGCGCGTGCGTCACCCAACGGGCGCCTATGTCATATGCAATGTGGCGGCGGAACTCGGAATCCGCTAGGCCGAGCGTGCCATAGGCTGGCGGCAACGCATTCGTCGCGTGGTCGCAGAGAATGAGAAGCCGGTTGCCCGGTCTGCCGGGCAGCACATCGAACGGTGCGCGGTAGGGTTCGGTCGCGGGAGTGTGAAGCATGAAACCCGAGCATAGTAACCTAACCCGCGCCCTGCCATAGAAAGCCGCACAGTCGAATGACCGCATCCACCGGGACCGACGAAAGCTCGGGCACGCATATCGGCGCCTTTATCGCGCTCGTTGCCGGCGCCGTGGCCATGGGCGCCTCGCCGATCTTCGTCCGCCTCGTCGATGTCGGCCCGACCACCAGCGCCTTCTGGCGCGTCGCGCTCGCCCTCCCCGTTCTCTGGGCCTGGGACCGCTACGAGGCCCGCACGGCACCGGCCGGATCGAACGGAAAGCTGTTCAGCCTGCCGATCGTTCTCGCGGGCATCTTCTTCGCGTGCGATCTGTTCTTCTGGCACCTCGCGATCCTCAACACGACGGTCGCCAATGCCACCTTCTTCGCCACCACCGCGCCGTTCTGGGTGCTGTTCGGCACCTGGCTGATGAAGAGCGAGCATATCGGCCGCTCCGTCGTCGTCGGCCTCGGGCTGGCGATGATCGGCGGCGGGCTCCTGGTGGGCGAGAGCATGCAGGTCGATCCGGAACGCCTCTCCGGCGACCTTTACGGCCTCATCACCGCGGTCTTCTTCGGCTGCTATTTCCTGGCCGTCGGCGCCGCCCGCAAGACGCATGGCGCGGCCCGCATCACGTTCGCCTCGACGATCATCACCGCCCTGATCCTCGGTGTGGTCGCGCTGATCCGCGAGCAGAACTTCTTCCCGGACTCGGCGGCGAGCCTTGCGATGCTTTTCGCGCTCGCGCTCGTCAGCCACGCGGCTGGCCAAGGCCTTCTTGCCTTTTCGCTCGGACATCTGCCGGCGACCTTCTCGTCGCTCGTCATCTTCCTCGAGGCGATCGCCGCCGCTCTGTTTGGCTGGATCATCCTCTCCGAACCGATCTCGATCATCCAGGCGATTGGCGGAGCAGTCATTCTGTTGGGGATCTGGATTGCGCGACCGCAGGGCGAATCACTTGAAGAACGACCATAGTGCCGCGATGCCGCCCTTTTTGGCGCGCTCTATCGCCTTGTCACCGATGGGAACGTTGACAGCGTAAGGGGGATGGGGAATGAGAATTGCCACCGTAAGGCTGACGCGAGCTGTAATGGGATGAGGGTCCCCGCTCCGAAGCGCCGGGTTGGGGGAAGACGTTCGTTCCTCACACTCAGCGTGCTGGCACTGAGTACTGCGTGTGCAAGCGCGGCCTGGGCGGTCGATTTCCGCTTATGCAATGCCACGTCCAGTCGCGTCGGCGTAGCCATCGGCTACAAGGACGGTGAAACCTGGATCACCGAAGGCTGGTGGAATGTCGGCGGATCGAGCTGCGAGACGCTGCTCAAGGGCCCCCTCGTCGCCCGCTATTATTACGTCTACGCCCTCGATTACGACCATGGCGGCGAATGGGGCGGCGGTGCCTTCATGTGCACCAAGGACAAGGAATTCACGATCAAGGGCATCGATAACTGCCTGACGCGCGGCTACAGCCGCACCGGCTTCTTCGAGATCGATACCGGCGAGCAGCGCAGCTGGACCGTTCAGCTCACCGAAGGCTCGACCAACGAGCAGACCCAGGTCCAGGCCAGGCCCGACGCCGCGATGGCCGACCGCAGCGTGCCGACCACCGGCACCACCCGCTAACTCAAGAGAAAATCAGAGCTCCTCGCCGCGGACTTTCGTGGTCAGGCGGGACACTTCGTCCTTCAACCCGTCCATATACGGGTTGATCGCGATCGCGCGGCGATAGGCGTCGAGCGCCTTCTTGCTGTCGCCGGTCTGGTCGAGGATGCGGCCGAGCCCGGCCCAGGCGCCGTAATGGCGCGGCTCATAGCGCAGCGTCTCGCGGATATCGCGCATCGCATGCGCGTAGTCGCCTTTCATGAAGAACAGGGTCGCCCGCTTGTTCCAGCCCTCGGCATAATCGGGCTTCGCTTCCAGCGCCGCGTTC
Organism: Flaviflagellibacter deserti; assembly: GCF_042652085.1. Taxonomy (NCBI): domain Bacteria; kingdom Pseudomonadati; phylum Pseudomonadota; class Alphaproteobacteria; order Hyphomicrobiales; genus Flaviflagellibacter; species Flaviflagellibacter deserti. The sequence continues at coordinate 163,247 of NZ_JBHSJF010000002.1, read as the reverse complement.
AGCATGCGCAGCGCGCCGTCCTGGTCCTGCGCCTCCGTCAGCATGTCGACGGCGCGGGCGGCGAAAAGATCGGCCGTGTCGCTGCCGGACTGCGCCCACAGCACCTCTATCGTGTTCTCGAAGCGCTTTGCCTCATCCGCATCCTTCGCACCCGAGAGGCTGTCGAACAGGCGATCGAGACGCGCCTCGCGATTCTGCTGCGAGTTGCCGTCGGCGACGAACGGCGTCTCTTGAGGCGCGGGCGTCTGGTCCTTCGGCGCGTCCTGTGCGGAAGCGGCCGCCGGCATGAGGAGGAAAACGGAGAGAAGAAGAGACCGTGTTGCTGCGCTCATGCCCTAGAGGCTAGGGCGCGTGGCGTCTCACGTCAAAGGATAAAGGCGCGCGTCCGGTGGACAGCACGCCGGGCAATCAGCCCTGGCGAGCCTTGAAGCGCTTCTGCGTCTTGTTGATGATGTAGACGCGGCCCTTCCGGCGGACGATGCGGTTGTCCCGATGGCGGTCGCGCAGCGACTTGAGGGAGTTGCGGATCTTCATCGGTTCAGGCCTGCAAAAATCTTTGCCGCGTGAGCGGTCGTTACTGATGTCGAAGCATCGGCGGAGGCGGCTTACTATGCCAATCGCGCCCCGAAATCAACCACCCTGAGCGGCCGATTTGAACCTTTCGTCATGCTCTTGAGACTTTCGATCCGACACATCACAGTCGCCGCAACCAAAAGGGCCCCTGCACCATGTTCGGATTCGACGTCTTCGCCATCGTTCTGCTGGCACTCGTGGTCCTTGTCGTCGCCGCCGGCGTGAAGACCGTGCCGCAGGGCTACAACTACACTGTCGAGCGCTTCCAGAAATACACCCGCTCACTGACGCCGGGCCTGACCCTCATCATCCCCTTCATCGACCGCGTCGGCCGCAAGGTGAACATGATGGAGCAGGTGCTCGACATCCCGAGCCAGGAGGTCATCACCCGCGACAACGCCACGGTGCAGGTCGACGGCGTCAATTTCTATCAGGTCGTCGACGCCGCTCGCGCAAGCTACGAGGTGACCGATCTGCAATCGGCGATCCTCAACCTGACCATGACCAATATCCGCTCGGTCATGGGTTCGATGGACCTCGACCATCTTCTGTCGCAGCGCGACGAGATCAACGAACGCCTTCTCAAGGTGGTCGACGCCGCGGCCTCGCCCTGGGGCGTCAAGGTCACCCGTATCGAGATCCGCGACATCCGCCCGCCGGTCGACCTCGTCGCCGCGATGGGCCGGCAGATGAAGGCCGAGCGCGAGAAGCGCGCCTCGATCCTGGAATCGGAAGGCCAGCGCCAGTCCGAGATCCTGCGCGCCGAAGGCAAGAAGCAGGCGCAGATCCTTGAAGCCGAGGGCCGCAGGGAAGCAGCGTTCCGCGATGCCGAGGGCCGCGAGCGCGCGGCCGAGGCCGAGGCACGGGCAACGAGCGTCGTCTCGGAGGCGGTGGCCAGCGGCAATCTAGCGGCGCTGAACTATTTCATCGCCGACAAATATGTCGCCGCGCTGAGCAAGTTCGCCTCCTCGCCCAATCAGAAAACGTTGATCCTGCCGGTCGAGGCGACCGCGATCATCGGCTCGCTGGCCGGCATCGCCGAGATCGCCAAATCCGCCATCGGCGACGCGCAGGAGACACCTCGCTCGGCCCCTGCGGCACGCCGCGGCTCAGTGCCCCCGACCATTCAGACGCCGGACGCCTGACATGATCCTGGGCTGGCTCGAAAGTCTCGGCGTCTGGACCTGGTTCGTCCTCGGCCTCCTCTTCCTCGGCATCGAGATCGTCGCTCCGGGCACGTTCATGCTCTGGCTAGGCGTGGCGGCCATCGCGACCGGCCTGCTCATGCTCGTCGTCGACTGGGGTTGGCAGGGTCAGATCCTCGCCTTCGCCGCGCTATCGATCATCGCCGTGGTCGGCTGGTGGCGCTTCTCGCGCGGTCACGGGCCGGCATCGTCCGAGCCCGTATTGCATCGCCGGAGCGAACTCTATGTCGGCCGCCAGTTCACGCTCGAGGAGCCCATCGTCAGCGGCCGCGGGCGGGTCAAGATCGACGATACGGTCTGGAGGATCAGCGGCCCCGATCTCGCCGCCGGAACGCGCATCCGTGTCGAGGGAACGGACGGCGCGGTTTTGATCGTCGCGCCGGTGGCGTAGATTCCGGATATCGCGATGCGCTCCGGGAGACTATTTTACGGCTGCACGTTCGTCGGCACCGGCGGCGCTTCCGACATTAGCAGGATCGTCACGCGCCGGTTGGCGGCCAGGAACGGATTGTCCGGATAGAGCGGCTCGGTATCGGCACGGCCGACGACGGAGTGGAAACGGTCGGCCGGCACGCCGCTCTCTCGCAGCACGCGGCGCACGGAATTGGCGCGGTCGGCCGAGATTTCCCATGGTCCGTAGTCAGGCGTCGCGGCTGTCTGTGATTGCGAGGTGTGACCGATGATGGCGATGCGTTCCGGCAGCGAGCGCAGCACCGGGGCAAGCGCAACCAGCGCCTCCCTCGTACGTTCGTTCGGCTCCGCCGATCCTTCAGCGAACATCGATCGGCCATCCTGGTCGACGATCTGCATCGCCACGCCTTCCGGCAATTCCTCGATCACTATGTTCTGCGATATCTCCGAGATTTCAGGCATCTGCTGCAGCGCCTGACGGAGTGTCGTCGCCGCCATCTGGTATTTCGAGTTATGTCCGGCGTTCATGGGGCCGGTATCGAGTTGCTGCTCGATCGGTCCCGGCCTCTGTGTCGTATCCTCGGGATCCACGTGTGCGACATTCTTCGGCTTGCCGCGGACAGGCGAACCGTCGATCTCAATGATGCCGGCCTGTTCCGGCTGCCTGGTCTGAACGCCGAACGCCTCGCGCATCGAACCGACCATCGCGGCCATCTTGGCCTTGTCGGCGGACGAGGCCGCGGCGACGACGACGAAGAACGCCATCAAGAGCGCCATCAGGTCGGCGAAGGTTACGTACCAGCCGTGACCGCCAGCGTGGGCATCGCCTTTCCTTTTACGTGCCATGGATCAGGCCGCATCCTCTAGCATCTCTGCCCGGTGCTTCTCGGGCAGGTAGGCCAGCAGCATCTCGCGCACGAGCGCCGGGCTCTTTGCGTCGCGGATCTGCATGATGCCGTCGATGATGAGCGTGAGGTTGAGGTCCTCCTCGGCGAATTTCAGGTGCAGCTTGTCGGCGATCGGAATGCCGACGAAGTTCTGCATCAGCGCGCCGTAGAGGGTCGCGGTCAGCGCGATGGCCATGTAGGGACCCAGGGTCGAGGGGTCCTGCATGTTGGCGAACATCTGCACCATGCCGATGAGCGTGCCGACCATACCGAAGGCCGGGGCGCAATCGCCGATCGAGCGGAAGATCTTCTCGCCTTCGCTGAGGCGGCCGAGCAGGAGGTCGCGCTCCAGTTCGAGGCTTTCGCGGATGAAGTCGCCGTCATAGCCGTCGGCGATGTAGCGGACGCCCTTTCCCAGAAAGGGGTCCGATACCTGCACGTTCTCGAGCGCCAACGGGCCGTTTTTGCGAACCGTGTCGGCAAGTTGGCCGATCTCGACGATCAGATCCCGTGCGGAGACCTTCCGCATCGTGAACGCGTATTTCAGACCGACCGGAAAGCCGTGCAGGGTCGCATGGAGGGGGAAACGGATCATTGTGGCGGCCAGCGCGCCGCCGAACACGATGATCACCGAATGCGAGTCGAGGAAGATCGACGGGTCGCCGCCCAGTACCATCAGACCGCCGACCACGGCCATCGCAAGACCAAAGCCGATTAGCGATGCAAGATCCATCTACGCAAACCCCAGTAACCCACGCGGGAACACTGGAGTTTATGCAGGCTTGTTCTAACCCGACGTTAAACCTGGGACGGTTTTTGGCTCACAAACTTGATATCGCTCAGAAAGCTTGTGCGGAACTGAAGACCTTCAGGCGACCCCTGCCCGCAGCAGATCGTGCAGATGAAGCAGCCCCACCGGACGGCCGTTCTCGACGACGAAAACCGCCGTGAACTTACCGGAGTTCATCAGTTCGATCGCGGAGCTCGCGATCTCTCCCTTCGCGACGGTTTTCGGCGAGCGGGTCATCACATCGTCGATCGGAAGGCTGGGCAGGACCGGCGAGATGTGGCGGCGCAGATCGCCGTCGGTCACGATGCCGACGAGACGTCCATCCGCGTCGACCACGCCGACGCAGCCGAAGCCTTTCGCGCTGATCGCCGAGATCGCCTCGGACATCAGAGTACCCGTGCCAACGAGCGGCATCTCATCGCCGCCATGCATCAGATCCTCGACATGGATAAGGCCGGCCCCAAGCTTGCCGCCGGGATGAAACCCTCGGAAACCCTCCGCGGTGAAGCGTCGAACTTCCAGCAGCGCGATCGCCAGCGCATCGCCGAGTGCAAGCTGCATCGTCGTCGAGGTCGTCGGCGCCAGGCCATGCGGGCACGCTTCCGGCGCCTTCGGCAGGCAGAGCACGATGTCGGCGTTCGAGCCGAGCGCGCTTTCCGGATTGGCGGTGATCGCGATCAGCGGAATATCGTAGCGCTGCGTGTGGTGCAGCATATCACGCAGTTCGAGGGTCTCGCCCGACCAGGACAGCGCGATCACGACATCTCGCTTCGTGATCATGCCGAGATCGCCATGGCTGGCTTCGGCCGCGTGCACGAAGCTCGCGGGCGTGCCGGTCGAGGCGAAGGTCGCCGCCAGCTTCCGCCCGACATGGCCGCTCTTGCCCATTCCGGTGACGATCACGCGACCTTCGGCCGATTGCAGTTTGTCGACCGCCCGGAGGAATGCCGTACCCAGTTCGCCATCGAGGGCGCGGGCAAGGAGCGCAAGCCCGCCGGCTTCGGTCTCGAGAGTGTTGCGGGCTGAAACGAGCGCCGGCTCTTCCCGCGCTTCGGTACTGACGGGCTTCAGGGACAAAAACGCGTCCTCCTGCGACAAGACGCGTTTCTAGCCCCGTGCCGGGACGGCAGCAAGCGCGCCCTCCGCAACCGCGCGTTAACCCTTCCTGTTCAATGGTTCTTAACCATGTTGGGACGGCGAAAGGCTCCGCTTCGCACCCGTCTGGGCGGAGCCCTGCCGCCTGGCCGGTCGATTCTCTGCGCCCTCGCCTTGGCGGCGTTCGCCCATCCGGCCGTCGCGCAGGAGCTACGGGGAACCCTGGCCGAGACGCCGCCGACATCGTCCGACGACCTCGGCTTCCCGGCTTTCGAGAGCGCCCCCGACACGAGCTTCGCCGAGCCGCCGCTCGAAGACGCCATGCCGCCTAGCCCGGCGGAGATCGTTGAGCCGCGCCGCAAGAGGCGGATCGAGGAGGACGATCCCTATGCTCCCCTAGGCGTTCGCGCTGGCAGTTTCATCCTGAAGCCGAGCTTCGAGACCTCCGGCGGTTATGAGAGCAATCCGCGCGCGGAAGCCGGCGGCAAGGGCTCGACCTTCACCCGCGCCGAAGCGGACCTCGACGTCGCCTCCGACTGGGCGCGCCATCAATTCACGGCGAAGATCCGTGGCGCCTACATCGCCTACCAGGACATCCACGACCTCGACACGCCGGATTTCGCAGGCGACATGGCGCTTCGCCTCGATGCTCGAAGTGACCTCAAGATCGATCTCGCGATCCGGGGCACGATCGGCAGCGACCGGCCCGGTGATCCGGAAGTACCGGAGAGCGTCGTCGGCCGGACGGAGGTCTACACATCGGGCATCAGCGTCGGTGCGACCTACAAGCCGAACCGCCTGTCGATCGGCTCGACCCTCTCGGCCGACCGTTACTTCTATGCCGACTCGAAGCTCAACAACGGCGACACGCTCGACAACTCGCCCCGCAACTACACCGCCTACGAACTGCGCGAGCGCATCGGCTACGAGCTGAGCCCGGCTCTCGAACCTTTCGTCGAAGTGGCGGGCAATCGCCATCTCTACGAGGCGGATGACGACTTCCTGCAGGAGAAGCGTGATTCGACCGGCGTGGAAGCCCTGCTCGGCGCGCGTTTCGAACCGAGCGCGCTCATCGCAATCGAGGGCAAAGCGGGCTATGGGCGTCGCGACCCGGATTCATCAAAGCTCGAAACGATCGATGGCCTCATCGCCGAGGGCTCGCTGATCTGGCGCCCGTCCGTGCTCACGACCATGACCCTGACAGGCGCGTCCAGCATCGACGAGACGACGCTTCCCGGAGCTTCCGGCGCGGTCAACCGCTCGACCTCCATCAAGGTCGAGCACGCGCTGCGACGCAATCTGATCCTGACGGGGCAGCTCGCCTACGACCGTGTCGACTATGAGGGCGCGGACTTCGTCGAAGACCAATATTCGGCCGATCTCGGGGTCGAATACCGGTTCACGCGCTCGGTGGCACTTCGTGCCCGCGTCGCGCACCTCAAGCTCGAAAGCTCGGTGCCCGGCGAGGATTACACATCGGATCTGATCGAGATGGGCCTGCGCTTCCGGCGCTAGCCGCCTCTCCTGAGGGAGAGGTCGAGTCGCGGCGGAAACCGCGACCGGGAGAGGGGTAATATCTGTCGAGAGGGCGTACCCTCCACCTCTCCCCTCGGGAGAGGGCCATCAGTTATCCTAACAGCGTCTTGATCTCCGCCTTGAGCTGCGGCCCGAGATCCTCGCGATCCAGCGCGTAGGCGATGTTCGCGGCGAGGAAGCCGATCTTCGAACCAGTGTCGTAGATCTTGCCGTCGAAGCGATAGCCGAAGAAGTCCTGCGCCTTCGCCAGTGTCAGCATCGAATCGGTCAGCTGGATCTCGTTGCCCGCTCCCGGCTCCTGCTTGGCCAGGATATCGAAGATCTCCGGCTGCAGGATGTAGCGGCCCGAGATCGAATAGTTCGACGGCGCATCCTCCACCTTGGGCTTCTCGACCATGCTGGTGATCCTGAAGCCCGAGCCCCGGCTCTCTCCGACGCCGACGATGCCGTAGGACGACACCTGCTCTTTCGGCACTTCGTTGACGGCGATCACGTTGCCGCCGGCCTGATTGTAGACGTCGATCATGCCTTTCAGGCAGCTCGGGCCGTGGTGGAGCATGTCGGGGAGAACCAGCGCGAACGGCTCGTCGCCGACGATGTCGCGGGCGCACCAGACCGCATGGCCGAGGCCGAGCGGCGACTGCTGGCGGGTGAAGCTCGTCTCGCCTGCCGCCGGCAAATCGGCCCTCAGCGCCGCCAGTTCCTTGCTCTTGTTCCGGCGCTCCAGCGTGGTTTCCAGTTCGAAGCCGATGTCGAAGTGATCCTCGATCACCGCCTTGCCGCGACCGGTCACGAAGATGAAATGCTCGATTCCCGCAGCCTTCGCCTCGTCCACGACATGCTGGATCACAGGGCGATCGACCACTGTCAGCATCTCCTTCGGAACCGCCTTGGTGGCCGGCAGGAATCGCGTGCCGAGACCGGCGACCGGGAAGACGGCTTTGCGGATACGCTTCATGAGGACACTCGCTGTGGGAGGAAAAAAGACAGCCCCATTCGGCATCTAGCCAAAGTTTTCCAAAAACCGGAAGCAGGGAACGACAAACATGGTTCAAACACATGACTAACGGTGTCGTTTACCGGATACTAACTGTGTTCAGGCCGTCTTGAGGCTAAAGTCTCCCTGCAAATCGGGTAAGACCATGACGACCAAAGCCAGGTTCGCTGTCTCCCGCTCCGGCCTTCTCGCCGGCGGACTATTGATCGCAGCAACGCTGCTACCTACGGCCGCGGCGGCCAATTTCCCCGCCTTCGTCGACCGGCTCTGGCTCGACGCGCAGGCGCGCGGCATCCCGCGCCAGATCTTTGTCTCCGCTTTCTCCGGCATGACCCCGGACCCGACGGTCATGGAGGCGACGCGCAAGCAGCCGGAATTCAAGTCGACCAGCGCGCAATACATCATGAAGCGCGCCTCCGATCTGCGCATCGAGAAGGGCCGGCTGAAGGCGCAGGAATGGGATCAGGCGCTCCGAATCATCGAGCAGACCTACGGCGTCGACCGCTTCGTCGTCCTCTCGGTCTGGGGCAACGAGACCAATTACGGCGGCTTCCTCGGCGGCCATAACGCCATCCGCGCCATGGCGACCCTCGCCTATAACGGCTATCGCGCCGAATACTTCCGCAAGGAGCTGTTGGCCGCGCTCGACATCCTCGCGCAGGGGCATACCGATCCCAAGCACATGGTCGGCTCCTGGGCCGGCGCGATGGGCCATACCCAGTTCATGCCGTCGAGTTTCAAGGCCTTCGCCGTCGACATCACGGGCGACGGCCGCCGCGACATCTGGACCACGATCCCGGACGCGCTGGCTTCGACCGCGAATTATCTCAAGAAGTCCGGCTGGCGTCCCGGTGAGACCTGGGGCTACGAGGTCATCCTGCCGCCGAACTTCAACGTCCAGCACGGCAAATCCATGGGCGCCGCGCCGCTGTCGCAGTGGAAGGCGATGGGCGTGCGCCGCGCGGGCGACCAGGATTTTCCACGCCCGACCGACCAGGGACGCCTGCTCCTGCCCGGCGGCCCGACCGGCCCAGCCTTCCTCGTCCTGCCGAACTTCCGGGTCATCAAGCGCTACAACAATTCAGACAATTACGCGCTCGTCGTGGGCCATCTCGCCGACCGCATCCGCGGCGCCGGCCCGTTCGTCGCGCCATGGCCGGCGGACCAGCTCCTGACCCAGCCCGAGCGCGAGGAGATCCAGCGTCTCCTCGTCCAGCGCGGTTATCCGGTCGGCAAGGTCGACGGCCAGTTCGGCGCCCAGACGCGCGACGCGATCCGCCGGTTCCAGTCCCGCATCGGCATGTATGCCGATGGAAACGCCACGCCGTCGGTGCTTGAGCGTTTGCGCGCGCCGAACTGAAGCTTTAATCAGGACACGGGGCTGAACACGGAAGGCTTTGGGCCTTCACCGGGTGTCTGATGCGTTCGTTGCGGCTCTTTCTCGCAGGTCTGGTTTTCGCCGCGCTCTACGCTGGCGCGCCGGCCCATGCCCAATTCTTTGAGCCGCGCTACGAGGCTCCGCCGCGCTATCAGCCCCAGAGGCCCCCGCGTCAGAGGACCTATCCGCCGGGCTATATCCCGCCGTCGGAGCGGCAATACGTCAATCCGAGCCGCCAGTATGTGCCGCAGCAGCAGGAGGCGCGTCCGCGTGTCGGCTTCTTCCAACGCCTGTTTCCGCGCCTCGGCCTGCCCGCGCCGCGCTGGCCGTCCGGCGGCCAGCAGCAGGTCCCCCAGCAGCAATACAACGCCGACAGCGCCCCCGCCGCGCCGCGCCCGGCGGCGCCGAAGAAGCCCGCCGTCCAGCAGACCACATTCGTCGCGGTCATCGGCGACTCGCTCGCGGAAAACCTGGCCAACGGCCTCGTCGAGGCGCTCAGCGAGCGGCCGGAGGTCGGCCTCGTCCGCGAAATCCGCCCCGGCATCGGTTTCCTGAAGGAGACCGACAAGCCCTGGCGCGACGTCATCGACGAGATCTTCCTGCGCGAGAAGCCGGTCACGGCCGCCGTCATCATGATGGGCCCGTACGACGACCCGCCGAAGAAGCCTAATGCCGACGCGCCGGCCGACGCCCCCACATCCGGGGGCGCATCGTGGATGGACCTCTACGCCGCCAAGGTCGACGACGTCATCCTGTCCTTCCGCCAGCGCAACATCCCGCTCCTCTGGGTCGCCCTGCCTCCGGTCGCCGACCAGAAGACCTCGACCGACTACGCCTTCGCCAACGAGCTCGTGCAGCAGCGCCTGCAATCGCTCGGCGGCATCTTCATCGATGTCTGGGAAGGCTTCGTCGACGACGACGAGCAGTTCATGACCCAGGGTCCGAACCTCGAAGGCCGCACGGTGCGCCTGCGCATGGCCGACGGCGTCCACTTCACAAGGGCCGGCTCGGCAAAGCTCGCCCACTATGTGGAACTCGAACTGCGCGGCTATCTGACGACCAAGGACGATGCCAACACCGACGCGGAGATCGCCAAGGAAATCTCCGCGCCCCTCACCCCCGGATCGAGCCGCATCCTCCTGCTCGGGGAAGCGCCTCGCACGCCGGGCGCGATCCTTGTTCCGCCCGCGCCCGCCGCTCCGGCCCAAAGCCTGCCGGATGTCGAGATGGCGCAGAAGGCGATGAGGGACGGCGAGGTCGTGCCGCCGAAGCCCGGACGCGGCGACGATTTCAGCTGGACCGACGCGACTGCTCCAGAGGCGACGGTGACACCGGTCGCGAACTAGTGCGACCGGGCAGGCCAGCGGCCTTACCTCTCCCGTTCACGGGAGAGGTCGACTCGCGGAGCGAGCGGGTGAGGGCATGATTGCAGCAATGAGCATCGTGCTTGCCCTCACCCCGGTCGCGTGACGCGACTCGACCCTCTCCCGCTTCGCAGGAGAGGGAGGATCCTCAGACCCGAGGCAGGACGCTCGACCCCATCAGGAAGGCATCGACCGCATGCGCGGCCTGACGGCCCTCGCGGATTGCCCAGACGACCAGCGACTGGCCGCGGCGCATGTCGCCGGCGGCGAAGATGTTCGGCACGGAGGTCTCGTAGTTCAGCGTCGAGGCTATGACGTTGCCGCGCGCATCGGTCGAGACGCCGAGTTCCTCGATCATGCCTTCGTGCACCGGATGGACGAAGCCCATCGCCAGGAACACGAGGTCTGCATTGATCTCGAACTCCGTGCCGGGGATCGGCTGGAACCGGGCATCGACCTTCACGCAATGGAGCTTCTCGACCCGGCCGTTCTCGCCCGAGAACTTCTGGGTCAGCACCGCGAAGTCACGCTCGGCCCCCTCTTCGTGCGACGATGAGGTGCGCAGACGCAACGGCCAGTCCGGCCAGGTCATCAGCTTGTTCGGATGCACCGGCGGCATCGGCAGGATTTCGAGCTGCGTCACCGAAAGCGCGCCGTGGCGCATCGAGGTGCCGATGCAGTCCGAACCGGTATCGCCGCCACCGATCACGACGACATGCTTGCCGGTCGCGAGGATCGGATCCTGGACATCGGTGTTCTCGCCGGAGACGCGGCGGTTGTTCTGGGTCAGGAAATCCATCGCATAGTGGATGCCCGCGAGTTCGCGGCCCGGCACAGGCAGGTCGCGCGGCTTCTCGGAGCCGCCGGACAGCACGACGGCGTCATGCTCGGAGGCGAGCTGCTTCGCCGACACGTCCTTGCCGACATTGACGCCGTAATGGAACGTCACGCCCTCGGCCTCGAGCTGCTTCACGCGGCGCTCGACGACGTCCTTCTCCAGCTTGAAGTCGGGGATGCCATAGCGCAGCAGGCCGCCGGCGCGCGCATTCTTCTCGTAGACGTGGACCTCATGGCCGGCGCGCGCGAGCTGCTGCGCGGCCGCGAGGCCCGCCGGACCGGAGCCGATGACGGCAATTGTCTTGCCGGTCTTCGGACGCAGCGAGACGATGTCGACCCAGCCGTTCGCCCACGCCTTGTCGGCGATCGCCTGCTCGATTGTTTTGATCGTCACCGGCTGGTCGATGAGGTTCAGCGTGCAGCTTTCCTGGCAGGGCGCCGGGCATATGCGGCCGGTGAATTCCGGGAAATTGTTGGTCGAATGGAGGTTGCGCGCGGCCTCTTCCCAGTCGCCGTGATAGACGAGGTCGTTCCAGTCCGGGATCTGGTTATTCACCGGGCAGCCGTTGTGGCAGTACGGAATGCCGCAATCCATGCAGCGCGCGGCCTGGGTCTTCGTCCCCTCGTCGCCGAGCGGAATGACGAATTCCTTGTAGTTCCGCACGCGGTCGGCCGCCGGAGCATATTTCCGGTCCTGGCGTTCGATCTCCAGGAAGCCCGTTACCTTGCCCATGTCCCAGTCCTCAAACGCTTTCCACTTCTGCCTTAAGGCCCAGGGCCTCTTCGCAGCGTCCAATCCACTTTCTCACGCCCGGACGGGACGCGAGATCGAAACCGCCCTCATGGGCAACCCTCGTATAGGCAACGAGGGCGATATCGGCGAGCGATAGCTCGTCGCCGATGAACCACTGACGACCGGCGAGCCTCGTTTCCATGAAGTCGAGCGCCTTCTCGCCCTTCTCGACCCGGATCGGCTCGCGTTCGCTGCTCGGCTTGCCGAGATAGACCATCTGGAACCGGCACGTCGCCACGTATGGTTCGTGGCTGTACTGCTCCCAGAACAGCAACTCGTCGACCTTCGCCCCGAGGAACGGATCGTCCGGGATCAGGCGGCTGCCGCGCGCCAGATACCGGATGATCGCATTCGACTGGGCAAGACAGCGCCCGTCGTCGAACTCGACGAGAGGCACCTGCCCCATTGCACTCCTTGCGAGGAAGGCCGGCGTCCGGCTTTCCCCCTTGGTGATGTCGACGGGCACGAATTCGTAGGTCAGGCCAAGAAAATCCGCCGTGTAGAGGACCTTCAGGCAATTGCCCGATTTCGTGTCGCCGTAAACCTTCACTCCGCCGCGACCAGTTCGCGCTTGGCCATTTCGGCAAGCGCGCGGCGATATTCGACCGGCATCACCTTCACGAACTTCGAGCGGGCGTTCGCCCAGTCGTCGAGAATCGCACGTGCCCGGGCCGAGCCCGTATAGCGCTCGTGATTGACGATGAGTTGGATCAGCCGCTCGGCGTCGAATGCCGTCATGTTGCTCATCAGCTCGACACGCCCCTTGAACAGGAGATCGCCGCCCTGGTGATGCACGCGCTGCATCAGCTCTTCTTCCTCGGCGACCGGCTCGAGCTCGACCATGGACATGTTGCAGCGGTCCTTGAACGTGCCGTCCTCGTCCCAGACGTAAGCCACGCCGCCCGACATGCCGGCCGCGAAGTTGCGGCCCGTCTTGCCGAGAACGACGACCACGCCGCCGGTCATGTATTCGCAGCCATGGTCGCCGGTGCCCTCGACGACCGCGATGGCGCCGGAGTTGCGGACGGCGAAGCGCTCGCCGGCGACGCCGCGGAAATACACTTCGCCCGCGATCGCGCCGTAGAGCACCGTGTTGCCGACGATGATCGACTGCTCCGGAACGATGCCCGAATTCGCCGGCGGCTTGACGACGATGCGGCCGCCCGCGAGGCCCTTGCCGACATAGTCGTTGGCTTCGCCTTCGAGCTCGAACGAGACGCCCTGCGCGAGCCACGCGCCGTAGGCCTGGCCGGCGGTGCCCGTCATCTTCACGAGGATCGTGTCGTCCGGCAGGCCCTTGTGGCCGTAGCGCTTTGCCACCTCCCCGGAGAGCATCGCTCCCGCCGAGCGGTTCAGGCTGCGGATCGAGGTCTCGATCAGCACCTTTTCGCCGTTCACCAGCGCGGGCTGCGCGTCGGCAATCAGGCCGCGATCCAGCACCGTTTCGAGGTGATGGTTCTGCAGCTCGGTGTGGCGGATCGAGATGCCCTCTTCCGCGACCGGCTTCTGGAACATGCGCGAGAAGTCGAGGCCTTGCGCCTTCCAGTGCTCGATGACGCGGGTGCGGTCCAGCATCTGCATCTGGCCGATCATCTCGTCGAAGTTCCGGTAGCCGAGCGAGGCCATGATCTCCCGCACTTCCTCGGCGACGAAGAAGAAGTAGTTGATCACGTGCTCGGGCTGGCCGACGAAGCGCTTCCTCAGCACCGGGTCCTGCGTCGCGACGCCGACCGGGCAGGTGTTGAGATGGCACTTGCGCATCATGATGCAGCCGGCCGCGATCAGCGGCGCGGTCGCGAAGCCGAATTCGTCGGCGCCGAGCATGGCGCCGATCACGACGTCGCGTCCGGTGCGCAGACCACCGTCGACCTGCACCGCGATGCGGCCGCGAAGCTGGTTCTTCACCAAAGTCTGGTGCGTCTCGGCGAGGCCGATCTCCCACGGAGAACCGGCATGCTTGATCGAGGTCAGCGGGCTCGCGCCGGTGCCGCCCTCGAAGCCTGAGATCGTCACATGGTCGGCGCGCGCCTTGGCGACGCCCGCCGCGACCGTGCCGACGCCGACCTCGGAGACGAGCTTCACCGAGACGTCAGCCTGCGGGTTGACGTTCTTCAGGTCGTAGATGAGCTGCGCCAGGTCCTCGATCGAATAGATGTCGTGGTGCGGCGGCGGCGAGATCAGGCCGACGCCCTGCGTCGAATGCCGGACCTTGGCGATCACCGCGTCGACCTTGTGGCCGGGCAGCTGGCCGCCTTCACCGGGCTTCGCGCCCTGCGCCATCTTGATCTGGATCATGTCGGCGTTGACGAGGTATTCCGCCGTCACGCCGAAGCGTCCCGAGGCCACCTGCTTGATCGCCGAGCGCATCGTGTCGCCGTTCGGCAGCGGCTTGAAGCGATCACTTTCCTCGCCGCCCTCGCCGGTGTTCGACTTGCCGCCGATCCGGTTCATGGCGATCGCGAGCGTGGTGTGCGCCTCGCGGCTGATCGAGCCGTAGGACATCGCACCGGTCGCGAAGCGCCGCACGATCGATGCCGCGTCCTCGACCTCCTCCAGCGGAACCGGCGCGCGGCCGTCGCTCTCGGCGGTCTTGAAGTCGAACAGCGAGCGGATCGTCAGCGGACGATCGACGCATTCGTTGATCTGCCTGGCGAACGCCCGGTAGCGCTCCTCGCTGTTGCCACGCACGGCATGCTGCAGGTCGCGCACCGTGTCCGCGGTCCAGGCATGGTCCTCGCCGCGCATGCGCAATGCATATTCGCCGCCGACATCGAGCGCGTGGCGATAGATCTGGATCGGGCCGAACGCCTGTTCGTGGCGCTTCACCGTCTCCTCGGCGACCTCGTTGATGCCGATGCCGCCGATCGGGGCCGAGGTGCCGCGGAAATACTTCTCCACGAAGTCGGACTGCAGGCCGACCGCGTCGAAGATCTGCGCGCCGCAATAGGACTGGTAGGTCGAGATGCCCATCTTCGACGCGACCTTGAGCAGGCCCTTGCCGATCGACTTGATGAAGCGTGACACCGCCTCGTACTCGGAGACCTCCGGCGGATATTCGCCCGCGCGGTGCATCTCCAGCATGGTCTCGAAGGCGAGATACGGGTTGATCGCTTCCGCGCCATAGCCTGCGAGGCAGGCGAAGTGGTGCACTTCGCGCGCTTCGCCGGTCTCGACGACGAGGCCGACCGAGGTCCGGAGACCCTTGCGGATCAGGTAATGGTGAACGGCCGCGGTCGCGAGCAGCGCCGGGATCGCGATGCAGTCCTTCGAGACCTTGCGGTCCGACAGGATGATGATGTTGCGGCCCTCGTCGACGGCCTTTTCTGCCTCGCGGCACAGCGCCTCGACCGCCTTCTCCATCCCGGCGGCGCCCTCGGAGGCGGGCCAGCAGATGTCGAGCGTCACGGCCGAGAAGTCCGGCTCCTGGTCCTCGATGTGGCGGATCTTCTCCAGATCCGCATTGGTCAGGATCGGCTGGTGGACTTCGAGGCGCTTCTTCTCCGCCGTTCCCTCATGGTCGAGGATGTTCGGCCGAGGTCCGATGAAGGACACCAGCGACATCACCAGTTCCTCGCGGATCGGGTCGATCGGTGGGTTGGTGACCTGCGCGAACAGCTGCTTGAAATAGGTGTAGAGCGGCTTCGGCTTCAGCGAGAGCGGCGAGATCGGCGTGTCGGTGCCCATCGAGCCGACCGCTTCCTGGCCCGTCACGGCCATCGGCGCCATCAGCAGCGACAGGTCTTCCTGGGTGTAGCCGAACGCCTGCTGGCGATCGAGCAGCGGCACGTCGCTCTGCCAGTCCGGCGCCGACGACACCTTGTCGAGGCTCTCCAGCTGGATCTGCGTCTTCGCCAGCCAGTCCTTGTAGGGATGCGCGGCGGCAAGCTGCGCCTTCACCTCGTCGTCGGAGATGATGCGGCCTTCGTGCAGGTCGATCAGCAGCATCTTGCCGGGCTGCAGGCGCCACTTGGTGACGATCTTCTCTTCCGGCACCGTCAGCGTGCCCATTTCGGAGGCCATCACGACGATGTCGTCGGTGGTCACGAAATAGCGCGCCGGGCGCAGGCCGTTACGGTCGAGCGTCGCGCCGATCTGGCGGCCGTCGGTGAACGCCATCGCCGCCGGGCCGTCCCACGGCTCCATCAGCGCCGCGTGATATTCGTAGAAGTTGCGGCGCTGCTCCTCCATCAGGGGGTCGCCGGCCCAGGCTTCCGGGATCAGCATCATCGCGGCATGCGCGAGCGAGTAGCCGCCCTGGACCAGGAATTCGAGCGCGTTGTCGAAGCAGGCGGTGTCCGACTGCCCCTCGTAGGAGATCGGCCACAGCTTCTCGATGTCCTCGCCGAACAGCGGCGAGGAGACCGACGCCTGACGCGCCGCCATCCAGTTGACGTTGCCGCGCAGCGTGTTGATTTCGCCGTTGTGCGCGACCATCCGGTAGGGGTGCGACAGCTGCCAGCTCGGGAAGGTGTTGGTCGAGAACCGCTGATGGACGAGCGCCAGCGCCGACTCGAACTCCGGGTGCCGGAGGTCGGGGTAATAGACGCCGATCTGGTCCGACAGGAACATGCCCTTGTAGACGAGCGTCCGGCACGACAGCGACGGGATGTAATAGCCCTTCGTGCGCGGGTCGTTTTCGCCGAAGATCGTGTTCGAGACGCGCTTGCGGGCGACATAGAGCCGCCGCTCGTAGTCGTCGTCGGTGGCGAAGCCTTCCGGACGGCCGATGAAGACCTGCGCGTGGTGCGGCTCGGTCGGCAGCACCGAATAGCCGAGGGTCGAGTTGTCGGTCGGCACGTCGCGCCAGCCAAGGACGCTCAGGCCCTCCTCGACGAAGACGCGGGCGAATGTTTCACGGATGATTCGCTGGCCTTCGGCGTCGCGCGGCATGAACACATGGCCGACGGCATATTGCTGCGGCTCGGGCAGGTCGAAGCCGAGCTCGGCGCAGCGCGCCTTCAGGAACTTGTGCGGAATCTGGACCAGAACGCCCACGCCGTCGCCGGCGCGCTCGTCGGCGCCCACCGCGCCGCGATGCTCGAGATTGGCGAGAATCGCCAGGCCCTTCTCGACGATGTCGTGCGAGGGCACGTTCTTCATATGCGCGATGAAGCCGACGCCGCACGAATCGTGCTCGTTCTTCGGATCGTAGAGGCCTTCGCGCTGCGGCATTCCGGGGTCGCGCGCGGCGGCGGCCAACGGCCCCCACGGCAGCGTGCTCTCGTCCAGAAGCTTCTTCACCATCGCCTGTCCTCCCGCTCCATGGGTGAAACACCCACGGGCGTAAAAATATCCCAGGACCCGGGTCCGTCACGGGCAAGCCCGTTCGGCCGCGGCAATCCCCAACCCCTCGCCTGCCCGCCAAGCGGCCCTTAAGGGCCGACCCTGCAATGCAAACGTCTCGCCAACCCCGCAATGGCAGTGCCTTACGCACGGGCCCGGCAAAAACCAGGCGGCAAAACCCCGCCCGGTCCCGTTCACCGAGTCCGACAGGGTAACGCGCTTGCGCCTGGAAACAAATGGACAGCAAGACTGTCCTATTGCGCGGCAGAACCTACGCGAAACAGTTTTGGAACACAAGCGGGATTTGGAGGGATTTTAAGGTGGGACTATTAGTTCAAGCGATCGACCGCTTCGATGATGTCGGTAAGGTGCTGGAAGTGAAAATTTCGCGCTGTCGCCGACACCAGAAGCGCAGACACCGCCTGCGGCGTCTTTCTCAGATCATCGTAGCCCAGCTCAAACTCCTCGCAAACGCCACCCATAAGTTCGTCATGGGCATTTCCGAGGACCGTCGAGAGGTAGCGCTCTAGGTCACCCGGGATAACGGCAAACCTGTCGAAGACTCCTTCGGGAAAATCCTCTGGCTCCTGGACGCCACCCAGTCTTTGAAGCAACACGTTACTATCTCGGTGCTGCTTCCTTCCCGACTTGTTGGCATCATTGTCAAAAACCGCATAAGTAGGAATGCCCAGTTGAGAAAATATCAGGAACGGCTTATCGATAGTTGTTTTTCCAGACATGGCGATAATCGAAATACCTTCTGCGGCTGGATTCCTATCCATAGACTTATAAGCGCCCTCAAGAATTGCTTTGTCTGTACCGCCCTCGACCAACACTACTTTCTCCGCAAAAAATCCTTCTGACACATCGCGAGTGAAGATGTGTAGTTTAGCCGCCAATGTCGTCGGAGGCATCGGATTTGGCTTATTCGCTGCCGTTGCCATTAGTCGGCTACATTCTTGCAGCGACAGCGATGTGCATCGGGTTAGGTAAGACTCTCCGGCGACATCCTTCCGTATTATTCGAATGGAGTCGAATTCTCCCATGCTAATAAGCTTTTCGGAATGGGTTGTATATATAATTTGTATACGAATACCTGTGCCAGGATCGAACGAAGAGCATATCTCTTTAAAGGCGTCGTAAATTTGCTTTTGCTTTAGTGGATGCTGATATATTTCAGGCTCTTCTATCATTAAAATGATGTCACTAAGCGGCTCCGAATACTGCTCGCTACTCCGTTCCGTCGATGAACTCTGGCGCTCTGCTAGAAACTGCACAATCGCAAACAGAACGGCTCGCTGAAGACCGTGACCTACATACTCGACGCTAACTCTGGCTCCTCTGTGGGAGATAACGACTTTCGGTGTTGGAAATACAATCTGCAAAGGCTCCGCAGCGATCCACTCCGCCTCCAACGAGGTATCACTGTAAAATCGATGAATTGAACGCGTTAGATCATCACTTATATTTTGAAGCTGAGGAATACCTTCTGGATCAGTTAATACTCTCGCCTCCTCACGAGCACGATCTACAAATTCCGCAAGCTCTCGACGGTTCTGGAACACTTGATTTGCTATGTCAGAAAGCAATCCAAGAACGGGGCTTCTTTTTGGGTCCTGAAACTCCGAAGCTGTTTCCCTCACGGCAGGTATCAGTCGCACGAGCGTTCGCTTTTTCAGTTTGCCGTTAGCAACGTTCGTTGCGCCGAAGAAACCTCTCATTCTTCTGGGCTCTAAGGTCCCCGGATTATTGCGCTCCCAATCGATTAAAGCCGCCGTCATATCGTCGGCGGTCTGGTGTGAGGGGAGACCAAAATCTTCTCGAATCCGGCCATATATGCCCCTCTTACGGGTACCGTTTGACTCGTTGCGAAACTCATCAAAAGCCGGATTCACTAGGGCCGTGACTGAGTATAGGCCGCTATCACGGTCTGTAGCCGACAACTCTCTAGACACCGTCATCACGTCATTGATTACTGCACCTGCAAACTCGTCTCTTTCCGCTGGTGTAAATCTGCGGAACTCTATCGTAATAACGATCGACAAGTTGGAATTGCTAAAATAATGGTCTGCTATAGTTAGCCTCGGCGCTGACTCGAAGAACAAATCAATGGCTTTTAATACGGTCGATTTACCAGCGTTGTTTGATCCGAGAACAACACTGTGGCTCATTAATTCCAAGCGCAGGTTCTGGATAGAACGGAAATTCTCGATAGTAACCGCCCCGATTTGCATGCCGCCCCGAATCTGATTTTCGGTTGCCAGCTATACGAGAGCGCAACTCAAAGGAGCTTTCAATGGAGGCGATCCTATCAATAGCCATCGACGAAAGAAGACTCGTGTCATTTGCATACGATGGCTCTCGGAGAGTTGCTGAGCCTCACACCCTCGGTCGCTCCAAATCGGGAGTGTTGACGCTTTGTGCGTGGCAACTAACTGGGGGCAGCGGCGAAGGTTGGAGGGACTTCCATCTAAATCGCATGGGCGATCTGGAGCTCACGGAAGAGAATTTCTCTATTCCCCGTCCAGGGTACAACCCGAATCCCAGTAAGCTATCGGTGATCGCGACCCTGTAGAAATCCTCTCTTCGCTCGTTTCTTCCGCCTAGGGTAGTCGGCGATAGACTCCCCGCCCCTCAATGCTATAGCCCTCCCCGCACCACATGGAGGCACCCTTGGACTGCCAGGAACTGACGCGGATTCTGATGCTTTTGAAGCCGGGCATGAAGCTGACCGTGCCCGACGAATGGCTGGACGAGAACGTCGACGGCTCGCCGGCGCAGCAGGCGAGCCGCATCAGCGCGCTGGCCAGCGAGTTCAGCTGCGCCCACCGCCACGGGATCGGCTTCCAGACCTTCGAGCGCATCGACTATCCGAGGTGCGGCTGAGCGCCTTCGCCGCCGGCCGCAGAGTGGAACGGGCGCTAGCACGCTTAAACTCCGCTTTGCGCTAATCCCTTGACTCCCTCGCATATGTTCTCATTTTGTTCTCATGATAGAGACACTCAGCGAGGCACGGACCGCAGGCTGGCGAATCACCGCGCGCTGCGCGGCGGGCAAACCCGAGCGCGGCTCGCGGCGCGAATGCCATTACTCGGAAGAGCTTGATCTCGACACACTGATCTGGACGCGGGGCGGCCCCTTCCCGCTGTCGGAACTGCCGCTCCGCATGGTCTGCCCGCGCTGCCGCTCGCGAAAGGTGGTGCTGATCTTCCAGTCCACCGCGGTGAGCAAGAGGGCGAGCTAGCCCAGCCGCTGGGGCCGGTTCCGCTCTCCGCCGACGAGATTCTCGATCTGCGAACGATGGGCGATGCCGATGTCCTTGAGTTCGCGGTCGGACCAGGTGTGGAGTTCGCGCACCGCGCGGCGGCGTTCCCAGGCGGCGAGGAAGCCCTGCCATAGCGCCTTCAGGCTGGGCCCGGCATTGCGGGCGGCGGGCGATTGCAGCTCCACGCTGGACGCGACGACATGGAAGCGGCGCACGGGCGGCGCGGCTTCGCGCCGGGCGGTCGTGACGGTTCGGGCAGTCGGGTTCTGGTAGGCAGGACGCATAACACTCTCCCGTTCTGGGACGCGGCCCCACCCATCGCGGTCGGCGGAAGATACCGGCCTGAGCCTCCAGTCCTATCGCCACTTGGTTTGCGGACCCGAAACCAATGTATGCGGTCGCGTTATTGGTGTGATGGTGGGTCTCTCTCCCCAACGAGGGAGAGAGCGGACTCGGCCGGGGACCGGCCGAGCCGAGTGAGGGGGGACGCCGAAGGCGTTCCGAAGCACGGCACAGCCTCGCCGCGATGTCCCCCTCAACCCGCTCGCATTCTGCGAATGCGAGTCGACCTTCTCCCTCGTTGGGGAGAAAGTAGCGGCCGCACGGGGGAAATCGTCATGCCGGAAGTCATTCGCTTCAAGGGTCTGGAACTGCGCTTCCTGCACGACAAGGAAGACACCGAAGGCGGGCTCGACATGTTCGAGATGACGGTCGAGCCGAATGCCCGCATGCCGGTGCCGCATCATCACGAGAGCTGGGACGAGACCGTCTATGGCCTCAAGGGCGTGATGACCTTCGTGGTCGACGGCAAGACCGTGCAGCTGCGCCCCGGCGAGAGCCTGTTCATCAAGCGCGGCGTCGTCCATGCCTTCCGCAACGAGACGCAGGGACTGGCGAGCTGCCTCTCCGTGCTGACGCCCGGAGTGCTCGGCCCCGGCTATTTCCGCGAAATGGCGGCGCTGCTCTCGGACGGCGCGCCGGACACGGCGAAGCTGAAGGAGACCATGCTGCGCCACGGCCTGGTGCCGGCGCCGCCGGCCTGAGCGCGACCGCCGCCCTTCACCATGATCCGAGGCTTCGCTTGCGAAAGGCCGAAAGCGCGCCAAAATCTCTTAAAACCTGAAACAAGGAAGGCCGCCATGACACGTGCATTGCTGGGAGCCGCGCTGATCGCGCTCGCCGCCGCGCCGGCCCATGCGCAGTCCTACGAGGTCCGCTCCTATTACATGGACCCGAACCGCACCTATGGCTCGCCCGGCAACCAGTACGAGGTGGTCGGCCCGAACAACCGGAAAGTCACGGTCATCGAGGGCCAGCCGCGCTGGGAGAGCCAGGAACGCACGGTCGTCGAGGATAGGCGGGGCGGGTATTACTACTCGAACGTCGCGCCGTATCTGCCGTATTGATTTTTTCCCTCTCCCCGACGAGGGAGAGGGCGACTCATGCCGAAGGCATGAGCGGGGTGAGGGGGAGCGCCGAAGGCGCGGTAAGGCTGCCCACTCCTGACCTCCCCTCAATCCGCTCGCATCTGGCAGTGCGAGTCGACCTTCTCCCTCGTCCGGGAGAGGGTATCTACCCCCCATACTCCCTCGCCACGCGCGGCGCGTCGGGCAGTTCGCGCTCCAGGGATTCCCGGTATTTCACGCAGCCCCTGAGGAATTGCGGCCAGTCCGGCACCGCGAGGTCGCGCGGGATCGGCTCCGGCAACAGGCCCCAGAGTTGCGGGTGATGCCAGCACAGCGCGTGCATGGTGGAATCGCGGTGCTCGCGGATGCCGGCGCGCAGACGCCGGACCTCGGCGATCAGCGCCTCGCGCGAGAGTTCTGAAAGATCCTCGTCCATGGAGCCGGATGTAGGACGCCTCACGGCGAAGTCGATGGCGCGCCAAAATCTGCAACCAGCTGAAACAACTGTCGAAATAACAGGCCGAACAGACACGAGCTCATAAGTACTCATGACGATCAAGGACTTGTGATCAATCAAATCTCCGGTATTTTTACCTGTTTAAGCGCTCGTTAATCGACCCGTTGCAAACGTCCAGACTGAAAAACAATGAATAGAGAGCATCGGGGACAATGGACGCGCGCAGCCTGAAAGCGCAGTTCGCGGAATACGCAAAGATGAACGATGCTCTTCTACAGGAGCTGTCGCAGCTCAAGGCAGGAAAACTTCGGGTTTTCCAGCGGCGCAAGAACACCACCCAGCTGCAGGACCGCACCGAGGACCAGATCGTCCTGATCGAGCGCGCCATCGCCTCATCCAAGGTCATCATGGCCGCCCTTTCGGCAACCGTGTGACCTCTCTTCACACCCGGGCAGGCGTGCTAATATCCACCCATGCGCGCGGTGCCCCTTTACTCGGCTGCCGTCTTGCTGACGGCTTTCCATGGCCCGGCCTACGCCGACTGCCAGTGCCGCGCCGACGGCCGCGTCTTCGAGCAGGGCCAGACGGCCTGCCTCGCCTATCCGGACGGCAACAAGCTCGCCCGCTGCGACATGATCCTCAACAACTCGTCGTGGAAGAACGTGCAGGACGGCTGTCCGGAAGCCGATGCGGGCGCCCTCGCCTCCCCTGTTGCGCTGGCCGCGCCGGCGCCGCATCCGCAGGCCTCGCACACGCACTGATCGCTTGTCAGCGATCCCTCCCCCAAAACGCGAAACGGGAACCCTCGTCGGTCTCGCCCGTTGCTTGGCAGGGCATTAGCTCAGGGAGAGACGACATGAAGACGCTCATTCTCGGCGCCGCGCTCATCGCGGTCAGCGCCGGTACCGCCGCGGCCCAGGCCCTCATCGAGGTGACGCCAGAGGTCCGCTCCTATGTGGTCCAGGAAGGCCGTGCCTCCTCGGTCGAATATGACGGCGCGATCGCCGTCGGCAGCGTCCTGCCGCCGACCGTCGAGTTCCACACGATCCCGAGCGCGCGCAGCTACAGCTACGCCGTGGTCAACAACAAGCGCGTCATCGTGGAGCCGTCTACGCGCCGCGTGATCGAAGTGGTAGAATAACACCGAGCGCCCGGTCCGGCTCATCGCCGGACCGGGCCTCATCGGAGGCCAGATGGTCGATGTGAACCGCCCCGTCTCGCTGTTCGGCGCCCGCATGGCGCGCCGGGAGCCGACCGACGCCGAGCGCAAACTCTGGGCCCTGCTCTCCGAGGAAAGCATGGACGGACTGGAATTCCGCCGTCAGGTGCCGATCGGACCGTTCACCGCCGAATTCCTCAGCCATGATCCGATGCTGATCATCGAGATCGCCCCGACCCATGTCGACCGGCTGCAGGACCGCGACCGCCGCGCCTATTTCGAGCGCCTGGGCTTCGAGGTCGCGCGCTATCCGGTCGCCGTCATCCTGGCCGAGCCGGAACGCGTGCTGGCCGACCTCGCCGCACGGGTCGCGAGCGCCTTCGCGGCGTCTCTCGTGGATTGAGCGGTCAAAAATCCGCAACCTTGTCTTGCTTACACCTGACCCTGAGCCGATGTAGAACCCCGCCTATCCACGATGCGGCGAGATCAAGCATGCTCATCACCCGGCGTTCCCTCACTTTCGGCGCGCTTGGCGGCGCGCTGGCATCGACCTTTTCGCTCCCTGCCCTCGCCAGGGCTCCGAAGCTCGGCGTCCAGGCGCCCGGCTATTACCGGCTGACGGTCGGCTCTTCCGAAGTCACAATTCTCGCCGACGGCTTCATCCCGCTCGGCACCAAGCTCTTCACCGGCGATCCGTCGGCACAGTCGGTGCTCGGCGCCGACACCGTGAAGACCTCGGTCAATGGCTGGCTGATCAATACCGGCGACCGGCTGATCCTGATCGATTCAGGTGGCTCGGGGCTGACGGACTCGCTCGGCAAGCTGTCGTCCAACCTGCTCGCCGCCGGCTATGCGCTCGACCAGGTCGACATCGTCGTCTTGACCCATCTCCACGGCGACCATTGCTCGGGCCTCACCGCGGGCGGTCAGGCCGTCTTCCCGAACGCGGTCGTCCGCGTCGCCGAGGCCGAGCTCGCCTTCTGGTCGAGCGCCGAGAACCTCGCCAAGGCGCCGGAGGGGATGAAAGGCCAGTTCAAGCTGATCGAGACCAAGCTGAAGCCCTACAGGGGCGCGGGCCGGATCCAGACCTTCCGCACCGGCGAGGTCGTTTCCGGCGTCACCGCCGAGCCGGCGCCCGGCCATACGCCCGGCCATACGATGTTCCGCATCGCCTCCGGCGGCGCGCAGCTCCTGATCTGGGGCGACATCGCGCACAATGCGGCGCTGCAGATTCCCGAACCCTCGCGCTCGATCGCGTACGACGTCGATCCGGCGATGGCGGTCGAGACGCGCAAGAAGGTGCTCGACCAAGCCGCGACAGACAAGCTCGCGATCACCGGCGCGCATCTGCCATTCCCGGGCGTCGGCAGGATCGTCCGGATCGGCGGCGCCTACGGCTATGTCGCCGAGCCCTGGAGCCAGTCGATCTGACAAAAACGAAAAGGGCCGCTCACGCGGCCCTTTTGGTTCTCAACATGCCCGACAGTGCACATCCGTGCACATGCCGGTTCACATCAGGCGAGCTTCTTGACCTCGGCCGCGGCGTTCTTGACGAACGTATCGAATTTCTCCGGATCGTGGAAAGCGCGGGTCAATTCCACCGCCCAGGTCGAATGACGCAGCGTATACTTCACGAACGCGGTCGCGCCAATCGTATGCGACAGGTAATTCTGGACCCGGAAAGGAATAGCTTCCTCGACCATGAAATCGGAATCACGATTGTCTTCTTCGAACTTCTTGAAGCTCTCCGCCGCCTCACGAAACTTGCCTTCGTGGATCAGTCCGTCCAGCGTCTTGAGAAACTGGACCACGGGTGCCTTGTCGCCGGCGTACTTCGCCTTCACTGCTGCGCTCATCGTTGTTCCCAATCGTTTGTTACGGCCCGATCCGGCCAGTAGGAATGGTTGGCGCAAGAAGCGCCCGGCGGTCGAGGTATGAGAGCCGGCCGAAGTGGTCAAGATGGAAGACCGAATTTGATGACTGACACCCCCATCCCGCAACATCCTGCCGCACCGCCCAAAATCACGATCTATTACTGCTATCAGTGCCAATGGCTGCTCCGCGCCGCCTGGATGGCGCAGGAGCTCCTGTCGACCTTCGGCCCCGATCTCGGCGAGGTTTCGCTCGTTCCCCGGACCGGCGGCATGTTCCAGATCGCCTATGACGAGGAGGTGATCTGGGATCGAAAGGTCGACGGCGGCTTCCCCGATGCCAAGACGCTCAAGCAGCGCGTCCGCGACCGCCTGGCTCCGTGGCGCGATCTCGGTCATATCGATCGCAGCTCTCCAGATCCGCTTCCCGAATGATCCAATCGTGACCCAGAAAATCCTGTTCCTGCAGCCGCTCGCGGCTGACATCGCCGCGCGGATCAGCGCCCGCGTTCCTGCAGGCTTCGCGTTCTCGTTCGTTCCCTCGACCGATCCAGGCGTCCTCAAGAACCACATCGCTGATGCCGATTACGCCGTTGCGTTCGGCCTCGCCGTTCCGTCCGAAGTTATCCAGGCCGCGGCCAGGCTCAAGCTCCTGCACCGCTGGGGCGTCGGTGTCGACGGTGTGCCGCTGGAGACCTGCCGCGAGCTCGGCATCGCCGTCCTCCGCATTCCCGGCAGCAATGCCGCGACGGTCGCCGACCACGCAGTCGGCCTGATGCTCGCCGCCCTTCGCCGCATCCCGAAGGCCGACAGCGCGCTCAGGGACGGCCGCTGGATCAAGCAGGCGCTGTGGCCCGAGATCTCCCTGCTGACGGAGAAGACGGTGGGGCTCATCGGCTACGGCACGATCGCCGCGCTCGTCGCCAAACGGGTAAAGGGCTTCGATTGCGAGGTTCTCTATAGCAAGCGCACCCGGCTGCCGGATGCGGAGGAGCTCGCCCTTGGCATCACCTACGCCTCGGTCGATGAGATTCTGGAGCGCTCCGACATCGTCTCGCTCCACTGTCCGCTGACCCCGGAAACGCGCAATCTCATTGCCCGCCCTGAACTCGAGGCGATGAAGTCGACCGCATTGCTGATCAACACGGCGCGTGGCGGCATCGTCAACGAGACCGACCTTCTTTGGGCCCTGACCAACGGAGTCATCGGCGGGGCCGGTCTCGACGTCTTCGAGAAAGAACCGACGCCCGCAGACAATCCGCTGCTCAAGCTCGATAATGTCGTCTTCACGCCTCACAACGCGGCGAATGCGAGCGATACGATCGAGCCGGGCGTCGACTACTGGTTTGCGAACATCGTTCGCCATTCGAAAGGCGAACCGTTGCCGGCAGACGACATCGTCATTCCGGGAACGCGCTAGGTCCCGCAGAAGGTCTGCAGCACCCGCTCCTCGGATGTGGGCGGCTCCGCGTAATGCGCGAATGCCGGCTGATCGTCGTAGGGACGCGAAAGCACGGCCAGGAGTTCATGGAACGGCCCGAAGTCATCGTGGTCGATCGCGGCCCGGATCACCGCCTCGATGCGGTGATTGCGCGGTATGTACATCGGATTCACCGTCCGCATCGCGGCCGACCGTTCGGCGTCGGACTGCTTCTCCTCGCCGAGCCGGAGCCGCCACCTTTGCAGCCATGGATCGAGTGCCGCCGGGACGACGAAACGGCTGCGCAGCGGAGCCTCGTTCTCCTCGGCTGCATCCGCCAGTGCCCGGAATGCCAATGTGAAGTCGGCGCCGTTGTCGTTCATCAGGTTGAGGAGGTCGCGCGCGAGTTCCCTGTCGTTGTCGCGCGCCTCGAACAGACCGAGCTTGCGGGACAGTCCGGCGAACAGAGCGTCTGAAAAAACCGTCTCAAATACCGCGAGCGCTTCTTCCGCCTGTTTGACCGCGACCTCGGGCTCGGACGACATCAGCGGCAGCAAGGTTTCGGCCAGCCGCACCAGATTCCAGTGCGCCATGCTCGGCTGGTTGCCGTAGGCATAGCGGCCATAGGCATCGATCGAGCTGAGGACGGTCTGTGGATTGTACTCGTCCATGAAAGCGCATGGACCGTAATCGATCGTCTCGCCGGCGATCGACATGTTGTCGGTGTTCATCACGCCGTGGATGAAACCGATCAGCATCCACTGCGCGACGAGATCGGCCTGCGCGCGCACCACCGCTTCCAGCAGCGCCTGATACGGTCGTTCCGCCCCCGCGGCTTCGGGATAATGGCGGGCGATGACATGATCGGCGAGGAGCCGCACCGCGTCGAAATCGCCCCGGGCCGCAAAAAATTGGAATGTACCGACACGGATATGGCTGGAGGCGACCCGTGTCAGGACGGCACCGGGCAGCGGGATCTCGCGAACCACCGTCTCGCCGGTCGACACGGCCGCGAGGGACCGCGTCGTCCTGACGCCCAGAGCCGCCATCGCTTCGCTGACCACATATTCGCGCAGCACCGGTCCGAGCGCGGAACGTCCGTCGCCCATGCGCGAGAAAGGCGTGCGGCCAGAGCCCTTGAGCTGGATATCGCGCCGTATCCCGTCTTGGCCGACAACCTCGCCCAGCAGGATCGCCCGTCCGTCTCCGAGCTGCGGGACGAAATTTCCGAACTGATGTCCGGCATACACGGTCGCGATCGGCTCCGCGCCGTCAGGTATCGTCCGGCCGGCTAGAATATCGATGCCTTCGGGAGTCGAAAGCTGCTCGGGATCGAGGCCGAGTTCGACGGCAAGGTCGCGGTTGAGCCGGATCAGCTTCGGAGCGGCGACGACCGCCGGGATCTGGCGCACGAAGAAGCGATCGGGCAGGCGCGAATAGGAATTGTCGAATGGAAAATGAACGGTCATTTGCGGATCCGGGCGGCGCATCCGCCGAGTGCGGTCTTATCATGAGATGGGACGAGAGATCGGCAGCCGCAACCGCCGATTCGGTCCGGCGAGAATGCTTTTGTGCAGCTTCCATCGATGGATGGAGGGTCGAATGACGTATTGCCCGTTCGAGACGCTGGCCCTCTTCTTCCGATGAGCCGTCGTCCCGCCTGCAAGCCGGAGCCGCGCTCGAGGGCCGTCGCCTTGTGGCTGAGGTGGCGGCCCGTCCGTTTCGAGGCCATCCTATCGAGGATTGCCGGTCCACGCGGCTCGGATCATGCTCACCGACGGAGGCGTGACCATGACCGGCACAATCATCCGGACGGCGGCTTTCGCAGCCGCGCTCCTGCTTTCGACGCTACCGGGCCACGCCGACGAAACCGTGGCCGATCTCTACCGCGCCTGGGCGAACGTGACGGGCCAGCGGGAGGAAACCAGAAATCCGGCGCTTCTTCAGGGCTTTCGCGATGTTCTGGTGAAGGTCTCGGGAGACGCCCGGCTCGTCTCCGACCCACGAGTTGATCAGCTGTATAGCGCACAAGCGGCGAGCTTCTATTCCTACCGCGACCTGATGGCCGATATCCCGAAGCACGACGAGCAAGGCACGCGAGACCGCCCGTTCGAGATCACCATCGACTACGACAAGACCAGGATCGATGGCGCCCTGGAAGCGCTCGGGCGCCAGCCCTGGAGCGCATCGCGCCCGAGGATCATCATCTTCCTCGCGGTGAAGATCGCCGACACGATCTATGTGCTTTCGGACAAGAACGATTACGGCGATCTGCAGCGGAAATCGTTCGGCCTGGCGGCAAGGCGCTACGGCATCCCGATCGGGTTCCCGAGCGACGGCCTGCTGCGGAAATCCTCGCTCGACTTCAATTCGCTGCTTGATCCCAAGCTCGATGCGCTGGGCGCCACCGCGAAAACGGCCGGTGGCGACATCGCACTCGCGGGCAGTTTGATCTTCAGCGACGAGCTCGCTGGATGGATTGCCGACTGGCGGCTGTCGACCAACGGCACGCCCTATCACTGGGGTATCAAGGGCGTCAATTTCGACGAGGCGTTCAGAACCGCGATCCGGGGAACGGCCCAGATCCTGTCCGGTAACGGAGAACCGGACTGACCCCCGCGACAACCTGTCCTTCCACTCCGTGCCCTATATCGGCGCGTTTCATGCTTCAGTAACCATGCGGCTCTCAAGCGGGATGAACCGACATGCAGACAGAAAGCTCAGCATTTGTCGCTGACGGCGCGGCCACCCACATCCAGGAAGCTCAGTACTGCAATCTTCAGGCTCGGCATTTCGCCGAACTGGCGGAGGGCGCCAAGACCTCCGACGAAAGCTCCTACTACCGGAATCTTGAAGAGCTCTGGCGCTGGCGCGCCGTCAGACAGATGATGGTTTCGGCGGACTGAGCCCAGGCACCACGAGATCTCCTGCGGCGTGCGGCGCCGACAGGGGGCCGAAGGTGACGTTCCGGCTTTTACAGGCTCGGCATCACAAGACCCGAACGCTGCTGATCCTTGCGATCGGCTACGGTCTGCTCGCCTATCTGATCCTCCCGGATCTGTGGGCGCGCTACGAGCGTCGTCATGCCCTGGCCGAGCTGCCGTTCATCACTCGCAATGCGGACGGAATCCCCGGCGATCCGATCAATATCGGCCTCATCGGGACGAAGGCGGACGTCATCCGCAATCTTCACGATGTCGGATGGAGCCCGGCGAATGCCATTACGCTGCGGTCGAGCATAGGGATCGTCGAGAGCGTCCTGCTCAATCGTGCCGACCCGGACGCTCCGGTCAGCAATCTCTTCTACGACAACCGGCGCGAAGACCTGGCCTTCGAGAAAGCGTCGGGCATCAGCGCCGACAGCCGGCATCATGTGCGCTTCTGGAACGTCTACCAGACGGCCGGCGAAGAGCGTGCGATCTGGTTGGGTTCGGCAAGTTTCGACGAGGGCGTCGGCTTCAGCCACTACACCGGAGCGGTTACGCACCGCATAGCGCCGAACGTCGATCTCGAACGCGACGGCCTGGTGAAGGACTTCATCAAGCTGGGATTGGCGTCGGCCGTTTATCGCCTGACCGTCGAACCCGCGGGAACCGAGAGCCGCAATGCGGAAGGTGACCGCTACGTCACGGACGGAAGGGTCGCGGTCGTTCAATTCGGCCAGGCGGCCGCGCCCGGGAAGCCGCCGGAAGAAATCGCGATTCCATCCCTGGCAGCGCTGGACGACGTACTCGAAGGCGACCCCGTCCCAGCGCAATGAGCCGAAGCCGCCGCCGGTCCGCTCCTCACGTTCCCCAGGCCAGATAATTGACGATCGTATCGGTCCGAACCAAGCCTTTGCGGAACATCGCGGCGAACGGCACCCGGTCGGTATAGACCGCACCCGAGCCATGGGCTCCGGCCGGTATTCGGATGTTCGGGTCGTCCAGCCTCAGAACCGCCGCGAAGCGTGGCGGGGCGGTCTGGCCGGTGATTGTCGGGATCACCCCTCCGACGCCGATCTGGCCGCCGCTCGTGATGTCGACCGCATAGAGCACCTTCGCCGGAAATACCTGTCCCGGATACATGCTGAAGATCACCTCGGCCTCGTCGCCCGCATGGACGCCGAGAAAGGCCGATTGCGCGAATGTCGCGATGACCTTGCCACGCTCGTCCGGCTCCTGATCGCAGACGAACGGCATCACCGCCGCTGCGCCGCTGACGATCTGGCCGGGTAGGATGTTCACGTTCGAGACGAAGCCGTCGCAAGGCGCTTTGACCACGGTCTCGGCAAGATCGTCCTGTGCCGAGGCAAGTTGCTGGCGAACCTGCGCGACGGAGGTGTTGACGCCGCCTATCGTCGATTCAAGCTGCAGCCGCGCGCCCTCCTCTCCGGCGGCCGCCGCAGCTTCGGACTGGCGGGCAGCGTCGAGATCGCGCTGGGCGTTGTCGACCGTCGCCTGCGCCACGACCTTCTGCCGGAGCAGGTCCGACTGGCGCTCGTAGGTCATCTGCGCGAGTTCGAGCTGCGCCTGTGCCCGCGCCCGCGAAGCTTTGGCCGCATTGAGCGCGCTCTGCAGTTCAGGCACGCTCTGCTCGGATGCCGCGAGCGCGGCCTCGAGCCTGCTGACCTCGAACTGGAACGGCTTGGGATCGACGCGGAACAGCAGGTCGCCCTTCTTCAACGGCGCGTTCGCCTCGACCACGACCACGGACACTCGACCAGGCTTGGATATGCGGGGCGCGATCTGCACGACCCTATGCAGCACCTGAACGTCTGACGTTCCGGGATGGTAGAAATTCATCGCCATCAGAACGAAGAAGAAAATGAGCGGCCCGGCCGCCGCGAACAGCATCGCCCAAGCGAAGGTCAGCCGGAGCAGCCGGAGCTTCACGAAGATCAGCCAGACGATCGCGGTATAGGCAATGAAGATCGGCCATTGCATCGCGCATCACCCCTTTTGCGTGAGGTGCCGCTGGATCGCATCCAGCCGGGCATTGAGATCGACAAGTTCGTCCTCGAGATCCTCGGCCGATCCGGGCACCGGCACGCCGGGCTTCGGCCGGCTCTCACGCCAATAGAGGAACATGATCACAACGGAGGACAGCAGAGCCGGGATCATCTCGCACCCGCCTTTCCGGCCGGTATGCCGAGCGCACGCTCGATATCGGCAATGCGGAGCGCCGTCCGCCGAAGCGTCGCTTCCAGATCATTGAGGTCCGGCGGTGGCTGCAGCGGCCGGTCGCGTGGCGTGGTCCACGCCCAGACCAGCGCGATCGGCCAGAGCGGCGGAAACAACAGACCGAGCCAGCCGCAGACGGTGATCGCCGAAGCCTGCGGATGACCGCGTTTGTGCGCGGTCTCGCCCGGCAGCCTGCCGAGCCAGTAGATGACATAAACCATCGCGATGAAGAGGCCGATGACGATGACCAGGCAAAGCCACCAAAGCCAGTCGAACCCGGCTTCCATACGATCCTCCCGTCATTTGACCTTCTTGATTGCCGGCGGATTCCAGCGGCCGTTTGCGACCGGCGCTTTCGGCGCATAGAGACGAAGCGTCAGGCCAAGCTCGCCGCTCGCCGGAGCCGGAAGCCAGTTCGCCTCTTTGTCGGGACCGGGATTTTCGTTCTGGATGTAGAGGTCGAGCGAACCGTCCGCGTTGAATTTCAGCGCATCGCGATCGCCGATCGCGAACCGGTTAATCGGGTTTGCCACCTGGAAGCCCTGTGCGTCGTACATAGTCAACGACCAGAAGGCGTCGACGGGCGGTATGTCGTCCTTGGCGAAATGCAGGACGTATTTTTTGTCGCCGGTGACCTTGTCGCCGTCCGCGTCAGCGATGTTCAGCGGGTAGATTGCATCCTCGACCTGATTTGCGCCAAGGCCGGCCATCGCGATGATCGCGCGCTTGAGATAGTAATTCCCGTAGACACCCATCGTGTCGGTGTTCATCTGCCAGCCATTGGTCACGCGGGCTATCGTCGGGACCTTCTCCTTCATCAGCTTCAGGCCGTCCGAAGCGCCGCCGGCCAGCGCTGCTGCGTCGGCCTTCGACGAGTCGAAGCTTTTGCCGGGTTCGATGCCGATCCGTTTCAGGCGAGCGATGGTCGACCAGTCGCTTCCATGCGGCGGGTGCATTTTCATCAGCTCGGCGCCGTACTTGAAATAGTCGGCGGCCGACATGTCGTTGACCTGATCCAGCGGCGGGGTCTTGAGGTCGGCAGTCGTATCGATCGTGTATTTGACGGGAGTCGGAGACTTCCCCCAGTCTTCCAACGAGGTAATCCTGTAACCATCCTGGATCTTGTGGACGGCGGCATAGTCCTGCACCCCGTTGGTCTGCGTACGTCCGATTACCCAGACATACGGAGTCGAGGCGTCGATCCTCTGCAGATCGGCGGGAAGCGTGCCGGACCAGCCGGGAGGCACGACGGCGAAATTGGCGGCGTCAGTTCCGGTCGTCCGCTTGCCCGGCACGGCGAACACGTCGGTCCACATGTCCAGCATCGGCAACATGTAGTAGCGACCGCCGGTATCGGGGGCCGAGACGACGACCGGGCCCCTGGTCAGGTCCAGCCAGCTGCTCGAATAGAGCGTGTCGAAGTTCGGTCGCACGACCACGCGCATATCGGCCGAGGGAAATGCCTGGACGTTCTTGAACGTGTTCGGTGGCCCGCCGATCGGCGAGGTGGCCGGATCAGCATTGACGAGTTGCTTCCGCGTCACGTCCATCGAGATCAGCGGATAGAGGTAGATATATGCCTCTTGGGCGATGCCTCGCGCTTCGTCGACCGAAGGCGATTGGGCGAAGGCCGAAGCAGCCAGTTCCGCGGCCGGGATAGCAAGCGATGCGACAGCAGACTTTTCCATGACTCCGATCTCCCGAGTTGTGTCTGAAGCGATGTCCGGTCTTCCAAAAGCGCCGAACAGGCCTCGGTCGGCGAAGACAATCAGTTCGTTGGCGTCGCCTCCGGAAACGTCCACGTTCCGTCGAGTATTTCGGCCCGCGGCCTGTACCTTCGTTGCAGGCGTGCACCTGCACCACCCATGAAGGCGGTGCAGGTGGACCAGTCTCTACGGGCAGTAGTCCCAGAAGCCACTGCGGCGACTCGGGCTGGTGTAGTACCAGCACATGCCGGGAGCCGGAGCGTTGGCCCATGACACCGCCGCGGCTCCAAGGAAGCCGAGCGCGGCGCCCGCCGCGACCGCTCCACCTGGACGCCAGTAATACCGGCCGGGACGAGCCCAGCGTCCGGGACGGTAGCCGGGTCTAACACCCGGCCGAACACCGGGCCGAACACCCGGTCGAACGACCGTAGTACGCCGCGCGACGCCGCCACGCGGGCCGCGAACCGTGGTGCGGCGCACCGTACGACCTCGGGCCTGGACCTCGGTGTAAAGCGGCGTCGCCTGACTGGCGATCGGAGCGACAAGAGGGGCCTGGTTGAGGGGGGCGGCAGTTCCGGCGCCAGGCAACCAGAAAGCGGAGCCTGCCAGCAGCACCACAGCCAGCAACGACGTACGCGCCGTTGTCGGAAGACGTCCTGTCATTGTTCTCTCCTTCTACGTCCCCACCCCTCGTCCGTTTTCCCGCCTCTTAATTCCCTGCCGGCGCGACGACGGTCTTCCAGTCGGCCCTGATGCTGACGACGTGGAAGCCGTACTTGCCGGCCGCATCGAGCGAGTAATTGTCCGACTCTTCGTATGAGAATTCGCGCGCCGCATCGTCGTGATCGATGAGGAGCTGGAAGCTCGGGCCGACGCGGTCCTTCGACCAGCGCATCATTGCGATGTCGCCGCGGCCGCCCTCATTGCCGGCGACGAAGACCGGCCGCGTTCCAAGGACGAGATTGAGCGTGACCGGCTTGCCTTTGCGATCGTTCAAGTGGTCGATCAGGGAGTCGAAGACGAGGACGCTCCGGCCGTTGCGCTCGACGAATTTGGTCTCGAGGTTGCTGCCCATGACCTGATGCGGCGGGATGCCGAACATCTCCTCGGCCATCTGCCGGGTGAACAGGACGGGGCTGCCACTGCAGATCCAGGTCGAGAAGCCATTCGCCCGCAGCAATGCCAGCACCTCCATCATCGGTTGGTAGACCGCCTTGGAGAACGGCACGTCGAATTTCGGATGCACGGCGCCGTGCATGAGGGTGGCGACGTTGGCGGCGACCTCTTCGGTCGTCTTGCCGTCCGCCACGGCGGCGATGATGTCATTGATGCCCTGCTGGCCGGCTGCGAGGACACCCGCCTGGTCACCCTTCAGCAGGGCTGAGATCGCGGGTTTTTCCTGCAGGATCGGGTTCTTCACGACCGCCTGCTTGAGGTCGGCGAGGATCGGGACGATCGCCGCCGGCATAGGCCGTTCGGGAATCAGGGTCCCGTCCATGTCGAACACGGCGATGCGCTCGGCCGGCGGCACGAAACCGGGATTGTTCTGCGTCGACGACGCCACGACGAAATCCAGGATCGCCTGTTTGGTGACGCCCTCGTTCCATGAGGGCAGCGGGTCGGTCTGCGCATACGCGCCGAATGCCCCGAGCGACACGATCGCCGAGACGACAGCCGCAAGCAGGGCCTGGAATCCGGGGAACGTCCGTATTCTGAACGCGTACGACATTATCGGACCGCCGTTAAGGAACGGTCCGGAGCTTTCCGCTTTTCGAGAAGGACGGCCAGCTTCAGAGGGCTATGTTACTGTAACGAGACGTAACGAAAGCCGGATTTCTCAATCACTTATCTTGCCCGGCGGGAGCGTCGGTCACGCAACGAAACCCGACGTGAGAGGTCGATGTGTCGACCGGCTCCGGATGTCGCGCCGCCGGGCGATAACGCCGGCAATAATTGGGCGCGCACAGATGCGATCCGCCCTTCAGGACCTTGCGCGGAATCCGGATTTCCGGCTGGCAGCGATCGTAGCTCTCATTTTCTCTCGGGCCGCGCGGATTGAGCGGCACGCAACAGGTCTTCGTCTCGTCTGCGGGGTGATGATCGACGAACCAGTCCGATGTCCACTCCCAGACATTGCCGATCAGGTCGTGAAGGCCATATCCGTTCGCCGGAAAGCTGCCAACGGGCGAGGTCCGCTCATAGCCGTCCTCGGCCAGGTTCTGCCACGGGAACTGCCCCTGCCAGGTATTGGCCATCGCCTGCCCGTCCGGCGCGAAGGTATCGCCCCAGGCGTAGTCGGCATCCTTCAGCCCGCCGCGCGCGGCGAATTCCCATTCCGCCTCGGTCGGCAATCTCTTGCCGGCCCACTTCGCGTAGGCCTCTGCATCGGAATAGGCGACGTGGACCACCGGGTGATCGTCCAGTCCGTCGATCGAGCTTCCCGACCCGTACGGATGGCGCCAGTCCGCGCCGGCCATGAAGTTCCACCAGTTGGACCAGTTGCGCAGATCCACCGGTCCCGACGGCTGCATGAAGACGAGCGAGGACGGCCGCAGCATCTCCGGCTTCGCGCCGGGATAGTCTTCGGCGCGGGGCGCTATCTCGGCGAAGGTTATGTGACCGGTCTCCTCGACGAAGGCGCGGAACTCGGCGTTCGTCACCGGCGTCCGCTCCATCAGGAACGCATCGACCCGCACGCGATGGACGGGCTTCTCCTCGGCGTAGTGATGGTTCGAGCCCATGTTGAATAGGCCGCCAGGAATGCGGGCCATGCCGGGCGGCGCCGCGACTTCGGGCTCAAGCAGCATCGACATCGGCAACCTCTCCCTTGCGTGGCGTCAGCCCCTCGCGATTACGCTCGCGAATCTCGGCGAGATCGCGGTCGAGAAAATAGTTCAGGAATGTCCGGATCACCGCGATCGCGCCCAATCGTCCGACCGTCTGCCAGTCGGGAGCGACCGAGGTCTCGAGGATATCGGCGGCGAGCTGGAAGGTCAGGCCGGCCACGAGCCAGCGCGCATAGCGCAGCCAGATCGCGCGCCGCTCCAGACCATCGTCCCGGGCCGTCACGACATGCAGGATGACCATGCAGGCCGCTTCCACCGTGCCGTAGACGATGACGCAGAGGGCGATGAGATCGATCGCGAGCGTCGATGCTTCGGTAAGGGAGACGAGAAGCTCGCTCATGCGACGAACACCTCTTTCCGGTCCCGAGCCATGCTGACGACGCGGATGCCATAGGCGGCCGCATTGTCCAGCGCCTCGGTCAGCGGACTGAGCTTGAAGTCCCGATCATAGGCGAACTCCCGCTCGGCATCGTCGTGATGGACGAGCATTGCGAGGCGCGGTCCCTGGCCGGCGAGCGCGTATCGCATCATCGCGAGATCGCCATCCGAATTGCCGAATACGAAGATCGGCCGGCGGCCGATATGCAGGCCGATATTGACGACCTTCTCCTCGCGGTCGTCGAAGCTCCGCAGCTCGGCAAGCTTCCTCAATGAGACCAGCTTGCCGGCGGCCTCGAATGCTGTCTTCACGCTCGAGCCGACCACCTGTTCGGGCGGAATGCCATAAGCGAGCTCGGCGAATGCACGGATCAGATCGATCCCCCCGCCGGACACGATGAAGGTCTTGAAGCCGTTCTCCCGCAGCAGCGCCAGAAGCTCGACCTGCGGCTGGTACACGCATTTGACGAACAGCCGGTCGAGCTTCGGATTGCGCGCGGTCTCGAACCAGGAGCGTGCAATGTCGGCGAACTCGTCGACCGTCATCCCCGCATGGGTCGCGAAGGCGAACTCGAACACGGCCTTCTTGCCGAGGGCATGGATCGTCGCCGTATCGTGTTCGAGAAACGCCTTGTAGGGCTGCTTCTCTTTCAGGTCGGGGCTTTTCTCGACGATGTTCGCGAGCTGCGCGAAGGCGAAGAAGACCTGCGTCTGCATCGGAAATTCGCACCACAGCGTGCCATCGTTGTCGAAACAGGCGATGCGTTCCGATACCGGCACGAAATCCGGGCTGTCTCCATGTGAAACCCGCGCGACGAAGTCGAGGATGGCGTCCTTCGAGGGCCCATCATTCCAAGACGGGAGATGGTTCATACCGCTCTCCGTACGGAATCAGCCCTGTCGGTCGTGTGATGGAATCCACGTCTATGAAGAAATGGTGACATATCGCCGCCAGCCTCTGGATAACGCCCGAAGGAGAACCGAACTGGGCTTTTGAGACGGAAAACCGCATGCCAGCGTGAGAAGGGCGCGGCGATTGCGCAGGAGTTAGGATTTTGGCCTTTGACCCTATGCCCGCCAGCGGCAGCGGCGGGAACGAACCTTGGTGCTCGGCCTGTAATGCGCCGATCACAAAGGAACAGCGCAGCGTTCACATCCGTTTCGACAACGACCCGCATGGCCACAAGGGTCTGACGGGGCCGTATCACGAGCGATGCAGCAAGCCGTTCGCGTCGCTTGCGCATGTCGTCAATCTCAACTGGTTCGGCCGGCTCTAAACGGATCATCTCAAGCCTCGCGGAAGCAAAAGGCGGCGGATCGCTCCGCCGCCCTTCGAATTGCTAGTCTCCGCCTGGCGACTCCGACATCTTCGCCATCGCATCGTCGATGGTGAAGCTGTTCGGCTTCTGCACGACCGGAAACTCCCGGAAGGTTTCAGCAAATTTCGCCGCGACCGCCTGAACCGCGTAGATCAGATAGACGTGGTGGACCATCCAGTCGTTGTAAGTATTCGACGTTATCTTTGCGAACTCGAATGGGTCTGTGCGCAGGTTGAAGATATTCGGCACCCTGAGCCGCACGAATGGGTCGCGCCAGACATCAAGCGTGCCGGGCGTACGCTGTTCCATGAATACGATCTTCCAGTTGTCCATGCGGATCGCCAGAACGTCACCGTCATCGCTGAAGTAGAAGAAGAAGTTGCGCGGACTCTTCTTCTCCTGCCCCGTTAGGTATGGCAGGAGATCGTAGCCGTCGATGTGGTTCTTGTAGGTACGCCCGATGGCCTTGTAGCCACTCTTCAGCTTGTCCACGACATCGGACGCGCCCGCCATTGTGAGGAAAGTCGGTAGCCAGTCGTGATGCTGCACGATCTCGTTGCTGATCGAGCCGGCCTGAATCTTGTTTGGCCAGCGCACGATCAATGGCACCCGGAACCCGCCTTCCCAGTTGGTATTCTTTTCGCTACGGAACGGCGTCGTGCCACCATCCGGCCAAGTATTGCGGTGCGGACCGTTGTCCGTGGAGTACTGGACGAACGTATCGTCGGAGATTCCGAGTTCGTCGATAAAGTCGAGCAATTCCCCGACACTCTTGTCGTGATCAATCATCGTGTCGTGATAATTCGACTGCCAACGGCCCGCCTGACCGCGACTTTCATTCTTCGTATGCGTGATGAAGTGCATATGAGTAGTGTTGACCCAAACAAACCACGGTTTGCCTGCATCGTTCTGGCGCTTGATGAAATCCTTCGCCGCCGCGATGAACTCGTCGTCGCAGGTTTCCATGCGCTTCTTGGTGAGCGGGCCGGTGTCCTCGATCTTTTGTTTGCCGACCTTGCCCCAGCGCGGCATGACGGTGGCGTCGTCCTTGTCGGTCGCCCAGGAATGAATGACGCCGCGGGGACCGAAGTTCTTCCGGAAGTCCGGGAAGTCCTTCTCCGACGGATAGTCCTCCATCTCCGGCTCTTCTTCCGCGTTCAGATGGTAGAGGTTGCCGAAGAACTCGTCGAAGCCGTGATTGGTCGGCAGCATGTGATTGAGATCGCCGAGATGGTTCTTGCCGAACTGCCCCGTCGCGTAGCCCTGCTCCTTGAGCAGCGCGGCGATCGTGACGAGCTTCTCCGACATACCCACCGGCGCGCCCGGCATTCCGACTTTGGAGAGCCCGGTGCGGTAGCAGCTTTGTCCCGTGATGAACGATGAGCGCCCGGCGGTGCAGGATTGTTCGCCGTAGCTGTCGGTGAACATCATGCCTTCCCGAGCGAGGCGATCGATGTTGGGCGTCTGGTAGCCCATGATGCCGTGCGAGTAGCAACTCAGGTTCGAGATGCCGATATCGTCGCCCCAGATGACGAGGATATTCGGCTTTGCTTTTTCTGCCATTTCCTCATTCTCCCTTGACGTAGGTGGTTGGGCTCCCGCATCCGCCGAGTTCCGGTGCTGAATGTGCACGACTTCGGCAACGGGGATTCCGTGCGGAATCGACCCTGTCGCCTGTGTGGCGGAATCCACATTTGTGAAGAAATGACGACGGATCGTCGCTGGCCTCTGGATAACCCACGGAGGAGATCCGATCTGGGCTTTGGCGGCCGGATACGGCATGCCAACTTATGAAAGGCGCGGCGATCGCGCAGGAGTTGGAATTTTGGCCTTTGATCCCATGCCCGCCAGCGGCAGCGGCGGGAACGAACCCTGGTGCTTGAGCTGCAAGACGCCGATCACCCAGGACCAGAGCAGCGTGCACATTCACTTCGACCACGACCCGAACGGCCATCAGGGCCTCAGCGGCGATTACCACGAGGCGTGCAGCAAGCCGTTCGCCTCGATCGCGTATGCGCTCAAGGCCCTGAGCTCTTTCGGTCGCTTCTAATACCGACATCTGCATCCTCGCGAGCGATGAGGGCGGCGACGTCGGTCGCCGCCCCGTTTCCTGCGGCTAGTTGTTCGAGGTCCTTGCCGCCTCCATCTTCGCCATCGCGCCTTCGAGCGCCTTGTGCAGGCTGAGCGTGTCGGCGCCCTGCCGCGGCGGGTAATCCATCAAGCTCTTGAGATGCTCGCGGATGAACGATTGGGCGGCGGTCGGTGCCCACATTTTCTGCGCGAAGAATTTCCGCCCGGCATATCCCCATTCATGGGATTCCGGATCGATCTTCTCCATCGGGTCCATCAGCAGATTGAAGACGTAGGGCACGCTCGGATAGTGCTTGTCATTCCACCAGCTCCCCTCCGACTTCACACCGATGTGCATTTTCCAGGGTCCGACACGAACGGCCATTAGGTCAGTCTCGTCGTAATAGAAAAATGCCTTTCGGGCCGACTTCTTCGACGTGTCGGACCAGTGCTCGAGGTTGTTGTAGCCGTCGAGATGGACCTTGTAGTTCGTGCCGTTCATCTGGTGGCCGTTCAGGAGATCATCCTTGAGGCCGGGCAAGCCGGCGGCGGCCGCGAGCGTGACGAACAGGTCCTCGTGGCTCTGGATGCCATTTGAGATCGAATGCGCCGGAATCTTGCCGGGCCAACGGGCCAGGCAGGGAACGCGCAGGCCGCCTTCCCAGGTTGTGCCCTTCTCGCCCCGGAACGGGGCGTAACCGCCGTCCGGCCACATCAGGAGTTCGTTGCCGTTGTCGGTCGTGTAGACGACGATCGTGTTGTCGGCGACACCCAGCTCTTCGAGCTTGTTCAGCAGCGCGCCGACGTGCTCGTCGTGCTCCAGCATCTTCGCCCGCACGACGTCTTCTTCGGCGCGCCCCTCGTCGACGGCCATCTGCACGTATTTCTTCTGTGGATGCGACCAGATGTGAATGGCGGTCGAATTGAACCAGCAGAAGAACGGCTTGTCTTCCTCGCCGACCTTGTCGAGCCAGTTCAGCGTGTGCCCGAGCACCTCCGAGTCGAAGGTTTCCATCCGCTCGCGCGTCAACATGCCCGTGTTTTCGATCTTCTGCTTGCCCACACGGCCGAACACGGGATCGGTCTCAGGGTCGTCCTTGTCGGTTGCCCACGCATGCAGCACGCCGCGAGGGCCGTACTTCTTCAAATATGCCGGATCCTTCTGACCCGGATAGTCGAGTTCCTCCGGCTCTTCTTCCGCGTTGAGGTGATAGAGATTGCCGAACCATTCGTCGAAGCCGTGCACGGTCGGCAGAAACTCGTTGCGATCGCCGAGGTGGTTTTTGCCGAATTGGCCGGTCGCATAGCCTTGCGTCTTCAGCACTTCGGCTAAAGTCGGATCCTCCTTCTGAATGCCCCGAGGCGAACCCGGAATACCGATTGTGGTCATGCCGGTTCGCACCGGCGTCTGGCCCATAATGAAGGCTGCCCGGCCCGCCGTGCAGCTTGCCTGGCCGTAGTGATCGGTGAAGATGATACCTTCTCGACCGATACGATCGATGTTGGGCGTATTGCCCATCATGCCGTTCGCGTAGACACCGACATTCCACATGCCGATGTCATCTCCGAATATGACGAGAATGTTCGGCTTCTTTCCATCGTTAGCCATTACGCACCTCCTGTGACGTGGAGAGGATCCTCACCCGAACGGGCCGACGCGAAACACCATGCTGACGATCGCTGCGAGGCCGATGAGCAGCAGGATGACCGCGGTGAACAAAGTGAGTGATGGGGGGAACGGGCTGATGCCGCGGATCAAGCCCTGCTCCGTCATGTCCTTCCGCTCGACGCGGAGGGCCAGCATGAATTGCAGGTGGTAGACGATGCCGCCGACCAGCATGACGATGCCGAGCGCAACCAGCGCCACGCCAAAGTTGCGCGCAGGCGCGGCA
This sequence comes from Flaviflagellibacter deserti, assembly GCF_042652085.1. Classification (NCBI taxonomy): domain Bacteria; kingdom Pseudomonadati; phylum Pseudomonadota; class Alphaproteobacteria; order Hyphomicrobiales; genus Flaviflagellibacter; species Flaviflagellibacter deserti. The sequence goes on along the minus strand of NZ_JBHSJF010000002.1, from coordinate 121,147 downwards.
GTGGTCAGCACGTCCTGATCCCGCATCTTCTGGAAGAACTGGAAGATCGTGAAGCCGAAGCTGATCAGCGACAGCGAGGTGCGGATCACCGACATCAAAGTGCGGTCGGCGCTCATCCGCGTCCGCTGGAACGACATTCCGGTGCGGCGCGACGACAGCAGGACCGAAATGTCGTCCTTGCCTCGCGGCGGATCGAAGGAGAGGTGTTCGTCGCTCATGACCGGCGCTCTTGATGCTGACGGCGAAGCCACCAGCCGGCGAGCCGCCGGAACGGCCCGCGCAACAGCAGATAGGGCACGAAGCAGAGAAGCAGGACGACGACGATCGTCTCCAGCGGCGTGAACTTCGCCAGCACGAAATACTGGTAGGCGAAGTCCATCAGGAAGCCGAGGCCGATGACCCTGGCGGTCGCCTTCAGGCCTTCCATCAACGACGCACTGCGCCGCTCGGCATCGTTCAGGATCGTCCAGAAGTACGGGGGCGTTCCACCCTTTGCGTCCTTGATGCCGTCACGAAACGCGAGGAGTGCGGACATCACGGGCTGGAGATAGAAGCGAAAAGCGAAAGGGCCGTCGGGGCGGTCCGCGATCTCCCGCCAGAACAGGCTGAGCATGTCCGACAACGCGCTCATGCCCGCCACCTCGGATCAGGGCAGAGGCAGGACGGCAGGCAGTCCGAGGGCGGAAGACGCGAGAACATCGGGGACACCGCTCGTCATGACGGGCCGGGCAAACATTTCGCGTTTCGATGGTGATGACCAGAACTCGAAGGCTATGTTACGGTAACAGCCCGCAATAAAACCCATATTCTTCTGATACTTGCGAGTGACGTCTGAAGAAATCACTCGACGTGGAACACCATGGAGAATGTAACCGTAACAGACTTCATCCTCCCATCGATCAGGCGTGAAATGATACTTCGTCGTTGCGTCGTGCGTCTGATCCACCCGGCAGCAGAAGCCGCTGCAACCACGAACATCTTGGGGACGTGTAGAACCCCGGATTGAAACCAGTCCGGGAAGTTTCCAGTCTTCGAAGGGGATTCGTCGGCGCGCTTCAGCGGCGGCGGACGGACGCTTGGGGGTTATCATGCGCAACGTACATGCCGCCTTGACGCTGACGGCCGCTCTGGCAGCGGTTGCGCCACATCCGGCTGAAGCCACCGAAGGCGCCGCCGGCCGATACATGCCGGGCCTGTATGCCCAGCCAGGTGCCGGCATCGTTCCGCCCTTCCCCGGCGCCTACTGGGGCGTCTCGAACATCGTCTACAGCGGTTCGGCCAACTTCAATATTCCGATCGGCGACAACATCGCTGCGGGCGTTGACGCGACGGTCTGGACGACGGCGCTTGGCGGTGTCTTCGTGCCGAAGCTCGAACTCGGCGGCAACTGGACCTATGCCGTTTCAATGGTCCTGCCGTTCGGCCGGATGGAAACTGCGGCGTTCGTTGGTCCTTTCGAACGCACCGATGTGCTGGGAGGACTGGGTGACATCCAGATCACACCGCTTCTCTTCGGTTGGCACAACGACACTGGCAATACGTTCTTTTCGGCCGGCCTGACGGTCACCGCTCCGACCGGAAATTACGATCCCGACAAGATTGCCTTCGTCGGCATGAACTATTGGTCCTTCACGCCTTATGTCGCCGCCACGCATATCGATGCGGCGCACGGCATCGACTATTCGGCCAAGTTCGGCATCGATTTCAACACGACCAATCCGGATACCGATTACTACAGCGGCGCGATGGCCCATCTCGATGTCGCCATCACGAAAAGCCTGACCGAACGGTTCTCGGCGGGCATTTTCACGGGTGTGCTCTATCAGATCGAAGACGATGACAGCACTTTCGCCGATCTGGTCGGCGGCTTCAAAGGCCGCTCTGTCGCCGTCGGGCCGGTGCTCAAATACAAGGCCAAGATCGACGATGCGGAGGTGGACTTCAGCTTCAGCTGGGCACCGGAAGTTCATGTCGAGAACCGGCTGAAGGGCGACGCCTTCTACTTCAACATGAGCGGGAAATTCTGAACCACTCCAAATGTAGGAGGCGAGGACAGGGCGGCATGCCCGTCCTCGCCTCTTTTGTCGGTGGGTGAGGGTTGTGCACCGACGTCCCGCGACAGGATTCTTTTGCGATCGGTTGAAGTCTGAAGTCAGGTGCGGCCGAGGGCTAGCCTCTTACGGTTACTTTACGTCGCGCCTGAAGGTGGTAGGCTCGATCACGTCGAAGTTGAAAGAATTGTCCGCACAATTAAGGCGAACCGACAACTTTGCGATGACGATCCGGCAAATCTTTCAACCCGATAAACCCAGGATACGTGCTTACCGGACTGCTTGAGTGATGCATGAAAGGGTGGTTCATGCGGCGGCTGCAACGACAAGCAACGGAAGAATGCCGACCGAAGCTCGCCCTGGTTTCCTCCGACAGCCAAAGTCCGGTGGAAGCGGAAGAGGCTTATGACGTCCTCGAACGTCTGCTGGCCGACGACCGGCTCAGATTGTCCGAACGCAATCGCCGCTTTCTTCGCTTTGTCGTCGAGGAGACGCTCGCCGGCCGTTCGGAGCGTATCAAATCCTATACGATCGCGGTCGACGTCTTCGGCCGCGGCGAAGCCTTCGATGGCGGACAGGACCCGATCGTCAGGATCGAGGCGAACCGGATCCGGACAGCGCTCAGCGCCTATTATGAGGGACCCGGCGCTTCCGAGGGCATCCGCATCGAACTGACGAAGGGCGGTTACGTACCCACCTTCTCCCGCAGGGAGGACGAGCCGCAGCATGTCACCGAGCCGGAGCAGACCTCGCGGCTCTCGCTGACAGGAGCACCTGTTCCAGACGGTTCACCCGTCATGACCCGTCCCTGGTTTCTGGCGTCATGCGCCGCTGCTTTCGCGGGACTGTTCATCCTCGCCTTGGCGGCGTCGAACTGGACCGACCGAAGCCGCAATTCCGGTCCGGCCATCTTCGCGTTGCGGGAGGTTCGCAGCCTCACTCCGAACGAGAGCGGCTCGCAGGTCGCGCATGGCCTCACTCAATCGCTGGTCTCGAGTATTTCACGCTTCTCCGGTATCCGGCTCGTCCTGATCGACGACCGGATGGACATCGAAAAGCTTACCCTCCAGAACCCCGCGAACCGGGTCTATGCAATCGACTCTACAGTCCGCATGGGCGCATCTTCGATGCGGTTCTGGTGGAGCGTCTCCGATGCCCGCAACGGCGAGACGATCTGGTCAGAGGTGATCGACCGCGGATCGGCGGAAGACGCGGCCGAGACGATCGAAGATCATATCGCCGGCCAGGTCGCTGCGAGAATAGCCGAACCCATCGCGACCGGCCGCGCGGCAACGTTCACCCTGGCCACTGCGCCATCGGGGGACAGCTATGAATGCGTGCTCCAGGCGCGGGCGCAGCTGTCCGATCCGCAGCGGCAGCGCGGATCTCAGGTCAGACACTGCCTTGAACAGGCAATAGGCTTCTCACCGCAATATTCGGACGCCTGGGCATTGCTGGCGATGACCTATGTTCACGAAAGCACCGCGCTGGCCGATCGCACGGGGATGCCCCCCTTCGACCGGATGGCCCTGGATGCGGCGGAGCGCTCGGTGCATCTCGCGCCGAGATCGAGCCTCGCTTATCTCGCGCTGTTCTCGGCACAATTCCGGCTCGGCGATTTCGGCGCTGCCGACCAATCCGCCCAGCGTGCGATCGAGCTCAATCCGAACGATCCAGAGATTCTCTACCAGAGCGGCGCGCGTGCCTATGTGCGCGGTTCGTACAACGAAGGCATGGCGCGCATTCGCCAGTCGATTGACCTCACCGCCCGCCCGCGCACCGGTACGCAGTTCTTCCTGGCGCTGGATTCATACCGGCTCGGCGACAATCAGAAGGCGCTGGAGTTGATCGGACCCGCCGCGTCGAGCGGCCTGCCCTTGCCGCAGACGCTGATGGCCGCGATCAATGCCTCGCTTGGCCGTACGGAAATCGCCCGCTCGAACGTCCGCGACCTTCTGAAAGTCTACCCCGGCTATGAAACACGGCTCCGCTCGGATTTGGCCCAGCTTCAGCATTTCAACGGCGAGCTGACCGAGCTGATCGTCGACGGAGCGCGCGGGGCGGGGTTGGCGGTTAGGTAAAGGTCCGCCGAATACGAAGGGCGCTGTTTCCATCCTCATTCCGGCCGCACCGCTACGACGTCCGCACCGACGAGCTCGTTCAGCGGTTTACCTTTACTCCGCCAGCGCCGCCAAGCCTCGGTAGAGCGCCAGGCATTCCGGATTCGCCAGCGCAGAGTCGTTGGCGATGGAGCGGCCGTGGATGGTGTCGCGAACGGCAAGCTCGGAGATCTTGCCGGAACGGGTGCGGGGGATTTCGGCGATGGCGATGATGCGGGCCGGAACGTGGCGGGGCGTGGCGCCGGTGCGGATGCGCTGGCGGATGGTTTCGACCAACTCATCCGACAATGCCGCGTCGTCACGTAGGCGGACGAACAGCACGATGCGCTGGTCGCCCTCCCAATCCTGTCCCACGGCGATGGATTCGAGCACTTCGGGGATGGCCTCCACCTGGCGGTAGATCTCGGCCGTGCCGATGCGGACGCCACCCGGCTTGAGCGTGGTATCGGACCGACCTTGGATGACGAAGCCACCCGTGACGCGTTGCTCGGCGAAATCACCATGCGCCCAGACGCCGGGAAATCGTTCGAAATATGCGGCGCGGTAGCGCTGATTGGCGGTATCGCCCCAAAAGCTAAGCGGCATCGAGGGGTGTGCGACGCGGGAAACGAGCTCGCCGGGCACGCCGGTGACTTGCCGGCCGTCGCTGTCGAAGGTCGCCATGTCCATGCCGAGCATCGGACCCTGCAACTCGCCGCGCCGCACTGGCAGCGTCGGCACGCCGCCGAGAAAGCACGCACAGATGTCGGTGCCGCCTGAGATGGAAGCCAGATGCAGGTCCGGTTTCCAGTTCTCGTAGACGTGGTCGAAGCTTTCCGGGAGCAGCGGCGATCCCGTGGAGAGCAGCGCGCGCAGCGACGTGAGGCAATGCGTCTGCCGCGGTCGGATGCCGGCTTTGCGGCAGCTGTCGATGTACCTGGCCGAGGTGCCGAAGATGGCGATGTCCTCGGCATCGATGAGATCGGCCATGCGGGTTGGGCCGGGGAAAGCCGGGTTGCCGTCGAAGGTGACGAGGGTGGCGCCGGCAGCGAGGCCGGTGACCAGCCAGTTCCACATCATCCAGCCGCAGGTGGTGTAATAGAACAGCCGGTCGCCGGGGCGCACGTCGCAGTGCAGTACGTGTTCCTTCAGATGCTGCAGCAGCAGTCCCCCGGTCCGGTGGACGATGCATTTCGGTTTACCGGTGGTCCCGGAGGAGAACAGAATCGCCAGTGGCGCATCGAACCCCTGCCGGTGGTAGCGGATGGTGGTGGGTGCGTGAGGAGCGACCCAGTCCGCGAGCGTGACAGCGGGACGGGAGAACCTCGCGTCCGGGGCCGGTTCGCCGATCAGAACGATCCGTTCAACTTCAGCGGTCTCCGCCACCGCGTTGATGCTCTCGGTGATGTCGAAGCGCTTGCCGGAATAGCTGTAGCCGGGGACCGCGACGATCAGCTTTGGCCCGATCTGGCCCAGCCGATCAGCGGCACCGGAGGGACCAAAATCGGGGGAGCACGAGGCCCAGACCGCGCCGATGGCGGCCGAAGCGAGATAGACGGCAATGGCCTCGATGTCGTTGGTGACGATCGCGGCGATGCGGTCGCCGGGGACGATGCGGGAGGCGGTCATCGCCTGGCTGACGCGCGAGACGAGGTCCTGCAGTTCCGGCCAGCTCAGCTCGCGGCGGGTGCCGTCGTCGCGATGTGCGATGATCGCGGGTCCGATGCCGGGCCGGGCGAGCAGGTTCTCGGTATAGTTCAGCGACGCTTCAGGGAAGAAGCGCGTGGCGATCTGGTCCGGGCCAGGCGCATAGGTGCGGGAACCCTTGTCGCCGATGATGCCGAGGAAGTCCCACAGGCGACTGTAGAATGGCTCGGGCTCGGTGACGGACCAGCGGTGGAGACCGGCGTAGTCGGTGGCGGCGAAGCCAGCCTCTGTGGCGAAGCGCGCCATCGCGGTGCCGCCGATACGCTCCAGAGACGGCTGCCAGAGTATCTCGGCCACCTCAGTCACGCTCGACCGCCATCGCGATGCCCATGCCGCCGCCGATGCAGAGGGTCGCCACGCCTCGCTTGGCGTTGCGCTTGCCTAGTTCGTGCAGCAGCGTGACCAGCACCCGCGCGCCCGATGCGCCGATGGGGTGACCGAGCGCGATCGCGCCGCCATTGACGTTCACGCGGGCGGGATCGAGGCCGAGTTCGGAGATCACCGCAAGGCTCTGCGCGGCAAAGGCTTCGTTGATTTCCCAGAGATCGACATCGGCGGCTGACCACCCTGCCCGCTCGAGCGCCTTGCGGCTCGCGGGGATGGGACCGAGCCCCATCACTTGTGGATCGACGCCCGCATGGGCCCAACTCGCAATGCGTGCAAGCGGGGCGAGACCACGGCGCGATGCCTCCGCCTCGCTCATCAGCACCAGCGCCGCCGCGCCGTCGTTGATGCCGGAGGCATTCGCGGCGGTGACGGTGCCGCCCTCGACGAAGGCGGGCTTGAGCCTGCCCATCGCCTCGAGGCTTGCGTCGTGGCGGATGTGCTCGTCGGCATCAATGGTGACGTCGCCCTTTCGGGTATCGATCGTCACTGAGACGATCTCGGGAGCGAACCGGCCGCTGCGCGCGGCTGCCGAGGCCTTCTGCTGCGAAGCGAGCGCGAATGCGTCCTGCGCGTCGCGGGTGATCTGGTGCGCCCGGGCGACGTTTTCCCCGGTATTGCCCATCGGGTAGCCGTAGAAGACATCATTGAGGCCGTCGCTGGCGAGAGTGTCGCGGAAGGCGATGTCGCCGAATTTCTTGCCTTGTCGGAGCACCGCGACATGCGGGGCGTTGGTCATCGACTCCTGCCCGCCAGCGACCACGACGGACGCGCTGCCGGTGGCGATCTGCTGATGTGCGAGGACCACCGCGCGGAGGCCTGAACCGCAGACCTGATTGACCACCGCGGCGGGTGCTGCGTCGGCGAGGCCCGCGCTGCGGGCGGCCTGTCGAGCCGGGTTCATCCCCTGCCCCCCGGTCAGGACCTGGCCGAGAATGGTCTCGTCGATCTCATCGGGCGCCACACCGGCGTCGGCCACCGCGGCGCGAATGGCGGCGGCGCCGAGTTCGTGGCCAGCGAGAGGTGCGAGCACGCCGTTGAGCGAGCCGATCGGGGTACGCCGGGCGGCGACGATGACGGTGGAACTGGTGGTCATTTCTTTACAGCGCCTTCTTTGTCCAGCGAGCGATTACGCCGATGATGCCCTCGCGGAACAGCAACACGGTGACTACGAACACGATGCCCTGGAGGATGGTCACCCAAGCCCCGAAGCCAGCGAAGTAGTTCTGCATGGTGACGATCACCGCGGCCCCGACGAGCGGCCCGAAGATCGTGCCCATGCCGCCGATCAGGGTCATCAGCACCACTTCGCCAGACATGGTCCAGTAGACATCGGTGAGTGACGCGAGCTGGAACACGATGGCCTTGGTGGCTCCGGCGAGACCCGCCAGGGTTGCTGACATCACAAAGACGGCGAGCTTGTATCGATTGACTTTGTAACCCAGTGAAACCGAGCGCGGCTCGTTGTCCCGGATCGCCTTCAGCACCTGCCCGAAGGGCGAGTGGACGATGCGGTAGATCAGCAGCAGTCCGCCGAACACGATCAGCAGCACGACGAAATAGAGGGTGAGGTCGTTGCTGAGGTCGACCAGCCCGAACAGCTTTCCGCGAGGGACCGCCTGGATACCGTCCTCGCCCCCCGTGAACGGCACCTGCAGCGCGAAGAAGAACACCATTTGCGCGAAAGCCAGGGTCACCATGGCGAAGTAGATGCCCTGCCGACGGATGGCGAGCGCACCGATGCCAAGCCCGAGCACGGCGCCTGCGCCGGTCCCGAGAAGGATGGCGAGTTCCGGCGTCAGGCCCCAGACCTTGGCGGCATGGGCGGCGACATAGCTCGCCGAGCCGAAGAAGGCGGCGTGTCCGAACGACAGCAGACCACCATAGCCGAGGAGAAGATTCAGCGCCGATGCAAAGAGCGCAAAGCACAGCACCTTCATCAGGAACACGGGATAGAGCACGAACGGCGCGACCAGCAGCAGGCCGAGAAGGCCCGCGAAAATCACCACATGATGCCTGGGTGTGCTGATGCGGAGGTCGGCCGGGAGCGTCACCGGGTGGGTCTCGGTATTGGCCACGGTCATACGGTCCTCCCGAACAGACCAGCGGGCTTCACCAGCAGAACGAGGGCCATGATGACGAAGATCACCACCGCCGACCCCTCGGGATAGAACACCCGTGTCAGGCCTTCGATGATGCCGAGGCCGAAACCGGTGACGATGGCGCCAAGGATAGAGCCCATGCCGCCAATCACCACCACGGCGAAGACGACGATGATGAGGTCGGCACCCATGTTGGGGTTTACGGAGTAGATCGGCGCCGCGAGCACGCCGGCCAGCGCCGCGAGCCCGACGCCGAAGCCGTAGGTGAGCGTAATCATGCGCGGCACGTTGATGCCAAAAGCGCCGACCAGCGTGGGGTTCTCGGTCGCGGCGCGAAGATACGCGCCGAGTTTGGTCTTCTCGATCGTGAACCAGGTGCCGAGGCAGACGACGAGCGAGGCAAGCACCACCCAACCGCGATAGTTAGGGAGGAACATGAAGCCTAGATTCGTGCCGCCAGAGAGCTCGGCGGGAATGGTGTAGGGCAGGCCCGACACGCCATATTGGTTGCGGAACAGACCCTGGATGATCAGCGCCAGCCCGAAGGTGAGCAGCAGGCCGTAGAGATGATCGAGGTGGTAGAGCCGCGAGATCATCAGCCGCTCGATCACGACACCGGAGGCGCCGACAGCGATGGGAACGAGCAGCAGCGCCCACCAGTATCCGATGCCGAAATAGGTCATCAGCATCCAGGCGAGGAAGGCACCCATCATGTACTGCGCGCCATGCGCGAAGTTGATGATGTTGAGCAGGCCGAAGATCACGGCGAGGCCAAGGCTTAGCAGCGCATAGAACGAGCCGTTGATCAGCCCTAGCAGCAATTGCCCGAACAGCGCCTGCGGCGGAATTCCCAGCAGCTCGAACATGTCGTTTCCTCTAGGGCGGAGCGAGGAGCGGGCCGGAGCACGCTCCTCGAGAGGATCATTTCAGCAGCGGGCAGCCGCCATCGGCGATCGGTCGGAAGGCTTCGGCGGCCGGAATCGTTGCGAGCTTCTCGTAATAGTCCCACGGACCTTTGGAGGCGGCCGGCGCCTTGACCTTGAACAGATACATGTCGTGGATCTTGCGGCCGTCCTCGCGCACCGAGCCTTTGCCGAACAGCGGGTCGGACGTGGGCATCGACTTCATCGAGGCGATGACCGCGGCGCTGTCCTTGCCACCGGTAGCCTCGACCGACTTGAGGTAATGCAGTACGCCCGAATAGACGCCGGCATGCACCATAGTGGGCTCCTTGCCGCCGTGCTGGGCCGCGAACCGGGCCGACCAGGCACGTGTCTCGTCGTTCAGATCCCAGTAGAAGCTCTCGGTCAGCACCAGGCCCTGCGCCGTCTTCAGGCCGAGGGCGTGGATGTCGGTGATGAATATAAGGAGTCCCGCCAGCGACTGGCCGGCCTGGGTGATGCCGAACTCGGCTGCCTGCTTGATGGTGTTGACGGTGTCGCCGCCGGCGTTCGCCAGCCCGATCACCTGCGCGCCGGACGATTGCGCCTGCAGCAGATAGGACGAGAAGTCGGTGCCCGGGAACGGGTGCCTGACGCTGCCCACGACCTCGCCGCCGGCAGCCTTGACCACCGCCGCGGTGTCCTTCTCGAGCGAGTGGCCGAAGGCGTAGTCGGCGGTGATGAAGAACCACTTCTTGTTACCGGCCGCGACCATCGCGCCGCCGGTGCCCTTGGCGAGCGCCCAGGTGTCATAGGTCCAGTGGATGGTGTTGGGCGAGCACTTGGCGCCGGTGAGATCGGCCGAGCCGGCACCCGAGTTGATGAAGACCTTCTTCTTTTCCCTGGTGATGTCGCTCACCGCGAAGGCCGCCGAGGAGGTCGGCACGTCGACGATCAGGTCGACGCCGTCCTGATCGTACCACTTGCGAGCGATGCTGGATGCGATGTCGGGCTTGTTCTGATGGTCCGCCGAGATGATCTCGACTTTGATGCCCTTCGCTGCGGCGCCGAAATCCTCGACCGCCATCCTGGCGGCGATGACCGAGCCTTCACCTGAAAGGTCGGTATAGATACCCGAGCGGTCGTTGAGCACGCCGATCTTGACGGCGGTCTCGGCGAAGGCCGGCCCCGTCGCGAAGATGAGCGCTGCCGAGAGCAGCAATCTCCTGGTGAATGTCATGACCTGGTCTCCTCCATTGTTATTCTTTGTCGGTCACACGCCCAGGTAGGCGTGCAGCTTCTCCGTATTGGCGGCGAGTTCGGCATCCGAGATCTCGTCGATCACCCGGCCCTGCTCGACCACGTAGTGGCGGTCCGCGACCGAGGCGGCGAAGTGGAAATTCTGTTCGACCAAGACGATGGTGAAGCCGCGTTGCTTCAGCGTCCGCAGCGTCGCGCCTATCTGCTGGACGATCACCGGCGCGAGGCCTTCGGTGGGCTCGTCGAGAAGCAGGAATTTCGCGCCGGTGCGCAAGATCCGGCCGATGGCCAGCATCTGCTGCTCGCCGCCCGAGAGTTTCGTGCCCTGGCTCTGCAGGCGCTCCCTGAGATTCGGGAATATGCCGAGCACGTCGTCGCGACTGAGGCCGCCGTCGCGGATGGTCGGCGGCAGCATCAGGTTCTCCTCGACAGAGAGGCTCGAAAAGATGCCGCGCTCCTCCGGGCAGAAGGCGATGCCGGCGCGGGCGATCGCGCGGGCGGGGAGCCCGATCAGTTCACGGCCCATGAACCGCACCGAGCCGGTGCGCTTGCTGAGAATCCCCATGATCGCCTTGAGCGTCGTGGTCTTGCCGGCGCCATTGCGGCCGAGCAGGGTCACCACCTCGCCGGGGCGGACATCGAAATTGATGCCGTGCAGCACATGGCTCTCGTCGTACCAGCCATGGAGGTCGCGCACGGCGAGCTCGGCGGTGCCGGCTTCGGGCCGGATGAGGGGTGCGGCCTCAACCATGGCCGACGCCGATATAGGCTTCCACCACGCGTGGGTCCCGGCTCACCACTTCGTACGACCCTTCCGCCAGCACCTGCCCGCGTGCCAGCACGGTGATGCGGTCGGAGAGATCGGCGACCACCGAGAGGTTGTGTTCGACCATCAGAATGGTGCGATTCTCGGCAATCCGGGCGATCAGCGCCGAGATGCGCGAGACGTCTTCCTGCGCCATGCCCGCCATCGGCTCATCGAGCAGCAGCATTTCAGGATCAAGCGCGAGCGTGGTGGCGATCTCTAGGGCGCGTTTCCGGCCATAAGAGAGCTCGCCCGCCGGGGTGGCGGCGAACTCGGCGAGCCCCACCTCATCGAGCCCGGCCATGGCCTTGCCGTCGAAGCGGTTGAGCGCTTTCTCGGAACGCCAGAAATCGAAGCTGTCGCCGCGCTGGCGCTGCAGTGCGATGCGAACGTTTTCAAGCGCGCTGAGGCGCGGGAATACCGCCGAGATCTGAAACGATCTGACCAGCCCGAGCCGCGCGATATCGGCCGGCGGCATGCGCGTGATGTCGCGGCCGTTGAAGAAGATGGCTCCGTCGCTGGGCTGAAGAAATTTCGTCAGGAGGTTGAAGCAAGTGGTCTTCCCTGCCCCGTTCGGTCCGATCAGCGCGTGGATGGTGCCGCGCTCGACCGCCAGATCGACATTGCTCACCGCAGCGAAGCCGCCGAAGCGCTTGGTCAGCCGCTCCGCCTTCAGGATGAAGTCGCCCGTCGCGCTCATTTTGCGGTCCAGCCTCCATCGATCGAGATGGCCGAGCCGGTGATCGACCTGGCCATGTCGCCGCAGAGATAGGCGGCGAGCTCAGCGATCTCCTCGGGCTGGACGAACCGGCGCGTGGGCTGCGGGGCGAGCATGACGTTGCGGATCACATCGTCCTCGCTCATCCGGTGCACACGCGCCTGGTCGGCGACCTGCTTTGCCACCAGTGGCGTCCACACGTAGCCGGGACAGATGGCATTGACCGTCACGCCCTTCTCAGCCGCTTCGAGCGCCACTGTCTTGGTGAGCCCGACGACGCCGTGCTTGGTGGCCACATAGGCGGATTTGAACGGCGAGGCGCGGAGGCCGTGCGCCGAGGCGATGTTGATGATCCGGCCCCAGCGGCGCTCGACCATGCCTGGGAGCGCCGCGCGAATGGTGTGGAAGGCGGAATCGAGGCTGATGGCGCGGACGCGATCCCAGTCGTCGGGCGGGAAATCTTCGATTGCCGCGACCTTCTGGATGCCGGCATTGTTCACCAGCACGTCGAGGTGTCCGAATGCTTCGATCACCTGCCCGACCAGATCGAACGCCGCGCGGGGGTCGGCCAGGTCTGCCTTGAAATAGCGAACCTCGGCATTGCCGAAGGACACCAGCGCATCAGCCACCTCGGCCTCGGCCTCGAAGCTGTTGAGCGCCACCGCGTAACCGAGCCGCGCGAACTTCTGCGCTATGGATAGCCCGATTCCGCTGGTCGAGCCGGTGACGAGCACCACCCGCCTGCCGTTCTGCACGCGTTTCTCCACCCTGTTTTCAGGCCTTGCCGGCCTTGTTTGAGGGCTACGCTACAACTTCTGTGCCAAGCGTGCAGACACCGGTTTGCAGGTGAAGTCCCGCGAAAGTCCAAAGGCTTCCGTCCGGGAATCCGAACACAAGTCCCGGATTCAGGACGAAATGTTGTGACGACGAAGCTTCTCGTAGAACTGCGAGCGCGACACGCCGAGTTGCCGGGCTGCCGCCAGTTTCTCGCCATTGGAGGCATCCAGGGCGGCGATGATGGCCTGGCGCTCCGCTTCGGCGAGCTTGGCGGAGAGATCGCCGCCGCCGGATAGGGCCGGGACCGACGGGGAGCGAGGGGCCGCTTGCGGCAGGGCTCGGCGGATCGCCGCCGCGTCCAGTACCTCGGATGGTGCCAGCGCCGCGGCGCGTTCGAGCACGTTGCGCAGTTCACGAACATTGCCCGGCCAGTCGTGCGCCTCGAGCAGCCGGATCGCCTCCGGCATCAATACCCAGCCGCGCTGGCCGGAAGAGCGCATCACCTGCTCCAACAGGGTCTCGCACAACGCAGCGACGTCGCCGCGCCGTTCGCGCAGCGGCGGAATTCGGATCGCAAGGACCGCGATGCGATAATAGAGATCAGCGCGGAAGCTCCTGTCGGCGACCTTTGCCTCGAGATCCTGCGATGTCGCCGCTATGATGCGGACATCCACCTTGCGGACCGTGTTGGAGCCCAGCGGCTCGACCTCGCCGTCCTGCAGCACACGCAGGAACTTGGCCTGGATGCCCGGGGGCATATCCCCGATCTCGTCCAGGAAGAGAGTACCGCCATGCGCAAGCTCGAACTTGCCCTTGCGCGGCTTTCTGTCCGCTCCCGTGAAGGCCCCCGGCGCGACCCCGAAAAACTCAGCCTCGAGCAGCTGCTCCGGTACTGCCGCGACATTTACCGCGATGAACGGTCCGTCGGCCCGGTCGGACTGCTGGTGAATGGCATGAGCAAGCAACTCTTTGCCGGTGCCGGTTTCCCCCAGGATCAACACCGCTCCCTCGCGCAAGGCGAATCGGCGGACCTGCGACTTCAGTTCCTTGACCGCGTCGCTGACCCCGACGAAGCTCGATAGTGAGTATTTCGCCTGCCGCTCCCGCGTCAGCGCCGCCTGCGCCCGGGTGAGCTGCTTCTGCAGGTTCTCGAACTTGTCGAGAATGGGCTCGAGGTAGTCGACATTGTCGTAGAACACGAAGCCGATGGCGCCCTCGATCTTGCCCGCCTCGTCCTTCAATGGAATGCGGCAAACGACAAACTGGCGGTCATCGAAGCGCATGATGTCGAGCAGGATAGGCTTCCCCGTCTCGACCACCCGCCGCATCAGCGAATGCGGGATCACCTCTTCGACTGGCAGGCCGATGGGGTCGAAATCCGGCGCAAGCTTCAACAGGTCTCGATAACGAGCATCCATCCAGGTGATGCGGGACTCCGCATCGACGATGATCGCTCCCTCGAAATAATCGCGCAGCAAGCTGAAGGCGTTCACCGCCTGCTCGATACCGGCGTGGCCGTGACCGGGCATGAGGCGCTCTTTTGAGGGCTCAAGCGGCGGCATCAGGGCCTCACATCAACTCGAAGGCGAGACCAGGAGTCTATCCAGCACGCCGGCCAACAGCAACCTGGAGGATCAGCTGCCGCTAAAGCACCCGCCGCGCACAGCACCGCTCGCAACTCGATTTTCTAGGGCGAGCCCGCGCGCTTGCGCTTCCGGCCGGCCGGTGCGCCTTGACCGGCCACGGAACCCGGTAATGCCGTTGGCAGGAACTCCGCGCCGTGCGAAGCCAGAAACTCGCTGAGTGCCGCTGCTGGGGGAAGTAGCCGTTTGGCCGAGCGCTTCACCACGAACCATTGCCTAATCACGGGCAGCCCCTCGACATCGAGCAACGCAAGGCGGCCGTCCGCGATCTCGATCGCCACCGTGTGAGCCGAGATGAAGGACAGGCCGAGACCGGCCATGACCGCCTGCTTGATTGTCTCGTTTGAGCCGATCTCCATCCCGATCTTGGGCTCGACCCCGGCTTCCTGAAAGAAGCGCTCCATGATCGTGCGCGTACCCGAACCGCGCTCCCGCACGAGAAAGTTGGAGCCGACGAGTTCCGCGGGGCGTAGCCGACGCCCCGTCAGCGGATGGCCGACCGGCGCGATCATGACATGCGGGTGCTCGCCGATCGGGCTCTTGTCCATCTCCATGTCCAGAGGCGGTCGCCCCATGATTGCGAGGTCGATCGCATCGCCGCGCAGCGCCGTTATGATTTCCTCGCGATTGCCGACGACCAGCACCACGTCCAGGCCTGGATGCAGGCGGACAAACGCACCGAGGGCGGTCGGCGCGAAATATTTCGCTGTCGAGACGATGCCGACCGAAATCCGACCGCCGCTCAGGCCCTTCATCGCGTCGAGCGCCCCGCCGCAATCGGCCAGGGCACGCTCGATGCGCGCAATCGCATTCAGAATTTCGTGACCGGCATCGCTCGGAGCGAACCGGTCTCCGGTCCTGTCGAGCAGCGGTAATCCCAGTTGCTCCTCCAGCAACTGGATCTGCATCGTGACCGCGGGAGGCGTGACATGGAGCCTTCGCGCGGCACCCTTGACCGAGCCGGTATCGATCACCGCCGCGAAGGCGCGAAGCTGTTTGAGTGTGACATTGCGCATGGTCGCATGCCGTTTTCAGGAAAGCTGAATTCAACAGAAAGAATATTCGAATTTCCTTATTGAGCCAACTCAGGCAGCCTGATCACAAGAAAAGGCGTCAGCTCCGGGTTCCCGCTCGAAGACTATCGGAAACAGGACGCCAACGGTCCGACAGGACCAAGAGGAAGCGCCGTGACACACCAGACCTTGGAGGACCACTTGTCCGGGTGGGCCGGAAGCGGCTCGTTGCGACAGGCGGTGGCTCAGACCGTCGTCAGTCTCGCGACGACATGCATCGCGATCTCGGAGCTCGTCGCCGCGGGCGCACTGGCAGGCGAACTGGCGGCGGTGCGCCGCTATCACAAGGACGGCGACAGCCAGAAGGAACTCGACGCGATCGCCCACGTGCTGATCACCGAGGCCTTGAGGGATGCGCCTGTCGCCTATCTCGGCTCGGAAGAGGCCGACGAGGCTATCGCGCTCGATGCCGAGGCGCCGCTCGCGGTCGCGGTCGATCCGCTGGATGGCTCGTCCAACATCGACACCAATCTGTCGATCGGCACCATTTTCTCGATCCTGCCGTTCAACGGTCCGAACGCCCTGCTGCAGCCGGGCTCTCGTCAGCTCGCCGCCGGCTTCCTGGTCTACGGGCCGCAAGTCGCGCTGGTGCTGACGGTCGGCGCGGGAACGCACGCATTCATCCTGGACCGCGCCTCGCGCCGCTTCCTGCTGATCCAGGAGCAAATCGTCGTTCCGGCCGAAACCGCCGAATACGCCATCAACGGCTCCAATGTCCGACACTGGGATGCGGCGGTCCGCAGCTATGTCGAAGACTGTCAGGCGGGAACCTCGGGCCCGCGCGCCAAGGATTTCAACACGCGCTGGACCGCTTCGATGGTGGCGGAAGCCTATCGGATTCTGGTTCGCGGCGGCGTCTATCTCTACCCGGCCGATATGCGGAAGGGTTACGGGCAAGGCAGGCTCCGGCTGATCTATGAAGCGAACCCGATCGCCTTCCTGATGGAACAGGCAGCGGGTGCCGCGACCGACGGCAGCCAGCCGATTCTGGATATCGTTCCTACGAGCCTGCACCAGCACGTGCCGCTGGTTTTCGGTTCACGCGCCGAGGTGGAGCGCGTCACGCGCTATCACACCGGACCCTGCAACATCGCCGACCGCTCGCCCCTGTTCGGGCGCCGCGGCCTGCTACGGGCGTGAGGAGCACGGGCATGTCGATCCATCACCCCATCATCTCGGTTACCGGCTCCTCGGGCGCGGGCACCACGTCCGTGCGGCGCACGTTCGAACAGATCTTCCGCCGCGAGAAGGTGGAAGCCGTCTACATCGAGGGCGATTCCTTCCACCGCTACGACCGCGCCCAGATGAAGCAGATCATCGCCGAGGAAGGAGCGCGCGGAAACCATCACTACAGCCATTTCGGCCCGGACTCGAACCTGTTCGAGGAGCTGGAGGAGACCTTCCGCAGCTATTCGCAGACCGGCACCGGCAAGTACCGCCATTATGTCCACGACGACGCGGAAGCCGAGGAATTCGGCGGCCCACCCGGCACCTTCACGGCGTGGGAGGACCTGCCTCGACCGACCGACCTGCTGTTCTATGAGGGCCTCCACGGCGCCGTCGTCGCCGGCAACATCGATGTGGCGCGCTATGCGGACCTGAGCATCGGCGTCGTTCCGGTCGTCAATCTCGAATGGATCCAGAAGATCCATCGAGACCGGGCGGATCGCGGCTATTCCACCGAGGCGGTGACGGACACCATCCTGCGGCGCATGCCGGACTACGTGAACTACATCTGCCCGCAGTTCACGCATACGGACATCAACTTCCAGCGCGTGCCGACGGTCGACACCTCGAACCCGTTCATCGCCCGCTGGATACCGACGGCGGACGAATCCATCGTGGTCATCCGCTTCAAGAAACCGCGCGGCATCGACTTCCCCTACCTGCTCTCGATGATCCAGGGCAGCTGGATGTCGCGCGCCAACTCAATCGTCATTCCCGGCGGCAAGCTGGACCTCGCGATGCAACTCATTCTGACGCCGATGATCCTCGACCTCGTCGAGAAGAAGCGCCGCGCCGCATGAACGGAGAGGAGGAAGCCATGTTGACCAGGGCCAATATGCCGGTTTTCAGCTCCGTCGAGAAAGAGACCGAAATCCCTTACGGCGACATGGCCAATGCGCTGCGCGCGCTCGCCATGGACGCCGTCGAACAGGCGAGGTCCGGCCATCCCGGCATGCCGATGGGCATGGCGGATGCGGCGACCGTGCTGTTCTCCCGATTCATGAAGATCGACCCTTCGAAGCCGGACTGGGCGGACCGCGACCGTTTCGTGCTTTCCGCCGGGCATGGCTCGATGCTGCTTTATGCAATCAATCACCTGCTCGGCTATGCCGATATGGGAACCGACCAGCTCAAGCGCTTCCGCCAGCTGGGTTCCACCACCGCCGGCCACCCCGAATACGGCCACACGCTCGGCGTCGAGACCACCACGGGACCGCTCGGCCAAGGACTCACCACGGCGGTGGGCATGGCGCTCGCCGAGCGCATGATGAACGCCCGCTTCGGCGACGAATTGGTCGATCACTTCACCTACGTGATCGCTGGCGACGGCTGCCTCATGGAAGGAATCTCGCACGAAGCCATCGATCTCGCCGGCCATCTCCTGCTCGGCAAGCTGATCGTTCTGTGGGACGACAACGGCATTTCCATCGACGGCGCGACCTCGCTCTCGACTTCGACGGACCAACTCGGCCGCTTCGAGGCGGCGGGATGGGATGTGCGACGCGTCAATGGTCATGACCACGATGCTTTGATCGACGCCATTGCCAGGGCGCGCAACACCAGACGCCCTTCGCTCATCGCCTGCCGCACCACCATCGGTTTCGGTGCCCCCAACAAAGCGGGGACGGAAACGGTCCATGGCGCGCCGCTGGGAGCCGCCGAGATCGAGGGCGCGCGCGAGCATCTCAACTGGCCGCACGCGCCGTTCGAGATTCCGACCGGGGTCCGCACCGCCTGGAGGAAGATCGCGGAACGCGGCCTTCTCGCTCGCGAGGCCTGGGAATACCGGTTCGCCTTCGCCGAACAGCGAGAAGGATTCGAAGCCGCGCTCGCCGGCCGCCTGCCGGCCGTCCTCAGCGAGAAAATGGCCGATTACAAGCACGCGCTGGCGGCGGAAGCGCCGAAGGTCGCGACCAGGAAGGCTTCCGAGATGGCGCTCGCCGTCATCAATGAGGCAACCGAGCTGACGATCGGTGGTTCGGCCGACCTCACCCATTCGAACCTGACCATCACCAGGGGCATGATGCCGATAGCGGCCTGCCGCTATGCCGGCCGCTATGTCCACTACGGTGTCCGCGAGCATGCGATGGCGGCGGCAATGAACGGCATCGCGCTGCACGGCGGTTTCATCCCCTACGGCGGCACTTTCCTGGTGTTTTCCGATTACGCCCGCGGGGGAATCCGCCTGTCGGCTCTGATGGGGCAGCGGGTGGTCTATGTGCTCACCCACGATTCCATCGGCCTCGGCGAGGACGGGCCAACCCACCAGCCGATCGAACATCTCGCAATGCTGCGAGCGACGCCGAACCTGAACGTGTTTCGCCCGGCGGACGCGATCGAGACGGCGGAAGCCTGGGAGATCGCGCTGAGTTCGGAACGCACGCCATCGGTACTCGCATTGTCGCGGCAGAACCTGCCGACCTTCCGCACCGGCGACGTGCGGGAGAATCAGACGGCGAAGGGGGCCTATGTCGTTCGCGAACCCGAAACCCACCGCGACGTGACGCTTCTGGCCACCGGCTCGGAAGTGGAAATCGCGCTCGATGCCGCGGGCAGGCTGGCGACCGAGGGCGTGGCCGCCGCCGTGGTCTCCATGCCGTGCTGGGAGCTGTTCGAGCGGCAGGACGAGAGCTATCGCGGCGGCGTCCTGGGCGAGGTGCCGCGCATCGGGGTCGAAGCGGCCGCACGGTTCGGCTGGGACCGCTGGACCGGCGAGCACGGCCGCTTCATCGGCATGGCGGGCTTCGGCGCTTCGGCGCCTGCCGCCGACCTGTACGACCGTTTCGGCATCACATCCGACGCGGTGGCGCACGCTGCCCGCGACCTTCTGAACCGAGCCTGAGGAGCAAAGCCAATGGCCCGCATCACCCTTCGCCAGCTCCTCGACCACGCCGCCGAGCAGGGTTATGGCGTCCCCGCCTTCAACATCAACAACATGGAGCAGGGGCTCGCCATCATGGAGGCGGCCGACGTCGTCGACGCTCCCGTGATCATGCAGGCGAGCCGCGGCGCACGTACCTACGCCAACGACATCATGCTCGCCAAGATGATCGAGGCCTTGGCCGAGATGTATCCGCACATCCCGCTGTGCATGCACCAGGACCACGGAAACAACGAGGCGACCTGCCTCTCGGCGATCCAGCACGGATTTACATCGGTGATGATGGACGGCTCCCTGAAGGACGATGCCAAGACCCCGGCGGACTACGACTACAACATCGCCGTCACTCGGCGGGTGGTCGACGCCGCGCATTGGGTCGGCGCTTCGGTCGAGGGAGAACTCGGCGTGCTCGGCTCGCTGGAGCATGGCGCCGGCGAGCAGGAGGACGGCCACGGAGCGGAGGGCGGCCTCTCGCACGACCAGCTTCTCACCGATCCCGACCAGGCGGTGGATTTCGTCGCGCGCACAAAGGTCGACGCGCTCGCGATCGCCATGGGCACCTCGCACGGCGCCTACAAGTTCTCGCGAAAGCCGGATGGCAACATCCTCGCAATGCACGTGATCGAGGAGATCCATAGGCGGCTTCCCGGCGTGCACCTCGTGATGCACGGCTCCTCCTCGGTGCCGCAGGAATTGCAGGATCTGTTCAACGCTTCCGGCGGCGAGATGCCCCAGACCTGGGGCGTGCCCGTCGAGGAGATCGTGCGCGGCATCAGGCACGGCGTGCGCAAGGTGAACATCGACACCGACTGCCGCCTCGCCATGACCGCCCAGTTCCGGAAGGTCGCTCAGAACGCGAAGTCCGAATTCGATCCTCGCAAATTCCTCAAACCGGCCATGGACGCCATGCGCGACCTTTGCCGGGAACGCTTCGAGCTGTTCGGCACCGCCGGGCAGGCATCGAAGATCAAGGTCGTGCCGCTCTCGGCCATGGCCAAACGCTACGCAAGCGGCGCGCTCGACCCGGTCATCGGCGGAGCGCGCGCAGCGGCGGAGTGAACCGGTCCTCCGCATGGGGAGGACCGGCAGAAGACAATCGACGGCGAAGAGCCCAGGCGCGTCGGCACCGCTGCGCGTCAACGGGATAGTTATGGAGCAGATCGATGAGCGTTATCGAGACGACGAAGCCCACCGAGAACAAGCGCGACCGCTACAGCGCGGGCGTGATGGAATACCGGAAGATGGGCTATTGGCAGCCCGACTATGAGCCGAAGGACACGGACGTCATCGCCCTGTTCCGGGTCACCCCGCAGGACGGCGTCGATCCGATCGAGGCGTCGGCCGCCGTCGCTGGTGAAAGCTCCACCGCCACGTGGACGGTGGTGTGGACCGACCGGCTGACCGCCTGCGACAAGTACCGGGCCAAGTGCTACCGGGTCGATCCGGTCCCGAACAGCCCCGGTTCCTGGTTCGCCTACATCGCCTACGACCTCGATTTGTTCGAGAACGGCTCGATCGCAAACCTGTCGGCCTCGATCATCGGCAATGTTTTCGGGTTCAAGCCGCTCAAGGCGCTGCGTCTCGAGGACATGCGGCTGCCGGTCGCCTATGTGAAGACCTTCGATGGGCCCGCCACGGGGATCGTCGTGGAACGCGAGCGGCTCGACAAGTTCGGCCGCCCCCTGCTCGGAGCCACCGTGAAGCCCAAGCTCGGCCTCTCGGGCCGCAATTACGGCCGCGTCGTCTACGAGGCGCTGAAAGGCGGGCTGGACTTCACCAAGGACGACGAGAACATCAACAGCCAGCAGTTCATGCATTGGCGCGACCGCTTCCTCTACTGCATGGAGGCGGTGAACAAGGCGCAGGCCGCGACCGGCGAGGTGAAGGGCACCTACCTGAACGTCACCGCCGGCACGATGGAAGACATGTACGAGCGTGCGGAGTTCGCCAAGCAGCTCGGCTCGAACATCGTGATGATCGACCTCGTCATCGGATACACCGCGATCCAGTCCATGTCGAAATGGGCGCGGCGCAACGACATGGTTCTGCATCTGCACCGGGCAGGACACGGAACCTACACTCGACAGAAGACCCACGGCGTGTCGTTCCGCGTCATTGCCAAATGGATGCGGCTTGCCGGCGTCGATCACATCCATGCCGGCACCGTCGTAGGCAAGCTCGAAGGGGACCCGAACACCACCCGCGGCTATTACGACATCTGTCGCGAGGATTTCGTGCCGCAGAACCTGCAGCACGGTGTCTTCTTCGATCAGCCCTGGGCTTCGACCCGCAAGGTCATGCCGGTCGCGTCCGGCGGCATTCATGCCGGCCAGATGCACCAGCTCGTGGACCTACTTGGCGAAGATGTGGTGCTGCAGTTCGGTGGCGGCACGATCGGCCATCCTATGGGCATCCAGGCCGGCGCCACCGCGAACCGCGTCGCGCTGGAAGCGATCATCCTCGCCCGCAACGAGGGCCGCGACATCGTCAACGAGGGTCCCGACATCCTCGACGCGGCGGCCAGGCACTGCATGCCGCTGAAGCAGGCGCTGGAGACGTGGAAGGACGTGACCTTCAACTACGCCTCGACCGACACACCGGACTTCGTTCCGCAAGCCACCGCGGCCGAATGACGTCCACTCGAAGAGATCAGGAGATCACCATGCGCATCACACAGGGAGCCTTCTCCTTTCTGCCGGACCTCACGGACGAGCAGATCGCCGGGCAGGTGCAGTACTGCATCGACAATGGCTGGGCCGTGAACATCGAGTTCACCGACGACCCTCACCCCCGCAACACCTATTGGGAAATGTGGGGGCTGCCGATGTTCGACGTGAAGGACGCCGCCGGCGTCATGTTCGAACTCAATGAATGCCGCAAGGCCCATGCCGGGAGACACTACATCCGCGTCTCCGCATTCGACGCCACGCATACGTGGGAGTCGGTGCGGCTGTCCTTCATCGTCGACCGGCCGGAAAACGAGCCCGGTTTCGCGCTCGAGCGGCAGGAGATCGACGGCCGCCGCATCCACTACCGCACGACCGCTTATGCGACCGTGAAGCCGGAGGGGGCGCGCTACTGAGCGTGGCGAATGATGACGAACTCCTGCGGCCACTCTCCCAGGTCGCAAACTTGTCGGTCCGGGAAGGCTGGGGCCCGGACCGACTTTTCCTTCAGCGGGTGCTGCGCCCGCACCGACAGTGAGCCTCATCATGGATGCCATGACCGATGATCTGAAGAGGGCCGATGATGCGATCGATTTTCGCGCTGAGTTCGCGAATTCCGGCGTTGCCGATGTCTTCGATGAGCTCGAACGCGATCTGGTCGGTCTGGCGCCGGTCAAGAAAAGACTAAAGGAGATCGCCGCGCTGCTGCTCGTCGACCGCGCCCGTGCTCGCTTCGGCCTCTCGGCCGTCAGCCCCACGCTGCATATGAGCTTCACCGGCAATCCGGGCACCGGCAAGACGACGGTCGCACTGCGCATGGCGGAAATCCTGCACAGGCTGGGGTATGTGCGAAAGGGCCACCTCGTCACCGTGACCCGCGACGATCTCGTCGGCCAGTATATCGGCCACACCGCGCCCAAAACGAAGGAGGTCCTCAAGAAGGCGATGGGCGGCGTGCTGTTCATCGACGAGGCCTATTATCTCTATCGCCCCGAGAACGAGCGTGATTACGGGCAGGAGGCCATCGAAATCCTGCTGCAGGTGATGGAGAACCAGCGCGACGACCTCGTCGTCATCCTGGCCGGCTATGGCGAGCGTATGGAACGCTTCTTTCAGGCAAATCCCGGCTTTCGCTCCCGGGTGGCTCACCACATCGATTTCCCGGATTATTCGGCGGAAGAACTCAGTCAGATCGGCGAACGCATCCTCGCGGGGATGAACTATCGACTGAGCGAAACGGCCGCCGACGCCTTTGAGCGATACATCGAATTGCGCAAGGCGCAGCCGCACTTCGCCAACGGCCGCTCGATCCGCAATGCGCTCGATCGCGCACGCCTCAGGCAGGCGAACCGTTTGTTCAACAGCGAGCGGCCGGTGACGGCCGATGACCTGGAGACTATCGAGGCAGACGACATCCTTGCCAGCCGCGTCTTTTCGGGCGGCATCGACAGCTATCCGCCGCAGCAAAAGGAGCCGAACGGATGACCTCTCCTTTGATCATCGCCCCTTCCATGCTGGCCTCCGACTTCTCCCGCCTCGGCGAGGAGGTCCGCGACGTAGGGGGCGCGGGCGCGGACTGGATCCATCCTCGACGTCATGGACGGCCATTTCGTGCCTAACATCACTTTCGGGCCGGACGTCATCAGGGCGCTGCGCCCCCACACCGACCGGGTGTTCGACGTGCATCTGATGATCTCGCCGGTGGAACCCTATCTCGAAGCCTTCGCCAACGCGGGGGCGGACATCATCACCGTGCAGGTTGAGGCGACCGATCATCTCGATCGCTGCCTTCAGGTCATCCGTTCGCTCGGCAAGAAAGCGGGAATAGCGCTCAATCCGGCGACGCCGGAGAGCGCCGTAGCCTATGTGCTCGACAAGGTCGATCTGATCCTGCCGATGACGGTCAATCCCGGATTCGGTGGCCAGGCCTTCATCCGCGACGTTCTCCCGAAGGTCGAGCGCCTGCGCACCATGATCGGCGACCGGCCGATCCATCTCGAGATCGACGGCGGCGTGAATCCGGAAACCGGCGCTCTGTGCGTCGCGGCAGGGGCCGACGTACTGGTGGCGGGTTCGGCGGTGTTCAAAGGCGGCGTCGACGACTATCGCGTCAACATCGCTGCCATACGCTCAGCCTGCGAACTCCCGCCGCCGTCACAGGCATTACGCGCCGCGAGGGCATTCCATTGAAAATCAACCGTTTTCTCAAGTGTTGGGGAGCATCGCGCTTCTGACCCTGACCGGTACGGCGCTCGGCGCCGACGGCTCGGGCGATCCCGCCGCGGTCACCGAACAGGATGGCAAATTCTTCGACGCACAGGGCAATCCGACATTCAAGATCGGGAATAAGGGGGAGACCGATTGGTACACCTATTCCGGATTCCGCCGGCACCACTCCGAATGCCATGTGTGCCATGGACCCGCGGGAGAAGGCTCGACCTATGCTCCAGGCCTCGTTCAATCGATGAAAACGATGCCGTACGCCGATTTTCAGAACGTGGCCGTGAATGGCCGCGTCAACGTCGGATCCGGCCAGGAAAGCGTCATGCCGTCGTTCGGCACCAACCCCAACGCGATGTGCTACCTCGACGACATCTACATCTATCTGCGCGCCCGCACGAATGGCGCGGTCGATCGTGTGCGGCCGCCAAAGCACGCGGATAAACCGGCCACGTTCGCCGAAGCGGAAAACAGCTGCATGGGACACTGATTTCGGCACCAGCCCAACGGCGCGTAGATGCCACTGGCCGCGATATACTCCGGCGGGCGAGTGACGGTCGTAGAACCCGCTCAATCAATGTCGAAGGAAACGCCTTGGGCAAGCGGTAGCGCCTTGGAATAGTTCACCGTGTTGGTGGCGCGGCGCATATAGGCCTTCCAGGCGTCGGAGCCGGATTCACGGCCACCACCCGTCTCCTTCTCGCCACCGAAGGCGCCACCGATCTCGGCCCCCGACGTGCCGATGTTGACGTTGGCGATGCCGCAGTCCGAGCCGTCGACACCCAGAAAGCGCTCGGATTCCTGCAGATCTCGGGTGAAGATCGATGACGAAAGCCCCGCAGCCACCGCGTTGTGCTCGTCGAGCACGGTATCGAAGTCCGAATACTTCATCACATAGAGGATCGGGGCGAAGGTCTCCTTCGTCACCGGCGAAACCTGCCTAGGCATCTCGACCAGGGCCGGACGCACATAATAGGCATCGGGGTGGCCGTTCTCGACCCGCGTGCCGCCAGTCACTTTGCCGCCCTGCGAAGCCGCATCCTTGAGAGCCTCCTGCATGGCGTCGTAAGCGGCCTTGTCGATCAGCGGCCCGACAGGCGCCGTGGTTTCCAGCGGATTCCCAATCGAAACGCTCTCATAGGCCTTCTTCAAGCGCGGAACCAACGCATCGTAGACACTGTCATGGACGAACAGCCGCCTGAGCGTCGTGCAGCGCTGGCCGGCCGTACCCATGGCGCCGAAGGCGATGGCCCGAAGTGCCATGTCGAGATCGGCGGTAGGGCAGACGATGCCGGCATTGTTACCGCCAAGCTCCAGCACCGCGCGGGCAAAGCGTTTGGCCAGTCTCGGACCGACATCGCGACCCATGCGGGTCGAGCCCGTGGCCGAAACCAGCGGCACCTTCGGATGGTCTACGAGGATCTCGCCGAGGGCGCGATCGCCGATCAGCACCGGCGCCAGTCCTTCGGGGGCATCGCCGAAACGCTCTGCCGCGCGCTTGAAAATCGCTTCGCAGGCGAGTGCCGTCAGCGGTGCCTTTTCCGACGGCTTCCAGACCACGGCATCGCCGCAGACCAGCGCAAGGGCCGCGTTCCACGACCACACCGCCACCGGGAAATTGAAGGCCGAGATGACGCCGACGACGCCCAGCGGGTGCCATGTTTCCATCATGCGATGGCCAGGACGCTCGGTGGCGATGGTGAGGCCGTAGAGTTGGCGGGAGAGGCCGACGGCGAAATCGCAGATGTCGATCATCTCCTGCACTTCGCCGAGGCCTTCGGACGGGATTTTACCGACCTCGATCGAAACCAGCCGGCCAAGCTCGGCCTTGTGCGCGCGCAGTTCTTCCCCGAGCAGCCGCACCAGCTCGCCGCGTTTGGGCGCCGGCACCAGCCGCCACGCGAGGAAGGCTTCATGGGCGTCGTCGATCGTCTTCGTCGCGTCGACGGGCGAGATCGTCTTTAGCGCGGCGATCTGCTCGCCGGTCACCGGGCTGCGGACGATGAGGTCGCCGCCCGACAGTGCGTCCTTCGCAACGCCCAGTTCGGCCAGAAGCCCCGCCGTCTCATTCGGTAGTGTCATGATGCCGCCTTCTGCTTGTCGGGCGGCATATTCAGCGCACGACCTCTGCGTTCAATGCCGCCATGCAATGCGCGATCGAAGCCTTCTCGATATCAGCATAGTGCTTGAATTCGTCGAGAACGGCGGCGCCGAGGGCCTGTTCGAAGCGCTTCTGGTTGGGACTGGCTGCCAGACTCTGCGCGGCCGCGTCGCCCAGGTTCGACTGAAAAATACCCGCGGCGCTGACCGGGAGGAAATCCTCGTAGACGATCGGGTCGAAGAGAATCGCGCCGGTTTCGATGAGCGTTTCCAGATCGGGCTTGTCGTGCGCTCCGCCGTCGATCACACGGCCCAGGCGATAGGTGAAATAGCCGAGGCCGCGACGCCGGATGTCGTCCCAGTCGTCCGGGAATGCCTGAAAGGCGGTTTCCAAGGCGAGGTAATAGTCATCCGCGTTGGAGCCGTCGGCGGCAGGTCGGATGTTGGCGCGCGCCTCGTTCAGCAGTCGATCATAGAGGGCGCGCCCTTTCGGCGTGAGAGCCACACCGCGTTGTTCGACCTCGCCGAAGCGGGCGGTGTGGGAGCCCGGACGCAGCGTGCCGTCGCCATCCGGGAAATAGACAGGCTCTTCGAGCGCCTTGAACGAGGTCTGGCGCAAGAGGATAGGACAGTTCCGCGACGGCGGTCCTTCGATCACCGCCTTCGGCGTGATGCCCCGCGCGGGCATCAGTCCCTGCACGGCATCGATGTCGAGCGTGCGGGGCGTCAGGTGGTTGATGTGTGGTCCCTTGAATGACACCACGTCGGCAATCAGAGGGTGGACGCGGTGAAATCGGCTGTAACGTTCGTGGCTGATGCTCGCCTGTTCATTCCAGCGGAAAGTCTTCAGGATTTCGGAGATGAAGCTGGCGACGTCCGGCTCGGCCAGACCGCCCTCAAACTCCGCTTTCTCGACCAGTGCCACAGCGGCCGGGGAAAAAATCCGCCTTGCCGCCAGTATCTCCTCCGCTTCGTCGCGCAGGCCGGCATCCTCGATCAAGTCGAGGCGGAGCAGCGAGGTGAAGACCCGGAAGGGGCTTATCTTCAGCGCGGCGTCGTCAACCGGCCGAAACGCGGTCGAATGGACCGGGACACCGGCTTCGCTGAGGTCGTAATAGCCGACCGGAAACATTCCCATCACCGCGAACACCCGCCGCATCATGGCAAGCTCGGCTTCGGTGCCGAGACGGATGGCGCCGTGGCGTTCCTCGGAGATGCGGTCGAGCGTGTCGGTTTCGTCGAGGCTGGCGGCCAGCGTCCTGGCATTGACGTCGGCGACCAGCGAAATCAGCTCTCCGTAGGCCGGCACTTCGGTGCGATACATCGCCGACATGGCAGCCGAGAAGGCGGCACGGATGTTGTCCGACGACACGATGTGACTTCCACGCGTCATGGTGCTTTCCATGATCATTTCCCGGAAATGATGATACCTCAATTTCGCCTGCTGTCGCTAAATCCGGCTTGGTCGATGCGAGAACGCCGTCTGCTTCGCCGGCGCTCGCACGCGTTCCTCGTCAAACGAAGCCGTCGCGAGTCCTTGCCTTCGACAGGCCGCCGCGATCCTTCGATCGTGCGAGCTCATGGGATGACTGCACCGAGCGGCGCTTCAAAGACAGCGCCCGCTTCTCGACCAGAACCCATGAAAGCAAACCGGCAAATGGCGCCAGTGCCAGCGTCGCGATCATCAGAGGCCCGATGCCGATACCCGGCATCGCGAAAATCAGCGTCTGTTGGATCGGCCAGCCATAAAGATAGGTTCCGTAGGAGATGTCGGTTCTACGCGTCCATCGGCTCAGGGCTCCGAATGAAAGCGAGCCGATGACGAATACGAAGTAGCCCGTGAACAAGAGGTACCCCGCTCGCGCGAGCGGAGTGCCGCTGAGCAGCCAGAGAACGAACCCAGCGGCAAGGAGCGCCGCGGACGAAAGGACGATTCTGTCGCGAAGCGAGAAGGCGACCACGCCCAGCATGAAGCAGAAACCGAAGCGGGCGATGCTGGCGAAGCCGTGAACCTCGCCTCCCAGCCCGGGACGGACCTCGAAGAGCCCGAAATAGGCGATGACCGCGGCGCAGCTCAGCACCAGTCCGATTCTGCTTTTGAAAAGTCCCGTCACGACAAGCAGGGCAAAACCGAAATAGGCGGCGAGTTCATAGCGGATGGTCCAGAGCGGATCGTTCACCATCCCCGCGACAGGGTTTTGCTCGAAGACGCCGAGAGGTGGCGTTGCATCGCCGAAGTCGAGCAGGATGGCGAACGGATAGAGATAGGCGCGGGCGTCGGAGAAATATTCTTGCAGCGGAGCGGTCGTGACCGCCGGCCCCAGGACGAACGCGAAGACGAACCCGAATGCGATCAGGCCGGGGAAAATCCTGAGGCAGCGCGCGGTCACGAATCGGATCAGGTCCGGATTCTTCGTGATGCTATTCGATAGCGTCAGGCCCGATATGATGAAGAACGCGTTGACTGCGTGGGCGCCAAGATTGAACGGCGTGGGACCGTCGAGCGGTTGAATTGCGTCGGGCCCGACAGGGATCTCGAAAGAATGGGAGATCACCACCAGAAGCGCTGCCAACAGGCGGAGCAGATTGAAGGAATTGTTCTCACCATCGAGAATCGAGCCGAGCTTTTTCAAATTCAGTTCCGGAGCGGCAATGATGCCGATCCCCAGAATGCCCGACCGACCTTAACGCTCGGCAAAACTTCTTCTGTCGCCGCATGATATCGCCGGCGGGATATTCTTTGCACCCACGGCCCCCTTCGTTCCATGAAGGGTGGCGCGTCAGGAGCCGCAAGTGTTTGAGAATATGGGCGGAAAATGGTGGGCGATACTGGGATTGAACCAGTGACCCCTTCGATGTCAACGAAGTGCTCTCCCGCTGAGCTAATCGCCCATTTTCCTGCGCGGAGGCGGCTCGTATACCGACTCCGCTCGGGGACCGCAAGCGCTGATCAGGCCGCCAGCATCTTCTGGACCTCGTTGACAAGGTCGCGAAGGTGGAACGGCTTCGAAAGCACTTTGGCTTCCTTCGGCGTATTCGAATCCGGGTTCAGCGCAACGGCCGCGAAGCCGGTGATGAACATGATCTTGATGTCCGGGTCGAGTTCGGCGGCGCGGCGCGCCAGCTCGATTCCGTCCATCTCGGGCATTACGATGTCGGTGAGGAGGAGCTCGAAAGGCTCCTCGCGAAGGCGGTTATAGGCCGAGAGACCGTTGTCGAAGGACACGACCTCATACCCGGCATTTTCCAGCGCCTTGGCGAGAAAGCGCCGCATATCGTTGTCGTCTTCAGCCAGGATGATCTTGTTCATGTCCATCAGTCGTCCAGAAGCTCCGCGAGCACGTTTTTCACATAAGCGACCGGAGGGGTAAACATCACGTTTGCGCTGAAAACGTGGACAGTCGCCGCAGGGCTTGGCACGATGTCCGAATTGTCCGCTGCGATCTCAAACCAAGGGCGAAATGCCGCTTCTGATCGATACGCTCTCCGAACCGGCCTTTGAGATCGTGGAACCCGGCCGTACCGTCGCGCCGGTCATCTTCAACTCGCCGCATTCAGGCGCCCGCTACCCGGCGAGCTTTCTCGCCAGCACGCGGCTCGACCCTTTGAGCCTGCGGCGCTCCGAAGACGCCTTCGTCGACGAACTCTTTCTGTCGGCTGTGAATTCCGGCGCACCGCTGATGCGGGCGCACTTCCCGCGCGCCTTCCTCGACGTCAATCGCGAACCCTACGAGCTGGACCCGCGGATGTTCGAAGGCCGCCTGCCGCCGAACGCCAATACCCGCTCGCTCCGCGTTGCCGGAGGCCTCGGCACGATCGCGCGCATCGTCGGCGATGCCCAGGAAATCTACGACCGGCGCCTGCCTGTCGAAGAGGCGATCCAGCGAATCGAGACCCTCTACAAGCCCTACCACCAGATGCTTGGCCGCCTGTTGGCACGCACGCATGCGCGGTTCGGCTCCGTCATTCTCGTCGATTGCCATTCGATGCCGTCGCTCGGCGCTTCCAAGGAGGAGCGCAACCGCGCCGACATCGTGCTCGGCGATCGCTACGGCACGAGTTGCGCCTCGGCCGTCCTTGATATGGCCGAGGTCTGCCTCCGCGGCCTCGGGTTCTCGGTCGCCCGCAATCGGCCTTATGCCGGCGGCTATATCACCGAACATTACGGCGCCCCGGCCGCGGGGGCTCATACATTGCAGGTCGAGATCAACCGCGGCCTCTACATGGACGAGAAGCGCCATGAGAAGACTGCCGGCTTCTCCGTGCTTTCGGAGCAACTCGCGATCTTCGTCGAGCAATTGATAGCCTTCGCGGGCGCGGAAATGCTGGTCAGGCGCGCCGCCGCCGAGTAAGCCCTCTCCCCATGACAGCCGTCGATTTCGAAGCCTTCGTCGAGCGCCTTGCCAATGTCGCCGGCGAGGCCGTGATGCCGTTCTTCCGCACCTCAATCGGCGTGGAGAACAAGGCCGGGCGAGGCTTTGATCCCGTCACAGCGGCGGACCATGCCGGCGAAGCCGCGATGCGGCAGCTGATCAAGGTCACTTTTCCGAACCACGGCGTGATTGGCGAGGAATTCGGCAGCGAGGGTGACGGCGCGGAATATGTCTGGGTGCTCGACCCGATCGACGGGACGCGCGGCTTCATCACTGGCCTGCCGACCTGGGGAACGCTGATCGGGCTCCTGAAAAGCGGCGCTCCCGTCTACGGCATGATGAGCCAGCCCTTCACCAAGGAGCGCTTCTTCGGCGATGGCGGCTCGGCGCGTTATCGGGGCCCGCTCGGCGACCGGCGCCTTCGCACCCGTCCCTGCGCGACGATCGAACAGGCGATCATGTCGGCAACCTCGCCCCGGATATTCACGGGTGACGACCTCACGGCGTTCGAGCGCCTCGAAGCGGTGACCCGCACGACCCGCTACGGTGGCGACTGTTACGCATACTGCATGCTGGCGGCAGGTCAGATCGATCTCGTCGTCGAAACCGATCTCAAGCCCTACGACATCGTCGCTCTCATTCCGATCATCGAAGGCGCCGGAGGTGTGGTCACCGACTGGAACGGCGGGCCGGCCTCGAACGGCGGCCGCGTGATCGCTGCGGGCGACAAGCGCGTCCACGCGGCGGCGATGGAAATCCTCAACAAGGCTTAGTCCGGGAAAGTCGGCGTCCCTGGAATAAAGGCGTCGAAGGCGGCGAAGAACGCGTCGCGAATGCCGTCGCGCTCCATCAGGAGTTCATGACGTGCGTTCGGCAGCGTCACCACTTCCGCCGTACGCATCTGCGATGCCAGAACCTCGATCGCATTGTTGGACACGACCTTCTCGTCGCCGGCGGCGATGAACAGAGTCGGCGTCCTGATCTCGGAGATCTTTTCCGGATCCTCGAACAAAGTCATTCCCCGGTGGGCGGCCCGCAGCCAGCCGATCGTCGGCGAGCCCAGGCATAGATGCGGCGCGGCCTCCGCGACCGCCCCGGTGCGTTTGAACCTCTTCTCGTCGCTCGTCAGCGGATTGCGCGCGAACTCGCCGTGATAGAGGTTGCCCTCATTGCCGCCCGGCACGAACAGGCCGGACAGGCCGAGCGCGGTGAATAGAACCGCGACCCGCCGCGCAAGGGGATCGGCGGCGAAGCCCGGCAGCGAGATCATCGGCGCCGAGAGCACGATCCGGTCGAACCAGGTCGAACGCCGCCGCGCTGCCTCCAGAATGACCGCGCCACCCATCGAATGCGCCAGCGCGAAGAATGGCGGCGGACATTCGGGCAGCGCGAAATCCTGCATGAAGACATCCATATCGAGCTGGAAGTCATCGAAGTGACGGACATGGCCGCGACGGGGATTCTTCAGCCTCCGCTGCGATCCGCCCTGCCCGCGCCAGTCGAGCGTCGCGACGCAGAAGCCGCGTTCGTTCAGGTCCTCGATCGTCTCGTAATATTTCTCGATGAATTCCGCCCTGCCCTGGAACAGACAGACGGTTCCCTTGAAGGGCACGCCCTTGCGCGCGGGAAACCGCGCCGCGCGCAGCTCGACGCCGTCCGACGTCACGAGCATGAACGGCTCGCCGCCCTCCGGAACAGGATTCTCGGGGATCGAAATGAGTTTGAGGGTCATCGGGAGGTCTTGAACACGAAAATGGCCTTACCACATCGAGGGGGCACAGGCCCATATGGGGTGTGCGTTTGAAACAGGCTCGGCCGTTGGCGAGCCGAATTTGCATCGCTTCAAGGAGGATGTGACATGCGTACTTTCGATCCGACCCCGCTCTACCGTTCGACCGTCGGCTTCGACCGGCTGTTTACCCTGCTCGATCAGCTTGCGGGACCCGAGGCTGCAACCGCGCCCGGCTATCCGCCCTACAACATCGAGCGCACGGGTGAGAACGAGTACCGCATTACGGTCGCCGTCGCCGGCTTCGCCGAGAGCGACCTCAATATCGAAGTCAAGGAAAACGCCCTCTCGGTGAAGGGCGACAAGCAGCCCTCCGAACAGAAGGGCGAAGTGCTTCACCAAGGCATCGCGGCCCGCGCTTTCGAGCGCCGCTTCCAGCTTGCCGACTATGTGCAGGTAAAGGGCGCGAGCCTCGAGAACGGCCTGCTCCATATCGATCTCGTCCGCGAGGTGCCGGAGGCCAAGAAGCCCCGCACGATCCAGATCGGCTCGGGCTCCAAGCCCACCGCGATCATCGAAAACCAGGCCGCCGCGTAACCGCGCCTCAGGCTTATGAACAGGCGCCCCGGTTTTCCGGGGCGCTTTTTCTTTTGTAGCCCTTTCACCGCCGCCGGACGGCGCTAATCTGCGGGTCATGTCGGACAAGTCGATTGCGTGGGATGATCTCGATCGCGGCAAATACCGCGACGAGGCAGAGGCCGTCCGCAGCCTCCTGAACGAGATTTCTCTTTCCACCGAGCAGCGCGACAAGGCGATGACCGAGGCCGCCTGGCTGGTCCGCACCGCCCGTGCCGCCGGCCATCAGGGGCTAGTCGAAAGCTTCATGCAGGAGTTCAGCCTGGGTACCCGCGAGGGACTCGTTCTGATGTGCCTCGCCGAAGCGCTGCTGCGAACTCCCGACGACGACACCCGCGACCGACTGATCGCGGAGAAGATCGCCTCCGCCGACTGGGCAAGTCATCGCGGCCAGTCCGACAGCCTGTTCGTCAACGCCTCGACCTGGGGCTTGATGCTGACCGGGCGGCTGATCGACGTCGGCGACGCCAAGAAGGACATCGGCGGCTTCATGCGCCGCATGGTCGGACGTCTCGGCGAGCCGGTTATCCGCACCGCTATCGGCCGGGCGATCGCAATGATGAGCGAGCAATTCGTGCTCGGTCGCGATATCGCCGCAGCGCTGCGCCGCGCCGATCGCGAGAATCTTCTCTGCTCGTTCGACATGCTCGGCGAGGGCGCGCGCACCGAGGCGGACGCCGACCGCTATGAAAAGGCCTATGCCCACGCCATCGGCGAGGTCGGCAAGGCTGCGGGCAAGACCGGACCGGAGACGGAGCACGGCGTCTCGGTGAAACTGTCCGCACTATCTCCCCGCTACGAGGCAGTGCAGGAAGCCCGCGTATGGGAGACGCTCTATCCGCGCATGAAACGCCTCGCGCTCGAAGCCAAGCGTTACGACATCAATCTCACCATCGACGCCGAGGAAGCCGACCGGCTCGCTCTGTCGCTGAAGCTGCTCGAACGGCTGGTTCGCGAAGGCGGCCTCGGAGCCTGGAAAGGCCTCGGCCTCGCCGTCCAGTCCTACCAGAAGCGCGCACCGGAGGTGATCGAGCGCGTTGGCGAACTCGCTCGCCAGACCGGCCGGCGGCTGATGGTCCGTCTGGTCAAGGGCGCCTATTGGGACACCGAAGTGAAGCGCGCGCAGATCGCCGGGCGGCTGGACTATCCCGTCTTCACCACCAAGGCCGCGACCGATCTGTCCTATCTGGTCTGCGCGCAGCGGATGATAGACGCCGCGCCGCACATCTTCCCGCAATTCGCGACGCACAACGCGCACACTCTGGCGACGGTGCGCGAAATGGCCGAGCGGGCTGGCGTCGCCTGCGAATTCCAGCGCCTGCACGGAATGGGCCAAAGCCTCTACGCTGCCGCGAAGAAGCGGAACAAGAAGGTATCTGTACGTACTTACGCACCTGTCGGCAGCCATGAGGAGCTGCTGCCCTATCTGGTCCGCAGGCTTCTGGAGAACGGCGCGAACACCAGCTTCGTCCACGCATTCCTCGACGAGGAAGTGCCGGTCGACGCGATCATTTCCGACCCCGTTCCGACCGTTCGCGAGCAACCTGACCGGCATCCGAAGATCCCGCCGCCGCCTCCCGGCCTCTATGGTTCGGCACGAAAGAACTCCGCCGGCATCGACCTGACCGTTCGCTCCGAGCGCGACGATCTCGCCCTGGCGATCGGCAAACTCGATCGAAATCCGCTGCATGCCAAGCCGCTTGGCGGCACGGACGCCAAGAAGCGTAACCAGAAGGAAGTGAGGTCGCCTGCGGACCACAGCCGCGTCGTAGGCCGGACGAGCGACGCAACGCCGAAAGATATCGATGCGGCCGTCGCTCGCTCCCGCAAGGCGCAGCGGGCATGGGATGCGGCGGGCGGAGCGGCGCGTGCCAAGGTTCTCCGCGCCATGGCGGATGCGCTGGAAGCCGATCGCGGCCGCCTGATCGCAATCCTGTCCCGCGAGGGCGGCAAGACCCTCGCCGACGGCATTTCCGAAGTCCGCGAGGCGGCCGACTTCTGCCGCTACTACGCGCATCTCGCCGAAAAGCAGTTCTCCGGCCCGGAAGTCCTGACGGGTCCGGCCGGAGAACGGAACCTGCTCTCCCTTCACGGCCGAGGTGTCTTCGCCTGCATCAGCCCGTGGAATTTTCCGCTCGCGATCTTCACCGGCCAGATCGCCGCCGCGCTTGCCGCCGGCAATGCGGTCCTGGCCAAGCCGGCCGAGCAGACGCCGCTGATCGCCCATGCGGCCGTCTTGCTCTTTCATCGTGCCGGGCTCGATCCGGACCTTCTGTCGCTGATCCCGGGCGATGGCGCGACCGTCGGCAGCACGCTGGTCAATCATCCGGAGATCGACGGCGTGGCCTTCACCGGAGGCACCGAGACGGCCTGGGCGATCAATCGCTCGCTTGCCGCGCGGAACGGGCCGATCGTCCCCTTCATCGCCGAGACCGGCGGCCTCAACGGCATGTTCGTCGATACCACCGCGCTGCGCGAACAGGTGATCGACGACGTCGTGCTGTCGGCGTTCGGTTCGGCGGGACAGCGCTGCTCGGCTCTTCGCCTGCTATTCCTGCCGAACGACACCGCCGACATGCTGATAACCGGCATCAAGGGAGCGATGGACGCGCTGGTTATCGGCGATCCAGCCAATCCCTCGACCGATATCGGGCCAGTCATCGACACTGAAGCCCGTGATGCGCTCGAGAGACATGCCGAGCGGCTTGAAAACGAAGCCACCATCCTTCACCGGCTGGAAGCGCCGGAAGACGGGACTTTCTTCGGACCCATCCTCGCCGAAATTCCCGCTCCCGATTTCCTTCAGCGCGAAGTTTTCGGGCCGATCCTCCACGTCGTCCGCTACGAGCCTGAGAAGCTCGAAGAGGTCGCGAGCGCCCTCGCCTCGCTCCGCTACGGACTGACGCTCGGCGTCCATTCCCGGATCGACGGCTTCGCCGATGAGGTCGCCCGTCTCGTTCCGGCCGGCAATGTCTACGTCAACCGCTCGATCATCGGCGCCGTCGTCGGCGTCCAGCCGTTCGGTGGCGAGGGACTTTCCGGTACGGGCCCGAAGGCGGGCGGTCCGAATGCCCTGCTGCGCTATGCGGTCGAGCGTGTGACGAGCATCAACATCGCGGCACAAGGCGGCGATCCGGCGCTGATGAATCTCTGACTTATTCGGCGGGCGACACCGAGGTCCGCCGGACGAGGAAGCTCGCGAGATCCGCGCGCACGCCGTCCATACGGTAAAGCGCGAACGCCGTCGCGACGAGCCAGAAGACCGTCGTCAGCAGCAGAGCCAGGGCGGCGCCTTCCGCTCCCCATCGCGGTGCCATGATCGCGTTCCCGGCAATGAGGACAAGTGCGGAAACCGCGCAGATCATGGCGTTCGTCCCCTGCGCTCCCTTGACGGTGAGCAGCAGCGGCCCGGGTCCGGCGACGGCGCGCACGAACTGGGCGAACATCAGGATCGCGAGCGTGTATTTCGCGCCGCGGAACTCGTCGCCGAACAGGCCGAGCATATACTCGCCGAAGAAAACGCTGAGCAGGAAGCCGCCGACCGTCAGCGCCAGCGGGGCGAGACTCGCACCGAGGATCTTGACGCCGATCGAGCCGCTCTCGCGCCGGGCGACCGCATCACCCATGTCGGGCAGCAGCACCTGGTGCGAGACCTGCACGAAGAAGCCGACCAGAAACGCGACCTTCAGGCAAAGGCCAAAGGCCGCGACGTCGGGCAGGGTCATGAAGGGTGTCGCGAGAATGACCGCGAGGTCGGTCAGCATGCTCGTGAAGATCGCGACGACGACGACCGGCCAGGCTTCCCGCGCCCAGCGGCGCTGGACGCGGCGGTCGTAGACCGGCTCCGCCGGGCCCCGGTAGATTTCGCGGACGATGTAGAGGGAAACGGCGGCGACGCAGGCCCAGGAGGCGAACTGGAGCGCCGACACCATGGTCAGCGATGCCGAACCGCCGGCGAGATAGACCGTGAAGAGCACGCCCGAGAAGACCGTTGGCAGCACCACGAGGCTCGGCAGATAGCTGCCGACGAACATCCGGTAGGCGCCGGCAATGCCGCCATAGATCCGGTAGAGGCACATCGGGATGATGGTCAGCGAGCCGAACAGGAATGCGGCGCGGAACCGGTCCTCGATACCCGGCGCGAACCAGCCGACTGTGGCCAGAACGAGCGCGCCGAGCACGCCCCATTTGATTCCTTCCTTTTGGGTTAACCGCAGGAAGGCGCTGACATATTCCGGCTTTCCGCGCTCGGTGTAGCGCGAGACGAAGCGCGTCAGGAGGCTCGGATAGCCGTGGCAAAGGACCAGCGGCGCGATCATCGCCACCGAGCTCACGAAATAAAAGATGCCGAGTTCGTCCGCATTGAGCAGCCGCGCCAGCACGATCTGCGTGAGAAATCCGACACCGGCCGCTCCGACGCGCAATGCGGTCAGCAGCATGGACGTCGAGAACAATCTGGACAGGGCGATCAACGTCCGGGACTCCGCAATGCCCTCGGCGACGGGCACGGGCGCGATTATCGGCCGCGAGTCTTAAAGCCCGCCTTCCGCGTCAAGCCGATTTGAGAGCGGCTTCCGCCTTCTCCGATTGCGAATGCCAGTTCGCCACGTCGAGATCGGGGTCGACGATCCACGGCGCGTTCACCGGCCGGTTGACGTTGCGCTCGATCAGCGTCTCGAATTCGTCCCGGCGGACAGGCTTGAAGCCCAGGCTTTCCAGATGGGGCGTCATCCGCTGGCCGTCGCGAACAACGAAGCCCCAATGGGCCAGATGGCAATGCAGCACGCCGACCGCGATTTTTGAGGCGTTGCGCTCATGCGAGAACTGCGACTGTCCGAAGAAGACTGAACCGAGCGCGATCCCGAACAGGCCGCCGATGAGGTCGCCGCTGTCGCTCCACACCTCGACGGAATGGGCGAAGCCCGCCTCGTGCAGGCGGACGAAGGCCTGCATCATCCGCGCGGTCAGCCAGGTCAGCGGAGCGCGGGCGCGGCGCGGCCCGGCGCAAGCCTTCACCACCGCTCCGAAATCGCGATCGAAGGTGACCTTCCACTTGCCCTGCCGGATAGTGCGGCGGGAATTCTTGTCGATATGAGTCTCGTTGGGATCGAGCACAGCGCGTTCGGCCGGCGACCACCATTTCATGAAACCCATATGCGCCATCGGATAGATGCCGCGGCGGTAGCCGTCGATCATCGTCTCGATGTTCAGATCGTCGACCACGGCCACGATCTCCTGCCTGTCGGTCACTTGACGGGCATTGGCCAGACGGCGACGCGCGGCGGCCGGCCGAACGACCCACTCCAGGCTCAGGAGAAGAAGGCGGGGGACCTGGTGTATCCGCTTGAGCTTCAGCCCATAGGCGATCGCCATCGTCCAGCGACCGAGCCTCGTGGGTAGCGGTTCCCGGACATGAGGCTCACGCGAAAGCCCGAAGGTTTCCTTCGTAAAGCCGGATGGTGAAGTATCGAACATGACGTCGAGCAACATTTTGGCCCAGATCCGCTGTAATTTCTCTCATATTCGTATCCGGACCGTCATCGCAAATAAATAAAGTATTCAACTTTTGGCTAAATCCAGCCCATTAACTCTCTTCTGACCACCGTCTCGATAACGTTAAGTCCAAGCTTATTAACGTTAAGGCAGGGGATAGCAGAGAAATTATTTCCTCCATTACGATGGAATATCTCTGCGTTCTCCACGCCGATCTCTTCGATCGTCTCAAGGCAATCGGCGGTGAAACCGGGCGTGACAACGGCGACGTTCTTCACTCCTGACTGCGCCAGAGCCTCGACGGTTTTGTCCGTGTAAGGCTGCAACCACTCCTCCGGCCCGAAGCGGGACTGGAAGGTCATCCTCAGCTTCTCGTCGCCCACCTCCATCGCCGCTTGCAGGAGGCGTGTCGTCTTGTGGCAGTGGCAGTAATAGGGGTCGCCCTTTTCCAGGTAGCTCTTCGGGATGCCGTGAAACGAGGCAAGGATGACGTCGGGCGTCCAATTCAGCGTCGAAATGTGCTCCTCGATCGAGCTTTTGATCGCCTGGATGTAGACATCCTCGTCATACCAGGGCGCGGCGACGCGCAGGATCGGCTGCCATCTCATCTCCTTCAGCTTGTCGAAGACCTTGTCGCAGACAGTGGCCGAGGTTGCGGCGGCGTATTGCGGATACATCGGCACGACGAGCAGACGCTCACAGCCCTGGGCCTGCAGCGCCTCTATACGCGAAGCGATGGAGGGGTTGCCATAGCGCATGGCCCAATCAACCACGATCCTGTCGCCGAGATCGGCGAGCCGCTCGGCCAGCGCGGTCGACTGGTCGCGGGTGATCGTTTTCAGCGGGCCTTCGTCGAGCTCGTTGTTCCAGATTGTCGCGTAGTCCCTGCCCTTCCGGCTTGGACGGGTCGTCAGCACGATGAGGTTGAGGATCGGCCACCACTGCCAGCGCGGCGTCTCAATCACTCGGCGGTCGGACAGAAATTCCTTGAGATAGCGCCGCATCGGCCAATAGGACGTGCCCTCCGGCGTGCCGAGATTGACGATGAGAACGCCGATGCGGCCATGCTTGATCGGGGGATGTTCGGGGGGAAAGTGCGGCTCTGGGCTCATGGCAACGGCTTATCCGCCAACTGGGGCTCCGGTCGAGAGCATTCCGCCGAGAAGCATCAGCCCGAAGGCGAAAACGACCACGCCGCCGGCCATCTCGACGCCCCTCACCGCGATCATTCCGGCACCGCCGGACATCCCCGACGCCAGCCGCAGCGCAAGGCTCTTCGCCCCCACCGCGATCGCCGCGATGACGCCGACGGTCAGCGCAGTTCCGAGCGCCATTGCGAAGGTCGCCGCGACACCGGTCCAGATCAAACCCTGCGCCAGCGCGAAGACGAGGATGAGAAGCGCCCCTGTGCAGGGTCGCAGGCCGATCGCCAGCACCGCCGAACCGGCCTGGCGCCAGTCGAACTTGCCGGCGAAATCCGCCGGCTCCGGAATATGGGTGTGATCGCAGTTCTCGTCGTGCACATGGCCGAGGCCGAGGATGCGCTTGCCATTGCGGACGAGCAGCGAAATGCCGAGCGCGGCAATCAGGCCGTAGCTGATCGCCTCCAGCCACCAGGTGGCGATGCCCATCATCTGGCTGGTCGCGCCGAGGATGATCGCCAGCACGCCGACGACCGCGACGGCGGTCACCGCCTGTGCCATCGCCGCCGCGAACGAGATCGCCACGCCACGCCGGAGCGTTTCGCCGGTGGCGAGCAGATAGGACGAGATGACCGCCTTGCCGTGCCCCGGCCCGGCAGCATGGAAAACGCCGTAGAGGAAGCTCAGGCCAGCGAGCAGGAACAAAGCGGCATTACTGGTCTTGGTGTCGATCAGTGCCTTAGACATCGATTGGTAGAATTTGGACTGCACGCCCATGATCCAGCCGAACACGCCGTTCGGCGGCGCGCCGACACTGTCGGGGCGCACCACGCCGAAAGCGCCGAGCGCGGCCGATGAGGCCTTGGCGGGCGGCGCAGCGGTTGGTTCAAGCGAGGCGGTGCGAAGCTGCGTCGCCGGCAGTTCGCCGAGAGGCTGGTCCTGCGCGATCCGCTGTGCCTGCTCGACGCGGCTGAGCACATCGGCGGGCTGCGCGGCGATATCCGCCTGCGTCAGCTCGGACGTCTGTGTCGTCTGCTCCTGCGGTGCCTTGGGCTGGTTCGCGAAGGCGACCGCCTCGTCGCCGCACCGCACGGTCATGCGGTTGGCGAACTGCTCGCCCCAGCCGCTTTTCGAATCGAGATTGTTGAAGAAGTCCTCGCCGAGCTTCTGGCCGGGCGCCGGTGCCGCCGCGCCATCCTTGGGCGGTCCCTGCGCATCGATCCGGCACCCCGCCGGAGCGCCCTCAAGCATGGCCGCGTCCTTCTCGGCAAGGTCGAAGGCAACAAAATAGGACGGATCGTAGATCGCGAGATGGAAGGCGCCCGAACCGGCCGACTGCACCGGAAGCGTGAAATGCAGCGTCAGCGCGGAACCATCGTAGTCGAGCCAGTAATCGACCGGCGGCTTGAAGACGACGTCGCCCTGGTTGGTCTTGGCATTCGTGAAGTAGTCGAACTCCTTCAGCGAGGTCACGTTGACCTGCGCCAGATCCTTCAGCTCATTGCGATCGAGCTTGCCGTCGCCGTTGGTATCGAGCCCCTGAGTGGCGAAGGACGAAAACATCTCGTCGAATCGCCAGGCGTGCCGCACCTCCTTCGGAGCACCGTCGCCGTACACGACAGTGCTTTTGACGGTCACGAAGACATGCGGATGCGCCCATGCGGGAACGGCCCACATCGCAAGGCACGCGGCAGCGATGGAACACAGACGACGGATCATGGGCAACACGGGACGAATATGAGCGGCAGTGTGTCGGTTACTGAGGCCGAAACAAGGCGCCGACCCGTTTCACCTCCGAAGTTTCGCGCGTTCGGCGACGACGAAGGGCGCGTCTGGCTCCGGCTCGGCGAATACAGCAAGCGAGGAAAAGACCAGAGCCTCATCACCGACCTCATCCTCGTAAAGCCTTGCCAGTCCTTCGAAAGCCGCTTCCGAGCGTCCCTCGCGTAAAGAGCCTGCCAATGACATGTGAAAGACAAAGTCGCTGAAGACGTAAGGATAGCCCCATCGCTCCAGATGCGCGGACTGGCTCTCGGACAGGCCGCCGTCGAGCCGCCTCTGCTTTTCCCTTTCCGAGGGTGGGGCGCGGAACGCGTCCAGCGAGCGCACGCAGGAGTCGCCCAGCGCCTGAACCCGCTGATCCGGCGCCGACAGCAGCAGTGTCACGTAATCGCCATGCAGCGCGACCTTCGGCGGCGCGGCGGCGAATGCGTCTTCCTTGCCGGCAAATTCGCGGAATGCGGCGAGAAGCTCGGCCTCGGTGGTGCCATCCCGGAGCGCGATCGGGGCCTTCATCGTGGCGTGGAAGCCGTAGCGGCGCGGCGCGGCCGTCATCTCGCGCCATTCGCTCTCGCCGAAGCCGGACGGCACGAGCTGCGTGACCTCGACTCCGCGCTCGGCGTCATAGCCAAGGACGTTACAGCCGAACTCCCAGAGCGCCGTTTGGCGCTCCGGCACGTAATAGATCGCGTAGCGCGCCATCAGAAAACCCGCTGCCCCTCGACCGTGACTTCCCGCACCACGGGCGTTCCCTCGATCACACGGAAGCGGACGAGATCGGCCCGCAGCCCCGGCTTCAGCCGGCCGCGATCATCGAGCTTCAGCATGTCCGCCGGCCGCCAGGTCGCCAGTCCGATCGCCTCGTGAAGCGACATGCCTTCGTCCGCCAGGCGCTGCACGGCTTGCAACAGGCTGGCGGGGACGTAATCCGAGGACAGAACGTCGATCAGCCCGTCCTTGGTCAGCTCACCGACGCCGACATTGCCGGAATGCGAACC
Organism: Flaviflagellibacter deserti; assembly: GCF_042652085.1. Lineage (NCBI taxonomy): Bacteria > Pseudomonadati > Pseudomonadota > Alphaproteobacteria > Hyphomicrobiales > Flaviflagellibacter > Flaviflagellibacter deserti. The sequence goes on along the minus strand of NZ_JBHSJF010000002.1, from coordinate 78,403 downwards.
GCCACGCGCGACATTCGGCGCGCCGCCGACGGTCGCCATGCCCTGCTCCTTGGCGGCACGGGCTGCTTCGGCGGTTGTCGGAAACTCCGAGATCGTGCAGCCGGCGGCGACCGCCAGCGCGATGTGCTGCTCGGTGGTGTCATCATGGCTCGCGAGCAGGATGCCGCTGCCGCGGAAGAAGGCGATCGCCCGTTCGAAATTCTCGTCCGCCGTCTCGCGGCCGCGATGGATCTCGGCCTGGATGATGGCGTCGATCTCCTCGTCGCTCCTCCCCTCGCCGCGCACAAAGGTGCGGTAGAGCTCAAGGTTCTGCCACTGCCGTTGTCCCGGCGTGTGGTCCATCAGCGAGGCCAGCGCGATGCCGGCGTCGGCGAAGCTTTCGAGATGGTCCATCATATTCTGCGAGGTCATCTCGCAGCGCAGATGCAGCCGGTGGTCGGCGCGCAGCACACCCTGTTCCCGTCCGGTCCTCAGCGCCCCAATCATCGCTCCCATGATCTTCGGCCGGTGATCCTTGCCGTCGTCGTAGCCGCCGATGCAGACCGCGTCGAAGACTGTGGTTATGCCCGCCGCGACGATCTGCGCATCGTGCGTCAGCGCCGCCGCCAGCGGGTTAGGCCAGATCACCTTCGGGCGCGGGACGAAGTGCTTTTCGAGATTGTCGGTGTGGCATTCGATCAGCCCGGGCGAGACGAAGTCACCCTCGGCGTCGATCGCGCCCGGCGCCGAACTCCTGCCCGGCTGGACATCGATGATCTCGGCACCATCGAAAGCGAGCGTGCCGTCGACGACTCCGCCCTCGGTCAGGAGCCGCGCATTGGTCAGGATTGTAGTCATGGGGCGGGTCTTAGCAGATCAGTGCGAAGGTCTGAACACGTGTCAGAGACCGAGCGCGCCGCCATCTCCGCGCGGATCGTGCACGCCTTCGATGCGCCCGCTTGGGTGCAACACGATGATGCCGGCCGTCCCGGTCTCGGTCGTATAGGGCTTCGAGAGTATCTCGATCTCGTGGCCGCGCCGTTCGAGTTCCTCGATGAGCTGACTGTCGAAACGCGGTTCCAGCTTGAGGCTGGTCTCGATCGCTCCCCAGCCACGGCCGAGCCGCCAGCGCGGCAGTTCGATTGCCTCCTCCAGCGGAATATCGAAGCCGGCATGGCGGACGAAGACCGCGCCCTGCGTCTGCGGCTGCCCGTCGCCGCCCTGCGTGCCGTAGACCATCACGCGGCCGTCCTTCATCCGGGCGATCGCCGGGCTCAGCGTGTGGAAAGGGAAACGTCCGGGCTCGAGCGGATTGCGCGCGTCAGGATCGAGGCTGAAGCCGGCTCCCCGGTTCTGCCAGAGCACGCCCGTCGTCGGCAGGACGCAGCCGGAGCCCCATTCCCAATAGAGGCTCTGGATGTAGCTGACCGCGCGCCCGTCCCGGTCGATGCAGCCGAGCCAGACCGTATCGCCGTCGCCGAGTGGCGGGGCCGGCCATTTCATCGCCCGGCCGCGGGAAATGGTCTGCGCCTCGCGCTCCAATCGCGCCGGATCGAGGAAACTCGCCGGCTCATGGTCGAGATGGCGAGGATCGGTGACGACGAGGTCGCGGATCAGGAAGGCCCGCTTGGTCGCCTCGACCAGTCCGTGGACGAAATCGGCGCTCTCCGGACGGCCGAGATCAAGCCGTTCGGCGATGCCCAGGATGAGGAGGCTCGCCAGCCCCTGTGTCGGCGGCGGCGAATTCCAGACCTGGCCGAGCTTCAACGAAAGCGACAACGGCGTGCGGATGCGCGCCTCGTACCTCTCGAGATCCTCACGAGAGACCGGACTGCCGATCCTGGCCAGTTCGGCGCCGATCTCGCGGCCCAGATCGCCCCGGTAGAAATCGTCGAGACCGGCATAGCTCAGTTGCTCGAAAGTCGAGGCGAGAGCGGGCTGTTTCAGCAGATCGCCGCCTGCCGGCAGCTTGCCCTCGGTCAGGAAATTGTCGGCGAAGCCCGGCGCGGCGAACAGGTCGTCGCGGAGCTTCGGGACATTCGCACCCTGCCCATCCGACACCGCATAGCCGTCGCGCGCATAGCGTACCGCGTCCGACAGCAGCACATCGAGCGGCAGCCGTCCGCGCGCCTCATGCGATGCCTCCAGCGCCATCGACCAGCCGGAGACGACGCCCGCGACCGTGCAGGCACCCAGCGGCCCGCGAGGCGGTACGGCGTCGTGACCCGCATTGTTGTAAGACGCGATCGTCGCGCCGCTTCCAGCCGGCCCCGCGGCATCGATGAAGCCGACCTTGCCCGACGGCTCGCGGATCATCCAGAAGCCGTCACCGCCGAGCCCGCTCATGTGCGGGTAGGTGACGGCGATGGTCGCGGCCATCGCCACCATGGCTTCGAGCGCGTTTCCGCCCTCTTCGAGAATGGAACGGCCGGTCTCCACGGCCAGCGAATGTGGAGCGGCGACGACGCCGCGATCTGAAATGGCGATTGAGCGCATGGCGTGGGTTATAGCGTATCCCGGACCGGGTGCAGCAAAGCTGCATCGCGCGATCCAGATACGGCGCTTAGTCGCGGCGTTTCGCGCTGAGGTTCCGGGTCGAGCTCGCTCGCTGCGCTCGTCTTCGCACGCCCGGAACACGAGGCTTCCCTCTCCGCTCCGATCCCGCTAGTTTCCGCGCGCAAGGAGAGGTCATGAACACGAAGAACGCCCTTACCGTCATCTCGGCGACGATTCTCGTCGGCGTCGAAGTGCTCGTCGCGGGCGTGGCTGGCGGCTGGGCCCTGGCCGGCATGTTCGGCCTCGGCGAAATCGGCGCCTGGGTGCTCGAAGCCGCCGGTGGCGCGTTCGCGCTCTATCTCGTCTATGGCTTCTTCCGCAGCGCCATCAAACACGAGCCCATTACCTAAGCGACCCATACTCCGATGGACGTCGTCCTCCGGCTCGACCGGAGGACCCATATCGGCCCTGCCGTATGGCGTGGATCCTCCGGTCGAGCCGGAGGACGACGGTGTCTGTCATCAGCGCAGAGGCTATGGATTCGGGGCTCGGCTTCGCCGCCCTGGGAATCGCGGCTAAAGACTGAGCGAACCAAATCGCCGGCTTCGGATTTGTCCCGGTTGTTAATTCCGGAGAGAGCCAATGGCGCCTGTCCTGCACATCAAGGAAAACATGGATGTCGTCGGTGCCGACGGCGTTCACATCGGCACGGTCGATTTCGTCGAGAACGACGAGACCATCGTCCTGAGCCGCCTCGACGACGAGGAAGAGAAGCACCACGCGATCCCGCTCGAATGGGTCGAGCGCGTCAATGCGCAGGTCCACCTCGATCGCTCCAGCGACGAGGCCAGGGCCGAGTGGGAAGAGCGGGACTGAAAGCCGGGACCTCTCCCTCCCCTGCAGGGGAGGGCGGACTCGCGCAAGCGAGCCGGGTGGGGCTACAGCGTAACCTTGGCATGAGCGCATTCGGAGAGGCCGCGACCCCACCCCGGTTCACGCTGACGCGCGACTCGGCCCTCCCCGTTTTCGGGGAGGGAAAGCGCGCCGCCCCTGAGATTCAAAAAAATTCGCCTTCGGGCCTCTAAGGTCTTGTGTGTGACGGACGATTCCCCTATCTCCCGGCTCGCCCAAATTCGCACGTGCCTGTGGTTGCGTGCCGGTCAGACGGAAATCCCGTCGGGCAGACCGGTGGCCGGGAAGAGAAACCGGATCTAAGTCGACGCTCTGTCGGCGGACGCAGCTTAAAGCAACGACGTAGAGGGCTTTTTTGGTCTCTGTCGGCTCTCCAAAGGCCGGCGTCACTGAAGAGGCAACTACTTCCTTGCCGGGCGTGCGGACGGGATATCCCCTTCCAAGCGTTGGCCTGAACTGAGCCGGACGCGGCATCCGCCGCCACGGAGCGATTCAAGCCATCGGCGCGAACAAGAGCCGCCGGTCCGAAAGGATCGGCAGCGACGAAGCCTTTCTGCCCGGCGCGTCTCCAACGCGTGTCCGGAACGGGACGTCTTCTCGCAGAGCCAACGCGTATTTGCGGGGACCCGCTGATGACCGAGCGTATCCAGAACTTCCTTGCTTCCCGACGACATGACGGTCCGTGCCTCGTCGTCGACCTCGACGTCGTTCGCGAGAACTACAACGCCTTCGCCAAGGCGCTGCCGGACACCCGCGTCTTCTATGCGGTCAAGGCGAACCCCGAACCGAAGGTTCTGAAGCTGCTTGCCGATCTCGGCTCGTGCTTCGACACCGCCTCGGTCGTCGAGATCAAGCTCGCGCTCGAAGCCGGCGCCACCGCCGACCGCATCTCCTTCGGCAACACGATCAAGAAGGAGCGCGACATCGCCACCGCGCGCGCCCTCGGCGTCGATCTCTACGCCGTCGACTGCAAGGAAGAGGTCGAGAAGATCGCCCGCGTCGCTCCCGGCGCTCGCGTCTTCGCCCGCATCCTTTGCGACGGCTCGGGTGCCGAATGGCCGCTCTCGCGCAAGTTCGGCTGCGTGCCGGAAATGGCGATCGACGTACTCGAGCACGCCCACCGCCTCGGCCTCGTCGCGCACGGCGTGTCCTTCCATGTCGGCTCGCAGCAGCGCGACCCGGCGATGTGGGACGGCGCGCTCGCCTCGGCTGCCATGATCTTCCACACGCTGGCGGATCGCGGCATCCAGCTCGCGATGGTCAATCTCGGCGGCGGCTTCCCGACCCGTTATCTCAAGGAGATCCCGGGCGTGGAGAGCTACGGCTCGGCGATCTTCAATGCGCTGCGCAAGCATTTCGGCAACCAGCTTCCGGAGACCATCATCGAGCCCGGTCGCGGCATGGTCGGCAATGCCGGCATCATCCGCTCCGAGGTCGTGCTGATCTCGAAGAAGTCGGACGCCGAGGACGATGCGCGCTGGGTCTATCTCGACATCGGCAAGTTCGGTGGTCTCGCCGAGACGATGGACGAGGCGATCCGCTACCCGATCAAGACCGCCCGCGACGGCTCCGCCATGGTGCCGTGCGTCCTCGCCGGCCCGACCTGCGATTCGGCGGACGTGCTCTACGAGAAGGACCCGTATTTCCTTCCGGTGAGCCTCGAGATCGGCGACCTCGTTCTCATCGAGGCGACCGGAGCCTACACGACCACCTATTCGGCGGTCGCGTTCAACGGCTTCCCGCCCCTCGAAACGATCGTCATCTGACGATCCGACATCATCCCGCCCGGTCTCCCGGGCGGTCCTCCAAGTCCAGAAGTCCCGGACGGCCCGAGAGGGTGCGAGGGCTGCGCAACCCTTCAGTGGGAGGCCCGGCCATGATTGTTATTCGTGATGAAGTGCTGGCTGACATCGACGCCCGCGAGGACCTCCTCGATGCAGCGTTCGGCGAAGGCCGTTTCCGCAAGACCTCCGAGCGCCTGCGCGAGGGCCGTTTGCCCGCGCGGGGCCTCGCCCTGACCGCCGAGAACGACGGCCAAGTCATCGGCACCGTGCGCCTCTGGAACATCAGCGCCGGTCCCGGCCGCGCCTCGCTCCTGCTCGGCCCGCTCGCCGTCGACCGGAACTGGCAGAATTGTGGCTTGGGCGGTGGTCTGATGCGCGCGGCCCTTCAGCGCGCGGAAGAACTCGGCCACGGCTCGGTCCTGCTCGTCGGAGACGCGCCCTATTACGAGCGCTTCGGCTTCACCGCGGCGCATACCGAGAAGCTCTGGTTGCCGGGTCCGTATGCTCGCGAGCGCTTTCTCGGCCGCGAACTCGCGTATGGCGCTCTCGATGGCGCCGCGGGCCTCGTCAACGCGACAGGCGTCCGTGTGCCGGAGCCGGCCTGGATCGCCGCCGAAGCGGGTCTACACCGCACAGCGGCTTGATCATCGAGGCGGCCTGCAAGGGCCGCCTCTTTTCAGTCCGGCCGGCGCATGGCCGCGACATACATCTCGCGCCTTAGCCTGAAGCCCAGCGATTCATAGAGCGCGATCGCGCCGGTGTTCGACGCGAAGGTGTGGAGATAGGGCTGTTCGCCGCGGGCGTAGATGCGGCCCGCCATGAAGGTCAGCAGCAGCGTCCCGAGACCACGTCCACGGACGTCGGGATGCGTGCAGAGGCCGCTGATCTCGGTCAGGCCGGGCTGCCTGAACCGGACGCCGACCATTCCGATCAGCCGCTCCTCTTCCTTGATTCCCCAGAATTCGCCGAGGCTCTGCGCGCGGAGCGTGAACGGGCCTGGCTTGGTCAGCAGCGCCAGTTCCAGCATGTCGGCGGCATCGCTTTCGTCGAGCGGCTTCAGGCGCGGATCATGGATCTCCGGCATCAACCTGTCGGCGACCATCTGCACGCCGGGCGCCTCCATGCTGGCCATAAGCCCGCCGGGAATGACGATCGGATCGGCCTGGATGGTGAACAGCTCGTCTTCCGGACCGACAAACCGCTCCAGCCCGTCGAGGCTCGCCGGATCGCTGTCACCTGTTGCGACGAAGGGGATGATCGACGGCGGATAGCGCCGCGCCAGTCCATTTTCTTCTGCGAGAGCGGCGTGGCTCGTTCCGAGCGCGCTCCAGATCGGACGATCAAGCACGTGTGTCATGGCGAACTCCTTCCTTCGGGAGGTTCTTGCCGACGCGCCGCGCGAGAGGCGCGGCCGTCAGGCCGTCTTCGATGCGGACCAGTTGATCGAGAAACGGAGCGTCGAGACCGCCACAGAGATCGGCGACAGCGTGATCGATGAGTGGCCAGAGTTCCCGCTTGGCGGTGTCGACGACCGCCTGTCCCTTTTCGGTCAGCCCGACGATCTTGCGCCGCTGGTCTTCCGGCGACTGCTCGACGCGCACGAAGCCGAGCCCGACAAGCTGGATCGTCGTTTTGGTTGCGCCGGGCTGGGTCACGCCGATGGCCTCGGCCAGTTCTCCGACGGCAAGCGGCCCCAGGCGGTCGAGAGCGGCAAGAAACGGAAACTGACTGGCGACCACGCCGGCATCGAAGCTGTCGATGACCTCCTGCGTATCGGCCTGCAGCCGCTCGCCAATCCGCTTGAGACGGGTGCCGAGGCACAGGAAGCCAAGCGCGCGAACCACATCCTCGGTCATAGGGATCTCCATTACATCGCCAATTATATAACCGGTTATATAGATGCGAAAGCGTGGTGCGGCCGAACCGTCATCCGGCTGACGAACATAGATAGTTCCTTGATTTATCGTCCCGTGCCCGGCTCTATGCCCGGCACTTGCCCAGACTTGAGAGGATCGAAATGGCGGATTGGCCGAATTACGGGGAAATTACCGGACCCATTGTCATGATCGGCTTCGGCTCGATCGGACGTGGCACCTTGCCCCTGATCGAGCGCCATTTCACCTACGACAAAGATCGCTTCTTCGTCATCGATCCGGACGATCTCAACAAGCACATCCTCGACGCGCATGGCCTGAGCCTGATCCAGCAGCACGTCACCCGGGAGAATTACCGCGAACTCCTCACCCCGCTCCTGACCAAGGGCGAGGGTCAGGGCTTCTGCGTCAACCTCTCGGTCGACACCGGTTCGGTCGACATCATGGAACTCTGCCGCGAACTCGGCGTGCTTTACATCGACACCGTCAACGAGCCCTGGCTCGGCTTCTATTTCGACAAGAACAAGGGTCCGAGCGAGCGCTCGAACTATGCGCTGCGCAATTTCACGCTCGAAGCCAAGGCCCGCAATCCAGGCGGCCCGACCGCCGTCTCATGCTGCGGCGCCAATCCGGGCATGGTCTCGTTCTTCGTCAAGCAGGCGGCGCTCAACATCGCCCGCGACATGAAGTTCAACGTGCCGGACCCGCACACGCGCGAGGAATGGGCGGCGCTGCTCCGGCAGATCGGCGTCAAGGGCATCCACATCGCCGAGCGCGACACACAGCGGACGGTAAACCCGAAGCCGCCGAACATCTTCCTCAACACCTGGTCGGTGGAAGGCTTCATCTCCGAGGGCCTGCAGCCGTCCGAGCTCGGCTGGGGCACGCATGAGAAGTGGATGCCGGAAAGCGCCCGCCAGCACGAGGCGCACGACGCCCCGGCCATCTATCTGATGCGACCCGGCGCCGATACCCGCGTCCGCACCTGGTGCCCGACGCTCGGCGCCCAATACGGCTTCCTCGTCACCCACAACGAGTCGATCTCGATCTCGGACTATTTCACCGTGTTCGAGGACGGCCAGGCGGTCTATCGGCCGACCTGCCACTACGCCTATCACCCGGCGGACGATGCCATCCTGTCGTGGCACGAACTGTTCGGCGCCTCGGGCAAGGTTCAGGACAAGCTGCACGTCCTCGACGAGGACGAGCTCGTCGACGGCATCGACGAGCTAGGCGTCCTTCTCTACGGCCACGGCAAGAACGCATATTGGTTCGGCTCGCAGCTATCGCTGGAAGAGACCCGCCGGCTCGCGCCCTACCAGAACGCGACCGGCCTTCAGGTCACCTCGGCCATTCTGGCCGGCATGGTCTGGGCGCTGGAGAACCCCGAAGAGGGCATCGTCGAGGCCGACGAGATGGACTTCAAGCGCTGCCTGGAAATCCAGATGCCCTATCTCGGCCCGGTGAACGGCTATTACACCGACTGGACGCCGATCGAGAACCGGCCTGGCCTGTTCCCCGAGGATCTCGATCTCGACGATCCCTGGCAGTTCAAGAACATCCTCGTCCGCTGAGGGCGTCGTCCTCCAGCTTGTGACCGGAGGACCCATAGTGGCGGTGCCTGTGGCGTGGATCCTCCGGTCGAGCCGGAGGATGACGATGAAGGCCTCTCCCGCTTCCCCCGGGAGAGGCACAGACCGAGCTTTCAGTTCACCACCCGCATCCGGCGGAGCTCCTTCTGACTCAGCACTCGGATATTGCTGTGCTTGGTCTTGGCCGCCAGCGAGATCAGTTCCGGATTGACGCCCATCGCCTGGGCGTATTCGCGCAGCAGGGCCAGGGTTTCGGCGTCCTCACGCCTGTCGGCGGCCGTCAGTTTCTTGCCGGGCTTCCTGCCGATGGTGATGAATTCGTGCACCCCGAATTGTGCACCGGTGAGAACTTTGCGGTTCACACCGCCGAGCAGGGCGTAGGCGCAGGCCGAATAGCAGGCTCCGCCCGGCGCGACGCCGACGGTGGTGCCGGTTTCGCGGAATGCCACTCCAAGCAGCAGGCTGCCGGCGACATTGCCACCCGGCGAATGCAGGAGCACCGGAGTTCCACGGCCGGCGCGGCGGATCGCCGAACGGAACGCCCGCTCGGTGCTCATCACGATCTCGCCTTCGCCGAGCAAGATCGTGGAGCAACTCTTCTTGCAATCGCCGAGCTCGACTTCCCTGAACGTCATCGGGCCGGCCTTTGCGAGCGACGGAGCGACAAAGGCGACAGCAGCAACCGCGAGAAGAGCAAGACGACGCATGGAAGGCCCCCTTAACGATTGAGTAAGCGTGGCAAAACTCATGCCCGCTTGTCCATCGGTTCCTATCGTTCTTTTGGATAAGTGCCCGTCATGCACAACTGCGTCACTCGGCCCCGATTTGGGTGGAAAACCCGAAGGATTGTTCTAAAGCTGTTCACGGCGAGTTTATTCCCGGCCGCCCATTGTATGGCCGGGCGCGAGGCGAAAATCCGTGAACATTCAGAAAGTCGACCTGACGGGCCGGCGGGTACTCGTGGTTGAGGACGAAGTCCTGGTCTCGATGCTGGTGGAGGATATGCTCGCCGATATCGGTTGCATCGTCGTCGGGCCGGCACCGCGGGTCGATATCGCGGTCCAAATGGCCTCGAACGAAGAAATCGACGCCGCATTTCTGGACGTCAATCTTGCCGGCGTCCGCGTCTTCCCGGTGGCCGACGTGCTGGCCGAGCGCGGCATACCGTTCATCTTCGTCTCGGGGTATGGCGACCAGGCGACGATCGACCAGCCGCATCAGGGCCGGCCGATCATCCAGAAGCCTTTCGTGCCGGAAGCGCTCGAGGAAGCGCTCCTCGCCTGTCTGTCAGAAGCGAGTTAGCGCCTCACGCCTCCGGCAGTTCATCGGCGACCCTGACAGGCTTCGCCCGCCACGGCATCATGCTGCCGAAAACGCCGTCGCGCAGTATCAGGCCGTGCAGCAGTGCCGCGCCCAGATGCGCGAGCACAGTGGCGAACAACAGATAGGCCAGCACCGTGTGGATGCTCCGCAGAGCAGCATAGAGCATGGGATCGTGCGGCAGGATTGGTGGCAGGACGAACGGGCCGAACATCGCGACCGGATAATTCGCGGCCGACAGCATGCCCCAGCCGACGAGCGGCAGCGCCACCATCAGGCCGTAGAGCAGGATGTGCGAGGCCTGGGCCGCGACGTGCTGAAGCCGAGAGAGCGTTGGTGGCAAAGCCGGGGGCGGATTGAGCCTGCGGTTGACGATCCGGACGATGACGAGCGCCAGAATGGCAACACCCAGCACGCGATGGATCGACACCAGCCTGTGGTAGTCGCCGACCGAGGCGACCATCGCGACGCCAATGAACAGCATCGCAAGGATCATCAGTGCCATCAGCCAATGCAGGACGCGCGAGAAGACGGGGAATTGGCCGTGATTGCTCATGAGCCTTCTCCCTTGCGGACGTCGGACGCGGTCACCGCACTGGGCGGCTTCGTCTCCCCGGCGCGCCTCGTATAGGACACCGAATAGGCGGCCGACCGGGCGCTCAGCAGGGGGTCGTCCGAGGGCTGGATGCCGTCCGGCAGGACCAGCGGATCGTAGTTGACGCTGGTGCAGTCGCCGTCGTCCTCGTCCACAAGCGAATTGATCGTGAGCGTGCCGACGTCGACCTGCTGTCGGTCAGCGGGCCAGGGTAAGGTCGCATCGTTGGTGGGATCGCCGGGCTGGCCTACCGTCACCACAAGACGCCATTTGACGGGCTGCTGCGCCTGCTGGCGGATCAGCGCATCGAATAGAGCGTTCTTGTCGGTGCCGAGCGCCGCATTCGCCGGCGCAGCCTGCTCCGGCACCACGGACCAGCGCACGGCAACCGTTTGCCCGCCAGCATTGGTGAAGCGGAATGCGTTGAGGCCGTGGAAGGTCGTATCGCTGAACCCGGCCGATCGCGGGCCCGCCTTGATCAGCTCGATCGCCTTGGCCGTCTCCGGATGCTTCGCCGCGAACGCCTGCATTTTCGCGGGATCTGGTTTCCCTGTCGCCGGATCGGGCCTCGACGCGTCGAGCTGCTCCCAGAACGCTTCCGGCGTGTTTACCGGGAAGACCGGGATCGGGATCATTGCGGTGCGCCATTCCTCGCCGCCGGGCAAGAGGAAGCGCAGGCCGAAACTCTTCACCGACATCGCGGAATCCGCAGCATATGGCTGGCCGCCCGCGATGGAGAACCGGGCGATCACTGGAACCGACGCTCCGGCTGCGAAGACCGAGGCCTTCGACAGCGGCACACCCGCGCCATTGCTGGCGAATGTCGCCGAAGCGCACAGTCCCTTGGCGTGGTTTCGCCTGAATCCCTCATGGACGCCGTCCACGGCCTGGAAGGTATCGATGATCTTGTTCTGGGTCAGCGCTCCCGGCGAGAACCAGCCGCCCGCATAGGCGAAGCCGCCCGCAGCGGCGGCAAGCACCGCGCCGATCGCGCCGAGACGAAGGAGAATGGAAAACTTGCCGAGCGCGGGCGCGCCGTCGCTTGGTGGCTGATCATCTTGCATCACACGATCCCGATCCTGAATGTCTCCCCTATGGGGGAGATACGCAGGCCGGCTGCTTTTGGATGATCAGCAAATAGTCGAACTCGATCTCGTCAGATCTTCGGCAGCGACAGCACCCCGGCCGCGCCCTCCTCGGTGCCGAAGGCCAGCATCATGCCATTGGCGTCCCATGACAGCGCCGAAACCGGGCCGCCTTCGCTGACCGGACGGACCTGCAGTCCGCCGCCCTCGTCGTCCATCTTCACCAGCAGGATGAAGCCGTCGCGATAGCCGATCGCGAGCACGGGCGCTTTCGGATGGAACGCCACCCGCTCGACCCGCGATGGTCGGATGCCGAGTTCGAGCGGCGGTTTGCCCATCGGGCCGTCCTTGGTGACGAACGGCCAGACGATCGCGGCGTCCGCACCGCTGGTCGCGAGCCAGCGCCCGTCCGGCGACCAGGAGATCGACCGCGTCTTTCCGGGATAGCCGGTCATCCGCATATGCGCGCCGTCGGCGACGCGCCAGCCGTGCAGCGAATTCTCCTGCATGGTGGAGACGACGAAGCGGCCATCGGCCGACGCCGTGACATCGAGGTGGGAGCCCTTCCAGGGCAGTTCCTTGGCCGGAGCGGTGGATCGCGGGAACCACTGGCTCACGCCGTTATAGCGGGAGATGTAGAGCTGGAAGCCCTTCGGTGCGAAGGCGAGCCCACGGCCGCTCGATCCGACATCGATCGAGTATACGGCGCCCTTGCCGTCGCGGACAAACGCCTTGCGGCCAGCCGCCCAGGCCACTGCCCCGTCTGGACCGGTCGCGACCGCGTCGATCCAGGCATGGCCTTCGGTCGTGGCAATTTCTTCGGTGCGGCCGGCCGCCGACAACCGCACCACACGGCCATCATCGCCGCCGGTGACGAGATGCTTGCCGTCCGACGCCGCGACTAGGATCGAGCCGTTCGGATGCACGTTCACCCGAGAGACGTTGTCCGCGCTGGCGAGCATCACCGATCCATCGCCGAGCGCGAACGCCGCCGTCTTCTCGATGAATGCCGTGGCCGTGACGTGCGATTCCGCCAGGATCGGGCGGATATAATCGGCGAGGCTCGTGTCGGTGGAGGTCATAGCGGCGGTTTAGACCGGGTTTGGCAGAACGCCAACCCTCTCCCTCGGAGAGAGGGCGACTCGAACCGGCAGGTTCGAGCGGGGTGAGGGGTAAGACCTATCGCGAGGGCGTACCCCTCACCCGGCAGCGCTACCGCGCTGTGCCGACCTCTCCCATCGGGAGAGGTCGAAAACTCAAGCCGCGCAGGCCTCGAAACCCTCGCGCAGCATCTCCTCATCGAGCTCCTTGCCGATGAAGACGAGCTTGGACTGCCGCGTTTCTCCCGGCTTCCATTCGCGCTGCAGGTCGCCGTCCAGGATCATGTGCACGCCCTGGAAGACGAAGCGGCGCGGCTCATTCTTGAACGACAGGATGCCCTTCCAGCGCAGGAAGTTCTGGCCCTCGCGCTGCGCGAGTTCCTGAACCCAGGGCATGAACTTGTTCGGGTCGACGTCACCCGGAATGGTGAAGGCGACCGATTTGATGAACTCGTCGTGATAGTGCTTCAGCCCGCCATGACCGTGGTCGTGGTGATCGTGCCCATGATGATCATGGTCATGATGGTCGTGGCCGCAATCCGGGCCGCACGCCTCGCCATGTTCATGATGGTGCTCGCCTTCGAGGAAGGCCGGCTCGATCTGCAGGATGCGATCGAGATCGAACGCACCGCGATCGAGAACTTCGTTGAGCGGAACCTGGCTCTTCACCGTGCGGATGATGCGCGCATATGGGTTCAGTCCGCGGATGCGCGCCTCGACCTCCTCGAGCTCCGCCTCATTCACGAGGTCGGTCTTGTTGAGCAGGATGACGTCGGCGAAGGCGATCTGGTTCTTAGCCTCGGGGGCGTCTTTGAGTCGCTCGGTCAGCCATTTGGCGTCGGCGACGGTCACCACCGCATCGAGGCGGGCATTGTCCTGCACTTCCTCGTCGACGAAGAAGGTCTGCGCCACCGGAGCCGGATCGGCGAGGCCCGTCGTCTCGACGATGATCGCGTCGAACTTGCCCTTTCGCTTCATCAGCCCCTCGATGATGCGGATCAGGTCTCCGCGCACCGTGCAGCAGATGCAGCCATTGTTCATTTCGAAGACTTCCTCGTCCGCGCCGACGACGAGTTCGTTGTCGATGCCGATCTCGCCGAATTCGTTGACGATGACCGCGTAGCGCTTGCCGTGCTCCTCCGAGAGGATGCGATTGAGGAGCGTCGTCTTGCCGGCGCCGAGATAGCCGGTGAGCACGGTAACGGGGATCTTGTCGGACATGAGGTAACCCTGTGTGGCGCCTCATCCTGAGCCGAGCGCGAAGCGCTCGTATCGAAGGATGGCCGCAAGCACCGAGCCCGGGTCCATCCTTCGACACGGCTGCCAAGGCAGCCGGCTCAGGATGAGGTTGTGTTCGTTGAGCGTCAGCTCGAAAGCGCCGCGCTCAACGTCTTTATATTGTGATGGAACATGTCGATGTAAGTGGCAGCCGGCCCGTCCGGGGGCGACAGAGCGTCCGAGTACAGTTCGCCGCCTACCACGGCGCCGGTTTCCTTGGCGATCCGGTCGATCAGCCGCCGGTCGGTGATGTTCTCGACGAACACAGCTTTGACCTTGTCAGCCTTGATCTGCCTGATCAGCCTGGCGACGTCTTTCGCTGAAGCCTCTGACTCCGTCGAAATGTCCTGCGGCGCGATGAAGGCGAAGCCGTAGGCCTTGCCGAAATAGCCGAAAGCGTCGTGTGAGGTGATGATCTTGCGCTGTCCCTCCGGGATCGCCTGGATTGCGGCTTTCACCTCGCCGTCGAGCGCGTCCAGCTTGGCCGTGTAAGCCGTGGCATTGGCCTCGTAGACGTCCTTGCCCGCCGGATCGGCGGCGATCAGGGCATCACGGATATTCCCAACATAGAGCTTGACGTTCGCGATCGACTGAAAGGCATGCGGGTCCTGGCCGTGCTCGTGTTCCTCATGCGCGTGCTTCTTGCCCTTGGCGTGGTCGTCCTCTTCCTCGCCGGCGAAGGCGATCGGGGTCACGCCCTGGCTCGCGGTGACGACCGTGGCCTTCGAGCCGGACGCCCGAACGAGACGGTCCATCCATCCCTCGAAACCGAGCCCGTTGATGAAGACGACCTTCGCCGTGTTGAGCGCCTTCGCATCAGCGGGCGTCGGCTCGTAGACATGCGCGTCGCCGTTCGGGCCGACGAGGGTCGTTACCGCGATGCGGTCGCCGCCGACATTCTTCACGAAATCGCCGAGGATCGAGAAACTCGCGACCGTTGCGAGCTTGTCCTGCGCGTGGGCCGGAGCCGACAGCGCGAGACCAGCGCCGATAGCCAGCAATGTTATAACGTTACATACAATACGCATGATGAACCCCCTTTGCGAAACCGAACTTATTCAGGCTTCGAGGTGACGGACCGGCACGAGGCGCTGAACGAAACCGCCCTGCGCGCCGAAAGCCAGCGATGCGAGATAAAGCCCGCCCGCGGACAGGATGATGGCCGGGCCCGCCGGCAGCGACCAATGATAGGAAACGAGAAGGCCGATATAGCCGGACACCGCGCCGCCGATGGCGGACAGGATCAGCATGACGGTGACGTCCTGCGTCCACATCCGCGCGGCGGCGGCTGGCAGCATCATCAGGCCGACGGCGAGCAGCGTGCCGAGGGCATGGAAGCCGCCGACGAGGTTCATCACGACGAGCGCGAGGAAAACCATGTGGACCGGCGCGCCGGCATTCGAGACAGAGCGCAGGAAGCCCGGATCGACGCATTCAAGCACGAGCGGCCGGTAGATCGCGGCGAGCGTCAGCACGCTCACGGTCGCGATGCCCGCGATCAGGAACAGAGCCGCATCGTCCAGCGCCAGCACCGTGCCGAACAGCACATGCAGCAGATCGACGTTCGAGCCCCGCGCGGAGACAAGAACCACGCCGAGCGCGAGCGACAGCAGATAAAAGGTCGCGAGCGAGGCGTCTTCCTTCAGCGCGGTGAAGCGCGAGACGAGACCGGAGAGGAAGGCGACGGTGACGCCGGCCACCATGCCGCCGATGGTCATGGCCGGCAGCGACAGCCCGGCGATCAGATAACCCACCGCGGCGCCAGGCAGGATCGCATGTGCCATCGCATCGCCCGTCAGGCTGAGCCGGCGAAGCATCAGGAACACGCCGATCGGCCCGGAGCCCAGCGCCAGAGCCAGCGAGCCGACCAAAGCGCGCTTCATGAAGTCGAATTCCGCGAAGGGCGCGATGAGGAAGTCGTAGATCATCCTCGATCCTCATCCTGAGCCGGCCCGCAGGGCCGTGTCGAAGGACCGACCCAAGCTCCGAACTCGCCATCCTTCGACACGAACCGCTCCGCGGTTCGGCTCAGGATGAGGCCATTGAGTATATCGACCATCACGCGACCTTCCGCTCGCACGAGGTCGCATGCGGATCGAAAGCCTCGATCATCCTCCGTGCCGTGAACAGGTTCTCGGCGCTCAGCGCCTCCGCCGTATCGCCCCAGGCGACCGGAGACCGGGCCAGCAGCAGCGACTGCGGGAAATGCCTGCGCACGGTTTCCAGATCGTGCAGCACAGCGACCACCGTGCGCTTCTCCTTGTGCCAGCGCTCGACCACGTCGATCAGGTCGGCCGTAGTGCGCGCATCGATGGCCGTGAACGGCTCGTCGAGGAGAATAATGGGAGCGTCCTGCAAGAGAAGCCGCGCGAACAGGGCGCGCTGCATCTGGCCGCCGGAGAGCGTGCCGATCGGGCGCGTCTCGAAACCGGTCAGCCCCACCGCAGCGATCGCCTCGGCGATCGTTTCCTTGTCCTTGCGGCCGATGCCGCCGAACAGGCCGGAGCGGGTCCACAAACCCATCGAGACGAGATCGAAAACAGAGAGCGGAAAGGTGCGGTCGATATCCGCCGCCTGCGGAAGATAGGCGACGCGGCCTTTCGCCGAGCCGCCGAGGTCTATCCGGCCGCCGAGAGGCGACAGCGTCCCGACGATGCCCTTGAGCAGCGTCGACTTGCCGGCCCCATTCGGGCCGACGATCGCGGTCAGGCTGCCCGCGGCGATTTCACCCGAGAGATGATGCACCGCCGGATGACGGTCATAGCCGAGCGTGACGTCGTCGAAACGGATTGCGGCGCTCATCAGGCCGCCGCCCAGAAAACTGCGCTCCAGAGGAGCAAAACGAGCACGGCGGCGGCGCCGATCCGTTGCACCGCCGACAGGCGCAGTAGCGAAAAGGGCGGCTTCACAGCCACGCGATGTGTGTGGGCGTGACCATGCGAATGGTCATGGCGATGGGCATGCGTATGAGGGACCGGCGTCGGCGACATACGTTATGTTATAATGTTACACTTTTCAGCACGCAAGCAGGACGCAACATCAAGCCCCTTGGAAGTTTGGGCGTTCGGCCCCAAACTTTCGTCCAGAGCGGCAAGTCCATGCCGCCACAGGGAGAAAATGCTCATGAAGACGACACGCGGCCTGCTCGCAGCGGGCCTTGCCGCCATTGCATCACTGCTCGCCATACCCGCCGAGGCGCAGACTTTCCCGACGCGCGCGATCACGCTGATCATCCCGTTCCCGGCCGGCGGGTCGACCGATCTCGTAGGCCGCCTCGTGGCGGAGAAGATGAGCACGCTCCTCGGCCAGCAGGTCGTGGTCGACAATCGCGGCGGCGCCGGCGGCAATATCGGCTCGGCCGCGGTCGCGAAGGCTGAGCCCGACGGCTACACGATCCTCATGGGCACGGTCGCGACCCATGCACTCAACCCGGCGCTCTATACGAAGATGCCGTACGACGCCGCGAAGGACTTCGCGCCGATCTCGCTCCTCGTCACTGTCCCCAACGTCCTCGTCGTCCACCCGTCGGTTCCGGCGAACAACGTCAAGGAACTGATCGATCTCGTGAAGAAGGAGCCCGGCAAGTACTCCTATGCCTCGTCGGGCAACGGCACGCCGCTGCATCTGTCGGGCGAGCTCTTCAAGTCACTGGCCGGCGTCGACATCGTCCACGTTCCCTACAAGGGCGCGGGCCCGGCTCTGATCGACGTGCTCGGCGGCCAGGTGCCGATCATGTTCGACAACCTCCCCTCCTCCACCCAGCACATCAAGGACGGCAAGCTGAAGGGTCTCGGCGTCACCACGAAAGAACGCTCGGCGGTGTTCCCGGACATGCCGGCGATCGCCGAGACGCTGCCGGGCTACGAGACCTATACCTGGAACGCGCTGTTCGCCCCGGCCAAGACGCCGGCCGATGTCGTCGCCAGGCTGAACGACGCCGCCAACAAGGCGATCGCGGATCCCAAGGTCAAGGCGAAGCTCGCGGAATTTTCGGCGACGACCGTCGGCTCGACGCCTGAGGAACTCCAGAAGCACGTCGAGGCCGAACTCGCCAAATGGGCGCCGATCGTGAAGGCCTCCGGCGCCAAGGTGGACTGATACTCCGGGTGTGTGCCAAGCCGGGCAAACCCGGCTTGGCAGCGCCTCAGTCGATGGTGAGATAGTCCAGATAGGAGCGCCGCTCCTCTTCGGACTCTTGCTTCTTCTCATCATGCGTGTCGGCGGCGGAGTCCGCCGGCAGCTGCAGCACGGTCGCGTACTGGCCGTGGCGCAGGAGCGTCAGAAGCACCATCCTGCCGTCCGGCACCTCCAGCGCATCATGATGCATATGCGGATGGCCTTCGTTTATGTGACGGAAGCGGGCGAGCGTCTGACCGAGTTTGCGCGTCGCTAGGAATCCGAGCGCTCCCTCACATTCTATCTCCTTGTCGAAGGCTATTTCGGTGCCTGGGAGAAGGCAGACGGCCATATTGGGTTCACCGACGGCCGAAAAGCCGCGTGTGGTGGTGCCGGGAAAGCTGGTGGAGACCAGCTTGTCGCCGACTTTGGCCGGGCGGGACGCAACAGATTCGAGGCTATAGTCGCACATCGAAGGACCTCTTTGATGTGTTCGGGGCAGCCGGAATGGTTGTCCTTCCAAGCACTAAATAGGGTCCCGAAGGCGGCAGGCTTATGGTGGCAGGTGCCCGATCAACTGGATTTGAACGGACTTTAGACGGTTGACCCAGCTCGGAAATGCTCTAAAGAATCGTCGTCACAAACCGAGGGGAGTCCCGCGAAGGGACTGAGAGACCGACGGCCGTCAGGCAGCGCGGTGACCCTTTGAACCTGATCCGGGTCATGCCGGCGAAGGGACGGGCACGCGGGCCAAGGTGAGATTCCTCCACCCGCACATCCTCCTCCATCGCCGGATCTCCCTTTGTGCGAACGAGGAGATCCTTCGTGAACAAGCCATTCTCTCCCAACGACTTCATCGAGGCCGGCGTCACCACCGGGCCGATGCCCGCGTCCGAGAAGATCTATGTGACGAGCGCCCACGCCGCGGACGTGAAGGTGCCGATCCGCGAGATCACGCTCACCTCCCCCGACGAGCCGAAGCTCCGCGTCTACGACACGTCCGGCCCCTATACCGACCCCGACTACAAGGTCGATCTCGAAGCCGGCCTGCCGCGCCGGCGCGTCGAATGGGTCAAGGAGCGCGGCGGCGTCGAGAGCTATGACGGCCGCATCATCAAGCCGGAAGACAACGGCAATGTCTCGGGCAGCCACCTCGCCCAGGCCTTCCCGATCGCCCACCAGCCGCTGCGCGGCGTCGGCGACGCGCCGATCACGCAATACGAATTCGCCCGCGCCGGCATCATCACCAAGGAGATGATCTACGTCGCCGAGCGCGAGAACCTCGGCCGCAGGGAGGTGCTGGATCGCGCCGCCTCCGCGCTGGCCGACGGCGAAAGCTTCGGCACCTCGCTGCCCGAGCACATCACGCCGGAATTCGTCCGCGACGAGATCGCCCGCGGCCGCGCCATCATCCCGTCGAACATCAACCACGCCGAACTCGAGCCGATGATCATCGGCCGCAACTTCCTAGTGAAAATCAACGCGAACATCGGCAATTCCGCCGTCTCGTCGTCGGTCGCCGAGGAAGTCGAGAAGCTGGTCTGGGCGATCCGCTGGGGCGCCGACACGATCATGGACCTGTCAACGGGCAGGAACATCCACAACACCCGCGACTGGATCATCCGCAACGCCCCGGTCCCGGTCGGCACGGTGCCGATCTACCAGGCGCTGGAGAAGGTCGGCGGCGACCCGGTCAAGCTCGACTGGGAGGTCTACAAGGACACTCTGATCGAGCAGTGCGAGCAGGGCGTCGACTACTTCACCATCCATGCCGGCGTCCGCCTGCCCTACGTGCCGCTGACCGCCAACCGCATGACCGGCATCGTCTCGCGCGGCGGCTCGATCATGGCCAAGTGGTGCCTCGCCCATCACAAGGAGAGCTTCCTCTACGAGCGCTTCGACGAGATCTGCGACCTGATGCGCCGCTACGACGTCTCGTTCTCGCTCGGCGACGGCCTGCGTCCCGGCTCGATCTACGACGCCAACGACCGCGCCCAGTTCGCGGAGCTGGAGACCCTCGGCGAGCTGACGCAGATCGCCTGGCAGAAGGGCTGCCAGGTCATGATCGAGGGCCCCGGCCACGTGCCGATGCACAAGATCAAGATCAACATGGACAAGCAGCTCAAGGAGTGCGGCGAAGCCCCCTTCTACACGCTCGGACCGCTCACGACCGACATCGCGCCGGGCTACGACCACATCACCTCGGGCATCGGGGCCGCGATGATCGGCTGGTTCGGCTGCGCCATGCTCTGCTACGTCACGCCGAAGGAACATCTCGGCCTGCCGGACAAGAACGACGTGAAGACCGGCGTGATCACCTACAAAATCGCCGCCCACGCCGCCGACCTCGCCAAGGGTCATCCGGCCGCACAGCTCCGCGACGACGCGCTGTCGAAGGCAAGGTTCGATTTCCGCTGGGAAGACCAGTTCAACATCGGCCTCGACCCGACCACCGCACGCGAATTCCACGACGAGACGCTGCCGAAGGACGCCCACAAGGTCGCGCATTTCTGCTCGATGTGCGGCCCGAAATTCTGCTCGATGAAGATCACGCAGGACGTCCGCGACTACGCCGCCTCGCTCAACGACCCGCAGATGGACCTGGCCAAGGCCGAGTCCGGCATGGCGGAAATGAGCGAGAAGTTCATGGCCATGGGCGGCGAGGTTTATGTCGCGGAAGACGCGGTGAAGGAAAGCAACAAGGCGCTGAGCTGAGGCGCCCCGCCCTCTCCCAATGGGAGAGGGCCGACTCGGCCGGCAGGCCGAGCGGGGTGAGGGGATAGACCTCGCGGCTCCTTCGCAGCGACCCCTCGCCCGAATCGATGGCCAGCACCGATTGGGCTGGCATCACTGCGGCGCGCACGTACGACGCGGTGGTTCCTAAGCCTGTCTCTCCGATGATCCACATTTCGGAGGATGATCTTTGGAATGTCGTCTACGAGGTCACGCAGGAGCACTGCTCCGACGCGATCTCAGACGTGATATACTTCTCTGAATTAAAGACTCGTGCTCTAGCCAGTGACGTGACTCGTCTCGCCACGGAGCATTCGAAACGAGCGAACGAAGCTCTTCAGTCGCGCGATTGAGCGTCCAAATCTCGTCTGACAATACGGAGAAATCCTTCTCCGAGAAAACGAGAATCCCGGCGCTGAGAACTTCGCGGGCCTTTTCTGCGAGTTCAGAGATGGCTTCGTTCGAATAGGCCGGATTGGTCAGGTTCCTCAACTTCTCGCCGGATATCACCCGATCCGCCACGACGCTTTGGGATCGCAGAGGAGAATGTGGTCTGGAAGTTCTGGACAGATCGCAGGCACCCAATGGGCTAGGCGATTGCGGCTCTTGGCGGTCGCGTCGGATGCTTCAATGATCGCCTCCAGTATCTCAAGTTGGTCTGCGGCGAGAACCTTTCGGCACCGCTCCAGAATCAGTTCTTTTTGAGCCTTCGAGCTTCTGGCGTTGACCAGTGCGTAGACCGCTTCCTCTGCGTCTTCTCCGATCCAATCGACCACAGCGCCTATGAGATAGGATTCCAGGTGCGCCCAAGCGGAGATGCAGGCTAGCATCAACGCCGCAAGCTGTGGCCGGTCATTCAGCACGTCGGCTGATATGACTAGGTTCGCGTTAGGACGCATTCGAGAAAGCGGGTTGGGCATCAGCTGTTGGCATTCCATTCTCGGAGCCATGAGGAAAATTCGGACGATAGGAGATCCGCGGCGCGGGATTTTTGTGCGAAGGTTTCGTAGTTGATCGCCTCACCGCCTGCGAGAGGTTGGAACGGATGCTCTCCGTCCTTCACCATCGTTATTCCAAGCTCGCCGTGATGGATGAATGAAGCGTGCGCGACCCGATTTCGAAATTCAGCCGCCGTGCCTGCGCGATTGGCAAGTGCTATGGCCCGCTTGCGAAAGCCTTCATCTGGAACGGCTGCGCTCACTGACCGCCTAAAGAGCGTAAGACGGGCTTGGAATTGCACGTCGCGAAGGATGTAAGCCAGGGCCGAGTGCTTCATTCCCATCAGCGCCGCTGTCGTTGAAATCAGCGTGCCCTCCAAATTGGAGAAGGCGATCCAGTATTCGCCCAGCCCGATTTGAACTTGCTGCCATAGACTGAGTTCGTGCACCCATATGACTCTGTCATCACCAGGATCGTGGGTCTTAGACATGTCCGATGACTCAAAGGTGCTGATCGGCGGGATTCGGTTCTCAAGCGTATGCTGAAGACGCCGCCTTGTCCTTGCCGCCGGTCGAGCGCGAGACCCAACCCTTGCGGTTGACGAACTCGGTGCCCGACGAGGAACGCGCCGGCTTCATCGCCACACGCTGATCTTGACTTTATTCCTAATCCATGCCACATATTCCCCGCTTCCGGTCACGGAGGGCGTCATCGCGAGGCGTCGTTGTGGTGGATCGGGAGTGCGGTGGCCGGGTCGAGGTTCGCGACCGAGATCCGGAGGCCCAAGGCATGCGGTCCCGACGGGATGGACTCCCGTCACGCGGGTGCGCTTCGGACTTTCCCTGCAGGACGGACCCGACCGTCCGGGGGAGAGAGGCACCGACCAGCGGAGGCCAGAAAGTTAAGCCTCCGGGGGCTGCACGCAGCAAGCCTCAAACACCGTGCGCGGGACGTCGCGAGAGCGTCCTCCCGAGGTGAGCAAAACAATTGGTTTGGCCCTTTTCACAATCAGGCCAGACCGCCTTGGGAGAGGTCGATCTCCCGACGTCCCGCGCATCCCTCCAGGGGAAATGCTGTTTGAGACGTGAGAGCTTTCAGGGACGGAAGCCGAATTCGTGCGCTCCCGTGTCCCGGGGCCGCGAAGCGGAGCCCGGGACCCATACGCCGCAGCGCCCCGGTTCGATCATCCACACAGGGGTTATGGATTCCGGGCTCGGCTGCGCCGCCCCGGAAAGCGGCCGCTCAATCCTCGACGTGGAGGAAGATCGTCACAACCGCCAACGTGGCCGCGACACCCGCGCCGAACCACAGCGCGGCGAAGCCGTAGATCGGATAGACCGCCGCTCCGGCGGCCGCCCCGGAGATCAGCCCGATCCAGAGCAAGAGATACGGCAGCCAGGCGAGGCGGTGCCCGCCCAGGAATGCCCCGGTCAGCCTCTGCCCGAACTTGACCAGGGTACCGGTCATGTAGGTCAGCCCGATCGAGACCTCGCCGTCGCGCTGGAAGACGGCGTTTTCGGCGCCCATCGCCAGCACCACCGCGCCGACGGCGAGATAGGCGGGCGCCAGATGGTCAAGCATCGCGCCGCAGCCGAGGAGCAGCGCGACGAGCCCGAGCACGGCCGGACGGCGATGCCGGCCCGCTGCGTGGCTGACGAACGAGCCGAACACCACGCCAATCACGAAAGTCGAAATGAGCGCGCCGGCCACCGCGGCGTCGGAGGCCCGCTCCATCAGCCCGACCGACATCCGGGTCGAATTGCCGGACATGAACGAAACGAAGAATCCGCCGAGCTTCAGGAAGCCGAGCGCATCGACATAGCCGGCAAGGGCCGACAGGCAGATTGCCAGGATCTGAAGGCGTTTCTTGTAATGGATCATGGGTGGGCGGGTTGAGTCGGTCGCCCACCAGAATGCGCGCTACGACGCAGCCCGCCAAGGCTTGGCCCGCCGCCGCGAACCGCGCCGGAGGGAGCGCACCTTGCCCTCGCTCGTTTCAAGCCAATGCTCGGCAATGCCGTAACCCAATCCGAGATGGAACTCGGAGCGTGGTCCGACCTCCTCGGCATATGCCGCGGCGAGCACCTCGATCGCCACCTCACCGTCTCGCTTTTCGACGAGACGCACGACGTCCTGCGCAAATTTAGCCAGTACTTCGCTCATCGGGAGGGCCTCGCGCTGCGCATGGCATGCGCGGCGCATCTATTCTGCATCGCCAATCGCTCTTCGCCTACTAAGGCGCTCTACGTATCTGTCCGGAGCACGGTCCAACTTCGGCGTGCAGACCATCCCGGACAACCCGCCCGTTTCACCTTGATTTTCTGTGGAACCTTGCGCCGGCCCGCGCACTTGTCTTCTACAAAAGGCGAACAGGGAGGAGACGCGTTCATGGACAGACGTGTGTTCTTGGCGGGGCTGCTGGGTGTAGCCGGCACCGCTGCTCTGGCCACACTACCGAAGCCCGCTTCCGCTGCTCTCAGCGGGGCTGCGGCGCAGGCCGTGCCGCCCGACGCGGACATTGACGGCAATGACGATCTTCACGAGGTCCAGCGTCGTGGCCGTGGGCGGGGAGGACGCCGTCGTTCCTACCGTCGCGGTTATCGAAGGGGTTATCGGAGAGGCCGCCGCTGGTATGGCTCCCGGCGCCGCCGTTGGTATCCACGTTATCGCCGCCGCTGGTATGGCGGCGGAGGCTACTACCGCCGGCGCAGATGCGGCTGGTATCGCAACCGTTGGGGCGAGCTTCGCTGGGGTTGCTTCCGGGGCCGTTATTGGTGGTGACGACTGGATGATCGAGACGGGCGGCACGCTGTGGTCGCCCGTCTTTTTTCTTGACCCCGCCCGACCTTCCGCAGAGCGTGCGCGCGATGCCGCTTCTGCGCCTTTCCAGCCTTTCCAAACGCTTCCCAAACGGCGTCTCGGCCCTCGACGACTTCGACCTCTCGATCGAACGCGAGGACGTGGTGACTTTGATCGGCCCGTCCGGCTGCGGCAAATCCACCGTCCTGCGGCTGATCGCAGGTCTCGACGAGCCGTCCTCCGGCCATGTTGCCTGGAGCGGTGCGCGCCCCGAGATCGGTTTCGTCTTCCAGGAGCCCACGCTCATGCCTTGGGCGAGCGCATTCGCCAATGTCTGGCTGCCGCTACGCCTCCGGGGCGTTTCGCGCGCCCATGCCAGGGAGCGTATCGAACAGGCGCTCGAGCTGGTGGGGCTTGAGGATTTCGCCGAGGCGCGCCCGGACCAATTGTCCGGCGGCATGAAGATGCGCGTATCGCTCGCGCGGGCGCTGGTGTCGAAGCCGGAAGTCCTCCTCCTCGACGAGCCCTTCGCCGCGCTCGACGAGATGACCCGTTTCCGGCTGAACGACGAGTTGCTGGCGATCCGCGAACGGCTTCGCTGCACGATTGTCTTCGTCACTCATTCGGTGTTCGAGGCGGTCTATCTGTCGAACCGCATCGTCGTGATGAGCACGCGGCCGGGTCGTGTTGTCGAGGACATCGGCGTCGCCGAGCAATATCCGCGCTCGGAGGCATTCCGGACCTCCGTTAGCTATGCGGAAACCGCACGGCAGATTTCCAAGGCACTTAGAGGGGATTCCGGCCTCGACAAGCAGGCCGTGCAGGTTCATTCCTAGCCTGCTTTCCCGGCACTTCCCGTGAGGAACCTAAAGTGGCTCTGCCGCTAGACCGTATGCTTGTTGACGACGCACAGGCCGCTCGTCGGTTGAGGATCATCGCCATCAGCTTGATGTTCGGCGCGGTCGGCACTTTTTCGATTCTCGACACGACGGCAAAATATCTCTCGTCCTATGAGAGCCCGCTGCAGGTCGCGTGGCTGCGCTACGTCTTCCACGTCGTCTTCATCAGCATCCTGCTGAACCCGTGGAGCTCGCCGGGCATCTGGCGGACGAAAAAGCCCGGAATGCAGTTCCTCCGCTCGGTTCTGCTGGCCGGCACGACGGTGTTCAATTTCTCGGCGCTGCAGACCCTGCAACTCGACCAGGCCATCACCGTCTCGTTCACGACCCCGCTCCTCGTCGCGATCTTCGCGGGCCCGATCCTCGGCGAATGGATCGGCCTGAAGCGCATGGCGGCGATCGGCGTCGGTTTTCTCGGCGTGCTGGTGGTCACGCGGCCCGGCGTCGGCACGTTCGAGATGGCCTATCTTCTCGCCTTCTCTAACGCGATCTGCGGCGCATTCTACAATATCGCCACGCGTTTCGTGTCGGCCTACGACAGCGCCAAGACCTCGATCGCGATCACCGGCCTGTTCGGCGCGCTGGCTTTGGCTCCGATCATGCCCTTCGTCTGGCATTGGCCCGAGAGCGGCTGGATCTGGGGCCTGCATATCGCGACGGGCGCAATGGGGGCATTCGGCCACTACCTTCTCATCCTCGCGCACGGCCGCGCTCCAGCGCCGATCCTCGCTCCCTTCGTCTATTGCGAGCTCGTCTTCATGACGATCACGGGCTGGCTCGTTTTCTCCGATGTCCCGGATGTCTGGACGCTCGCCGGCGCGGCGGTCGTCATCGGCGCCGGCCTCTACCTGCTGCTGAAGGAACGGACGCCGAAAACGCAGACGGACATCGTCGACTGACTCGTCGCGATTAACGATTGGAGCGGAGCGGGAACGAACCCCGCACGAATCGCTGATCGATCGATGTTCCCGATATGGTCCGTAGCGGACGGACGGTTCGACGGGGCTCATCGGCTTCGCGAAGGCCGATTTGGGCGCGGGGATCGCGTTAACGCTGTGTCCCGAAACAGAACAGCTCCGGCGAAGCTTCGAGAGCCGGCCGCTTGTGCCCGACCCGCTCCGTGCCTATTCGAGAGAAGATGAAGGTTCTGATCACCGGTTTCGGCCCGTTTGACGGCGGCAGCAATGCTTCCGAGGCCTTGGTGCGCGCCTTCGAGAAGCGCGGCGCGACCGCGTCGGGCCTCGATGCGGAAACGCTGATCCTGCCGGTCGACACCGAGCGTGCCGACTCCTTGCTCGACGAAGCGGTACGTCGCTTCGATCCCGACCGCCTGCTCCTCTGCGGTCAAGCCGCCGGCCGGAACCGGCTGTGCCTGGAGAAGATCGCGACCAATCGCCGGAATTTCGGCGTGCCGGACAGCACGGGCGCCGAGATTCGCGATCTTCCTGTCCACTCGTCCGGCCCTGAAAGCTATATCGCGACCTGGCCTGACCTCGACGGCACCGCCGCCGCGCTGAATGCCGCCGGCATTCCCGCCGCGGTGTCGGAGGATTGCGGCACCCACCTTTGCAATCAGTTGCTTTATCTCGCGCTCCACGCCGCCGAGACCAATCGCGCGCGTGTCACGGCGACCTTCCTGCATGTCCCGCTTCTGCCGGAGCAGGTGATTGCCGGAGAGCCCGCCGCGCTGCGTCACCCGGCCTGCCCGTACATGCCGCTCTCGATGACGCTGAAGGCGCTCGATCTGGTGCTCGCGCGCGCCGGCAGGCTGGAGGCGGCCGCTTGAGCCTTCCGAAACCCATCTGGTCGGACATGACCTGGCCGGAAATCCATGCGGCCGACACATCGTCCTGGATCGCGGTTCTTCCGGTCGCGGCCGTAGAACAGCACGGTCCGCATCTGCCGCTGTCGACCGACGTCGACATCATGGAGGGCTATCTCGCCCGCACCCGCGCTATTCTGCCTGCCGATCTGCCGGTGACGATCCTGCCGACGCAAAGCGTCGGGCTGTCGCCCGAACATGTCGCGTATCCCGGCACGCTGACGTTCAGCGCCGAAACCGCGATGCTAACCTGGAATGAGATCGGCGACAGCCTTGCCCGCGCCGGCATCCGGAAACTCGTCCTCCTCTCGTCACACGGCGGCAACAACGCGCTGATCGATGTGGTCGCGCGCGATCTTCGCGTCCGGCACGAAATGCTGGCGGTGACGACGACATGGGCGCGCTTCGGCTATCCCGACGGCCTGTTTACCGCCGAGGAGATCGCCCACGGCGTCCACGGCGGCGAGATCGAGACCTCGCTGATGCTCGCCTGCCGCCCGGACCTCGTCCGCCGCGACAGGCTGAAGAACTTCGTCCCCGCCTCGCTCGCGATGGAAAAGGACTACCATCATCTGCGGGCGTCTCGTCCCGCCGGTTTCGGCTGGCTTGCGCAGGACCTCAATCCCGAAGGGGCTCTCGGCAATACCGCTGCCGCGACAGCCGAAAAAGGTGAAGCGGCCGCGGAGTTCGGGGCGCGAGCTCTCATCGAACTCCTCCGCGACGTCAGCCGCGTGCCGCCGGATTTCCTCAAAAACGGCCCACTGGCTTAAACTTGGCCACAACTGCGCCAAACAATCCGCAAAATCAGTATTGCTCGCCTCGCTTACTTTACAGTAAGCGTCAATACGTCGAATGTAGCAATATAACCAAAGGAACCAATCGATACGCGACCCGTTTTATATTTGGGCGCGGACAGGCTAAGCCGTGCCGAAATCTCCAAGAGAGGAGGCAATTGACATGGCTCAGAACCAGAACACGTCCAATCGCGGCTTCGCGTCGATGGATCCGGACAAGCAACGCGAAATCGCGTCGAAGGGCGGATCGGAATCCGGCGGCAATTTCGCTAACGACCGTGAACGGGCATCTGAAGCCGGTCGCAAGGGCGGCCAGCAGAGCCAGGGCAATTTTGCCAACGATCGCGAGCGCGCGTCGGAGGCAGGCCGCAAGGGCGGCCAGCACTAACTCTTCCCTATAACATGCAATTGAGCGGGGCCGGTGTTCGCATCGGCCCCGCGATTCTACCTCAGGCGACGTGCCGCCATTCGAGCAGCTTGCCCTCGAAATCAATGCTCGACATGGCACGGCCGTAAAGGAAGCCCTGCCCCTCACTGCAGCCGTTCTCGACCAGGACCTCGTGCTGCTGCACCGACTCGATGCCTTCAGCGATGACTTTCACCCCGAAATTCTTGCCGAGATGCAAGATCGCCTTCACCACGGCGGCATTGTCCGAGTCGCAGCACATCTCGCGGACGAAGCTGCGATCGATCTTCAGCTTGGTCAGCGGAAAGAGCTGGATCTGGCTGAGCGAGGCGAAGCCCGTACCATAATCGTCGAACGCCACGCCGACGCCGATGCGCTGAAGGTCCTTCAGCTGCTTCAGCATCGCCCGTTCATGGCGCAGGATCATCGTCTCGGTGATCTCGAGTTCCAGCGCTCCCGCCGGCAGCCGGGCTTCAGACAGCGCGCTCTCGACCACTTCGCAAAGATCGCCGCGACGGAACTGCGCGCCGAACAGGTTCACCGCAACCTTGAAATCGTCGACACCCGCCTCGCGCCAGGCCGCCGCCTGCCCGCAGGCCGAGCGAATGACCCATTCGCCGACATCGGCCGCAATCGACATCGTGTCGAGCACGCTGATGAAGCTCGGCGGGATCATCAGCCCGCGTTCGGGATGGCGCCAGCGCAGCAGCGCCTCGGCGCCAATCATCGAGCTGTCGTTCAGCCGGACCTGCGGCTGGTAGAACAGCTCGAACTCGCCATTCTCATGCGCCGAGGTCAGCTCTACCTCGAAGGCACTGCGGGCATTCGCGGCCTGCCGCATCGGCGGAGCAAAGAGGTGCTGGCGGCTACGGCCCTCGTCCTTCGCGCGATAGAGTGCGAGATCGACATTGGCCATCAGCTCTTCCGGCGTCGAGCCGTGCGCCGGCGCGATCGCGATGCCGATCGACAGACCGAGATTGACCTTCTGGCCGTCGACCCAGACGGGCTTGTTGAAATGCTGGATCAGCCGCTCGCCGAGGCGGCTCGCGACAAGCGGATCGCCGACGCCGCGCAGGACGACCGCAAACTCGTCGCCGCCGAGCCGCGCCACCATGTCTCCATCGCCGGCAAGATCGAGGATCTGCCGCGCCACGACCTGCAGGACGCGGTCGCCCCACATATGCCCGCGATCGTCGTTCACTTCCTTGAAGCCGTCGAGATCGAGCATGAGCAGTGTCAGCGGCTCCTCGGCCGCGAGCACGTCGTCGAGATGCGCCCAGAGCGCACCACGGTTCGGCAGGTCGGTCAGCGCATCGTGATTGGCCAGGCGCAGCAGACGCGCCTCGTTGTCCCGTCGGTCCGATACGTCACGGATGATCGCGCCGAAGCTCTGCTGGTGGCTATCCATCCAGCACGAGAGCGAGACCTCGATCGGCAGTTCGGTGCCGTTCCTGCGCTGGCCGCTGAACGCCGCCGTCTCGCCGATCAGGCCGGGCGTCGCCTCGTCCATCAGGCGTGCGAGCGTCTCGCGATCTCCCTTGCGGCAGTTCTCGCCAAGGATGAGATGGAGATTACGCCCCATGACCTCGGCGGCGGTGTAGCCGAAGATCCGCTCCGCGGCCGCGTTCCAGAACGTGATCGCGCCCCTCGCATTGGCGCAGACGATACCATCCGGCGACGTGGCCGCTATGTTCTGGAACGGCGCGTGGGTCTCGTTGCGGTTGAGGCCGAGGCGGCGCACCTCGAGGCGGTCCATGACCAGTCCAGCGAGCTCGCGCAGCGTATTGGTCTGCTCGTCGGTGAATTCCCGACGCGGCTTGGTGTCGATCACACACAGCGCACCGATTGCATGACCTGTCGGCGTGATGAGCGGCGCACCGGCGAAGAACCGGGCTCCATCCACGACGAAAGGATCAGTGGCGAACTCAGAATCCTGCCTCGCGTCAGCTACGCAGAATATATCCGGACCTGCCAGGGTTTCGAGGCACAGCGAACCGGAACGCCCCCCCTCCCCCATCTCGGTTCCGACGCGGGCCTTGAAAACCTGGCGCTCACCATCGACGAGCGCGATGACCGAAATCGGCGCCGAGAAGATGCGCGCGGCAAGCGCCGCGAGATGGTCGAAATCCTGTTCGGGAGGCGTATCGAAGACGGCGTAATCCTCGAGTGCCTTGAGGCGACTGGCCTCGTCGTTCGCGAGCGCGAACGGCCGTGGATCGGCTGGCATATGTACTCCCCCGTTCCTTCTCAGGGGACCCACGGTGCCAGTGCGCGATTAAGCGCCCGTTCCGCAATTGTCTAAACTTTGCGCTATCCTTCGTCCGCCATGTCGTTATCCACCGCATCCAGCCTCATCGCCGCGCTTAAACTCGCCCCGCATCCTGAAGGCGGACATTTCGCCGAGACCTTCCGCGACGAGGCAAAGCCGGGCGAGCGCGCGGCCTCGACCGCCATCCATTATCTGCTGCAGGCTGGCGAGCGATCGCATTGGCATCGCGTCGACGCCGCCGAAGTCTGGCACTTCTATGACGGGGCGCCACTGAGATTGTCTCTCTCGAATGGCGAGACTTTCGAGACCTTCACGCTCGGCAGGGATATCGCCGCCGGCGAACGGCCCCAGATCGTCGTTCCGAAGGGCGTCTGGCAATCCGCCGAAAGCACCGGAGAGTGGACGCTCGTCGGATGCACGGTCGCTCCCGGCTTCGAATTCGCGGGATTCGAGATGGCGCCTGCCGGCTGGTCACCCCACCGATAACGACTCCGCGCTGTCGGCATACGTATAATCCACGATCAGCAATTTACGCTCGTTTAGACACTCTCTCCTAGCGTGCCTTGCGACCCATGGAGAGAGCGACGGTGAGCGCAGCTGCCCTTGATCAAGTTTCCGCAACGGAACGTCCGGCCGCCGAGGTGGCGAGAATCGCCGCGCTTCATCGCTTCGCGATCCAGGCGCTTCTCTTCT
This sequence comes from Flaviflagellibacter deserti, assembly GCF_042652085.1. NCBI lineage: Bacteria > Pseudomonadati > Pseudomonadota > Alphaproteobacteria > Hyphomicrobiales > Flaviflagellibacter > Flaviflagellibacter deserti. The sequence continues at coordinate 46,918 of NZ_JBHSJF010000002.1, read as the reverse complement.
CCAAGGAGGCGGAGCAGATCACCAATCTTCTGATCGGGCGTTTCGGCGTGAAGGCAGTCAGCCTCGCATTCATGGACGGGGACATGCTGCGCTTCAAGCCCAAGGTGCCCGGCGCGAAGGGAGAGCTGCCGCGCAACTCCGCGCTTTGCCGTGAAACGATCGCCACTGGAAAGACGATCGTGGTCGAGGATCTGACCAAGGACGCGCGGTTTCGCGACAATTCCAACGTCACCACCCGGCCCTATCTCCGCTTCTTCGCAAGCGCTCCGATCAAGATCGACAACGAATATTCGATCGGTGCGCTCGTTCTCGTCGACACCGAGCCTCGTCATTTCCCGAACTCGAGCACGCTCCTGCTCGAACAGATCGCCGACCGTGTCGTGCCGTGGCTGCTCAATCCTTCCGGACGCACGTCGCCCTTCTGAGCGGCGGGTTCAGGATTCGTTAAGGATTGGAGATGCAATCTTTGATTGCAGGCAGCCCAGACTACCCCTTAGCCTGCAAGGCCGGTGCGGATCGAACCAGCCGTACCGGCCGCCCCGCCTTCCAACCGCACCTCAGAAATAAAAAAGCCGCCCCGAAGGGCGGCTTTGATTTGGTTGCGGGAACAGGATTTGAACCTGTGACCTTCAGGTTATGAGCCTGACGAGCTACCGGGCTGCTCCATCCCGCGTCAATCGAGGAATGATTGGCTGGCGGTGCCACAAGGCACCGGACGCTTCCCGGGAAGCGCTTACATCATGAAGAGCGACTGTGCTTTGCAGGCCTGGCAACGACCTACTCTCCCGTGCCTTAAGACAAAGTACCATTGGCGCAGAGGAGCTTAACGGCCGAGTTCGGGATGGGATCGGGTTTTTTCTCCTCGCAAAGCCACCAGGCCGGCAAAGAACAGTTGAAGCAAGCTGATGCGTCAGCGAGATCCCCACGGAAAAATCCGGAGGGACAAAGCTGAAGCAAGTTTAGGTCTCTTATGATTGCTGACCGAACGGACATCGGTAATGAGAGCAATCAAGCCAATCGAGCAATTAGTACCGGTAAGCTTCATGTGTCACCACACTTCCACACCCGGCCTATCAACGTGGTCGTCTTCCACGGCTCTCAAGGGAAGCCTCGTTTTGAGGTGGGTTTCCCGCTTAGATGCTTTCAGCGGTTATCCCGTCCGTACATAGCTACCCTGCAATGCGGCTGGCGCCACAACAGGTCCACCAGAGGTACGTTCACCCCGGTCCTCTCGTACTAGGGGCAAATCCTCTCAAGCTTCCTACACCCACGGCAGATAGGGACCGAACTGTCTCACGACGTTCTGAACCCAGCTCACGTACCACTTTAATCGGCGAACAGCCGAACCCTTGGGACCTACTTCAGCCCCAGGATGTGATGAGCCGACATCGAGGTGCCAAACGATTCCGTCGATATGGACTCTTGGGAATCATCAGCCTGTTATCCCCGGCGTACCTTTTATTCGTTGAGCGATGGCCCTTCCACGCGGGACCACCGGATCACTATGACCGACTTTCGTCTCTGCTCGACTTGTCAGTCTCGCAGTCAGGCAGGCTTATGCCATTGCACTCAACGAGCGATTTCCGACCGCTCTGAGCCTACCATCGCGCGCCTCCGTTACTCTTTGGGAGGCGACCGCCCCAGTCAAACTGCCTACCATGCGCGGTCCCGGAGCCGGATAACGGCTCGCGGTTAGACGTTCGTATTTACAAGGGTGGTATTTCAAGGATGGCTCCATCACGGCTGGCGCCGCGACTTCAAAGCCTACCACCTATCCTACACATGCCAACACAAACGCCAGCGCAAAGCTACAGTAAAGGTGCACGGGGTCTTTCCGTCTGACCGCAGGAACCCCGCATCTTCACGGGGAATTCAATTTCACTGAGTCTACACTGGAGACAGCGGGGAAGTCGTTACG
>NZ_JBHSJF010000002.1:0-40000 GCF_042652085.1 Flaviflagellibacter deserti | reverse complement strand
CCCGAGGCCTTCGCCCGCTGGGATCCCTATAGCGCCCGCGCCCGCTCTTCGAACGAGAACCGCAAGTCGGACCGTATCTCGACAGCGAAAGCCACCGTCGACGAGGCGAAGCAGACCTTCCGCGTCTCGACGACGGTCAAATCGGGCGATCGCGAACTGGTTCGCACGAGGCCGGTCACCCGCGTCACCGCGAGTCTCATTCCCGCGGGCCTCAACGTCGATATCCCGGCCTTCAAGCCGCAGAACATCTTCGGAGACGACGATACGCCCGCGCCGGTCGCGGAAGCGGCACCCGCTCCCGACGGCGACATCTCCTATGTCGTCCAGAATCTCGCCGGCCTGAACATCAGCCCGGATCAGGGCCCGTCCGTTTCCATGGACGACGTGCTCGCGAGCGTCCGCGACACCGCCGCGATGAACGCCGTCCAGAGTTCGGACCTTTCCGGCTTTGGCGGAGCGCTGTCCTTCACCGGCGGCGGGTCGCCGGATATGCCTGCCTTCGCCGCGCAGAACATGACCGTCATTGCCAAGAAGGCGCCGCGTCCCGGCGCCGTGCCGGGCTCGACCGATGACGAACGCGTGGTCGTTGCCCGCGGTCAGGAGCGCCTCGACGACGTGCTCATCCGCCAGGGCGCGACGCCGGAAGAGGCCCGCCAGATCACCGAAGCCTTCGCCGCCGGCTCGGGCTACGGCACGCAGGCGCTGATGCCGGGCCAGACTGTCAGGATCCTGATGGCGCCGTTCGGCTCGCGGATGCAGCCGGTCCGGGTCATCCTCGCCTCCGGTTCGAACGAATCCATCGTCGCCGCGTCCGACACCGGCGGCTACGTCGCGGTCGCCGACGCTCCGGAGATCGCGGAGGAAGGCGAGGCGGTCGACGACAACGGCGTCGAAATCGCCCAGAGCGGCACCGGCTCGACGCTCAGCCTCTACCAAAGCCTCTACGGAACCGCGATCTCGAAGGGCGTGCCGAAGCAGGTGATCGAGGAACTGGTCCGCGTTTTCGGCTATGACGCCGACTTCCAGCGCAAGGTGCAGAACGGCGACAGCTTCGAGGTCGTCTTCGCCTCGGACGAGAGCGGCCAGGTCGATGGCACTCCGGAGGTCATCTACTCCTCGCTCATCTCGGGCGGCGAGACCCGTCGCTATTACCGCTACCAGCTGCCGGACGATGGCGGCTTCGACTATTTTGATGAGGACGGCCGGTCGGCTCGCAAATTCCTCGTCCGCAAGCCGGTCACCAACGCAGTCATGCGCTCGGGCTTCGGTCTGCGTCGCCACCCGATTCTCGGTTATTCGAAGATGCATACCGGCGTCGACTGGGCCGCCCCGCGCGGCACGCCGATCTACGCCGCCGGCAATGGCGTCATCGAGTACGCGAAGAAGTCCGGCGGCTACGGCAACCAGGTGAAGATCCAGCACGCCAATGGCTACGAGACCGCCTACGGCCACATGTCCGGCTTTGCCAAGGGAATCAAGGAAGGTACCCGCGTCCGCCAGGGGCAGCTCATCGGCTATGTCGGCTCGACCGGCCTCTCGACCGGCCCGCACTGCCATTACGAAGTCCTGGTCAACGGCCGCTTCGTGAACCCAATGCGCATCAAGGTGCCGCGCGGCAAGGAACTGGAGGGTCCGGCGCTGGCCGAGTTCCAGCGCGAGCGCGAGCGCATCGACGCCCTGGTCGGCCGCCCGGCGACCGCAGGCTCCGCCCAACTGACCCTCAACAAGGAAGGCGGCTAAGTTCCGCGTTTTCCGGGGCGGCGAAGCCGAACCCGGAATATCCCCCAAGCTCTCATAGGGTCGTCATGTTCCGGCTCGACCGGAACATCCATTCCAGAGCGTCAATGTGGATCTTCCGGTCCAGCCGGAGCATGACGGTAAGGGACGCTACGCCCTATTCACATGCCGCGGCCGCGCCAGCTCGCCCCGCTGCGTTGCCACGCCGAACTCGAAACTGTCCGCGATCTGCCGCGCCCGGTGAATGAAGGCGGGAGCCGCCTCGGCGGGCAGCACCTCCCGCGCGGTCGTCTCGAACAGATCGAGCCAGCGGTCGAAATGCTGTTCCCGGATCGGCAGCAAGAGATGCGCCCGCATCGGACGCCCCTGATAGCGGCCGGACCGCAGGGCGAGCGACGACCAGAAATCGCAGAGCGTCGCGAGGTGGTGATCCCAGTCCTCGACCTTCTCGTTGAACACGGGCCCGATCAGGTCGTCCTCGCGTACACGCCCGTAGAAGGTGTGCACGAGACGCCTGATATCGTCTTCGCCAATGCCGGGAACGGGTTCGATCATGATTGCCTCAATTTCCAATTCTTCCCTCTCCCGTGGGGAGGAGAAAGCGACTCGAACCGGAAGGTTCGAGCGGGGTGAGGGGTACGCCCTGTCGATAGGTTCCTGCCCCCTCACCCGGTTCGCGGTTGCCGCCGCGACTCGGCCTCCCCATCGGGAAAGGCAAACGCTTTACGCAGCCTCGCCGACCTCACGGTCGCCGATCCGCAGTCCGTTTGGCCCGGCGGTGACGCGTACCGTCGATCCGTCGTGGATCTCGCCGGCGAGAATCGCCTCCGCCAGTCCGTCCTGGACATTCTTCTGGATCACCCGCTTCAGCGGCCGCGCGCCGTATGCCGGCTCGTAGCCCTTCTCGGCCAGCCACGCCCGTGCGGACGGGTCGAGCTCAAGCGTGATCTTCCGATCGTCGAGCAGCTTCTGCAGGCGCCCGATCTGGATATCGACGATCGCGCCCATCTGCTCCCGCTTCAGGCGGTGGAAGACGACGATCTCGTCGATGCGGTTGATGAACTCCGGCCGGAAGTGAGCCCGGACGGCACCCATCACCATCTCATAGGCTTCCTTGTCGGAGACTACCTTGTCGCCCTCATGTCCCGGCACCGCAAAGCCCATGGGCTGACGCGGATCGGCCAGGAATTCGGAGCCGAGATTCGACGTCATCACGATCAGCGTGTTGCGGAAGTCGACCGTGCGTCCCTGCCCGTCCGTCAGACGTCCGTCGTCGAGCACCTGCAGGAGGACGTTGAAGACGTCCGGATGAGCCTTCTCGACCTCGTCGAACAGCACAACCTGATAGGGTCGCCGCCGTACGGCCTCGGTCAGCGCGCCGCCCTCATCATAGCCGACATAGCCCGGAGGCGCGCCGATGAGCCGGCTCACGGAGTGCTTCTCCATGTATTCCGACATGTCGAGGCGAACCATGGCGGTCTCGTCGTCGAACAAATAGTCGGCCAGCGCCTTAGTGAGCTCGGTCTTGCCGACACCGGTCGGGCCGAGGAACAGGAACGAGCCGATCGGCCGGTTCGGATCCTGTAGCCCGGCGCGGGCACGGCGGACCGCGGTCGAAACGGCCTTCACCGCCTCTTCCTGGCCGATGACGCGCTTGCCGATCGCCTCTTCCATCTTCAGAAGCTTCTGGCGCTCGCCTTCAAGCATCTTGTCGACGGGCACGCCGGTCCAGCGCGAGACCACGCTCGCGATCATGTCCGGCGTCACCGCGTCTTCCATCTGCGACTGCTGCTCGGCTTCTTCGGTCTCGGAGAGCTGCTTTTCCAGTTCCGGGATTACGGCGTAGGTCAGTTCGCCCGCACGCTGGTACTCGCCTTTGCGCTGGGCATTCGCGAGTTCGGTCCGTGCCTCGTCGAGCTTCTTCTTCAGCTCCGCGGCGAGACCGAGTTTCGCCTTCTCCGACTGCCAGCGCGCGGTGATCGCCGCCGACTTCTCTTCCAGTGTCGCGAGTTCCTTCTGCAGGCGCTGCAGCCGGTCCTTGGACGCCGTATCGGGTTCTTTCTTCAGTGCCTCCGCCTCGATCCTGAGGCGAAGGATCTCGCGATCGACCGAATCGAGCTCTTCAGGTTTCGAATCGACCTGCATGCGCAGACGCGACGATGCCTCGTCGACGAGGTCGATCGCCTTGTCGGGCAGGAAGCGGTCGGTGATGTAGCGGTTCGACAGCGTGGCGGCCGCGACCAGCGCGGAGTCCTGGATGCGGACGCGGTGATGCTGCTCGTACTTTTCCTTCAGGCCGCGCAGAATCGAGATCGTATCCTCGACCGTCGGCTCATCGACGAAGACAGCCTGGAAACGACGGGCAAGCGCCGCGTCCTTCTCGACGTATTTGCGATATTCATCGAGCGTGGTCGCGCCGACGCAATGAAGCTCGCCGCGCGCGAGCGCGGGCTTCAGCAGGTTCGACGCATCCATCGCGCCGTCGGTCTTCCCGGCGCCGACGAGCGTGTGCATCTCGTCGATGAACAGGATGATGCTGCCGGCGGCCGACTCGACCTCGCCCAGGACGCTCTTCAGGCGCTCCTCGAACTCGCCGCGATATTTCGCGCCAGCGATCAGCGAGCCCATGTCGAGCGCCAGCAGCTGCTTGTCCTTCAGACTCTCCGGCACGTCGCCGTTGACGATGCGCTGGGCGAGGCCCTCGACGATCGCGGTCTTGCCGACGCCGGGCTCTCCGATCAGGACGGGATTGTTCTTGGTGCGCCGCGCCAGGACCTGGATCGTGCGGCGAATCTCCTCGTCGCGGCCGATGACGGGGTCGATCTTGCCATCGCGGGCGGCTTGGGTCAGATCGCGGGAATAGCGCTTGAGCGCGTCATACGCGTTCTCGGCCGTCGCCGAATCGGCGGTGCGTCCCTTGCGCAGCTCCTCGATCGCGGCATTGAGGTTCTGCGGCGTCACGCCGGCCTTGGCCAATGCCTTGCCGGCTTCCGAGCCCTTCTCGACAGCGAGAGCGAGCAGGAGCCGCTCGACGGTGACGAACTGGTCGCCGGCCTTCTCGGCGGCGGATTCCGCCGACTGGAAGACGCGCGCGGTCGACGGCGACAGATAAATCTGACCCGAACCACCCTCGACCTTCGGCACTTTCTTGAGCGCCGCTTCTGTCTCCGCCAACGCCTCACGCGAACGGCCTCCGGCGCGGTCGATCAGACCGGCGGCCAGTCCTTCGGAGTCGTCGAGAAGAACCTTGAGAATGTGCTCGGGGAGGAATTGCTGGTGGTTCTCGCGGAGAGCGAGTCCCTGGGCGGATTGCAGGAAGCCGCGCACCCGCTCGGTGTATTTTTCAACGTTCATTTAGTTCTCCCTCCCGCCACCGTCTTTCCCGAAGCCCGGCAGCGTCGCATGGATCCCGATCACGAACCTTGCGGCCCCGCGATCTTCGGCGCCTCGAAAGGCCGCCGTTGTTGCCGAAGGTAGTGTTGCCGTTCAGCCACACAAGGGTTGCCCGCCACCACTTCGGATGATTTTGTGTCCCCGAAACAGGAAGGCCAGCATGCACGTCGAGGAAATCTACCGCTATCCGGTGAAGGGGCTATCACCAGACCCATTGCAAAGCGTCGACGTTTTGCCGGGTGAAACTCTGCCCGCAGATCGCAAATACGCGGTCGAGAATGGTCCCTCCGGATTCGAGCCCGATGCACCGTCGTGGTTTCCGAAGATCAAGTTCCTCTGCTGGATGAAGAACCCGAAGCTCGCCCGGCTTCACGCCAGCTTCGACGAAACGGCCGGCACGGTGACGATCTCGGGCGGAAACGGCACGATCACGGCCGATCTCGACGAGGAAGCGGGCCGCGTCGCGATCGAGACCTATCTCGCCGACTACATGGCCGAGGAGCAGCGTGGTCCGCTGAAGGTACTGTCGACGCCCGGGCACAGCTTCTCGGACGTCCCGAACCGGGTGATCTCCTTCATCAATCTCGAAAGCGCCGCCGATCTCGGCCGTATCCTCGGAACCGAGGTCGACCCCATCCGCTTTCGCGGCAACGTCCATCTGTCGGGGCTTCGGGCGTGGGAGGAAGCGACCTGGGTCGGTCGTACGTTCCAGGTCGGTGATCAGGCGACCTTCACGGTCCGGAAGACGATCCAGCGCTGCTTGGCTACCCATGTCGATCCGGCGCGCGGCGTCCGCGATCTCGACATCATGGGAACGATCCGCGCCAATCGCGGCGACATGGATTGCGGCATTTATGCCGAGGTGGTCACCGCGGGAACGATGAAGGCTGGAGATGTGGTCCGGCTTCTCGACTGACCAGGCCGAGATCCTTCTCGATCTGGTCGCGGTGCTGATCGAGATAGGCGAAGGAACTCGCCTGCAGCGCGGCCTCGTCCTTCTCGATGGCCGCGATCGCCGCCTCGGCATCCACGGTTTCCGGCAGTTGAGGGACGCGTCGGTCCCCGGCGTAGAAATACAATTCCCTCCGCGCCGCCAGATATCCCGCCAGCCTCAGCCGGGTCTGGGAATCGGTGATGCCGTAGCCGTCCTTCAGCCAGAACGCCCCGGCGACTCCGTAGATGTTGTTACGCATGTCCTTATAGGACTCGGACTGGATGTCCGGCTCATGCGCGATATAGGCCTCGCCCCGCTCGTTCCATTCGCCAAGGTCGAGCGCGAGTCGGCGGCTCGTCTCGTCGGAGAAGATGAGGTTCAGGCGCGTATAGGTCTCCGACGCCGCGAAAGCATGCTTGATCGCGTTGGACCCACCCCACATCCGCCGTTCGCGAGCCTCGATCCGCGCGAAATGCGCGAAGGCCCGGTAGGTGACGACGAGCGTCGCGACCGGTGCCGCGAAGATCGCAAGGATGACTGCGAGTTTGATGAGCCTGCGAAGCACCGGCCGCTCTTGGACGTGAAAAAGGCGCGGCATCATCTGCCGCGCCTTCTAACTGATTGGTTATCCGGCGATCACTCGCCGGGAGCGACCTCGGGTTCCGCCGCCGGCGCTTCGCCCTGCTCGGCGCCGCCGCGGCCATAGCGGCCGTAACGGCGACGGCGACGGCCGTAGCCCTCACCGCTCTGCTCGTCGGCCGGCGCACCGCTTTCCTCGACCTGATCGGTCTGGTCGGCCTGCGCCGCTACGGGGGCCACCGGCTGGCCGCCGGTGATGAAGGCCGGCAGAGCAGCGCCGGTCTCCTCGCCGTTGGCCGGCTGGCGCTGGTCGAAGTCGCGGCGCGGACGCTCGCGACGGCGTCCGCCTTCGCGGAACTCCCCGCGCGGCTGGCCACCCTCGCGGTTCTGACCGGCCTCGCGGTTCTGGCCACCTTCGCGATTGTCGTCGCCGCGCGGCTCACGCTGTTCGCGATAATTGTTGTTCTCGCGGCCCTCGCGGTTGCCGTTCTCACGGCCTTCGCGTGGCTGGTTCTGCCCGTTGGCGTAGGGCTGCGGCGCGTTGACCGGCATCGGCTGATACCCGTTCTGGCCGCCCTCGCCGCCGTCGCCACCCTCTTCGCCCTCGTAATCCTCATCGCGCGACTCGTCGTCGGCACGGACGAAGCCGGGATGCGTCTGGAACTGCGGCTGGGCCGCGGCGAGGATGCGATAATAGTGCTCGGCGTGCTGGAGATAGTTCTCCGCGGCGACGGGATCCCCGGACGACTGCGCGTCACGGGCGAGCTGTACGTATTTGTCGGCGATATGTGCGGCGGTGCCGCGGATCTTCACGTCCGGTCCGTTGGACTCGTAGCTCCTGGAGAGCGGATTCGGACCCTTGCGGTTGTTGTTGTTGTTACGACCGCGCATACGCTTCTGCTGATGCTGCTGACCTGGCCTCATGGCGTCTCAAATCTTTGCTGTAAGCGTGCCCCAACAATCCGGTGGCCTTGAGTGGCAGCCGACGGCCGCCCTCGGGCGGCACGTGACGACCCACTAAAAGTCGCCGGAATTCATGTTAGATTCGCAGGCCCCTTTGCGAACCTCTGCCGCTCATCCCGCTTCGAAGCCACATAGGCTCTGACGATCAACGATGTGCGACATGTGTCTAGAACCGTGCCCGGCTTCCCGGGTAGTCACGCAGCCGGCGGATCGTTCGCTCTGGCACGTCATCGGTTCTCTATTGGGATTGAACCTAAACCCTCATTCCCTGATTTCCAAGTAGGTATTTATCGGAGCGCCGCAAGGGCCCGCGGTATCCCGGCCAAATCGGGCGCCGCCTTTTCCGGTTTCAGCCCCGCCTCGCGCATGATCGACGCGACGTCCTTCTCCTGCCCCTCGCCGAGTTCGACGATGACGACGCCGCCCTCCGGGAGAAGCCTCGCCGATTCCTCGGCGACACGGCGGTAGGCATGGAGTCCGTCGCTGCCGCCATCCAGCGCCAGGTGCGGATCATGTACCGACACCTCAACGTCGAGATCGGCGATTTTCCCTCTGGCGATGTAAGGGGGATTGGACACGATCAGATCGAAACGCCCGTCGAGCGAAGAGGCCCAGTCGCCGACCACGAACCGCGCCCGACCATTCATGCCGAGCCGCTCCGCGTTCTTTCGCGCGACTGCCGTCGCGCGCTCGGACTTGTCGACTCCGACACCCGCCGCTTCCGGGAATTCGCTCAGCACCGAGATCAGGATGCAGCCGGTACCCGTGCCGAGATCGAGAACCCTCTTGGGTGGGGCGCGACGGAATGCCGCGAGCGCGGATTCGACCAGAATCTCGGTGTCGGGCCTCGGCACGAGGGTCTCCGGCCCGAGATCGAATCGCATTCCCCAGAACTCGCGATGTCCGATAATCCGCGCCACGGGCTCGCCGCGTACGCGACGCGCCACCATGCAATTGAATGCCACCACACCTTCCGGCGAGGCCGGGTCGTCGAGTTTCGTGATGACGTCGGTATCGCTGAGCTTCAGCGCTTCCTTCAGGAGAACGCGCGCGTCCAGTTCGGGCGTGTCCCTGCGCGCCATGCGGAGCCGTTCGACGGCATCGGCAAGGACATCGCGCCGGGTTCTCATCCCGCTTCCTCCGCGGCCAGCAGCCGTGCCTGATGTTCGGCCACGAGTGCATCGACCACCTGGCCGAGTCCCGTGCCTTCGATGATCTCGGGCAGATTGTAGAGCGTCAGCCCGATCCGGTGATCGGTGATCCGACCTTGAGGGAAATTATAGGTCCGGATTCGTTCGGAGCGATCCCCCGACCCTACTTGGCCCTTGCGGTCGGCCGCCCGGGCCGAATCGAGCGCCTCTCGCTGCTGGTCGAACAGCCGGGCGCGCAGCATCGACATCGCGCGCGCCTTGTTCTTGTGCTGGGAGCGCTCGTCCTGCACCGCGACTACGACGCCCGACGGGATATGGGTGATGCGGACGGCCGATTCCGTCTTGTTGACGTGCTGGCCACCGGCCCCCTGCGCCCGGTAGACGTCGATCCGAAGATCCGCGTCACGGATATCGATATCGACCTCTTCAGCCTCCGGCAGCACCGCCACGGTCGCCGCGGAGGTGTGGATGCGCCCCTGCGTCTCGGTCGAGGGCACGCGCTGGACGCGGTGCACGCCCGATTCGAATTTCAGCTTGGCGTAGACGCCCCTGCCCGAAACCGAGCCGATGATTTCCTTGAAGCCGCCGGCCGTGCCTTCGCTCGCCGACAGTACCTCGACCGTCCAGCCCTGCCCCTGCGCGTAGCGCTCGTACATCCGGAACAGATCGCCCGCGAACAGAGCCGCCTCGTCGCCACCCGTGCCCGCGCGCACTTCGAGGATGATGCCGCGTTCGTCCGCCGCGTCCTTCGGCAGCAGCAGCAGGCGGAGGTTCTGCTCGGCCTCTTCGAGCTTGCCGACCAGTTCGTCATATTCGGCACGCGCCAGATCGCGCATCTCGGAATCGGTCGCCGAATCCTCCGACATCGTGCGGAGATCGTTCACCTCGCTCCGCATCTTCCGCCAATCGAGAACGGCCTCGACGATCGGTTCGAGTTCGGATCGCTCGCGGGATAGGCCGATCAAGGTCGCGCCGTCGGGATTGCCGTGCGCCATCTCCGCCTCGATCGAATCGAAGCGCCGGACCAGTGCATCTAGCTTGTCGAGTGGCAGCATCAATTCTGATCGGCGGCCTTGGCCATTTCGGCCAGCCGCGCGCGCGCCGGCTTTGAGCCTTCCATCATCGCGGCGACCGTCTCCTCGATTTCGGCGAGGGTCGACTGCCGCAGCATCGCCTTCAGCGCGCCGATGGAGGAGGATGACACCGAAAGTGCCCGATAGCCGAGCCCGACCAGAGCCAAGGCGCCCGTCGGCCGCGATGCAAGCTCGCCGCACACCGTCACCGGCTTGTCGGCCTTGATCGCGGCGTCCGCGACCGTCTTGAACACCCGCAGCATCGACGTGCCGAGCGGGTCGAAGCGATCGGCGACGCGGGAATTGCCTCGATCAGCTGCGTACATGAACTGGATCAAGTCGTTGGAGCCGATCGAAATGAAATCGACCTTCGACAGCAATTCCTCGAGCTCGAAGAGAAGCGACGGCACTTCCACCATGGCGCCGAGCAGCATCCGCTCGGGAAGCTGGTGTCCCCATTTGCGCAGATGCGTCAGCTCCTTTTCGACGATGTCCTTGGCGTCGTCGTATTCGTGCACGGCCGAGATCATCGGGAACATCAGCCGAAGCTCGCGTCCGGCTGCGGCGCGCGCCATTGCGCGGACCTGCGAGCGAAGGAGACCCGGCCGGTCGAGACCGAAACGGATCGCGCGCCAGCCGAGAGCCGGGTTCTCTTCGTCGATGGTGCGCATATACGGCAGCACCTTGTCGCCGCCGACATCGAGGGTCCGGAACACGACCGGCTTGTCGCCGGCCGCATCGAGCACCGCCGAATAGAGCGCCTCCTGCTCGCCTGCACGCGGCAGGCTCGGCGCCACCATGAACTGAAGCTCGGTGCGGAACAGTCCGATGCCGGCCGCGCCAGTCTCTGCCACATAGGGCAGGTCGACGAGCAGGCCGCCATTCATCATCAGCTTGACCGGAGTGCCGTCCCTGGTCTCCGACGGCTCGTCGCGAAGGGCGAGATACTGCGCCTGGCGTCGTGCCCGAAGCCGGACCTTGTCCGCATATGATTTCTCGACGTCCTGCGGCGGACGGACATGGACGTCACCCGTACTGCCGTCGACGATCATCGGATCGCCCGCCTCGACGAGGCTGGCGATATTCGGAATCTGGCTGACGGTCGCGATGCCAAGCGCGCGGGCGACGATGGTGACGTGGCTCGTCGGCCCGGCTTCCTCGATGACGAGGCCGCGCAGGCGCGAGCGGTCGTAATCGAGCAGCGCCGCGGGAGCCATCGTCCGCGCCACAAGGATCGCGTTCTCGGGCATCGTCCCAGCCGCGGGGCCCGACTCGCGCCCGGTCAGGACGCGCAGAAGCCGGTTTGCGAGATCATCGAGATCGTGCAGCCGCTCTCGGATATAGGGATCGGTCGCCCGCAGCATCCGGGCGCGCGTATCCGACTGGACGCGCTCGACTGCGGCCTCGGCGGTCAGGCCCTGCAGCACCGCCTCGCGCATGCGCCGCGCCCAGCCGCGATCGTTCGCGAACATGCGGAAAGCCTCGAGCACCTCGCGATGCTCCCCGGCGGGCGCGACATGATCTTCAGACAGAAGCTGGTCCAGCGAAACGCGGAGCTTTTCTACCGCCTCATCCAGCCGATCGGCCTCCTTGGCCGGATCCTCGGCGATGAGATTCTCGGTCGCCATGGTGCGGGGCTCGTGCAGAACCACATGACCAAGGCCTATTCCATCGGCAAGAGGCGTACCGGTTGCGTTCAACGGGCGGCGAACAGCCGGCTCGGCACCTGGCCTGGCAATGGCGGACAGTTCGCCCGACGCAATCATCTCGGCCAGTACCATGGCCGTCGTCTGGAGGGCTTCAACCTCCTCGTCCGAATAGGTGCGATGCGCCTTGTTCTGTACGACGAGCACGCCGAGCGTATTGCCCGCGCGCAGGATCGGAACGCCCAGGAACGAATGATAGATCTCTTCGCCCGTCTCCGGTTTGTAGGAGAAGGCCGGATGCGACTGCGCGTCGGACAGGTTGATCGCGTCTGCCTGGCGCGCCACGAGGCCGACGAGGCCTTCGCCGCGCGCCATAGTCGTCTGGTGGACGGCTTCCGGGTTCAGGCCTTCGGTGGCGTAGAGTTCGAGCTCGCCATCGACGCGCAGGACATAGGTCGAGCACACCTCCGCCACCATGTTGGCAGCGATGAGGACGACGATTCTGTCCAGCTTTTCCTGGGCGGTGACGGGCTCCGCCATGACCTCGCGGAGGCGACGCAGGAGCACGCGCGGGCCGCCGTACGCGCCTCGCATGGTCGGTTCTCTCCGGGTCGAAGCGGGTGTCGCTTCAGCACTCATGGCGGGAGAATGGGGTTTCCTGCCGCGTTCCGCCAGCCGTCAGACCTGATCCAAGCCGTATACTGAATGGAGAGTCCGGACGGCAAGCTCGGTATAGGCGTCGTCTATCAGAACGGAGATCTTGATCTCCGACGTCGCGATCAGGCGGATGTTGATGCCGCGCTCGGCGAGAGCCGCAAACGCCTTGGCCGCGACGCCCGCATGGCTGCGCATGCCGATGCCGACGACCGACACCTTCACCACGTCCTTGGCGCCGTCGAGCTTGGTGTAGCCGATCTTCTTCTCGAGAGACTTCAGGAGGGCCATCGCGTGATCGTAATCGGCGACCGGCACCGTAAAGGTCAGGTCCGTCGTGCCATCGTCGGAGATGTTCTGGACGATCATGTCGACGTTGATGTTGGCCTCAGCGAGCGGGCCAAACAGGCTGGCGGCGACGCCCGGCTTGTCCTGCACCCCGCGCAGGGTGACCTGCGCCTCATCCTTCGAATAGGCGATGCCGGTGACGACCTGCTGTTCCACGATCTCGTCCTCGTCGCAAATAAGGGTGCCTGGCGGAAGATTGCCGACGCCGACCTGGGGTGCGTCGGGCGCGTCGAAGGACGAACGCACGAACACCCGGACATTATGAACCATGGCGAGCTCGACCGAGCGCACCTGAAGGACTTTGGCGCCGAGTGACGCCATCTCGAGCATCTCCTCGAACGCCACGCGGTCGAGGCGCCTGGCTTTGGGCACGATGCGCGGATCGGTCGTGTAGACGCCGTCCACATCGGTATAGATGTCGCAGCGATCCGCGTGGACGCCGGCCGCCACCGCGACAGCGCTGGTGTCCGAGCCGCCACGGCCGAGCGTCGAGATACGGCCGTCCGGCGAAACGCCCTGGAAGCCGGCGATGACAGCAACTTGGCCCTTTTTCATGCCGGCGACGATTTGCTCGCCCTCGACCTCGGCGATGCGCGCCGAGCCGTGCGTCGAATCGGTTTTCAACGCGATCTGCCAGCCCTGATAGGAGCGGGCATCGATACCGAGATTGTGGAGCGCAATGGCGAGGAGACCCGAGGTGACCTGCTCGCCCGAAGCCACGACCGCGTCGTATTCGCGATGGTCGTAGCTTGGCATCGCTTCCCGGCACCAGGCGACGAGCTGGTTGGTCACGCCCGACATCGCGGAGACGACGACGGCGACCTCATGGCCCGCGTCGACCTCACGCTTCACATGGCGCGCAACGTTCTGGATGCGCTCGATATTGGCGACAGATGTGCCGCCGAACTTCATGACGATGCGGGCCATCGGGGTCCGGCAAGGGTTCGGATGGATGCGGCGCCGCTGGCCCCGCTCTGGAAAACGCGCGTATACATGCCGGGCAGAGCGAGGGCAATTCCCCGCGCATGGGATGTGACGGCGAGATGAATAGCGGAACCGTAGGGTCGGTGGACAGCGAGGAAGTGGCGCGCTTCGCCGCCACCGCCGAGGAATGGTGGAATCCGCGCGGACCGTATGCCCCTCTGCACAGGCTGAATCCCGCTCGCTTGACCTATGTCCGCGACCGCCTCTGCGAGCATTTCGGCCGCGACCCGAAAAATATCCGCAGCCTGAAGGGCCTCAGAATCCTCGATGTCGGCTGCGGCGGCGGCATTCTGTCCGAGCCCCTCACCCGCCTCGGCGCCAAGGTCACTGGCATCGAGCCGGCCGAGGAAAGCATCGAGATCGCGAGGACCCATGCCAAGGAGAGCGGGCTCAAGATCGACTACCGCCCGACGACCGCCGAGAAGGTGCTTGCCGCCGATGAAACGTTCGACGTCGTCATCGCTTCCGAGGTCATCGAGCACGTCGCCGACCCGGCGGGCTTCGTCCGCACATTATCGGCGCTGGCCAAGCCGGGCGGCCTCGTCCTGTTCTCGACGCTGAATCGGACGCTGAAAAGCTACGCGCTCGCGATCGTCGGCGCGGAATACATTCTGCGCTGGGTGCCGCCGAAGACCCATGACTGGCAGAAATTCGTGACGCCCGGCGAACTCCGCCGCTTCGTCCGCTCGGCCGGGCTCAATGTCAGCGATGTCTCGGGGATGATCTACGATCCTCTGCGCGGCGAATGGCGTCTCGGCCCGGACACCGACGTCAATTACTGGCTGACGGCTGTGAAGTGACGTGCCCCCTCTCCCGTTCACGGGAGAGGACGACTCGAAGCCAGGAGGCTTCGAGCGGGTGAGGGAAAAGGCCACGCCCTCCGTCATCCTCCGGCTTGACCGGAGGACCCATCAGACACTGCGGTATGGATCCTCCGGTCAGGCCGGAGGATGACGACTATCAAAGGTCGCGCCGGCTCCGCTTTGCGGAGAGGAGAACTAGTTCCCCTCGTCGGGAAGCACCGGCAACGGATGAAAATCGATACCGTCCTCGGCCAGAGACTTGATCTCCTCCGGAGAGGCCTTGCCGTAAACCGAGCCCTTCTCGATCTCGCCCTCGTGCATCCGGCGGGCGACCTCGGCGAAGCGCGGGCCGACATTCTCGGCGTTCTTCGTCACCTCGTCGCGCAGCGCTCGGATCATCGCGCGGAGCCGCTGCTCCTTGTCACCGAGCAGGGCAACGTCGCCGCTGTTCGGCAATTCCGCGCGCTCCGCGGTGACCGGTGTCGATTCAGCGACCTTCTCGGCAGTCCGAACGGCGGGCGCCATCAGCCCCTTCTCGATCGCGACGGACCCACAAAGCGGGCACGACAACAGTCCTGCCTCGGCCTGCAGATCGAAGTCTCCGGACGAGCGGAACCAGCCGTCGAAACCGTGCGAGCGTTCGCACTGGAGCGTATATCGGATCACGCCGAGACCTCGCGGAGTGGCGTAACCTCCGGAGAGGAAACGGAAAACCGCCGCCCATTCTGAAGCACGGGGATTGCCGAACGCGCTTTTGCGACGAGTTTCGTGTCAATTTTGGCCACGATAACGCCCGGCTCCGTACCGCCCTCGGCGAGGATTCGCCCCCATGGATCGACCACGAGGCTATGCCCGTAGGTCTCGCGCCCGTCCTCATGGGTTCCCCCCTGAGCGGCCGCGAACACGAAGCTCCCCGTCTCGATTGCCCGGGCACGCAGGAGCGCATGCCAGTGCGCTTCGCCCGTCTGCTGGGTAAATGCCGCCGGCACCGTCAGGAAGTCCGCTCCAGCCTCGGCGAGAGCGCGGAACAGGGCCGAAAAACGCAAGTCATAACAAATGGCTAGCCCAATCCGACCCCAGGGCAGATCAGCGGCGACAGCGATTTCGCCGGGCTGGTAAGTCTGCGATTCCCGCCAGCTCTCACCCTTGGCGAGATCGACGTCGAACATATGGATCTTGTCGTAGCGGCCCCGAATCTCGCCGTCCGGGGAGATGAGAAACCCGCGGTTCGCCACTCGCTGATGGCCCGGAATCCGGATCGCCATTGAGCCGATATGCAGGAAAATACCAAGTTCCTTGCCCAGATCGCGGAATGCCTTCAGCGCCTGATCATGCTCCTCGTCAGTGATCGTCGCCATCAGCCGTTCGCGGTCACGCACCATAAGCGCCGTCATCTCCGGCGTCTGAACATAGTCCGCGCCAGCCTTCGCGGCCTCGCGGATCAGTTCGCTCGCCGCCTCTATATTAGCGGCGACGCTCTGCCCGGTCCGCATCTGGACCAGGCCGACCGTGAACTCTGTCTCCGCTGTCATTTCCGTATCTTATCCTGCCAGGACCGGATCGAGCTTACCCACTGAATCAAGCGCATAAATGTCATCGCAGCCGCCAAGGTGGCGATCACCGACAAAAACCTGCGGCACCGTGGTCCGGCCATTCGCGCGCTGGATCATCTCGGCGCGAATTTCAGCCTTGCCCGAAATATCGATCTCGGTGAAGTCGATTCCCTTGCCGGTCAGAAGCTCGCGCGCGGCATCGCAATAAGGGCACCACGGCTTTGTGTAGATTGTAACGTTCGCCATTCGTCGCTCACGGGAAACTCAAATCTCCCGGAGATATAGGAGGCTTAGACCCGCTCCGCCACAAGGGCAAACACCATTGCATCCACCTCCGAAGCGCCTGCGCGGAGAAGCACCCGGGCCGCCGCATTGAGTGTGGCGCCTGTCGTCATTACATCGTCGACCAGAACCACGCGCCGTCCGGCAATCCGTCCCTGCGCCTCATCCCTGACCTTGAAGGCTCCTGCGAGGTTCTCCTTGCGCTGCCGGGCGTTCAGGCCGGTCTGGCTCGGTGTCGCCTTCACCTTGCGCAACGCCTGATGATCGACTTCGAGCACCTTCGCTCTGCCAATCACCTTGGCGAGTTCTCCGGACTGGTTGAATCGCCGCCGCCAGAGGCGTGTCCTGTAAAGTGGGATCGGCACCAGCACGCTGCCTTCGATCAGGACTTCGGCACCGGCGCGCACCATCCAGCTCCCCATTGCTCCGGCGAGATCAAGACGATCGGAGTATTTCAGCCGATGGACCAGTTCCCGCGCCGTTCCGTCGAATCGGGCGACGGCCCGCGCCCTGCCGAAGACGGGCGGTTCGGCAATCGCCTTCAGCGAGATCAGCCCCTCTCCGAGATCGGCTTCGAACGGCGTACCGAGCCGCTGGCAATAGGGCGGCGAGATGAAATCGAGGCCCTGCCAGCATTGAACGCAGAGCGAGCCAGGCGAGCCAACGGGCTTCGAACAGGCAAGGCAAAGCGGCGGCATAGCGAAATCGAGCATCGCCCGCCCCAACAGCCGGGCGATCCGATGCGCGCTGGCGCCGATTGAGTGCGCTATGCCTGTCTCACTATCCATCTTTCAGGAAGCTTAGCGGAACCTTTGCTGGATGGAAGGTTTGACCGGCGTCTCCGGCACCTCCATATGACCGCCATGTCCGCCCCAGAACTCTTCGACTACGACCTCATCCGCGCCCGCCAGAACCGAGCACGCCTCGACGGGCAGTCGGACGATGTTCTTCTTCCGCGCGTGTCGGAGGAGATGGCGGAGCGACTCGCAGGCGTCCTCCGGGACTTCGACAACGCGCTCGATCTGGGCACGCCGGAGCCCGGCCTGTCCGGACCGCTGTCGGCCTTGCCGAGGGTCAACAATATCCGTCGCGCCGATAGGGATCTTCTGAATCGCGACTATGTGCTGCCTTTCGCCGAAGGCTCGCTCGACCTCGTTGCATCGGCGCTCGCCTTGCACTGGGTGGAGGACCTGCCCGGCCTTCTCCTGCAGATTCGCCGGGCACTGAAACCGGACGGCCTGTTCACGGCCGCCGTTCCCGGCGGCGACACGCTCATCGAGCTCCGTGAAGCGTTTTCGGAAGCCGAAGCCGACACTGCGGGAGGAGTGAGCCCGCGCGTCATCCCGTTCGCCGGCGTGCGCGATCTCGGCTCGCTGCTTCAGCGCGCGGGTTTTGCGTTGCCGGTCGTCGATTCGGAAAAGATCACGGTTCGGTATGGCGACATCTTCGGCCTCTTCCGTGATCTCAGGGCGCTCGGAGCGACCAACCCGCTCCTCGCCCGCAGCAAGACGCCCCTGCGCCGCGAAACCCTGGCCCGGCTGGCGGAAATCTATCAGGAAAGGTTCTCCGACCCGGACGGACGCCTGCGCGTGACAGTCGAGATCGTCTGGATGTCGGGCTGGGTGCCGCATGAGAGCCAGCAAAAGCCGCTTCGGCCCGGCTCCGCCCGTCACCGACTGGCCGACGCCTTGGGGACGGTCGAGATCCCGAGTGGCGTGAAGCCCAGCTAGCCCGGGTTCTGGACAGCCGCCAGTACCTGCTGGAAGAGTCCGTCGATACTGTCCCGGAGCCCTGGAAGCGAAGCCACGATCCCGACCGAGACAATGACGGCGATCAGGGAATACTCGATTGCGGTCGCGCCACTTTCGTCACGGCCGAAGCTGCGAACGAGGTTTCCGAACTGATGTACCATTCCGCCCCACTCGAACCGTTCACAGAAGATCGATCAGAGCCGGGATCAGTGGTTCGTCCGCGGGCGGCATCGGGAAGCTTCTCAACTTCTTCGGTTCCGTCCAGGTGAGCTTCTGGCTTTCCAGCGGCTGCACCATGCCTTCCCAACGCCGGCAGATGTAGAGCGGCATCAGGAGGTGGAAGTTCTCATAGGCGTGGCTGGCGAATGTCAGCGGCGCCAGGCAGTCTTCCTTGACCACTATTCCCAGTTCTTCCGCGAGCTCCCGGATCAATGTCGTTTCCGGCGTCTCGCCGGCTTCGACCTTGCCTCCGGGAAACTCCCAAAGACCGGCCATCGGCTTGCCCTCGGGACGCTGGGCCAGGAGAATCCTGCCGTCGAGGTCGACGAGCGCGCAGGCCGCGACCAGGACAAGCCGGGTTGATACCGTTGCTGCGGTCATGATGGGCTCAATTCGTTAACGAGCCGCCCGCGAGATACGAGACTCGCGGACGCGCAAATTCTACGAGCGATAATCGGCGTTGATGGCGATGTATTCGGCAGTCAGATCGCAGGTCCAGACGCGGCCCTTGCCAGAGCCCAGCCCGAGATCGACTCGGATATCGATGTTCTGGTTCTTCATGTAGGCGGAGGTCATCGCCTCATCGTAGCCGGGATCGCGCTCGCCATCGACGGCAACGCGTATATCGCCGAACCAGATCGCCAGCCTGTCGCGATCCGCCGCCTCGCCAGCCTTGCCGACAGCCATGACGATGCGGCCCCAATTGGCGTCCTCGCCCGCAATCGCTGTCTTCACCAGCGGCGAGTTCGCAATCGACAACCCGATCTTGCGCGCGGCTGCGTCGTTTTCCGCACCCTGGACCTGGACGGTCACGAACTTGGTTGCGCCTTCGCCATCCTTCGCGACCTGCTGGGCGAGATCCTCGAGGACGCCATCAAGCGCCTTGGCGAACACGGCCACTCGCGGGTCGTTGTCGCTCTCGATCGGGCGCCCGCCGGCTGAACCGGTTGCGAATGCCATCAAAGTGTCCGAAGTGGAGGTATCGCCATCGACCGTCGTGCAGTTGAAGCTCGTGGTCGTTCCACGGCTCAGGAGCTTCTGAAGCACTGGCGCGGAAATCGGCGCGTCCGTCGCGACGAAGGACAGCATCGTCGCCATGTCGGGCGCGATCATGCCCGCGCCTTTGGCGATGCCGCAGATCGTCACCTGCACGCCGTCGAGATCAACCTTGGCGGTCGCCCCCTTCGGGAAGGTGTCGGTCGTCATGATCGCGCGGCCGGCGGCTTCCCAGGCATCCACGACGCCTGATCCCGCGAGCGTGTCCATCACACCAGCGAATTTGGTTGCGTCGAGCGGCTCGCCGATTACGCCAGTCGAGGCGAGAAATATCTCGTCCTCCGCGCAACCAAGGGCCTTGGCCGCGAGCTCCGCAGTGAGCTTGGTCGCCTCGCGGCCCTTCTTGCCTGTGAAGGCGTTGGCATTGCCCGAATTGACGACCAGTGCCCGGGCCTTGCCCGAGGGTAGAGCTGTTCTGCACCAGTCGACCGCGGCCGAAGGGCATTTCGATGTGGTGAAGACGCCCGCGACGGTCGTGCCGGGCGCGAACGTCATGAGCAGCACATCAGTGCGGTTCTTGTATTTGATGCCGGCCTCGGCGGTCGCGATCGACACGCCGGCAACCGGCGGCAGCGCCGGAAATCGTTCCGGCGCCAGCGGCGAGATCTTGCCCCCCATCGCCGGGATTACTGCGCGGGCTTGGGTGCGTCGGGTTGCGCCGGTGCGTCCTTGCGCTCGATCTTGGCGTCCGAGCGGAGCTTCTGGATGGCCTCCTGCTGAGCGCGCCGGTTGGCGTATTGCTCGATCTGATCGCGAACCTGGTCGAGCGTCGGGATCGGCTTCTCGCGCTTCTCCTCGACCTTGATGACGTGCCAGCCGAACTGGGACTTCACCGGATCGGAAATCTTGCCGGGCTCCAGCTTGAAAGCCTGGTCAGCGAACTCCGGAACCATCTGGTCCTTGGTGAAGAAGCCAAGATCGCCGCCCTGGGCGCCGGAACCCGGATCCTTCGAGACTTCCTTGGCGATCACCGCGAAGTCCTCGCCTTTCTTCAGGCGCTCCTCAACGGCCTTCGCTTCGTCCTCGGTCTCGACCAGGATATGGCGGGCATGGACCTCCTGCTCGGGCTTCAGGTCCTTCACGGTGTCGTCGTAGATCTGCTTGACCGTCTGCTCGGTCACGGCGTCCTTGCCACGCTTGTCGAGCAAGGCCTGCATCAGCGCCTTGTCGCGCAGAAATGCCATTTCGGTCTGGAATTCCGGCGTGTCCGCCAGCTTCTCTTTCTCGGCCGCGCGGGCGGCGAGCTTGATGTCGATCAGGAAGCCGATGATCTGGTCACGCTTCTCCGGATCGAGCGCGCCGCCGAGGGAGGGACCGATCTCGGCGACCGCGGCCTGCACTTCGCGCTCGGTCAGCGGCTGGCCGTCGATGGTCGCGACAACCGTGTTCGGATCGATCGGCGCGGTCTGGGTCGCGGGAGCAGGCGCGGGGGTCTGCGCAAGAGCAGGAACCGCGGCGCACAGGGCCAGAAAGCCGGCTGCCGCCATCGCACGCGCGGCATGGCCCGAACGGCCTGAAATCTGAAACATCATAGAGACGGATACCTCGTCAGGCGGCTCCTAGGCCGCAGGCGGCGGAGATTGCTCCGAAAAGGGGCGCATTGACAACCCTCGGAGGCGTTCATAATTCTGCCCGCGACCGTCTGTACTCCTGACGGAATCTAGTTACAGGGGATCACCGCATCTCCGCTCGCGCGCTACTTTGTGAGGAAGCGTTCGGTGCAGCCGCGGGCCGTCCGCAGGCGTTTCTTGAAAAGACGCGACAATTCATGAGGCTTTGATGCTCGGCGCGCTAGCTCGCCTTTTCGGTTCTTCGAATGACCGCAGGTTGAAAGGCCACCGCTCCCGCGTGGCTGAAATCAATGCGCTGGAGCCTGAAGTCTCCGCTCTCACTGACGAGCAGTTGCGCGCCCGCACCGACATCTTCCGCCAGCAACTGGCGGAAGGCGCGACCCTCGACGACCTTCTTGCACCCGCCTTCGCGACCGTTCGCGAAGCGGCCAAGCGCGTCCTCGGCCAGCGCCATTTCGATGTCCAGTTGATGGGCGGCATCGTTCTTCACGAACGCGGCATCGCCGAAATGAAGACCGGCGAAGGTAAGACTTTGGTCGCAACGGCGCCCGTCTACCTTAATGCCCTGACCGGCCGCGGCGTCCACGTCGTGACCGTCAACGACTATCTGGCGACACGCGACGCCGGCTGGATGGGTCGAATCTACCGTTTCCTTGGCCTCACGACCGGCATGATCGTCCACGGCATGGACGACGACGAGCGCCGCGAGGCCTACGCCTGCGACGTCACCTACGCGACGAACAACGAACTCGGCTTCGACTATCTGCGCGACAACATGAAGTACGACGCCGCGCACATGGTGCAGCGCGGCCATTTCTTCGCGATCGTCGACGAAGTGGACTCGATCCTGGTCGACGAAGCCCGCACGCCGCTGATCATCTCCGGCCCGCTGGAAGACCGCTCCGAGCTCTACATCACGCTCGACGGCTTCATTCCGAAGCTCGCGCCGGAGCATTACGAGGTCGACGAGAAGCAGCGTACCGTTGCGCTGACCGAAGACGGCAACGAATTCATGGAGGGCCTGCTGGGTGCGGCCGGTCTCCTGAAGGGTGAGAGCCTCTACGACGTCGAGAATGTCACCGTCGTCCACCACATCAATCAGGCGCTCCGCGCGCATCGCCTGTTCCAGCGCGACAAGGACTACATCGTCAAGAACGGCGAGGTCGTCATCATCGACGAGTTCACCGGCCGCATGATGCCGGGCCGCCGCTATTCCGAAGGCTTACATCAGGCGCTCGAGGCCAAGGAGCGCGTCGCGATCCAGCCCGAGAACCAGACGCTCGCCTCGATCACCTTCCAGAACTATTTCCGCCTCTACGAGAAGCTCGCCGGCATGACCGGTACCGCCCTTACCGAGGCGGACGAGTTCATGGACATCTACAATCTCGAAGTCATCGAGATGCCGACCAATCTACCGGTCCAGCGCATCGACGACGACGACGAGGTCTATCGTACCCAGGAAGAAAAGAACCGGGCGATCATCCGCCTCGTCACCGACTGCCGCGAGCGCGGACAGCCGATCCTTGTCGGCACGACATCGATCGAGAAATCCGAGACTTTGTCCGAAGCCCTCAAGGCGGCCGGCGTCGAGCACCAGGTGCTGAACGCCCGCTATCATGAGCAGGAAGCCTTCATCGTCGCTCAGGCCGGCGTCCCCGGTGCGGTGACGATCGCGACCAACATGGCCGGTCGCGGCACCGACATTCAGCTCGGCGGCAACGCCGACATGCGCATCCAGCGTGAATGCGAGGAGCTGCAGGAAGGCACGCCGGAATTCGACGCCCAGGTCGCCGAGATCCGGGCCGATATCGCCGCCAAGAAAGAGGTGGCGCTGAAAGCCGGCGGCCTCTTTGTCGTCGGCACCGAGCGGCATGAGAGCCGCCGTATCGACAACCAGTTGCGCGGTCGTTCCGGCCGCCAGGGTGACCCCGGCCATTCGAAATTCTACCTGTCCCTGCAGGACGACCTGATGCGAATCTTCGGGTCCGATCGCATGGACGGCATGCTGCAGAAGCTTGGCCTCAAGGAAGACGAGGCGATCATCCATCCCTGGATCAACAAGGCGGTGGAGCGGGCGCAGAAAAAGGTCGAGGCGCGCAATTTCGACATGCGCAAGAACTTGCTGAAATATGACAACGTGCTGAACGATCAGCGAAAGGTCGTGTTCGAGCAGCGTCAGGAGCTGCTGCAGGAAGACGACCTCGCCGAGACCGTCGCCGATATGCGCCATGGTATCGTCGACGACCTCGTCAGCGCTCGCGTGCCCGAGAACGCTTATGCCGAACAATGGGACATTGAGGGCCTGAAGGAAGACGTCGAGCGTGTCCTCGCTCTGGACCTCCCGGTCTCCGACTGGGCGCAGGAAGAGGGCATCGCCGACGAAGAGATCCGCGAGCGCATCAAGAACGCCGCCGACGAGGCGATGGCCTCCAAGGCCGCCCGCTTCGGGCCGGACGTCATGCGCCAGATCGAGAAGGCGGTCGTTCTGCAGACACTCGATGGTCTGTGGCGCGAGCACATCTCGACGCTCGACCATCTCCGTCAGGTCATCGGTCTGCGTGGCTACGGTCAGCGCGATCCGCTGAACGAATACAAGACGGAAGCCTTCGAGCTCTTCCAGGCGATGCTCGGCCGTCTTCGCGAGGTCGTCACCGGTCAGCTGTCGCGCGTCGAACTCGTCCAGTCACCGCCGCTCATGATGGAAGACGAACTGCCGCCGATGCAGGCCCATCATCTGAGCCCGTTCACCGGCCAGGACGAGCTCGCTCTGGCGGAGGCCGATCAGGACGTGCTGGTTCTTCCGGAAGGCGTGGATCCGAACGACCCGTCGACCTGGGGCAAGGTTCCGCGCAATGCGATGTGCCCCTGCGGCTCCGGGAAGAAGTTCAAACACTGCCACGGTCGGTTCTGACCGGTCGGCAGGCGTTCAGATCAATGAAAAAGGCCGCTCGCGCGGCCTTTTTCATGTTGGGAATTGAACGCGTTAGCGGGAGAAGCCGCCCGAGTTCAGGATCGGCGTGCTGAACCCGTATGGATCGACACTAACCGGCGGCAGGCCATTGGGGTGCGATGGCGCCGCCGAAGCGGTCTGTGGAGCCGGCTTGGATTCAGGCGCGGCCGGGGCAGCGGCAACGGGTTTCGGCGCCGGGTGAACCGCAGGAGCCGTTGTCGGCTTCGGAGCCGGAGTAGGTACGGCAGCAGCGGCAGCCGGAGCCGGCGTCTGTGCCTTCTCCTCGGCACCACCACCGAAGCTCAGCCAACGCTTGTAGAACGGCTTTTCAGACGTCGTTGGAGCAAGCGAGGCAGTGATGGGCGCGGCGCGGACAGATGCCGGAGCCGCGGCCGGACGGCTCGTTGCGGAAGCCAAAGTAACCGCACCCGTCGTCTCGCTTGGCGTCGCACCTGCGCGCGCGGCTGGAGTCTGGGGAGTGTCGAGCTCAGCGGGCTTGTCGGATTTCGACGTGCCGAGCCAGGCAAACATCCCACCCGAGGACTGCTGTTGCTGCTGAGGTTTCGGCTGGGCTGAGGCGTAAGGCGACGGGACCGGAGTCGGCACAGCACCCTCGGCCATTGCCAGAGCGGTCGTCGGCTGCGATGTCGAGGCCGGGCCGCCATTGTTCGGAATCGGCGTCATTGGCGCGGTCTGCTTCGCGGCAGCGATCATGGCCGGCGACAGAACGGGCTCCTCCAGCGTGCGGCGGACGCGACCGTTCTGCGGGATATAGGCCTCGGCGACCTGCACGCCCTCGTTCACGAGCTCGGCGAACTTCTTGTCGTCGGCCTCCGCCTTCTTGGCGGCGGCCTGGGCGATCGCGGGATCGACCTGATAGGTCGGGCAAGCCGCATTCGGATCGAATGAGCCGCCTTCCGCCGTCGCGTCGAACACGTATTTCTTGCCGCAGACATCGACCTTGGGCTCGAGGCCGGAGACCTCGAAATGATCGGTGCCTTCCTTGAGATTCTTCCAGAAGGCCAGATTCGCATTGTCGCGGCGGCGAGCCAGATTCTCCGCCGTCATGCGGAACGGCAGCGCCTGGACCTGGAATCCGCGCTGCCCCCCTTTGAAAGCCTCGCGGGCAAGCGCGTAGACATCGGCGATCTGCTCGTCGGTCATCGCGTAGCAGCCTTTCGACAGGCAATCGCCATGAACCATCAGATGGGCCCCGGATCGGCCGAGGCTGCGGTCGTAGGCATTCGGGAAGCCGAGATCAAAGGAGAGATAATAGCTCGACTTCGGGTTCATCTGCCCCGGAGCGATCGTATAGAAGCCTTCGGGAGACTGCCTGTCGCCCTCGGTCTTCTTCGGGCCGAGATCGCCCGAGAAGCGGCAGATCTCATAAGTCTTCAGAAGAGCGTAGCGACCGGTATCGCGCTTCTTCTTCCAGACTTCGAGCTGGGAATCTTCCTTGTAGATGCGCACGAGGATGGGATCCTCCTTGCGCATGCCCTTCTTTTCCATGAGGGCAACGGTCTTCGGGGAAATCGCCCGCTGCTCTTTAGGACCGCTGCTCGCAGTCTCGGTCTGGCAGCCGGCGAGTGTGATCGCCGCAGCACCGAAAAGGACAGCCAAGGTGAGCCGACGCGTCATGCGCTCTATCTCTCCGCGACGGAAAATTACCCGCCGTGTCCCCCAGAATTAAGAGCCATAGCCTTACAAAGCCGTTACGGCAAGATCGCCCGGAATCGTGTCCTTATTGAGGAATGTTGCGTCCGATCGCCAGGAACTTCTCCCGACGATGGCGGCGAACCGCGTCGCGATCCAATCCAGCAAGATTATCAAAGGCGAAGGCCACGGCGTCGCCGACCGAGGCCATGACGGCGTCTCGGTCGCGATGCGCGCCGCCGATCGGCTCCGGAATGATGCCGTCGATGACACCGAGCTTCAGCAGGTCCTGTGCAGTGATCTTGAGGTTGGTGGCCGCGTCCGCCGCGCGCGCCGAATCACGCCACAGGATCGAGGCCGCGCCCTCGGGCGAGATCACGCTATAGACCGAGTGTTCCAGCATCTGGACGTTGTTCGCGGTCGCAATCGCGATCGCGCCGCCGGAACCACCTTCGCCGATGATCACGGAGACGTTCGGCACGCCGAGATTGAGACAGGCCTCCGTCGAGCGGGCGATGGCTTCCGCCTGTCCGCGTTCCTCGGCGTCGAGACCGGGGAAAGCGCCTGCCGTATCCACCAGCGTCACGATCGGCACGTCGAACCGGTCGGCCATCTCCATCAGCCGGACGGCCTTGCGGTAACCCTCGGGGCGGGCCATGCCGAAATTATGCCTCAGGCGGCTCTCGGTGTCCGAACCGCGCTCATGGCCCATGACGAGGACGGGCGCGCCGCGGAAACGGGCGAAGCCGCCGACGATCGCCGCATCGTCACCGAACTTGCGATCACCCGCGAGTTCGGTGAATTCGTCGAACAGCGAGGAGATGTAGTCGTTGAAATGCGGCCGGTTCGGGTGGCGCGCGACCTGGGTCTTCTGCCAGGGCGTCAGCTTGGCGTAGAGGTCGTCCAGCGCCTCGTCGGCCTTGTGGCGGAGGCGACCGATCTCGTCCTCGATCTCCACTGCTTCACCGGCTTGGCCAAGGGCCTGCAATTCGTCGACCTTGGCTTCGAGCTCGGCGACGTGTTTTTCGAAATCGAGATAGCTGCGCATGATCGGGTGCTTTTACCCCGTGGGCGCCCTCTGCGAGGCAGGGGCCTTTCTAGCGAGCGCGGAACCTGCTTCCGGGGAACAGCCGAGTCAAGCGTTCGGTTCGCTGTCGGACAGCGGATGCAGGTCGCGAACCATCGCGGCAACCCGCTCGTCGAGCACATGGGTATAGATCTGCGTGGTCGCGACGTCGGCATGGCCGAGGAGTTGCTGGACCGATCTCAGATCGGCACCGTTCTGCAGAAGATGACTGGCGAATGCGTGCCTTAGCACGTGCGGGCTGACCCGCTTCGGATCGATCCCGGCACCCGCAGCGACCGTCTTGAGATCGCGCGCGAACGCTTGGCGGGTGAGATGTCCGCTTTCCCCGATCGAGGGGAAAAGATGTGGTGAAGTTTCGCCACCCATTCCGTCGAGAAGTTCGAGATAGGCCGCCATCGCCCACTTCGCGGCGTCGGTCAGGGGGACGAGCCTCTCCCGCCCGCCTTTGCCCTTGATCACGAGCACCTTGGTCCCCGGCCGCGCCGCACTTCTGGGAAGCGCCACGAGTTCGGAGACGCGAAGGCCCGCCGCATAAAGCACTTCGAGCAGGGCCGTCATCCGCGCTCGGCGCAGCCTCTCCGGAAGCGGCTTCTCCGGATCGGCCAGCCCTTCGCCCGCCCGGTCGAGCAGCTTCTCGACCTCCGCGACCGACAGGACCTTCGGCAGAGACCGGCCGCGCTTCGGTCCGGACAATGCGGCGCCGGGATCGTCGCCTCGAATATTCTCCGTGTAGAGGAAGCGGTGGAACTGCTTGGCCGCCGACAACCGCCGCGCCGCTGACGACGTCTTGAAGCCACGAAAGGCGAGATCGCTCAGCCAGGATCGCAGATCTTCCGATGTCGCCGACAGCGCGTCCCGCCCGGCGGAACCCAGGAAGTCGGCGTAGTCCCCGATATCCCGCCGATAGGCATCGAGGGTGTTCGCGGCGGCTCCCCGCTCGGCAGAGAGCATTTCGAGAAAGCTCTCGATATGCCGGGCCGTCATCGATCCACGTCGATCGGCACGGTTACCGACATCTCACGCGGGGTCGGCTCGACGAATGTCGCGAGCGCCCACAGTCCGGCCCAGACCAGGGCGGCGAGCAGAAGGAGATTTCGCAAGAGGCGGAACGTGCTCGGCATCGAATCCGGACGTGACGGCGATTGGTTTAAGAATCACGCGTACGAGCCGAACGCAATCATGAAAACGGCCCCTCCCCTTGCGGGCTTTTCCCTTTGGTGGCAACCAACCCGCGACATGGACGCCGAGCACCTTCCGGAAAAGAACGACGCGCTGGACGCGATGGGCGCGCGCGTGCGTCCGTCGCTCGGCAAGCGCTCGGTCGTGCTGGTCGGCATGATGGGCGCCGGTAAGTCGTCTCTCGGCCGGCGCTTGGCAAGAACGCTAGGCATGCCCTTCGTCGACGCCGACACCGAGATCGAGAAGGCAGCCGGCATGTCGATCCCCGACATCTTCGCCCGCCACGGCGAACCCTATTTTCGCGCCGGTGAGGCTCGTGTCGTTTCGCGCCTGCTCGACCAAAGTCCTTCGGTGATCGCCACCGGTGGCGGCGCCTGGATGGACCCGATCACGCGCCAGCGGGTCGGCGAACATGGAATTTCCATCTGGCTGAAGGCGGATCCGGAGGTTCTGATCCGTCGCGTCCGCAAGCGCAGCAATCGTCCGCTCTTGAAGACCGACGATCCGGACCACACGCTTCGGACCTTGCTTGCGCAGCGCGAACCGGTTTACGCCACGGCAGATATCACGGTCGTATCGCACGATGTCCCGCACGAGACGATGATCGCGGAGACTCTTGCGGCGATCGACCGATTCCTCAAAGGAAGCAGTGCCGAAACATGACCGTGTTCGCTCCCGACGACCTGACCGTGGTTCCGGTTTCGCTCGGCGACCGGTCTTATGAGATCAAGATCGGCCCCGGCGTCCTCGCTGAGGCCGGGGATGCGGCGAAGGCACTCGGCGCCCGCAATGTCGCCGTCGTCACCGACCAGACGGTGGCGGGTCTTCATCTCGAACCGGTCATGGCCTCGCTGGAGGCGGCTGGGATCAATGCCGCCCCGATCATCGTTCCGCCGGGCGAATCGACGAAAAGCTTCGCCCATCTCGAAAAGGTCTGCGCCGGTCTGCTGGCTGCCAGGATCGAACGCGGCGATCTCGTTCTCGCGCTTGGCGGCGGTGTCGTTGGCGATCTCGCGGGCTTCGCAGCGGCCGTGCTTCGCCGCGGTGTCCGCGCGATCCAGGCGCCGACCTCTCTCCTCGCCCAGGTCGATTCGTCTGTCGGCGGCAAGACCGGCATCAATACCCCGGTCGGCAAGAACCTCATCGGCTCCTTCCACCAGCCGAGTCTCGTCCTCGCCGATACCGACGTCCTGGACACGCTGTCGCCGCGCGAATTCCGCGCCGGCTATGCCGAAGTCGTCAAATACGGACTGATCGACGACACCGAATTCTTCATGTGGCTGGAGCGCAATTGGCAGGACGTGTTCGCCGGCGGCGCGGCGCGCACGCGAGCCATCGCCAAGAGCTGCGCCTCGAAGGCCTCGATCGTTTCGCGCGACGAATTCGAGACCGGCGATCGCGCGCTCCTCAATCTCGGGCATACCTTCGCGCACGCACTCGAAGGCGCGGTCGCCTATGACGGCACGCGCCTCGTCCATGGCGAAGCCGTCGCCATCGGCCTGGCCCTCGCGTTCCGCTTCTCGGCGAGCCTCGGTCTCGTATCCCAGGCCGAAGCGGATCGCGTCGTCGATCATCTCCGCGCTGTCGGACTGCCGACCAGGATCTCGGACATTCCCGGGGAGGTCGGAAATGCCGACCGGCTGATGGACCTGATGGCGCAGGACAAGAAGGTGAAGGCCGGACGCCTGACGTTCATCCTGGTGCGCGGCATCGGCCGCAGCTTCATCTCAACCGACATCCCGCCGCAGAATGCGAAGAGCTTCCTCGAAGCCGAACTCGCCGAACCGGTGCCGAGCTTCGACGACTGATCAGGCGGCGGTGGTGCGCCGCCATTTCTGGGTCAACGCGCCGGATTTTCCGGTCACCGGGTCGCTTTCCGGCAGCGGCACGCGGGCGATGTTGCGCATCACCTCGTCACGCTCGTCGACCT
This sequence comes from Flaviflagellibacter deserti, assembly GCF_042652085.1. Taxonomy (NCBI): domain Bacteria; kingdom Pseudomonadati; phylum Pseudomonadota; class Alphaproteobacteria; order Hyphomicrobiales; genus Flaviflagellibacter; species Flaviflagellibacter deserti. The sequence goes on along the minus strand of NZ_JBHSJF010000002.1, from coordinate 10,504 downwards.
TTCCGGTCCTGAGATCCCAGCTCCTTCCGCCCGCATAAGCGCCGACGATCAGGATGTCGCTGCTGGCGCTCTCGCATTTATGCCCGGTGCCGGCCGGTAGAACGATCACGTCGCCGGGCTTCATCTCGATCGCCTGGCCGTGCTCGCCGCCGATCATCGCCGTCACCGTGCCACGGGCGATGCCGAGGACCTCGTGGGCGGTCGAGTGGAAGTGATGATAGTCGTAGAGGCCCGCCCGCCAGGAATTCGTCCAGCCATTGGCTCCGAACAAACTCTCGAGATGGGTTGCGAGATGATCGCGGGGAGGAAAGACGTCTCGGTAGAGCAGAACAGGAAGCGCCGAATTCGGAATGCGCTTGTCTTCTTCGAAAAACAGGATCTCGGGTTCAGTCATGTCGGGCCGTGCTGCTGTCGTCGCACAACAGAAACGCACGAAAGCGGGCTCCGGCTCCAAACACATTTCCGCGTCGTCGCAGGCGCCGCTATCTGGTAACGGTCTGCCAGCCTTCAATGACCTCCCGATGAGCCCATCTTGCCCGTCCACAATCTAGGCCCACTTCGCGCCACCCTGCCCGCCGACGGCACTTACTGGCTGGCCCCCGATTGCCGGCTGATCGGCGATGTCCGTCTGAACGAAGGTGTGACGATCTGGTTCGGGGCGGTGCTGAGAGCCGACAGCGAGCCGATCACGATCGGCCCGAATTCGAACGTACAGGACGGCTCGGTGCTGCATGTCGATCCGGGATTTCCCCTGACACTCGGCGAGAATTGCTCGATCGGCCACAGCGCCATCGTCCATGGCTGCACCGTCGGTGACGGCTCACTGATCGGCATGGGAGCGACGGTTCTGAACGGCGCCGTCATCGGGAAGGGCTGCCTCGTCGGCGCCAATGCGCTTGTGACGAAAGGCTCGCAGTTTCCGGACCGGACGCTGATCCTCGGATCACCAGCAAAGGCCGTACGCGAACTGACGGATGAAGAGGTTGAGGGCTGCCTGAAGACGGCCGCTGGCTATGTCCGCAACGTCAAACGCTACGGCGAAACCTTCGACCGCTAGGTGCGCGAGAAGCCGAAGGCGCGGCGGGTGAAGACCTTCACACCCAGTGTCCGCCGGGCGGCGATCGCCATGACCACGGATTGCGCGATCATCGCGATCGAGGTCGCGACCGCCGCGCCCGCGACGCCCATCAGAGGGATCAGGATTAGATTGAGCACGATGTTGAGAACCAATGTTCCCGCGTGGATGCGGGCCGTGAGCTTCTGTTCCCCGGCCATCGACAGCAGGCGCTCGACTGGACCGACCGCCGCTCGAGCGACGAGGCCGATCGCGATCAGCGGCAGCAGGAAATAAGAATCGACGAAGTCCGGTCCAAACAGCCAGAGCAGCCATTCGCCGAAGACCAGCAATCCGATAGCTGCCGCAACCGATGGCCAGAACGTCCAGCGGATGCTGTCCTGCAAAAAGCTCGACAGCTTCTCGCGTTCGCCGCTGACCGCGTATTGGGCGAACCGGGGCGCCGTCGCGGTCGACACCGCGAAGGAGACGAAGGACAGGATCGCCATGATCTTCGTCGCGGCGAAATAGTCGGCAACCTCGTTCGGCCCGACGAAGCGCTGCAGGATCAGCACGTCGGTATAGGTCAGCAACAGGTAGAAGCCGTCGATCAGAAGAAGCGGCCAGGCGATCGTCATCCAATAGCGGAGATCGCTCCTGTGGCCACCGGCCGGCACCACCTTTCGGAGCTTCCGCCAGAGGACGACGGTCTGGCCGATACCCGCGACGACGATCGAGGCGAGGGTCACCCACATCACGACTGTCGCGGACATGGTGATGCCGAGCAGAGCCAGGCAGGCCAGGCCGGCGAGCAGGATCAGCGGCCGATAGAGATAGGGCGGCGCGAAGGCGAGGTTCGCCCAGTGATAGCTGCGGGCGATGCCCTCCTGATATTCGAGCAGGGCGTAGACCGGCACGCAGACGAGGGCGAGGTAGAGCGGCCAGTGATATTCGCTGTCGAGGAAGCTGTCCTCGGACAGCCAAAGAAGCGCGCAGGCCGAGCCAGCGGTGAGGATCGACGTGCCGAGGGTCAGCAGGCTGCCTTCCCGGAGTACCCCGCGCAGGCGGTCGAAGTCGCCGCGCTCGGTGTATTCGGGAACGAGACGCTGGATCGCCGTCGGCAGGCCGAGGCTTGCGAGACCGCCGAGCAAGAGCAACCAGGTCCAGACATAGGCGTAGAGGCCGTAATCGTGCTCACCCATCCAGCGGGCCAGGATGACTTGGGAGACCAGCGCCAGACCGGCATTCGAAACGCGCAGCAGGAAGGTCGTCGAGGCCATGCGGGTCGCGATACCCTCATGGCTGCCGTCGCGACGCCACGCCACAAAGCGCACCGCCAGGGCATTAAGGCGGTTCGGTCGCAAACTGGCTGGCTCGGCGGACTGACTCACGGGAGGTCCCAGGCTGATATTCAGCCCGAGGTTGTGCGCGAGCGAAGTTAAAAAACCTTGGCTTTCAACCGCGAAAACCGCCCTCGTCGAGATACCGCCCCTCTTCGGCGGTGGTATCGCGGCCCAGCAAGGCGTTGCGATGCGGAAACCGTCCGAACTTCTCGATGATATCGCGGTGGAGTTCGGCCCAGCGCAAATTCTCCATGTCGCCTGCCCGCCGGTAGAGCTCGACGCAGAGCGCCTGATCCTCCAGGTTCTCGGAGTGCATGAAGGGCAGATAGAAGAAGCTTCGCAGCGCGTACGGGACGCGGCGGTCGAAACCTCGATCGATGGCATGTTCCGCGACGTCACGGGCGTCGGCGTCCGTCTCGAAGGCACGAGCGGAACCGCGGAACATGTTGCGAGGCGCCTGATCCAGCAGGATGAGGAGGGCCAGCGATCCCTCCGGCGTACGAGCCAGATGGTCGAGCGCTCCGATGGCCGCCCACGCATGGAGCGTGCCGAGGCGCATCAGGACAAGCGCATCGAAGCGCTCATCCTGGCTAAACCAGCGTGCCGGCCCGGCCGCCCGCCAGAAGGAAATCACGGCGCGCGGATCGACCGCATCAGGTGAGCGGAAAGCCGTCACGGCCGCAGCTTGCCTGCCTGGATCTGCTCGAAGCGCGCCTTGTCGAGGGACTGATACGCACCACTCGCGGCATCGCGGACGAAGAGCTTGTCCTTCACCTTGCCCGGATCAAAGCCCTCCTTCCGCATCTCGACGCGGCGCGGCTTGAAGGTTCCGGTAACATCGATCGCATCGGTGACGCGAAGGAAGACCGGACGGGCATAGTCGGGTAATTCCTTCTTCACGTGCTCGGCGAGGCCCGAGAGGTCGAAGCCTTCCTTCACCACCAGGCTCGCCATGCCGGCGCGACCGTCCGATCCCGGAACCTCGACGCCGTAGACCAAAGCGTCCTCGACCTGCGCATATTCCGTCAGCGCCTCGGCGACCTGGATCGTCGCGACGTTCTCGCCCTTCCAGCGGAAGGTGTCGCCGATGCGGTCGACGAAATAGAAGTAGCCGTCCTCATCCTTCTTCATCAGGTCGCCAGTGCGGAACCACATGTCACTGTGCTTGAAGACGTCGCGGAGGATCTTCGATTCGGTGGCGCCCTTGTCGGCATAGCCCTCGAAGCGATTGGTCGGCTTCTGCGGATCGTTGACGATCTGGCCGATGACCTCGCCGGCCTCGCCCGGCTCTGCCTCGATACAGAGGCCATCCAGCCCACGAAGCGGCGTCTCGCTATCCAGATCGAATTTGACGATCTTCACGACGAAGCGGCTTTCGAGCCACCACGGAATGCGGCCCACCGCGCCGGGCGTGCCGTCCCAGTTGAAGACCGCGACATTGCCTTCGGTCGCCGCATACCATTCGAGGATCTGCGGGATCGCGAAGCGCTCCTTGAACGGTATCCAGATATCGCCGCGAAGTCCGTTGCCGCAGCACAGGCGCACCTTATGCGACTTGTCCGCCGGACCGGGCGGGGCGTTCAGCAGGTATCGCAGCAATTCGCCGATGTAGAAGACGAGCGTCGCCTCGCTCTGCGCCGCGTCTGCCCAGAACTCGCGCGCCGAGAATTTCTCGCGAATGACGACCGAGCCGCCGCCGACGAGCGTCGCGCCCGTCGCCAGCACGCCACCGTTCGAATGGTACATCGGCAGCGTGTCGTACATCCGGTCGCTCGGCTGCACGTTCATGATGCCGCTGAAGCCGAGCGTCATTGCCATCAGGCGGTAATGATTGATGTTCGCGGCCTTCGGCAGGCCGGTCGTGCCGCTCGTATAGATGAAGAGCGCGTGGTCCTCGATGTTGAGGGCCGGTTTCTCGTCGGCGCTCAGCGGCGCATCTGAGAAACCCTTCATCGCCTCGTCGACGCGCGGATCGCCTCCACCCTCGCCGCCGTGCGCCCAAATGATCGGCTTCGTCTTCAGCAAACCGTGGGCGGTACCGAATGCATCGCTCAGCCCGGCGCCGACAATCACATGCTTCGGCGAGACGATGTCCACGCAATGGGCGAGACCCGCGCCGGACAGATTGGTGTTGAGCAGAGCGACGACGCCACCGGCGCGCGTCACCCCGATCCAGAACACCATGTAATCGGGCCGGTTCAGCATCATCAGGGCGACGACGTCGCCCTTCTGGACGCCGTTAGCCTGCGCCCAGCGGGCATAGCGGTTCGCTCTCTCGTCGATCTCGCGGAAGGTGAAGCTCTCGCAATGGGCAATGAGGGCCGTCTTGTCGCCGTGCTTTTCGGCGAGCTCGGTAATGACATCCGGGAAAACCCGGTTGCGGTTCTTCATGATCGGCGCAAGCGCCCTCAGCGCGCGGAGCGCACCGGTCGCGAGCACCCAATTCCTGCGAACCCGGTCGAAAACGCCCAAGCCTGCCTCTTTGTTTTTGTTTCGTCCCTTGGCGCCATCAAGCCCATTGCCCGCGTCGCGCGCAAGCCGTTCAGCGGCTTATCGGATCATCCGTTGCGAACAGCACACTGCGGTCAGGCGGCTCCGCTCCGGGAACACCTGCGAACGCGTCGTAGAGCTTCGCTATGACATCTGCATCAAGGCCGTCACCGATCACGACGATGCGGGTACGGTGGTCGTCATCCGGCCAGCTATCGAGACGCACCGGCGGATGGAACAGATGCTGGACGCCATGGATGACGACGGGACGCTCCGGGTCGTCCGCCGCTTTCACCAGCCCCTTGAGCCTGAGGATGCGCTGTCCCTGGCCGGACTTCAGCAGGTCGACGAACATTCCGAATGCCATCGGCGGCAGCGCTGCGTCGCTCCAGATCGTGGTCGTGCGGAAGCGGCCGTGTTCCCCCACTCTCTCGCCCTTCACCTCGGCGGCCAGCCATTCGCCGACGACCTCTGGGAGACCCAGCGAACTCCAGGGCGTGATACCGAACAGCCGCTCGGGCTCGGCCTCGCCTTTGGCCGCGTCCAGCAGGGTGGCGTTGGGCACGAACTCGGAGATTCGGCGCCGAATATCCGCTTCATCGGCCTCCGGAAGGTCCGTCTTGGTCAGCACGATCCTGTCGGCGACCGCGACCTGGCGGACAGCCTCCTCGTGCTTGAGAGCCCCCTCGCCCGTCGCCGCATCGACGACCGTGATGACGCCGTCCAGCGCAAAGCGCATCGCGAGATAGGGATCGGTCTGCAGCGAATGCAGAACCGGGATCGGGTCGGCGAGCCCAGTCGTTTCGAGGATGACGCGCTCGTAGGATAGCTGCCCGGCATCTCGCTTGGCGATCAGATTGGACAAAGTCTCGATCAGGTCGGTTCGCACCGCGCAGCAGAGACATCCACCGGACAGTTCGACAACGTCGCCCTCGACGCCCTGCATCAGGAGATGATCGAGACCGATCTCGCCGAATTCGTTGACGAGGACGAGCGTGTTCGCGAGCGCGGGCTGACGCAGCAGGCGGTTCAGGAGCGTCGTCTTTCCGGCACCGAGGAAGCCGGTCAGGACGGTGATCGGAACTGCCCGGCCGAGGCCCGTCGTCACTTCTTCGCTTTGGCCGGGCGCGGCTTGGGCAGCGGCACGGCCGGGCCCGCGGCCGCTGGCGTCGTATCCGACGCGGCCGGTGCTGCAGGCGCGGTCGGAGCCATGGTGGCGGCCAGAGCGATGAATTCCTTCGGACCGTTCGGGTTCGGGCCGAGGAAGGCGGGAACCGGCACGACAGGAGCCGGCCTATCCATGAGGAGCGGCTTGCTCTCTGCCGCGTAGGCGCTGGTCACGAGGCCGGACAGGACCTCGTTCCGCCGCACGCCGACGACCTGCTGGCCGTCATCTTCGGTTTCGCCGATCTCGGGCGCGGATTTTTTCTTCTTGCCGCAGACTTCCGGGCGAAGGTCGGGAGGATCGCCCGCGACAGCGGGAAGAGTCTCGACGGACTGGCCGGTGCGCCAGAAGGAGAAGGAGCCGAAGCCGCTATCCAGAAGCTCGGCCGCGCGCTGGGTACGTTCGGCCGCTGTTTCATGGCCAAGCACGACCGCGATCAGGTGGCGCTTGCCACGCTGAGCGCTGGCGACGAGGTTGAAGCCCGACGGACAGGTGAAGCCGGTCTTCATACCGTCCGCGCCCTCGAACCGACCGAGGATGCGGTTATGGCCGCGGACCAGCTTCTTTCCGAGCATCAGCGCCTGGATATCGTAATAGCCGGCCGACTGCGGGAAGTCGCGATAGATGGCTCGGGCGAGGATCGCCATATCGCGGGCACTCGTATACTGCGCCGGATTGTGCCAGCCGTTCGGGTTCTCGAAATGGCTCTGCGTCATGCCGAGCTTGAACGCCGCACGGTTCATGTCGCCGACGAAAGCCTCGACGCTGCCGCCCGTTCCTTCGGCGAGGGTGACGGCGACGTCGTTGGCCGACTTCACCATCAGAAGCTTCAGCGCATTGTCGACTGTGATGATGGTGTTGAGCGGAAAGCCCATCTTGCTCGGCGGCTCGCGCTGGGCGCGCTCGGTGTAGAGCAAAGGCGTATCCAGGCTGATCTGCCCGGCCTTCACCTTCGACAGCACCACATAAACGGTCATCAGCTTGGTGAGCGAAGCCGGGAACCATTCGCGGGTCGCATCCTCGGCATGGAGAACACGGCCGGTATCGGCGTCGATGACGATTGCGGGACGGGCTTGCGCGCCGACCGACCACAGAACGGTGGCGGCGGCAAAGGCTGCAATGGTTGACCGGATCTTACTCAAAACTGGTCTCGGCTCCCCAGCGAGATTTCTCTTCTACCGTCCCGCGAACCGCAAGGCGAATCACTGCATCAGGCCGATGATCGGCGGCCCCGCCATCACAGGCGTCGGACTGGTATCCGGCTCGGCGACGACCATCGACCAGAACACCTTGTACTTGAAACCCGGCGCCTGGGCGACGCCGATGCCGATACGGGTCGCTTTTGGCATAAGCATGTTCTTGTTGTGGTCGGGAGAGTCCCGCCAGCCGGAAAATGCCTCCGCGAGAGTCTGGTAGCCACCCGCCACATTTTCGGCGATGCGGGCGTAGGCATAGCCTTCGGCCCTGGCGCGCTTGTCGAGCGGTCCATCGCCGACATCGTGACCGACCTTGGTCTTGCGAGCCATGGCCACCGCGTGCTGCTTGGCGAGCTTGTTCAGCGTCGGATCGAGCACGACTGGCCCCAAGCCCTTGTTGGCACGATAGCCGGAGATCATCGAGGCCGCCGCGACGCCGTCCACCTCCGAGCCGGGAGCCGAGAGGTTGCGGTAGAAGGTCGGCTTCTGATCCGGAACGTAGGACGAGGTCGAGCAAGCCGCGAGAAGGCCACCGGTGACCATGGCGCATGAGAGCAGCGCAAAGGCTGAAGACAGAAATTTCACGAAGCCCCCAAACGGTTACATCAGGCCGCCGCCGACGCGGTAATCTTCACATTCTTGGCTTGCAGTCGTTGCAAAACCGCAAAATACAGTTCGCTGCGAGTCGCGGCTACCTGTCGCGGCGTCGCGACCGCGCAGATGAGCGTCCATTGCACGCCGAGATCGGTCGTGCCGGTGATCAGCACCTCGGGTGCGGGCGTCTTCAGCACACCCGCGATCTCGGACGCGGAGGTCAGGAGGATCTGCTTGATCTCCGCGACCGGAGCCTGGTGCGCGGTCCCGATCTGCAGTGAGACACGCCCGAGCGGATTGGAATGAGTGCGGTTCCGGACCGATTTCGTGATCAGGTCGGAATTCGGCACGATCAGGGTCGAGCGGTCGAACATCTCGATGACGGTCGAGCGGACGCTGATGCGCCGGACATTGCCCTCGTCGGGCCCGATGCCGATCCAATCGCCGACCTTGATCGGGCGTTCGGCCAGGAGGATCAGGCCGGAAACGAAGTTCGAGACGATCGACTGGAGGCCGAAACCGATACCGACCGAGAGCGCACCGGCGACGATGGCGATGCGGTCGAGGCCGAAGCCGAGCGAAGAGATGGCAAGGCCGATGGCGAGGATCGTTCCCGCATAACCCGTCGCCGTGCGGATCGAGTTCTTGAGGCCGTCGTCGAGGCGGGTGCGCGGAAGATAGCTGGCATCGAGCCAGCGCTGCACCGCACGGGTCAGCAGCAGGCCACCGGCGATGAAGGCGATCGCTCCGAGGATCGCCCCGGGTGACAGCGAGAAGCCGCCGAGTGTGATGCCGGCGAAGGCGCGCCTGATCCAGGATGTGGCGTCGCCCGACTGGATGCCCCATGGCGCGGCCGCGAGCATGATCGCGATGACGATCAGGATCAGCCGGAGCAGGCCGGAGACGAGCGCGCAGAGCTGGTCGAAGCTCTCCGACCGCAGGCCTATCGTACCGCGAGCGAAGCGCGATACGGCGCTAGTCGGCCCCCAACCGGTGAAGAGGTCATCCACCAGCGCCATCAGGATGTAGAGCACCGCGCCGAGCGTGCTGAGCCAGATAAGCTGGGTCGCCAGGAAAAAGCCGAGCGAGACATAGCCGAGCACCAGCGCGGCGACGATGACGACGACCGCGATCCAGGCGGCGAGGCGGAGCAGGCCGAACAGGCGGAATTCCTGGCCGGGCTCCGCCGGATGCTCGCTCGCATGCTCCTCCTCCGCCGCCTTCACCGGGCGGATCGTCACCGCGAACATCAGGGTGATGAGCGCCGCCGCGAGGCCGTCGATCAGGATCGTCGTCGACAGGCCGACGCCGATGATGTCGAAGAAGGCCTGGATCGAGCGGGCGAGCGCGAAGACGCCGGCGATCCAGAGCGGGTAGCGGGCGAGGCGAACCGCCGTGTCGTCGGCGATCGGAGGGATGCGCCAGGATGCCGAGCGCGGCGCGAAAATGGCCTGGCTGAGACCGGCGATGAAACCGACGAAGGCGACGAGCCGGACGAGAACCCCGAGGAACGGCACCGCGCGTTCGGGCACGAAACCGGGGCCGGTCAGGCCGACATAGAGCACCATGGCGGCGGCGATCGGCGCCGCGGTAGTGATGAGGATGACCCAGATCGCGGCGGCAGAGCGGCGGAGACGGGTCGCCGGCACCTGTTCGGCCGCGTAGCGCTGGCCGTAGCGCTGGATCCAGATCCTGACCGGGCCGAGCAGCAGAAGAGCCAGCAGGATCGCGATGCCGAGGACGGCGCCACGTTGCGGCGTCATCCGGTCGCTGATCTGCCAAGCCCATTGCTGGACGAAGCCGCGCGCCGCGGCCATCCGGCGAGGCGCTTCATCGATGACGTTCAGCCAGAGATTGGGATCGAGCAGCGAGCGACTGCGGGAGAGGACGCGACTGGCGAATTCATCGCGGCGCTTCTGCGCGACGGTCTCGGCGAGCTGGTCGGTCTGGACGATGAGGGCGCTGGCGCGCTTCAGCGTTTCCTCGATCGGCTGCTTGGCCTGGGTTTGGGCCTCGCGCTCCTGGGCGAGCTCGGGGCTTTCCGGCGGCGCGCCCTCGGCGGGCTTCGGTCCGAGCTGCTGCAGCCGCGTCTCGATCGCCTGGAGGCGCGGCGATATCCCCTGCGCGACCTTGTCGATATTCGCGCGCTGGGCATCGACCCGCCCGCCGATCTCGTTGAGCTGCGTATCGTCGAGCACGCCCTGCGACAGGATCTGCTCGATCTGGGCAAGATCGGTCTTGATCGCGTCGAGCGTCCGGTTCTCGTCCTCCTGCGCATATGCGCCGCCGCCGATCAGGACGGCGACCGCGAGCATCAGAACGCAAAGGAAATGCCGGAGCGGCGTGGGAACTCTCATGAATCCGTGCGGGAATCGGAGGAAGTCGGCGGGCTTGTTCTCGCACGAATGTGGCGAGGTGAGGAAATGGCACGATTTCCATGGGCGCGTCCCATCCTCGCCTGCCCAGAACAGCGATGTCGGAGAAATGCTCCCTCGGAGGGAGCGGGGAACGCCTCGGCGTCCTCTGACTGGTTTGGTTTGCGTGGATGCCTGAGGCGTTCCCCGCACGGCGGTTAAGTCGGAGGAGGCGGGCGCTTCCACGGCCAATGGCCGCCGAAGGTTTGAGAGCCTTCGGAGACCACGGCTCGTCCCCAGTGCAAGGC
>NZ_JBHSJF010000001.1:0-409242 GCF_042652085.1 Flaviflagellibacter deserti | reverse complement strand
CGATGTCACGATCAGCAACTTCGCCGTGGCGAACGGCGCGGCGGGTTCCGGTCTTGCCAACGGCAGCGGTACCGACACCTACACCGCCAAGACGGTCGACACCCTCGTCAACGAGATCAACAACAACACTTCCCTGAGAGGCAAGATCCGCGCCTCGAACGACAACGGCAAGCTCCGCATCGAGAATCTCTCGACGCAGGAGCTCTCGGTCGTCGGCGCCTCGACCAGCGGCCTCACCGGCGGCACCGGCGCATCCAACACCCAGACGATCACCGGCAATGCGGTGCGCGCCAATCTGGCCTCGCAGTTCAACGTTCTGCGTGACCAGCTCGACAAGTTCTCCGACGATGCGAGCTACAACGGCATCAACCTGCTGCGTGGCGACTTGCTGAAGCTGACCTTCAACGAGACGGGCACCTCGACCATCGAAATTCAGGCGAAGGATCTCGATGGTAACGAACGTCCGATAAATACGACCACGCTCGGCATCCAGTACGTCAACGAGGAAGACCTCGACAGCGATGTGAACATCGACACGTTGCTTGCCGACCTCTCGGAAGCCATGGGCACGCTCCGCTCCCAGTCGTCGAATTTCGGTTCGAACCTCTCGATCGTGCAGAACCGCACTGACTTCACCAAGTCGATGATCAACACCTTGCAGACCGGTGCCGACGGCCTCGTCCTCGCCGACACCAACGAGGAAGCGGCGAACATGCTGGCGCTGCAGACCCGCCAGCAGCTGTCCTCGACAGCCCTGTCGATGGCGAGCCAGGCGGACCAGGCGGTTCTTCGTCTCTTTGGTTAAGCCGGACCAAACATTTCGGATATTTGGCGGCGGGGCTTAGGCTCCGCCGTTTTTCTTTGATCCGGCGCAACAAGAAGACCAATCTGGCTGCAGGAGATTCGGAATGGCCCTCAAAGTCGAACTGAAGCCCGGCGAGCGTATCATTCTGGGCGAGTGTGTCGTCACCAACGACAACCAGCGCACCCGGCTCTTTATTGAAGGCGACGCGCCGATCCTTCGCGAGAAGGACATCATGACTGCCACGACCGCGGATTCGCCCTCCAAGCGCATCTACTTGGCCGTACAGCTGATGTATCTTGCGAAAGATGCGTCTAAATTTCACAAAGAATACTTCGCGCTCGTCGGCGATTTCATAAAGGCTGCACCAAGTAGTCTTCCGCTCATTGAAGCCGTAAATAATGCCATATTAACCAACGCGCTCTACAAGGCTCTAAGGGAGGCGAAAGCGTTGATCGCCTTCGAAGAGGAGCTTTTGAAGCATGCACAGCGGAGCACAGGCGTACGCTCAGACAGCCCAGAAGACGGCGGGCCCGCGTGAACTTGAGGCGCAGCTTCTTATGCGCGCCGCTCAGAAATTGCAGGCCGTGATGAGCGGTCAGATCACCGACAGCGAGGAAATGCGAGCGGCGATCCGCTACAATCGCAAGCTCTGGACCATTCTTTCGACCTCGGCGACGGCCGCCGAGAACCCCCTCCCCCCGCAGGTGAAGCAGAATATCGGCAATATCGCGATGTTCGTGCTGCCCCATTGCGTGGAGCTGGAGATGATCCCCAATCCGCAGCGCCTCGGTTCGCTGATCAACATCAACCGCGAACTGGCCGCCGGCCTGTCGAGCATGGCTCCCGCCGCGGCTTGATCTTCGAGAGCACCTCAACGAAAAACGCCCGGACCTGGTCCGGGCGTTTTGCTTTTCGGGGCTGTCCTAGATGTAATTCACAAGGCTGAGCTGGGCTGCCATGGAGGTGACCTGATAGCTCGCCTGCAGATTGGTCTGCAGTTCGAGGATGGTCGCCGCAACCGTGTTCTTGTCGATGCCCTCGACATTGGCGAGCATGGTCTCGGCGACGGCGGACGAGGTCTTGTGGCGCGCGGTGGCCGACTGCAGCGAGGCCTGGACGTTGGTAATCTCGGTGACGATTCCCTCGATCGGGCCAAGCCCCGTCTCGCTCGACAGGTTCGGTCGGACGCGGCTCGTCATCGCCTCGTACTGAGCCTTGCCGGTCGATTCATTCGGGTCGAGCTCGAGCGTCGCGAAAGCCGCCAGATTGACGAGGAATTCGCGGATGCCGTCCTCGTTGGCCCGGGCGCCGTATTCGGCAGTGATCGTGCTGTCGATGCGCGCAGACTGGGTCTGACGGGGCGAGCCCGGCCCCTTCTCGCCTAGATACCAGTTCAGCGTATCGGTCGTGCCGTCGCGGAGCGCGGTCGCGGTGTAGGGATCTGCTCCGTCGACGCGCTGCGGAGGATCGCCGAAGAAATTGTCCGACGCCTCGAGCGCGGAGGCCGCGACGAGCTCGGTGGTCGCCTCCTTCTTCACCGCGCCGTCGACCGCGGAGGCAAGGTTCGTGGCGGTGGCGTTCAAGTCGACATTGCCGGCGGCATCGTACGCGATCTGGAACGTGTAGCCCTTGATCTCTTCCGCCTTCACCGTTCCGTTGACGCCGAGCTTGTTGCCGACCGTGCCCGTGACCTGAAGATCGGTGCCGTTGGTCCCGGTAATCCGGACCTGCCGGGTCGTCGGGTCGAACTCGGCGTTCTGGATACCGGTCAGGCCTTCAATATCGGCCATCAGGTCGTCCATCGTGTCGGTGACGTTGATCTGACCGGGACCGGCGCCCGCCGCCACCACCGAGATCGTCTGGCCGTTAATGGTGATCGTGTCGCCCGCGACGAGGCCGACCATCGGATCGCCGAGCGTGGTCGTACCGAGGGTTCCGGCCGGCAGTTCCTTGCCGTTCACCTGGGCGACGAGTTCGGGTGCCGGCGGATTGTTCGAGGCGGTGAGCTTGATCTCGTCGGTCGAGCCGTCCGGCAGCGTCAGGGCGAGTTTGATCACGTCGCCCGGCTTCGGCGTGCCGGTGACCTGGATGCCGACGCCCGGAGGCGGGCCGGCCGTCGTCGTGGTCGCGAAATTGCCCGGCGCATTGCTGCTGATCGTGCCGAGCTTGAAGCCGAATGCGTTCGGCGAGGCGGTTTCCGCGAGCGTCACGTTGGCGCCGGCGGCCGTGGCCTGAGTCAGGCGGCCGCGGCCGTCCGCGCCCTGATCGGCCTTGAGGCGCTCGGCGATGACGTCGCGAAGACCGGCCTGCCCTGCCTTGCCGTCGAGGATCTCGCTGGCGGAGGCGACCGGGCGGGAAGAAACGGAACGGCCACCGAAGAGATAGACGCCGGCGACGTCCGCGTTCAGCGCCTCGATCGCGGTGTCGAAGCGCGACAGCGCCGATTGCTGCGCGATGGTGCGCTTGCCGTCGACGAGGATGTAGTTGTTCGGATTGAGATCGCCGCGAGTCTGGGCGGCGATGTCGGTCAGCGAGGTCAGGCTCGTCGCCATCATCGTGGTGCGGATCGATGCCTGCTGGATGTTGGTGTTGTATCCGTCGAGCGCGGCGACCTTGCCGTGGAGTGAGAGCGCGAGGTCGCGGTCGCTGCCGAGGCCGCCATAGGTCTGGGATCGCTGCTGGGTGGCGAGTTGGAGATTGGCGTCGTCGAATTGCCGCCGCAGCTCGCTGAGAGCCCGGGAATAGGACGGCTTCATGAAGCCGTAGCCGTTGATCACGCTCATCTACGCAATCCTCACATCTGAAGCAGCGTGTCGATCATTTCCTTGACGGCGCTGATCACACGCGCATTGGCCCCATAGGCCGATTGCAGCTGCAAAAGTTTGCCCATCTCCACGTCGACATCGACTGCGGAAGTCTCGGCATATTTGTCGGCAAGTGAGGTGACGACGACTTCCTGGCCGTCCTTCACCCGCGCGGCGATCTCGGCGTTCGAACCCTGCTGCGCGATCGCGGCACGGGCGAAATCGGCGAGCGAGCCGGTCATCGGGCTGGTCGTGCCGCCGAGGCCGGTATCGATGCGATAGGCCGTGGACGAATTCTCGAGCGCATCGCGGAGGAAAGTCGGACGGGTCGCGTCGCCGGAATCGATCGGCGTCTTGTAGTTCACCAGCAGGGCCGGGTCGTCGATCACATCCGGATTGACCTGGATCCGGCCGGCGAAACCGAGGCGCTGCGGGAAGCCGTCGACCTCGCCAGTGTAGAGCTTGTCACCGCTGCCATCAATGAACAGCGGCAGTCCGGCGCCGTCCTGGAATCCGGTCGCGGTGACGCCGGCGCTCAGGCTGTTGAGCGTCGCGGTCGGTGCTGCGCCCGTGTTCATCATGGTGACCGTCGAGCCGGCCGCGCTGACGTTGAACTGCGCGCCGAGAGCCGCCTGCATCTGTGCGGCGACGGAAGCCATGCCACCGGAGAAATCGATGCCCACCACGCGATCCTTCGGATCGGCGGTAAGATCATTGCTCAGGGGTAGCGAGGCCGGGTCGTCGACGCGAACGAAGGTGACGGTGTGGCTGCCGGTTGCGTCGGTGTATTTGAGGGAAACCTTGTTGCCGGCGGACAGGTCGGCGAGATTGAGCGAGAAGCCGTTGTTCGGGGCGGCGGCAATCGGGGTGCCCTGCTCGACGTTTGTACCCAAAGCCTCGGCCATTGCCGATGCCATTTCGTCGAGCTGCGTCTGAGCCTCGACGAGAATCTCGTCGCGCATCTGCGCATAGGCCTTGAGCTTGCCCGACTGGAGTTGGTTGGGCGCGAGAAGGTCCGTGGTGTTGCCGCTCGGTCCTCTCAACAGAACGGTGCCGAGCCCGCTCTTCGCGGGGTCCGGATCATAGAGCGCCTGAGCGTTCATCGAGCCGCTCGGCTCGAAGGACAGGCTCGCCGGTTCGCCATTGGCGAACAGCTGCGCGCCGTTGGCCGTCGTGATCGTGAGCTCGTTGCCGTTCTCGACGACCTTGATATCCATCAACGAGGCGAGCTCCATGATGAGCTCGTCGCGCTGGTCCAGATAGTCCGGCGGAACCTGCTGGGTCGCCGAGGTGCCGGAGATCTGCTGGTTGATCTTCTGGATGCCCTGCAGCGCCGCGTTGATCTGGTTGACCGTGTCCTTCATCCCGGACTCGGTGTCCTTGCGCATGGCCTGGATGTCGTCCGAGGCCGAATTCAGGGATTGCGCGAGGAGCTTGGCGTCCGTGATGACGTTGGAACGGGCTGACGTCGACGAAGGGGTTGTCGCCAGCTCATCGAGCGAGCCGGTGAAATTGTTCATCAGCGTGTCGAGCGACATCTCCCCTCCGGGCGTGCCGAAGAGACGCTGAAGCTGATCGAGATAGTTGGAGGTCACGCCGGTATAGGCGAGACCGCTCGTTTCGGTGCGCAGCTGGCGCTGCACATAGGTGTCGATCTCGCGATTGATCTGCGAGACGCGGACTCCGGTGATCTTGCCGGCGGTGACATTGGCGTCGAGGACGGCGTCCTTGCGGGTATAGCCGGGAGTCCGCGCATTGGCGACGTTGCCGGAGACGAGCTCCATCCCGGCCTGCGTCACGCGCAGGCCGGAGAGTGCCGAAGTCAATGCAGTGGAAAGGCCCATACTGGTCTCCGAAGGCTAGCCGTCCTGGCTGCCGTTACCTGATCATGTTGAGGGCTTCCTGCAGCATCTCGTCCGCGGTCGAGACGATGCGGGTATTCGCCGAATAGGCCTGCTGGGTGACGATGAGCTTGGTGAACTCGTCGGCGATGTCGACGTTCGAGCCTTCGAGCGACTGGCCGACGATGGTGCCGGGCGCGCCGGGGATCGGCGGACCGGAATCGAAGGTTGTCGAATAGGCGCCGCCGTCCTCCCGCTTCAGCGAGTTGTCGGCATTGAAATAGACGGTCGGGATTTCGGCGATGTCGGCCATCTGGCCGTTCGAATAGAAGGCCGTGATACGGCCGCCATCGCTGACTTCGACGCGGAGAACCTCACCGGCCGCGTAACCGTCCTGGTCCGGCGCCATGTCGGCCTTGCCGCTGGCGGCGGCGAACTGGGTGATACCGCTCGCGCCGTGGTTCAACGTCATGTTGCCGACGTTCACGCCGTCAACGGTAAGGTTCGGAATGGTCGTGCTCGGGAAACCACCCTGCAACTGGCTGTCCGGCCCGAAGGTGAAGTTCTGGCCGACGTTCTGCCACATCGGCTCTGTGCCCGTGGCCGTGGTATCGGTCTTGTAGAAAAGGTTCCAGGTGTCGGTGCCGCCCGTTGCGGCGCTGTTCACCTTCGCCCACTGAAACACCACGTCAACTGGGGTGCCCTGCGCATTGTAGATCGTGGTCGAGCCGCCGGAGATCGACGAAGCCAGAAACTCTGCTTCGTCGCTCGCCGTGATGTAACCCTGCGGCGCGGCGTTGTTCGTGAAGGTGGCCGAAGCCGGTAGACCGAGGTCAGTGACCGCGGAGCCGGTTCCGGTGATGGTCAGCGTCTCGTTCTGGTTGACGCCGTCCAGCTTGAGCTGGTTGCCGCCGACTATCGATGCTTGCACCTTGCCGGCGACGTCGCTGTTCGCCGGATCATTGATCGCATCCACGAGGTCCTGCAGCGACATGCCCGCGGTGAAGGTAAAGGTTTCCGAGGAACCGCCGACGCCGAGCGTGAGGGTATCGCCGACGTTGACGTCGGTCGCCGTTATGTCAGCCGGGGTGGTAAGCGCAGTACCCGCGGGAACGTTGAACGGGACCCGCGCCGTGCCGACCGCGCGCGGATCAGTCGTGAAGTTTGCCGGATTCAGAAGCTCGCTACCGGGGGTATCCTTATCGGCGTTCCAGTTGTCGTTCTTCGGAGCGAGCGGAAGGTTGCCGGTATATTCGATCAGGGTCGTGGCGCGGGCGGGCAGAATGTCATCGCCGAGTTGCATGACCTGCGGAACACTACCGACGACGTTGCCCGTGGACCGGTCGACGGGAAGCATTTTCAGGTAGTAGCCGGCGCCATTGACGAGGAAGCCGTCTTTGTTGATCTCGAAATCGCCGCGACGGGTATAGAGATCGGTGCCGCTGAACACCGGATCGCCGTCGACCATCGAGGTGGACTTCGCAACGACGAAATAGCCATCGCCGTTCATCGCGATATAGGTCGGGCTGCTCGCGGTCTGGATGTCGCCGCGCACATCGTTCGTCGCGCGGCTCTTGGCATTGACCGACCCGGAAACCTGATTGGCCGGGAGAGCGTCCGACACCAGATCGGTGAAGCTCGTCTCGTTGCGCTTGTAGGCCGTGGTCTGCGAGTTCGCGATGTTGCCCGAAATGTTTTCCAGCGCGAAGGATTGCGCCCGCAGCCCCGAGACGGCTGTCGTCATTGCCCCGAAGATACCCATGCTTCGTCTCCCGACACCGGCACGAACTGCGCGCCGGATGAATTGCCTGCCAGAGACGTTGCAAGGCGGAGGCCAGCGTGCCGCCGCTGATAAATCAATGACTTAGATGGAGCGACGGACGCGATCCGGCGGCAAAACTCTCCGCATCCGGCAAAAAATGCCTGGCCCGACCGGCGTAAAATTACCAGTTGCGCCGGTCGCCTTGGACCCTATCTGGCACCCAGGAGGAGACCGATATGACGTTCAAGCTGCCGCTCACCGCTCTCGCTCTTTCCTTCGCAATCATCGCCCTCCCCGCATCCGCCGATACGAAGCTCAAGATCGACACGGTGGTGAGCGGGCTCGACCACCCCTGGGGCGTGGTTTTCCTGCCGGATCGGCGGATGCTGGTGACCGAGCGCTCCGGCGGACTGGTCCTGATCAGCGCCGATGGGAAACGCGTCGAGGTGAGCGGAGCGCCGAAGGTTTACGCGCGGGGACAGGGCGGCTTGCTCGATGTCGCGCTGGACCCGGCCTTCGCCCAGAACCGCTTCATCTATCTCTCCTATTCGGAAGCAGGAGACAGAGGGACGGGAACGGCCGTCTCCAAGGCACGGCTGTCCGACGACGGAGCGCGGCTGGAACATCCGCAGGTGATCTTCCGGCAGGTTCCGAAGCTGCCTGGATCGAACCACTTCGGCTCCCGGCTCGTCTTCGCACCGGATGGCACCCTGTTCGTCACCCTCGGCGAGCGCTCGGACTATCGCGAACAGGCGCAAAGGCTCGACGGGCTGCTCGGCAAGGTCGTCCGGATCAATGCCGACGGCAGCGTGCCGAAGGACAATCCATTCGTTGACCGCGAAGGCGCCCGGCCGGAAATCTACTCGTATGGCCATCGCAACCCGCAGAGTGCGGCGATCAATCCGGAGACCGGCAAGCTCTGGATCGTCGAGCATGGCGCGCGCGGCGGCGATGAGATCAACATCCCAGAACCCGGCAAGAATTATGGCTGGCCGGTGATCAGCTACGGCGTGAACTACGACGGCAGCAAGATCGGCGAAGGCACCGCGAAAGCCGGGATGGAGCAGCCTGCGAAATATTGGGATCCGAGCTTCGCGCCCTCCGGGATGGCCTTCTATACGGGCGACCTCTTCCCGGAATGGAAGGGCGATCTCTTCATCGGCGCGCTGAAGAGCGAGGAACTGGTCCGGGTCGACATCACGGACGGCAAACCCGGCAAGGACGAACGGCTGCTGTCCGACCTCGGCGAGCGCATCCGCGACGTGTGCCAAGGTCCCGACGGCGCTCTCTATGTGCTGACCGATTCATCCAACGGAAAGCTGCTGCGATTGAGCCCCGGGAACTAACGCCGCTTGTCATACCACTGACGGCACGAGAGGTTAGGCCTGCGTCATTTGGGGGAATCGCATGCGCGTCGGCAAGCCATCCGCAATCATGTTTCTGATCTCAGCGGTCCTCGCCGTGCTCGCGGTTCTCGCGCTCGTGACGTCGATCCCGATCGTCGACGGCCACGAATTCGTGGTGATGTTCGCGGCCTGGGCAGTGCTCGCGATCTCGACGGTCATCCGCGGCCTGTAAGCTTCAGAATTTGTGGAAGATCATGGCCGCGCCGCCAGCGATGAGCGCGAACCCGAGCGCGTGGTTCCAGCCGAGCGGCTCCTTCAGGTAAAGCACCGAGAAGCCGGCGAAGACGATCAGGGTGACAACTTCCTGCATCGTCTTGAGCTGGGCAGCCGAATAGACCGCGTGGCCGATGCGATTGGCCGGAACCGCCAACCAGTACTCGAAGAAGGCAATGCTCCAACTCGCCATGACCGCGATCCAGAGCGGTGACGACGAGAACCTGAGATGGCCGTACCAGGCGAACGTCATGAAGACGTTGGACAGCACGAGCATCAGGATCGGGGCAAAGGCAGGCGAAGACAGCACCGACATTGCGATCAGAGCATCGGCAGCATGATCGCGAAGACGACGGCGAGCAGGATGACCGGCGGCGTGAGGTCCTGCAGCCGGCCGGTCAGCAGCTTGATGATCGCATAGGTGATGAAGCCGAGGCCCAGGCCCATGGCGATGGAATAGGTCAGCGGCATCGCGATCGCGGTTATGGCGGCCGGCGCGGCCTCGGTGAGGTCGTCCCAATCAACCTCGGCGAGGGCCCGGGACATCACCACCGCGACGAACAGAAGCGCGGCGGCCGTCGCATAGACCGGGATAGTACCCGCGAGCGGCGCGAGGAACAGCGCAAGCAGGAAGCAGATCGCGGTGACGACGGATGCGAGACCGGTGCGGCCGCCGGCGGCGACGCCCGCGGCGGATTCGATGTAGCTGGTCGTGTTCGACGTGCCGATCAGCGCGCCGATCGTGGTGGCCGAGGAGTCGGCGATGAGCGCCTCGCGCAGGCGGGGCAGCTTGCCCTCCTCGTCGAGAAGTCCGGCGCGATGGGTGACGCCGACGAGCGTGCCGGCGGTGTCGAAGAAGTCGACGAAGAACATGGTCAGCGCGACGATCCAGAACGTGCCTTCGGCCGCGCGGGAGAAATCGAGCGCGAGGAAGGTCGACATCGGGTTCGGCGGGACGGCGAAGACCGCACCGAGCGAGGCGACGCCGAGTGGGATGCCGATGATCGTCACGGCGAGGATGCCGATGATGGTGGAGCCGATGATCTTGAGCTGGTTCAGCGCGGCGATGATGACGAAGCCGAGCAGCGCGAGGAGCGGCGCCGCGCTGAGGATCTTGCCATGGGTGACCAGCGTCGCCGGGCTGTCGACGACGAGACCTGCGCCCTGAAGCGCGATGATGGCGAGGAAGAAGCCTATGCCGGCCGATGTCGCCATCTTCAGGCTGTGTGGGATTGCGTTGATCAGCCAAGCGCGGATCGGCAGGATGGAAATGATCAGCGCCAGGATGCCCGAGATGAACACGCAGGCCAAAGCCTGCTGCCAGGAGAAGCCGAGCGCGCCGACGACGTAGAAGGCAAAGAAGGCGTTGAGGCCCATACCCGGCGCGAGCGCGATCGGATATTTGGCATAGAGGCCCATGATCAGGGTAGCGACCGCCGCGGCGACGCAGGTCGCGACGAAGACGGCCTCCTTCGGCATGCCCGAAGCCGAGAGGATGTTGGGATTGACGAAGATGATGTAGGCCATGGTCAGGAAGGTGGTGATACCCGCGATCACCTCGGTCCGGACCGTGGTCCCGTTTGCCGCCAGGGCGAAATAGCGCTCGAACGCTCCCCCGGAGCGGCTCCCCGTCGTGTCGGCCATGTTTTCGATCCCCTTCTGAGTCCCCAATTGAGATCGAACGGGAGGCGCCCGGCTTCGTCAATCAGGCGAGGCGGTCTGTCCGACGATGAACGCGGGAAAGCGGTGGAAATGCCATCGGCGTCGTCCTCCGGCTTGACCGGAGGACCCATTGGGCGCCCGCCCCAAGGCATGAATCCTCCGGTCAAGCCGGAGGATGACGGGCGTGATTGTTTACTGCGGCGCCTGCTCGATCGCGATCTCGCTGCCATCCAGCTTCAGCAGCTTCTCGTCCTCGCCCTGGTAGACCCAGATCAGCCCGCCGCCGAGCGGCAGCACGCTGTCGTACTGGGCGTCGACGACGACCTTGCCGGTCTTGTCGATCAGGCCTTCCGGCCCGTCCTCTTCCCTGGCGAACGGCATGACGCCGTCGATCCAGCCGTTCTCGCCGTTGATGCGGGCGAATTGCGGCTTGAGGATTTCCTTGCCGCTCTTGTCGATCAGCCCCCATTTGCCGTTCTTCTGGACGGTGGCCGGGCCGCCGTCGAAGTTCGTCTCCTCATCATACTCGGCCTGGACGACCCATTTTCCGCAGCTGTCGATGAAGCCCCATTTTCCGAGCTGGGCCGGGGCGACGCCCTGTGAGAAGCCGTCGATCGATTCGTAGATCGGCTTCACCAGCCAGGTGCCGGTCTTGTCGACGACCCCGTATTTCTCGCCCTGCTGGGCAACCAGGAGGCCACCGGCGGAAGCGCCGAGCCAGCCGAATTTCGGCTCGATGAGGACCGCGCCCGTCTTGTCGATGAGGCCGTATTTTCCGTCCTTGGTGACGACGGCGACGCCTTCGGAGAACCAGTCGAGATAATCGAACGCCTCCTTCGGCTCGACGGCGGTGGCGCCGGTCTTGTCGATGTAGAAGCGCTTCTCACCGACCATCACCGCGGCGAGGCCCTCGCTGAAGATCTGCGCCTCGTCGAACCTGGCCTCGATTGCAAGCTTGCCGGTCCGATCGACATAGCCCCATTTCTCGCCGGCCATGACCGCTGCCATTCCCTCTGCAAAAGGCGGGTCGTCCGGGTCGATGTCGTAGGCCGGCTGGGCGATCCAATCGCCCTTATCGTTCAGGAAGCCCCAGACGCCGTCCTGAGCGGCCGCGAGGAAGCCTTCGGACGCGACGGCATCCTCGTATTTCGGCGGGATGACCCATTTGCCCTGGGCGTTAATGAAGCCGCATTTCCCCTCCTCCGCGCACCAGCGGTTGAGCGGATCGGACTTGCTGTTGTCGACGCCGATATCCGGGGTGTCGCGGGGAACGCAGGCGTTCTGGGCGAAGGCTGGAGACGATAGGTTCGCGGCCAGCATGAGCAGGCCCATCCGACGAAACAGGCTCATACGCAGTTCTCCCCGCCCGCGATTGTGATTTGCGTCGTTCTGAATGGCGACGCCCTCTCCCAATCCGCCACGAACGCGACCATATTCTGACGATGCCCCGCAAACCAAGACAATCGACCGGGTTTTCCGAAAAGCCCCAGGCCTCCTATGACGCCGGTGAGCCGGCCGATTTCGATTTCTCCAACCTGATCGGCGATCCCGAACTGCTGAACGCGCTTGGCCGGGGCTCGAAGGCCGCCGAGGAGGCCCAGGCAAAGGCTGCGAAGAAGGTCTCGACCCGCACCAAGCGCAATGCGACGCCGGAAGCCACACCGCGCGACCGGCGCTGGGACGCCGCGAACGAGAGTGACGCGCCGACCAAGGCCGATGTCTCCTCGGCCTTTCCAAGCCCGTTTTCGAAGCCGGCTCTGTCGGATGGCGGCGTGGGAGGCGTTTCGGCGACCGTCGCGGCGCTCGAGGACCTGATCCAGAACGGCCGGCCCGAACTCAAAGGCAAGCCATGGACGCCGCACCGCCCTGCCCGCCCCGAGAAATGGGAAGGCGGCATCCGATTCGACATCGCTTCCGATTTCGAGGCGGCCGGCGATCAGCCAACGGCCATTGCCGAACTCGTCGAGGGCGTGAAGGAGCAGGAACGCGACCAGGTTCTGCTCGGCGTCACCGGCTCGGGCAAGACCTTCACCATGGCCAAAGTGATCGCGGAGACGCAGCGTCCGGCCCTGATCCTCGCGCCGAACAAGACGCTCGCGGCGCAGCTCTACGGCGAGTTCAAGAGCTTCTTCCCGAACAATTCGGTCGAGTATTTCGTCTCGTACTACGACTACTACCAGCCGGAGGCCTACGTGCCCCGGACGGACACCTATATCGAGAAGGATTCGTCGATCAACGAGCAGATCGACCGCATGCGCCATTCGGCGACGCGCGCTCTGCTCGAACGCGACGACGTCATCATCGTCGCCTCGGTGTCCTGCATCTACGGTATCGGCTCGGTCGAGACCTATACCGCGATGACGTTCGGCCTGAAGGTCGGCGAGCGGATCGACCAGCGGCAGCTGATGGCCGACCTCGTGGCCACGCACTACAAGCGCTCGGACGCCAATTTCGTGCGCGGCACGTTCCGGGTGCGCGGCGACACCGTCGAGGTGTTCCCGGCGCACTACGAGGACCGTGCGTGGCGTATCAGCCTTTTCGGCGACGAGATTGAAAGCATTCAGGAATTCGACCCGCTGACGGGCCACAAGACGAGCGATCTCGCTTTCGTCAAGATCTACTCGAACTCGCATTACGTCACGCCGCGGCCGACGCTTCTGCAGTCGATCAAGGGCATCAAGGACGAGCTGCGGATGCGGCTCGACGAGCTGAACAAGATGGGCCGCCTGCTCGAAGCGCAGAGGCTCGAGCAGCGCACGACCTTCGATCTGGAGATGATGGAAGCGACCGGCTCCTGCGCCGGCATCGAGAACTATTCGCGCTGGCTGACCGGCCGCAAACCGGGCGAGCCGCCGCCTACCCTGTTCGAATATCTGCCGGACAACGCGCTTGTCTTCGTCGACGAAAGCCATGTCACGATCCCCCAGATCGGCGGCATGTATCGCGGCGATTTCCGGCGCAAGGCGACGCTGGCCGAATACGGATTCCGCCTGCCGTCGTGCATGGACAACCGGCCGATGCGGTTCGAGGAATGGGACGCGATGCGGCCGCAGACCGTCCACGTCTCGGCGACGCCCGGCAAATGGGAGATGGAGCAGACCGGCGGCGTGTTCTCCGAACAGGTGATCCGTCCGACCGGCCTGATCGACCCGCCGGTCGAGGTGCGCCCTGCCCGTAGCCAGGTCGACGATGTGCTCGGCGAAATCCGCGAGACGGCGCTGAAGGGATACCGCTCGCTCGTCACGGTGTTGACCAAGCGCATGGCCGAGGACCTGACCGAATACCTGCACGAAGCCGGCGTCCGGGTCCGCTACATGCATTCGGACATCGACACGATCGAGCGCATCGAAATCATCCGCGACCTCCGCCTCGGCGCGTTCGACGTGCTGGTCGGCATCAACCTGCTGCGCGAGGGCCTCGACATCCCGGAATGCGCGCTGGTCGCGATCCTCGATGCCGACAAGGAAGGCTTCCTCCGCTCCGAGACGTCGCTCGTCCAGACGATCGGCCGCGCGGCGCGTAACGTCGACGGCCGCGTGATCCTCTACGCCGACCATGTCACTGGCTCGATGGAGCGGGCGATGGCGGAGACCGGACGCCGCCGCGAGAAGCAGCTTGCCTATAACGCCGAGCACGGCATCACGCCGCAGAGTGTGAAGGCGCGCATCGCCGACATTCTCGACAGCGTCTACGAGAAGGATCACGTCCGCGTCGACACCGGGCTGATCAAAGACGGCGCGATGGTCGGCCACAATTTCCAGGCGACGCTCGCCGATCTGGAGAAGCGGATGCGCGAAGCCGCCGCGAACCTCGAATTCGAGGAGGCGGCGCGGTTGCGCGACGAACTCAAGCGGCTCCGCGAGACCGAATTGCTGGTCGCCGACGATGCGTTGACGCGGCAGTCCGACGTGGAGGAGAAGGCCGGAAAGTTCGGCGAGAAGCAGCCGCGCTCGCGCGTCCACAAGCCGACGCTCAAGGAAATGGGACCACACAATCGCGACCTGCCTCTAGCGGCTCCCAAGGCCTTGATCGAAGGTCTGTCATCCGAGGCGCAAGACGATACGGTAGAGATACGGCGAGTGCCGAAGGGTGGCCGCTCCAGCGCAGGGCGGCCGGGAACGCGCAGCAGGGGACGTTGACACATGACCATCAGGACCATTCCGCTTCTCGCCCTTGGCCTGATGGTCGCCGGCCCTGCCCTGGCCCAGGCGCCGACCGACAATGTCATCCGCTGCTCCGGCCCTTTCGGCAAGGATTCGAGCTTCAAGCTGCTGCAGGACACGTTCGGCGCGGACAACGTGACCACCGAGGCCTATGACGGCGTCGAAGGCGAAACTGGCGAGGTGACGGTCGTCTACGCCAAGGATCCTACGAAGCGGCTTGAATTCACCTGGCTCGACGACGAGACCAAGACCGGCCTCGCCGCCGTCGACGTTCCAGGCGATTCGCAATGGGTCTCGGAGGCCGGAATGAAGAACGGTGCGACGCTCGCCGACGTCGAGAAGATCAATGGCGGCCCGTTCGTGATGACCGGCTTCGACTGGGATCTCGGCGGCGCGATCATCGACGCCAAGGACGGCAAGCTCGTCCACCAGCCGGGCGAATGCCTGCTCGGCGCGAGCTTCCTGCCGGATGACAAGACGCCGGAGCCTGTCCGCAGCAAGGTTTCGGGCGACGGCGAATTCCCCTCCGACAGCCCCGACATGAAAGCGGTGAATCCGACCGTCGTGCAATGGTCGGTCTTCTATCCCGGTGAGGAAATGCCGGAGGAGGCGCCGCCTGCGGACGATGCCGCTCCGGCCGACGGAACCGCGCCAAAATAGCCCGCTGGGGTGGCCGGACCATTCTTCCGCCCCATATTCCCGCTGCTGTTAAAACCTTTCAGCAAGGGAGAAGACAATGCAGAAGATCCTCCGCCTCGCCGCCATCGCCGGTGCGTTCGCCGCCCTGCCCCTGACGGCCGCGCTGGCCGACCGCGATCCTTCGCCCGAAGAACGGCAGATCATTGCCGACGTGCTCCAATCCCAGGGCTTCACCGCCTGGGGCGATATTGAATGGGATGACGACGGCTATTGGGAAGTCGACGAGGCCCAGGCTCCGGACGGCTCGACCGAAGACCTGCAACTCGATCAGGCCTTCATGATCACCAGTTCCGACAGGGACTAAGTCCGTCAACGAGACCGGCCGGATCGTCCGGCCGGTTTCGCTTCAGCGGACGGCGCGGACGATCGCCTCTGCCATGAATTCCGTGACGCAGGGCGAGCGCGGCAGCGCTCCGGACATCACGGGCAGCCGCTTCGCCTGATCCTGCATGCTGAGATATTGCATCGCCGCGTAGCGCCGGATGACCGGCACGCCTTCCGTGCGCGACACCTCTCCGATCTCTCCGACATAGGGCGTGTAGATCCTCTCGTGCGCGACATGCGGCACGAAGGGTGGATCGACGAGGACGAGGTCCGGGCCGCGCGCGTTCATCCAGGCACTCGCCTGATCGAGGACCGCCTCGAAATCGGCGACGTCGCTCGACGCCATCGCGTCACGGACGCCGACCTGCCAGATGACGAGATCCGGCGAGGTCTCGGCGACGGCGGTGCGCAGGCGCTCGAAATCATCCTCGGCGAGGCCGGCCGACATGGCTTCGGTGATTTCGAACTGGCTGCCGGCGAGCTTCTGCTCGAGCGCTATTTCGAGCGAACGGCGATCCTGCCCCTCGGCGCTCAGAGCGGGGCCGAGGACGAGGACGCGGACCGGGCGCTTGCGGTCGAGAAGACCTTCGGTGCGGTCGAGATCGGCGGAGAATTTGAGATAGGCATCGGGCACAGCGCAGCGTGCGGGAACGCCCGCATCCGCCCAGCTCATGGCCGGGACAATAATTGCCGCGATCAGCGCCGCGCCGGCCGCAACGAGGCGGCGGACGCGGTTTCCGTTCGATACCATTCGAGCACACCTGCAAGAATGAACTGGGCGATGATACCACCGCCAATGAGAACTACATCAACGGGAAAAATTCCGCCCGTCACGGCGCGGATCACCTGCCCCGCCAGCGCGATCACCGTTCCCAGGCAGAAGACGGGCAGCGAGTGCCTGCCGAGCGCTACCAGCGGCGCGATCCAGGCCTGCCGCCTCAGCCAGGCTTCGACCGGCAGATAAGTGACCACGTAGACCAGCGCGAGCACATGAAGGAGGCGCGGCAGGAACAAATTGGTCTTGTCGAAATCCCAGAGAAAACGCGGCACGGGCGCGATATCCCACGACGGATAGAAGCCGCTGACGATCCAGACCGCCGAGACCGCCAGATAGGCGACGGCAATCCAGAACAGAACGGGCGACCGCACCGGCCGCTCGCCGCGCAGGATCATCGCGCCGATCGCGACGCCGATCGCGAACAGCAATTGCCAGCAGAGCGGATTGAGGAACCACCAGCCCTCCGAGGGAAAGGTAGGCAGGTTCAGCCACAGCAATTGCGCGGTGACATAGAGGCCGGCGGAGACCGCGAGGGCGAGACCGACCCGGATGCGAGCGAGGAGCAGCAGGAACGGCGCCATCAGCAGCAGCATGATGTAGAGCGGCAGGATGTTGAGATAGGCCGGCTGGAGGCCGAGCGTCGCCAGGCCGATCAGCCCGGGCACCGTGTCGTTGATCAGGATGTCGAGGTGCAGGGCCTCGAAGAAGCGGGTGTCGCCCGTCGCCGTGACCGCATAGGCGATGATCGCGCCGCAGCAGACGATCAGGACGATATGCGCCATGTAGAGATCGAAGGCGCGGCGGACGATACGGAAACTGGTCGGCAGGCTTCGGCGTTCAGCGAATTGCGGCAGGTAGGCCAGAGCGGCCGCGACTCCCGCGAGCATGACGAAGATCTCGGTGGCATCCGAGAAACCGAAATTGCGGTGCGTCAGGTGTTCGAACGCATTGCCGGGGATGTGGTTGACGAAGATCGTGACGAGCGCGAGCCCTCGCCAGAAATCGACGCTCAACAGGCGCCCCCGCGCGGGCACGCTCACACTCGAATCCCCGAACAGGCCATGGCTGGCAACTGACCACAGACAGGCACGCCGGACCACCGATCAAAGGTCGCATTGCGCGAGACTGCTCGTCAAAACTTTGCCCTATTGCAGAATGCAAATTCGGCATGAATCTTGGTTCTCTCCGGATGTGGAGGACAATCAATGATCCGTCAGTCTTTACGCCTTGCAGCCCTCGGCGCGCTCATCGCCGCCGCTCCGCTGGCCATCGCCCATGCGGACGAGGAGAAGAGCGATTTCGAACTCGGCTTCGAGAAATTCAAGGCCTCGTTCCACGAGCCGGAAGTCCATGCGCCGGCGCTGTTCAAGGACGTGAAGCACGATGAAGACAAGGACGACGACGATGATCTGGACATCGGCTGGAAGTCCCCGTTCAAGAAATAATCCGTTCGCGACGCTCGCGCTCGCATCCGGCCTGCTGGCCATATGCGGAACGGCGCATGCCCAGGCGCCTGAATCGGTGCTCTGCCACGCCAATATCCGCAAGCTCGACGCCGAGCTTCAGGCGACCGAACGCAGGGTCGACGCGCTGAACAATGCGGCGAAAGCCGAGCGATGCTCGGCGATGCGCGTCCATCTCAACGTTCTGTTCCGTGCCAAGGACCTTTACGGCCGTTGCCTGCGTGAGGACCAGCGCGAACAAAGGCTGCCGCCCCTTTCGGGGTCGACAGCCTATTTCCGGACCTATGTCGGCGAGAACTGCAGCGAGCTCTAGCGCCGGGCGTCCATGCTCCACGGGCCGGGGCCGGCGAGCATCAAATAGAGGAAGACGAAGCAGTACAGGACCGCGAGCTCGCCCTGGTTGATGATCGGGTAGAAATTCTGCGGGGCGTGCGCCATGAAATAGGCGACCGCGGTGAAGCCGGCGCAGATGAACGCCACCGGCCGGGTGAACAGGCCGATGATGATCAAGATGCCGCCGAAGGTCTCGATGACGGCGGCGAGGCCCATCAGCGAGAACAACTCCACATTGCCGCTGGGCCGAGGAGCCGGGAAGCCGACGAATTTCTGCAGGCCGTGCTGAAGCAGGAGCAGGCCGGTCATGATGCGCAGGATGCTGAGCATGATCGGGGCATAGCCCGACGCTTTATCGAAGGGACGCTCGATGGGGCTCGACGACGAACGGGACAAGGCCATGGGTCTGAGTCTCCAAGGGTGCTGACGCCGCGCAGCATCAGCGATCCCCGGAGACAACGCCAGATCGCATTCATTTCATGAACACACGTTTTCGCGTGCAATTTTGCACGGTTCCACGTGCTCAATAGCCTTTGCGGTCGCCCTTCATCTCGGGGTCGCGGCTATGATGCTTGTCGCGCTCGCCGCCGCCTCCCGACACCGCGCTACGATTATCGAGATGGTCCGGCTTGTCGCGACTACCGACCGGCTTTTCCGGCATCGGCTTGGTACGGTCTTCGTGGCTGGCGCCGGGTCCGCCCCAGCGCAAGGCGTCCTTGTGCTTGGTTGGCATGACTATCGATCCTGCTGAAGACCCTGATGGGTGGTGTTGATGCGCGTGTTCTCGGCCTGCCCGCGATCTTCCGGGCTTTCCTTGTCCATCTGCCGCATCTGACGGGTTTTCGGATCTTCGGCCGTTTTCGGACGGGCCGGACCCTTGCCGCGTTGTTCTGCTGGAATGGGAGGCGGTTTGTTGGTCATGATCGGGCTCCTTTCGAAAAGGACATCTACCGATCAACACCCCGTCCGGACACTTGTTCCGGGAAGGCGAGCGGGCGGAGGAAACGCCAAACCAAATCCCCCCGCCCCGCGAGAGACCCACCTGCGGGTGGGCCCCGGCAAACTCAGTTCGACGCGAGCTGGACCGAGACCGGCGCAGTGCCGGAACCCACCATGCCAAGAGCACGCGCGGCGCCACGGGACACGTCGAGGACGCGACCGCCGGTGAACGGGCCACGGTCATTGACCGTCACGCTGACCGTCTTACCGTTGCGGCGATTGGTGACCTTCAGCTTCGTGCCGAACGGAAGGCTGCGATGCGCGGCCGTGTAACCGTCGGGATTGAAGCGGGCACCGGAAGCCGTACGAGCGCCATGCTGGTACCAGGACGCGGTGCCGGAGAAGGACTTGGCTTCGGCGGGAACAGCAGCCGCAGCCATAACAAACGTCGCGGCAGCAGCCGCGGCAAGACGCACAAGATTCATACTTAGGATACCCCCTCCTGGATCCCCCATTACCCAACGAGGAGCCAAGTGCAGGCTAGATGGGGCGGAAATGAGGCACATGGAACGCGCTTCATAGTAAATGCGTCCGCGACGATACGTCTCCCAGAGGGGATTTGAGGCTATAATCAGGTTAGGAAAATATTAATGGCAGGGTTAATCTCAAGCTTCGACATCAGTAATATTATCCCGGAAGAAGGCGCTCCGGAGCCTGATCGAATTCCTCAACGGACAGCCGCGCACGCGAACCTGGAACGTCGAGGAGAGCGATGACGGAAAGACGTTCGCGGGGGTTTGGGAAGCAACGCCAGGCACATGGCGGATCGCCTATGCAGAATGGGAATTTTTCCGCATCGAAAGCGGCCTGTCGATCGTGTCGTCGGACGATGGCGAGGCGGTTCGTCTCGGACCCGGCGACAGCCTGGTGATCCGGCCGGGGTTCACGGGGACCTGGGAGGTCGTGGAGACGACAAGGAAGATCTATGTGATCCGGTTGCCGTAACCCTCTCCTGCGCAGCGGGAGAGGGTCGAGTGCGTGTCAACGCATCGGGGTGAGGGCAAGCACGATGCTTGTTGTCGCCCTCACCCGCTCGCTGCGCGAGTCGACCTCTCCCGACCAAACTCGCGTGTTCCCGAGTTTGGATGAAAAGTGGCCAAGTCGGATAAATCCGACTTGGCTCGGGAGAGGGAAAGCCTCTCACTCCCCCGCAGAGAGCATCCCGCCTCTCGGCTCCATCGTCGCGAAACCCTCGACGCCAGATTCCTCGTCCTCATAAGGAGTCGCGATTTCGACGAAAGTGTCCGGATAGAAGCCGTTGAAGCGGGTGCGCAGCGACAGGGAATAGGCGCCAATGTGGCCGATCTCGATCCAGTCGCCGGTATCGACATTCTCCGGCAACCAGAAAGGGCGCGAGAGGATGTCGACGCTGTCGCATGTCGCACCGCACACCTTGAACGGAACGAGTTTTTCCGAAGTCGAGCGCTTGGCGCGGCGGGCCGGATCCGGGATCAGCCGCGCGGGAAGCGTGATCTTGCCGGTCCAGGCGTCGGAAAGCGACGACCAGATGCCGTCGTTGATATAGACGCGCTGCCCCTTCTTGAGCAGGACGCGGGTGATGACCGAGAGCGAGCGGGCAACGATCACCCTGCCCGGCTCGGCGATCAGCGGGAGGTCGTCGAGTCCCCATTCCTCGATCTCGGAATGGATGTTGCCGAGAAGGTCTCCGATCGCCGGCATCGGCGGGGGAGCGCGGCGCTTGGGATCGTGGCCATAGCGGGCCGGGAAGCCGCCGCCGATGTCGAGCGCCGCGATCTCGGCATCGACGCGCGAGCGAACCCAGGCGGCTGTCGCGAGAGCGCGCTCATAGGTCGTCAGGTCCTCGATCTGGCTGCCGACATGGAAGGTCAGGCCGACGCGGAAGCCGATACGGTCGATGCGTTCGACAAGCTCGACCGCGTGCTTCGGGGCGGCGCCGAACTTCTTCGAAAGCTCATAGGCCGCGTGACCCTTGGTAGCGAGGCGGACGAACAAGGTGATGTCGGCCGGATCGAGATCGAGCGCGCGGACGATGCGCAGGATTTTCGCGATCTCGTCCTCATGGTCCACCGCGAGCCGACGGATGCCATAGGTCTCGAGCGCGAGCCGGATGTCGGACTGCGCCTTCACCGGGTGCATGTAATAGAGATCGGACTGAGGATTGGCGGTGCGCGCCGCCTCGAATTCGGCGGGGCTGGCGACGTCGAAGGCCGAGACGCCGATTTCGGAGAGCGCGCTCAGGATGACGGGAGCGTCGTTCGTCTTGACCGCATAGGCGGTGGTGCCACGAAAGCCGGCCATGAACTCCCTGGCATCCGCTTTCAGCACGCTCGGCCGAAACCCGTAGACCGGCCGATCGGGCCGCAATGACAGCGCGGCGTCGCGCGCCGTTTCAAACCGCTCCATTCAATTCCCTTCCAGGGCCATTCAGATCCCGGCCCAGTGTGGCGCGAACGCTATCATCCGGGAGAACCCTGCCAAACCCCGCTCTCGGCGCTTGACCCGGTTTCTCCCCGGCCGCATCGTCCGCAGCCATCGGTGCTTGGAGTGAAAGCCAAATGACACGGGCTTGGTTCGCGGCGTTGTTCACAATCGGTGCGGCGGTGCTCGGCGCGGCAGGCGCACAGGCGGCCGACTGGCCGGAGCGCGCCCAAACGGCTACGGTCGATATCTCACGCGTCCCGGCATGCGATAACCCGCGCGTTCTGCATGAAGTCGCCGACTCGTTCCAGGACAAGGAAAGCACCTACTGGAATTCGAACCTGAAGCTGATCGGCTTCTCGCAGACAAGTGAGCTCGGTTATCGCCCATGGGGCGTCGAATTCGTCGAACGCCGGTTCTGCCGTTCGCGTACGATCGTCTCCGACCATGTCGAGCGGGACGTCTACTATTCGATCGGCTATGAGACCGGCACGCTGGGCGTGACCTGGGGGGTAGAATTCTGCGTGATCGGCCTCGACCGCAATCTCGCCTACTCGCCGGCCTGCAAGATGGCGCAACCCGGCACTGCCTATTAACCCAGACGCCGGGTGACTGAGCCTCTTCGGCTTAGCCGTCGACAGCTTCCCTCAGTTCGCGAGCGACGACGTCGAGCGGAGCGATCGACCGGACGCTTCGCGTCAGCGCCGCGACGGCATCCGACAACGGATCGAAGCCACCGATACGCTGCAATTGCTCGGAGCGCGTATCGATCACCGAAATAGGCCCGGTATTGGCGAAACGCGGGTACAGAAACACGTAAGCGAGAAGAACGATCGCCAGAATCCGGAACATGGGCCGTTTCCAGTCGCCAACCCCGCCTCACAGGGTTAAGCGTTCGTTACCGCGCGCAACTCCTAGATTGAGAGCTCCGGCCGAACAAGAAAAAGCAGCCTCGGACGCGGCATGAATTACCGACATAGTTACCATGCGGGGAACTTCGCCGACGTGCTGAAGCACGTTCTTCTGGCGCGGCTGATCGTACATCTGAAGAACAAGGACTCGGCGTTCCGCTATATCGACACCCATGCGGGCAGCGGGCGCTACGACCTGATCGGCGGCGATGCCGAGCGAACGGGTGAATGGAAGGACGGCGTCGGCCGCGTCTGGAACGCCGCCCTGCCCCCGGCCGTCTCCGCTGTCGTCGCTCCATGGCTGGACGTGGTGCGCGCACTCAATCCTGATGGAGCCCTGAAACTCTATCCCGGCTCGCCGGACCTCGTCCGGCACCTCGTTCGGGAACAGGACCGGCTCGCGCTATGCGAGCGCCATCCCGAGGACGTGAGGACGCTCGGACGGCTGTTCTCGCGAGACAAGCAGGTGAGCGTCGTCGACACCGACGGCTGGACCGCGCTGAATGCCTATGTGCCGCCGAAGGAGCGGCGTGGAGTCGTGCTGATCGATCCGCCTTTCGAGCAGCCGCACGAACTCGAACGCATGGCGGCAGCGCTCGTTTCGGCTCACAAAAAGTGGCCGACAGGGATATACGCGCTCTGGTATCCGATCAAGAATCCGCTTGATACGGAAGCATTTACGCGCGGCCTTTCAAAAACTGGAATAAAATCGATCCTCGGCGCCGAACTCATGATCCAGCGCCCTAACGATGCGCGGCGACTGAACGGCAGCGGACTTGCGATCGTCAATCCACCCTGGACGCTGAGGGCAGAACTCGGCGTGCTGATGCCTGAACTCGCGCGGCTGCTGGCGCTGGATTCCCATGCGCGCGGGCGGGTGATCGAGATCGCGGGAGAGGATTAGGGGCAGCGAACGATCGCCGCCTTCTCCGCGTTCGCTGGCAAGGCGGTCGCCAGTGTGCCCGAGAAGAGCGCGGAGAAGAACTCGTCCGGGCCGCGCCAACGCCACGGTCCGTTAACTATATCAATCGGATAGCCACGGATCCTGAGATCTGAAATCAGCGCGCGATCACTCGTGGCGACGAGGCAGGGTGATGTGAGGTCGGAGGGAAGTTCCTCGACCTGCCGGAATGGATCGGCCCTCCCCAGATGCAGCCTTGTGGTCATGGCTTCGAGATAGGTGCCGATGAAGAATACCCGGTCGGCGGCGATCCCCGACGAGGCGATACGCTCCGCGATCGGTCGTCCGAGGTCCGGCTGCGCGATCAGACGAAGCGGCGGGTAGAGCAGGATGACGAGGAGAAGCGGGCCTATCGCCAGAAGGTGAGGCACGGTTTCGGCGCGGCGGCATGCGGACAGCAGATAGCCCGCGATCAGAGCGAGCCCAAACAGACCCAAAAGCAACCCGCCCGCTAGCGAGCTCAGTTGCGCCTCGACCGCCATGCCGAGCGCAACGACGAGGGTCAGCACCGCCGCGACGGCGATGATGCCCCTGTTGGAATATCGGGCAAAGCGTTCCGGCTCGACCGCCGACAGGCCGAGTGCAAGGAGCACCGCGATCACGGGCAGGATCGGCATCAGATAACGCGGATCGACGAAGCCGGCGAAGCTGAACAGGACTGGCACCGCAAGGGACCAGACCATCAGCATCAGGACGACTGGCCGAGGCCGCGATTGCTCCCCTCTCCGCCTCAGCAGGCCAAGGAAAGGGAAGAAGGCGAGGAACGAGCCGATGCAAACCCCCGAATAGCCCGCGAGGGCGATGAGCCATCTCCACGGACTGATGGAGACCTTCTCGGTGACCTGATCGCCAAAGAACTCGCGCGTGAACTCATTGGGATAGGTCCATGCGACCAGCGCGAACCACGAGAGCACGATCGCCAGCGCGGCAAGGATCGGCAGCGGCGACAGGACATGCCTGAGCCTGGAGCGGTCGAAGAAACTCGCATGGACGAGGACGATGCCGACGAGCAGCACCGGCAGAAGGCCCTTGGCCTGCACTGCGAGCGCGATACCGATCCAGCCGGCCCACGGAGCCCATCGCGGAACGGCCTGTCCGTCTGACGTGAAAATCCTGACGAAGCCAAGTGTGGCCAGCATCAGGAAGACGGTCAGCGGAATATCGGGAATGGAATTGACGGTGGCGCGAATGAAGAACGGATTGCCTGCCGTGAGCGCGAGGGCGAATAGCGCGGCCGGCCGGGGCGCGCCGAGGACAAGCGCCAGCGCATAAGTCAACGCGAGGATCGCGGCCGCGCCGAGGACCCAGAAAAAGCGGAAGCCGAACGGATTGATGCCGAAGAGCTCGAAGCCGGCGGCGCCGAACCAGTAAGGCAGGATCGGCTTCTTGAGCCTGACCTCCCCTTCCGGCGTGACCGGGATCAGCCAGTCTCCGGTCTCGACCATATAGGCAGCGGCATAGGCGTAATGACGCTCGTCCGGATATTGCAGGATCGTCGTCGCGCCGTAGGACATCATCACGACGAAATAGACGGCCACCGCGAGAGCCGCCGCCCAATGACGCGTAAGGACCGCGCCAGACGTCTTGGCCTGCGAAGGCGCCCAGTCGACCATGCCGACTGATTGCCAGAGCCATGACGTCAGTTGCGTGACAGCTCGGGGATCAGCCTCGCCCGCCGGCGCTCCGGCGCCGCTTCAGCCATTTGCTGGCGAGCACTCGAACCGCGCCCGTGCGCTGGCCCGACATTTCCAGGTCGGCCATGGCCGGCGGCCTGGCCTTGCTGTCGGCAGCCTTCATCCGCGCGTGCAACTCGCGCAGGATCCTGACAGCTGAATCCAGATCGTAATCCACCCCACACTCCTCAAATACGCGAGGATGTCCGAACTCGGACCGGATCACCTTGCACGCAAAAGCTGAAAATTCCCTGAGCGGCCAGCGATTGGGGTGCCTTGCAAGCGTTTCTCTGAAGAGTTACCAGACGAATTCGATGCGCGCACAGACGCGCACGATGGAAACGCTAAGACTGGGGACACGCAGTGGCACAAGAAGGCACAGTCAAATTCTTCAATTTCGACAAGGGCTATGGCTTCATCAAGCCGGACAGCGGCGGACCGGACGTTTTCGTCCATGTCAGCGCCCTGCACTCGTCGGGGATCAACAATCTGAACGAGGGACAGCGCATCGTGTTCGACGTCGAGCCGGACAAAAAGGGCAAGGGCCCGAAAGCTGTAAACCTCGCAGGCGCATGAGCGGTTGGGGAAGACTGAGGTAAAGAGTTCGATGCTGGTACTGAGGTCTTCCCCCGCTTCGCCGTTCGGCCGCAAGGTCAAGATCGCGGCATCTGTCCTGGGGTTGCGCGATAGAATTGAAATCGTCGCCACCGATACGCTGAATCCGGAAGACTCGATCCGGAGCCAGAACCCGCTCGGTAAGATCCCGACTTTGATCCTCGAAGACGGCGACGTGCTCTACGACAGCCGGGTGATCGTCGAATATCTCGATTACATGGCCGGCGGGAACCGCATCCTCCCGCCCGCTCCCGCTCGCTTCGAGGCGCTGAAACTGCAGGCGCTCGCGGACGGCATCTCGGATGCGGCTCTGCTTCGCGTTTACGAGGGCCGTTTCAGGCCGCCCGAGAAGCACGAGGCGAAATGGGTCGACCATCAGACCGGCAAGGTCGACCGCGGCCTCGGGAGTCTCGAAAAGTGCCCGTTGCCGACGATCACCGTCCTGCCCGACATCGGCGCGATCGCGCTCGCCTGCGCGCTCGGCTATCTCGATCTGCGCGCGCCCGACTGGCGCAAGAGCTATAGCGCCCTGCCCGCCTGGGTCGATGCATTCGAGCGCGCCGTTCCGTCCTTCGGCGAGACGCGGGCACCGGCATAAAAAATCCCGGACCGCGCCGCGCGATCCGGGATTCTGGTACCGAGGCCAGGGTCCCCGCCCGGCTCGGCCCCTCAACTCAGAAGTGGTAGTTCACGCCAAGCTTGAAGGTGTGCATGTCGAGATCGACGTCGCCGATCGGCGCGTAGTTTTCGTCTCCGAGACCCATATAAAGGTACTCGGCCTTGGCGGAGATGTTGTTCCAGACCATGCCTTCCACGCCCACACCCGCAGCCCAGCCAGCATGCACGTTGTCGTCACCGCCACCAGGGCCGTTATATTCGGCGCTGGCCCAGGAGAAGCCGCCGGTCCCATAGACCATGAAGCGGTCGAACGCCCAGCCGATGCGGCCACGCACGGTGGCGAGCCAGTTCACATCGAAGTCGTTGCTCAGGAAATCGTCGCTGATGCCGGCGCCGGAGAAGTCGCCTTCGGCACCGAGGACGACCTGACCGTACTGCCAGTTGCCGCCACCCTGGATACCGCCGAGCACGCCACTCGGATCGACATCGTCGCCGCTGCCGAAGCCGGCACCGATGTGACCGCCGAGATAGAGGCCGCTCCAGTCCTGAGCCGGGGCCGCTGAATAGCCGCCTTCCGCACCATAGTACGGCATGTCGGCAGCGAAGGCCGCCTGGGCGATGAGACCACCGGCGACCGCCGTGGCGACGAAGAGAATGTTACGCATTACCAAGCTCCAGATCCGACGGGGACCGTTCATTCCGGACCTTAAGGATCGGGGGCTTTTCGAATGCTTAACGACGCGTAACCTGAATGAATTGCTTTTTATAGAGTTAGCAGACGGTTACCGAGGCGTTGAAGGCATAAACCATAACGAAAAGGGCCCCGGCATCGCTGCCGGAGCCCTTCTTTCGATCGGGAGATCGATATCGATCAGAAGCGGTAGTTGATGCCGCCGCGAGCGATGTCAGCGTCGAAGCTGACGTTCGACGGCGTCGCGCCGAAGTCCTCGTCGCCGAGATCGACGTGCAGGTATTCGGCCCTTAGAGAGACGTTCTCCGTCACGGCGAATTCGATGCCGGCGCCCGCGGCCCAGCCGACCTGGGTCTGGGAGTCGTCATCGATGCCGTCGTTGTAGTCGACGTCACCGAAGGCAACACCACCGGTGCCGTAGAACAGGACGCGATCGAAGGTCCAACCCACGCGACCACGGATGGTCGACAGCCAGTTCAACTGCGAATCGACGAAGGCCTCGTCGTCCTCGATGCCGGTCCACGAGGCATCGCCTTCGAGACCGACGAGCCACTGGCCGTACTGCCAGTTGTAGCCGATCTGGCCGCCGGCGATGGCGCCGTCAGCGTCGAACTCGCCGACCGTATCGGAGTCGAAGCTACCCCAGCCGAAACCACCATGGGCACCGACGTAGAGGCCGGACCAGTTATAGGCAGTGGGTTCGACGACAGGCGCGACCGCCTGGTAGGGCTGCTCGACCGGCATATCGGCCGCGAAGGCCGCCGGAGCAAAAGCAAGCATGGCGGCACCGGCCGCGAAGGAGGCAAACTTAAAAGACATGTAATGATAACCCCTACTTGTACGCTGCGCTGGTCCCCTTGGAAGACTGCCCCCCGGCGTCCCCCGCAACTCCCCGCGCCAATGCAACTACTAACGCGTTGCCTGTCCTATTCGCCGTGCCCTGCATGTCACACTCAGGCACGGCAGTTTTTTCCGGCGTCACCCCTTCGCCGTAATTCGACCGTGTGACGGTCAGAATTTCAGATTGGCGCCGAAGCGCATGACGTGACCGTCCCACTCATTGTTGGTAGTGGGCGCGGTATCGAACGTCTCTTCCTTGGTGTCGAGGTAGAGATATTCGGCCTTCAGAGAGATGTTCTCGGTCACCGAATGCTCGACGCCGGCGCCGGCCGTCCAGCCCCAGGCAGTCTGATTGTCGGACACGCCGCCCGCCGTGGTTTCGAGACCGGCGGCGACGCCACCCGCGGTGCCGTAGATCAATGTGCGGTCGAACGCATAGCCGACACGGCCGCGCGCCGTCGAGAACCAGTCGAGGCTGGCTGAAGTGGGAACGCCTCCGGTCGAGCCGTCACCATCGATATTCGCGCCCTGGAAATCGCCCTCGACGCCGATGACGACCGAGCCGAACTGTTTGTTGTAGCCGATCTGGAAGCCGCCGAGCGCGCCGTTGCCGTCGAAGTCGCCGGTCGATGGACCGGGCGTGAAGGATTGGAATTCGCCGAGCGCTCCACCGACATTGACGCCGGCATAGATGCCGCTCCAGTCGTGCGCGGCATTGGCGATGGCGACATCGATGGGCTGCACAGCCGGCATGTCAGCCGCGCGCGCGGCTGCCGGCGCAAGCGCCAGGCCAACCAAAGCAGCGATGTAACTTCCACGCACGCTCATCACTCTACTCCGGCTGGACGACGGCACGATCCGTGCCGTTCGTTAGAACGCTCCAGCCCTCGTCCAAGTTCAAAGGGAATCCCCCAAAACTTGTCGGAACCTGCCCTCGCAATGCGCACAAAACGTGGCAAGGCCTTGTTCGCGCGACGCAACGGCGGTGGAGTAATGACTCCGCCGATCCTACATTCCGGTAAACGCGCACCTTTCGATTCGATGCTCGAACGGGCCGCGGAGGAGTTTCGATGGACATTTCGACCGCGCTGGCGTTTGCAGCAGCTTTCCTCGTGTTCGCCGTCAGTCCGGGTCCGGACAATATGACGATCGTTGCCAGGACCATCTCCAACGGAGCAGCATCCGGTATCGCCTACGGAGCGGGTACGGTTGTGGGCATTCTGATCTTCCTGACGCTCGCCGCATTCGGCCTGTCGATCCTTGCCGCCGAGATGGGCACGCTGATGAGTGTCCTGCGCTATGCCGGCGCGGCCTATCTCGTCTGGATCGGTATCAGGCTCTGGACGGCGGAACCGGTCCTTCCCGCTGCGCAGCCGATCGCCGACCGGCGCGGCCTGTTCGCTATGTTCATGACCGGGGTGGCACTCAATCTCGGAAACCCGAAGATGCCGCTGTTCTATGTCGCCTTGCTGCCGAACATGGTGGGCCCTTCGATTACCCTCCAGCAGGTCCTCGTTCTCGCGGCGGTCATCCTTGCCGTCGAGATTTTCGTGGTCGGCGGCCACGTGATCCTTGCCAGCCGCGCGCGCAGACTGCTGCGCAGTCCACATATCGTGCGCCGGGTGAACCGCTCGGCCGGCGGCGTCATGGTCGGCGCTGGCATTGCCGTGGCTGCAAGCCGATAAAGGCAACGAGCGGGTCATTGAAGACCCGCTCGTTCCCAATATGTAGCCGGTCTCGGCGAGACCAAGATTTATGACCGACACCAAGAAGCGCGATCTAGAACCGACCGACATTCTGACCGAGGACGAGGACATTGCGACCGTCGGCGAGGCCGTCGAGGTCGTGGCGGGATTCGACTGGTCGGTGGCTGAACGCGAAGCCGGCGTCCACGGCGTCGAAGTGATCAAGCGCGCCCTGAAAACGCTGCCGAACCGGCCCGGCGTCTACCGGATGATCGATGCCGAAGGTGAAGTCCTCTATGTCGGCAAGGCCCGCAGCCTGAAGAAGCGCGTCGCGAACTATGCGCGCGGCGTCGGGCATACGAACCGCCTCTCCTCGATGATCGCGCTCACCGGCTCGATGGAATTCGTGACCACGGGCACGGAATCCGAGGCGCTGCTGCTCGAAGCCAACATGATCAAGCGGCTGAGGCCGCGCTTCAACGTCCTGATGCGGGACGACAAGAGCTTCGCCTACATCCTCGTCGCCCGCGAT
The DNA here is from genome assembly GCF_042652085.1 of Flaviflagellibacter deserti. Lineage (NCBI taxonomy): Bacteria > Pseudomonadati > Pseudomonadota > Alphaproteobacteria > Hyphomicrobiales > Flaviflagellibacter > Flaviflagellibacter deserti. Next base: position 379,064 of record NZ_JBHSJF010000001.1, on the reverse strand, counting down.
CATCCGGCGGCGCGGATCGCCAAGCATCGCGGCGCACGCACGATCAAGGGCGATTATTTCGGCCCCTTCGCCTCGACCGGCGCGGTGAACCGGACCGTGACCGCGCTGCAGAAGGCCTTCCTTCTCCGCTCCTGCTCCGATGCGGTCTACGAGAGCCGGACGCGGCCGTGCCTCCTGTTCCAGATCAAGCGCTGCTCCGGCCCCTGCACCGGCGAGATTGCGCTCGACGATTATAATGGTCTCGTGGACGAGGCCCGCGACTTCCTGTCGGCGAAAAGCCAGGCGGTGCAGAGGCGTCTTGCCGCCTCGATGACCGACGCGGCCGAGCGGATGGATTACGAGACCGCCGCGCGCTACCGCGACCGCCTCTCCGCGCTGTCGGCGGTGCAGTCGCATCAGGGCATCAATCCGCACTCCGTCGAGGAGGCGGACGTCTTCGCGCTGCATCAGGAAGCCGGGCAGACCTGCATCCAGGTGTTCTTCTTCCGCACGTTCCAGAACTGGGGCAATCGCGCCTATTTTCCGAAGGCCGACCGTTCGCTGGAGCCAGCCGAGGTGCTCGGCTCGTTCCTGTCACAGTTCTACGAGGACAAGCCGCCTGCCCGGCTGATCCTGCTGTCGAACGAGGCGGAGGATTCCGACCTCCTGGCCGAGGCGCTGACGATCCGCGCCGGGCACAAGGTCGAAATCCAGGTGCCGAAGCGCGGCGACAAGGTCGACCTCGTCCGGCATGCGCACCAGAACGCCCGCGAGGCGCTCGGCCGCCGCCTGGCCGAAGGCGCGAGCCAGGCGCGGCTGCTCGAAGGCCTTGGACAGGCATTCGGCCTGCCCGCCCCGCCCCGCCGCATCGAGGTCTATGACAACAGTCACATCATGGGCACGGCCGCCGTCGGCGCGATGATCGTGGCTGGGCCGGAAGGCTTCCTGAAGAACCATTATCGCAAGTTCAACATACGCTCCGACGAGATCACGCCCGGCGACGATTTCGGCATGATGAAGGAGGTGCTGATGCGCCGCTTCTCACGCCTGATCAAGGAGAGCCCTCGTGTGGCACCTGACGCGCACAGCGATACGAGCAACGAGGAGCGCGGCGCCGGCGAAACGCCGCCCTGGCCGGACCTCGTCCTGATCGATGGCGGCGCCGGACAGATCGCGGTGGTGCTGGAGATCATGAAGGGGCTCGGCATCACCGACGTCCCGATCGCCGGCATCGCCAAGGGCGTCGATCGCGATGCGGGGCGAGAGGTGTTCCACATTCCCGGTCGCCAGCCGTTCCGGCTGGAACCACGCGATCCCGTCCTCTATTTCGTCCAGCGCCTGCGCGACGAGGCGCACCGCTTCGCCATCGGCACCCACCGGGCGAAGCGCTCGAAGGAATTCGTCCGCTCGCCTCTCGACGAGATCGCGGGGGTCGGGCCCTCAAGGAAGCGCGCGCTGCTCCACCATTTCGGGACGGCGAAGGGCGTGGCGCGAGCGGGGCTCACGGATCTGGAGAAGGTGCCGGGGATCAATCGGGCGACGGCAAAGATCGTCTACGACTTCTTCCATGAGAAGGCAGGTTAGTTCGCCAACGCCCCAATGAATGTCAGCGTGCCAGCGAGACCGAGGAGTGTCCGCATCGCGTGGAGGAGACTCCAGCGCCGGATCAGCGCCCGGCTACCCTCGCCCGCTTCCTCTAGCGGCATAACCATCAGCCGGTTGTTGGTCGGCATGATGACCAGCATCGTCCACGGCCAGGGCAGGAGCATGAAGACGGCGCCGAGCAGAAACAGCCAGTCACCGGTCTGCCACCAGGCAGCCAGGCCGAGCAGAAAGCCGGCTAAGGCGAGCGTCGCCTGCATGGCAAAGCCGCGTTTATAGGCCGGCTTCCACTCCGTGAGCAGCGCGCGATCGTCCAGATGGAGCCGCGCCGGCTGTTCGACGGCGTTGATGTAGATGGCGGCGCCGGTGAAGACGGCGGCGATGGTCAGGGCGAGAAGTCCGGGCAGCATGTCTGATGTCCTCAATCCGCCCGCGGCAGCCTTTAGGCCAAAAATGTTTCCGGGCGATGTCACATCAAGGGGAATCCGCTCGTCACCTCATCGAACCTCCCGTTCGCAAGGACATGACGATGAGTGCAAGACTGAATTTCTATGGCGCCGCTCCGAAGGCGATGGAGACGATGATGAAGCTGAGCCAGGAGGCCAATGCGAGCCTCGAGCACAGCCTCGTCGAATTGGTGAAACTGCGCGCCTCGCAGATCAACGGCTGTGCCTTCTGCATCAAGATGCATACGACCGACGCGCTGAAGGCCGGCGAGAACGTCGACAGGCTGTTCCTGCTCGATGCCTGGCGGGAATCGCATCTCTATACCGACCGCGAACGCGCCGCGCTTGCCTGGACCGAGGCGCTGACTCTGCTGTCCGAGACGAACGCACCGGACGATGTCTACGCAGCGATGAAGGAGCAGTTTTCCGACGAGGAACAGGTTAAGCTGACCCTCCTGATCGGGGTCATCAACACCTGGAACCGCTTTGCCGTTGGATTTCGCTCCGTCCACGCCTGATCTGGAGGCCGCAGAGTTCGACAAGCTCCGGCCGCGGCTGACGCGCATCGCCTATCGAATGCTCGGCTCATGGGCTGAGGCGGAGGATGTGGTGCAGGATGCCTGGATACGCTGGCAGAGGGCCGATCGCAGCACGGTGCGCGAGCCGGCGGCATTTCTCACCCGCACCGTCAGCCGGCTCAGCCTCGACGTGCTGAAAGCCGCCCGCACGGTGCGGGAAACCTATATCGGCCCCTGGCTGCCGGAACCGATACTCGACGAGACACTCGACGACGATGACGGCGACGGCATCACCGGTACGTTGATGCTGGCGCTCGAGCGGCTGTCACCGCTCGAGCGCGCCGCCTTCCTGCTGCATGACGTGTTCGGCATGGGCTTCGACGAGGTGGCGCAGTCGATCGACCGCGAGCCCGCCGCATGCCGGCAACTGGCCGCCCGCGCCCGCGATCATATCCGGGCATCGCGACCACGTTTCCCCGTCAGCGAGCAGCAGGGTCGCGAGATCGCCCAGGCCTTCTTCGCCGCATCCAGGAGCGGCGATGCGTCCATGCTGACGAGCCTGCTCGCCGCGGATGTCGTCACCTATTCGGACGGCGGCGGCAAGGTGAAGGCTGCGATCAATATCCTGAACGGCGCCGATCGGCTGGTTCGTTTCATGGTGGGGCTGTCGCGGAAGGGCAGGATGGATTCAACGTTGCTGCGCGAGGGGTTGATCGACGGCCTGCCCGGCTTCGTCAGTCGCGAGCCCCACGGCGTTCTGCAGACCACCGCGTTCGAGATCGAGGATGGCCGAATCACGGCCGTCTACATCATGCGCAACCCGGACAAGCTGAAACAGGTCAGCCGCTTCCTGCCCAACTGACATTGGTCGAAGGCCAAGCTTTCCCTCCGCCGGACACATTGACGCTATGCCACCCGGCCCCCTATTTGGGCGCATGTCACCGACCGACGCTTCACGTGCCTATGCCTGGGCGCTACCGAACCTCCTGACCTATGCCCGCATCGCGGCGGTTCCGATCGTGGTCGGCTGTCTTCTGTCCCAGAGCGATACCGCGCGCTGGGTCGCGCTCGGACTCTATATCGCCGCCGCGGTCACCGACTATGTCGATGGCTATCTTGCCCGTGCCTGGGGGCAGCAATCGCCGCTCGGGCGCATGCTCGATCCGATCGCCGACAAGCTTCTCGTCTCATCGTGCCTCCTGGCGTTCGCCGCGACCGGCCTGTTCGACAACATCCTCGTCTCGTTCTGGGCGGCCGTCGTCATTCTCTGCCGCGAAATCCTGGTCTCGGGCCTGCGGGAATTCCTGGCCGAGCTGCGCGTCAGCGTGCCCGTGACGCGCCTCGCCAAGTGGAAGACCGCTGCGCAGCTCACGGCCGTCGGCTTCCTCGTCGCCGGCCCTGCGGGCGACCGGGTCATGCCCTATATCAGCGAGGCCGGGCATGTGCTGCTTTGGATCTCGGCGCTGCTGACGCTTTATACCGGCTACGACTACTTCCGAGCCGGGCTGCGTCGCGTGTTCGAAGGCGAGTAAGGACCAAGATGAAACTGCGTTACTTCGCCTGGGTGCGCGAACGCGTCGGACGCGGCGAGGAAGAGCGCGACATCCCGCCGGACGTCGGTTCGATCGCCGATCTCGTCGCCTTCCTGAAGACGCAGGGCGAGGAATACGAGGCGGCGTTCGAGAACGAGCGCGTGGTGCGGGCGGCCATTGACCGTATCCACGTCAAGCCGAACGCGTCGATCCTCGGGGCGCAGGAGATAGCGTTCTTCCCGCCGATGACCGGAGGCTGAGATGGCCGTTCGCCTGCAGAGCGAGCCGTTCGACGCCGGCGCCGAGATCGCGCGGCTGACCAAAGGGCGCACGGATGTCGGCGCGGTCGTATCCTTCACCGGTCTTTGCCGTGCCGATGGCGAGACGGGCGCGATCAGCGCGATGACGCTGGAGCATTTCCCCGGAATGGCGGAAGAGGAGCTCGGCCGCCTGGAGACTCAGGCGCGCGAGCGCTGGCCCCTGCTCGACTGCCTGATCGTGCATCGCTACGGCAGGCTCGTGCCGGGCGACCCGATCGTCCTCGTCATCGCCCTTTCGGGGCACCGGCAAGCGGCCTTCGAGGCGGCAAATTTCCTGATGGACTATCTCAAGACCTCCGCCCCGTTCTGGAAGAACGAGGAGAGCGAGAGTGGATCGCAATGGGTTTCCGCCAAGGTCGAAGATGATCAGCGGCGCAATCTGTGGTAGAATTAAAGTAAAATGGAAACCAAAAAACGAAGATCGAATTTCGATACACGAATCTGTGATGTGTTGCCGGAAATCGGAAATCTTAACCAAGAAACTCCAGCAAAATGACATGCTTAGCGTTGGCGGCGATGCTATAAATATGTCGCAATCACCCATCTTTACGCTCAATTTTCAGTAAATTTGAGTCCCATCAAAATCGACATTAGGGAATTCTTTTCTCACCAAGATGATCTTCGCGACCCGAGAGGCTCTGCGTTCCGGAGCCTGGTTGGGACGAAGCAAATGAAAGTCAGAACGAAAATCCTGAGCATCGTGGCCGTGATGGGTATAGCGGCCGCGGTCATCGCCGGCATGGGTGTCTATGCCACCACCGAATATTCCTCGCGCGTCGGCGATCTCGTCAACGCACAGCAGCGCGCCCAGAACGGCGTCCAGCTGAACCGCCTAGTCACCGCAGTGGTGATGGAATCGCGCGGCATCTATGCCGCCGCTGACGGAAAGGCCGCCGAGCCTTTCGCCAAGAACACCGCAAAACATCTCGCCAACATCGAGAAGCTGTTCGGGGAGTGGCGCCCGCTCGTCGACGCCGACAGCGCGGCCGACTTCGACAAGATGGTCGCCTCCGGCAAGGAGTTCGCCAAGTTCCGCACCGAACTTGCCGAAGAGGGGGTCAAGGATCCCAAGACCGCGAACGCGCTCGGAAACAATGACGCGAACCGCGCCAACCGCGCCGCCTACCAGGCCGACATCGACAAGATCGTCGACAAGGACCAGGCCCGCGCCGACGCGGCAGTCGACGGCATCGAGGCCTTCTCGGCGTCGATCCAGCAGGCCGTGATCGCCACCGCCGTCATGGGCATCCTGCTCGGCATCGCGGTCGGCGCCTATATCGGCACGACGCAGCTCAGCCGTCCGCTGGTCCGCCTGTCGGGTGCGCTCAAGCGCATTGCCGAGGGCGACTATTCGGTCGAAGTGCCGGAGAAGCGCAGCAAGGACGAAGTCGGCGAGATCTGGGGTGTCGTCGGTCAGGTCGTGACCTCGCTGCGCGAGACCGAGGAACTGAAGCGCGCCCAGGCGGAAGCCGAGCAGCGCGCCGAGGACGAAAAGCGCTCGCTGATGAACAAGCTCGCCGACGAGTTCGAGAGCGAAGTTCTGGGCGTCGTCCGCACGGTTTCGACGGCCGCGACCCAGCTGCAGTCGAACGCCACGCAGATGAGCGCGGTCGCCGACGAGACGAGCCGTCAGTCGACGGTCGTCGCGGCTGCCTCCGAACAGGCCACGGCGAATGTCGAGACGGTCGCCAGCGCGGCCGAGGAACTGTCGGCTTCGATCCACGAGATCACGAGCCAGGTTTCCACCGCGGCGGAAGTCGCGAGCCAGGCTTCGGCCCAGGCCTCCAAGACGGCTGAAGTCGTCAGTGGCCTCTCCGCCTCTGCCCAGCGCATCGGCGAAGTGGTCGGCCTGATCTCGGACATCGCGGCGCAGACCAACCTGCTCGCGCTGAACGCCACGATCGAGGCGGCCCGTGCGGGTGACGCCGGTCGAGGCTTCGCGGTCGTCGCCGTCGAGGTGAAGAGCCTTGCCTCACAGACCTCGAAGGCGACCGAGGACATCTCGGCGCAGATCCAGGCCGTGCAGGAAGCGACCTCGAACGTCGTCGACGCGATCAACTCGATCACCGCGACCATCGAACAGGTCAACGGCATCTCCCGCTCGATCGCCAGTGCCATGGATCAGCAGGGCCAGGCGACCACCGAGATCGCCCGCAACGTGGCCCAGGCGGCGGCGGGTACAAGCGAGGTCACGTCGAACATCACCGGCGTCAGCCAGGCGGCTGCCGAGACCGAAACCGTGTCGAGCCAGATCGTCTCGGCCGCGGACCATCTCTCGACCCAGGCGGACTCGCTCCGCACCCAGGTCGACGGCTTCATCCAGCGCGTGCGCGCCGCCTGACGCCGTAGTACCTTCGTCTCAAATCGGGCCGCGCTCCCCCGGGAGCGCGGCTTTTTCTTTAACGCAGCGCCGCGTTCACAGCCATCTCCGCCCTCACCTCAAGTCCCGCGGCCCGCAATCGATCAGGTGGGCTGAGGAAGGCGCGCGACGACCTTGATCTCGAAATCGAAGCCCGCCAGCCAGTTCACTCCCACCGCGGTCCAGTTCGGATAGGGCGGGTCACCGATCGCCTTCAGGCGAACGGCCGTGACCGTCTCGAACTGCGTGGCCGGATCGGTGTGAAAGGTGGTCACGTCGACGACGTCGTCGAACGTGCAACCGGCGGCCTTCAGCACTGCCGCGAGATTGTCGAAGGCAAGCTGGACCTGTTTTTCGAAGACCGGCTCGGGCGACCCGTCTTCGCGGCTGCCGACCTGGCCCGAGACGAACAGAAAGTCGCCCGAGCGGATCGCCGCCGAATATTTGTTGATTTCGTATAGCGCCTGCCTGTCGGCCGGGAAGACCACATCGCGTTTGGGCATGGCTTCACTCCTGTTCGATTGATATACGCCCCGTATGTGGCCATATCGGAACATACGCTCCGTATGTCAACAAGCATACGCCGCGTATGTCGGATGCAGGAGACGGCAGTGGTCGGGAGAACACGTGCGCAGATGGTGGAGGAAACCCGGGTCAAGCTCATTCGGGCCGCCCGGAAGGCTTTCGCGACCAAGGGTTATGCGGCAGCGTCGATGGACGATCTGACCGCCGAAGCTGGCCTGACGCGAGGCGCGCTCTATCACAACTTCGGCGACAAGAAGGGTTTGCTGCAGGCCGTGATCGACCAGATCGACGCGGAAATGGTGGCGCGGCTGCGCGCTGCGCGCGATCGAGCGGAGACCTTATGGCTCGGACTTATCGACGAGAGCATCGCCTATATCGAGATGGCATTGGAGCCGGAGATCCAGCGCATCATGCTGCTGGACGGGCCAGCCGTGCTCGGCGATCCATCGCAATGGCCCAACCAGAATGCGTGCCTTCGCACGACGACCCAAACGATCCAGACGCTCATCGATGAGGGAACGGTCAGGCCGGTGGATGCGGAAGCTGCCGCCCGGCTACTCAATGGAGCGGCGCTCAACGCCTCACTCTGGATTGCCGCAGCCGACGATCCTCACGCCGTCTTTGCAAAGGCTGTTGAGGCTTTTCGACATCTCGCGGCCGGTTTGCTGCAGACCGAGGACTGACGGCAGGACCTCCCAATCCCCCGCATCACCGCCCGCAACCGCGCGGTTGCCGGGGCGAGACGCCCGCCCCGGCTGAAGGGTCCGACGATCAGGCCGGGCGGCGCCAGCCGATGACGCGCGCGGCCGAGTACTGGCCCTTTGAGACCTTGCCGCCACGGCTGTTGCCCGAGATCAGGATCGCCTTGCCGTTGCCGGCCCAGCCGACGAAGTAGCCGACATGGCCCGAACGGCCGCTTTTGCCGCGAGCGAGGATGGCGATATCGCCCGGCTGCGGCGACGAGACCTTCTTGCCATAGCCCAGATACGAACGGGCGAAGTTCGAGCCCGAGCCCGCGCGGCCGGCCTTCTTCTCGATCATGCCAACGAAATTGGCGCACCACAGCGCCCGCATCTTGGTCGGGTTGGTGCCGATGTAACGCTCGGCAAGCTGCACGGCGGCGGCAGCGCGTCCCGACGACTTCTCCGAAAGTGCGGCGCGCTTATCCTCCGCGTGCTTCTTCGACCAGTTGCCGCGGCTGCCATGGCGCTTCTTCGATGAAGCGGCCGGACGTTCGTCTTCCTCATCGGCGCGAGCCTGGGAACGGTCGTCGTCATCGCGATCACGGAACGCCCGTTCTCCATCGGCCCGGGTGTCGAGCGATGCACGGCCTTCGAAGACCGCATTGTCGTTGTTGGCAAAGGAAGGGGAAGCGAACGCGCACAAAGCCACGATCACCGCGAGGAGCGTAACACGCATGACTCTCTCCAGGGGGATCGCCTGCCCCCCGCGGGGCAGGCTTCTAGTTAGGTGGCGCCATATGCACGGAAATTCAGAAAGGTTCCAGCTGCATTGACGTGGTCAGATGTCGCACATCGACAATTATCTGAGAATATCCAATCGTCTTTTTCGATTCGCTATAAGCTTATTGATGATAGTATCAGTACGTACGCATTACAGTTGAATTCGATAATACGTCATTTCTTTGATCACTTACAAACTGGTAATGAAGATGTAGCCTATGTGTTCCCCACATCCTCTACACTCGCCTGCCACACTATCGGCCAATACGTGACGACGACGACATGGATCGTCACATTTCGGCAAGACGATGGTGGTTAACCGCGCACTAATGGGAACGCTCGACCAAGAATTGAATTCAAATGCATGACAGACCGGCACGTGCCGGGGGACGCGCAGCACGGACCTTGCAGGAGTTCATCCGAGGCTCAACGAGGAGGGTTCGGAATGGCCGCGTTGCTGTTGTCATCTGGATTGATCGTCGGAATTCTGGTCGCGGTGCCCGACGATTGCGCGACCGCGAAGGAGGTCGTGGCGGAAACGCAGGGCGAAGCCGCCCGCATCACCGTCATCGACGATCGGGCCGAGCTTCAGCTCGCCCTCGACTTCATGTTCAGGAACAGCAACGCCTCGCCGCCGCCGGCCGAGAGCCTGGTCGTCATCGAGCGGACGACGAACGCGGAGATCGTGATGTTCGAAAGAGGATGCGCGGCGACCAAGGCGATATCGTCGCCGGATCTCGCGGCACGCATGCTGCGCGCCGCGAGGCCCAAGGATGGTTTTATCTGAGGAAATGCCTCAAGCGGCCACGGCAGCCTTCGGCTGAACGGCCGCCGTATAGTCGTTCATCAGCGTCTTCACGATGTCACCGACCTCGAAACGCCAGTCGGCGATCTCGGAGACCGGAGTGACCTCCGCCGCGGTGCCGGTGATGAAGCACTGTTCCATGCTCTCCAGCTCGTCCGGGAAGATCGCGCGCTCGTGGACCGTGATGCCGCGCGCACGGGCCAGATCGACGACCGTGCGGCGGGTGATGCCGTCGAGGAAGCAGTCCGGCGTCGGCGTGTGGATCTCGCCGCCCTTCACGAAGAAGACGTTGGCGCCGGTGCACTCGGCAACCTGCCCGCGATAATCGAGCATCAGCGCGTCGGCGTAGCCCTTCCGCTCGGCCGCATGCTTCGAGAGCGTGCAGATCATGTAGAGGCCGGCGGCCTTGGCCTTGCTCGGGATCGTCGCCGGATCGGGACGGCGCCATTCGGCAAGATCGAGACGAAGGCCCTTCAGGCGCTGCGCGGGATCGAAATAGCTCGGCCATTCCCAGGCGGCGATCGCGAGATGGATCGTGCTGTGCTGGGCAGCGACGGCCATCATTTCCGAACCGCGCCATGCGACCGGCCGGATATAGGCATCGCGGAAGCCCTGCTTGGCCAAGGTCAGCTTGCAGGCCTCGTTGATCTCCTCGACCGAATACGGAATCTCGAAATCGAGGATACGGGCGGATTCCTTCAGGCGCTCGGTATGCTCGGTGAGCTTGAAAATCTCGCCGCCGTAAGCGCGCTCGCCTTCGAATACCGAGCTGGCATAGTGCAGGCCGTGGCTCAGCACATGCAGCTTGGCCTCGCTCCACGGAACGAGTTTACCGTCGTACCAGATATGGCCCGGCCGGTTGTCGAAGGGATCGATAAGCATCCGCGTCTCCTCAAATGGTCAGCCGCATTCGCGGCCATTCAGGGCCCTGTCGTCCACCGGAGAAAGCCGGTATCTACGAAGAATGACCCGCCGCGCGCCCGTATATTATGACTGCGACTATACTGGTCCAGCCGAAGTGCGTCACGCGCGACCATGGCATCATCAGCCGAACCGGGATAATATGTCAACATGGCTGACGTAATTCTGCGTTCGACCAATGTCGAAGCCGGCGCGCATCGAGCCGATGTGCCGAACTTCGAACTGATCGAACTTCTGTTCTTCGCCTATCGCGACTTCGTATCGGAAGCCGACGAGGTTCTGGAGCGCTTCGGCTTCGGCCGTGCACACCATCGCGTGCTGCATTTCGTCAGCCGCAATCCAGACCTGAAAGTCGCCGAACTCCTGAATATCCTGAAGATCACCAAACAGAGCCTGGGGCGCGTGTTGCGGGAATTGGTGGATCAGGGCTTCATCGAAGCGAGCGAGGGCAGTTCCGATCGCCGGCAACGGCTGTTGCGGGCAACCCCCAAGGGCGAGGAACTGGCGCTCGAGCTCTCGATCGCGCAATCGCGTCGGATCAAGCGGGCGCTCGAAGCCTCCGGACCCGGCACGCATGAGGCCGCGGCAAAGTTCCTGGCCGCCATGATCAACCCCGAAGACAGCGGCGACGTCGCGAAACTTGTCCGTTCGCCGAGCATGACGGGGCGGCGTCGGTGAGTGGGAACGGCCAGCGCGGCGGCATTGCGGACGAGGCGCCGCATCTCCTTCTCGTCGACGACGACACCCGTATCCGGTCCCTCCTCTCCCGCTTCCTGTCCGAGAGAGGCTATCGGATCACCAGCGCGGCCTCGGCGCAGGAAGCCCTGGCGAAGCTCGCCGGCCTGTCCTTCGACCTGCTGATCCTCGACGTGATGATGCCTGGACAATCCGGCCTCGACCTGACCAGAGCGGTCCGCAAGCAGTCGCATGTCCCCATTCTCATGCTGACCGCGCTCGGTGACACCAAGGACAGGATCAGCGGCCTCGAAATCGGCGCCGACGACTACATGGCGAAGCCGTTCGATCCGCAGGAACTGGTCCTGCGCATCGCCGGCCTGCTGCGCCGCAGCCAGCCGGCCGCCGGCACGGCCGCGAACGGCGAGGATATCCGCTTCGGCGATTTCAGTTTCCACTCCGGGCGGGGCGAGCTTCGCCGGGGGGATGAGGTGATCCGGCTGACCGAACGCGAGCGGGAACTCCTGAAGATCCTGGCCACCCAACGTGGCGGCGCCGTCTCCCGCCTCGACCTCGCGGGACCGGAGGCGAGCGGCGAACGGGCGGTCGACGTGCAGATCAACCGGCTGCGCCGCAAGATCGAGCAAGACCCCGCCAACCCCCTGCTCCTCCAGACCGTGCGCGGCAGCGGATACAGGCTCCTCGTCGAATGACGCGAAAAGGGGCGAACACCATCCTGCCGAAGGGCCTCTACACCCGTTCGCTGCTGATCATCGTCGTCCCGATGGTTCTCTTGCAGCTGATCCTCGCTCTCGTCTCGATGGAGCGCCATTGGTCGCTCACGACGCACCGCCTGTCGGCTGCCGTGGCCCGCGATATCGGCGCCCTGATCGATCTCGATCAGTCCTCACCCGATCCAAGCGGCCGCAGCACCCTGATCCGGGTGGCGCGCCAGAATCTGTCGTTAGGCGTGCAATTCCTGCCGAGTGGCCCGCTGCCGCCGCCGCGCCGCACGTCGGCGCTCGAACTTCTGGAGCGCGTATTGGCGGACGAGCTTGCCCTCCAGATCAAATATCCGTTCTGGCTCGACGCCTCGAGCGACGACGCAAGGGTGCTGATCAAGCTGCCGAACGACGTCATGCAGATCATGGTTCCGCGCAATCGGGCCTATGCGGCCAATGCCCATATCTTCCTGGTCTGGATGTTCGGCGCTTCGATCGTTCTGCTGACGGTCTCGATCCTGTTCCTGCGCAACCAGATCCGGCCGATCCTTCAACTTGCCGACGCCGCCGAGAATCTCGGCAAGGGCAGAGACGTCGCGCCGTTCCCGGTACGCGGCGCACGCGAGGTGCGGCGCGCGACGGCCGCCTTCTTCGCGATGAAGGACCGCATCGAGCGGCAGATCGAACAGCGGACCTCGATGCTGGCCGGCGTGTCACACGATCTCAGGACCGTGCTGACACGCCTGAGACTGCAGATCGCCCTCCTCCCTCCCCGACCGGAAATCGCGGATCTCGAATCCGACGTTTCCGAAATGGAGCGGATGCTGGAGGGCTATCTGGCCTTCACCAAGGGCGATGCCGAGGAAACCGCGACACCGCTGGACATCCAGGCGGTACTCGCGGAAATCAAGAACGACACCGCGCGCATGGGCAAGAAGGTCTCGGTTTCAATGACTGGCGATCCGGAAATCCTCGCCCGGCCGGATGCCTTGAAACGAGCACTGACCAATCTCGTGACCAATGCCTGCCGCTTCGGCCGACGGGTCGAGGTGAAGGCGACGCATAGCGGGCGGGAACTCGCGATCACGATCGACGACGACGGTCCCGGCATTCCGTCCGACCAGCGGGACGAGGTGTTCCGGCCGTTCGTGCGGCTCGACCACGCTCGGAACCTCGATCATCCCGGGTCCGGACTGGGCCTCGCGATCGCGCGCGATGTGGCGCGGAGCCATGGCGGCGATATCGACCTGTCGGACAGCCCGCTCGGCGGCCTGCGGGCACGATTTCATATCCCGGCGTGAGGGGTGGAGCCCCTAAAACAGGCGTCCGCCGTTCGGGATATCGCGTTCCGGACTGATCAGGATCACCCTGCCCTCGGCATCGGGCAGGCCGAGGGTTAGCACCTGCGACATGAACTTGCCGATCTGGCGCGGCGGGAAGTTCACCACCGCCAGCACCTGACGGCCGACGAGCTGCTCCGCCTCGTAATGGGCGATCTGCGCCGAGGAGCGCTTGATGCCGATCTCCTCGCCGAAGTCGATGCGGAGCTTCCAGGCCGGCTTGCGTGCCTCCGGAAATGCCTCGACGTCAACGACGGTGCCGACCCGGATGTCGACCTTCATGAAATCGGAGAAATCGATCTCGCCCGGACGTGCGTCGCTCTCAGCCATGATGCCCCGATATTGCCCCGTCAGATCGCCGATGTGGCGTCTTCGGTCGTTGCTTCCGTTTCCCGTTTTCTCGGGCGGCGCGCAAGCAGGCTTTCGATCGCACCCCGGAACGGCCGGCAAGCACCGAGAATGACGTCGCCGGTTTCGACCAGGCGTTCGGCATAGCGAAGCTGGCGGTCGAGTTCGCGCATGGTCTTGGGCATGTCGCTATCATCGTCGTCGAGCCAGGTCCTGAGGACGCGCGCGAAGATGACGGCGAGGCCCTGCGCCTTCACCGCGGCCGTCGCGCCGCTCTCCTCGATGCCGGCCGCGGCCAGCATCCACTGCGCCGAATTCGTCTCGACCCTGTTCCAGGCGGAGGCCGCCAGCGGATCGTTCAGCAATCCCTTGCGGGCGCTGCGGATCGCCGCCTTATAGGGTTTCAGCGCATCGAAGCGGCGCATGACGACGTCGAAAAGACGTTCACGCGGCGGCTGGTCTTCGAGGTCGGTCGCGCCCTCGTCACCCTTCAGGACCTGCTGGTCGATCGTGCGTGCGAAGCCTGCCAGGATGGCTCCCTTGGATGGGAACGCCCCTCGGAGTTCGGCGAGCGTCAGGCCCGACCGACTGGCGATCTCGATCAAGGAGACGTCGTTCCAGTCCTTCTCCGCGAGAAGTGCCATCAGGGCGTCGATCGCGCGCTGGTGAACGGAGCCGTTTTCAGGTTTCGAAGCCACGACCGAAATCCTCCTCGGGGGAACTGCACGGACGGATTTTAGGGCCGCCAACGCTGCTGTCCAATAGAAGGATTGGCGGGAGCCTAGCTCCCGAGCTCGCGCGAGCGCTTCGCCGCCGCCTCTACGGCCTTGATCATCAAGGCTTCCATGCCGTCATCGGCCATCAGGACGTCCAGCGCGGCGGCTGTCGTGCCGCCCGGCGAGGTCACATTCTTGCGAAGCACCGCCGGCGGGATGTCAGTCCGGTGGAGAAGCTCCCCCGCACCCGCGACGGTCGCCCGAGCAAGCGTCGCCGCCATGTCGGCTGAGAGGCCGGCGCGCAGGCCGGCATAGGTCAGTGTCTCGGCGAGCAGGAAAACATAGGCCGGACCGGACCCGGAAACGGCGGTAACCGCGTCCATCAGGCTCTCGTCCTCGAGCCAGGCGACCTCGCCGACGGCGGCCATCAGGCTATCGGCGATCTCGCGCTGCGACTGCGCGACCTTGTCATTGGCGACGAGCACGGTGATGCTTCGCCCGACAGCGGCAGGCGTGTTGGGCATGGCGCGGACGACGGCGGCTCCAGCGGGAAGCCCGGCCTCGAGCGTCGCCAAGGTCTTGCCAGCCATCACCGAGATGACGAGCGTCTGGTGGATGTAGGATCGAAGCGTCGGCAGCACCGCATCCGCCATCTGCGGTTTCACCGCGAGGATGATGACCGCCGGCATCGGCATTTCGGTCGGATTCAGCGTCACGCCGGATGCCTCGAGCGAGGCGACCATCTCGGGAGAAGGCTGCGGATCGATGACGTAGGTCGATTTGGGATCGAGGCCGAGATTGATCCAGCCGTCCAGCATGGCTCCGCCCATCTTCCCGGCTCCGACGAGGAGAAGCGGGCCGGGAATCTGCAGCCATTCCGCCATGAAAGGTCAGGCCCGGCCGGCAGTGTCGAAAATAACCGCGTCGAAAGCTTCGCGCGCGCTCTTGCCCGCCCACATCACGAACTGGAATGCCTGGTAGTAGCGCTCGCAGGCATCGGTCGCAGACGACAGCAGGGCCGCGCACTGCCGATCGGTCGCCTCGGCTCCGCCGGCAAGCAGAAGCGCGTGGCGGTAGAGGACGAGGCCCTCGCCGCTCCAGAGGTCGAAATGGCCGACCCACATCTGCTCGTTGACCATGTTGAGCAGGCGCAGGACTTCGGAACGGCGCGCTTCCGGAACCTTCAGATCGAAGGCGCAGGCGATGTGCAGCGCCTCGATGTCGTCCATCCAAGTGATCGAGACGTGATAGTCCGTCCAGCTGCCGCCGACATTGATGGTGATCTCGTCTTCCGCCGAGCGGTCGAACATCCAGTCATTCGTACTGGCCAATTGTTCGATGACATCGACGGGGTTGCCGGCGCGCTCAAGGTCCAATTCGGTCAGGTCCATGGGGCCTCCACCCGGTGGCCGCTCACGCGCCCTAGTCGCACGCCCAACGCCACAAACGCCGCCGAGCGCGATCGACTCGACGCAGAAACACTATATCGCCGGGCGTGTGCCACTGAACACACCCGCAAAGGGCGAACCCCTTCTATCCCGCACAAAATGAAAATCAGAAGACTGCCTTGTTATTCCGGCGAAGAAGGCGTGTTGAGACGCGCGATCTTCTCTTCCAGAGCGGTTACACGGGCCGAGAGGGCCTCAGCCTCGGAGCGGGCGTTCCGAGCCAGTTCGCGCACAGCCTCGAATTCCTCGCGTTTGACGAGGTCGAGATCGCCGAGAATGCGCTCAGCCTGGTTCTTCACGATGGTGTCGATTTCGCGCTTGGCGCTGTCGGCCACACCAATCGCGTCCGTCATGAGGCGGCCGAGACCATCGAACAAGCGGCCAGTCGTCTGGGTCATGGCTGAGCTTTTCCGCCCTTCTAGACAAATGTCAAATGGACATCGCATATCGCCGGTTCAAGGAGAAGAGCGCACTTCGGCGCGTCCACCCCGTCTTCATGCCTCCAATCGCCATTCCGTTCCCCGAGATCGACCCGATCGCCTTCGCTATCGGCCCGTTCGCCGTGCGCTGGTACGCGCTCGCTTATGTCCTCGGGCTGCTGCTCGGCTGGTGGCTGTGCCGCCGCCTCATCCGCGCGCCGCAGCTCTGGGGACGAAAGCCGCCGCTCGACGATGCTGGGCTCGACGACTTCCTCGTCTACATCGCGGTGGGCGTCGTGCTCGGGGGACGACTCGGATACGTGCTGTTCTACAATCTCTCCTACTACATCGAACATCCCACCGAGGCTTTCCGGGTCTGGGAGGGAGGCATGTCCTTCCATGGCGGACTGCTCGGAACGATCCTCGCGATGTGGGTCATGGCCCGGCGGCGCGGGATCGATGTGCGGGAACTGTTCGATCTCGCGGCGGCCGTGGTACCGATCGGCCTGTTCTTCGGCCGTATCGCCAATTTCGTGAACGGCGAACTCTGGGGCCGCGTCACCGACGTACCCTGGGCGATGGTCTTTCCCAATGCCGGACCCGATCCGCGTCATCCGAGCCAGATCTATCAGGCAGGACTGGAGGGTATCGTCCTGTTCGTCGTGATGATGACGCTGGTGCGAAAAGGCGGGTTGAAACGTCCCGGACTTGCAGGTGGCGTGTTCCTGATCGGCTACGGCATCGCCCGTATCATCGGCGAATTCTTCCGGCAGCCGGACGTGCAGATCGGCTTCCTTGCGGGCGGACTGACCATGGGCATGATCCTGTCACTGCCGATGATACTGGTCGGCATCGCCCTCGTCGCAACCGCCCGTGAGCCGGCAAAGGCATGACCCCGGTAGAAGCCGATATCCACCAGCGCATCGCAATCGAGGGGCCGCTTTCGGTCGCTCGGGTGGTGGGTCTCGCGAACGCCCATTATTATGCGACACGCGATCCGCTTGGCGCGACGGGCGACTTCACCACCTCGCCCGAGATCAGCCAGATGTTCGGCGAACTGCTCGGCATCCTCGCCGCCGTGACCTGGTCGGCTATGGGATCGCCGGCCTCGTTCCGGCTGGTCGAACTCGGGCCCGGGCGCGGAACGCTAATGTCCGATGCCCTGCGCGCGGCCGGCATCGTGCCGGGCTTCATCAATGCCGCCTCCGTCCACCTCGTCGAGACGAGCCCCACCTTGCGCGCGGCTCAGGCGAGGACGCTTACCGGTATCGCACCCTCGCTCAGTTGGCATGACGCGGCTGAGGACATCCCCGACGGCCCGCTCATCGTCATCGCCAACGAATTCTTCGATGCGCTACCGATCCAGCAGTTCGTGCGCATCGGGGAAGGCTGGCACGAGCGCGTGGTCGGCCTGACCGGCGAGAAGCTCGCGTTCGGGCTCTCCCCGCAACGCGCCGACGCTCTAGTCCCGTCCGTTCTGCGCGGCATGCCCGCGGGCAGCATGGTCGAGACATCGCCTGCCAGCCTGCAGATCGTGCGGACGCTCGCTTCGCGCATCGCACGCGACAAGGGCGCGGTGATCGTCATCGATTACGGCCATGCCCAGTCCGGCGCAGGCGATACGTTGCAGGCGGTGCGCGACCACCAATTCACCGATGTCCTGACCGATCTCGGCGCAGCGGACCTGACCGCGCATGTCGATTTTTCCGCGCTTGCCGCAGCTGGCCAGGAGACCGGCGTCGACGTGCTGGGGCCGACCACGCAACGCGAATTCCTGTTGCGGATGGGATTGGCAAATCGCGCCGCGATCCTGAAAGAGAAGGCGACGCCCGAGCAGCGCGTCGCGATCGATGCGGCGTTCGACCGGCTGACCGATGCGGAACCGACCGGTATGGGTTCGCTGTTCAAGGTACTCGCGCTGACGTCGGGCCTGCCTCCCCTGCCCGGTTTCGAGGATCTGCCTGAATGAATGCCTCCTTCATCACCGCGCCGTCACTCACTCTCCCGGGCATCCGGCACGCCTTCTTCACCCGTCAGGGCGGCGTGTCGAAGGGTATTTATGCGAGCCTGAATGGTGGACGCGGCTCGAATGACGATCCGAAGGCCGTCATGGAGAACCGGCGGCGGATGACCGAGGCGTTGGGTGTCGAGGAGAACATGCTCGCCACGCCCTACCAGATCCATTCCGCGACAGCGGTGACGGCCCTGGTACCCTGGCTACCCGGAGAAGCCCCGCAGGCGGACGCGGTCGTCACCTCCACGCCCGATCTGGCCGTCGGGATCGGAACCGCCGATTGCGGGCCGATCCTGTTCGCCGATGCGGAAGCGCGCGTGATCGGCGCGGCGCATGCGGGATGGAAGGGCGCGCTCACCGGAGTCCTCGATGCGACCGTCAATGCGATGGAAAAGCTGGGCGCACGACGAGGCAGCATCGCCGTCGTGCTGGGACCCTGCATCCGGCAGAAGAGCTACGAGGTCGGCTCGGAATTCGTCGAGCGCTTCTGCGATGCCGATGGTGAGAACCGTGTTTTCTTCGTTCCATCCGTCAAGGACGGACATTCGATGTTCGATCTCGGCGGCTACATTGTCCGACGCCTGAACCGGACCGAGATCGGCTCTGTCGTCGACCTCGATCTCGACACCTATTCCGACGAGGAGCGGTTCTTCTCGTACCGCCGCACCACCCATCGGGGCGAACCGGACTATGGGCGACTGGTCGCGGCCATTGCACTTTCGTCGTAACCGCAAGGCCACACCCTGTCACAACGCTGCAACAATTAACCGCTGCGGCGAGTGAGACATTGAGCGTGTCGCCCCGCCCTGATAAGAGCCGCTCCAAAGAGAACGGGCCGGCAGACGCGGGCCCCCGGCCTGGGGATTTTCGATGAAGCTCGTCGCGGGCAATTCCAACCGTCCGTTGGCGGAGGCGATTGCTGCCTACCTCCAGACCCCGCTGACCAGAGCCAATGTCCGGCGCTTCGCCGACATGGAGATATTCGTCGAGATCCTGGAGAACGTGCGCGGCGAGGACGTGTTCGTCATTCAGTCGACCTCGTTCCCGGCGAACGACCACCTGATGGAGCTGCTCATCATCATCGATGCGCTCCGCCGCTCCTCGGCCCGCCGCATCACCGCCGTGCTCCCCTATTTCGGCTATGCCCGCCAGGACCGCAAAGCCGGTCCGCGCACGCCGATCTCGGCCAAGCTCGTCGCCAACCTGATCACCAATGCAGGCGCCGACCGAGTCCTCACGCTCGATCTGCACGCCGGCCAGATTCAGGGCTTCTTCGACATTCCGACCGACAACCTGTTCTCGGCGCCGGCGCTCGTCCGCGACATCCAGGAACACATCCCGCTGAAGAACCTCGCGGTGATCTCGCCCGACGTCGGCGGCGTGGTGCGCGCCCGCGCGGTCGCCAAGCGCATCGACGCCTCGCTCGCAATCGTCGACAAGCGCCGCGAGCGCCCGGGCGAGAGCGAGGTGATGAATGTCATCGGCGACGTGAAGGGCAAGACCTGCATCCTCGTAGACGACATCATCGATTCCGGCGGCACACTGGTGAACGCCGCCGAGGCCCTGATCGAACAGGGGGCGGAAGAGGTCCACGCCTATATCACCCACGGCGTGCTTTCGGGCGGCGCGGTCGCCCGCATCACCGCCTCGAAGCTGAAATCGCTTGTCCTGACCGACTCGATCCAGCCGACGGAAGCCGTGCGTGTCGCTCGCAACATCCGTACGGTCTCGATCGCGAGCCTGCTCGGCGAGGCGATCGCCCGCACATCGGAAGAGAAGTCTGTCTCCAGTTTGTTTGACTGAGCGGAATATCAACTTCAGTTGATTATCAGTTTTTGATATTTCCGGATATTGTTCGGGTATGGCATCGAGCTATTCCCTCGGCGAACACTACGAGAAATTGATCCGCGAATTGGTCGATAGCGGGCGTTATGCATCGGCCAGCGAGGTCGTGCGCGACGGACTGCGGCTTGTCGAGGAGCGTGAGGAAACGCGGCAGGTGAAGCTCGAAGCGCTTCGGCGCATGGTCCGGGAAGGCATCGAGAGCGGCTTCGAGGCAGGCCCGTTCGATGTCGAGGAAATCCTGAGGGACGCTCGCAAGCGTGCCGGCCGATAAGTCCGACAGAATTGCGCTGCCCACCAGGCGAGCGCGAACGGATCTTCTGGACATCTGGTCGTTCGTCGCCGCCGACAACATGTCTGCTGCCGATATGCTCATTCGAAAGCTGGTCTCGACGTCCGAGATGCTGGCGGAAAATCCACTCGCCGGACGCCTGAGGTACGATCTCGGGAATGACGTTCGCAGTTTTGCCGTCGGGCGCTACATCGTCTTCTATCGTCCCCATGCGCGAGGCATCGAGGTTCTGAGGTTCTCAGCGGCTACATGGACGTCACGGACGATGCATTCCACTGATCCCCAGCGTTGCTCTCAGCCCCTCCTTCCGCTATAGAACCGCCCGTTCGGCGTCCGACACCCCTGGAGGTGCGCCGGACCTTCTGAGAGGCCGCTCGCGCGGCCTTCTTACATTCTGGAGATACGACTATGTCCGCGACCAAGGTTATCAAGGCCGAAGCGCGCGATCGGGCCGGCAAGGGGGCCGCTCGTGCATTGCGCCGTGAAAACAAGATTCCCGCCGTCATTTACGGCGCCAAGCAGCCTCCCGTCGGCATCACGCTCGACGCCAAGCAGACCACGCTTCTGCTGCATGCAGGCGGTTTCCTGACCACGATCTTCGAGATCGAGGTCGGCGGCAAGAAAGAGCGCGCGATCCCGCGCGACTACCAGGTCGACCCGGTGAAGGACTTCCTGATCCACGTCGATTTCCTCCGCGTCTCGAAGGACTCTGTCGTCCACGTCCAGGTGCCGGTGCACTTCGTGAACGAAGACAAGTCCCCGGGCCTGAAGGCCGGCGGCGTGCTCAACATCGTCGAGCACTCGATCGACCTCACCGTCCCGGCAGAGAAGATCCCGGAATTCATCGAGATCGACCTGACCGGTCTGACGATCGGTGACTCGATCCACATCTCGGCGGTCAAGCTGCCGGAAGGTACGAAGCCGACGAGCCGCGAGGACTTCACCGTCGCGACCATCGCAGCGCCGACCGTCGCCATCGAGGAGCCTGCGGCAGCCGAGGGCGAGGCCGCCCCCGCAGCCGAAGAGCCGAAGAAGGCCGAGTAACAGAAGAGCCGTCACATGCGGCTCTTCGTTGGCCTCGGCAATCCTGGATCCCAATATTCCGGCAACCGCCACAATATCGGATTCATGGCCGTCGATCGCATCGCGCAGCGCTGGGGGTTCAGCCCCTGGCGTTCGCGCTTCCAGGCAGATGCGGCGGACGGAGAGATCGGCGGCGTGAAGACGCTGCTGCTCAAGCCGAAGACCTACATGAATGAGTCGGGCCGCTCGGTTGCCGAGGCGGTCCGTTTCTTCAAGATCGCCCTGCCAGACGTGGTCGTGTTCCACGACGAGCTCGATCTCGCTCCGGCGAAGCTGCGGGTGAAGGCGGGCGGCGGCAATGCGGGCCATAACGGGCTGCGTTCGATCACG
Source organism: Flaviflagellibacter deserti (assembly GCF_042652085.1). Classification (NCBI taxonomy): domain Bacteria; kingdom Pseudomonadati; phylum Pseudomonadota; class Alphaproteobacteria; order Hyphomicrobiales; genus Flaviflagellibacter; species Flaviflagellibacter deserti. The sequence continues at coordinate 357,365 of NZ_JBHSJF010000001.1, read as the reverse complement.
CCGGCGATCGGCAACGATTATATCCGGGTACGGATCGGCATCGGCCATCCCGGCATCAAGGATATCGTCCACGCCCACGTGCTCAGCGATTTCGCGAAAGCTGATCGCGAGTGGGTGAATTGTCTTGTCGATGCGATCGCAGACAACGCAGACCTCCTCGCCAAAGGCGACGAGACGGGATTTCAGAACAAAGTGCATCTTGCGCTCAGCGCGGCGGGCTTCTCCGCTCCGAAGCGGCCGGGCGAGCGCCGAGAGGATTAGAGAGAATGGGTTTCAAGTGCGGCATCGTCGGCCTGCCGAACGTCGGCAAGTCGACCCTCTTCAACGCCCTCACGCAGACGGCGGCGGCGCAGGCGGCGAATTATCCGTTCTGCACCATCGAGCCGAATGTCGGTGAAGTGGCCGTTCCGGATCCGCGTCTCGACACCCTGGCCGAGATCGGCGGCTCGGCGCAGATCATCCCGACGCGCCTGACCTTCGTCGACATCGCCGGCCTCGTGCGCGGAGCCTCGCAGGGCGAAGGCCTCGGCAACCAGTTCCTCGCCCATATCCGCGAAGTCGATGCCGTGGCCTATGTGCTGCGCTGCTTCGAGGACGACGACATCACCCATGTCGAAGGAAAGATCGATCCGCTCGCCGATGCGGAAACCGTCGAGACCGAGCTGATGCTGGCCGACCTGGACAGCCTGGAGAAGCGCGTCACCGCGCTCGAGAAGAAGGCTCGCGGCGGCGACAAGGAAGCCAAGGAAAGCCTCGACATCGTCCAGATCGTCCTGCCGCTCCTGCGTGAGGGCAAGCCGGCGCGCATGGCCAAAATCCGCCCGGAGGACCATGCCACGTTCCAGGCCCTCAACCTGCTGACCTCGAAGCCCGTTCTCTATGTCGCCAATGTCGACGAGGCATCGGCCGCGACCGGTAACAAATACTCCGCCGAAGTCGAGCGCCGCGCAAAGGAAGAAGGCGCCGTCGCCGTCGCCATCTCGGCCCGCATCGAGAGCGAGATCGCGGTTCTTCCGCAGGAGGAGCGCGCGGAATACCTCGAAGCGCTCGGCCTCGGCGAAGCTGGCCTCGACCGCCTGATCCGTGCCGGCTACGACCTTCTCGGCCTCGTGACCTATTTCACCGTCGGCCCGAAGGAAGCCCGCGCCTGGACCATCGAGAGGGGCACCAAGGGCCCGGCTGCGGCGGGCGTGATCCATTCGGATTTCGAGAAGGGCTTCATCCGCGCCGAGACGATCGCCTATAACGATTACGTCCAGTTCAAGGGCGAGAGCGGCGCGCGCGATGCCGGCAAGCTCCGGCTCGAGGGCAAGGAATATGTCGTCGCCGACGGCGACGTCCTGCACTTCCGCTTCGCCAACTGATGAAGCTCGAGAGACGGCATAGCTGGTCTCTCTCGCCCAAGGAGGCAATCGCGCTGCAGAACGATCTGAGGCACGAGGTGATCGCCGACCGCCCGCTTGATCTCTCCGCGATCAGGACAGTCGCGGGCGTCGACGTCAGCGTGAAGAACGAGGTCTCGCAGGCGGCGGTCGTGGTGATGACATTCCCGGGCTTCGAGCCGGTGGAAACCGCCCTCGCCCAGCGTCCGACGACGTTCCCCTACGTTCCCGGCCTGCTCTCATTCCGCGAGGGCGAGGTTTTGGTCGAGGCATTCGAGAAGCTCAGGCACACGCCGGACGTCTTCATCTTCGACGGCTCGGGTTATCTGCACCCGCGCAGGGTCGGCATCGCGAGCCATATGGGGTTGTGGCTCGGGGTGCCGACCATCGCCAATGCCAAGAACCGGCTCTGCGGAACCAATCAGGAGTCCGGTCCGGAACGCGGCGCCTGGACGCCGGTCATTGATCGCGGTGAGGTCGTCGGAGCGGCGCTTAGGACGCGCCCGGGCTGCAAGCCGGTCTTCGTCTCGCCGGGACATCTGGCCGACCTCGACACGACGATCGAACTGATCATGGCGACGTCGCCGAAATATCGTCTGCCAGAGCCGATCCGGCGGGCGCATAAGGCGGCCGGCGTATTTGGGTAGCCCCTCTCCTGCGAAGCGGGAGAGGGGAACGCTCAATGCCCCGCGAACGAAACCAGCGACTCAACATGGACGCCGGCCTTGCGCAGGCGCTCCGCTCCGCCGAGCTCCGGCAGGTCGATGACGAAACCCGCTCCGACCAGAACACCACCGAGACGCCGGATGAGATTAAGGCCCGCTTCTGCCGTGCCGCCGGTCGCGATCAGATCGTCGATGACGAGAACCTTCTGGCCCGGCTTGCAGGCGTCGGCGTGTACCTCGACATGGTCGACGCCATATTCGAGCGCATATTCCTGGCTCAGCGTGACGTGGGGCAGCTTGCCCTTCTTGCGGATCGGCACGAAGCCCTTGCCGAGGACATGGGCGACCGCGCCGCCGAGGATGAAGCCACGCGCCTCGATGCCGGCGACGAGGTCGATCTCCTCGCGGCTGAACTTCTCCGCCAGACCGTCAACCGAAAGCTTGAGGCCCTTTGGATGCTGCAGCAGCGTGGTGATGTCGCGGAACATGATGCCCGGCTTGGGGTAGTCCGGAATCGTGCGGATCAGGGCTTCGAGTTCGGAAGACATTGGATCTCTTCAGAGGGGATCGGGCGGGGGCGGCATCATGCTCAGTACGCCCGCCGTGTCAAAGCGCTTTCAGAACCGGACATGAAAACGGGCCCCGCAGGGCCCGTTCGCGACTGGTGGCGAAGATCAGTGAGCGACGTCGCTCCAGACCTTCTTCTTGGTGAAGTACAGCAGGCCGGCGAAGATGATGAGGAAGACCATCACCTGGAAGCCGATGCGCTTGCGGGTTTCGAGATGCGGCTCGGCAGCCCACATCATGAACGCCGAGACGTCGCGCGAATACTGCTCGACCGTGGTCGGCGAGCCGTCCGGATACTCGACCTGGCCGTCGCTGATCGGCTTTGGCATCGCAATCCAGCCGCCCGGGAAATACGGGTTGTAGTGCAGGCCGGTCTGGCCGTGCGAACCCTCCGGCGGCTGATGGTCATAGCCGGTGAGCAGAGCGTGAATGTAGTCCGGGCCGTGCTCCTGGTACTGCAGGACGAGGTCGAGCAGCGACAGCCAGACACCGCGCGAATAGGTGCGGGCCTTGGCCAGTAGCGAGAAGTCCGGCGGATAGGCGCCGCCCTGGGCTGCGCGTGCCGCCTGCTCGTTCGGGAACGGCGACGGGAAGCGATCGGACAGACGGGCCGGGCGCTCGAACATCTCGCCTGCATCGTTCGGACCGTCGGTGACCTTGTATTCGCTCGCGAGCTGACGGACCTGGCCTTCCGAGAATTCCGGACCGCCCTCTTCCATCAGGTTGCGGAACGAGATCAGGTTCATCGAGTGACAGCTGGCACAGACCTCGCGATAGACCTTGAAGCCGCGCTGCAGCTGGCCACGGTCGAAGTGACCCAACGGGCCGCTGAAGCTCCAGCCAGCCTTTTCCGGATGAGCGCCGCCTTCCGCGGCGAGGCTTGGCGTCGCGGCGAACACGGCGATCGCAACGGCTGCCGCTTTCACGGCCTGGACGAGAGCATGCGTCATCGGGCGGGTCCTCGGGGACAGGCGGTCGCGGATCAAGCTCTGCGCTCCGGTGCGGCGGCGCTCGACGACGGCACGACGGAAACGCCGCCATGGTTCGGTCCAAGCACGGCTTCCGTGATCGAGGCCGGCAGCGGGAGTGGTTTCTCGACGAGGCCGAGAACCGGCAGGATCACGAGGAAGTGCAGGAAGTAGTAAGCCGTCAGCAAGCGGCCGACCGTGATGTAGAGGCCCTCGGGCGGGCTCGCGCCGATATAGCCGAGCAGGATGCAGACGACGACGAATATCCAGAAGAAGTAGCGATACAGCGGACGATACTTCGCCGAGCGGACCTTCGCAGTGTCGAGCCAGGGCAGGAAGAACAGCACGATGATGGCGCTGAACATGGCCACCACGCCGCCGAGCTTCGACGGGATGGCACGCAGGATCGCGTAGAACGGCAGGAAGTACCATTCCGGAACAATGTGCGCCGGCGTCTGCAGCGGGTTGGCGCGGATGTAGTTGTCCGCGTGGCCGAGATAGTTCGGCGTGTAGAAGATGAACCAAGCGAAGAAGATGAAGAAGCAGACGACCGCGAAGCCGTCCTTCAGCGTGGCATAGGGCGTGAATGCCACGGTGTCGCTCGTCGATTTCACCTCGACGCCGGTCGGGTTGTTCTGGCCGGTGACATGCAGCGCCCAGATATGCAGGCCGACGACGCCCGCGATCATGAACGGCAGCAGGTAGTGCAGCGAGAAGAAGCGGTTCAGCGTCGGATTATCGACCGAGAAGCCGCCCCACAGCCAGGTGGTGACGTACTCGCCGACGATCGGGATCGCCGAGAAGAGATTGGTGATGACGATGGCGCCCCAGAGCGACATCTGACCCCACGGCAGCACGTACCCCATGAAGCCGGTGGCCATCATCAGCAGGAAGATGACGACGCCCAGCATCCACAGCACCTCACGCGGCGCCTTGTAGGAGCCGTAATAGAGACCACGGAACATGTGGATGTAGACGGCGATGAAGAACATGGACGCGCCGTTGGCGTGCATGTAGCGCAGCAGCCAGCCGTAGTTCACGTCGCGCATGATGTGCTCGACGGAGTTGAAGGCGAGATCGACATGCGGCGTGTAGTGCATGGCGAGCACGACGCCAGTGATGATCTGGACGCCGAGCATGACCGACAGGATGGCGCCGAAGGTCCACCAATAGTTCAGGTTGCGCGGCGTCGGATAGGCGACGAACGAGGAGTGGATCAAGCCGACGATCGGCAGCCGGGCCTCGAACCACTTCAGCACCGGGTTCTGCGGGTTGTAGGTCGAATGTCCGCTCATCGTTATCTCGCCTTGGCGGCCTCGGAGGGCCGGATCAACCGATCCGGATCGTGGTGTCGTTCGTGAAAGCGTACGGCGGGATATGCAGGTTCTCCGGCGCCGGGCCCTTACGGATACGGCCGGCCGTATCGTAGTGCGAGCCGTGGCACGGGCAGAACCAGCCGTCGTAATCGCCGGCCTGACCGAGCGGCACGCAGCCGAGATGGGTACAGGTACCGATCATGATCAGCCACTGCTCCTTGCCGGCGGCGGCACGGTTCTGGTCGGTCGCATCGGCAGTGTCGCCACCGTCGATGTTCGGATTGCGGGCGGCACGATCGACGAGATCGGACAGCGGAACGGCCTTGCCCTCTTCGATCTCCTTCGCCGTGCGGTGACGCACGAAGACCGGGCGGCCGCGCCATTTGACAGTGATGCTCTGACCTTCCGCGATCGGCGCGATGTCGACCTCGGTCGATGCAAGCGCCAGTGTCGAGGCGTCCGGGTTCATCTGGTTGATGAAGGGCCACGCAACGGCACCAGCGCCGACAACAGCCACTGCGCCAGTCGCCAGATAGAGGAAGTCTCGGCGGGTCGGTTCAACCAAGCTCGGCGTCGCCACGTCCGTCACCTCATTCCTGGAGTTTCTGGGTTGCCCTCCCGCAGTCTTCCGACCGACAAGATGAGGCTCGTACGAACGTCGTACGCCCGATGATTTAGCGGGCGTTATTGGCTCGCAGATTGGTATTTGTCCAGAGTGAGGCCTTCCGCACGACACCATGTCGCACGGATTCGTTTGATCGCACGCAAGGCCAAGTCGGCACGGCTTCTATAGAAAGCCTCCGAACGTCGCCAACAACGATGAGAGTATGGATCAGAATTCAACGACTGCCTGGTTCGAGGAACTCCGCGACAGGATCTGCGCGACCTTCGAATCGCTTGAGGACGAGGCAGCGGATGCCCCCGGAAACGAGGGGCTGGGGGCCGGCCGATTCGTCCGTACGCCCTGGCAGCGCACCGACCATGCCGGTCGTCCCGGCGGCGGCGGCATGATGTCGATGATCTCGGGGCGAGTCTTCGAGAAATGCGGCGTCCACTGCTCGACCGTGTTCGGCGAGTTCTCGCCGGAGTTCCGTGGCCAGATTCCCGGCGCCGAGGAGGATCCGCGCTTCTGGGCCTCGGGCATCTCCCTGATCGCCCATCCACGCAATCCGAACGTCCCTGCCGTCCATATGAACACGCGGCATGTGCGGACGACCAAGACCTGGTTCGGCGGCGGCGGCGATCTCACCCCCGTGCTCGACCGGCGCCGCACCCAGGATGATCCGGACACCAAGGATTTCCACACGGCCTTCGAGGCCGCCTGCCGCGCCCATCCGGTCGCCGATTACGAGCGCTACAAGGCTTGGTGCGACGAGTATTTCTGGTTGAAACACAGGAACGAGCCCCGTGGCGTCGGCGGCATCTTCTACGACTGGCTGGATTCGGGAAACTTCGAAGCTGATTTCGCCTTCACCCAGGCCGTCGGCGAAGCGTTCCTCGCGATCTATCCCGAGATCGTGCGGCGTAACATGAATACGCCTTGGACCAAGGCCGATCGCGACGAGCAGCTGGTACGGCGGGGCCGCTACGTCGAATTCAACCTGCTCTACGATCGCGGCACCATTTTCGGCCTGAAGACCGGCGGCAATGTCGATTCGATCCTGTCGTCCATGCCGCCACTGGTGAAGTGGCCCTAGAAAATCAGGCGCGCGGCGGTATGCGATTGAGGAAGCGCTTGCGGAACCAGGTCCGGAGCATGGTCTTCTCGTGGGACAGGCTGTCCGATGAAGAGCGGTATCCGCCCCAGAGATAATTCATGTCGGTGACGCGTTCCTCACCCGCCAGCACCACCCGTCCGCGTTCCAGCAGGCGATAACGGACCTTGATGCTCGGCGGCGTGATGTCGTCGACGATCCTGACGTCGTCGAAGCCACCGCGCAGCCATGGGCGGTATTCTCCGGCGAGGTCGACATTCAGAATCTCGATCTCGGCCCGCTGCCCTGGCGCGAGATATTGATCGCCGAGGCGAACCAGATAGGCCTCGATCTGACGGAGCGCGCCGCTCCCGGTCTTCGGCGTCCGGCGGTCGATATAGCTGGCATCGCTGAACTTGGACGGGTCGGAGAAGCTGACCCGTACGTCGGCATGAGCGGGAACCGATGCCGCCAGCAGGATGGCGGCGATCAAAGCGGGCTTCATCATCGATGCGCCACCTCTCCGGGAAATCGAGACCTGGATGTGGTGTCTGCCCGCTTCGCTGTCAGCCTCTGATCCGCGCGAGTTCGGCGCCGAAATCCATATCGTCCGGGAAACCGGCTGCAATCCAGCGTTCCTCGAGCGCTTTCAAGAGACTGCCCATTTCCGGTCCCTTATCGACGCCCCACCTCGAAAGGTCGGTTCCACCGATCGGAAAGCGCGGCGCGGTCCAGCGCTCCGGCAGCGTGAGACGATCGCGCCAGGCGAAATCCATCGGCGAAGCCCCGGCATCGATCCAGCCGAGCATGACCCTGCCGTCATATGTCGGTGCGCCGAGCCGGTAGAGCAGGACTTTCGATGACGCCTCGCCGCTGGCATCGAACGGCGGTCCGGCCAATGCACGCAGCCTGCCAGCCTCCTCGTTCGACAATCTCAGCCTTTCGCGCAGCCGCTCCGCATCGTCCTCTACGAACAATCCAACAGCGGCGAGCCTGAGAACCGGGTCTGGCCGTCGGCCAAGAATCTGCTCAAGCTCCCACAGGCGGCGCAACCGCGACAGACGCGCAATTCCGCCGGTGACCAGACCGAACAGGCCGGTCTCGGACAAGATGTCAAATGCGTCCGCGGCTCGCCGGGCCGCGAGTGTCTTCAGGAGTTCGACACGAATCCGCTCACGGGACAGGTTGAGCAGACCTTCGCGCTCGGCGATCGCGGCGTGAAGCGCCTCCTCGTCGGGATCGCCGTCCGCGTATCGGGCGAAGAAGCGGAAGAAGCGCAGGATGCGAAGATAATCCTCGCGAATGCGGGTGGTGGCGTCGCCGATGAAGCGGATACGGCGCGCCTCGATGTCGGACTTGCCACCTATGAAGTCATGAACCTGACCCTCGCGGTCGAGGAACAGGCCGTTGATGGTGAAATCGCGCCTTTTGGCGTCCTCTTCCCAATCCCGGCCGAACGCGACCACCGCATGGCGGCCGTCGGTCTCGACGTCGCGGCGCAACGTCGTCACCTCGAACGGGCGTCCGTCGACAACCACCGTGACCGTGCCGTGCTCGATGCCGGTCGGCACCGGTTTGAGCCCAGCCGCCTCGGCGCGGCGGACGATCTCGTCCGGAAGCGCGGTCGTGGCAAGGTCGATCTCGTCCGGAACGGTGCCGAGCAGCGCGTCGCGCACGGCTCCCCCCGCGATGCGGATTTCCTCACCCTGCCCGTCCAGCGCCTCGAACAGCCTGGCGAGATGGCGCTCCGCGAGGACTTGCCGGATGGCGCCCATCATTTCGCCTTGTGACGCGGCTCGAAATGGCCAGGCACCAGAACGCCGTCCTCGTAGCGGGGCGGGACATAGATGGAATCAGGCGGCGCGCCGGTAGGGTCGACGAAGAAGACGAAGCCCCCGAGTGAAAGCGCCGCACCCACGACTGCTGCCCACAGGAGATTTGTGACAGCCCAGGTCGTCTCAGGGTGTCGGCGCTGCTCAAGCTTCAGCCACACATAATAGACAGCAAAGGGCAGTGAAAAGAGCAGGATGCTTGGGATGACGAGGCGGATCATTCGGCTAATTGCCCGTTTTGAATTCACTCTCCGGAGACGAGACCGGGCGTTTCATCATCCTGCCACAGCCACGTTGACGGAATGTATGGGCGTCACGCTCTCGCCCTTTTCGACCCGGCACCATACTCTCAACGTACATGAGCCATGCAAGCCAGACGGGCACTCATGGCGTGGATGTTGCGTAAACTGCATCGAGGAGGCCCGATGAGCCCAACCGCCGAAGCCGAATCCCTGGACGCCATGATCCTCCGCTCTGCGGAAGGCATGATCGACAACGTCACGGCCGCCAAAGCCGCCCTTGGCGAGATCATTTTCGGTCAGGAGACCGTGGTCGAACGGGCGCTCCTGACGGTACTCTGCGGAAGCCACGCGCTGCTCGTGGGCGTTCCGGGCCTTGCCAAGACGAAACTGGTCGAGGCGATGGGCACCGTGCTCGGCATGGATGCCCGCCGCGTTCAGTTCACCCCGGACTTGATGCCCTCCGACATTCTCGGTTCGGAAGTCCTTGAAGAAGGCCAGGGCGGAGCGCGTGCGTTCCGCTTCATCCGTGGCCCGATCTTCGCCCAGCTCCTGATGGCCGACGAGATCAACCGCGCCAGCCCGCGCACCCAGTCGGCGCTGCTGCAGGCGATGCAGGAACACCACGTCACGGTGGCCGGCGCGCGCTACGACCTGCCGGCTCCTTTCCACGTGCTGGCGACGCAGAACCCGCTGGAGCAGGAAGGCACCTATCCCCTGCCCGAGGCGCAGCTCGACCGCTTCCTGATGCAGATCGACGTGGCCTATCCCGGCCGCGCCGAGGAACGCCGCATTCTGCTGGAGACCACGGGCGCCGACGAAGTGAAGCCGCGTACCGTCATGACCGCGGACGACCTTCTTGCCGCCCAGCGGCTGATCCGCCGCCTTCCGGTCGGCGACAGCGTGGTCGACGCGATCCTCGATCTCGTTCGTTCGGCCCGTCCGGAAACCGCCGATCCGGCCATCGCGCCCCTGATCGCCTGGGGTCCCGGCCCGCGCGCCAGCCAGTCGCTGATGCTCGCGGTTCGTGCCCGGGCCTTGCTCGAAGGACGCTTTGCTCCATCTGTCGATGACGTGATTGATCTCGCGGAGCCCGTTCTCAAGCACAGGATGGCGCTCACCTTCGCCGCGCGCGCCGAGGGGCAGACGATCCCCGACGTCGTCAAACGCCTAACGGCGAAGCTCGTCTGAGGAGCGGGATGGTCCAAGTCCGGACGCTCGACCCGACTGAAACCGGAATTGGTCCGCGCCACCGGGGCGGAGCGCTGGAACTGGCCGCCGCGATGCCGAGACTGGTTGTAGCGGCAAGACGCACATCCGCCACCGTCATCCACGGCCTCCATGGACGCCGGCGTTCCGGCACGGGCGAGAATTTCTGGCAATTTCGGCGGTTTGCCTCGGGCGAGTCCGCAAGCCGGGTCGATTGGCGCCGATCCGCACGCGGCGATCATCTCTATGTCCGCGAACAGGAATGGGAAGCAGCGCACACGGTCTGGATCTGGATCGACCGCTCGCGCTCGATGAACTTCAAGTCGAACCTCGCGCAGGATTCGAAAGTCGAGCGCGCGGTTATCCTGGCGCTCGCTCTGGCCGACATCCTCGTGCGCGGCGGCGAACGAGTGGGTTTGCTCGGCCTCGGCGCACCGACGTCGAGCCGGCGCGCGGTCGATATCCTGGCCGAAACCCTGATCCATGCCGGAGCCGACGAGGGCCTGCCACGCCCGGCGGCTTTGTCCCCTCTCTCGGAAGCAGTGCTGATCGGCGACTTCCTCGAACCGGTCGATGAGATCGTCCAGGCGGTCAACGGCATTGCCGGCCGTGGCGCGCGCGGCCACCTGATGGCGATCTCCGATCCTGTCGAAGAAACCTTCCCCTTCTCCGGCCGCACGGAGTTCATCGAGCCCGAGGGCGCCGGCAAATTCACGTTTGGTCGCGCCCAGGATCTCCGCGCCGACTATACCCGCCGCCTCGCGTTGCACCGTGACTCGCTGAGGGATCTGGCCACTCCGATCGGCTGGTCGATCGCCCTGCACCGGACCGATCGCGGCGCCTCCGAAGCTCTCCTCGCTCTCCACGCCCGGCTTGCCGAGCGACCAGAAGGCCTGACCGGATGAGCGCGCTCGGCCTTGCCTTCCTCAGTCCCTGGATGCTGACCGCGCTGCTGGGGCTGCCGGCGCTCTATTGGCTGCTGCGCCTCGTGCCGCCAAGGCCGCGCAAGGTCGATTTCCCGCCGCTCCGGCTCCTGCTCGACATCGTGCCAACCGAGGAGACGGCTGCCCGGACGCCATGGTGGCTGGTGGCGCTGCGGCTCGGTCTGGCCGCGCTGATCATCTTGTTCCTCGCCGGGCCGATCCTGAACCCGGCATCGACCGCCGCGCCGGGCTCCGGACCGCTCCTGTTGCTCGTAGACGACGGCTGGCCGGCCGCTCCCGATTGGGAAGCGCGGATCGCAACCGCTGAAGCCGAACTCACCGCGGCCGAGACCGCGGACCGACCGGTTGCCCTGCTCGGTCTCAGCGGCGAGCCGGCCGATATCGTAGTCGGAACGGCCTCGCAGGCGCGCGATGCCCTGAAGCTGATCACGCCGCAGCCCTTCACCCGCGACCGCACCTCGCATCTTCCCGCGATCTCGCGTTTCGTGGCGGATCATGCGGGCAGCGACGTCACCTGGCTCTCGGACGGGCTTGAAACGGGCAACGGGCGGGGCTTCGCCGACCCGCTATCAAAGCTCGGCAATGACAGCCGCCTCGCCGTCCACGTTCCGCAGAACAGTGCTCGCGCCCTCGCCGCCGCGGACAATGCCCCGGACGCACTGACCGCACGCGTGCTTCGCGCCGAGACGGGTACGGGCGAAACAGGTCTTGTCCGCGCCTTCGACCTTCGCGGACGGCCGCTCGGCGAGACTCGGTACACCTTGGGCGCGAACGAAACCGAAACGAAGGCGCGGCTCGAAATGCCTCTGGAGCTCCGCAACGAAGTCGCCCGTATCGAGCTGACCGATGGCCGCTCGGCCGGCGGCGTGCAGCTTCTCGACGAACGCTGGCGCCGCCGCGCGGTCGGCATCGTCTCGGGCGCGACGTCGGACACCGCGCAGCCTCTGCTCTCCCCGGTCTATTATCTCAGTCGCGCACTCGAACCCTTCGCCGACGTCCGCAATTCATCCGGCGGCTCGCCGTCGGATTCGATCCAGCGCTTCATCGAGGACGGCGTGCCGGTGATCGCGCTCGCCGATGTCGGCACTTTGACGCCGCACGCCAAGGATGCGCTCACGACCTGGGTGCAGAACGGCGGCATGCTTCTCCGCTTCGCCGGAACGCGCCTTGCCGCTGCCGAAGGCGACGACCTCGTCCCGGTTCGGCTGCGTCGCGGCGGCCGTGTGCTCGGCGGCGCACTCGCATGGTCGACCCCCCAGCCGCTCGGCCAGTTCCCGCCGGAAAGCCCGTTCGCCGGCCTGCCCGTGACCGAAGACGTGGTGGTCAACCGACAGGTTCTCGCCGAACCCGACCCGGATCTCGCGAGCCGCACTTGGGCGGTGCTCGGCGACGGCACGCCGCTCGTCACCGCCCGCCACGACGGCCAGGGCCTGCTCGTCCTGTTCCATGTGACGGCCGACACGGTGTGGTCGAACCTGCCGATCTCCGGCCTGTTCGTCGAAATGCTCCGCCGCACCGTTGCGCTCGCGGGCGAGGCGCCACGCACGACCGAAGCAGGCGCCGCCGCAGCCTCCAACGCACCCGCGCCCGAAACTCCCTCGCTGTCCCCGACACGCACCCTCGACGGCTCGGGGGCCTTCCGCGCACCGCCGCCGACCGCACAGCCGGTTCCGGCCACGGGCCTCGCCGCTGCCGACGCCACGCATCCTCCGGGCATCTACGGCCCGCCGGACGGCTTCGTCGCGGTCAACGCGCTGGCGCCCGACGCGAAACTGGCGCGTCTCGACCTCAATGGCATCACCGCTTCCGTGCGCGGCTACGCGAATGTCGAGCCGACCCGGCTCGCGCCCTGGCTTCTGGTCGGCGCGCTGATCGCCTTCCTCGTCGACACGCTCCTCGTCCTGATCCTGTCGGGCAGCCTCCAGCGCATCCGCCGCCGCGGCGCGGTCGCCGGTATTCTGCTCGCGCTGGCCTTCGTAGCCGCCCCGCCCCCGGCCTCGGCGCAGGATGTCAGCCAGAAGGACCTCCAGGCCGCGCTCCGCACGAGCCTCGCCTACATCATCACCGGCGACCGGACGATCGACGAGACCAGTGAAGCCGGACTTCGCGGGCTGAGCCTGCAGCTCTCCCAGCGCACCGCCTTCGAGCCGGGCGATCCGATCGGCGTGGATCCGGCGCGCGACGAGATGGCGTTCTATCCGCTGATCTACTGGCCGGTCGGAGACAATGCCCCGGCACTGTCATCGGAGGCCGTTTCCCGCGTCGATGCCTATATGAAGCGCGGGGGCACGATCCTGTTCGACACGCGCGACGCGATCTATTCGGCGACCGGCTCCGCGCCGGAAAGCAGCCAATCGCTCCGCCGCATCCTGGCCGGGCTCGACATTCCCGAGCTCGAACAGGTTCCGGCCAATCACGTCCTGACCAAGAGCTTCTATCTGCTGCCGGACTTTCCGGGCCGCTACCGCACCGGCCCGCTCTGGGTCGAGGCGCTGCCGACCGCCGAACAGACCGAGAGCGGAGAGGCCGATCCCGTGCGCTCCGGCGACGGCGTCTCGCCGATCCTGATCACCTCGAACGACCTCGCCGGCGCCTGGGCGATCGACGAGCGCGGCCAGCCCATGCTGCCGACCGTGCCATCCGATCCGCGCCAGCGCGAAATGGCCTACCGGGCCGGCATCAACATCGTGATGTACGCCCTGACCGGCAATTACAAAGCCGACCAGGTGCACATCCCCGCTCTGCTCGAACGGCTGGGACAGTGAGGGCCGCGCGATGAATTTCGACCTGTCCTTCTCGCCTCTCGTCCCGTTCTGGCCGCTGGTCGCGCTCGGCGTGGCAGCGTTTCTCGCGTTGATCGCGCTCGCCTGGTTCCGGCCGCGCGGCGCGACGCTCAGGGGCGTTGCGATCGCGCTGCTGTTGCTGGCGGTCTCTAATCCCTCGATCACCCGTCAGGAGCGCGAAGGCCTGCCGAACGTCCTTGCCGTCGTCGTCGACAAGAGCCCGAGCCAGAATCTCGACGGCCGCGACCAGCGCTCCGCCGAGGCACTCGCGGCTATTCAGGAACGCGCCAAGTCACTGACGAACACCGAGATCCGCGTCATCGAGGGCGGCGGGCCGGGTTCCGGTTCCGACGGCACCGAACTCTTCCGCGCACTCTCCGCCGGCATGGCCGACGTCCCGCCGGACCGGGTCGCGGGCGCCATCATGATCACCGATGGCGTGGTCCATGACGTGCCTGAGAACGTCGCCGCGCTCGGCTTCGACGCGCCCGTGCACGGCCTCCTCACCGGCCGTCCGGCGGAGCGCGACCGCCGCATCGTCCTGACCCAGACACCCCGCTTCGGCATCGTCGACAAGACGCAGACGGTCGGCTTCCGCGTCGAGGACACCGGCATCGAGCTACGCGGTTCGATCGGCGTCGTCGCCCGCCGAGACGGCGAGGAGATTTCCCGACTGATCGTGGTGCCCGGCCGCGAGACCACCGTCGAGGTGCCAATCACCCATGCCGGCCCGAACGTCGTCGAGATAGAGGCCGCTCCGGCTGAGAACGAGCTGACGCTGACGAACAACCGCGCCGCGCTTCAGATCGAGGGCGTGCGCGAAAAGCTGCGCGTCCTTCTCGTTTCCGGCGAGCCGCATTCCGGCGAGCGGACCTGGCGCAACCTGCTGAAGGCCGACGCCAATGTCGACCTCGTCCACTTCACCATCCTGCGCCCGCCCGAGAAGCAGGACGGCACGCCGATCAACGAGTTGTCGCTGATCGCTTTCCCGACGCGCGAACTGTTCGTGACGAAGATCTCGGACTTCGACCTGATCATCTTCGACCGCTATGCGCGTCAGGGTATCCTTCCCCTGCTCTACTTCGACAACATCGCGCAATATGTCCGCGAGGGCGGTGCGGTGCTGGTCGCGGCCGGTCCCGATTATGCCGGACCGGGCAGCCTGTCGGAGACTCCGCTCGGCGACGTCCTGCCCGCCGAACCGCTCGGCGGCGTGCTGCAACAGGCCTACAAGCCTCATGTCACCGATCTCGGCAAACGCCATCCCGTGACCCGCGATCTGCCGGGCGATGCGAAGGAGGCTGGCGCCGAGCCGAGCTGGAGCCAGTTCTTCCGCCTGGTCGAGACCCGCCAGCGCGGCGGCCAGTCCCTGATGTCCGGTGCGAATGACGATCCCCTGCTGATCCTGTCACGCGAGGAGGAAGGCCGCGTCGCGCTGTTCCTCTCGGATCATGTCTGGCTATGGGCGCGCGGCTTCGAGGGCGGCGGCCCGCATCTCGATCTGCTGCGTCGCATGGCGCATTGGCTGATGAAGGAACCGGACCTTGAGGAAGAGGCGCTCAGCATGCACGCACGCGGGGGCGCGCTGACCATCGAGCGCCAGACCATGGCCGACAACGCATCGCCGGTGACGCTCACCCTCCCCTCGGGCGCAACTCGGACAGTGACGCTCAATCAATCCGAGCCCGGCCTGTTCACCGCGACTCTCGAAACCGGCGAGATGGGCCTGCATCGCGCCGATGACGGTACGTTCACGGCGCTCGCCAATGTCGGCCCGGTGAATGCGCGTGAATTCCAGGAAATCGCCTCGACGCCCGACCGCTTGCAGCCGATCGCGAACGCGACCGGCGGTTCGGTACGCCGCATCGCCGAGCAGGATGGCTCGATCGAACTGCCCCGCCTCGTCGCCGTCCGTGCCGGCGCGCGCGCGCAGGGTTCGGACTGGATCGGCGTCCGCCAGCCGGAAGCCGAGGTCGTGCGGGGGCTCGACATCTTCCCGATGTTCGCCGGCCTGCTCGGTCTGCTGCTTCTGATCGGCGCCAGCGCCGCCGCCTGGGCGCGCGAAGGCCGCTAGCCGGAACCACCGCGCGCCGATGCGATTTCTTCCTGAGACAACAGGGAGATCAGAATGGCCAAGGCAGTATACGAAATCATCTCGCGCGGCGCCGAGTTCTTCGTGCTGCACGACGGTGACGAAGCCGGCCCCTACATGACCAAGGAAGCGGCGTTCGAAGCCGCGGTTCCGCCCGCGGCGCTCAGCATTCAGGATGGCCTGGCGATCGAGATCTTGGTGCCGGAAGGCATGAAGGACCCGCTCAACGATATGGATCAGGGAGTGCGATAGGCCTCGGCGTCGCCGGACACGCCCTCGAAGGCGCCGGCAACGAGCTCACGGATCAGGACCCGGTTCGGATCGACCGGACCGGGCATCCGCACCCGCCCGGGCGCGATCCGCTTGAAGCCTGAGCGCGCATAGAAGGGTTCGTCACCGACGAGCAGGACCAGCCGGTGGCCTGCTGCCTCAGCCGCAGCCAGCGCCCGGTCCATCAGCGCCGAGCCGATTCCCCGGTTCATGAAGGCCGGCTCGACCGTCAGCGGACCCAGCAGGAGGGCCGGCGTTCCGCCGATCGCGATAGGGCTGACCCGGACCGAGCCGACGAGGAAGGTGCCGACTCGCGCAACGAAGGACAGGTCGTCGATGTGCGGCACGCCTTCCCTGAGTCGGAATGCGCTGCGCGCAAAGCGTCCGGGGCCGAACGCCCGCTCATGAAGCTTTTCAACCGAAGACGCCGCGTCGGGTCCTTCGGTCATGATATCGAGAGGCAAAGAGGTCATGGAAGCAGTTCCCGCGACGGTGCAGAGCGCCGAAAGTCTGCGTCCTGACAGATACTTAGCGGCGAGCAGAGGGGCGCGTCGAAAGGCGCCGGTCACTGGAACGTCGTCGCAGGAGCATCGTTTAATTCCACAAGGAGACCGCGCGCTTATCACGTCGGCTCCCATCAGTCCAGCAACGCAGAATAGGTGGAAGCCACAATCTGGTTGCGCGCAATCTCAAGGCATGCTGGATACGGGAACCTCTCTTTAAAATTGTCCAAAGAACAGAGGCGCAGGGGGCGCTCATGGGTCTGCTCGTCGATGGCGTGTGGCGTGACCAATGGTATGATACGTCCAGTACGGGCGGTCGGTTCGAGCGGGAGGCGGCCCGCTTTCGCAACTGGGTGACCGCGGACGGGAATCCCGGTCCTTCGGGCGAAGGCGGCTTTGCGGCCGAGCCGGGACGATACCACCTGTACGTGTCCTACGCCTGCCCCTGGGCCAGCCGGACCCTGATCTTCCGCGTCCTGAAAAAGCTCGAGAGCGTGATTTCGGTTTCGGTCGTCGATCCCCACATGGGCGAGAACGGCTGGGTATTTGGCGATTTCCCGGGCAGTACGGCCGACGACGTGCTCGGAAAATCGAAGCTGTACGAAGTCTACACGGCCGCGAACCCGACCTATTCCGGCCGCTCGACCGTACCGATCCTCTGGGACAAGAAGCGCGGGACGATCGTTTCCAACGAATCGGCGGACATCATCCGGATGATGAACTCGGCCTTCGATGCCTTCACCGAAGCAAAGACCGACTATTACCCGCCGGTGCTGCGCGACCGGATCGATGCCGTCAACGCATTGGTCTACGACCATATCAACAACGGCGTCTACAAAGCGGGTTTCGCGGCGAACCAGGACACCTATGAAGAGGCTGTCCGCTCGCTGTTCAACGCCCTCGACGAGGTCGAGGCGCGGCTGGCGCGGACGGACTTCCTGGTCGGCAACGATCAGCCGACCGAGGCCGACTGGCGCCTCTTCACGACGCTCGTCCGTTTCGACGCCGTCTATTACGGCCACTTCAAGTGCAATATCCGGCGGCTGTCGGACTACCGGTTCCTGAACGACTACCTGATCCGTCTCTACCGCTGGCCAGGTATCGCCGGTACGGTGAAGTTCGATCACATCAAGACGCACTATTACTGGAGCCACGCGACCATCAATCCGACGCGGATCGTGCCGGTCGGACCCGAGCTCAAGCTTTAAGGTCGAGTTCCTCGGCGAGGGTCGCGGCCTTTAGCCGCCTCGGATCCACGGGAAAGATCGAGTTCGGCGTGCCGGCAGCAGCCCAGACCTCGTCGAAGGTCAGGAGCGTCGGGTCGATATAGGTCGTCAAGCGAGTCGCATGGCCGATCGGTGGGATGCCACCAATCGCATAGCCGGAAATCTCCCTCACCTTTTGCGCGTTCGGGCGGGCCAAAGGCTCGCCGAGATGGGCCGCGACCTTGCCCTCGTCGAGACGATTGCTGCCGGCGACGAGGAAGAGCAACGGTGTACCTGTCTCCCTGCCCTCGAAGATCAGCGATTTGACGATCTGCGCCTCGCTGGTCCCACAGGCGACGGCAGCCTCGGCCGCCGTTCGCGTGCTCTCCGTCATGAGGCGGATCTCGAGATCGAGCCCCGCTTCGCGCGCGGCCGAGGCGACGCGCTGCACGCTTGCCGGCAATTCTTCCATCGTGATCGCACCTCCGCATTCTTCCTGCGGCGAGGACGCGCGGCACGCAAGTATCAGGGCTCTTCCGTTCGCCGCGGAGCGCCGCTAACGTGCCGAAATAGTAACCGCGAGTTAACCAAGCCATGGAGCAGAGTCGCGACGTCTCCGTACCGAGCCTCCGTGAGGCGCTCCGCCGTGCCCGGGCGGAATCGGCAGAACGCAGTGGCGTTCTGGTCGAGCTTCGAACCGTCGAACTCGCCCGTCTCGATCTCCTGAAGGAAAAGCTGGAACCGGTCTTCGCGCAGGTGCCCGACGAGGTCGACCTGTTCGACGCGGCGATCCTGCCGGGGGACCCCGCCCGTCTCTTCGTCGACGTGCTCGGCTTCGTCGAAATGGGCCGCGACAAGCGCACCTATCGCTTCTTCCAGGACAGCCGCTACGGCCGCAAGCTGATCGCCGAAACCGACAGCCTTCCGGGCATGACCCAGGCGATCACCGACTATGTGGCGCGGCGGATGGTCGAGCGCGAAAAGGCTCTGATTTCGGATATCGGCCCGCAGGCGGCGACCGTCGCCGAAACGTATGCCTCGGACGCCGAAGAGACGCCCCGGAAGGTAAAGGGCGGTGTCAGCTCGCTCCTGCTGATGCTTATCCTCGGAATTGGCGTCGCACTGCTGAGCTTCTGGGGCGCGGGCGTTCTCTGGGATGCCGGGATCCGCTAGACTCGCCGTTTCTCACGACCTAAAGGCGACCCAGCCCCGAAACGTGAACCCGGCATAGAACAGACCGACATCGCAAAACCCCGCCTCCCGCAACAAGGCTTCATCCTCTGCGGGAGAAAGGATCGGCAATTGGTCGCCAATAGCTGCAACCGCATTCCTGGCCTTCTCTGCCGGAACACCGGACGCGACCGCGAAGGCGGCATAGCGGTCCAGCCAAAGCGATTTCTCGTCCCCATCCTGGGGAAAGCTATGATGGGCGACGACGAAAGGGGCCCCCGGCCGCAATCGCCGATGGATTTCGACCAAAGTGCGTAGCCGTTCGTTCCTTGGCACGAAATGCAGGGTCAGAAGGCACGTAGCTCCATCGAACGGACCATCGGGCGCACTTTCGATATAACCTTCATGAAGAACAACGCGCGAGGCGAGTGTGCCAAGCGTGTGCCTCGCCAATTCCAGCATTTCGAGCGACGGATCGACCCCGTCGAAACGCCATTGTGGGTGCCAATCGGCGAAAGCCTTCAATTCCAGCCCGCCGCCTGCTCCCAGGACGAGAATGCGAGCATCGTTCTCTACGCGTTCCGCGAGAAGTAGCGCCGCCATTCGTTGCAGATCGTGAAAACCGGGCACGAGACGCACAGGGCCTTCGACATAGCGAGCGACGGCTTCAGGATCAGAGAAAGACGACAATGAATAA
Source organism: Flaviflagellibacter deserti (assembly GCF_042652085.1). NCBI lineage: Bacteria > Pseudomonadati > Pseudomonadota > Alphaproteobacteria > Hyphomicrobiales > Flaviflagellibacter > Flaviflagellibacter deserti. Next base: position 337,829 of record NZ_JBHSJF010000001.1, on the reverse strand, counting down.
ATCTCCGGCACGTTCTTCAGTCGGTTCCGCGGCCGCTTTGGAGCATGGATCTATCGCGGCCACTCGCCGTCAGGCTGACGGAGTGCGGACCTTACGCGCTGGCGGCGAGCTGCGGCGGGACGACGACGTGCGGCGTGTCCGTCAGCATGTGGCGGCCCAGTTCCTTGATGCTCCGGTCCAGCGGGTCGAAGCCGCGCGAGATCATCTCGCAGTGCCAATGCCCGGGCTCACCCCAAATACGATAGATATTATAGCCGCCAGGCGCATGCGGGTCTGTCGGCCCAGCCGAGGCTGACGGCACGCCGATCACCGGTACCGGACCATCGCGACCGAGCAGGGTCGTGTGCTCATTGCGATGATTGTGGCCGTGGATGACGAGTTCGGCGCCACTGCGCAGCAGAGCCCGCTTGATACGGCGGGCATCGGTCAGCCGACGGAAGACGTCACCCGTCCCCGTCGGGGGATGATGGATCATGATAACCCGGAACAGCCCCTCCTCGCCGAGCGTCTTCAGCACCTCGGCAAGCTGCCAGCACTGCTCCTTGCCCAAACGCCCCTCGGCCGAATGAAAGCCGGTCGGCACTGCCGAGGAAAGCCCGACGATCGCGACCTTGCCGCGTCTGCGGACATACGGAAAATGCGGCTCGCCTTCGACGCGCTCGCCATCGCCCGCCATGTATTCCGACCAGTGGAGCTGCGGGTGATCGGCCGTGCCACGTACATAGGAATCATGATTGCCGGGAACGAGCGAGACGTGGATCGGATCGCCGAGCGTCTCAAGGAAAGCGCGGGCCGGCGTGAACTCCGCGTCGAGTCCGATGACCGCGAGATCGCCGGTACAGGCGATGTGGTCGGTGTTCTGGGCGAGGATGTCTGCGGTCAGGGCCGCGAGGCAGGCCATGTCGTGACGACCACGGCGGCGCACCCGCCAGTTCGTGTAGCCCAGGAACCGCTTCGAGAAGAGTTCGCGGAATTTAGGCCGGGGCAGCGGCCCGAGATGAGGATCGGACAGATGGGCAAACGTGAACATTTCTGCCAATTACCACAAACCGTGCCAGCCGGTGATGACACGAGACGCCGCGCGGCCTTGCGATAAACTAGATCATGGCTTCGTTTCTTCATCGTATGGCAATGCCGGTCTTCGCCCGCGTGTGGCTCGTCACGCGCGGCCTGACCATGGGCGTGCGCGCGGCGATCTTCGACACCGAGGAGCGCGTCCTCCTCATCCGCCACGGCTATGTGGCTGGCTGGCACATGCCGGGCGGCGGCGTCGAGATTGGCGAAACAGCGCGCGAGGCACTCGAGCGGGAGGCGCTCGAAGAAGCCAATGTCACGTTCACCGGCGATCCGGTGCTGCACGGGATCTTCCACCAGTTCCGCTACAGCAAGCGCGACCATGTCCTAGTCTATGTCGTCCGCGACTTCAGCTGGAATGGTGCGCATCCGCCGAACCGCGAAATCCAGGAATGCCGGTTCTTTCCGCTCGATGCCCTGCCCGCCGACCTCAACCCCGGCACAAGGCGGCGTATCGCCGAAATCATGTACGGCGAGCCGCTCAGCCAGTACTGGTGATCAGGCCGCCTGCAGCGCGTTCCTGACCAGCCTCAGGTCCTCGACGAAGCGGGCATATTCCTCCGCCTTGCGATCGGCATCCGGCACACGGAGCAGGTATGACGGGTGGACGGTGACCAGCGCCCTTGCATCACCGAGCTCCAGGAAGTGGCCTCTGTTCTTGCCGATGGGCATGGCCTTGCCGAATACCGACTGCACCGCAGTCGCGCCCATCGCCACCACGAATTTCGGCCTGATGATCTCGATCTCCTTGTCGAGCCAGGGGTGGCAGGCGCGGATTTCCGGCGTGTTCGGCTTCTGGTGAAGCCTGATCTTGCCGCGCGGCGTGAATTTGAAATGCTTCACCGCATTGGTGATGTAGGCCGTCGCCCGGTCGAGATCGGCCTCCGCCATCGCCTGATCGAACAGCTGGCCTGCCGGACCGACGAACGGCTTGCCTGCCAAATCCTCCTTGTCGCCCGGCTGCTCGCCGACGAAGACGATTTCCGCGTCCGGCGGGCCTTCGCCGAACACGGTCTGCGTCGCCGGCTTCCACAGCGGACACATCCTGCAGTCCTTCGCCTGTTCGCGCAGCTTCTCCAGCGGATCGTTCGATCCGCGCCGACGTGCCCGCGCGGGCTCCACCTCGCGTTGCCGGTTTACCTTCGGCGCCGTCACCGCATGCGCCACCATCTCATCCGTCCTCTTGCGAGCCTCAGCTATCAGGGGGGCAATGAGCGGAGCTTCCGGCAGGTTCCGCCAGTACTTCTGAGGCATCTCCGAGCGCATGGCCTGAACCTTCAGCCGCGCCGGATTGAAGATCGAGGCGTAATAGCTCCGCCAGACATCCTCGACGGCGTCCTCGGACGGCGCCTCGTGGCGGCCGGCGCCCGGGCCAAACGTCAGCTCCCCACTGTCCCAATGCGCGCTAACCTCGGGGCTTAGGATCGACCACAGCATGTTCGGGAAACGCCGCGCGAAGAACGGCGCACCGGCTTCGATGATGTGGTGCTCCGGCTCGAACCAGGCGACGAAGCGCGTCTCCCCCTCCACCGCGACTTCGCGGAAACGGACGAAGGCGTGCATCTTGTGAATGTCGCGGCGGACGTTCTTCGCCATCAGTTCGATACGGGCGACATCCGGATCGACGGAAACCGCCAGCAGGTTCGGTTCCTTCAGCAGCCGCCACAGCAGGCGATAGAGCAGTGCGAAGCGTTCCGGCTCGGAATGCAGGATCGCGGTCTCGGCCAGGTCGACGAAGGCGCGTGGCACATTGAACGTGCCGGTCGGCTCGGGCAGTTGCTCCGGCTCGGCGAACAGGTCCGCCGCCTCCCCCGTCGACCAGACGACCTCTTCCGGCGGCACATGGTTGAGCGCCAGCCGCCGGGCCGCCCCGCGCCAGCCCGCGAAATCAGTCTGTCCGTTCAATGCGATGCTAAGCGGCATTACCGAAGAACGAGAGCTGGGCGGGTTCGGGTTTCACCAGGCGATGAAGATCGCTCCGATCGATCAACCGGGTCGGCCGGTGGTCGGGAAGGACAATGAACGGAAGCGCCGTCTTCAACGGCACCCGCAGCCGGCCGAGATCGTCCGCCCGGATGGCGCGGACCCTGCGAACGGTCAGGATGCGGTCGACCGTCTTGATGCCGAAGCCCGGCACGCGCAGCAATTCTTCGCGGCTCGCCGTGTTCACATCGAGCGGAAAGCGGTCACGGTGGCGGAGCGCCCAGGCGAGCTTCGGGTCCATGTCGAGCGGCAGCATGCCGGCCGTACCCGAAAACATTTCGCCGACATCGAAGCCGTAGAAGCGCATCAGCCAGTCGCCCTGATAGAGCCGATGCTCCCGCATCAAAGGTGGGGCTGCGAGCGGCAGAGCGGATGACGCATCCGGGATTGGGCTGAAGGCCGAATAATAGACGCGCTTGAGGCCGTAGGAGCCGTAGAGATTTGCGCTCGTCTTCAGGATGTCGCTATCGGTCGCGGCATCGGCGCCGACGATCATCTGCGTCGACTGACCGGCCGGGGCGAATTTGGGAGCTTTCTTCTCGCTCGCCGCCTCCTCGATCTTCACGCGCATCCGGCCCATCGAGAGGCGGATGGCGCGGACATCCTTTTCCGGCGCGAAACGGGTGACGCTCTCCTCGCTCGGCAGTTCGATGTTGATCGACAGCCGGTCGGCCCATCTGCCGGCATCCGCGAGCAGGCGCTCATCGGCATCAGGGATCGTCTTCAGATGGATGTAGCCGCGAAAGCCGTGCTCCTCGCGCAGCCGCCGCGCGACCTCGACGATCTTCTCCATCGTGTAGTCGGGCGAGCGGATGATGCCCGACGAGAGGAACAGGCCTTCGATGTAATTCCGCCGGTAGAAATCGAGCGTCAGCCGGACGATCTCCTCCACCGTGAAGCGGGCGCGCGGCACGTTCGACGAGGCGCGGTTGACGCAATAGAGGCAGTCGAACGCGCAGGCGTTCGTCATCAGGATCTTGAGCAGCGAAATGCAGCGGCCGTCCGGCGCGTAGGAATGGCAGATGCCCATTCCCTCGGTCGAGCCGATGCCGGCCTTGCCCTTCGAATCACGCTTCTCGGTGCCGCTCGATGCGCAGGAGGCGTCGTATTTCGCGGCGTCGGCGAGAATTTCAAGCTTGCGTCGGATGTCCATCGAACCCTCGTCGATGGCTTATAATGTTCTTTATTTGTTCTGCAATCGAAAGAGCAAAACGATTTCGTGAACCGAGCACCCGACTTCACTCTTGATTCAGCACAATTCGATAGCTTGCCCAGCGACATCAGGCGCCTGGCGGGAATGGCGTCTCCTCGAAGGTCAAAGGGGTCGGGACGATGACTTTCAAAAACATCTCCATTCTGAAGAAAATCGCTGCGGTCGTGCTGGTCATGAGCGTGACCGCGGGCGTGATCGCGCTCGTCGGCAGCCGTCAGATCATCGCCTCGCAGGAGGCGATGCGACTCGTCGGCACGAAGGAAGAATCCGCACGCGAGGCGATGGACCTCCGCGTAGACATCATCGCGATCAGCCGCATGACCTATCAACTCGCTTCGCGCCCGGACAAATCGGCGGACTTCCAGACCGAGGCCGACAAGCGCATGGGCGAGATGCTGGCACGCTTCCCCAAGCTCGAATCGACGGCGGACGCGAACGAAATCGGGCTTCTCAAGAACGTCCGCGACTCGCTCGGCACCTATTTCGAATCCATCCAGTGGATGCTGCGGGTCGCCAAGGCGTCGGGCATGGCAAACCAGACGGCGATGATCGGCGCGCTCAACAAGGCGCTCGACCAGCAGAAGGCCGTGACCGACCGGGTCAAGGAATACTCGACCTACTCGGCCAAGGCGCTCAACGACCAGCGCGAGGCGGCGTTCGCGGCCGGCGACCGCTCGATGCTGCTGCAGGCGCTGACGGCGCTCGGCGGTGTCCTGCTCGGCGCACTCGTCAGCGTGCTCGTCGCCCGCTACGGCATCATCCGCCCGGTCCACCAGCTGACGAACGCGATGAACAAGCTCGCCGAGGGCGAACTCGATACGGAAGTCGGCGACACCAGCCGCCGCGACGAGATCGGCCAGATGACCCGCGCTCTGCAGGTGTTCAAGGACGGCCTGATCGAGGCCAGGCGCCTTGAGAACGAGGCCAAGGCCCGCGAGGCCGAGACCGAGGCGGAGAAGAAAGAGATGATGGCGGAGCTCGCCACCAGCTTCACCTCGAAGGTCGGCGACATGATCGGCGCCCTCTCGGCGGCGGCTGTCGAGCTCGAAGCGACCGCCGCGACCATGTCGACCTCGGCCGACGCGACGAGCCGCGAGACGGTCTCACTGGCCGGCACCGCGTCCCACACCTCCGAGAACGTGCAGACCGTCGCTGGCGCGACTGAGGAACTGGCCTCCAGCGCGTCGGAGATCGGTCATCGCGTGTCCGAGACCGCGCGCCTCGCCCAGGCGGCTGTCGAGCGCGTCCACCGCACCGATTCCGATGTGAAGCTGCTTGCCGATGGCGCCCAGAAGATCGACGACGTCGTCCGTCTCATCACCGACATCGCCGGCCAGACCAACCTCCTCGCCCTCAACGCCACGATCGAGGCCGCTCGCGCGGGCGAGGCCGGCAGGGGCTTCGCGGTCGTCGCGCAGGAGGTGAAGAGCCTCGCCGGACAGACCGCCAAGGCGACCGACGAAATCGCCGGACAGGTGGCGAACCTGCAGCAGGCGACGGCCGCGGTCGTCGACACGATCCGCGAGATCGGCGCCGCGATCGAGCAGATGCACGAGGCGGCGGCCTCGGTCTCGATCGCCGTCCAGCAGCAGCAGTCGGCGACGCAGGAAATCGCCCGCAACGTCGCGGAGGCCGCGAACGGCACCGACACGGTGACGTCGAGCCTCGCCGAGGTCCGCGAACACGCTGAAGCCGCCGGCAGCGGCGCATCACAGGTGCTGACCGCGGCGCGCGAACTGGCGCGCAATGCCAACGGCCTTCAGACCACGATCGACGGCTTCATCAGCGGCATTCGGGCGGCGTGATGTGAGGCGCTGAGACCTTCTCCCCGACGAGGGAGAAGGTCGACTCGCTGCGATACGCAGCGAGCGGGATGAGGGGGACGGTGCCACAAGATCAGCGCCCACCGAAAACACTCAAGCGCGCCAGGAAAATGCGGCGCGAGCCGACCCTTGCCGAACAGAAACTATGGCTTCCGCTGCGCGATCGGAGGCTGGCCGGTTTCAAGTTTCGACGGCAAATGCCGATCGGACCGTTCATCGCGGACTTCATCTGCCAACGACCGAAGATCGTTCTGGAAGCGGATGGCGGTCAGCATGCCGAATCCGCGACCGAGGACGCCCGCGATCGTTGGTTTCGTCTGTCTGGATATGAAGTCGTCCGCTACTGGAACAACGATATTCTTCAGAATGGCGAGGGAGTTCTGATCGATCTGCTCGGCAGGCTCGAAGCGCTGAATTCCGCCGAGACGTCCCCCTCAACCCGCTCGTGATCTGCGATCACGAGTCGACCTTCTCCCTCGTAGGGGAGAAGGCATCACCCCTCGATCTTCGAGAAGTCCGCCACGGCGCGGGTTGCGGCGCGGAGCTTGGCCAGCAGCTTCAGCCTGTTGTGGCGCAGCGCCGGCTGGTCGGCGTTGACCGTCACCTTGTCGAAGAAGGCGTCGACCGGGGCGCGGAGCTCCGACAGCGCCTGCATCGCTTCCTCGAACGCCTCGCGGTGGACGGCGTCGAGCGCGGCCGTCTCGGCACGTTCCAGAGCGACGATCAGATCGCTTTCCTCGACCTCGCGGACGAGGCTCGGATCCGGCGCGGCGTCGAACGCGCCCTCGCCGTCCTTCTTCTCCTCGATACGAAGGATGTTTGTGGCGCGCTTGTAGCCGGCGAGGAGGTTCTTGCCATCGTCGGTGCCGAGGAAGGCGGCCAGCGCCTCGACGCGGCGGACGATGAGGACGAGATCGTCCTGATTGCCGAGCGAGAAGACGGCATCGACGAGATCGTGGCGCGCGCCTTGCTCGCGAAGCTGAACTTTCAGGCGGTCGGCGAAGAAAGCGAGGAGGTCAGGCGAAAGGCCGGCTTTCGCATCGATCTTGAGGAAACCGTCGAGAACGAGATCGATGACCGTCAGAAGGTTTGCGCGAAGTGCGTTGTCGAGAACGATGCGGATCACGCCGAGAGCTGCACGGCGCAGCGCGAAAGGATCCTTGGAGCCGGTCGGCTTCTCGTCGATCGCCCAGAAGCCGACCAGCGTGTCGAGCTTGTCGGCCAGAGCGACTGCGATCGACACCGGCCGCGTAGGCACGCGGTCGCCGAGGCCCGCCGGCTTGTAATGCTCCTCGATCGCGGCGGCGACGGAATCGTCCTCGCCCTGCAGCAGCGCCAGCTTGTGGCCAGTTAGGCCCTGAACTTCGGGGAACTCACCTACCGTCTCCGTGACGAGATCGGCTTTCGCCAGGCGCGCGGCGCGTTCGGCCTTGTCCGGATCGGCGCCGACGAGCGGCGCGATCTCGCGGGCGAGTTTGGCGATGCGCTCGACGCGCTCATGCTGGGTGCCGAGCTTTTCGTGGAAGACGATGCTTTCGAGCTTCTTCGCGCGCTCCTCCAGCGGGACCTTCTTGTCGGTCTCCCAGAAGAACTTCGCGTCCGACAGACGCGCGCGAACCACACGCTGATTGCCAGCGACCACCGCCTTGCCGCCATCCGACGCCTCGATGTTCGAGATCAAGATGAACTTGTTGGCCAGCCTCTCGCCCTTCTTGAGGACGAAGCATTTCTGGTTGGCGCGGATCGTGGTGCGGATGACCTCGTCCGGCACGTCGAGAAAGCTTTCGTCGAAATCGCCCGTCAGTACGACCGGCCATTCGACGAGGCCGGAGACCTCGTGCAGCAGCGCCTCGTCCTCGACCAGTTCGAGGCCGTTGGCGAGCGCCAGATCGCGCGCGTCGGCGAGGATGATCTCCCGGCGGCGCTCGGGATCGAGGACGATCTTCGCCTTCTCCAGCGACGGCACGTAATCGTCGAAGCGCTTCACCGTGATCTCGCCCGGGGCGAGGAAGCGATGACCCTGCGTGACGTTGCCGGAGGCGATGCCGTCGACGTCGAACGGCACGATCTCGGGGTCCTCGTTATGAGTGCCGAACGTGCAGACGATGCTCTGCAGCGGCCGAACCCAGCGGAGCGTTCCCGAACCCCATTTCATGCTCTTCGGCCAGGGGAATGCGCGGATCGTGGCGGGGACAATCTCGGCGACGATCTCGGGCGTCGCACGACCCGGCTTCTCGGTGATGGCGATGTAGAAATCGCCCTTCGGGTCGTGCTGCACCCTGGCCTGGTTGATCGACGACAGACCGGCGGCTTTCAGGAAGCCTGAGAGCGCCTGTTCCGGCGCGCCGACGCGCGGGCCCTTGCGCTCTTCCTTGCGGTCGGGCGCCCTGCCCGGCAGTCCCTGCACCGTCAGTGCCAGGCGGCGTGGCGTCGCAAAGGCCTTGGCACCCTCATAGGTCAGGCCGGCTTCGACCAGCGCGTCGGTGACGAGCTTTTTCAGGTCGTCGGCGGCGCGCGCCTGCATGCGGGCGGGGATTTCTTCGGAGAGGAGTTCGAGCAGAAGGTCAGGCATGGCCGGGAGGGATACAGAGCGTCGCGCGGCCTGTCGAGCGGAAGACCCGCGCGGTTGTGGTCGAACGTGATCCGCAAGTTCACGGTTTATCAGAGTTTCGACCGTAACCAGTGGAGGGAGAACGGATTTCAGGCAATGCCTCAGCGACCTTTCATTGCCACCTTCAATACGGTGCTGAGTTCAAGAGTGTTTATGATCGTCATGGCATTCCTCGTTTTTGCTGGGCTCACCGCCCTCGTACTCGTCGGCCTGGAAGTCGACCTGCTCCAACATTTCCGCGACCGGTCTCCGCTTCAGGACATGTTGGAGATCGAGGAGATCCTGCTGATCACCGGCCTGCTCGTGGTCAGCCTCCTCGCCTTCGCCGGCCGCCGCCTCTATCTGCAGAAGCTGGAAATCCGCCGCCGCGAGGCCGCCGAGCGCTATGCGCTGGACCTCGCCTTTCATGATCCGCTGACCGGCCTTCCGAACCGCCGAAACTTCCTGGAACTGGTCGATGCAGCACTCGCGGAGCCGCCGCGCGGCGACAACGTCCACGCCGTCATGCTGCTCGACCTCAACTCCTTTAAGGCGGTCAACGACGTCCACGGCCACCCGGCGGGCGACGAGCTCCTGATCGAGATCGGCAAGGCGCTCAATCGCGAACTCTCCGGCCAGGCAGAGATCGCGCGTCTCGGCGGCGATGAATTCGCGGTCGTCGCCAAGGACATCGATGGCGCCAACGCCGCCGCCAGCATCGGCCGCCGCATCATCGCGTTGCTCGACCAGCCGATCCGCACTCGCACCGGCGAGCATCGCGTCGGCACCGGCATCGGCGTCGCGATCGCGCCGAAGGACGGCACCGATCGGGCCGAACTGATCCGCAAGGCGGACGTCGCGCTCTATCGCGCCAAGGCTGAGGGCACGTCCTTCCTGTCCTTCTTCGAGGAGGCGATGGACGCGCGCATGCACGAGCGCGCCTTCGTCGAGACCGAACTGCGCGAGGCGCTCGCCTCCAGCGGCATCGTCCCGGTCTACCAGCCGAACGTCGATCTCACGACGAACAAGATCACGGGCTTCGAAGTCGTGCCGCACTGGCGGCATCCCTATCTCGGCGAGATCGGCTCGCAGCGCTTCCTGCCGGTTGCCGAGGATTCCGGATTGATCCGCGAACTGACGGACCAGCTCCTGCGTCGCGCCTGCCTCGACGCGCTCTCCTGGCCGGACACCACGATCCTCTCGTTCCGTCTGGCCGACGCTGTGATGCGCGATCACGGCCTGCCGCTGCGTATCCTCGGCATTCTCGGCGACACGCGCTTCCGCCCTGCCCGGCTGGAAATCGCCATCGGCGAGGCCGCCCTGATGCGGAACATGAAGGAAAGCCGCCGCCTGCTCGCGCCGCTGCGCGAGGCCGGGATCAAGCTGGCGCTCGCCGATTTCGGCACGAGCTATGCCTCGATCTGGCACCTGCGGGATTTGCACTTCGACAAGCTGAAGATCGACCGCAGCTTCATCCAGGATCTCGACCAGAACCCGAACAGCGCCGTCGTGGTGAAGACCATCCTCGGAATGGGCAAGGGTCTCGGCATCGCGATCAGCGCCAGCGGCATCGGCCAGTCCGAGCAGCGCGACAAGCTGAAGAGCGAGGGCCTGATCGAGGGCCAAGGCGATCTGTTTGGCCGCGGCCTCACATCCGGCGAGGCGAGCAAGCTCGTCAGTTCCCGCACGCCGCTGCTCGCGAGCGCCTGACGCTCAGGCGATATCCTTGGTCAGGGCGATCGCGGCGAAGCGATCGGCCAGCGCGGCGAGACTCGCGCGCTGAACCTCGGCCGCCGGGATCGGCGGTCCGCCCATCGGATCTGGCAGATCGCGGGTCGCGGTCGCATCGGCAATCACTGTCGCCCGGATGCCGAAATCGAGCGCGACACGGGCCGTCGTCGAGATGCACAAATGCGTCATGAAACCGGCGAGGAGGATCGATTTCCGACCCTTGTTGACGATGCGGTCGCGCAGATGAGTGTCGACGAAGGCGTTCGGCAGCTTCTTCTTCGCAACCGACTCAGCGCCGACCGGTGCCGCCCTCTCGGCGAACTTGAAGCCGTCCGTCTCCGGGTCGAACAGTTTTCCCGCCTGCCCGACATGCTGGATATGGATGATCGGCGCTTGCAGGAAACGCGCGGCCTCCAGCAACTCGGCGATGCGGTCGAGTGCTGCATCGACACCGACGAGCGGCACCTGGCCGGTGACGTACTCGTTCTGCGCATCGACGACGACGAGCACGCTGTCGAGCAGACTGCCGGCGCCGGGATTTGAGTTGGAGAGCTGCAAAAGCGTCTTCGGCTGCATCACGCGGCGGCTCCGCCCTCACCCGTCCTCAGCCAGGCTTCGCCACACGCCTTCGCGAGTTCACGCACCCGCAGGATGTAGCTCTGACGCTCGGTGACCGAGATCACGCCGCGTGCGTCCAGCAGGTTGAAGCGATGGCTCGCCTTGATGCACTGGTCGTAGGCGGGCAGGACACATTTGTGGACCTTGTCGTACTCGCCCGCGGCCGCGCCCTTTTCGAGCAGTGAACGGCATTCCTTTTCCGCGTCGCGGAAGTGCTGCATCAGCATTTCCGTGTCGGCGTATTCGAAATTGTGCCGGGAGTATTCTTCCTCGGCCTGCTTGAAAACGTCGCCATAAGTGACCTTATCGGCGCCTTCCAGGCCATTGAAATTCAAATCGAAACCGTTGTCGACGCCCTGCAGGTACATCGCCAGTCGCTCGAGGCCGTAGGTCAGCTCGCCCGACACCGGAGTGCATTCCACGCCGGCGACCTGCTGGAAATAGGTGAACTGCGACACTTCCATGCCGTCGCACCAGCACTCCCAGCCGAGCCCCCAGGCGCCGAGCGTCGGGCTCTCCCAGTCGTCCTCGACGAAGCGGATGTCGTGCAGCTTCGAATCGATGCCGATCGCGGCGAGCGATTCGAGATAGAGCTCCTGCAGGTTCGGCGGGTTCGGCTTCAGGATGACCTGGAACTGGTAATAGTGCTGGAACCGGTTCGGGTTCTCGCCGTAGCGCCCGTCCTTCGGCCGCCGCGACGGCTGGACATAGGCGGCGTTCCACCGCTTCGGACCCAGGGCCCGCAACGTCGTCGCCGGATGGAACGTGCCCGCGCCGACTTCCATATCGTAGGGCTGCAGGATGACGCAGCCCCGCTCCGCCCAGAAGGTCTGGAGCGCGAGAATCAATCCCTGGAATGAGCGCGTGGGGCTAAGCGGACCGGAAACGGTATCGGGCATTTCTGACTGTTCGAATGAGGAGGCGGGCAACCTAGCCATCGTCCCCGGCATCGGCAAGCAGTGTCACCCTGGTAATAATTTTTAAACCATATCGAACCGGATCGGATGCGGTCGCGACCCATGGACAAGCCGCCGGGATGGCGGACCGAAATCCAAGGAGAGTGACAATGTCGAAGTTCGTGACGCGTTCCAATCTTTCCCGGAGCATCCAGGCTTTCGCCGTGGCGGCCGTTCTCGTGACCGGCATGTCGGCGACAATCAGCGCCATGTCCGGTGACCAGGCCCAGGCGGCAGCGGCCGGCGGTGGCCGAGGCGGCGGTGGCGGTGGTGGTGGCGGCTCGGCCGGTGGCGGAGGCAAGGGTGGCGGCGGCGACGGCAGCGATGGTCCGAAGATTTGCCTCACCAATTGCGCGATCACGGAGATCAACCTGCCGACCTATCCGAACCCGAAGCCGCGGCTGAAGCCGGTCAAGATCGAGCGCAATTGCAGCACCTACCGGGTCGAATACGGCCGTCCGGTCTGCAAGGACGACACCCGCTTCTGACATCGCATGGCGACCATCATCGAGACGGTCGCCATTCACCGCTTTGGCGATCCCGGCGCAGAACCGGGGCGCCTTTGCCTTCGCGGGAGCGAACCATCTCCAGTTCGCGATTCACTCGTCTCCATTCGCGCCGGATGAGCGCGCCTCCGATCGTTGCGGCAAGTGCCGCCGTTGCTATCTGAATAATCCGCATCGGGACCTCCACGGAGGATATCGTTCACCACGGGATTGGCGGCAACCCCGCGATGAACGGCAGATGAATGGCGATCTCAGAACGCGTTCAGGCCCAGCGATCTAACCTCCCATCATCAGCGAGCACATTGCGGCTCGCGAAAAGGGAGAGATCGCATGTTTCGGAAGCTTGTACTTGCCGCCGCAGCCGTGGTCGCACTCGGCGCCGGCATCGCGTCAGCCCCGGCACCTGCCGCAGCCCAGGTCGGGTTTGGCATCCACGTCGGCCCTGATTACGGCTACGGCCGCGGCTATGGTCGCGGTTACGGCTATGGCCACGGCTATTATCCGCACCGGCGCTACTACGCACCGCGGTATCGCCACTACCCGCAGTACTACTCGCGCGGCCGCGACTGCGAACGCGTGGTGGTCCGCAAGAAGATCCGCGGCGAGTGGCGCCGGGTCGTGGAACGCCGCTGCTATCGCGGCTGGTAAATCGACCTCGGCAATGAGAAAGGGCGCCCTCGCGGCGCTCTTTCTTTTTGGAGTTAGAGCTCGATCGGCGCCGCCTCGCGATGAGCGGCGAGACCCTCCTCGCCCGTCAAGATGAGCGGCGGCGCGACTGTCAGCGGGGCACGGCTACCCTTGATCCCCCGAACGAGCAGCCGCACCGCGTCCGCCATCTCGTCGGCGTGCACGAATCTCAGTTTCAGATCGCCGAACCGTCCGACCAGCGCCGCGAGAATGTCCTGAATGGCGTCCGGACGGTGGATGAGCGTGAATGTCCCTCCCGGTTTCAGGATGCGAGCGGCCGCCCGGCTCCAGGTTTCAAGCAGGTCCGGCGAAGCTGTCCGTGCGCGCGCGGTCGTGGGATCCGGAGACGCGCGGCCCGACGACGGATGGAACGGCGGATTGGACAGGACATGGTCGACGGCGTTCGCGAGATCAGAGGAGTCGGACTTTCCGAGATCGATCGCGTCGAGAAGCCTGACATCCGCGACAATCCCGTTTCGCTCGGCGTTCGAGCGCGCGAGTTCGGCAAGATTCTGCTCGATTTCGACCAAGGTCAGACGGCAGTCGCGTATGCGGGAAACCAGCGCCAATCCCGCCGTACCGACACCGGCGCCGAGATCAAGGACATGGTCGCCCGCATGAGCGGGGACGGCGGCCGCCAGAAGAATGGCATCGGTTCCGGCACGATGGCCTCGCGCCGGCTGCAACAGACGAAGGCGTCCTCCGAGTATCGCATCGTCGGTGTGATCAGACACGGGATGGCCTGAGTTCGTCGCCAAGGCCATTGCGGGTCAAGATAACCCGCGCCCAGGCGGCCTTGTCGTCGGCGACGAGAACGCGGCGGGGGATGACGCCGAGCGAGCCCTCCAGCACGCTCATATTGCCGTCCAGCACCATGTGCGCGATCCCCTCGCCATTCAGCAATGACTGGACGAACGACAGCAGAACTGCGTCATTGGTGCGCAACACTTCATCCATCAAACGCGCTCCTCTCCCGCTATACGTAAGTCTTCATGACCATTCTGCCCTTGCCGACTTGCTCTGGTGCTGCATATGGTCCGGGCCAAGAATTCGTAGGAAGGGCATCTGGTGGGATTGGTCATACCGCTCGACGAGCGCGGTCGCGACGACGGCATTGACGCCCTCTCGGCTCTCGTCCAATCGGATCTCGAACGGGTCAATCAGTTGATCCTGTCCCGGACAGGCTCCGACGTCCAGATGATCCCGGAAGTCGCGAACCATCTGATCTCCTCCGGCGGCAAGCGCCTGCGGCCGCTGTTGACCTTGGCCTCAGCGAAACTCGTGGGCTATTCCGGTGAAGGCCATATCCGCCTCGCCGCCGCCGTCGAATTCATGCATACGGCGACCCTGCTCCATGACGACGTCGTCGATGCCAGCGAAATGCGGCGCGGCAAGCTCGCGGCCCGAATGCTCTGGGGCAATGAAGCGAGCGTTCTCGTCGGCGACTTCCTGCTCGGCCAAGCCTTCAAGATGATGGTCGAGGTCGGCTCGCTGTCCTGCCTCGACATTCTCTCGACGGCGGCCACGGTCATCGCCGAAGGCGAGGTCATGCAGCTCGTCGCGGCGAAGAACATCGCGACGACCGAGGATGAATATCTCGCCGTCATTCGCGGCAAGACGGCTGCGCTGTTCGCCGCCGCCTGCGAGGTCGGGCCGGCCCTGGTCGGCAGCTCCAAGGCGGAGCAGGCGGCGTGCCGATCCTACGGCGCCAATCTCGGCATAGCCTTCCAGCTCGTCGACGACGCGCTGGACTATGGCGGTCGCGAAGCCAAGCTCGGCAAGAAGGTCGGCGATGACCTCCGCGAAGGCAAGATCACCCTTCCCGTCATCTTCGCGGTGCGGCGCGGGACGAATGGCGAGCGCGAATTCTGGAAGCGCACGCTGGAGGCCGGTGAGATCGACGACGACTCGCTGGAAACCGCGATCGACCTGTTGCAGCGGCACGGCGCGATCGACGAGACCTTCGCCCGCGCCCGCCATTACGGCGCGATCGCCCGTGACGCCCTCGCTTTGTTCCCGGACGGTCAGGCGAAGTCGGCCATGCTGGACGCGGTGAGCTTCGTCACGAGCCGCGCCCACTGAACGGACGGTCCAGGCGATACACATAGCAATCGTCGTCGCCGAACGTGCGGCGATCCACGCGGACGAAGCCAAGCCGCTCGTAGAAGCGGTGTGCCCGCTCGTTCGAGACGAGAGGATCGATCAGGATCGCGTCGACCGCTGGATCGGCGAAACAATGCTCGGTGGCAAGCCGCATCATCCGGGTGCCGAAGCCCTTGCTGAGATCGGCCTCTTCGCCGATCCAGATATCGATGCAGCGAAAGCCGTCCTCTATGGCGCCCCAATAGCGATCGTCGTCCCGGGTGGGGTCCAGAATTTCCATGAAACCGATCGGACGTCCGTCGAGCTCGGCAATCAGTAGTTCGCAGCCCTGTCCCTGACGACGCAGTTCCTCGTCCCAGTCGATCGGCGCGTCGTCGCCCCTCGCCGCGATGACGTGGGGCTGGCTGTGCCAATGGCGCAGCACCGGCAGATCCGCGATCGTGACGAGGCGGAGGTGCATGCGGCGATCCTATCGCAGCACGGTCGGCTTCACCCACCAGTCTGGATGGGCGGCGCTGATCGCCTTTGCCGCCGCGCTCGCATCGCGGCAATTCTCGAACAGACCGAACACCGTCGATCCCGATCCCGACATTCGCGCAAAACGGCAGGCTGGCGCATTGCGCACCGCCGAAATGACCGTGGCAATTTCCGGAGCAACTTTCTGCGCCGGCGGCTCCAGGTCATTCACATCGCTATCGAAATAGCGGATGAGGCCGGCAAGATCGGTTCCCTCCGGAAGTGCCGTGGCTGCCCCCTTGGATGGCCCGGACGCACCGCGCTCCAGACCCAGCGCGCCGAATACGGCAGGCGTCGCGACGTGGATACCAGGGTTGACGAGCACCGACATCAATGGCGGCAGCGGCACCGGCGGGCCGACTTCGTCGCCCCGACCTCGGAAGATGCGGGCGGTCGGCGTCAGGCACACGGGAATGTCCGAGCCGGTCGCAGCGGCCGCTTCCAGAACGCGCGGATCGGACACCGCGATTTCGTTCAACTCGGTGAGCAGGCGTAGTGCGGTTGCGGCGTCGGATGATCCGCCGCCGACACCCGCGCCAACGGGCAATCGCTTCTTCAGCGTGAAGGCGCCGAGCTTCAGGCCCGGAACGCGTTCGGCCAGCGCCCTCGCGGCGCGGATGATCAGATTGTCGCTATCGGGCCCAGCGGCTTCGGCCGTCGGACCGTCGACCGTCAGTCCAAGCGGTCCCGACGGATCGAGCGAAACGAGGTCATGCACGCCCGCGAAGGCGCACAGGCTTTCGAGTTCGTGAAAGCCGTCAGCCCTGCGACCAAGAACGCGCAAGGTCAGATTGATCTTCGCGGGCGCCCGCGATGTCCGGATCACGCCAGCCCCCAGTCGATCGTGCGTTCAGTTCGCCTCGGCCGGCTTGCCGGGCGTGGCTTCCGCACGATCGTCGGTCTTAGGGCGCGGAGCGTCCTGCTGTGAAGGCTGGGCTCGCTCGGCGGCCTTCCTGGCCTCCATCTCCCGCTCTACCGGCTCGAGACCTTCGGTGATCTTGCGCTCGATCGGGCCGCGCTTGTCGTCGTCGATCTCGAGCGTCAGGGCATGCAGCCACTGGAACTTGGCTTCGAGTTTGCGGTCCGTCTTCCAGTAGACGTCGCCCAGATGATCGTTGATCTCCCAGGACTGCGGCTTCAGCTCGACGGCGCGCTCAAGCTCTTCCGTCGCGTCGTCGTAGCGGGCGAGCTTGTAATAGGCCCAGCCCAGACTATCGACGATATCGCCGTCGTTCGGGCGCAGCTCGACCGCCTTGCGGATGAGATCGAGACCCTTCTCGGGGCTGACGCTGCGGTCCACCCAGGAATAGCCGAGATAGTTGAGGACGACCGGCTGTTCGGGATCGAGCTTGGCGGCCTGGATGAGATCCGGCTCGGCGTTCTTCCAGTCCTTCGCCGCGTCATAGGCAACGCCGCGGGCGAAATAGAGCGACCAGTCCGATTTCTTCGGTTCGCCGGAAGCGTCGATCGCCTGCGTGAATATCTTGGCGGCTTCCACATATGACTTCTGGCGATGGAGAATGTTCGCCAAAGCGACGATCGCGTCGACGTCCTTCGGATTCTTCGAGACGATATCGCGAAGCTTTGCCTCGGCATCGGACGTGCGGTCGGCCATCGCCAGATTGGCAGCGATACGAATGCCTATATCGTCCTTGAAGGCCGAGTTCTGCGGAATGCGCTCATAGGCCGCTATGGCCTCATCGTGCTGGCCGATCGTCTCCAGAAGGTCGGCGAGAGTCAGCAGCGCGAATTCATGATCGGGCTCAAGGTAGAGCGCGAGATTCAGGTAGATGAGGCCGATCTCGGCCGATTCGCCGCGATTGGCGAGCTGACCGAAGCCGAACAGCGCTTCCGTAACGCCATCGCGCGCGTTTTGCGCGGCCGGCGGCAGCTTCTCGCCCTTCTCGAGCGCGGCGATGCTGTTGGCGAGGCGCTCGTTGCGGGTCATCCGCTGAGCGAGGGTCTTGTAGACCTCGATCGCTTCCTTTGTTTTCCCGTCATTGGCCAGAGCGCGGGCATAGGCGTCGACGACGACGAAGCTCGAATCGTTGAGCTTGTAGGCCGAGGCAAGACGGCGCTCGGCCTCCGCCTTGTTGTTCGTGGTGCCGGCGATGAGGCCGGCATGAAGATCGCGGAACATCTCGGCGAGTTCATTGCCGCTCAGCGTGTCAGCGGTTTTGAGCGCGCGGCTGACATCGCCCGAGCCCTGCCAGGCCCAGGCCGAGACGAGAGTCGCCACGACATCCGGGATCGGCCCCTTCGGCGATTGACCGAGCTGGGTGCGGGCCGCCACGAACTGCTTGCCCTTGATCGCCTTGATCGCAAGCGCAAGGCGCGCCAGGCGGTTGTTCGGATCGGTGGAACCCACACGTTCGGCGAGGCTCATCGCCTGCTCGACATCGCCCGCCGCGAGAACGGTGCGGAACGTGCGGTCGAGAAGTTCCTGGTCCTTCGGATCGGCGCGGAGTGCCGCGCGAAGATAGACTGAGGCGGAGGTCAGATCGCGAAGATCGGCGGCGGTTCGGCCGGCGAGGTAATTGCCCACAGGCGACGTCATGGAAGCCTGTTTGGTGGCCTCCGTGGCATCGGTGTTCGCCAAAGCGGCAGAGGCGCTATTCGCCACGAGCGCGGCACAGACAAGTCCAAACAGGAAATCGCGTCTCACGAACCGCCTCATCGTAGGGGACCGGAAGCAAACCAAGCACGGTTTGCGCCGAAGGTCGCGGCAAATATTGGTCCGAAATCGCCTTCTATCGCCGCAGGGCGGTGCTTCCAAGCGCCAAGCAGTGGATATTTCGGATTACACGAGACTGTGAGTCCAACAGATCGGCATGGCGGGAATGGGGCCGTGCCGAACCTCTGTGATTCCTGTGGCGATCCGCGCTACAGAGAAGACATGCTGAACGGCGAACCGGACATTCGGGACAACGCGGCCGAGCTCCTCGCCTGGTACGCGGAAATGGGCGTCGACATCGCCCTCGCGGACGAACCGCAGGACCGTTTCGCCGAGGCACCGCCGCAGTCCACATCGGCAAGCACCACATCCTCCGAACGGGCTCTGCCCGGGATCGACAAGCCTGCGCAAACGAGACCGACCGCGTCGCCTCCATCCATGGCGGCGCTGACGAAATCGCAGGACGCCGCGGTTCAGGACGCCCGTGAGGCGGCGCGAAGCGCGAAGACGCTCGACGAATTGCGCGCCATCCTAGAGACATATGAGGGCGTGGGCCTGCGCCGGACCGCGACGCGTCTCGTCTTCAGCGACGGAAACCCCCAATCCCGGGTGATGTTCGTAGGTGAGGCGCCAGGCAAGGACGAGGACCGGGAAGGCCTCGCTTTCGTCGGTCGCGCGGGGCAATTGCTCGACCGCATGCTGCATGCGATCGGCCTCGACCGGAAGGCCGCCTATATCGCCAACGTCATTCCGTGGCGTCCGCCCGGCAACCGAACGCCGACGCCGCAGGAAACCCAGCTCTGCCTGCCGTTCATCCAGAGGCAGATCGAACTCGCGAATCCGGATTTCCTGGTCCTGCTCGGCGGCTCCGCAGCGGCGGCTCTGACCGGGTCGAAGGATGGAATTCTAAGACTGCGCGGCCGCTGGATGGATTACGAGACCGGGACGAGAACGATTCGGGCGCTCGCGACTCTCCACCCCGCCTATCTTCTCCGCACGCCGTCACAGAAGAAACTTGCCTGGCGAGACCTGAGATCGCTGAAGGCAGAGCTGGACGCGAACGCATGAAGCGCCCGCGCCCGCTGTGCGTCAGCCTGCGGAGACCTGGGTAAAGCCGAGATTGGTCGGACGTTCGGGATAGGTGCGCCTGCCAGCCATCGCCTGCTCGTCCGCCTCAACGAGCTCGACGTTGCGCGCCAGGACACAGCCCGTGCCGTACAGATAGAATCCGAAATGCACGCTTTCGGCATCGTCCGGAACATCGAGAATGATCTCGCGGCGTGTCCAGTCGTGGCTGCCCTTGAGAGAACCGTCGGCGCGGGGCCCCTCCATGTTGTCGAAGCGCAGCGTATTGCCCGGTCCACGGTCGATCCGCATCCACAACGTGCCCGAGCCGCGCACATCCTCCGTCTTCAGCTCGGCGCTCAGCCGCAGGTTCATCCCCCGGAAGCCCGTAGCCTGGATGCTCTGCATCAGGGTGCCGAATCCACCCCTCCCCGCCGGCTCCTCCATGGAGAGCGAGCGGATGATCGCTGGAGATCCCGGCATGTCCGGATCGACGCCCATCTCGTAAAGCTCCGGCCGGGAACCGGACACGATCCAGCCGTCCGGAAGACGCAGGCTGCTGGTGTTCGCTGCCGACGCGGTCTCGATACGGGCGGACAGGACGTGCCAGTTTTCGCAGTCGAACTGCCGGGCGACGAGTTCGAGACATTCGCTGTGGGACAGTTCGATACGCTTCTTGCCAAGACCCTGCCGAAGCGCCTTGGCCATGATCTTGGCGTCGCGGAATGTACGCATGGTTCAACCTCTCTGCTGCAGGCGAACCGATAGGGTCAGTGCTCGCATTGCCGACAGGTCCGCCCGAGGCAAAGGGGGAAACCAGCTTGAGAATCATGCATTCGCCATTCCCCGAAGGGCGCGAGCGACAGGCTGCACGGGCCTGTCGAATATTGAGCAAAACCGCCGAGCGGCTGTCAACGACCGCTGAAATCATATCCAACGACAATGGGTTGGATCGGCAGACTGGATCGCCGCGTCGGCCAAAGCGCCGCGCGCGGACACGCCGCGCGGCCCCATGTCATTGATTGTAGTCATTCAACAGAGCAAGCTGCGGGCGTAAGCTTACCGGACGCATCAAGCCTCGGAGGCCCAGGCGATGGATCTCGATCCCGTCCTGCTCGCGCGTATCCAGTTCGCGTTCACGATCTCGTTCCACATCATCTTTCCAGCATTCACGATTGGGCTCTCCGCCTTTATCACGGTGCTGCTATGCCTGTGGCTGAAAACCGACGACGAGAAATTCCACCGACTGGCCCGGTTCTGGACCAAGATCTTCGCAGTTTCGTTCGCCATGGGCGTCGTGTCGGGCATCGTGCTGAGCTACCAGTTCGGTACGAACTGGAGCCGCTTCTCCGAATTCTCCGGCAACGTCATCGGGCCGCTGATCGGCTACGAGGTACTCACCGCCTTTTATCTGGAGGCGACTTTCCTCGGCATCATGCTGTTCGGCTGGAACCGCGTACCGCCATGGCTGCTGACCCTTTCTTCGGGCTTGGTCGCGATAGGCACCGCGACCTCAGCCTTCTGGATCCTGTCCGCGAACAGCTGGATGCAGACCCCGACCGGTCACGAGATCAGGAACGGCATCGCATTCCCGGTCGACTGGATCGAGATCATCTTCAATCCGAGCTTCCCGTTCCGTTTCGCGCACATGGTAACGGCCGCCTACCTCACCACAGCGGTCGTGGTGCTCGCAGTCGGCGCCCGGCATCTCCTCGCCGGCAAGCATATCGAGGAAGCCAAGACCATGCTGCGCATGGCGGTTGGCATGATCGCCATCACCGCGCCGCTGCAGCTCTTCATCGGCGACCAGCACGGCCTGAACACGCTGGAGCACCAGCCGATCAAGGTCGCGGCGATGGAAGGCCGCTGGGACAGCAATGACGAGGGCGACCTCATCCTCTTCGGCATCCCGGACCAGAACGCCGAGAAGAATCATTTCGAGATCGCTGTGCCCCATCTCGGCTCGCTGCTGCTGACCCACACCTTGGACGGCAAATATGCCGGCCTGAAGGACGTGCCGCCGGAGAACCGGCCCCCGGTCGCCAATGTGTTCTTCATGTTCCGGCTGATGGTCGGCATCGGCCTGCTGCTGATCGCGACGGGGCTGGTCGGCGCGTTCCTTCTCTGGAAGCGGCGCCTGTTCGAGACCCTGTGGTATCTGAAGTCGGTCTCGTACATGTGGCCGCTCGGGTTCATCGCGATCCTCGCGGGCTGGATGGTCACCGAGCAGGGCCGCCAGCCCTATCTGGTCTATGGCCTGCTCCGCACAGCCGACGGCATTTCGCCGGTGCCCGGAGCGAGCGTGCTCGGCACCCTCATCCTGTTCGTCTTCGTCTACGGCATCGTGTTCGCGATGGGCGTCTATTACATCAACCGCCTGATCGCGAAGGGACCCGGAGGCGCTGCCGCCGACCCGCCGGACGGCGTGCCGAACCGGCCGCTCTCGGCCGCCGAGGACGCGACCCGCGAAGCCACCGGCAAGCACGTCAATCAGGGAGCCTGACCATGGAATGGTATCTCCCCGTCATCTGGGCCGGCCTGATCGGCACCGCCGTCGCGATGTATGTCCTGCTCGACGGCTTTGACCTCGGGCTCGGCATCCTCTTCCCGTTCACCCGGAAGGAAGCCGACCGCGACGTGATGATGAACTCGGTCGCGCCGTTCTGGGACGGCAACGAAACCTGGCTGGTGCTGGGCGGCGGCGGCCTCTGGGTCGCCTTCCCGAAGGCCTACGCGATCATCATGCCGGCCTTCTACCTGCCGATGATCATCATGCTGCTGGCCCTTGTCTTCCGCGGCGTCTCGTTCGAGTTTCGCTGGGTGGCGAAGCCCGACCACTGGCACTGGGATCTTGCGTTCAACGCCGGCTCGACCATCGCCGCCTTCATGCAGGGCATCATCCTCGGCGGCCTGATCCAGGGCGTGAATGTCGTGGACGGCCAATATGCCGGCGGCGCCTTCGACTGGCTGACGCCATTTTCGGTCCTCACGGGGGTCGCCGTCGTCGCGGGCTACGCACTGCTCGGCGCGACCTGGCTCGTCATGCGGACCAGCGGTCCCGCCCACGATCTCGGACGCAAGATGGCGCCTGCCCTGCTCGTCATCGTCCTGCTCGGCATGGCGATCGTCAGCGCGTGGACCCCCTATTCGGTACCTCGCATCGCCGAGCGCTGGTTCAGCCTGCCAAACTTTTATTTCCTCTGGCCGGTGCCGACACTCGTGGCTGTCGTCGCGCTCCTCATCCTTCGCTGGTTGAAAAGTGGGCACGACGCGCTTCCCTTTGTCGGGACGATCCTCCTCTTCCTCCTCTGCTATGCTGGCCTCGTCGTCTCGACCGTGCCTTATCTGGTTCCGCCGCACCTGACCTTCTGGGACACGGCCGCCGCACCGGAGTCACAAATCTTCCTTCTTATCGGAACCTTGTTCCTGCTGCCGATGGTTCTGGGCTACACGGTCTTCGTGTACTGGACCTTCCGTGGCAGGATCGTGCATGGCGAGGGTGGCTACCACTGACGTCCCTCGCCGGGTGAACCGGATGCCGTCCGCCGCGTTCTTTCCATCGGCGGTCAGGCTTGAGAGGAAACGTCATGCGCTGGGGTGATCTTCGGGAAAGCGAGAACATCGAGGATCGCCGCGGTTCGGGCGGCGGCGGTTTCCGGATGGGCGGTGCCGGCGGTATCGGCATCGGCGGTCTGATCATTGTCGGCCTGCTCTCCTGGGCGACCGGCCTCGATCCGCGCCTCATCCTCGGCGGCCTCGAAATGGTCCAGGGTGGCGGCCAGAGCCGGCAGGTTGAAGGCACCGACGGCACGCCGAAGGACGAGATCGGCAAATTTGTCGCCGCGATCCTCGGCTCGACCGAGGACGTCTGGGGCGACATTTTCAAGCAGAATGGCCAGACCTATCAGCAGCCGCGCCTCGTCCTCTATAGCGGCGCGACAC
The DNA here is from genome assembly GCF_042652085.1 of Flaviflagellibacter deserti. NCBI lineage: Bacteria > Pseudomonadati > Pseudomonadota > Alphaproteobacteria > Hyphomicrobiales > Flaviflagellibacter > Flaviflagellibacter deserti. The sequence continues at coordinate 314,348 of NZ_JBHSJF010000001.1, read as the reverse complement.
AGACCGCTTGCGGCATGGGCCAGTCGGCGATGGGTCCGTTCTACTGCCCCCCGGACCGGCGCGTTTATCTCGACACGAGCTTCTTCCGCGAGATGGAGCAGCGCTTCAACTCGCCGGGCGACTTCGCCTCGGCCTATGTCATCGCGCATGAGGTCGGCCATCACGTCCAGAACCTGCTCGGCATCCTGCCGCGCGTGAGCCAGGAGCGCGAACGGTCGTCGCCGGTAGAGGCCAACCAGCTTTCGGTGCGCCTCGAATTGCAGGCCGACTGCTTCGCGGGTGTCTGGGCGGCGCGTTCCAAGAAGTCGCTCGAGCCGGGCGATATCGAGGAAGCGCTGAACGCCGCGACCGCGATCGGCGACGACAGGCTTCAGCGCCAGTCACAGGGGCGCGTCGTGCCGGACAGCTTCACCCATGGCTCGTCCGCGCAGCGCGTGCGCTGGTTCAAGACCGGTTTCGACGCAGGCCAGGTTCGGGCCTGCAATACGTTCGCGGCGCAACAGCTTTAACGAGCTGACAAAGCGAGCTTTACGCCGAAGCCGATGAAGACCGTGCCCGTGAGCCGGTCCAGGAAGGCGATCACCTTCGGCCGCCGGAGCGCGCGGCCGAGCGGGCGCGTTGCGACGATCAGGAGCGCGCACCAGATAAGCCCAAGCGCGATGTGGATCAGCGCGAGCAGCAGCGTATACGGCGCGACAGCGACACCCTGCGGCACGAATTGCGGCAGGAACGACACGTAGAACACGCCGACCTTCGGATTGAGCAGATTGCCGAACAGGCCGCGCCAGAACCAGGCGAAGCGGCCGCTGCCGGTTTCACCGCTTTCGTTCACGAGATGGCGGCGCGGGCTGAAGAATAGCTGCACGCCGAGCCATACGAGATATCCCGCGCCGAGCCAGGTCAGAACCTCATAGGCGGCCGGCGAGGTGACGATCAGTGCGCCCAGCCCGAGCGCCACCGCGATGCCCCAGAACAGACAGCCCAGATTGATGCCGAGCGCACCCATTGTCGCCTGCCGCGTGCCCTCGACGGTCGCGGCGCGGAGGACGAGTGCGGAGTCGACGCCGGGCGTGATCGTAAGAAGGCTGGCGGCGGCGAGATAAGCGAGAAGCGATGCGGTGATCGTCATGCAGGTTCGGTACGGTTCACGGCACGCACTCTCCGCCGCCGACGCGAAAAACGCCAGACGCCGCGCGTCAGCATCATGCCGATGAGGCTGGCGAACCAGCCGATGAAGGCGAACAGATTTTCGATGATGACGGCCATGATCCGCACGCCCTGCTTGAACGCACGCAGGCTGGTCCGCCCGGTGAGTTCGACCACGCCGCGCGTCGATTTCCCGAAGCGCGTCGACAGCCGCGCGAGATCGGAAAGCTCCTCGGGGGACTTCGCATATTTCAGCAGGCGCACCGTCTCGGCAGGTCCGGCGATATCGTTGATATGCCGCGCGTCGCCGAGCATGCGGGCGAGACTTCCGGTGGAGGCACGGCGAACCGCGACGGAGGCCGCATCTCGAACGGCAGCATTGTCGAAGGTCGCGGCGGCGCGGAGCATGCCGCCAAGCTCGCCGAAATCGACCGCCTGCCGCACGGCCCGGCCGACGGCAACGCCGAGTTCGGCGGTCAATGTTCCGGCACGGCGTGCCGCCTTGAACAGCGAGATGCCGATCTTCGCAGGTGCGCCCAGACCGCCGGTGGCGACGGTCGCGCCGGTGGCCGCGAGGCCGACCGTCGCGAGACCGAGCATCAGTTCGTCGTAAGGCCGGCCCGAGATCATCAGCCCGCCTTCCTGGATGATGTCGCGAACATCGCCCACGACGGTAAAGTCGGAGGCGGTCGCCCCGGCCAGCCCGGCGATCGATGTGCCCTCCCCAGTGATGAACGACGTGCCGAACTCCATCGCGCCGCGCTCGGCGGCTGCAGTCGGCTGTTCGGCGGCTTCGACGCGGTCGATCAGTTCTTTCCTGATCGGCCGGTGCATTTCGAGACCGAGATCGACATACATCCGCGCGTCCTCGACATCGTTTCGCGCGAGCGCCGCCTCGATCTTCTCCTCGATTGCCTGCTGGGTGACCTTCTCGTTCAGCTCGCGCTGGATTGCCTCCTCCGGCTCAAGCGGAACTTCCGCCTCGGTGAGCACCATCGCGCCCAGTATCAGAGCGCTGAGGAACAGGGCCCCCCAAAGTAGTCTTCCCAAGCAATATCCTCCTGCCGCTAAAACGCGGACGTCAGGCTTCGGGTCCAAGCCATTGAGAAAGCGCGCGCGGGCTGCCATCTAGCTGCAACGGAGATCCCCATGTCGCGCATCGACGAAAGCCGCCCCTTCATCCCCCTCAAGATCGCTGTGCTCACCGTATCGGATACGCGTGGCCTGGAGGATGACAAGTCCGGAAACACGCTCGCCGAGCGATTGACCGGAGCGGGCCACGTGCTCGCCGACCGGGCCATCGTGCCGGACGAGACCGAGACGATCCGCGCCAAGGTTTCGGGTTGGATCGCCGATTCCGGCGTCGACGTGGTCATCACCACCGGCGGAACCGGTTTCACCGGGCGCGACGTCACGCCGGAAGCGCTGGAACCTTTATTCGAGAAGCGCATGGACGGCTTCTCGACCATTTTCCACCAAATCTCATTCCAGAAAATCGGGGTCTCGACCGTCCAATCACGGGCGACGGCCGGGGTTGCCGGCGGGACGTTCATCTTCGCGCTTCCGGGCTCCCCCGGCGCCTGCCGCGACGCCTGGGACGGCATCCTGCAAAGCCAGCTCGATTACCGTTCCGTGCCCTGCAATTTCGTCGAGATTGCGCCCCGGCTCGACGAGCACCTGAAACGGAAGAAAGGCTGATTCCCCTCTCCCGTTTATTTTCGAGTCGTCCTCTTCCGTAAACGGGAGAGGGTGGGGCTAGCCGTAGAGGCGCCCGACCAGGCTGGCCGGAACGCGCAACGCCAGCAGCCCGGACGAGATCAGCCGCCGCGCTCCATGGCCGAGATCGGCGGCATCCGCCGCGGCCGGCGAAATGAACAGGCTGGAGCGGAGCCGCACCATGCGACCACGGCCAATCCGGCGGGCGAGATCGACATATTCGACGGCCGGGATCTGCCGGAAGCCGCCGATCTTCGAATAGAACGCGCGGTGGATGAGGAGGCCGTGACGGCCGGCAGGCTGAGCCGAGAGCGAGCGGCGGATCGCGCCCGGCAATTCGCGAAGGAAACCGCGCGGCTCGCCAACGACCAATTTGAACACGGCAGCGCGATTATGGACCGAATCCTGCCGCTCCGCCCGTTCGATGAACTGGCGCGCCTCGCGGAACCAGCCCTCCTCCATCTCCGCGCCCGGAGAGAGGAACATCAACCAGGGCCCCTTGGCCGCTTGGGTGCCGATTGAAAGCCGCTGCTCGCGCGGCAACGGGCCCTTGATGAAGGTGCAGCCAGAACCCTCCGCGATGACGCGCGTCCCGTCGGTCGAACCGCCATCGACGACGATGACTTCCCGGACCGACCCGTCGGCGGCAGCCGAAACGAGCGAACCGAGAGTACCGACGAGTGCCTCCTCGTCGTTAAGTGTCGGGATCACAACGCTGATCATCGGCGTTCGCTCTACAGCACCTTGAGGAAAATGAGAACTTTTCCTTCGTCGCATGGGAACACTTGCTTATTTGTTCCTGTTTTGTTCATATGTGGCACAGAGGCTCTCCCATGGCGAATCCAGCACGCACACTGAGCTACGAGACAGAGAAGACTACAGAGACCAGACCCGGTGTGACGGCCGAACGCCGACGCGGCAGAGGCGCCGTGACCAATTCGGTCGGCCGGTTCGAGCCATATTCCCGTTCGCTGGAGGACGACGGCTGGGACAGCCTCGGCGACCTGCCACCATTCAAGACGGACATCTCGTTCGAGGCGGTGCGGAAGATCATTACCCGCAATCAATCCCCGGACATCTCCTTCGACCGCTCGATCAATCCCTATCGCGGCTGCGAGCACGGCTGCGTCTATTGCTTCGCCCGGCCGACGCATTCCTATCTCGGCCTGTCGCCGGGGCTCGATTTCGAGACCAGGCTGACGGTGAAGCCGAACGCGGCCGAGCTTCTGGAAAAGGAGTTGGCGCACCCGGGCTATCAGGTCAGGACCATGGCACTCGGGACGAACACCGATCCTTACCAGCCCATCGAGCGCGAGCACCGCATCACCCGTTCTGTGCTCGAAGTTCTGGCGAAGACCAAGCATCCGGTCGGGATCGTGACCAAATCGGCGCTTGTGACACGCGACATCGACATCCTCGCGCCGATGGCGGCTGAAGGACTGGTGCGGGTCGCCGTCTCGATCACGTCGCTGGACGCCGACCTCGCGCGGACGCTCGAACCCCGCGCGCCAACACCGTCGCGGCGGCTGGAAACCGTCCGCCAGCTTACGGAGGCCGGGATTCCGACGACCGTGATGACGGCACCGATCATTCCCGCGCTGAACGACGAGGAGATCGAGCGCCTGCTCGATGCCGCGAAGGGGGCGGGCGCGACAAGTGCTGGCTATGTGCTGCTGCGCCTGCCCTACGAGATCAAGGACCTGTTTCAGGAATGGCTGGCCGAGCACCGACCCGACCGGCTGAACCATGTGATGAGCCTGGTGAAGTCGACGCGCGGCGGAAAGGCCTATCAGGCGGAATGGGGTAAGCGGATGATCGGCGACGGCGTCTATGCCTGGACGATCGGTAGACGCTTCGAGCTCGCGACCAAGCGGCTCGGGCTGAACCAGAACAGGACATCCTTGCGCAAGGACCTGTTCACGCCGCCGGCCCGAAAGGGCGAGCAATTGGCGCTGTTCTGATGGGAAGCGTGCTGATTTCGACGCCGATGCGGGATGGGAGACGCGAAGTCGCCCCTGGGCGCACGATACGACCGCATGGTCGTCGCAGCGAAGGACGAATGGTGATGGAACCGAGGATAAGCCTGATTACTCTGGGTGTCGGCGATGTCGCGACGGCGACCGCGTTCTACGAGCGGATCGGCTTCAAGCGATCCGGCGAGGGCAATGCGGAGGTGTCGTTCTTCCAGTTGAACGGCGGTCTCGTCCTCGCCCTTTGGGGTCGCGAGCATCTCGCCGCGGATATGGGGTCTGACATTCGCGAGGCCGGCTTCAGCGGCGTGAGCCTGGCGCACAATACTCGCTCGGCACTAGAGGTGGATCGTCTGGTCGCGGCCTTCGTCGCTGCCGGCGGGCGGCTTCTGAAGGCGCCGGAAAGGACCTTCTGGGGCGGCTATTCCGGCTATGTCGCCGACCCCGAGGGACATGTCTGGGAGATCGCCCACAATCCGTTCTGGGAGCTGGACGAGACTGGCGGCGTCAAACTGCCGGCCCGCGTAGGTTGAAGATCAGTCGAAGTAGGAAGTGACGATTCGGCGCTCGAGATCCGCTTTCTCAACCTCCAACCGCTTCACGCGGCGGGCAAGAGCGAGATCGGCGGGCTGCTCGGTCCGCTCCTGCTTCAGGAATTCGACACCCATCATATTGTCGCGCTGCCAGATCACGCGGGTGCGGAAATTCTCGCGACGGTGCGGGATGTTGAGGTCGAACTCACGCGGCATCGGAACCGGATGATCGAAGACGATCCGGGCGCCAGCCGGGGTGATGTTCCTGACAACGCATTCGTGGGCAGACGACAGCCGGTGAAGGGAAATCTGTCCGCCAAGAAGGCTCGGATAGCGTACGTGCTGGCGCCGATCCTGCATCTTCGTCTCCTATTATGGCCACAACTCCTGACTGTACTACTATCGTCTAAGATGGAAGGTGCAATCGGAACCCGCCATTAACGTAAATTCGTGTGGCTCGTTTGCCCTCCCGACTCGGCGCCGGCCATGCGAAAAGGGGCGGATGCCTCCTCGCCGCGAAAAGCACGCAATGCCCGCTATCCTGCTGAAGCCCGACTTCAAGTGGGAGAAAGCGGCGATGCGTGACGGCTGCCAGATTGTAGCCGGAGTGGACGAAGCGGGACGCGGCCCTCTGGCCGGGCCCGTCGTTGCAGCGGCCGTGATCCTCAATCCGTCGCGTATTCCGAAGGGGCTCGACGATTCGAAGGTTCTCACGCCTGACGCCCGCGACGTGCTCTACGAGAAGATCATGGCAAGCGCCGAGGTCTCTGTCGTCTCCGCGTGCCCGCAGAGAATAGATCGCGACGACATCCGCAAGGCGACGCTCTGGGCGATGTGCCGGGCCGTCGCCGCGCTTCCGCGCGAGCCGCATCGCGTATTCGTGGATGGAAGGGAATTCCCGGACGGTCTTCCCTGCCCGGCCGAAGCCGTGGTCGACGGCGACGCCAAGCTGGTGTCGATCGCCGCCGCTTCGATCATTGCCAAGGTCACACGTGACCGGATGATGCGTCGGCTCGGATTGTCGGTGACGGGATACGGGTTCGAGCGCCATGTCGGCTATTCGACCCGGGAGCACAAGGAAGCACTGGTTCGGCTTGGACCGACGGTTCATCACCGCCGGAGCTTTGCCCCGGTACGGCTCGCGCTGGAAATGCGCGATGGCGGTGCCGACGGCGCGACGGCAGGCCTCCTCATGCTGGAAGAGACACGCGTCGACGCCGCCGAGTAGCGCCTAGCTGAGGAAACCCGTCAGCCAGAGCACGAGAATGATCGGAAGCGGGATTCCGATCAGCCACAAAAGTCCGCCCTTCATCATGGTGTGTTGCCTCCATTTTTCATGGAGAAGGAATGTTTTGGCGGGGCCAGGGTTCCACCGAACCAAAATGCAAAAGGCCGCCCGGAGGCGGCCTTTGATGTGCACTCGGATGTGAACCCTTGTGAACTTCAGTGCAGCTTGGCGCGGACTTCCTTGAGCCCCGAGGTGACGAGATCGTCGGCCTTGGCGGTCTTCTTCAGGATTTCGCCGGCAGCCTTGACGGCGGCATCGGCGGCGACCGCGCGAACCTCGGCGAGGGCCTGCTGTTCGGCCTGGGCGATCTTGGTCTCGGCCATCTTGGTGCGGCGGGCGACGAAGTCCTCGGCCTTGGCCTTGGCTTCGGCGGCGAGACGCTCGGCCTCGGCCTTGGCGGTCGCGACGATCGTCTCGGCTTCGCTCTCGGCTTCCTTGCGCTTGCGCTCGTACTCAGCGAGCACGCGCTGCGCTTCCTCGCGAAGCGCCTTGGCCTCGTTGAGGTCGTCGGCGATCTGCTTGGTGCGGGCGTCGAGACCACGCAGGATGGTCTTGTGACCGCCTGCGTAGAGGACGATGCCGACGAAGACCACGAAGGCGACGGCGACCCAGAATTCAGCCGTTTGCAGCATCGGGCTTAGCCTTTCAGGCTGACATCGACGGCGCTCTCGACGTCCTTGGCGGACGGCTCGGTGCCGGAGAGGCGGGCGACGATTGCGGAGGCCGCATCGACCGCGATGGAACGGACATTCGCCAAGGCCTGGGTCTTGGTGTCCGCGATCTGCTTCTCGGCCGCGATCAGGCGGTCGGTCAGTTGAGCTTCGATCGTCTTGCGCTGTGCGTCGGCCTCGGCATTGACCTTGTCGCGAGTTTCGGTCGCGATGGTCTGCGCCTTGGAACGCGCGCTCGCGAGCGAGGCCTCATAGGAGGCTATCGCCGCGTCGGTCTCTTCCTTCGACTTCTGTGCCTCGGCGAGATCGTTGTCGATCCGCGTCTGGCGGTCCTCCATGATCGAGCCGATGCGCGGCAGCGCGACCTTGCTCATCAGTACGTAGAGCAGCACGAAGGCGATCGCGAGCCACAGGAGCTGCGACGGGAAGGTCTGCGCGTCGAAGGGCGGGAAGTGCGAGCCGTCGGCCTCGCCGTGCGGCGTGGCGATTTCAACACCGGTCTGGCCGGCGTGAGGATCGTTCGAACCGACGCCGTGCGGCTGTCCCGCAGGCGTTTCAGCCTGCGCGATGACGTAAGCGACGGTCGGACCGGAGATCTCGGACATGGTTTCCGCTTTCCCGAGGAATGAGACTAGCGCGCCGGCCGCTCTTTAGTAGCGGCCGGATGCGGTTGGTGTCGTCAGGCCACGAACAGCAGAACGAGCGCAACGACGAGCGAGAAGATGCCGAGTCCTTCCGCGAGCGCCGCGCCGATGAACGCGCGAGCGAACTGGCCGTCGGCAGCCGACGGGTTACGCAGCGCGCCCGAGAGGAAGTTGGCGAAAATGTTGCCGACGCCGATGGCAGCGAGGCCCATGCCGAAGGTGGCGAGACCGGCGCCCAGGAACTTAGCGGCTTCCGCTTCCATTATGATCTCCTGTCAATTTCGTACTGTGTTGGTTGGACTGTGTGGCGCTCCGCCCCAGGTCAGTGACCCGGATGCAGGGCGTCGTTGAGGTAGATGCAGGTCAGGACCGTGAAGACGTAGGCCTGCAGGAAGGCGACGAGAAATTCGAGGGCAGTCAGCGCGACGACCATCGACAGCGGCAGAACCGCGCCGAGAGCGCCGGCGACACCGGCCGATCCCATCATGACGATGAAGCCTGCGAACACCTTCATGGCGATGTGGCCGGCCAGCATGTTGGCGAAGAGACGCAGCGACAGGCTGATCGGGCGCGACAGGAAGGAGATCACCTCGATGATCACCATGAAGGGCAGCAGGAAAGCCGGCACGCCCGACGGGACGAAGAGGTGGAGGAAGTGCGTTCCGTGACGGAAGAAGCCGTAGAGGATCACCGTGCCGATGACGATCGCCGCAAGCGCGGCCGTCACGATCAGATGGCTCGTCACCGTGAAGGCGTACGGCACCATGCCGAGGAAATTCGCGGTGAACACGAAGATGAACAGCGAGAACACCAGCGGGAAGAACTTCATCCCCTCGGTGCCGGCCGTCGACCTGATCGTCGAGGCGACGAACTCGTATGAGATCTCCGCCAGATTCTGCCAGCGGCCCGGAACCAAAGCGCGGCTCGACGTGGCCGAGGTCAGGAAGAAGAAGACCAGCGCGACGATGCCGAACATGAACGCCGCGGAATTGGTGAAGGCGATCGGGAATTCGCCGACATGGCCGAAGTCGACGATCTTTTGGATCTCGAACTGATGGATCGGATCGATCTCAGTCGCCATCGCCGTTCGCTGCCCTCGTTTGTGCGACGCCGGACGGCGCCTGCCCCGAATTCACATGTCGCCGGACGGCGACAGCCCAATCTCACGCGCCGCCAGGCGGCGTCTTTTTCCCGGTCTCGCCCGCGGCCCGCATCATGTTCATCACCCCGGCACCGAAGCCGAGAAGAAGCAACACGATCATCGCCCACGGCGCGGTGCCGAAGAGATGGTCGATCGCCCAGCCAAGACCCGCGCCAACCAGAACTCCGGCGACGAACTCGCTCCCGAGACGGAAGGCGAGCGTCATACCGGCGGTGGCGGAGGTCCGATCGGGGATCGAGGCCTTTTCTTCCGCTTCCTTTTCCGCGCGAACCCGCTTGAGTTCGGCGTCGAGACCGCGAAGCCTGCCGGAGAGTTCGGTATCAGCGGTTGTCGGCCCCGGCTCGCCGTCTTGACCGTCCGTCGTTTTGCGGTCGTTCATCTTGCGAGCCTGGCTTAGACCAAGAGAGGTCGCCCTCCCCCCTGAAACCGCGCGCACCTTAGTTTCGCCCCTATGGGGTGTCAAGGATTCGGCCGACAGTATTAAGTATTTGGTATATCTATATATTTGCGGCTTGTGGACGCTCTGTCGCAGGCCCTTTTTGCGACCTTCGTCGAAGGAGGGCCCTCTAGACCGCCTCACGGAGGCGTTCGGCGGCCTCCAGATCGACCGAAACGAGCTGGCTGACGCCTCGTTCCGCCATGGTAACACCGAACAGCCGGTCCATTCGGCTCATCGTCACCGGATTATGGGTGACGACCAGGAAGCGGGTATCGGTATCGCCGCGCATGGCTTCCAGCAAGTCGCAAAAACGCTCGACATTGGCGTCGTCGAGAGGCGCGTCGACCTCGTCCAGAACGCAGAGCGGCGCCGGATTCGTGAGGAAGATCGCGAAGATCAGCGCCATTGCCGTCAGCGCCTGCTCGCCGCCCGATAGCAGCGACAAAGTCTGCGGACGCTTGCCCGGCGGACGGGCGATGACTTCGAGACCGGCTTCCAGAGGATCGTCCGACTCGATCAGTTCGAGCTTCGCCTCGCCGCCGCCGAAAAGCGTGGCGAACAGCCGGACGAAGTGAGCGTTCACGGCATCGAAGGCCGTGCTCAGGCGGTCGCGGCCCTCGCGGTTCAGCGACTGGATACCCTGTCGGAGACGCTTGATCGCCTCGATCAGGTCGTCGCGCTCGGCGACCAGTCCGTCATATGCTTGCTGGACTTCGGTCAATTCGTCCTCGGCGCGCAGGTTCACCGCGCCCAAACGATCGCGATCGCTCTTCAGCCTCGCGAGATCGTTGGACAATGTCTCAAGCGGCTGCGGATCGCTCGCGGCGGAGCGCGCGGCGATATCCGGATCTTCCTCGGTCGCCTCGATGAAGCGGCGGCGAGCCTCGGCCAGACGTTCGTTCGCGGCATCGCGCCTTGTTTCCTCGCGGGCCAGCGAGGCGCGTCGATCGCCGAGCGCCCGGATGGCATCGCGGGCGGCGGTATCGGCCGAATTCTTCTTCGATTCGCCCTCGGCCAGCCGGTCCGCCGCGGCCTTCGCGGCGATCTCGGCCTCGCCCATGGTCAGCATCAATGTTCGACGTTTGGCGGCCGTGGCCTCCGGCACGTCATCGAGCGCGGCACGCTCGGTCTCGGCGGCGATGCGGCGTTCTTCCATCTTGGCGAGACGGTCGTCGGCGCCCTGGAGACGGGTTTCCCAGGAAGCACGGTCGCGGGCGATGGCTTCGCGTTGACGAACGCGGCCCTCACGCTCGCGGGCAAGCGCCGTCTGCGCGGCGCGGGCATCGCCGGCGATGGTCCGCTCGCGCTCGACGGAAATCCTGAGACGGTCGCGCTCGCCTTCGAGATCAGCAGCGGGGGTAAGGGCCGACAGTGCGGCCTCCGCCTCGGCAAGGCGCTGCTGCGCCTCGGCGGCATCAGTCGAGACGCGGGCTCGCTGTTCGACCACGGAGGTGCGTCGCGCCTCGTACTTCGCGATCTGCCGCTCGGCATCGGCGGCGCGTTCACGTAGGGAATCAAAGGTTCTACGCGCGTTGCGGACGGCATCCCTCGCCGCCTGCTCCTCGCGGGTGGCCGCAGCCACAATGGTCTGCGCCTTTTCCGCTTCCGCTTTGCGGACGACCATCTGGTCGATGGCGACGAGGAGCTGCTGCTCCAGTTCCTTGAGCCGGTTCCGGCCGGCGAGGCGGCGCGCAGCCGGCGTCTCGGATTCGGCGGTGGCGACAAAGCCGTCCCAACGCCAGAGATCGCCTTCGACCGAGACGAGCCGCTGGCCCGGCGACAGCCTGGACTGCAGGCGCCTGGCGTCGGCGCGGGCAACGATGCCGATTTGCGCGAGGCGGCGGGCCAAAGCAGGCGGTACGTCGACAACGGACGAAAGGGGCGTCGCGCCATCGGGCAGCGCGGGATCGGTATCGAACAAATCCATCTGGCCCCAATGGATCGGGGCGGAAGTATCGTCCGGAACCGTCAGGTCTTCGCCGAGCGCGGCGGCAAGCGCGGCCTCGTATCCCGGTTTCACCGAGACCTTGTCGATGACCGGCGGCCATAGCTTCTTGGTCTCTACGTCGAGGACCTTGGAGAGGGTGCGCGCCTCCACTTCATAGCGGCGAAGCTCGGATTCGGCGGTCTGGAACGCGCCGCGAGCCTGCTGCTCGCGCTCGCGGGCGGCCGCCAGCGCGATTTCCGAGGCCGCTGCCGTGGCTTCGGTCTCGGCCACCTTTGCCGATGCCGCTTCCGCCTCAGCGGCGATGCCGGCAAGATCGGTCGGCGGCGTGGCCTCGATCTGGGCCGCTTCGGCGTCGAGCTTCTGGAGTTCGGCGCTGAGACGGGCGGCGCGAGAGGACGCGTCGTTGCGGGCTCGGCTCAGCGTATCGCGTTCGGCGGTGCGTGCGGCAAGCGCGGCATTGGCCTCTGCCAGAGCGGCTTCCAGGGCGGCAAGCGATTCCCCGACTTCGGCGACGCGCTTCGTCGCGGCCGCTTCGCGGTCTTCGGCTTGTGCCTCGTCGGCATCGAGCGCGGCGACGTCGGCCTCGAAGCGGGCAAGAGTCGCGGCGGCATCGTCGGCCAGCGACTTCTCGCGCTCGCGGTCGTCGTCCAGTTGGGCGATCTGGCGGATGAGATGGGCGAGCCGCTCGCGCGCCTGCTTCTCCTCGCGGTCGAGATCCTCTCCGGCGCGGCGGATGCGCTCCAGCGCGGCGGAGGCCGCGGCTGACGCATCGCGAAGCGTGGGGAGTTCATGAGCCGCAACGGCCTCGATGCGCGCCGCCTCGCCCTGGGTGAGCGTCGCCGTCGCAAGCTGACGTTCGGCCTCCTGCACCGCCCTCACCGCTTCGTCCCGCTCGGCAATCGCCTCGGCTACGGCGCGAGCCAGAGTGAGCGATTCGAGACGGCGGATGTCGGCGGAAAGCTGCCGGTAGCGGACGGCCTGACGGGCCTGGCGCTTCAGGCCCTCGAGCTGAGTCTGCATCCGGCCAAGGACGTCCTCGACCCGGTCGAGGTTCTGCTCGGCGGCGCGAAGCTTCAGCTCGGATTCATGGCGGCGGGCATGGAGACCCGCGATGCCGGCGGCTTCTTCCAGAACGCGGCGGCGCGCTTCCGGCCGGGCATTGATGATCTCGCCGATCTGACCCTGTCGAACGAGGGCCGGAGAGCGCGCGCCGGTCGAGGCATCGGCGAAGAGGAGCTGAACGTCGCGGGCGCGGACCTCGCGGCCGTTGACGCGGTAGGTCGAGCCCTTGTCGCGCTCGATGCGGCGCGAAATCTCCAGCTCTTCCTGCTCGGTGAAGGGCGCGGGCGCGAGCCGATTTGAATTGTCGAGGGCGATGACGACTTCGGCGGTGTTGCGCGACGGGCGGCCGCCGGAGCCCGCGAAGATGACGTCGTTCATCTCCGCCGCGCGCAGCGCCTTGTGGGAGCTCTCGCCCATCGCCCAGCGCAAGGCTTCGACGAGATTGGACTTGCCGCAGCCATTCGGTCCCACAACGCCGGTCAGGCCGGGCTGGATGACCAGCTCCGACGCATCGACGAAGGACTTGAAACCGACCAGCCTAAGGCGCGTGAGCTTCATGCCTGGCCCTTGCCTGCGGCGCCCGCTCCGCGCCGCACGCGGGTCAGAGGCCTCAGCTTCTCAGAAGGGGCTCGAGTTCCTTGTCGAGCTCCTCGATGGTCATCGCACCGCGCTTGACCTTGCCGTTGATGAAGAAGGTCGGCGTCGAGGAGACGCCGAGCTTCTCGGCCGCGCGCTGGCGAACAGCCATCACGCTGTCCAGCAGCTGCTGATTCGACAAGCAAGAATCGAGCGATTCCTGTGTGAAGCCAACCTGCTTGCCGAAGCCCTGGATCCAGTCGAACGGATTGGCCGCCTTCATCAGCTCTTCCTGCTTGTTGAAGAAGGCTTCGAGGATCGGGAAGTACTTACCGTCGCCGCCGCAGCGGGCGAGCATGAAACCGGCGGTCGCGTAGTTGTCCAGCGGGAACTCGCGGAAGATGAAGCGCACCTTGCCGGTGTCGATGTAGCGCTTCTTGAGTTCAGGATAGGTCGTCTCGTGGAAATGCGCGCAGTGCGGGCAGGTCAGCGAGGCGTATTCGATGATGGTGATCGGCGCATTCGCATCGCCGACCGCCTGATCCGGCAGCGGCCCCGGAGCCATCAGGTCCTGGGTACTGGTCGTCGAGGCGTCGGCCTCCTGGGCCGGCACGGACGAAGCGGCCGGCGTGCTGTTCGAGGAGGCGTCGTCCGAGGAATCGCTCGTGACGCTGGAGGAGATCGGGTTCTGGTTGCCGAACTGCGAATACAGCACCACGCCCGCGACCAGGACGACTGCCGCGAGAACCGCGAACAGAATGGAACGCTTCATTTCGATCTCTCCCGGCGCGAGCCGTCCGAATGGATTTTGAGAACCTTGCCAACGCTGGAAATGTGGCAAGTTTACGCCTTTTGGATCACCTTCGACCGCTTCCAGCAACAGCCTTGCCTAGCCTGACCAGCGCATCGGCGAGCCGCGCATCCTCGAAACCCTCTGCCGCTGCAACGATCCGCTTCTCCGTCGAGGGCGAAAGCACGGGATCGCGGCGCGGAGCAGCGCGGCGTTCGGACACGGGCCCCTGCTTGATGCGGAGGGTGGCGACGCAGGCCCAGCCGAAATAGCGGTTGATCCGTTCCAGCAGAACCGGAGTCTGCATCTGCAATTCGAGCGCGAAGGCGCTTTCGACCTGGACCATCAAAGTGGCGGGCAGACGAGGCGCGCTTGTGTCCTTCGGCTGCTTCGGCCAGGCGAGCTTGATCGGCCGCGAGCGGGCGGCAAGTTCCGGTCCGGCGATCTCGCGCCAACGCTGTATGACCTCCGTGCCGGCAAAGCCCTGCGCCGCGAAGGCATCGCCGAGGGCCTTGGGCACGAGCTCGCCGAGCGAATGGGTGCGGCGTTTCTTCTGATTGGCGGACATGCCGCCATTGCGGCCTGCCGGGGCCTCCGGGTCAAGCTCGGGGTGACGTGCATGTGGATTTCGCAGGTTTGAGGCCGCTGGTCGTTTCGGGATGCTACAAGCGGACGAATGGCGCTCGCTGAAAACCTGACCCCTGCAAAGCCCGATCCGGCCGGCCTGCTCGCCTGGTACGACCGGCACCGCCGCCGCCTGCCCTGGCGCGCCGGACCGGGCGAACGCGCCGATCCTTATCGCGTCTGGCTGTCCGAGATCATGCTGCAGCAGACCACCGTGGTCGCGGCAGGCCCTTACTTTCTCAAGTTCCTCGACCGATTCCCGGACGTCCGGGCGCTTGCCGCCGCGCCGCTCGACGATGTGCTGAGGCTGTGGGCGGGGCTCGGCTATTACGCCCGGGCGCGCAATCTGCATGCCTGCGCCAAGGCCGTGGTCGAGCGGCATGGCGGCATGTTTCCCGACAGCGAGGATGCGCTTCTCGATCTGCCCGGCATCGGCGCCTACACCGCAGCCGCGATTTCAGCCATCGCCTTCGACCGTAGGGCGACCGTGGTCGACGGAAATGTCGAACGGGTGGTCACCCGCCTGTACGCCATCGAGGACGAACTGCCGCGCGCGAAGGCGATCATCAAAAAGTACGCCGAGCCGCTGACGCCGTCGAACCGCCCCGGCGATTTCGCCCAGGCCATGATGGATCTCGGCGCGACGATCTGCACTCCGAAGAAGCCCGCCTGCACGCTGTGCCCGTGGATTGATCCCTGCGAAGCGCGGAAGCTTGGATTGCAGGAGACCTTTCCGCGCAAGGCGGCGAAGGCGGAACGCCCCTCGAGGACCGGCGTCGCCTTCTTCGTCCGGCGGGCGGATGGTGCCGTCCTGTTGCGCCGGAGGCCGGAAAAAGGACTGCTCGGCGGGATGGTCGAGCTTCCGGGATCGGAGTGGGCGACAAAATTCGATGGCGATGCCGCGATGCTCAAGGCGCCTCTGAAGGCTTCCTGGTGCTCGAAGGGAAGCGTCACCCACGTCTTCACGCATTTTGCGCTGGAACTTCGCGTCTTCGCGGCAGCCGTTCCGATTACGACAGCGGCGCCAGCGGGCTGCTGGTGGTCGGACGAGGTCGACGAGGAAGCCTTGCCGAATGTAATGCGGAAGGCCGTCGAGGCGGGACGTGCCTAGAGCACCACGATTCCCTGATGCTTGGCCTTGTCCTCGGGCTCGACATGGATCGTGACGGTGATGTCCTCGATCTTGCCCTTCAGCGCCCGCTCGATCCGGTCGCAGATGTCGTGCGCGAACGAGACTGTCATGTCGCCGGCGACGACGAGGTGGAAGTCGACGAAAGTCGCCCTGCCCGCCTGCCGGGTCCGGATATCGTGCGCCTCGATGGCGCCCTCGGCTTCGGTCGCGATGATCGACTTGATGGCGTCGAGAGTGACTGGGGGAACGGCCTCGTCCATCAGGCCACCGACCGATTCCCTCATTAGCTTCCAGCCCATCCAGATGATGTTGATTGCGACGAAGCCGGCGAGGATCGGATCGAGCAGCGGCATGTCGAAGACGATCGCGCCCACGAGACCGACGAAGACGCCCGCCGACGTGACGACGTCCGTCATCAGATGGCCGCCATCGGCAGTGAGCGCGGGCGAGCGATGCTTACGGCCGGTGCGTATGAGCAGCAGCGCCCAGAAGGCATTGATCGTCGTCGCCACGAGATTGACGGTCAGCCCCTGCCAGGGCGCATTCAAGGGGCGCGGGTCGAGGAAACCCAGATAGGCCTGGTGCAGAATCGAAATCGCGGCGAGCACGATCAGCACGCCCTCGAGAACCGCCGAGAGATATTCCGCCTTGTGATGTCCATAGGGATGGTTCTGGTCGGCCGGCTGATAGCTGAACCAGAGCGCACCGAGCGCCGCGAACGCCGTCACCACATTGATGATACTCTCGAGCGCATCGGAATAGAGCGCGACTGAGCCGGTCATCCAGAACGCGAGCAGCTTCAGCCCGAGCACGATCAGGCTGACGGCGATGCTGCCGAAGGCGATCCGGAAGAGAAGCGGGTTCGAAGACATGCCGAGCCGGTAGGCCGGGAAAGGTCCGGCCGGCTCGCGATAACCGCCTCCGGGGCGGCAAACAACAGCTATGATTGCAGTTGCGAAGCGTTAGCGCGTTCAGGCGCTCAAACCGGCCATTTCTTCACGGATAACAGCGCGGAAGCTGTCGATCGGCGCGAGCCCCTTGGCCGTTTCGACGTGCCAGTAGGTCCAGCCATTGCAGGCCTCGGCCTCCTGGGCGAGCGCGCCCATTTTATGGATAGAGCCGATCGCCCTGCCGAAAGCGACCGTGCCGTCGGCGCGGACCGAAGCTTCGACGCGGCGTTTCGAATCCGTGAGGACCGCGCCGGGCGCGATCAGGCCCCGTTCAATGACGGTTGAAAATGCGACGCGGGGCGCCTCGCGCTTGGCCGGGAGTTCCGCCAGTGCCTCGTCCGGGAGGGTCTCGACTCCGGCGAGGCGGTCGCGAGACGCCGCCGCGTATTCAAGATCCCGCTCGATCGCAACGCATGAGCGGCCAAAACGCTTCGACACGGCGGCTGTGGTGCCGGAACCCGAAAACGGGTCGAGCACGACATCGCCGCGCTTGCTCGACGCCATCAGCACCCGCGCGATCAGCGCCTCGGGCTTCTGCGTCGGATGAACCTTGCGGCCGTCCTTGCCCTTCAGCCTCTCCCCACCCGTGCAGATCGGCAGCAGCCAATCGGAGCGGAGCTGAAGGTCTTCGTTGCCGGCCTTCATCGCCTCGTAGTTGAAAGTGTACTTGGCTTCCGCCGAGCGCGCAGCCCAGATCATGGTCTCATGCGCATTCGTGAACCGCCGGCCGCGAAAATTCGGCATCGGGTTGTTCTTGCGCCACACAACGTCGTTGAGGATCCAGAAGCCGAGATCCTGGAGGATCGCGCCGACGCGGAAGATGTTGTGGTAGGAACCGATGACCCAGAGCGAGGCGTTCGGCTTCATCACGCGGCGCGCGGCGAGCAGCCAGGCTCGGGTGAAATTGTCGTAGGCGTCGAAGCTCGCGAACTGGTCCCACTCGTCATCGACGGCGTCGACGAGGCTGTGATCGGGACGGTGCAGCGTGCCCTGCAGCTGAAGATTGTACGGGGGATCGGCGAAGACGAGATCGACCGAACCGGCCGGCAGCTTCTCCATTTCGGCGATGCAATCGCCCTGGATAATCCGGCTTTCCGGGATGTCCATCCCAGGCACAATATGGTGTGCCTGGGTACGCATTACTGAACTGGACATTCAAGGATCTCGACGCGTGACCAACGCGGAGAACTTGAATGATCAACCTTAAGCCCCTGCTAAAATTCAGGGTTAACAGAACGTTAGAGTCACCTTCGGCGCCCGTCAGAACTGTGCCGTCTTCGCCTTATTGTCGTAGCCGATGGCGAAGCTCCAATCCCTCAGCCGGCCCTGCGGCATCGGCACGGAACCGACCTCCTCGACATAGGTGAAGCCGACGCTGGTCTGGCCTTCCGGGATCGCCATCGGGATGACGCCGGACTTCTTGAGCACGACCGCGCCGAAATTGTCCTTGACGACGTAATTCACCGGCACGTTGACGTTGACCCCCGGTTTCCCCAGCGGTCCCAGCGCGATCCGACCGGAGATACCGATGCGAATACCGGCCTCCACTCCAAGATCGACGCACTCACGCACGAGCTTGTCGAAGCGCGCCTGATAGCGGACGGCGAGCGGATTGTTCTCCTGCCCCTTGTCGTAGAGCGTATAGGCGGCGGCGCCCGAAATGACGTCGACCTTCGGACAATAGATGTACTGCTTCGGAGCTTGCTTCTGCGGTGCGGCTTCGGGATTGGTCCTGTTCAGGAACAGCATATCCAGCCACCTGTTACGCTTCTCGGGCGTCGGCGCCGCCGCATTCTCCTGCGGCGCGCCCTGAGCATGAGCAATTGGCGCGGCGAGCAGACCGGCGATCAACGCCAATGCGAAACGCCTCTCGAATTGCCGGAAAGCCACCATATCTAACGCTCCTGCCTCCGCCGAAAGAGTAACCGTGCCCTTATGCGCGAGCCCTCGCGACCTTGACAAGAGCGACCCGAAAACGGCACTGACATGACCATGACGACTGAGAAGCCTCCCCTAAAGGTCCTGCTCTGCGCGCCGCGCGGTTTCTGCGCCGGCGTCGTCCGTGCGATCGATGTGGTGGAGAAGGCCCTCAACCTCTACGGCGCGCCGGTCTATGTGCGCCACGAGATCGTCCATAACAAATACGTAGTCGAAAGCCTGAAGCGTAAAGGCGCGATCTTCGTCGAGGAACTCGACGAGGTTCCGGACGAGACCCAGGCTCCAGTCATCTTCTCGGCGCACGGCGTGGCCAAGACCATTCCCGCCGAAGCCGAGCGCCGCAATTTCCAGATCCTCGACGCGACCTGCCCGCTGGTGACCAAGGTCCATCGCGAGGCCGAGATCCACTACAAGCGCGGCAAGGAGATCATCCTGATCGGCCATGCCGGCCATCCGGAGGTTGTCGGCACGATCGGCCAGTTGCCCGACGGCGCGGTCAAGCTCGTGCAGACGGTCGAGGACGTCGAGGCTTTCGTTCCGGACGATCCGGACAAGCTCGCCTTCGTCACCCAGACGACCCTGTCGGTCGAGGAGACGTCGGGCATCATCGACGCGCTGAAGCGCCGGTTCCCGAATATCACCGTGCCGCACAAGGAAGACATCTGCTACGCGACGACGAACCGTCAGGAAGCGGTGAAGCAGATCGCGCATGAATGTGATGCCTTCATCACCGTCGGTTCGCCGAACTCGTCGAATTCGCAGCGCCTGCGTGAAGTCGCCGAACAGCGCGGCTGCCCGGTTTCGCGCCTCGTCGACGGCGCCCACCAGATCGATTGGGCGGAGTTCGAAGGCATCCGGACGCTGGGCGTCTCCGCCGGCGCCTCGGCTCCGGAAGTCCTCGTCGAGCAGATCATCGACGCCTTCGCCGAACGCTTCACGGTCGAGGTCGAGACCGTCGCCGCGATCGAAGAGAACATGTTCTTCCCGCTGCCGCGTCCGCTTCGTGGCGCCGCGGCCTGACGGCTGCCCTTCCCGGCTGCGGCTTCGCGGCTGGGGCAAAGTCCATCCCAAGGTTTGACGCTTCGCGCACCGCCCGGTAACACCCGTGACCGGGGCGGAGCACTGCGGGGCGCCCTTCCCGCGCAATCACGAGCCGACGCAAGGACATGGCCGTCTATACCGAAGTGCGGGAAGACGATCTCGCCGGATTTGTCCGCGGATACGACATCGGCGCGCATCTGAGCTGCAAGGGCATCGCGGAAGGCGTCGAGAACTCGAACTTCCTGCTGCGCACCGAGGCCGGCACCTACATCCTGACGCTCTACGAGAAGCGCGTCCGCAAGGACGATCTGCCTTTCTTCCTGCGCCTGATGGAGCATTGCGCCGAACACGGCATCGCCTGCCCGCTGCCGCTGAAGAACCGCCAGGGTCAGATTCTTGGCGAGCTCGCCGGCCGGCCAGCCGCGATCGTCACCTTCCTCGATGGCATTTCCCGCAAGCGCCCGGCGGTCGAGCACTGCGCGCAGGTCGGCGATTCGCTCGCCCGCCTCCACAACGTCGCTTGGGAATTCCCGATGTGTCGCGACAATGCGCTGAGCATTGCGGGTTGGCACGCTCTGGCCGCAACCGCCGACGGCCGCGCTGACGAGGTTCGCGAGGGCCTCGGCGAGACGATCCGGGACGAACTCGCCTTCCTCGACGCGGCTTGGCCGAAGGGCTTGCCGCATGGTGTCATCCACGCCGATCTCTTCCCGGACAACGTGCTCTTCCTCGACGGCCGCGCACCGGGGCTGATCGACTTCTATTTCGCCTGCAACGATCTCCTCGCCTACGATCTGGCGATCTGCCTGAATGCCTGGTGCTTCGAGCCGGACAATTCCTACAACGCCACCAAAGGCCGGGCGCTGATCTCCGCCTACAATGCGGCGCGGCCGCTGACGGCGGAAGAGATCGCGGCGCTGCCTACGCTCGCCCGTGGTTCCGCCCTGCGCTTCCTGCTGACGCGCCTCGTCGACTGGCTGTCGGTCCCGCCCGGTGCGCTGGTGAAACCGCACGATCCGCTGGAATACTGGCGCAAACTCCGCTTCCACCAAACCGTGAAGTCGATCGCCGATTACGGGTGGACGCCTTGAGCGCCCGCGTCCAGATCTGGACCGACGGTGCCTGCTCGGGAAATCCGGGACCAGGCGGCTGGGGCGCGATCCTTCGCTATGGTGAGAGCGACAAGGAGCTTCGCGGCGGCGAGGCGCTGACCACGAACAATCGGATGGAGCTTCTGGCGGCCATCCGCGCGCTGGAAGCCCTCACTCGTCCCTGTGCGGTCGACGTACATACCGACAGCCAGTATCTGCGCGGCGGCGTCACCGGCTGGCTGCAGGGCTGGAAGCGCAACGGCTGGAAGACGGCGGACAAGAAGCAGGTGAAGAACCAGGACCTCTGGCAGGAGCTCGACAAGCTGATCGCCAGGCACGATGTGGCCTGGCACTGGGTCAAGGGTCATGCCGGCCATGACGAGAACGAGCGGGCGGACGAACTGGCCCGCGAAGGCATGGCGCCGTTCAAGGCGGCGCGGGGGTAACCCCCTCAGCGGGTGAGGGATATGCCCTCTCGATAGGCCTTACCCCTCACCCGGTCGCGGCTCCGCCGCGACTCGACCTCTCCCCTTGGGAGAGGCAAGAACTCACAGATGCTGAAGAACGTTCTCGGCCTTGGACTTGTCGGTCTTCGGCGGAGCGTCTTCCACATCGATCCACTTCACCACGCCGTCCTCGACGATCGCGGCATAACGCTGCGAGCGGATGCCGAGACCGGCCTTGCCCAGATCGATGTCGAGACCCATCGCCTTGGCGAAATCGGCCGAACCGTCGGCGAGCGCCTCAATTTTGCCCTCGGCGCCCGAAGCCTTGATCCAGGCGTCCTGAACGAAGACGTCGTTGACGCCGGTCACGATGATCGTGTCGACGCCCTTGGCCTTCAGCGCATCGTAGTTCTGGACGTAGCTCGGCAGGTGGTTCTTGTGGCAGGACGGCGTGAACGCGCCCGGAACTGCGAACAGCACGACCTTCTTGCCCTTGAAGACCTCGTCCGTGGTCTTTTTGGCCGGGCCCTCCGGGCCCATCACCGCAAAGGTGGCTTCGGGTATCTTGTCGCCGGCTTTGATCGCCATGATTGGCCTCACTGTGTCTTCTTGGGATGGGGCGGGACCGCACGAAAGTGCGGCGTGAAGCTTACTTAAGGCGTCAACGATGACCCGTCGAGGGCGATACGGGTCGCGATTGCGCGATTGCCGGATACGGCCACGAGATCGACGAACGAGGGCTTGGCAGACGCACGCCAGCTGACGCGGAAGCGGCGGATGTTTTCCGCGTTCGCGTCCGCTTGAAGTGGCTGGACCTGACCCGCACCACCTGCATCGGCGAATAATTCCGTTATTTCCAAGCCACTTGCATGGTTAACATGAACTTCAAGTGAAGGCTGAGCCGGATCGCGATCGACTTTTGCGAACGACAGGTCGCCCCCCTGCCCGACCCCGACCGGTGTCGGTACACGGCTTTCGAAGCCGGTGACTTGGGCTGCCGCCAGAGCATCGACGGGACTGCTTCCGGAGACCGGCAAAGCAAGCTCGGCATGCGCCGGCACGCAGAGTTCCTTGCAGAGGCCGAA
This sequence comes from Flaviflagellibacter deserti, assembly GCF_042652085.1. Lineage (NCBI taxonomy): Bacteria > Pseudomonadati > Pseudomonadota > Alphaproteobacteria > Hyphomicrobiales > Flaviflagellibacter > Flaviflagellibacter deserti. The sequence goes on along the minus strand of NZ_JBHSJF010000001.1, from coordinate 292,096 downwards.
GTCCAGCGTCAGCTTCAGATCAACCTGTTTCCCGGCATCGGCCGGCTTGATGACGACCGGCAGGACGACCGTTCCCGAATAGCCGGCGGCCTCCGATTTCCCGTCCATGAATGTCTTCGGCACAGGCCATAGCACTCGGACTTCGGCGAGATTTTCCGATCCGGCCCAGTCGAAGCGCGGCGCCATTCCGGAGGCACCGGGATTACTCCAATAGGTCTTCCAGCCGGGCTCCAGCCGGATCTCGATCCCTGCCCGAAGCGAGCCATCGGCGGCGGGCTTTCCCACAACGAGGCGAACTTTGCCGCCGTTGTCCTCCGCCCAGGGCGAAACCCCCGCACCAGCCAGAACGATTTCCATAGGCGCGAAGAGGAACAGTGCAGCGACCGCAGCCGTTAGCACAGTACGACGGTTGATCATGAGGCGGCCCTTACCACGAAACAGATGGCGGGCCTGCCACAAGAACGTGAGTAATGGATCATGGCCGATTGGGATGCCTTTCAAAGCGCACATATCATGCCTACACTCGTAGGTATGATTCCGGCAGGATCGAGATCAGTGTCCGGGGAAGGTTATCTCGACGGTCAATTGATCGTCGCGATGCCCGGGATGTTGGACGATCGCTTCTCCCGCTCTGTCATCTATCTCTGCGCCCATTCTGCTGAAGGAGCGATGGGTATCATCGTCAATCAGCTGGCGCCAAATCTCAATTTCCACGATCTGCTTGTCCAGCTCGACGTCATTCCCGAGAACGACTCGATCCGCCTTCCCGCCAATGCCGACACAATATCGGTGCTCAAGGGAGGCCCGGTCGAAACGGGGCGCGGCTTCGTCCTGCACTCGGCCGACTTCTTCATCGAGAATTCGACGCTGCCGATCGACGAAAGCATCTCGCTGACCGCAACTCTCGACATCTTGAAGGCGATCGCGAGCGGCGAAGGGCCGACCTCGGCCGTGCTCGCGCTCGGCTATGCCGGCTGGGCGCCGGGGCAGCTCGAAACCGAGATTCAGGCGAATGGCTGGCTCAACTGCCCCGCGGACTCGCAGCTGATCTTCCATACGCCCGTCGAGAGCCGCTACGAGCGCGCGTTGCGCAAGATCGGGATCGATCCGGCCATGCTGTCGTCGGTGGCAGGCCACGCCTAGTACGTCCCCTGGACAAGTACGCAAAGCGCACGCCGATCCGGGGTCCAGCGCATCAGTGCGCCGCAGGCGCTCTATAGCTAAAGTTCGGCTTCGCCGCGAGGAACGCTGGGTCCCGGTTCTCGCGACGGGCTTCGCCCGCGCGCACTAGGACGAAGACGAAGCCTGCGGGCGCGCCACGTTCATCATGGCGCGGCGGACGCTCGACATCGGCGACGACGCCTCGGGCACGATGCCGAGCAGCTTCTCTGCCGCTTCCGCCGTCATCGGATCGCCAAAGGCCGTGCCCTGAGCGAACTGGCAGCCGAGGTGGTAGAGCTCGACCGCATCGGAATCCGTCTCGGCACCTTCTGCGATAACGTCGAGGCCGAGTTCTCGGCCGAGCTGGATCATCGAGCGCAGGATCGCGACGCGGTGCATCTTGCTCTGCTGGCGCAGGAAGCTGCGGTCCATCTTCACGACGTCGAAGGCGAAACGCTCGAGATAGGCCAGGCTCGCATGGCCGGTGCCGAAATCGTCGAGCGCGAGGCCGACACCGAGATCGCGCAGCTTCTCCAGCATATAGGAGGCGCGCTCGGGATTCTGGATGACGAGGTTCTCGGACAGTTCGAGCTTCAGCGAGCCGCGCGCGAGGACAGTGCGCGAGAGGACGGTCTTCACGTCCTGGATTAGATCCTGACGCTCGAACTGCTTGCCCGGCAGGCCTACCGTCACGAACAGCGGCGGCTCGACCGGCACCTTGCGCTGCCAGAGCGACAGCTGCCTCGACGCGCGGTCCAGCGCGAACAGGCTGAAATCGACGATGAGCCCGGTCTCCTCGGCGATCGCCAGGAATTCGGCGGCGGGGCGGCGGCTGTAGCGCGGGTGATCCCAGCGCAGCACCGCCTCGAAGCCGACAATATGGCGGTCTTCCAGGCGCACGATCGGCTGATAGAGGACGCGAAGCTCCTCGCGCTCCAGCGCGCGGCGAAGCTCGCCCTCGACCAGAAGCCGGTCGGTCTTCGCCGTCCGCATGGTCGGCTTGAAGATCTCGATATGATCGCCGCCGAGCCGCTTGGCGTGGAACATCGCGACCTCGGCATTGCGGACGAGGTCCTCGCAAGTGATCGGTGTCCTCGGTTCGGACATCGCCAGACCGATCGATCCGGTGATGACGATATCGCGGCCGGAGAAGCTGATCGGCGATGAGATCGTCTTACGCACGGTATCGGCGAAAGCCGAAATGCGCGGCCCTTCCCGCTCGGAGAGCAGCAGGATGCCGAACTGGTCGCCACCGAGACGAGCCAGCACGTCCTGGGCGCGGAGATGACGGCCGAGGCGGCGGACGAGTGTCAGGAGCAGCGTGTCGCCAACGGTCAGACCGACGCTCTCGTTGATCTTCTTGAAGCCGTCGAGATTGATAATGAGGATCGTCGGGCGAACCCTCTCGTCGGCTGCAGCAAAGGACAGCGCGCTCTCGACGCGATCAAGGAAGAGACGGCGGTTCGGCAGGCCGGTGAGGTTGTCGTGCACCGCATTGTGCAGCAGGCGTTCCTCGGAAGCCTTGGAATCGGTGATGTCGATCAGGGTTCCGACGCAGCGGGTGACTTCGCCATGCGCGGCGATGACCGGGCGGACGCGCAGAAGCATCCAGTGGTAATGGCCGTCCTGCGCGCGGAAGCGGAACTGCTCCGAGATCTTGCCGCGCCGTTCGGTGACGATCATGTCGAGCGCGGCGCGAAACCGGTCACGGTCGGCCGGGTGTAGCACGTCGAGCCAGGTCGCTGCCGAACCGTGGAGGTCGCCCTTCTTCAGGCCGAGCAGATGCTCGAATTCCGGGGTGACATGAATCTTGTCGGCCGACACGTCCCAGTCCCAGACGAGATCGCCCGAGCCGGTGACCGCGAGAGCACGGCGTTCGAGATCGGAACCGAGACCATGGGCCAGACCCGCGCCCGCGAAGGCATGCTGCATGACGGTGAAACCTATCAGCAGCACGATCAGGACGAGGCCGCCGACGAGGGCCGGCGCGACCATGTCGTTCTGCAGCACGCCAGATACGGTGAAGCCCGCCGCGGCCACCCAGGCCAGCAGCAGGAACCAGGTCGGGATGAGCATGACCGCGCGGTCAAAATTGTGCAGCGCCAGCCAGACCACGACGCCGAAGCCGAGAACGGCGACGAGGACGAGCGAGATACGCGCGATGCCGGCCGCAACCGGCGCGTCGATCAGCGCGATGCCGACGAGGGCGCATAGACCGATCAGCCAGACGCCCGCGATATGGGCGAAGCGGACGTGCCAGCGATTGAGATTGAGGTAAGCGACGAGGAAGACGATGAGCGTCGCCGCAAGCGTGGCCTCGGCGCCCGCACGGTAGACGTGGTCCTCGCCGACGCCGAGATTGAAGATCTTGTGCCAGAAGCCGAAATCGATCGACAGCCAGCAGAGCACCGCCCAGGCCAGCGCGCCGGAGGCCGGGAACATGGTCGAACCCTTGACCACGAAGACGATGGTCAGAATCAGCGCCATCAGGCCGGAAATACCGATGACAATGCCCTTGTAGAGGGTCAGGTCGTTGACGCTGTCCTTGTAGGAATCCGGGTCCCACAGATGGAGTTGAGGCAAGGTCGGCGACGACAGCTCGGCCACGAAGGTGACGGTCGCGCCGGGGTCGAGCGTGATCAGGAAGATGTCGGCGTCGCTGCTTGGCTCGCGCTCCGGACGGAAACCCTGGCTCGCGGTGACGTCGACGATGCGGCGCGAGCCGAGGTCCGGCCAGATCACGCCCGAGCCGACGAGCCGGTAATGCGGCGCGACGAGCACCCGGTCGATCTGGTCGTCCGAGGTGTTGGTCAGTGCGAACAGCGCCCAATTGGTCCGGCCCTCCGCGTGGCCGCGCACCTCGATACGGCGCACGACGCCGTCGGCACCCGGCGCCGTCGTCACCTGGACGCGATCGCCCTCGCTGGTGAACCGTTCGACGACGCGCGTCAGATCGATCGCGCCGCGATCGGGTGGCACGACAATCGGCTCCAGCGCGGCGGCGGGGCCGCCGGCGGCAAACACGCCGAACAGGATGAGGAGGGCGCACACGGCCCTCCGGACGAGATTCAAAACGCCAATCTCCCCTGATTCACGGCCCGCACGAACTCGCAAACCGTGAACCCCCTTCGCGGCACAACGCACCACGTAACTTCCGTAGCCCCAGGCCGAACGCTCGGCAAGCTGGCGCATCCCGCCAGATCAGCGCAACCCATCGTCCCTGAGAAGGGCAAAAAGAAGATGGTCCTGCCAAATTCCATCAATACACAGATATTGGCGCGCATAACCCTCGCGGACGAAGCCGACTTTCTCCAGAAGCCGGATCGAGGCGGTATTCGTCGGCAGGCAGGCGGCCTCGATGCGGCGAAGCGCCAGGCGGTCGAAAACAAACGGAACGACGGCACGCACGGCAGCCGTCATGTGACCCTTGCCGGCGAACTGCTCGCCCATCCAGTAACCGAGAGTACAGGACTGGGCGACACCGCGGCGGATGTTGGAAAGTGTCAGCCCGCCGAGCAGAAGGCTGGATTCGCTGCCGAAGACGAAGAAGCAATACGCGCTGTCGGAACGACGCTCGTCGGCATAACGGCGCAGGCGACGGCGGAAGGCCGAACGGGTCAGGTCGTCGGCGGGCCAAATCGGCTCCCAAGGTTTCAGGAAGGCACGGGACCGCCCGCGCAAATCCGACCATTCCTCGAAATCACCTCCGGCCGGCGGGCGCAACGTCACCCCCTCGCCTCTCAGAACCGGCTCCTGTTCGTCGGAGAGTGCCCGGAGGAAGGCCATGGTCAGGCAGCGTAGGCTGGAGCGCCGAGGCGCTCGGAAATCCGCTCAGGCGGCATCAGCCTGGAGATCGGGCCGACCGCTGCAAGCGCCGGCCGGGCCGAAATCGTCTCCAGTCCGACGCGGCGAACATCCTCGACGGTCACGGCATCGAGCAGCGCGAGAATCTCTTCTCCCGGCACGGGACGGCCGAGAACGAGGATCTGCCGTGACAGACGCTCGGACCGCGAGGTCGGCTGCTCGCGGGCGAGTTCGAGGCTCATCCGCATCTGTGCCTTCGCACGGGCGATCTCGCGCTCCGTCGTATTTTGCGCGGCTCCGGCAAGTTCGTCGAGCGTGACCGGCATCAATTCATCGAGGTCATCCTCGCCGGTTCCGGCATAGATGCCGAACAGGCCGGTGTCCGAGAACGCCCAATGGAAGGCCTGGATCGAATAGACGAGGCCCCGCTTCTCACGGACCTCCTGGAACAGGCGGGAGGACATGCCGCCGCCGAGCACGTTGGCGAATATCTGGAGCGCGAATGCATCGTCGTCGGCCATCGCCTTGCCCGGGAAGGCCAAAACCAGATGAGCCTGCTCGTCGTCCCGCTTCTGGCGGATATCGCCGCCGGTCCACTGCGCGAGCGGGGCGTGCGGGCCGGCCTCGCTTCCGAGATCACCGAGAAGGTCGCCGGCGAGTTTGACGATCTCCTCATGGTTCACGGCACCGGCCGCGGTGACGACACCGCGCGGCGCCCGATAATGGCGGCCGAGAAATCCGCTGATCGCCGCCCGATCGAGCGCCTTCACCGATTTCGGCGTACCGAGGATCGGACGGCCGAGGGCCTGTCCACCATACGCCACCGTCTGGACGAGGTCGTGGACGAGGTCTTCCGGCGTGTCCTCGACCGCGCCGATCTCCTGAAGGATGACGCCCTTCTCGCGAGCGAGTTCGTCTTCCGCAAACAGCGGCTGGGTCAGGATGTCCGACAGCATGTCGAGCGCCAGCGGAATGTCCGCCTTCAGCACCCGTGCGTCGTATGAAGTCTGCTCGACGCCGGTCGCGGCGTTGAGATCGCCGCCGACCTCCTCGATCTCCTCGGCGATCTGGATCGCGGTGCGCCGCTTCGTGCCCTTGAAGGCCATGTGTTCGAGGAGATGAGCAAGGCCGTGCTCGCTCTCCGCCTCGCTACGCGCGCCCGCGCCGAAGGTGACGCTGACGGCGGCGGTGCCGATGCCCGTCATCGTATCGGTGGCGACGGTCAGTCCATTCGAGAGGACGGTGACTTCGACGCTCACACGACCTCCAGAGAGGCGCGCGATTTCTCGGCGACGAAAGCCTGGATCGTGACGAGATCGTTGGGCAACACGGTCATCCGCTCGGCGCCCTGCATGATGTGGGCGACATGCTCCGGCAGGTCGGGATGCTCGCCCGTCGCCGCAATCACGGCGTCGGGGAACTTCGCCGGGTGCGCGGTGCCGAGAACGACGCGCGGCACTTCCGGATCGCCGGCAAGACGCTGCGAGACCGATAAGGCGACCGCCGTGTGCGGATCGGAAAGATAACCACTCTCGCGCAGCAGACGGCGCATCGTCTCGGACGTCTCCGTCTCGTTCGCCCGTCCGGCGTCGAACTCGCCACGAATGGCGGCGAGCGGCGTATTGCCTAGCGTAAAAGCACCGGCCTGGCCGAGCGAGGCCATGTGGCGGCGCACGGCAGCGGGATCGCGACCCTCGGCCTCGAAGACGAGACGTTCGAAGTTCGACGAGACCTGGATGTCCATGCTGGGCGAGGTCGTCGGATGGACGCCCTTCACCTCGCAGCGGCCTGTCTCGATGGTGCGGGCGAGGATGTCGTTCGAATTGGTGGCGACGACCAGGCGCTCGATCGGCAGGCCCATTCGCTTGGCGACCCAGCCGGCGAAGACATCGCCGAAATTGCCTGTCGGAACGACGAACGAAACAGGGCGATGCGGGGCGCCGAGCGCGACCGCCGAGGTGAAGTAGTAGACCACCTGGGCGAGGATGCGCGCCCAGTTGATCGAATTGACCGCCGCAAGCTTCTGGCCGTCACGGAAACGGTGGTCGTTGAACATTGCCTTCACGAGCGCCTGACAGTCGTCGAAGTTCCCTTCGACCGCCACGGCGTGAACGTTCGGTGCATCGACCGTCGTCATCTGGCGGCGCTGGACGTCCGAAACGCGGCCGTGCGGGAACAGGATGATGACATCGACCCGCTCGCAGGTGCGGAACGCCTCGATGGCCGCGCCGCCGGTATCGCCCGAAGTGGCGCCGACAATCGTCGCCCGCTCACCGCGCAGCATCAGCGCACGGTCCATCATCCGCGCCAAGAGCTGCATCGCCACGTCCTTGAAGGCCAGGGTCGGGCCGTGGAAGAGCTCGAGCACGAAGCTGTTCGTGCCGGTCTGGACAAGCGGCGCCACCGCCGGATGACGGAAATTGGCATAGGCTTCGTCGATCATCGAGCGAAGGTCGGCCGGCGCGAAGGCATCGCCGACGAAGGGCGAGATCACGGCCTCGGCGACTGCCGCATAGGGCGCGCCGGCAAAGCTTTCGATGGTTTCAGCGGAGAGATGCGGCCATTCGGACGGCACATAGAGTCCGCCATCGCGGGCGAGGCCGGCCAGAAGGACATCCAGAAAGCCCAGTTCGGGCGCTTCGCCGCGAGTCGAGACGTAAGACGGGTTCATCACTCTTCCCGAGGAGATCGTTGCAACCTAGTAGCGCTACAGGGGTGAGGCAAGTTCATGAGGCCGCGCGACGACGGCGGCTCCACAGGAGGCCGGCCATCACTGCGACCAGACTGGCGGCGAGGCCATACCAGGTCAGCGCATATTCCCAATGCCGATTGGGGAAGCTCATGCGGGTTTCCCCCGCCTGCGGCAGGCCACCCGGCGGCGTCTCCAGTGCGTCGATAGTGAACGGCGCGGCATCGAAGCTCATCCCGGCCGAGATCGCCGCTGCATCCCGGGCGTAGAAAAGGCTCTTGGCCGGAAAATCGTCGGGCGTGAACATATTCCGCTCCTCTGGGCCGCGTAGCAGGCCCCGAATCTCGACCTCGCCGTTGGTCTGCGCGACCTTCATCTCCGGGTGATCCAGCGGGATGAAGCCGCGATTGACGATGACATTGCCGCCGCCGTCGATCTGGAGCGGCGTCATCACCCAATAGCCAGGCCCTTCGAGCTTGCCCTTGGGGTCGCTGAGGAGCGTGTAGACATAGGCCTCGCGATCGTACCAGAAGCGGCCCTTCAGCGTGACCGGCCGGTATTCCCATTCGGAAAGGTCGAGATTCTTCCATTCCGCCAGCGGAGGCAGCGCGGCGGGCGGCTCGGCAACGCGCTGCTGGACCGTCGCGATCAGCGCTTCCTTCCAGTGAAGGCGCGCCAATTGCCAGGTGCCGAGACCGATCAGGATCGCGAATGCGACCAATGCGGCGAGGCCGGGAATGAGGATGGAACGCTGCTGCATGGGCAAGAGGTCTAACCCTCCCAGCGCCCTTCCGCGGCTTTGTTGCGGTATTGCAGGCAGATCAGCACGCCTTTGAGCACGCGGAGCAGTCCGCCGCACACGACGATCAGGAGCGGGAGCGATACGACGATGTGTACCCACATCGGCGGCTCATAGGTGAATTCGAGCCAGAGCGCAAAACCGAGCACGACGAAGCCGGCGATCATGATGACGAACACCGCCGGACCGTCGCCGGAATCGGCGAAGGCGTAGTCCAGGCCGCAGGCGTCGCAGGCCGGTGGAACGTCGATGAAGTTCTTGAAGAGATGGCCGCGCCCGCAGCGGGGGCACTTGCCCGGCAGCCCGGCCGAAATTGGCGAGACGGGCGGATAGTAATCGTCGTCGGTCATTTCAGTCTCCCCTCTCCCGTTCACGGGAGAGGACGACTCGCGAAGCGTGCGGGTGAGGGCATGATTACAGCGATGAGCATCGTGCTTGCCCTCACCTCGGTTGCCTGACGGCAACTCGACCCTCTCCCGCTTCGCAGGAGAGGGAAATCACGCATCAATGGCCGCCAGCGACCGGGCCGCCATAGCCCCAGACGTAGATCGCGGCGAACAGAAAGAGCCAGACCACGTCGACGAAGTGCCAGTACCAGGCAGCGGCTTCGAAGCCGAAATGCTGCTTCGGGGTGAAGTCGCCCTTGTAGAGGCGGAGCAGGCAGACCGCGAGCATGATCGTACCGACGATGACGTGGAAGCCGTGGAAGCCGGTCGCCATGAAGAAGGTCGCGCCGTAGATGCTGCCGCCGAAGCTGAACTGGGCGTGGCTGTACTCATAGGCCTGCAGCATGCTGAACAGCACGCCGAGACCGCAGGTGATCCAGAGTGCCTGCTTGGCGCCATCGCGGTCGCCATGGACGATCGCGTGGTGCGCCCAGGTGACGGTCGTGCCCGAGGTGAGCAGGATCAGGGTGTTGAGCAGCGGCAGGTGCCACGGATCGAAGGTCGCGACATTCTGGGGCGGCCAGTGACCGCCGGTGAAGGCGGTGCGGGCGACCTGATGCGGATCACTCGGGAACAGCGCGACGTCGAAATAGGCCCAGAACCAGGCGACGAAGAACATCACCTCGGAGGCGATGAACAGCATCATGCCGTAGCGATGGGTGAGCTGAACGACGCGGGTGTGGTAGCCAGCATTGGCCTCGTTGCGGACGTCAACCCACCACATCGCCATCACATAGAGCGTGAAGAGGAAGCCCGGCAGGATCCACCACGCCGCGCCGCCATGCATGTAATGGATGCCGCCAAGGGCGAAGATGAACACAGCGACCGTGCCGAGGATCGGCCACGGGCTCGGATCCACCATGTGGTAGTCGTGATGCTTGACGTGGGCGTCGGCCATCTCTTGCTCCGTCAGAGTTTCGGCGCCGCGGCGGCGCCGGCGACAGACGCCGGCGGCTTGGCTGCGAAGAAGGTATAGGACAGTGTGATCGTGTTCACGCCGTTCAGTGTCGCATCTTCCGCGATCGACGGATCGATGAAGAACTGAACGGGCATATCGAGTTCCTCGCCGGCCTTCAGACGCTGCTCGGTGAAGCAGAAGCAGGCGATTTTGGCGAAGTAGCCGCCGGTGACTTCCGGAGTGACGTTATAGGAGGCGGTGCCCCAACCGTCCTCGCCGCGATTCCGGGCGCGGTAGAAGGCGATCGCGGTCTCGCCGACCTTGACCTTCATCTGGCGCTGGACAGGCTGGAAATCCCAATTCAGGCCAGGAGCGACGGTGCCGTCGAAGCGGACGATGATCTCGCGTTCCAGGACATTGCCCGGCGCCTGTTCGCGAACGACGGTCGCCCCGCCGAAGCCGGTAACGCGGCAGAACATGTCGTAGAGCGGAACGGCGGCGAATGAAGCGCCGACCATGCAGGCGACGAACACGCCGCACGCTGCCGCGACGCGCAAATGGCGGCGGTCAGGTGCGGAGGTGTTGCCGGGCTCGGTCGTCATCGCGTCACAACGCCCGGTCGGCGACACCGCCGCCGAGCTTGAAGATCGTCAGCACGTAGAACAGTACGACGAGGCCGAACAGCACGACCGCGATCGCCGTATTGCGATTGCGACGGCGGCGCTTCTGTTCCTCGGTGAGGACGATGCCCTTCTCTTCCTCGGCCATGATCATGCACCGAACCCGCCCAGGGTCGCTTCGCCGAGCAGCGTGGCGAACAGGACGAAGAGATAGAGGATGGAAAATGCGAAGAGCTGGCGAGCCGCGGTCGCGGCCTGCGTTCCCTCGCGCTCGCGCCAGACGCGGATCGCGAGCAGGAGGAACAGCGCGCCCGACGCGATCGAGACCACACCGTAGGCCATGCCGCCGAAGCCCATGATCCACGGCACGACGCCGAGCGGCGCCAGTAGGATCGAATAGATCAGGATCTGGCGGCGTGTCTCGCTCTCGCCCGCGACGACCGGCAGCATCGGCACGCCGGCCTTGGCGTAGTCGCCGGACTTCAGCAGGGCCAGCGCCCAGAAATGGGGGGGCGTCCAGAAGAAGATGATGAGGAAGAGGACGATGCTCTCGAGGCTGACATTGCCCGTCACCGCAGCCCAGCCGACCATTGGCGGGAATGCGCCGGCCGCGCCGCCGATGACGATGTTCTGCGCCGTCCAGCGCTTCAGCCAGATCGTATAGATGACGACGTAGAAGAAGATCGTGAAGGCGAGGAGCGCCGCCGCCTGCCAGTTGGCGACGAGGTAGAGCACGATCACCGAGCCGACCGACAGGACCATACCGAAGGCTAGAGCCTCGCCGGGCTGCATGCGGCCTGCCGGCACCGGACGGCCGCGCGTGCGGGTCATCAGGGCGTCGATGTCGGCATCCCACCACATGTTCAGGGCGCCGGAGGCGCCGGCGCCGATGGCGATGCAGAGCAGCGCGAGGGCGCCAACCACCGGATGCATATGGCCCGGCGCCAGAACCATGCCGACCAGAGCCGTGAAAACGACGAGCGACATCACCCGCGGCTTCAGCAGGGCAACGAAATCGCGCACCTCTGCCCGGCTGGGCTCGGCATAGGCCGTGGTGATCTGTTCGTTGGCGAGGCTCATCGCTCGTTACTGTCCTGGGTCTGTAACCAACCGGCCGGAGCTTTGCCCCGGCCGGTCATTGTCCTGGCGTCTCAGCGGATCTGAGGCAGCGTCGAGAACTGGTGGAACGGAGGCGGCGACGACAACGTCCATTCCAGCGTGGTCGCACCCTCGCCCCACGGATTGTCGCCGGCCGGCACCTTGCGGGCGAACGCATGGAAAACGCCGAAGAGGAAGATCAGCACGGCGAAGCCGGAGATGTACGAGCCGATCGACGACACGAAGTTCCAACCGGCGAATGCGTCCGGATAGTCGACGTAGCGGCGCGGCATGCCGGCAAGGCCGAGGAAGTGCTGCGGGAAGAAGACTAGGTTCACGCCGATGAACGTGACCCAGAAGTGCAGCTTGCCGATCTTCTCGGAGTACATGTAGCCGAACATCTTCGGGAACCAGTAGTACCAGCCGGCGAAGATGGCGAACACGGCGCCGAGCGACAGCACGTAGTGGAAGTGCGCCACCACGTAATAGGTGTCGTGCAGCGCGCGGTCGATGCCGGCGTTCGAGAGCACGACGCCTGTGACGCCGCCGACCGTGAACAGGAAGATGAAGCCCATCGCCCACAGCATCGGCGTGCGGAACGAGATCGAGCCGCCCCACATCGTGGCGATCCACGAGAAGATCTTCACGCCGGTCGGGACCGCGATGACCATGGTCGCGAAGACGAAATAGGCCTGCGCGTTCACCGAGATGCCGGTCGTGTACATGTGGTGCGCCCACACCACGAAGCCGACGACGCCGATCGCGACCATGGCGTAGGCCATGCCGAGATAGCCGAACACCGGCTTGCGCGAGAAGGTCGCGACGATATGGCTGACGATGCCGAAGGCCGGCAGGATCAGGATGTACACTTCCGGGTGACCGAAGAACCAGAACAGGTGCTGGAACAGGATCGGATCGCCGCCGCCGTCCGGCGCGAAGAACGCCGTGCCGAAGTTACGGTCGGTCAGCAGCATGGTGATCGCGCCGGCGAGAACCGGAAGCGACAGCAGCAGCAGGAACGACGTGACCAGCACCGACCAGGCGAACAGCGGCATCTTGTGCAGCGTCATGCCCGGGGCGCGCATGTTGAAAATCGTCGTGATCAGGTTGATCGCGCCGAGGATCGACGAAGCGCCCGCGATGTGGAGCGACAGGATCGCGTAATCCATTGCCGGACCAGGCTGACCCGAGGTCGAGAGCGGCGGATAGATCGTCCAGCCCCCGCCGACGCCGTTCGAACCCGCCGGGCCCGGAACGAACATCGAGATGACCAGGAGCGCGATCGCCGGCAGGAGAAGCCAGAACGCGATGTTGTTGATGCGCGGGAACGCGGTGTCCGGCGCGCCGATCATGATCGGCACGAAGTAGTTGCCGAAACCGCCAATCAGCGCCGGCATGACCATGAAGAAGATCATGATCAGCGCGTGGCCGGTCGTGAACACGTTGAACATGTGCGGATCGGAGAAGAGCTGCATCCCCGGTTCCTGCAGCTCGGCACGAATGGCGACCGAAAGGGCGCCGCCCAGGATCCCCGCGCAGACCGCGAAGATCAGGTACATGATGCCGATGTCTTTGTGGTTGGTCGAATACGCCCAGCGCTTCCACCCGGTCGGATGATCGTGCTCGGTGTGCTCGTGATGGGCGGTAGCGCTGGTCGCCATGATTTTATCTTTTCCCGCTGATTACCGCGCCGCCGGGGTCGCGTCCGCGACGACGAAGGTCGGAGGATTCATTGCGAACTTCTGACGGGCCTGAGAAACCCAGGCCTGGTAGTCGGCATCGTTCACGACGCGGACCGCGATCGGCATGAAGGCGTGGTCCTTACCGCAAAGCTCCGAGCACTGGCCATAATAGACGCCTTCGCGCTCGGCCTTAAACCAAGTTTCGTTGAGGCGTCCCGGAACGGCGTCGACCTTGATGCCGAAGCTCGGGATCGCAAAGGCGTGGATCACGTCGGCGCCGGTCACCTGGACGCGGACGACCTTGTTGATCGGAACGACGACCTCGTTGTCCACCGCGAGAAGGGCGATTTGGCCCTCCTTCAGATCCTTGCGCTGGATCATCAGTGCATCGAAGCCGAAATCGACATTGCCGGTCGCGGCGGCCGGAGCGGCATGGGCGGCGCCCGCGGCTGCTGGAGCGGCGGCCGGCGCCTCGGCGGTCTGGTATTCGACACTCCAGAACCACTGCTTGCCGGTGACCTTCAGCGTCAGGTCCGCTTTCGGCATGTCGTACTGGGCGTAGAGCAGCCGGAACGACGGAATGGCGATGATGACGAGGATCAGAACCGGAGCGATCGTCCAGACGACTTCGAGCAGGACGTGATGCGTGGTCCTCGACGGGATCGGGTTGGCCTTTTCGTTGAACCTGATCGCGCAGATGGCGAGCAGGGCGAGGACGAAGAGGACGACGATCGCGATGATGACGTTGATGAACGTGCCGAATTCGTGGATGCGCTCCGCGATCGGGGTCACGGCGCCCTGGAAGTTGATCTGCCACGGCGAAGGATGGCCGGTATCGGCCAGCGCGGGGGCTGCGGCGAGCGCGAGGAACGAACCTGCGAGGAGCCCGGAGGCAAGACCGAGGCGGGACGACATTTCGGGGGCGCTCTCCTGAGAGGCGATTAGCCTAAAGTCGACCCGGAAACAGCCCGAGTCCGACCGGTTGTGGTTCAAACATAAAGGCGGTTTGCCCGCAACTTTGGGGCAGTTCCAGTCTATGCGGCATATGGGCGCGAAACCAAGCCTCCATCAAACAGTCGGGCTACTGCTCCGAAGATGCCTGATTCGCCTGCCCTTGACTCGCCACCCCCGCATGGTAGGCGGACAGTAATTCCAGTGTCCCGAGCGGCGGAATCGCCCTCTGTCGGAGCGTCTATAAAGCAATGACCGGCTCTTTCCGCCGTCTGTTCGGCAAGCCTTCGCGGATCGCGACCATCGCGCTCGCCGCAATCCTCGCAGCCGGCCCGACGGCCGCATTCTACCCCGCTTCCGCCCAGGGCACGGTGAAGGCGACCCATGGCGACTGGCAGGTGCGATGCGACACGCCTCCGGGCGCGAAGGGCGAGCAATGCGCCCTCGTCCAATCGGTAACCGCCGAGGATCGCCCGAATGTCGGTCTCTCCATCATCATCCTGAAGACAGCGGATAATAAGAGCCGTCTCCTGCGCGTGCTCGCTCCGCTCGGCGTCCTTCTCCCTGCGGGCCTCGGTCTGCGCATCGACGACGCCGAGATCGGCCGCGCCGGCTTCGTCCGCTGCCTGCCGGACGGCTGCGTCGCTGAAGTCGTGCTCGACGACACGCTGATCGGGAAGATCCGGAACGGCAAGAGCGCCGTGTTCATCATCTTCCAGACGCCGGAAGAAGGCATCGGCATCCCGGTTTCGCTGAACGGGTTTGGGGCGGGCTTCGATTCGCTGAAGTGATTTTTCCCCTCTCCTGCGAAGCGGGAGAGGGTCGAGTGCGTGCCAACGCACCGGGGTGAGGGCCAGCACGACATCCTTTGGTCTCCGGCTTGACCGGAGGATCCAGCCAAACCGCAAGGGGCCCCATGGGTCCTCCGGTCAAGCCGGAGGACGACGGCAATCAAACGAAGCGCATAAACACGAGTTGCGCTTCGCCGTAGTTCCGGGTCTCGATCAGTTCGAACCCCTCTGGCACCGCGAATTCCACATCGCCCGCCTCCTCGACCACGACCAGCGCGTCTGGCTTGATCCAGCCACCCTCGCGGGCCGAGGCGAGTGCCTTTTCTCCCAGACCCTTGCCATAGGGTGGGTCGGCGAAAACCAGATCGAACGGTTCGTTCGGATGGGCCGGGCCGAGCCTTGTCGCGTCTCGTCGGAAGATGCGGCTCGTGCCGGCCACTCCCAACATCTCGACATTGCCGCGCAGAAGCCCCCTCGCCTCCACGCCGTCCTCGACGAACAGCGCGAACGCCGCTCCGCGCGATAGCGCCTCCAGGCCGAGCGCCCCGGTCCCGGCGAAAAGATCGAGCACCCGCCCATCGCCGACCGGGTCGCCATAGGAATGGACGAGCACGTTGAAGAGCGTCTCGCGGAGCCGGTCGGAGGTCGGCCGAACGCGATAGGTCTTGGGCGCCTTCAGCGCCTGCCCGCGAAACCGGCCGGCAATGATGCGCATGGATCAGCCGCGTGAACGAGGCTTGCCGCCACTGGGCCTTCCGCCGGAAGGATGTCCACCCTGCGGACGGCCACCGCCGCCGGGGCGCCCTCCGGGACGACCGCCGTGCGGGCGATCTCCGCGCGGCGGGCCGCCTTGCGACCTGTCTCCTTGCGGCCTGTCTCCGCGCGGCGGACCGGAACGCTGCGGCCGGGCGCCGAAGCCGGGCTTGTCGCCTCCCCGCCCCTTGCCACCGGCGGGCCGGGCTTCGCGATCTCGCGGTGGACCTCGGCGTTCCTCCCGTTGAGGGCGCTCGCCTGCGGGACGCTCTTCCCGAGCACGGAACGGCCGTTCGCCGCGTGGAGCGCGTTCATCACGATCTTGACGAGGACGAGACTGGCGGTCCTTCGGCGGGCCGCGACGTTCTCCACGCTCTCCGTCCGGTCGATCTGGCCGGGTACGGAACACGCGAGCGCGATTGCCATCCGGACGCGGCTCCATCTCCCGCTCCTTCCGCTCGCGCGGCGGACGCGCCAGCTGCCCTGACGGGAGATCATCGCCACGCACGCGTGAGACGGCCGAGCGCGTACGCGGCCGCTCGCCGTCGCGGGGACGAGGCGGACGACGGTCGTCGCGCATCGGGCGATCGTCACGCTGCCGTGCTGGACGCCCAGCATCGTCCCGACGGTCATCGCGGCCACGGGCCGGACGCTCACGAACGGGCTTCGCCGGCTTTTCCTTCTCGATGCGCTCGATCAGTACGCGTCGCCCACGGCGATCCGTAACGACACCTGCCCGGCGGCGTTCTTCTCCCGCGGCCGGCTCCGCGCGCCGACTGCGCGGGGCGCGTTTCGGCTCCGGCTTCGTGCGGTCGACGATCGGTCCGGAGAAGTCGCAATTCGCCTCGTCCGCCAGCCCGCCAAGCTGGTCGCGCAAGTAGCGGGTGCGGATTTCCTCGACCTGACCCTCGGCCATCTCGCCCAGCTGAAACGGTCCGAACGAGATGCGGATCAGCCGGTTCACCTGCAGTCCAAGATGCTCCAGAACCTTGCGGACTTCGCGGTTCTTGCCTTCGCGCAGGCCGAGTGTCAGCCAGGCATTGTCTCCCTGCTGGCGATCGATCACCGCCTCGATCGGACCATAGCTGAACCCCTCGATCTCGATGCCCTTATAGAGCGCCGATAGCTTGTCCGGCGTCACCTCGCCGAATGCGCGGACGCGATAGCGACGAAGCCATCCCGTGTCCGGGTGGCCGAGCACGCGGGCGAGGCCGCCGTCATTGGTCAGCAGCAGCAGGCCCTCGGTGTTGATATCGAGGCGGCCGACCGAGACCACGCGGGGCAGTTCGTCCGGCAGGACGTCGAACACGGTCGGGCGGCCTTCGGGATCGCGGGCGGTCGTCACCAGCCCGCGCGGCTTGTGGTAGAGCCACAGACGCGTGCGCTCGCGCGCGGGAAGCGGCTCGCCGTCGACGGTGACGCGGTCGCGCGGGCCGACCGTGGTCGCGGGATTGTCGATCACCTCGCCGTTCAGCGCGACGCGACCGGCGGCGATCCAGGCTTCGGCGTCGCGGCGCGAGGTCAGCCCCGCCCGTGCAATGACTTTGGCGATCCGGGCACGATCCGCATCGTGCGCATCGGCGGCCGGCAGGTTATCTTCGTTGTCGATCATGCGCTCGCCTATCATGGGAGGGCTGAGAGGCGAAGCGGAAGATTGCCATCTTGACGATAACGAACGAGTTCATGGCGCGGGCGCTCGATGAAGCCGAGGCCGCGGCCCGGCGCGGCGAGGTGCCGATCGGCGCCGTGCTCGTGCGCGACGGCGAGATCGTCGCCGCCGACGGCAACCGGCCGCGCGAACTGAACGACCCTACTGCCCATGCCGAAATGCTGGTCATCCGCGCGGGGGCTGCGAAGCTCGGCTCCGAGCGGCTGATCGGCTGCGATCTCTGGGTGACGCTCGAGCCCTGCCCGATGTGCGCGGCGGCGATCTCGTTCGCCCGGATACGGCGGCTCTACTACGGCGCCGACGACCCGAAGGGCGGCGCCGTCGTCAGCGGGGGAAGGCTGTATTCCCTGCCGACCTGCCATCATGCGCCGGAGGTCTATGGGGGATTTGGGGAGACGGCGTCGGCGGAATTGTTGAGGGAGTTTTTTCGGGAACGGCGGTAGTCCCCTGTCCTGCGTAGCGGGAGAGGGTCGAGTCGCGGTCACGCGACCGGGGTGAGGGCCAGCACGATGCTCGTTGCTGCAATCATGCCTTCACCCGCTCGCTTCGCGAGTCGAACTCTCCCGCAAACGGGAGAGGCATTACGCCAGCACCTTCTCCAGCGCCCGCTTCAGCTCATCCTTGCAGGGCTCGCCGGCCTTCAGGATCGCCGGCGCCTTGAAGAAATCGAGCACACGATAGATGCCGACCGGCGGGCGGATAGTGATGTCGGGTGGACGGCGGGCGATCTTCGATTGCGCGATGACGCTCTGCAGGATCTGGAGCGAACCGAACATCGCCTCCCAGGGATCGGGGACCGGCTTGGTCGGAACCGGCAGGCCCCCGATGACATCGGCTGCGACCACTACATCTCCGTGATCGAAGAGAAGATCGAACGGCAAGGGATTGACCGCGCCGCCATCGATCAGAACGCGACCCTCGTGGACGACGGGCCGTATCAGTCCGGGGATTGCTGCGGAACCCGCAACCGCCGGCTGGATCGGGCCGGTCCGGAAAACCGCCTCGCATCGGGCATGGAAGTCCGTCGCCACCACCGATAGCGGGATTTCAAGATCCTCGAACCGCATGGTCAGCCCCTCCGGCATGAGGAGCGGCAGCAGGACCTCGGCGTCTATCAGCATGGGATTGCCGCCGCCCGCGACGAGGCGGGTGAAACGGCCGACACGGGCTTCGAAGAGCCGGGCGATGATTTTCCGCCGGTCCTTGAGCTTGCCGATGAAGTCGTTGCGGATCGTCTTCGCCGGCAGGCCGGAGGCGTACGCCCAGCCGAAAATCGCGCCGATCGAGGTTCCCGCGATGGCAGCGGGCCTGATTCCGAGTTCGTCGAGGGCTTCAAGAACGAGGACGTGAGCCAGCCCGCGGGCACCGCCGCCGCCCAGCGCGACGGCGATCCGGGGCGTGGAGGATGCCCGTTCCAGAACTGCCGTTACCCCAGATTCCATCCCGTCATGTCGCTCCGGCGCGGCGGGCGAATGCCCAGGCCATCGCGGAAAGCGGGGCAAGCGCCGCAAGCGCCCGGCCCTTGGAAACGCCCGGCTGCGGCACGACGATGCCCTGCAAAGCCGCCATGCGGAACAGATTATAGGCGAAATAGGTCTCGAAGTTAGGGATAGTCTTCAACCCGACCCGCTTGGCGTATTCGCCGGCATAGGCTTCGAGCGTGGGAATGCCGAGTTCGGCGAAGTCGTTCTGAGTGAAGGCCCGGCCGCCCACACCGCCCGCGCCCAGCTTGATCCAGGCCATGAAGTGGTAGACCGCGTCGGCAATCGGATCGCCGAGACCGGCCTGATGCCAGTCGATGACGGCGATGACCTTCGGCTCGGTGGTGTCGAAGATGACGTTGTCGATGCGGAAATCGCCATGGATCAAACGGGGCGGCCGATCGGGAGGCAGATGGCCCGGCAGCCAGGCCGCGACGCGGTCCATGTCGGCGAAGCCGGTGACGCCGCTCGCCTTGTAACGGACGATCGCCCGGTCCACCTGCTCGGCGACATAGTTGCGGCCCGTCCCCAGATCGATCGCAAGGACGCGCGGCTCGATCGCATGCAGCCTAGCCAGGGTCGCGTTCACATCGTCGTATATGCGAGCCCGTTCTTCGTTACCGAGGCCCGGCAGCGCCGGATCCTCGAACGATCGTCCCTCGACGAACTCCGACATGTAGAAGACGGTACCGGTCAGCTTTTCGTGGTCGCAGTAGAGAAGCGGCCGAGGGACGGGAAACCCCTTCTGATGCAGAGCGGCAACGATCCTGAACTCGCGTTCGAGCCCGGCCGCGCGACGCATGACGAAGCGGGTGTCGGGCGTCGAGACGATGAAGGTCGACAGCGATTCAGCGCGCGCGGGATGGATCGTCACCGGGCCGCGAAAGCCGGGCAAGGTACGGCCAAGATAGGTTTCGAACTGGCTGAGGTCGACGTCGAGCAGCCAGCCAGTCGGATCGACCGCGTCCTTAACCTCGGACATCTCGCCCCCAGACCTTTCCCCGAGCGCGACACATCAGCACCCTGAGGCGCTGAAGCGGAAGCCCTTCCCAAAGTTTTGCTCCGAATTCCTCTGAAGTCACCTGATGATTGATCTGCAAACAGCGGCCTTCCACTTCGAGGAAACTTTCCGCTATATACGAGCGCATATGACGTACCGCGACGCGACGTATCATCCGAGCCGATAGAGTGGAGAGCACCATGAACTTCGTGAAAGCCCTGACGACTGCGGCCGGCCTGTTCGCTGCCGCTCTGGTCGTGACGCCGGTCAGCGCCGCCGAGACCAATGTCGCGGTCGCCGCCAACTTCACCGACGCGGCCAAGGAGATCGCTGCCGCGTTCAAGACCAAGACCGGCCATGACGCCGTGCTGAGCTTCGGCTCCTCCGGCCAGCTGTACACCCAGATCACCCAGGACGCGCCGTTCCAGATCCTGCTCTCGGCCGATTCCGAACGTCCAAAGAAGGCCGTCGATGACGGGTTCGGCGTCGCCGACAGCCGCTTCACCTATGCCGTCGGCAAGCTCGTCCTGTGGAGCAAGGATGCCGCGTTCGTGAAGGGCGAGGACACGCTCAAGACCGGCTCCTTCACCAAGATCTCGATCGCCAACCCGACCGCCGCCCCCTACGGCGCCGCCGCGATCGAAGCCATGAAGGCGCTGAACCTCTATCCGACGCTCGAGCCTAAGATCGTCCAGGGCAACAGCATCGCCCAGGCGTTCCAGTTCATCGATTCCGCCAATGCTGAACTCGGCTTCGTCGCGCTCTCGCAGGTCCAGGGCAAGGGCGGTTCGCAGTGGCTCGTCCCGCAGAGCCTCTACAAGCCGATCCTCCAGGACGCCGTGCTCCTCAAGAAGGGCGCGGACAACGAGGTCGCCAGGGCGTTCATCGCTTTCCTCAAGGGTCCGGAAGCTAAGGCGATCATCCAGAAGTTCGGCTACGCTCTCGACGTGAAGAGCTGAGTCTGAAGCATTGGAATTACCTCCTGAGGTCTGGACGGCGGTTCGGTTGACGGTCGAACTCGCCACCACCGCGACGATCATACTGCTGATCATCGGCACGCCGATCGCGTGGTGGCTGGCGCGTTCGAAAGCCGCCTGGAAGGAAATGGTGGGAGCGATCGTCGCTTTGCCCCTCGTCCTGCCGCCGACGGTCCTCGGTTTCTACCTTCTCGTCACGCTGGGTCCCTCGGGACCCGGCGGGGCTCTCGCCAGCCTATGGGGGGCCCGCACTTTGGCCTTCACCTTCGAGGGCCTCGTCATCGGCTCGGTCGTCTATTCCATGCCGTTCGTCGTCCAGCCGGTGCGCAACGCCTTCGAGGCGATGGGCGAACGGCCGCTCGAAGTCGCGGCGACGCTCCGCGCCTCTCCATGGAAGACGTTCTGGACCGTCGCGGTCCCCCTCGCCCGCCCCGGCTTCCTCACCGGCGCGGTGCTCGGCTTCGCTCATTGCGTCGGCGAGTTCGGCATCGTGCTGATGGTCGGCGGCAATATTCCGAACGAGACCAAGGTGCTGTCGGTCGCGATCTACGATTATGTCGAGACTATGCAGTGGCGCGAGGCGAACATCCTTGCCGCCGGCATGGTCGTATTCGCCTTCTCGGTCGTCCTCGCCATGACGACGCTTGAAAAACGCACGGCCCGTATCGGCGAATGACCAGCACGATCTCCGTCGCATTCCGCGGGCGCCTCGGACGCTTCGACCTCGATGCCGCCTTCGACGCGCCGTCGAGAGGCGTGACCGCTTTGTTCGGGCCGTCCGGCTGCGGCAAGACCACGGTGCTGCGCTGCGTCGCCGGCCTTCAGTTTCTGCCGGAGAGTCGATGCTTGGTGAACGGCGGCACCTGGCAGGACGATTCCGTCTTTTTGCGTCCCCATTTGCGCCCTGTCGGCTACGTCTTCCAGGAGGCGAGCCTGTTCCCACATATGACCGTGCGGAAGAACCTCCTCTACGGCGCACCGAAGGACGGACCGAAAGAGATCGCCTTCGACGAGGTGATCGAACTCTTCAAGATCGGCCACCTCCTCGATCGCGCCCCGCGCAATCTCTCCGGCGGCGAACGTCAGCGCGTCGCGCTCGGCCGAGCGCTTCTCACTCAGCCGAAACTCCTCCTGATGGACGAGCCGCTCTCGGCGCTCGACCGCCAGACCAAGGAGGAGATCCTGCCTTTCCTGGAAAGGCTGCATGAGAGCCTGTCGATCCCGGTCCTCTACGTCACCCACGATATGAGCGAGGTCGAGCGGCTTGCCGACCACCTCGTCCTGATGAAGGCGGGGCGTGTCGTGGCGTCGGGTCCATTGGGAGAGCTGCAGAGCGATCCCGACTTTCCACTCGCGGCGTCACGCGAGGCTGCGGTCAGTATCGAAGCGATCGTCGATTCCTACGACGCGTCCTACGGTCTCGCCGCGCTTAGCGTGGCCGGCGGATGCTTCGTCGTTCCGACCGCGAGTGCCAAGCCTGGCGAAAGACGCCGCCTGACCATTTCCGCGGGAGATGTCAGCCTTGCCCGGCACGCTCCGGGCGAGAGCACGATCCTGAACGTGCTGCCGGCCCGCATCGTCTCGGTCATCCCCCACGAACACCAGATGGTGGCGGTGCTGGCCCTGGGTACGGACGGAACCGGGGCGCGCCTGCTCGCGCGGGTCACCCGGCGGTCATGGGAACATCTCGGCCTCGCCGAAGGTGTCGTCGTCCACGCTCAGGTCAAGGGCGTGGCGCTCGCGGCGCCCGCCCCGGACTAGCTCTCGATCGCGACCGGGATGCCCTGTCGCAGCGAGTTCGCGACCATGCATGCCGCCTTGGCCTTTGCGATGACGGCCTGCGGATCCGAGCCGTCCATTGTCTCGCATTGGACGACCATGGTCGCATTCGTCGTCAGCAGCGGCTCGCCTTCCATATCGACCCGGACACTGACCGCGATTTTGCCCAGCGCGACGCCCATAGTGTGTGCCGTGTAGCGAAGGTCGTTGCAGAAGCAGCCGCCGATTGCGAGCGCCAGCAATTGTGCGCCGTTGAAGCCGAGCCCAAGCCCGCCGGCCTTACCGTCGGGACGGTCCACGGTGATCGTATGACCGGCGGCCCAGCCCATTGCCGCTTCCGTGCCGTCGACACTTCTGAGGTCAACATTTACCGACGCCATGTTCTCTCCTCTTCGACGGGAGAAGGCTAGCGCCGCTGGAACAGCTTCTCCAGATCGGCGAGCGACAAAGTCACGAAGGTCGGGCGGCCGTGATTGCACTGGCCGGCCAAGGGTTCGTCCTCGATCTGACGGAGAAGTGAGTCCATCTCTTCTGGTTTCAGCCGCCGCCCGGCACGGATCGAGTGATGGCAGGCGAAGGTAGATGCCAGCCGGTCGAGGCGGTCCGACAGCGGCAGCGCCGCTCCCCATTCAGCGAGGCCGTCGGCGAGATCACGGATCAGGGCGGTGACATTGAAGTCGCCGAGCGCGGCCGGGGTCTCGCGGACCAGCACCGCACCCTGCCCGAACGCCTCGACGACAAGGCCGAGCCTCGCGAGATCGTCAGCGGCAGCGACCACGCGGGATGCCTCGTCGGGCGCTAGTTCGATGACATCGGGAACGAGCAGGATCTGCGATTGCGAAGAGCCTGCGCGGCGCTTCAGCCGCTCGTAGACCAGACGCTCATGGGCGGCGTGCATGTCGACGAGGACGATGCCGTTCTCCGTCTGGGCGAGGATGTAGGTGTCGTGGAGCTGCGCCTTCGCCGCTCCCAGCGGCAGCGCCTCCTGCTCGGGAGCGACGACTGCATCCGCGCGGGCGTCGGCCGAAGGCTGGACCTCGAACGTGGTCTGCCTCGGCTCGGCGAAGCCGAAAGCCTGGGCGACCGGTTCCGGCGCGAGCGCCAGCGACCCGAAGGTCGGGGCCGACGACGGCCAGCTCTGGGGACGCTGTGGCGCCCGGAAGGCGGAGGTCGCAAAGCGCGCACCTGTCGTTGCCACGCGCAGGCCGCCAGCGTCGATAGCGTTGCGCAAAGCCGAGATCAGCAGCGCGCGGATATGACCGGAATCACGGAAGCGCACCTCCGCCTTAGCCGGATGGACGTTGACGTCGACATCGCGCGGATCGACATCGAGGAAGAGCGCCACGACTGCATGCCGGTCGCGCGGCATGAGGTCCGAATAGGCGCCGCGCAGCGCCCCGATCAGCAGACGGTCCTTCACCGGGCGTTTGTTGACGACGAATATCTGATGCGCGGCGGTGGCGCGGTGATAGGTCGGCACGCCCGCGAAGCCGGATAGCCGGAAGCCTTCGCGCTCGGCCAGCACCGGGACCGCATTGGCACCGAAATCTCTGCCGAGAACATCCGACAGTCGCGCCCGGATGCCGTCATCGGTCGAGGACTGGGCGGCGAAGCGCAGCGCGCGGCCGTCGAGGTCGAGCGCGATGTCAGTCCCGGGATGAGCGGCGGCGAGACGGCGGACGATCTCGGCGACGGCCTCGTTCTCCGCCCGCTCGGTCTTGAGGAACTTCAGCCGGGCCGGCAGAGCCGCAAACAGGCCCTCGACGGAGAGGCGCGTGCCTTCCGGATGCGCCGCGGGGCCGACATCGCCGAGACGGCCATTCTCGACGACGAGTTGGGAGGCATGGGCATCGTCGCGCCGCCGCGAGGTCAAGGTCATCCGCGAGACGGACGCAATCGACGGCAGCGCCTCTCCGCGGAAGCCGAGATGGCGGATATCGAGGAGGTCGTCCGACGGCAGCTTCGAGGTCGCGTGGCGTTCGACCGCGAGCGGCAGGTCGTCCGGCGCCATGCCCGAGCCGTTATCAGTGACGCGGATGAGGTCCTTGCCGCCGGCCTTCAGGACGATCTCGATCCGGGTCGCACCGGCGTCGAGCGCGTTCTCGACGAGTTCCTTCACGACGCTCGCCGGACGTTCGACGACCTCGCCCGCGGCGATGCGGTTAGCGAGAGTCTCGGGAAGGCGGCGGATGGTCATGATTCGACAAAGATCGCGGCCCCGTGGGGCCGGATCAAGTCATGCCTGAACTCAGCTGTGGAGCGATCAGCCTTCGCCGAGATATTTCTTCGCGAGGATCTTGCCCTCTTCGACCGCCGGCTGGTCGAAGGCGTTCACGCCGATCAGCCGCGCGGTGATGATCGTTTCCAGCATGAACTGCATCAGGAATGTGCCAAGCGCGCGCTCGTTCAGCTCCGGTATGTAGATCGTGCGGGTCGGGCGACCATTCTTCGCAAGCGTGTCGGCTGTCGCGCGGCCTTCGGCGGCGGCGAAATCGCCGACTGTCTTGTTCGCAAACACCGGTTCGCCGACTCGCGCCGCGAGTTCCGGATCGAGCTTCGGTCCCTTACCCGCGAAGCCGACGGTGACGACCGTGAACAGCTTGTCGCGCGGACCGCCGAGATGGAGCTGGAGCTGGCTGTGCTGGTCGACCGGTCCGAGCGCGCGGACCGGCGTCGTGCCCTTGCCGTCCTTGCCGAGGCTTTCTGACCAGAGCTGCACCCACCACGCGGCGGTGCGCTCCAGGCGATCGGCGTAGGACATCATTACCGAGACGTTCTTGCCGGCATCAGCCGCGCAAGCGGCGAGCGTGGCACCGATCGCCGCCGGCACGTCCTTCGGTTCGGCACCGTCGAGGATCGGCTTCAGTGCATCCATGAAGCCGTTGCGAACGGCGGCGATATCGAGACCCGCGGCCGCAGCTGGCAGGAGGCCGACATTGGTCGCAACCGAATAGCGGCCGCCGACGCCGGTGTCATGTTCGAGGAATGTCACACCGTAGGGCTCCAGCAGAGCACGAAGCTCGTTCTTCTTGCCGGCTTCGGGCTCTGACAGGCCAAGGAAATGACGGGCGAGATGGTCGCCATGACCATTGGCTTGCAGCAGCGAGATCGTCGCCATGACCTGGGTGAGGGTCTCGCCGGTACCGCCGGATTTCGAGACGGCCATGAACCGCGAGGTTTCGAGCGGCAGCTTGGCGAACAGCTTGTCGAGCGTGATCGGATCCAGGTTATCCAGGAAGTGGAGACGCGGGCCGTCGCGGAGAACGCCGAGGCCGGGCACGTTGTAGTCGGCCAGTTGCGCCAGCGCCTGCGAGCCAAGGCTTGAACCGCCGGTGCCATAGAAGATGAGATCCGTCGCGCCTTCGGCGAAGGTCTTCGCCGCGCTTTCGATCGCCGCGACGTCGTCCGTCTTGCCGGCATAGCCGAGGAGCGCGAGCTCCTTGTTCGCATGCGCCGAGCGAACCCAGTCCAACGCCTCGCGACTCTGTTCGAGCTTGGCGTGGAAGGCCGCATCGTCGATGCCGCCCTCCCCGATCTTGGAAACGAGGGCGCGGTCGTACGTCTGGACGAGAGACATGATTGCCATTCCGTGAGGCTGATTTGGTGAGCCTAACGCAAAAGCATGGCAAGAGAACAACGGTTCCCGTATGGGGGCGGCTTTTACCGCGCCCCTTTGCCGCTAGCGGATTGCGCCGGAGGGGAGCGCCTTCGGCACGACGTCCTGTTGATCATCCGTGAGCGGTGCAGCGGAGCCACGGCCCGATGCGAGCTCGGGCTTGCCGACCGCGACAACCAGGAGATCACCATCGCCGAGAATGCGGGCGGCGACGCGCTTTACATCTTCGACCGTCACCGCATTCACCAGCGCGTTGCGCTTCTCGATGTAGTCGATCGGTAGCCGGTTGAGCTGGATGGCCTTGAGACCGCGCGCGATCTTGACCGAGGAGTCGAAATTCAGCGCATAGGAGCCGGTCAGGTATTTCTGCGCCTTCGCCAACTCGTCCGCCGTCGGGCCTTCCTTGGCGAAGCCGGCGATCTGAGCCTCGATGATGTCGATGGCGTCACCCGCGCGGTCGTTGCGCGTCGCGACGCCGCCGCCGAACACGCCCGAGCGCTCCATCGGATCGAGATAGGAATAGACGGAATAAGCGAGGCCCCGCTTCTCGCGGACCTCGTTGAACAGACGTGAGGTGAAGGTACCGCCGCCGATGATGTGGTTCATCACGACGGCCGGGATGTAATCGGGATCCTCGCGGACGAGACCGGGACGGCCGAAGATGAGCGTCGTCTGCGGCACATCCATCGTAACGACTTCGGTGTGACCCACCTTCCCCGGCCACGTTTCCGGCACAGGCTTCAGCTTCGGTTCGGCCGGCAGAGCGCCGAAAATCTTGTCCAGCGCCGGGCCAAGCGTCGCGGCATCGATTGCTCCGACCACCGAAACGACGAGGTTCGAGCGGGCGAAATTCCTGGCGCGATAGCCCGTGAGATCGTCGCGCGTGATCGCCTCGACGGTCTCTTCGGTGCCAATCGCGCGCAGGCCGTAGGGATGGTCCGGAAACGCCAACTGCGACCACATCTCGTGCGCGACGTCGCCGGGATCGGTTGAATCGCGGCGGATGCGGGCGAGCGTCTGGGCGCGGATGCGCTCGATCGACTCGGCGTCGAGCCGCGCCTCGTTGACGGCAAGACGTACGAGCTCAAACGCCTCGTCGCGCTTTTCCGACAACGTCTTCAGGCTGCCGTCGAAACTGTCGCGAGAGGCGTTGAAGTGCAGTTCGACCGCGCTCTCCTCCAACTTTTGTTGGAAGGTCTGGGCGTCGAGCGAACCCGCTCCCTCGTCCAGAAGGCCGGACAGCAGGTTCGCGGTTCCGGCTCGCGCCGGCTCGTCCTGGGCGGAACCGCCGCGGAACGCGAATTCGAAGGAAATCAGCGGAACCGTGTTCTCCTCGACCAGCCAGGCCTCAATGCCGCCAGGAGAGACGATGCGCTGAATCTTGGCGGCCGCGGTGGCCGTATCAATGATCATGAAACCCATGGCGATAGAGAACAGTACTTCGCGGATCACAACGCGCTTCCGGGAGACCCGGATGCGGATTCGAGCAGTCCGGTGACCGACTGGCGGGTGACGAGAGCGGACTTCGCGGCTTCGACGACCTGTTCGGCCGTGACTGCCTTGATGCGCTCCGGCCAGGCGATGACGTCCTCGACGCTCATGCCGGTCGTCAGCGCCGCGCCGAAGGTGCGGGCCATCGAGGCCTGGCTGTCGAGGTCGTAGATCGTCTCCGCGACGAGACGGGTCTTGGCGCGGTCGAGTTCTTCCTTGGTCACGCCCTCGGCGACGAGTTTGGTGATGACGGCGTCAATGCCAGCTTCGGACTGCGCGAGTGAAACCCCCGGACGCGGCAGCGCATAGACTGCGAAACGGCTCTCATCGAGCGACGTGCCGCCGTAATAGGCGCCGGCGGAGGCGGCGATTCCCTGCTCGACGACAAGCGAACGATAGAGGCGGCTGGTCGAACCGCCGCCGAGAACGACGGCAAGCACGTCGAGCGCGTAAGCCTCCTCGCCCTTCGCGGTCCGGTAGGACGGAGCGAGGTAGACGCGGCTGACGGAAGGCTGGCGGACGCGCACATCGGCGAGTTCGACCCGGCGGGCAGCGCGCTGTTCAGGCTCGCGCGGACGATCGCGCACCGGCGGCTCGGCGCGACGCTCGATCTTCGCATAGGTCTCGGCGGCCAGCGCCTTCACCTCTGCGGCATCGACATCGCCGGCGACGATCAGGATCGCATTGTTCGGGGTGTAGTACTTCTCGTAGAACGCGATCGCGTCCTGCCGGGTCAGGCCCTGGATCTCATGATCCCAGCCGATGATCGGCAGACCATAGGGATGATTCATCCACAGAGCGGCGGAGGTCGCCTCGGACAGCTGCGCGGACGGATCGGAATCCGTGCGCGAGCGGCGCTCCTCGAGAATGACGTCGCGCTCGGGCAGCACTACCTCGTCCGAGAGAACGAGATTGGTCATGCGGTCCGCCTCGAACTCCATGACCGTCTTCAGCGCTTCCTTCGGAACGCGCTGGTAATAGGCCGTGTAGTCGTAGGACGTGAAGGCGTTCTCCTGGCCACCGAGCTCGGAAACGGTGTTCGAGAATTCGCCGGCCGGATGTTTCTTCGTGCCCTTGAACATCAGATGTTCGAGGAAATGGGCGAGACCCGACTTTCCACGGACTTCATCGGCGGAACCGACGCGGTACCACACCATGTGAGTCGCGACGGGCGCACGGCGATCCGGCACCACCACGACGTCCATACCGTTTGCCAGGGAGAAGGTCTCGACCTCGGGGCCCGCCTTCGCGGTTTGCGCCAGGGCACCGGATCCGAAGGCCGCGCCAACCAGCGCGGCGCCAAGCGACAATTCAATCATTCTGATGGGACGCTTCCTCAAATCGCGGCCGTCATTGCGGCGGACGTCCGGCATGATCGCCGGACCGTCATCATATGGTCAAATCCGTCCCGTCTGAAAGGTGCGCGGCCGATCTCAGTCGAACGGGTTGAGTTTCGACAGCCAGCTGCCGCTCTTCTTCATCTTCTTCTCACGCTCGCTCATGCCGGCTTCATAGGGCTGTGCCGGCGACGCGACGCGATAACCAGGCGGCGGATCGGACAGCCGCTTGCGCTCCGGCTCGACCGTTGGCAGCGGCGTAACAGCATCCGCGGTGGCCGTCTTGGTCCTGGAGGTGGCCTTCAACTGCGCCGGCGTCATCTTCGAGTCTTTGATCTCGCCGAGCGTCTTGTAGTCGTTATTCGTGCCCGAGCGGCGATGTTCGCGGAGTTCCTCGACCGACAGGCGTTCCGACAGATCCTTGTCGGGCGTCGCTCGCGCCCTCTCGTCGGCGAGTTCCTTCATGACGTCCGGATCGGCCGGCCAATTAGTGGCGCCGACAGGCTGATCGGTCTCAGGCGGAGGCAGTGCGGTCAAGGAAGGCGGAATGACCAGAGGCGCGCGCTCGTTATAGTCGGCCTTCACCGGATCGCGTTCCTGGATGCCGATGTCCTGCATCAGTTCCTTGAGGGACTGCGCCTCCGCAGGCACTACCGAAAGGCACGACGCCGCAACGACCGCGAGCGCGGTACCACGAATGATCTCAGACGACTTCAACGCAAATTGCATAGGCATAGGTCCCGTCAATGCACGCCAGCCCGGCGCCGCACCACCTTCATTCGACAGTCGTGGGCTGTTTCGCCTCGTCCGACCGGTCGCCCCGCCGGAGCGCACCATATAGCAGGAGCACGACGCCGACAACGATCGCCGCATCCGCGATGTTGAAGACGTACCATTCGTACCCGAAGCCGTAGAGAAGCACGAAATCGGCGACCGCGCCGTAGACGCTACGGTCGATCGCATTGCCGATGGCTCCGCCGAGAATCAGTCCCATAGCGAACGCGGCGAGACCCGAGGTTTCCTTCCGCAGCCAGACGACGAGAACCACGGCCGCGACGATCGACAGCACGATCAGCATCCAGCGGCCGAAATCGGTGCTCTGCTGGAACAGCCCATAGCTGACCCCCCTGTTCCAGACCATCACGAGGTCGAGGAACGGCAGGACCGGAACCCGGCCGCGATCCGGCAGGCCGTACTCAAAAAGAATCCACAGCTTCGACGCCTGGTCGGCGACGAGGGTGATCGCCGCCGTGATCAGGCCGAGGCGGAGGCCAGACGTCATGCCGCCTGCGCCGCCTGCCATTCGCGCATCGCTTCCGCGTCGCGCAGCGTCAGATCGGGGAATTCCGGATCGCGGCCGACCTCGGGAGAGATCTTCCACGAGCGGGCGCATTTGCGGCCCTCGGCCAGACGCGGTTCGACCGCGATGCCCGGAGCATCGTCGAGCGTGAACGCACCGGCGGGAGCCGCACCATTCGCAACCTTGGCGTCGGAGGTGATGCAGACCTCGGCGAGATCGACATCGGCCAGAGCCGAGCGAAGAGCGGCATCATCAATGTAAACGACCGGAGCCGCCTCGAGCGAGGAGCCCATGCGCTTGGCGGCGCGCTCGATTTCCAGCGCGCCGGTCACGACGCGGCGGACGCGGCGGACCTTCTCCCATTTCTCTTCCAGCTCATCATTCCGCCAGGAATCGGAGACCTCGGCGAAGGTCTCCAGATGCACCGACACATCCTCGCCCGGATGACGGAGCAGCCAAGCCTCTTCCGTGGTGAACGGGATCAGCGGCGCGAGCCAGCGGATGATGCGGTCGAACAGGATGTCGATGACCGTCAGCGCCGCCCGGCGCTTCACCGAGGAGATCGGATCGCAGTAGAGCGCGTCCTTGCGGACGTCGAAGTAGAAGGCCGACAGGTCGGCGGTCGCGAACTGCATGATCGCCGCGAAGACGCGCTTGAAGTCGTAGCCGTCATAGCCCTCGCGGACCGCCTGCCCGACCTCCCAGAGGCGGTGCAGCATCAGCCGCTCCAGCTCCGGCATGTCCTTCAGCTCGACCCGGTCACTCTCGCGGAAATGGCCGAGCGCGCCGAGCATCCAGCGCAGCGTGTTGCGGAGCTTGCGGTAGGTATCGACCGAGGTCTTCAGGATTTCCGCGCCGATGCGGAGATCGTCCGAGTAATCCGAAGCGGCCACCCACAGGCGAAGGATGTCGGCGCCGGACTGCTTGATCACGTCCTGCGGCGAGACGACGTTGCCGAGCGACTTCGACATCTTGCGGCCCTGCTCGTCGAGCGCGAAGCCGTGCGTCAACAGGCTGTCGTAGGGTGCGCGCCCGCGGGTGCCACAGGCTTCGAGCAGCGAGGAATGGAACCAGCCGCGATGCTGGTCGGAGCCCTCGAGATACATGTCGGCCGGCCATTTGAGTTCCGGATCGCCTTCGAGAACGAAGGCGTGCGTGGAGCCCGAGTCGAACCAGACGTCGAGAATGTCGTCGACCTTCTCGAAATCCTCGGCGGCATAGTCGTTGCCGAGAAAGCGGGCGCCGGTCGTATCGGAGAACCAGGCATCGGCGCCTTCGGCCTCGAACGCCTTGACGATGCGCGCGTTGACGGCCTCGTCCTTGAGGACCTCTCCGGTCTTCTTGTTGACGAAGACAGCGATCGGCACACCCCAGGCGCGCTGGCGCGAGATGACCCAGTCCGGACGCGCCTCGATCATGCCGCGCAGACGGTTTTCGCCCTGCGGCGGGTAGAAATCGGTGTCGCTGATCGCCTTGAGCGCGCGGGCCCGCAGCGTGTCCGCTACCCCGCCTTCGAGCTCGCGATCCATCGCGATGAACCATTGCGGCGTGTTGCGGAAGATCAAAGGCGCCTTGGAGCGCCAGGAATGCGGATACTGATGGCGCAGCCGGCCGCGGCCGAGCAGGCCGTTGGCGGCGATCAGCGCGTCGATGACAGCCTTGTTGGCCTGGCCTTCCTTGCCCTTTTCATCGAGGACTCGAACGCCCGCCGGCCCGAAGACCGGCACGTTCGGAAAGTAGGAGCCGTCGGGCTGGACGGTGTGCGGAACATCGGCGTCGATGCCGAGCGAGACGAGATAAGGACGCGATTTGGTCCAGAGGCCGTAGTCGTCGGCACCGTGGCCGGGTGCGACGTGAACGAAGCCGGTACCGGTGTCGGCGGTGACGAAATCGCCCAACAGGACGGGTACCTTGAAGGCGAAGCCCTGTGCATGCAGCGGATGATTGAGAACCAGCTTCGCGAGTTCGGCGGCCTCGACCGAGCGAACCCGCTTTACGTCCTCGATGCGACCGGCCTTGAAGGCGGTCTCCGCCAAATCGTCGGCCAGCAGGATGCGGTCGCCGGGCTTGCTCCAATTGTCGTCCGGAGCGGCAGTGACTTCATAGAGGCCATAGGAAATCGTCGGCGAATAGGCGACGGCGCGGTTGCCCGGGATGGTCCAGGGCGTCGTCGTCCAGATGACGACGGAGGCGCCTTTCAGGTCGTCCGAACCGACAAGCACCGGGAACTTCACGAAGATCGTGTGGCTCGTATGTTCCTGATATTCAACCTCGGCCTCGGCGAGCGCAGTTTTCTCGACGATCGACCACATCACCGGCTTCGAGCCGCGATATAGCTGGCTGGAGGTCGCGAACTTCAGAAGCTCGCCGACGATCACCGCTTCTGAGCGGAAATCCATCGTCTTATACGGACGGCCCCAATCGCCGACGACTCCCAGACGCTGGAATTCCTCGCTCTGGATGCCGACCCATTTGTCGGCATAGGCGCGGCATTCGCGGCGGAAGTCGACGGTCGGCACCTCGTCCTTGTTCTTGCCGGCGGCGCGGTATTCTTCCTCGATCCGCCATTCGATCGGCAGGCCGTGGCAATCCCAGCCGGGGACATACGGCGAGTCAAAACCGGCCATCTGCTTGGAACGGATCACGAGGTCCTTCAGGATCTTGTTGACGGCGTGGCCGATATGGAGATGGCCGTTCGCATAGGGTGGGCCGTCGTGCAGGACGAATTTCGGCCGGCCGGCCGCGCTCAAGCGCAGGCGCTGGTAGAGACCCATCTTCGACCAGCGCGCAAGAAGGTCGGGCTCCCGCTTCGGCAATTCCGCGCGCATCGCGAAATCGGTCTTCGGCAGAAAAAGGGTCTCGGAATAGTCGCGCGTCGGCGCCGTAACGGTATCGTTCATGAGCCTAAAGGGTCTGGAGTGCGCGCGTTCTACCAAGGCGACGCGCAAGGGGAAAGCATTTCTCCCCTAGCCGATGGCACTGGGTGCGAGAGGATCGACGGGACCTGAGAGAAGGCGGCGCGCCGTGATCGCGTCGCGATGCATCTGCGAGACCAACGCATCGACATTCTCGAACGTCTCTTCGCCGCGCAGACGCGCGACGAATTCGACGCCGAGGGTCTTGCCGTAAAGGTCGCCCTGGAAATCGAAAATATAGCTTTCGAGTAGCGGCGGCGCGTTCTCGTGGAATTGCGGGCGGCGGCCGAAGCTCGCGACCGCATCGCGGATCGGACCGTCGAACGTCACCCGGACCGCGTAGACACCCTGCGCGAGCGGTGTTTCCGGCGGAAGCGCGATATTTGCAGTGGGATAGCCGAGGTGCCGGCCTCTCTTGTCGCCGTGCGCGACCTCGCCCATGACGAACCAGCGATGGCCCAGTTTCCGATTGGCCTCCTGGATCTCGCCCGCCGACAGCAAGGCCCTGATCGAGCTCGACGAGACTGGCGCGGTGTCGCCGAAGGGCGAAACGACCTCCACGCCGAAGGCATAGCGGGCCGCGGCGTCCTGCAGGAAAGCGGGAGAGCCTCCCCTCCCCTTGCCGAAATGGAAGTCCCAGCCGACGACGACGGTCTCCGCTTCCAGCCCGTTCACAAGAATGTCAGCGACGAATTCTTCGGCCGTCAGTGCCGCAAGTCCGGCATCGAAAGCCAGTTCGACCATTCCCTCCAGCGCTTCATGCGACAGCAGCAACCTCTTCTCGCGCGCGGGGGTCAGCCGGGGGATCGGCTGGTCGGGCCGGAAGAAAGATCGCGGATGCGGCTCGAACGTCAGCGCAACCGCCGGGCCTCCCGCACGGATCGCCGCGGCCCTCGCCGCGGCCAAAACCGCTTTATGTCCAAGGTGAACGCCGTCGAAATTACCGATGGCGACCGCACCACCCTTCAGCTGGGCGGGAATGCCGTCGAGCCCGCGTTGAAGGCGGAATCCTGGGGCGAGCGGCACATTCACAGGGAGTTGTCCTCGGGGGTTCGCATGCGGGCGAAACCTGCCGCCGCCCTCGCCCAAAGGCAAGGCGGCCAGAATGCGCAGTTCATTTCGAAGAAGCTTCGCTAGTTAACCGGATATTCAACCGATGGCCTGTATTTCACCTGATGACGGACCAACGCGTGTCCGATTTGAACGCCAGGCGATGTCTTCGCCTGCCTGCTGGGGGTTTTAAGCATGGCTGTCGATCACTCGATGCCGATCCTCGTCGTCGACGACTACAAGACGATGATTCGCATCATCCGCAATCTGCTGAAGCAGATCGGTTTCGACGAAGTGGATGAGGCCGCGGACGGTTCCGAGGCGCTCGGCAAGATGCGCGAGAAGAAATACGGCCTCGTGATCTCCGACTGGAACATGGAGCCGATGACCGGCTACGAGCTCCTGAAGGAAGTCCGCGCGGACGAAAAGCTTCAGCGCACTCCGTTCATCATGGTCACCGCCGAATCGAAGACGGAAAACGTCATCGCGGCGAAGAAGGCCGGTGTGAACAACTACATCGTCAAGCCGTTCAACGCCCAGACGCTCAAATCGAAGATCGACGCCGTCTTCGGGGATTAACCGCCGGCGAAGACCGGCTCGCATACAAGGAAGAGCACCATGACCAAGGCGAAGCAGGCCCATTTCAACAAGATGGCCGTCTATGCGGAAAGCAAAGCCGGCACCGAGCCTACCTTCGCCGATGTCATGAAGCTCGCCTCCCTTGCGGCCGAAAGCATGGATGCGTTCTCCCAGAGCATGGACGCGACCACCTATCGCGAACTGCGCGAGATCGCCCGCTACATCGAGACGATGAAGCAGGAGATCGGCATGTTTCAGGCCAATGACCTGAAGGAAAGCCGCATCCCTGCCGCAGGCCAGGAACTCGACGCGGTCGTGAAGGCGACCGAGGACGCGACCAACACCATCATGTCGAGCGCCGAGGCGCTGATGGGCGCCGAGTGCACGGACCTCAAGGCCTATCAGGCGCTGGTGAATGACCACGTCATGAAGATCTTCGAGGCCTGCTCGTTCCAGGACATTACGGGACAGCGCGTCGCGAAGGTCGTCGAGACCCTTCAGATGATCGAGAACCGAGTCGGCCGCTTCGCCGAGGCGGTGAACGCCCGCGACGTCACCGGCTTCCTCGACGAGCGTGAAGCCAAGCGCGCCAAGCGTGCCGAGGAGCTTCTCCTCAACGGCCCCCAGCTGGCGGGCAAGGCGATCGACCAGTCCAAGGTCGACGATCTCTTCGGAAAGTAGACTTTCCATCAGCGGCATGGCGTCCCGGGCCTGCGCGCGCTATCTATGCGCGCAGGAAACGAGACCTTCTAAGCCGCAATGAACCAGCACGAACGCATGCGCCCCTCGAACGAGGCCGAAGTCCGCTACATGGACGGCGACTTTCGTGTGCTGAAGCCCGGTTCGTTCGTCCGCTGCGCCGTCACCGGCGAGAAGATCCCTCTCGACGAGCTTCGATATTGGTCGGCCGAGCGGCAGGAGGCCTACGCCTCCCCCGAGATCGCCGTGAAACGGCTCCTCGACCTCGGCCTTCTTCCTAGGGCCTGAGTACATCTGAGATCTGAACCGCCAGGGCATCGCCGTCCTCAAAGACGAGCGCCACCGGCAGGACGCGACTGCGGCGCGCGAGTTCACGGACAGACGCATCCGCCGCGCCGCTGAGCCGGACCATGTCCTTCTCTGTGGTGACGAGCGTCAGCTGAGCCCGTTCGGCGGCCATGAGGAGCGCCCTGGCTTCATGCGCGGTGAAGCGGTGATGATCGCCGAAGGCGGTGAGTTGGACCACGTCGGCGCCGACAGAGCGAAGGGTATCGGCGAATTTATCGGGGCGGCCTATTCCGGCGAAGGCCAGCACATCCAATCCCCGGAGCCCGGCGGCCGCTCGACGATCCGGTTCCAGGCTCCCACGATGAATGGCAAGGCCTCGGCCCGCGGCGGCACTTGCGACCCGTTCGCCGGCCGCGCCTTTTCCGATCAGCACGAGCCCCTGCGCGCGAGCTAGCTGTTCGTCGAGAGGTGCGCGCAGCGGGCCTGCGGGGACGCACAGGCCGTTACCCACCCCGGAGCCGCCATCAACCACAAGAAGCGACAGGTCTTTCGAGAGCGACGGGTTCTGAAAGCCATCATCCATCACGATGACGTCGCCGAGACTCGCAGCAAGAGCAGCGCCTTCGAGCCGGTCACCCGAGACAATCGCCGGAGCGTACCTAGCCAGCAGGAGCGGTTCGTCACCGACATCGACTGATCCGTGGCGTGCGGGATCGACCTGAACCGGACCCGCCAGACGGCCGCCATAACCGCGGCTCAGGAACACCGGACGGCGGCCGTTTCTCTTCAGAATGCCCGCTACCGCTATGGCGGTCGGTGTCTTGCCGGCGCCACCGGCCACGGGATTTCCGACGCAGATGACGGGGATGTCGGCGCGCCCTCCCCGCTCGGCCAGACGACGAGCGGTGATCACACCAATGATCGATCCCAGAGGCTCAAGAAACCTGGCCAGATTGGTCGGGCGGTCGCGCCACCACCAATCAGGAGCGCGCATGGGCCCGGGTGAGGTTGAATTGCAGCAGATAAGGCTCGATCGCGGTCAGGGTCCGCTCCAGGGCGCCGCTCTGCCGGACCATGACCTGCTTGGCCGCCCGGCGCATCAGTTCGCGTGTCGCGGTGTCGCCGAGCAGCTTGCCGACAGTCGCGGCCAGCTGGCTCCCATCCTGGACCTCGATCGCTCCTTTTTCGGTATCGAGCGCGGGATAGATGTCGGCGAAGTTCCCGACATGCGGGCCATGGACGATAGGAACGCCGATCTTTGCCGCCTCGATGGGATTCTGGCCGCCGTGCTCGACGAGCGATCCACCCACGAAGGCGACATCGGCCAGTCGATAAAAAAGGCCGAGCTCGCCGATCGTATCGGCAACGAAGATGTCGGTGTTCCAGTCCGGTACGGTATGCCGCGAGCGCAAGGTCACGTGAAGCCCGAACCGTTCGAGCGATTGGGCGATCTCATCAGCCCTCTCGGGGTGGCGCGGAACGATGATCGTCAGGAGGTTGTGCGCCTTCTTCCGGTTGGTCGCGTGCACCGCGGCGATGATCTCTTCCTCGCCCGGATGGGTGCTGGCGGCGACGAAGACGGGGCGGCCGAAGACCGCATCCCGCAGCGGTCTGAGCAAAGCGGGAGCGGCGGGCGGCGGTGGGACATCGAACTTCAGATTGCCTGCGTTCTCGACACGGGGCGCACCGAGCGAGGCAAGCCTCTGGGCGTCCGCCTCACTTTGCGCCAGGCAAAGATCGACGCCGTCAAGCAGCGCCCTGATCGCCCGTCCCGCGCGCTGCCAGCGCCGATAGGATCTCAGCGAGATCCGCGCATTGGCGATCACCACCGGGATCGACCTCTCCTTCGCTTCCCAAAGGAGGCTCGGCCACAGTTCGGATTCGGTGAAAACGATCAGCTCGGGTTTCCAGTGATCGTAGAAGCGGCGGGCGAATGCCGGAACATCGAGGGGAACGAACTGATGGATGGCTTCGGCCGGCAGCCTGACCGCCGCCAGGCGAGCAGAGGTGACGGTACCTGTCGTAACGAGAAGATTGAAACCTCGCTCGACGAGAGCCTCAACCAGCGGAAGAACCGACACGAATTCGCCGACGCTCGCGGCATGAACCCAGATCAGCGGTCCAATGGGCCGGGCGCGACTGGCGCGACCCTTTCGCTCTCCGAGCCGCCCGGCCATCTCCTTGCCGCGCTTCTGCCGGGTGTGGAGCACGCCGAGCGCGGCCAAAGGCCCGCCGATGGTCAGCAGGCTCGTGTAAGCACGAAGCAGAAGCGGTTGGTCAGCCATCTCGGCTTTGCCAGGGAGTACCTCCAGCAAGCTGGTAGGCTCTTGCATGAACGCGATCAAGCGCTTGTCCGACTTCGATGCGCTTTGCCTCGAGTTCGGCCTCGTCTGCGTCGGCGGGGACGTCGATCCGATCGCCGAGGACGATGCTGCCGCGATTGAAAGGCAGGCTGAGCGTGGCGCGGTCCCAGGAATTGAACTGGATCCGACGGCGCGTGACGACCGCCAGCGGGTAGATCGGCCTGCCCGACAATTTGGCGAGCGCGACGATGCCCTGCCCGACCACGCCGCCGATCTTCGGCACGTCGGCCGTCAGCGAGACCGAATTGCCTTCCTTCAGCGTGCGAATCAGTAGGCGCAGCGCCTGCATGCCGCCGCGCTTGATGAGCTTCCTCTGGGTGCCCGAGCCGCCTGCTCCGCGGATGAGGTTGAAGCCGAGCTTCCGCAGCGCCACGGCGTTGATCTCGCCATCCGCATGGCGGGCGACCAGCGCGCTCATCGGCCACTCACGTGGCCAGGCGATCGACGTGAACACGTGCTGGCCGTGCCAGAGAGCCATGATCACGGGGAGTTCAGGCCCGAGTTCGGCCCGGATATCGGCAGGCTCTACCTTCCAGCGCGTGGTCTTTTCGACGAAGCGCACATAGGCGGCGAACAGGGTACCCCCCGCCTCCAGAATCTCGGGTCGGCGTCCAAGCGTCTTCAGCATTGGAAATCAGGCCGTCGGGTCCAGCAACCGGTGCAGATGGACCACGAAATAGCGCATGTGAGCGTTGTCGACGCTAGCCTGAGCCTTGGCTTTCCAGGCCGCGTGCGCCGTCCGGTAGTTCGGATAGATGCCAACGATGTCGAGCTTGTCGAGGTCACGGAACGTAACGCCTGACAGGTCATCGATCTCGCCACCGAAGACGAGATGGAGAAGTTGCGGGATTTCGGTTGCTTGTTCGCTCATCGGAATTCAGTCAGGCCCAGGTTTGGGGCCGCTCGGCGGCCCGGCTCAGCGCCGCTCGTATAGACGCATTTAGCGGTTCCGTCGCGCCTATCAGCGGCTGATGAACCGGCGCGGGCAGATTGTAGGACGGCGTGCTGCCGTCGAGTTCGACGAGGCGCCCGCCGGATTCGTGCAGAATTAGGTCGGCGGCGGCGATATCCCAATCCTTCGAACGCGTGGAGGCGACAGCGGCATCGACGCGGTGCGCGGCGACGTTCGCCATGCGATAGGCCAGGGCATAGACGTAAGGGGCACGGGTCACCTGGATTCCAACGTTTGCCAAGTCCTCGATCATTGAACGAGGGCCGACGATCTCGGCGCCGGTCAGCGACGGCCTCTCCGAAGCACGGATGACATGGCCGTTCAGATAGGCGCCGTCATTGGCGATGGCGGTGAAGAGTTCGTCGCGGGTCGGGTTGTAGATGATGCCGAGCGTCGGTCGGCCTGCCTCGACGAGCGCGATCGAGATGACCCAGACGGGAACACCCTCGACGAAGGCTCTCGTGCCGTCGATCGGATCGACGATCCAGATTTTGTCCCGATCGAGCCGGTCGGGTGTATCGACCGTCTCCTCGGAGAGCCAGCCGATGTCGCGGTCGAGATCGGTCAGCCGTTCACGCAGGAAACCGTCGACGCGGATATCAGCCTCGGTGACGATAGAGGTGTCGCCCTTGACCCAGCGCTTCGCGCCGTCGCGGGCGTAGCCCAGCGCAATCTCGCCGGCCTCGCGGATGATCGCGCCGACCGCCGTCTGGAATCCGACGAGCTGGTCGCGAGTGAGGCCGTCCGGCAATGAGAGCTCCAATTGAAGGTGAGAGACGGGAGTTAGCCCGCACGGACCAATCCGGCAAGTGCCGCGCCTGCCCCGCGTTCACAGGTCATTCATTCTGAACGTAAAGCTATTCTTAGTCGCTTGGAAAAGCATTTTATACCAACGAACTAAGTCAGTTTCGCTTAACCAGTTCCCTTAAGAGCTTTTCGACCGGGAAGAAGCAAAATCCTCTCGAACAACGGGCCACCAAGCAACGAGTTGGCTCCTCGAGAGGGTTTCGTGAGGCATCAGACAGAGATCAACCAGACTGCCGCGAATGTTCGCGACGAAAGACTGGATCCAAGGGCGCTTCCTCTACGCTTTACCTGCGCGGATGCGGCCGCCGATCATGGCCGCCGCTCGGTCACCCTGGACAGCGAACGCGTTCTCCTGATGCGTCGCCTCGGTGCGGTCGCGATGAACGTGGCGCTTCCGGTGACGAGCTATCGCGGTATCGCTCTCCGCATCGTTCCGGGCGAGCGCGAGGAAGACGACCGCGTCGCGGTCAGCCTCGTCCATCGCGACCGCGATTTCGACATCCCGCTCTATGAGGCGAGCGACGACGAGGACGTCATCGCCGAATGGCGCCTCTGGGGCACCACGCTCGGCCTGCCGCTCCTCATCGAGGGCATGGACGGACATCTGGTCGCCGCCGACAAGCGTATCGGCGCACTCACAGTCGATCGCCCGCGTCCGCGCCGTCGCCATGCGCTGCTGAGTGGCCGCCGCCCGCGTTTCCTGACGCGCCGCCGGATGACCCATCTGCCGATGGTGCCGTTCGTGCATCTGGACGAACGCGAAATCTTTCCGGGCTGATCAGAAAGCCCGGATCGCCGCGTCCACCACCAATCCCGCGAAGAAGATCAAGCCGGCCGGGCTGTTCGATTTGAACAGGGCCAGGCACTGTTTCGGATCGGACGGGCGCAGAACCACGATCTGTCGTCCTAGATGAAATGCGAAGGCGCCCAGCCCCAGATAGCTCGCCGTACCCGCCTCCGCCGCAAACAGTGCGACGGCAATCAGAACGGCCGTGGACGCATAGAAGCCCCAGAGCCACGACTTCACCTGTCCGCCGAACAGGCGCGCGGTCGAGTGGACGCCGACAAGGGCGTCGTCCTCGATGTCCTGCAACGCATAGATCGTGTCGTAACCGATCACCCAGGCCATCGCGGCCAGATAGAGCAGCAGCGGCGCCGGCCCCAGGCCTGCGAATACCGCCGCCCAGCCCATCAGCGCTCCCCAGCCGAAGCAGATGCCGAGATTGACCTGCGGCCACCAAGTGATCCGCTTCATGAACGGATAGGTGATGACCGGCAGGACCGACGCCATCCCGAGCACGATTGTGAACAGGTTGAACTGGACGAGGACCAGAAGTCCGACCACGAGCTGGAGCGCGAGGAATGCGGCCGCTTTTTTTGTCGTGGTCTGGCCCGACGGCAGCGGCCGGCTCGCGGTGCGGGCGACCTTGGCGTCGATGTCACGGTCGACGATGTCGTTCCAGGTGCAGCCAGCCCCGCGCATCGCGAATGCGCCGATGAAGAACAGGACGACGTGCCAAGGGTTCGGCATGGTCCCGGCCGCCACGGCGGCGAGACCAGCGCTCCAGGCACACGGCCAGAACAGGAGCCAGGCCCCGATCGGCCGGTCCCATCGCGCCAGCCGCGCGAAGGGCTTCAACCAGTCCGGCGCGTAGCGATCAACCCAGTTCCCGGCGGGAGCATCGGCGACGGTTTGTGCATGCAGGCTGACCATGGGGCCGATTAGCCTCAGGCGCATGTTCACCGCAAGTATGATCGTGAACAGATGTCGCCGCCCCTAGCGATACACGCGAAAATGCGTATCGTCGCGGCGGTTTCAGCCTAGGAGAGCACATATGCGGCTCGGCATTCGATATCTGGTTGCGTTGGTCTTTGCGTCCCTCTTTGCGGCGCCGGCCCTGGCCCTTCAATGCGTGCCGCCGAGCGGCTTCCAGGGCTTCGTCGAACAGTTCAAGGCCGATGCCGCCAGGCAGGGTGTCGGCTCTCGCGGGCTGAGCGTGCTGAACGGCGTGAAGTACGACGCGGCCGTCATCGCCTACGATCACAAGGTGCGCGCGAGCTTCAAGGGCAGCTTCGAGCAGTTCGCGGCGAAGCGCGTTACCGCTGGCCGCGTCTCCAAGGCGAAGGCCTATCTCAAGTCCCATGCCGATCTCTTCAAGCGCATCGAGGCGCAGTTCGGCGTTCCCGGTCCCGTTATCGTCGCGATCTGGGCGATGGAGACAGACTTCGGCGCCGTGGTCGGCGGCAAGCCAATCGTCAATGGCCTTGCCTCGCTCGCATCCGACTGCCGCCGCCCTGACCTCTTCCAGCGCGAACTACTCGCGGTGATGCAGATCGTCGATCGCGGCGACCTTTCTATCGCCGAACTTCGCGGGGCGGGCCATGGCGAGATCGGCCAGACCCAGTTCCTCCCCTCGTCCTATCTGAAGTTCGCGGTCGATTTCGACGGCAACGGCAAGAAGGACCTGATCCGCAGCCAGGCCGACGTTCTTGCCTCGACCGCAAATTATCTGCGCGGCTATGGCTGGCAGAAGGGCGGCGGCTGGCAGGAAGGCTCCGCCAATTTCGCGGTGCTCGCCGGCTGGAACAAATCGCCGAACTACCAGAGGGCGATCTCGCTGTTCGCCACCAAAGTCTCGGGCGGCTGACCCTCGACACGATGGCGAAGTATGATTTTTCGGCGCCGCGCCTCCATGTGGACCTGCCACTGGGGGCCGGCGCCGAAGTGGTTCTGAACGACGACCGGACGAACTATCTCCGCAATGTCCTGCGGCTGACGGCCGGCCAGTCTATCCTGCTGTTCAACGGCCGCGACGGCGAATGGCGGGCCGAGATCGTCGAGATCGCGAAGAAACGCACGACGACCGTCGCCCGCGAGCAGACCCGCGCCCAGACGCCCTTGACCGATGTCTGGTATCTGTTCGCGCCGCTGAAGCACGCGCGGCTGGACTACATGATGCAGAAGGCCGTCGAGATGGGTGCCTCGCGGCTCGTCCCGGTCATCACCCGCCGGACGCAGGTTGCACGGGTCAATCTCGACCGTATGCATGCCAATGCCGTCGAGGCCGCCGAGCAGTGCGGCATTCTCGGCCTGCCCGAGATCGACGAACCGATCGCGCTCGAAAAGCTGCTCGGCAACTGGGACGCGCAGCGGCGGCTTGTCTTCTGCGACGAAGAGGCGGAGGAAGCCGATCCGATGGCGGCTCTCCGGCCCGCCAA
This sequence comes from Flaviflagellibacter deserti, assembly GCF_042652085.1. Classification (NCBI taxonomy): domain Bacteria; kingdom Pseudomonadati; phylum Pseudomonadota; class Alphaproteobacteria; order Hyphomicrobiales; genus Flaviflagellibacter; species Flaviflagellibacter deserti. Next base: position 248,882 of record NZ_JBHSJF010000001.1, on the reverse strand, counting down.
AGGTGCGCCAATCGCAGTCGTCATCGGCCCCGAGGGCGGGTTCGACGACAAGGAGCGCGAGCACCTGCTTCGCGTGCCCGGCGTGATCCGCATTTCTCTCGGCCCGCGTGTGTTGCGTGCGGACACCGCCGCCGTGGCAGCTTTAGCGCTCGTACAGGCTGCTATAGAGAGCACTTAGACTTTCGCTTAAGTTGCCGCGCGGCAACACAACCCGGATTCTACACTCCGAGAAGCGGGTTTTCTCTGGTTCAAGACAGCCGCATCACTGTATTCATGAGCCTCAAACGCCGTCGTTTGAGTCGGCGACGAAAGGTTCTGACTGCGATGACCGATACTCCTGAATTCGGAGCTCTGAGCCGCCGCGCATTCGTTGCCGGCCTGCCGCTCTTCCTTGCCGCCTGCCAGACCGCCGGCGGTTCGCCGACCGCTTCGGGCACGGCCAGCACCAAGATCGCGACCGCGGTGACCGGGTCCACGCCGGTCGTGAACGGCTACGGCGCGATCACGACGGAACCTTTCCCCATCGCCGCCATCAACACGAAGAACCTGGATCCGCGCTTCCTTCGGCAGGAAGTTTCGAACCCGACCCGGGAGAAGCCGGGCACCATCGTGGTCGATACGGCCAACAAATTCCTGTACCTCGTGCAGGATAACGGGACGGCCAGGCGCTATGGCGTCGGTGTCGGCCGCGAGGGCTTCGCCTGGAACGGCCGGGCGATCATCGACCGCAAGCAGGAATGGCCGAAATGGCATCCGCCGAAGGAGATGCAGCTGCGCGATCCAGAAGCAGCGAAGTGGCCCGAAGGCATGCCGGGCGGCATCGGCAACCCGCTCGGTCCGCGCGCGCTGTACCTCGCCCAGAACGGCAAGGACACCTACTTCCGCATCCACGGCACGACACAGCCGAACTCGATCGGCAAGGCTATGTCCTCGGGCTGCATCCGCATGCTGAACCAGGACATCATCGACCTCTACAACCGCGTGCCGATCGGCACCGAGGTCGTGGTCATCCAGTCGGGCATCGCCTGAGGCCCTCTGGACGTGATCGCCGCGAACGCATAGGTCTCTCGCCCCAACCTGCGCGAAAGACCTTATGGCCCGCGACCAGATCGATATGACGCCCATCGAATCACGCGACGAGCTCGTCGCGTGGTTCGAGGCGGGCGAGAAGCCGGAAGCCGATTTCCGCATCGGCACCGAGCACGAAAAAGTCCCCTTCCGCAAAGGCGAGAATACCCCGGTCCCCTACGAGGGCGACCGAGGCATCCGCGCGCTCCTCGAGGGCATGCGCGAACTGCTGGGCTGGGAGCCGATTATGGAGAACGGCCACATCATCGGCCTTCTCGATGTGACCGGCGGCGGCGCGATCTCTCTGGAACCCGGCGGCCAGTTCGAGCTCTCCGGCGCGCCGCTCAAGACGCTGCACGGAACCTGCCGCGAGCTTCACGCCCACCTGGCGCAGGTCCGCGAAGTCGCCGAGCCGCTCGGCATCGGCTTCCTGTCGGTCGGCATGAGCCCGAAATGGACTCGCGCCGAGACGCCGGTCATGCCCAAGCGCCGCTACGAGATCATGGCCGGCTATATGCCGAAGGTCGGCTCGATGGGGCTCGACATGATGTTCCGCACCGCGACGGTGCAGGTGAACCTCGATTTCGCCTCGGAAGCGGACATGGTGCAGAAGCTCCGCACCAGCGTGGCGCTGCAACCCATCGCGACAGCCCTCTTCGCCAATTCGCCCTTCACCGACGGCAAGCCGAACGGCCTGTTGTCGATGCGCTCGCAGATTTGGCTCGATACCGATGCCGACCGCACCGGAATGCTGCCCTGGGCATTCGAGGATGGCATGGGCTATGAGGCCTATGTCGACTACGCGCTCGACGTGCCGATGTATTTCGTCAAGCGCGGCGACCACTACCACGACGTCACCGGCGCCTCGTTTCGCGATCTTCTCGCCGGCAAGCTTGAACAGCTGCCGGGCGAGCGCGCCACATTGTCCGACTGGGCGAACCATCTGACGACGATCTTCCCCGAGGTCCGCGCCAAGCGTTACCTCGAAATGCGTGGCGCCGATGTCGGCCGGACCAGCAAGATCTGTTCGCTGTCGGCGCTCTGGGTCGGCCTGCTCTACGATCAGGCGAGCCTCGATGGCGCCTGGGACCTCGTGAAGGACTGGACGACCGAGGAACGCGAGACGCTACGCCGCGACGTGCCGAAGCTCGGCCTGTCCGCCCGCATCCGCAATCGCAGCGTCCGTGAAGTCGCCAGGGACGTGCTCGAACTGTCCCGTGCCGGCCTCGCCGCGCGGAAGAACGAGAATGGATTGGGGGACGACGAGTCGATCTTCATCTCGGCGCTCGACCAGGTCGTCGAGGGCGGCCGCACCAACGCCGAGGACATGCTGGCGCGCTGGCGCGGCCCCTGGGCGCGTTCGATCGACCCAATCTTCTTCGAGGAAGCCTACTGAGATTTCACCCATCACATCGGTGAATAGTCTCGATCACGAACACTCGTTTGCCTTGTTGCCGCCTTCGGCGGCAAATGGCGCATGAGTTCGGACAGCGTTTCCGCGGAGTTGAGCCGGTCCGATTTTGGCCGCGCTGAGTGGGGACTTGCATTTCTCGTCCTCTTCGCCTGGAGCACGAGCTGGATCGCCCTGCACTGGCAACTGGGCGAGGTCGCACCCGAGATTTCGATCGTCTGGCGCTTCGTCGTGGCCGGCCTATTCATGGTCGGCTGGTGCCTCGTCACCGGCGAGCGCCTCCGGGGCTTCTCGGCTCGCGATCACCTGATCTTCGCGGTGCTCGGCGCGACTCTCTTCTCTACGAACTTCGCGCTGTTCTATCATGCTGGCCTGTCGCTCGTGTCCGGCATGCTATCGGTCGTCTTCGCGCTGGCGGCGCCCGGAAACGTGATCATGCAGTCGGTGGTGATGCGCCGGCCGGTGGCATGGACGGTCGCTCTCGGCTCGATGATAGGCGTGCTCGGCGTCGCGACCCTCTTCGCGCCGGAGTTTCTCGCCCATGGCATCGGCCATGGGACCGGCCTCGTCCTCGCGGCGCTCGGCACGCTCGTCTTCTGCACCGGTAATTTCGTCTCGACGCGGGTTCAGGCGCGCGGCATCCCCCTCGCCTCCGCGACCGCATGGGGCATGATCTACGGCGCGGCGGGGCTCGCCCTCACCTCATGGCTGCGCGGCATCCCGTTCGATATCGAATGGACGCCCGCCTATCTCGGCTCGCTGGTCTATCTGGCTCTGATCTCGTCCGTCATCGCCTTCATGTCCTATCTGTCGCTGCTGAGACGGATAGGACCCGCGCGCGCGGGCTATCTGACCGTTCTGTTCCCGGTCTTCGCGCTGATGATCTCGGCCCTGCTCGAGGGCTATCAATGGACCGCCTGGTCGTTCGCCGGCATCGCGGCCGTCGCCATCGGCAATGTACTGGTGCTCTGGCGGAAGAGCTGACTATTCCGCGGCCATCACCGTTTCGGACAGGTTATCGAGGCTGTCGACGATATGGTCGGCCAGCGCCTCGCGCACCGGGCTGGTGTCGTGCTGCGAGCGCAGCAGCGCGATCTTGATCGGCGGCAGCGGCGGATAGCCGTCCGCCGCACCGAGCACGCGCATTCCGGGCCGGAGCGAGGATTCAGCCGATACCGATACGGCGAGACCGGCGAGCACCGCGGCGCACAGCGCGGTAGAATTCTGGCTGGCATAAAGAACGCGATGGGGACGCTGCTGTCCGTCGAGGCGCTCGATCGCGAGATTGCGCCAGGCGCAGACGGTACCCAGCGCCAGCGGCACCGGCGTCTCCTCATGCGCGCAACCGCGCTGGGAGGTCACCCAGTATAGCTGCTCCTGCCGGATCGGCTGAGCGTCGGCGACGATGCCGGTATGGGTGATGATGGCAAGATCGAGCGCGCCGGTGGTGATGCGGTCAATCAGCGTCAGCGAGGGCTCGCAGACCACGGTGACTTCCGCTCGCGGGTTGGAGCGGGAGAAGCGGGCGAGGATCTCCGGCAGGAAACGATCGGCATAATCGTCCGGCACGCCGAGGCGGACATGGCCGGAAAGATCGGCGTCCGTCAGCGCGCTTATCGCCTCTCCCGAGAGTTTGACGATGCGGCGGGCATATTCGAGCAGCCTTTCGCCGTCTTCGGTCAGCCTGCTCTGCCGTCCGTCGCGGGAAAAGAGCGGCTTACCGATCCGCTCCTCCAACCGCTTCATCTGCATCGAAACCGCGGACTGCGTCTTGAAAACGATGTCCGCCGCGCGGGTGAAAGAGCCCGTATCTGCAATCGCGACAAAGGTTTTCAGCTGGTCGACATCAAGAAGAGCGCTCATCGCCATCTCCATCATGAATGCTGATGGATAGCATTAAAACTATTCGTTTCACTTATCAATGGTGGAGGAGCATCTAGGTGGTGTGGGAGAGCACCGGCCAAATCGGGTGGCGGTTGGAACGGCTCCCCACGAAAACAGGCAGAAGCCACGGAAAGGAGTACACCATGGCACACGAAGTTTACTCGCAGTCTGGGGTCTCCGCAGGTCCGACCTCATCCTTCCTGCGCGATCTCTTCCTCATCGCACGCGCGGTGGTCGTCGCACTCTACAACCGCTATCAGGCGGGAAAAGCCCTGTCCGGTTTCGACGAGCGTATGCTCTCCGATATCGGCCTGCGCCAGGAAGACCTGAATTCCGCCTTCGCCGAACCGTTCTGGCGAGATCCCACGCGCCGGCTCTCCGTGCTCGCGGTCGAACGCCGCGTCGCGACGCGCCATGTCCGCGCGGCTGAACGGCAAGCCTCCGAGCTCATCCATTGAAGCTCTGAGAGCTCATTGAATTTCCTAAAAAGGCGGGCCTCTAGCCCGCCTTTTTCGCAAGTTCCTCGATCGCCTGCGCGGCTTCCGAATTGAGCGCGATCGCCTCGTGTTCCGCCTCGAGCAATGGCTCGGACTGCAATTCCGTCTGATGAAGCAGATCGGCTCCGGCATCGACGCCCTGAGCGCGCTGCAGTTCCAACCGCGCGATGTCGCGGCGCCTCACATCGATCTCGACGGCGGCGACGCGATCCTCCGGGAAGCCGAGCGCGCGCAGTGTTGCGTGGCCGAACTTCATCGAGCTCTCGAATGTCTCGCGGATCTCGAACTCGATGTTCTTTTCCATCAGCGCCAACGAATGCGCCCGGTCGAAGGAGCGGACGAGCACCTTCGCCAACGGGAAATGCTGCTTCACCAGGTCGACGACCTTCAGCGAGAGGTTCGGGTTCTCGATGCAGACGAGGATCACCCGCGCCTCGGCGGCACCCGCCGCCCTGAGTACGTCCACGCGCGTGCCGTCACCGTAATAGACCTTGAAGCCAAACCGGGCCGCCGTGCGGATGCCGTCGGAATCGCGATCTATGAGCGTGGTCTCGATCCCCTCGGTCAGCAGGAACTGCGCCGCCATCTGGCCGAAGCGGCCGAAGCCGATGACGAGGGCGGTACGGCCGGTGCCGTCGAGGTCGGTCGCATGATCGATGCCTGCATGCTGGTCCGGCCGCGGCAGGCTGCGGGCAAGCCGTTCGACGCCCGCGATCAACGGCGGGCCGACGATCATCGACAGAACGCCGAGCGCGACGACGAGCTGGCCGACATCGGAATGGATCAGGCGTGTCGCGACGACGAGCGGGATCAGGACGAAGGCGAATTCGGAGGCCGGGGCGAGGAGCGAGGCGACGCGCAGCGCATCCGGATTGGACGAGCCGGCCATCCGCACGACCGCGCCGGCGACAGCCATCTTGATCGCGATGAGAACGACAAGAGAAATGCCTAGATAGGGCCAGGCGCCGGCGACGACATGGATGTTCAGGCTCATGCCGACGCCCATGAAGAACAGCGCCAGCAGCAGACTGCGGAACGGCGCGACGTTGATCTCAAGCTCGTGGCGATAGCTCGATTCGGCGAGCAGCAGGCCGGCGAGGAATGCGCCGAGCGCCATCGAGAGACCTACGGCTTCCGAACCGATCGCCGCGCCGAAGACGAGCAGCAGTGCGGCGGCGATCATGACCTCGTGGCCGCCATTGCGGGCGATGAAGCGCAGGATCGGGTCGATCAGGAACCGGCCGGCGACGACGATCGCCGACAGCATGAACAATGCCGCGGCGACCTTGATGATGATCGAGGACGGGTCGGCAAAATTCTCGCCGGTCGCGAGCGCCGGGATCAGCGCGAAGGCCGGGACGATGGCAAGGTCCTGCGCCAGCAGGACGGAGAAGGTGCGTTGGCCATAGGCACGCGTGAGATGGCCGCGCTCGTCGAGGATGCGGGTGGCGACGGCGGTCGACGACAGCGACAGCGCGAAGCCGACCGCGAGCGCCGCGCCCGGACTGAACCCCGTCAGATAGGCCGCAAGCGACAGCCCGCCCGTCGTCACGAGAAGCTGCGCGACACCGAGGCCGACGATGTCGCGCCTCATGTCGAGAAGCCGCGACAGTTCGAGTTCGAGGCCGATCAGGAAGAGAAGCAGGACAACGCCGAGTTCGGCGATGCGGAGCGTCCCTTCGGCGTCCTTGAAAATCGCAAGGCCGCTGGGACCGATAAAAATGCCGGCGACGAGATAGCCGACGATGGCGCCGAGGCCGAGCCTGTTGAACAGAGGCGGCGCGACGACTGCAGCCGCGAGAAAAATGATGATTTCGAAAGGAAGCGCCGAGCCGTGGTCCATCAAATCTCGCAGACGGCCGGCGTTTGGGAACACCGACGATCCGCAATTATGCGTGCTTCTACCGGTGTGTCGTCAACCGGTTCAGCCTTGCGTACCGGACTTTAGCGCCCTCCAGCCGATGTCGCGGCGGCAGAAGCCTTCCGGCCAGTCGATCAGATCGACCGCCTCATAGGCGCGTTCACGCGCGGTGATGAAGTCCGGTCCGGTCGCGGTGACGTTGAGCACGCGTCCGCCTGCCGCCTGGAGCACGCCGTTTTTCTCTCGCGTGCCCGCCTGGAAGACCGTCACGCCGTCGACGCTCCCAGCCTTGTCGAGGTCTTGGATTTCCGAGCCCTTCGACACATCGCCCGGATAGCCCTTTGTCGCCATCACCACGGTGATCGCGGGTTCCGACGCCCATTCCGCCTTGATCCTGTTGAGCGAGCCGTTGACGGCGGCCGACAGGATTTCCAGAAGATCGCCTTTGAGGCGCGTCATCAGCACCTGGCATTCCGGATCGCCGAAACGGACATTGTACTCGACGAGCTTCGGTCCCTCCGGCGTCATCATCAGCCCGGCATAGAGGATGCCCCGGAACGGGTTGCCGAGCGTCTTCATCGCCTTCGCCGTCGGGCGGACGATCTCGTCCAGCGCGCGCTTTTCCAGTTCGGGCGTGAAGATCGGCGCGGGCGAATAGGCGCCCATGCCGCCGGTGTTCGGCCCCTCGTCGCCGTCGAAGGCGCGCTTGTGATCCTGCGCGCTGCCGAAGGGCAGCACCTTGTCGCCGTCGACGAGGCAGAAATAGCTGACCTCCTCGCCGGTCATGAATTCCTCGATGACAATGCTCTCGCCGGCCGCGCCGAGCCCGCCCTCGAACATCATGTCGACGGCGGCGAGCGCCTCTTCGAGCGTCATCGCGACGACGACGCCCTTGCCGGCGGCGAGACCGTCGGCTTTGACGACGATCGGCGCGCCCTGCTGGCGGATGTAATGCTTAGCGCCCGCCGGCTCGACGAAGCTGCGATGCCGCGCGGTCGGGATGTCGTAGGTGGCGCAGAGTTCCTTGGTGTAGGCCTTCGAGCCTTCGAGCTGCGCGGCAGCCTTGCGCGGGCCGAAAGCCGGGATGCGGGCGGCCTCCAGATCGTCGACTAGGCCCGCGACCAGCGGCACTTCCGGGCCGACGACGACGAGGTCGACCTCTTTGTCGAGGCAGAAGCGGATGACCGCCTCGTGGTCCGTGACATCGACGGAAACCAGTTCGGCATGCTGAGCCACGCCCGGATTGCCCGGCGCGGCATAGAGCCTGGTCAGCCTGGGGCTCTGGGCGAGTTTCCATGCAAGAGCGTGCTCGCGACCGCCCGAGCCAATGAGAAGGACCTTCATGGGCATCTCTCATAGCCGCCGCGCGCTGCCACGCAAACTGAGGCGATGCATTTTCCCCGTCCTCGCCTTCGCGGACAATGTTTCCCTATCTACCCAATGCCCACCTGCACCGGCCGCCAGAAACTTGCCCGGGCGCGTTCGGCCTCTACCCGAATCGCGCGGTTTTCGGCGTGGTCGTTAATGAGACCCATAGCCTGCATGAAGGCATGGACGGTGGTTGGGCCGACGAATTTCCAGCCGCGCTTCTTGAGGTCCTTCGACAGGGCAATCGACGCCGGTGAGATCGAAGCAGTCTGCGGCTTCACCAGTTCTACGGCGGCCGGCTCGTAACGCCAGATATAGGCGGCCAGCGAGCCTTCCTCTTTTACAAGGTCCTGCGCCCGTTTTGCGTTGTTGAGGACGGCTTCGATTTTGCCGCGATGCCGAACGATGCCCTCGTCGCGCAGCAGGTGCCCGACATCCCTCTCGGTGAAGCGCGCGATCCGCACGAAATCGAAATCATGGAAAGCGGCGCGGAAATTCGCGCGCTTGGCGAGGATGGTGCGCCAGCTCAGGCCCGACTGGAAACCTTCCAGGCAGAGCTTCTCGAACAGACGGTGATCGTCATCGACCGGAAAGCCCCATTCGGTGTCATGATAGACGAAGAACTCTGGTGCGGCGGCGCACCAGCGGCAGCGGGGCCTGCCGTCCGGGCCGGGGATCGTCGCGCTCATGGATCAGGCCCGCAGAAAGGCCAATCGTTCATCGGTCCGGTTCGGCGCGATCTCGAGGATTTCGGAGCTCACCACATTCTCGGCGACGAAGGGATCCTCGTCCATGCGGGTCTGAAGATCGGACCGTGATGTGTTGTGGGCGAGGATCGCGCCGCCCAAGTCGGGCTTGAGGCTTCCGGCAAGGAGGAACACACCATCGTCGAAACCGCGTTTCAGCCAGGCAATGTGCCCGTCCATGAACTGCGGCGCCTGCGCCTTATTGGAGGAAAATCTCAGCGATACGACAAACATCGGCTCTTTCCCTGACAGTCGACTCAGACGCTGTTACGATGCCCGCCACTTGCCGATTGCTGTGCATCCAACCAGTCGTACATCTGCTCAACCTCCCGCCGGATGAAGTCCTCGTCCCGGAAAGCGTTGGCCAGACTGGCGACGCCCTGGCTGCGGGCGAGGAGATGCAGCGCCAGCGCATCGGCTTCCGCCGCGCGGCCGAGCTGTTCGAACTGGCGGCATAACCAGTCGCGGAACAGGTTGAAGATCCGGCTCGCCGCGCCCTGCGCGACGTGGTCGAGCTTCGCAAGCTCGTTGCACAGCGTGCCGACCGGGCAGCCATGCCGCATGATCTTCGTTCGGTTCTGGATCAGGATATTGATGAAGCCACGGATGCGATCGGTAGGATGGGCACCCCCCGCCTCCCACTGGTCGAGCATGCTGCGGGTATTGGCCAGACGGAGCTCAATGACCGCATCGAGAATCTCGTCCTTGGTCCTGAAGTGATAGTAGAAATTGCCGCGTGAAATCTTCACGGCGCCGGCAATGTCCGCGAACGACGTATGCTCATAACCTTGCTCGTAGAAGAGCCGATCGGCGGCCTCCACGATGTGTTCGCGTGTCGTTTTGCTGCTCACGATATCGCAACTCTAGGGCAGTCGTCCTATTTTGAACTTTAGGACGGTTGACCTAATCGCGTCAAGTCGATCAGGATGCAGCAGATGCTGCTACTGTCATCCGCCCCCGGCCGCGTATAAAATCCCTCATGTCCAATACGGATTCGGCTCCCTCCAACGCCCCGGAGATCACGGTCTCCGAACTCTCCGCCAACCTGAAGCGCACCGTCGAGGATGCGTTCGGCTATGTGCGCGTGCGCGGCGAAATCTCCGGATATCGCGGCCCGCACTCCTCCGGCCACGCTTATTTTTGCCTGAAGGACGAAAACGCTCGCCTCGACGCAGTCGTCTGGAAGAGCAATTTCTCGCGGCTGAAGTTCAAGCCCGAAGAGGGCATGGAGGTCGTCGCCACCGGCAAGATCACGACTTTCGCGGGCAAGTCCTCCTACCAGATCGTCATCGAGAGCCTGGCTCCGGCCGGCGTTGGCGCTCTGATGGCGTTGCTGGAAGAGCGGCGAAAGAAACTGGCGGCCGAAGGCCTGTTCGATGCCAGCCGCAAACGGCCGATCCCGTTCCTGCCGGAGGTCGTCGGCGTCGTCACCTCTCCGACCGGCGCGGTCATCCGCGACATCCTCCACCGCCTCTCCGACCGCTTTCCGCGCCGCGTTCTCGTCTGGCCGGTGCGCGTCCAGGGCGATACCAGCGCAGCGGAGGTCGCGGCAGGCATTCGCGGCTTCAATGCGCTGCCGAAGGACGGGCCGATCCCGCGCCCGGACGTGCTGATCGTTGCGCGCGGCGGCGGCAGCCTCGAAGATCTCTGGAGCTTCAATGAGGAGATCGTCGTTCGGGCGGCGGCCGAAAGCGCAATCCCGCTGATCTCCGCCGTCGGCCACGAGACTGACACGACGCTCATCGACCACGCCGCCGACCGGCGCGCGCCGACGCCCACTGCTTCGGCCGAGATGGCGGTGCCGGTACGTACCGAACTCCTCGCGAATGTCGGGACCTGCGGCGCCCGGCTGATCGGTGGCCTTGGCCGCTTCGTCCAAGGGCGCCGAACCGAACTTCGGTCTGCCGCCCGCGCGCTCGCGACGCCGGAGGCACTCCTCGCGGGGCCGCGCCAGAAGCTCGATGCGCTGTCGTCTCGTCTCGGACCGGCGCTCGTCGCGCATGAGAGGACGAAGCGCATTGCGTTCTCGAATGTCGCCGCACGGCTTCAGAAAGGCGTGCTGACCGCTCGGCTGGATCGCTGCGGCGAACGTGTGGAGACTCTTGCGGACCGCAAGAACCGGGCGCTCCGCACGAACACGCGAACCTGGCATCGCCGCTTCGATGTGTCGGCCAATCGCCTGGTTCCTAACCTGCCGAAGCGCAACATCGCCGATGCGCGCAAGCACTACGCGGTCCCCGCCGACCGGCTGAAGCCTGCCCTTCCGCAGCGCCTCATCGGCGATGCGCAGCGACGACTCGACAACGCATTCGGCCTGCTTCGCGCCTATTCATACCAAGGCGTGCTCGATCGCGGGTTCGCATTGGTACTCGACCAGTCGAACCAGCCCATTCGCTCGGCGGGTGCGGTCGCTCCCGGCGACGCGCTGACACTGAAATTCAAGGATGGTGAAGTCGCGGCCACGGCTGGAAACGATGCGGCGCCGCAGCCCGCGCCACCGCGCGCCAAGCCCGCCGCGCAGAAGCCCGAGCCGCGCCTCGCCTCGAAGCAGGACGACCTGTTCGACTAAAGCTCCCAGGCCAGGCGGTGCGACCAGCCGACCGGCTTCGGATCGGCAGGCGTAAGGATCTCGTGGAAGTCGTCATGACGCGGCGGATGGCCGATCTTTTCGGCGTGGATGCCGCCGGTCATGAACAGGCAGTCGATCCCGAACATGTTCGCCCCCGCGACATCGGTGATCATGCTGTCGCCGATCATCAGGATGCGATTCTTCGGCGTGGTCTTGCCGCGCAGTTCGGCGGCGATGCGCATCGCCTGCTCATAAATGATCGGGAACGGCTTGCCGATGTGCATCACCCGGCCGCCGATCTCCTCGTAGACGTCGGCAATCGCGCCCGCGCACCAGATCAGCTTGCTGCCCCGCTCCACGACGCGGTCGGGATTGGCGCAGATCATCTCGACCGAATGATCCAGCAGTTCCTTCATCCGGCCGCGATAATCGTCCGGTGTCTCGACATCGTCGTCGTCGAGGCCGGTCACGACCGTGACTTCCGCGTCCGCCGGACCGACCAATTCGAAGCCATCGAACATCGGCACGTCGCGCGGAGGACCGACGTGGTGGAGGCGCCTGACGCCTCGCCTCTCGATCTCCATCCGGGTCACATCGCCGGACGTCACGATTCCGTCCCATGCCGAGCGCGAGACGCCGTATCCGGCGAGCTGCGGAATGACGTCGGGGCTCGGGCGTGGCGCGTTCGAGACGAGAACGACGGTGCCGCCCGCTTCGCGATAGCGGGTCAGCGCCTCGGACGCCGTCGGCCAGGCATGCACGCCGTTATGGAGCACGCCCCACACATCCGAGAAGATGACGTCGTAGCGATCGGCGAGAGTAGCGAGGCCGGAGCCGGGCGGCAGGAGAATGGTTTCGGTCATGGCCCCGGAGGTGGCCTACCGTGACGCCGAAATCAAGCGATCAGACGCGCCGCACGATCGAACGGAAAGGCTGATGCGGCTGCACGCCGGGACGCGCAGCCGGCGTCGTGAAGGCAGGAGTCCTGGCGCTGGCCAGAGCCTCACCGTCGGCGAAGACCTCCGGACGCACCGGACGCGGCGTGCCGAAGACGGTGCCCTGGGCGGCACGCACGTCGATGTCGAGCAGGTCGGCCACCTTCTGCTCGGTGTCGACATTGTCGGCGATGACCAGGATGTTGTTGCGGCGGCAGACATTCGGCAAGTCGGCCGGATGGATGGAGGACTCGGCGGCGGCGTCTTCGTCGATCAGGAGATCGGCCGCGATACGAACCACGCGAATGCCGAATTCGTTGAGCGCCTTCGCGTCCAGCGAAAGGTTCGTCACGCCGGTCAAGACGAAGCGGAAACCCTTCTCCGACAAAGTCGCCAGCATCTCGGCCTCGACGCCACCGAAGCTATGCAGGGCCTCCTGCGAGAAGCCGAGCATCAGATGGGACGAGAGATCTGCATTGGCGTCGAGGCGGCGTGCGATTTCGGTCGCGAAGACATCGCCACGGAACGTCTCGGCTGCGAGATTGACGAACAATGTCAGTTCGCGTTCGCGCGCCTTCAGCCGCCGGGCGACCCGGAGGCTGCGGTCGAGCACGAAGGTGTCGAGCATTGGCAGCAGCCCGGTCGCGCGCGTGTCGGGCACGAAATCTGCCGGGCCGATCAAAGTACCGTCGGCGTCTCGCAGATACGGCAGGGTGTCGTAGTGAATCACACGGCGCTGCGGCAGCATCGCGATCGGGCTGAGATGAAGCTCGATCCCCTCGCCTTCGATCGCCTTGCGGACCTTGCGGCCGACGTCCTGATTGACCGGGCGGAATTCCGGCAGCGGCGCGCGGGCGACACTGGCCTGCGGAGCGGGAGCCGGTGTCGAGATCACGGGCGCATGGATCTCCACACGCGGGACCGGTTCATGGCGCATCGGTTCGCGCGCGAGCGCCGGCGGCGGAGCAGCGGCATGGGTCGTCGCATCGGCCCATAGCTGCTCGTGCAATTCGACCTGTTCGGCGAGGGCTCGGACGAGATTTCCGAGATCGGAGACTTCCCGCTCCAGCCCCTGATTGTTGCGCTTCAGCGCCTCCGGCAGGATCTGCTCGAGCCGGGCGAAGCGCTGATCGATCATGTGAAGGCGAGCGGACAAAGTGCTGACCCGCTCCTCGACGTCGAAGAGGCGGAGCGGCGCGTTCTTCTGCGATCCCGTGAGGATGCGCACGACAAGCGCGACCACGCCCAAACCGGCGAGCCCGCCCGCGACGCCGAACGGCACCGAAATTCCCAATCCTAAAATGAGGATAGCCGCCAGCGACGCCGCGATTGCCGCCATGCAAAATGCGATAAAGAGCGGCCCGGTTCTCAGCATCAGCCCGTCAAGCGTGAATTGACCGACTATGCACAGATTCGCGCCTTTCCCGCCAATGCTCTGCCATCACTTGCCCACAATCTGGGAGGGCAAAGTTCAGGTTTCATTTACCCTGTGTCGTCAAGCTCATCCCCGATTGAATTTGCGGCCGTGTGGCCGGATGCGGGAGTTCTGGATGGGCTTTGCTGCGGGACCATTCGGGTCGGCGCGGAGACGGATTCTGGTCGCCGAGCGTGATCCGGCCGTCGCACGTCCTATCGCGGCCGCCCTCGCAGCCGAGATCGTCAATTCCGAAGTCGAGATCACCGATACGATCGCAACCGCTGAAGCGCGTCTTCGCGGCTCGACATTCTCGGCCGTGGTCGTCGGTCTCGATCTGGCGACCGATGCGCTCGAGCGTCTGCGCCCGCTGGTGCGGGGGCCGATGGTCTCGACCGGAATGGGCTCGATGACGCTCGCGGTCGATGCGATGCGGCGCGGCTCCGACGATTTCCTGATGCGGCCGTTCGCGCCGCGCGTCCTCACCCAGCGCCTTCTCGCGCGGATGAACGAGAAGCCTATCATCGCCGAACCATGCCCTGCCGCTCCGGCGGGCTTCGACGGCTTCATCGGCTCGTCCTCGGCGATGCGCCAGGTGTTCGCGCAGATCGATCGTGTGGCGGGTTCGAAGGCGCCCGTCTTCGTCACCGGCGAGAGCGGCACCGGCAAGGAACTCGCGGCGCAGGCCGTCCATAATCGTTCGGGCCGCTCCGGATCGTTCATCGCGCTGAACTGCGGCGCGATCCCGAAAGACCTGATCGAGAGCGAAATCTTCGGTCATGTTCGCGGCGCCTTCACCGGCGCCGTAGAGGATCATGCCGGCGCGGCCGAACTCGCGAATGGCGGCACTCTGTTTCTGGACGAAATCTGCGAGATGGATTTCGCGCTACAGGCGAAGCTGCTCCGCTTCGTGCAGACTGGCGAGGTCCGGCGGGTCGGCGGCGCGAAGGCGAAGAAGGTCGATGTGCGCTTCGTCTGCGCGACCAATCGCGATCCGAAAGCGGAAGTCGCGGCGGGGCGTTTCCGCGAGGACCTGTTCTACCGGCTCCATGTGCTGCCGGTTCAGTTGCCGCCGCTGCGCTCGCGCGGCGAGGACGCGATGATCCTGGCGCGGACTTTCCTGACGCGCCTGGCGCGTGAGGAGCAGCGGGATTTCACCGGCTTCGACCCGCTCGCCGAACGTATGATCGCGTCCTATTCCTGGCCCGGAAACGTGCGGGAACTGGAGAGCGCGCTTCGCCGCGTCGTGGTGCTGAACGATGGCGGCCAGGTCACCGCCGACATGCTGCCGGACGAAATCTCGGCGGCGGTTCTCGGCCGTCCAATGATGTCCGGCAAGATCGTCAGCCAGGCCCCGGTCTCGCTGCCGGTCACGGGCGACGAGCGGAAGATCCTGCCGATGTGGGTGCAGGAACAGCGGATCATCGAGAACGCGCTGTCGGCGTTCGGCGGCAATATCGCGAAAGCCGCCGCAGCGCTGGAGATCAATCCCTCGACGATTTACCGCAAGCGCCAGAGTTGGGCGCAGCAGACCAGCGCGGCGGAGTAATCTTACCCTCTCCCCCACGAGGGAGAGGGTCGAGAGCGCGTAGCGCTCCGGGGTGAGGGGGACCTCTCCACGAATTCTGAGCTTGGGGAGACGTCCCCCTCATCCCGCTCGCAATCTCACGATTGCGAGTCGACCTTCTCCCTCGTCGGGGAGAAGGCTCAGACGCCGCGCCTCCACAAATACACCGCCGTCGCAAAACCAAGCGTGCAGATCGCCAGCATGTAATGCGCCGGAGCGAGCTTGTCGGCCTGCATCATCAAAGTCACGAACATCGGAGTCAGGCCGCCGAAGATCGCGTAGGCGACGTTGTAGGAGAAGGACAGGCCGGTGAAGCGCACTGCCGCCGGGAACGACTTCACCATCACGTAGGGAACCGCGCCGATCGTGCCGACAAGCAGGCCGACCAGCCCATAAAGCGGGAACAGCAGGTCCGGACGCGTGAACATCAGCGTGTAGAAGGCATAGCAGACGGTGGCGAGCGCGACCGTTCCCACGAGGAAGAAGCGCCCCGCGCCGACACGGTCGACGATGGCGCCGGCCAGCACGCAGCCGATCGACAGCGTGAAAGTCGCGATAGAATTCGCCTGGAGCGAGGTCAGCGCGTCGAAACCATAGACCTTCTGCAGGAAGGTCGGGGTCATCAGGATGACGACGACGATCGCGGCCGACAGCAGCCAGGTCATCAGCATGGAGACGACGATGCCGACCGGATGGCGGTGGACCACGACCTTCAGCGGGACTTCCGACGAGAGCGCCTTGGCACGCTTCATTTCGAGGAAGATCGGGGTCTCTTCCAGCCAGCGGCGGAGATAGACCGCGACCAAGCCGAACAGGCCGCCAAGCAGGAACGGGATGCGCCAGGCGAAATCGTGGATGTCGGCCGAGGTATAGGCGGTGTTGAGTGCCGTCGCGACCAGCGAGCCGAGCAGGATGCCCGCCGTCAGACCGCAGGTCAGCGTTCCGCAGGCATAGCCGACATGGCGCTCCGGCACATGCTCGGAGACGAAGGTCCAGGCGCCGGGCACTTCGCCACCGATGGCCGCGCCCTGTAGGATGCGGAACAGCAGGAGAAGGATCGGCGCCGCGATGCCGATCGAGGCATAGGTCGGCAGGAAGCCGATGCCGAGCGTCGACAGCGCCATCAGGAAGATCGACAGCGTGAACATGCGCTTGCGGCCGAACAGGTCGCCGAAATGCGCCATGATGATGCCGCCGAGAGGACGGGCGAGATAGCCGGCGGCGAAGATGCCGAAGGTCTGGAACTGGCGAACCCAGTCCGGCACGTCCGGCGGGAAGAACAGATTGCCCAGCACCGCGACGAAGAAGACGAAGATGATGAAGTCGTAGAATTCGAGCGCGCCGCCGAGAGCCGCGAGGGCCAGCGTGCGGTAGTCGCGGCCCATCAGCGCGCGCGACGGTGCGAGGGAGATGTCGGTCATCGAATGGTCTCTGCGCCGTGCGGACGCGGCGTTTTCGTTGGTTCTTCTCGGGTTGGGCGGAGGGTTTAGACCCATCGGCCCCGCAGGGAAAGTGGGTCGAAGGGCGGAGTTATCGATCAGCCGTCGTCCTCCGGCTTGTCCTACGTGGCCAAGCGCGTGTCCGGGGCGCGAAGCGGCCCGGGACACGGGAGCCCCTTGCCCCTGCCCCGTCCTCACGCTAACCAGCCGCCACCATGTCAGACAACAAATCCGACCGCCTGAAGGCCCGCCTCGCGCGCGGCTTCGGAGACCGCGGCCCCGCCGAACTCGCCGCCACGCGCCAGATGGTCGAGACCATCCGCCAGACCTATGAGCTCTGGGGCTTCGAGGCGCTCGAAACGCCGTTCATCGAATACACCGACGCGCTCGGCAAATTCCTGCCCGATCTCGACCGTCCGAACGAGGGCGTGTTCTCGTTCCAGGACGACGACGAGCAATGGCTGTCGCTCCGGTACGACCTGACGGCACCGCTGGCCCGCTACGTGGCCGAGAACTGGGACCGCGTGCCGAAGCCGTTCCGAAGCTATCGGTTCGGCCCGGTGTTCCGAAACGAGAAGCCCGGCCCCGGCCGCTTCCGGCAGTTTTTGCAGTTCGACGCGGACACGGTCGGTTCAGGCTCCGTGATGGCCGATGCCGAGATGTGCATGATGGCCGCCGATACGCTCGAAGCGCTGGGCATACCGCGCGGCAGCTACGCGATTAAGGTCAATAATCGAAAGGTGCTCGACGGTGTCATGGAGGCCATCGGCCTCGGCGGCGACGAGGGTGCCGGACGCCGCCTGACCGTGCTGCGCGCCATCGACAAACTGGACAAGTTCCCGGTCGAGGAAATCGCGAAGCTGCTCGGCAAGGGTCGTCTCGACGAAAGTGGCGACTTCACCAAGGGCGCGGACCTCGATCTCGCCTCGATCGACCGCGTGATCAAGTTCACGGGCTGGCTCGATCACGGCGTCGGCTCGTCGAATACGACGCTCGTGAACTTCGAGGCGGCCGTCGGCAATTCCGAACTCGGTCTCGAAGGCGTGCGCGAACTCGCGGAGATCGCAGCGATCGTGGAGTCGTCGGGCTATGCCGATCGCATTCGCATCGATCCCTCCGTGGTGCGCGGCCTCGAATACTACACCGGCCCGGTCTACGAGGCCGAGCTGACCTTCGAGGTGAAGGACGAGGACGGCAAGCCGATCCGCTTCGGTTCGGTTGGCGGCGGCGGGCGCTATGACGGCCTTGTCGCGCGCTTCCGTGGCGAGCCCGCTCCGGCGACCGGCTTCTCGATCGGCGTCTCGCGGCTGCAGGCCGCGCTCCAGGCCCTCGGCAAGGGCGCGGCGGAGCCGGCAGGCCCAGTCGTCGTTCTGGTCATGGACAAAGAGCGCACCGGCGACTACCTCGCGCTGGCCCGCTCTCTCCGCGAGGCCGGCATCCCGGCCGAAATCTATCTCGGCTCTTCGGGCATGAACGCCCAGATGAAATATGCCGACCGCCGCCGGTCGCCGGTCGCCGTCATCCAGGGCTCGAACGAGAAGGAAGCCGGCGAGGTGACCGTGAAGGACCTCGTTCTCGGCAAGGAGATGTCGAAGAAGATCGAGGACCGCGCTGCGTGGACCGAGGCCCGCGCGGGACAGGTCACCGTGCCGGAAGCGAAGCTCGTCGAGACCGTGCGGGAGATGCTGGCGCGGTACTGAGAAGTTCGCCCGCAAACGACTTTCCGAGCTTCGCCGCGACCAGCGAACCCTGATTGTCGAACCGGAAGACCAGCCGGTGACGCGCGAGCTTGCGCGCCAGCAGCCACGACACCAGAGCACCGAGCGCACAGCCGGCGACGACGTCCGAGGGATAGTGCGCTCCGGTCGCCAGCCGCGCGAAGGCGATCCAGAAACCAGCGGTGATGCAGGCGACGCGCAGGCGCGGCATCAGCAGCGCGACCGCGACGGCGAAGGCCATGATCGAGGTCGAGTGGCCGGACGGGAAGCTCGCCCAGCTCGCATTCGAGGATAGGAAGTTGAAGGATAGCGAGCCGACGTCGGCGAACTCGCTCGGTCGAGCGCGGCCGATCGCATATTTCAGCGCAGCCGCGACGACACCCGCGAACGCGACCGAAACGAAGACATAGGTCGCCGTCGCGGCGCGAAGCCAATGATGGCGGCATTTGCGCGGGCATGTCGCGCGAAGATCGCGCACAAGGCTGAGCAGGACGAAGGCGGCGCAACCCATCAGCGTCCACTCGCACTTCCCGATTTCGTTAAAGAGCCGGAAGGCCGGCATCAGGGCCTTCGGGATCGAGCTCTGCCAGGCCTTCAGCTGAGGATCGAGGACCAGCATGATCAGGCCGAGCACGGTGGCGAAAGCCGCCAGCGCGTTGACGATGCGGCAGGTGTCGTAGGGGATCAGGCGGAAGCGGGGGTCGCGGCTCCGCTCGCGCAGGAAGGAACGGGCGCGGCCGGCATTACGGGCGACATGGCCGGAACAGGCACGGAGGCTGCCGCGGAACGCATCCGCCGCCTGCATTCCAAGCGCCTTCGGTGAGACCGAAGACGGCGCACCCCAGACGCCATCGCTCATGCCAACCCCCAGCCAGCAATCACCGATCTGCCATAGGGCCCAGGGGGTGACGGACTCGTGACGGTTGCGAGCTCGGGCTGTGGATTCGCGGGAAGTGTGTCCCGGGCACGCGGAGCGTGAGCCCGGGACACATACTTCCGCAGCGACATTAAGATGGCGGGCTGCGAACGCCGGAAGAAATCATCTGCGCGGGGGCTATGGGTCCCGGGCTCGCTTCGCGCCCCGGGACACGCTTTCACAGAAGCCGCACCGCCTCGGCCACGTCCTCATCAGCAACGAATGACATCGCCTTCGAGATCTTCGCAGCGCGCGTCTTATGGCCCTTGCGCATCACCAGGATCACCGTCTCCGCTCCGCCGGCGCAGGCGGGATCGCCGCAGTCAATCTGACTGACTGTGACGGCATCGTCCTCACCGAGCTGAAGCACGGTGCGGACCTGCCCGGCGATGTGCCTGGAGGTAATGGCGGTTTCGCTGTCGCGGCGGCGGCCGAGGCTGAAGAGACCCATGGCGCGATTTGGTAGCGCCGTCAGCGCCGGAGCGCCAGCCGCCTTTCGATCGACCATTCGTCATGTTGGCGAAAAGCCCTCGCCTAGCGCGCGCGACATTGCTAGACAGCGCCGACCTGACATTCGGCCATCCCTCAATGCCCTCGCCCGCCAGCCAGAAAGCCGCCCAGCTCGTCGCGATTCTCGCGAAGAACGGCTATGCGCGCGTCGAGCCGCCGATCCTGCAGCCGGCCGCGGCCTTCATCGACGTTTCCGGCGAGGACCTGCGCCGCCGCATGTTCCTGACGGCGGACGCCGAGGGCAACGAGCTTTGCCTGCGTCCCGATCTGACGATCCCGACCGCGCGCCAGCACATCGAGGCCGGCAGGCCCGAGGCGGAGGCCGCCTATTGCTATCTCGGCCCGGTGTTCCGCCACCGCGAACAGGGCGGTGGCGAATTCCTGCAGGCCGGGATGGAGATCTTCGGCCGCAAGGACCGCGAGGCCGCCGATGCCGAAATCCTCGCCCGCTCGGCCGAGGCGCTCGAATTCTACGGCGTGGAGGGCATTGAGCTGAGGCTCGGAGACCGCGCGCTGTTCAACGCCTTCATCGACGCGCTGGAAATTCCCGCGCCGTGGCGCCGCCGCCTGGTGCGCGACGTGGCGCGCCAAGGCGGGCTCGGCCGCGATCTCGCGAGCCTTGCCCCCTCCCCGGTCGGAAACGGCGACCACACCGCCTTCCTTGCCGCACTCGACGGCGCGGACCCGAAAGCGGCGAAGGCCGTGGTCGAGGACATGCTGTCGATCGCGGGCATCAGCCAGGTCGGCGGGCGGACCGCGGGCGACATCGCCGAGCGCTTCCTCGAACAGGCACGGCTGCGCGCCTCGGCCTCGCTGCCGGAGCCGACGCATGAGGCGCTGACCGCCTTCCTAACCATCGAGAGCGACCCCGTCACGGCGATCGGCGAGATCCGCGCGCTGCTCGTCGAGGCGCGACTGTCGGGTGCGATCTCGGCATCCGACGACCGCGAGCTTCGCCAGGCGCTCGACTCGTTCGAGAAGCGAAACGAGGAAATGGCGGAGCGCGGTCTCGACGTGGCAGGCATGAGCTTCGCCACCTCATTCGGCCGCCAGCTCGATTACTACACTGGCCTCACCTTCGAATTCCGCGTGCCGCGCCTGAAGGGCATGGGCGCGCTGATCGGCGGCGGCCGCTACGACAACCTGCTGCAGACCCTTGGCGCCGCGGCCCCGGTGCCGGCGGTCGGCTGCGCCATCTTCGTCGAGCGCATCGAGGAGGCCGCGGCATGAGCGACGAACCGCTGCTTCTTGCCGTACCGTCCAAGGGCCGGCTCCAGGAAAACGCCTTCGCCTTCTTTGCCCAAGCCGGCCTGCCGCTGATGCAGCCGCGCGGCTCGCGCGACTATCGCGGCACGGTCGCGGGGCTTCCATCGGCGCGGGTGCTGTTCCTCTCGGCCTCGGAGATCGCCAAGGAACTGAGCCTCGGCAACGTCCATCTCGGCGTGACCGGCGAGGACCTGATCCGTGAACAGGTTCCGCAGGCCGACACGCGGGTGCTTCTCCTCGCGCCGCTCGGCTTCGGTCCCGCCTCGGTGGTCATCGCCGTGCCGCAGGCCTGGATCGACGTCCGCACCATGGCCGACCTCGACGATGTCGCGACGCGCTTCCGCAGCCGCCTCGGCCGGCCGCTGCGCGTGGCGACGAAATACATCACGCTGACGCGAAGCTTCTTCGCGCAGAACGGGCTCGGCGATTACCGCATCGTCGAGAGCCTCGGCGCGACCGAGGGCGCGCCAGCTTCCGGCACGGCCGACGTCATCGTCGACATCACGACGACGGGTTCGACTCTCGCCGCCAACGCGCTGAAGGTTCTGGACGACGGTCTGATCCTGAAGAGCGAGGCCAATCTGGTCGCCTCGCTCCGCGCCGACTGGAACCCCACCGCCCTCTCCGCCGCCCGCGCGATCCTGGCACGCCTCGGCGCCGCCGCCCGCGCCCGCGCGGTGCAGGAGGTGAAGGCCCTGCCGAAGGGCGATCGGGCAATGATCGTGAAACTCGCGGGCGAGCAGTTCGGAGCCGTCGCCCCGTTTGGCATATCGGCCGATGGTCCGCTCGTCCTGCACGTGCCAAAGTCGGCGATCTATCCCATTGCGGACTGGCTGATGGCGCAGGGTGCGGACACCGTTGCGACGACGGACCTCGACGACGTGTTCCAGTCGACAAACCCGCTCAACGAGCGCCTGCTGGCGGCGCTCGGCCCGCGTTGATGCTCGCGGTCCTTCAGGACAAGTTCAGCGAATTCCTCACCCTCGCGGTGGTCATCGACCCACTCGGTTCACTGCCCGTCTTTCTCGCCGTCGCCGCGATGCGGCCGCCGGAAGAGCGGCGGACGGTCGCCGTACATGCGGTGCTCGTCGCCTTCTTCGTGCTTCTGTTCTTCATCGTCGGCGGGCAATTCATCCTGGCCGGCATGGGCGTGCCGCTGACCGCCTTCCAGATCTCTGGCGGCATCGTGCTGTTCCTGTTCGCGCTTAGCATGATCTTCGGCCCGTCGGAGGTCGCGGAGGACGAGAACCTCGCCAAGCAGTCGCCACGGCAGGCGGCGGTGTTCCCACTCGCGATCCCGGCGATCGCCAGTCCAGGCGCAATGCTCGCTGTCGTCCTGCTGACCGACGATTCACGGCACCGCATCGATGATCAGGCGCTGACCGTGATCGTGCTGATCGTCGTTCTCCTGATTCAGCTCGGCCTGTTCCTCGTCGCCGAGAAGATTGAGAATCTGATCGGTACGGCAGGCACGAGTGTGATCAGCCGCGTTATGGGCACGATCCTCGCCGCCGTCGCCGTCAGCGAGGTTCTCGACGGCCTGTCGACCTGGCTTAACCTGCCGCTGCCTTAACCGGCCGGCGGCTCTCCCGCGTATTTCTTCAGGAAGGTGACGGTGCGGCCCCAGGCGAGGTCGGCCGCCGCCTTGTCGTAGCGGGTGGCGTTGGTGTCGTTATTGAAGGCATGATTGACACCATCGTAGACGAATATCTCGAAGGTCTTGCCCTGGTCGGTCAGCGCCTTCCTGTAAGCCTCCATGCCGGCATTTATGCGCTCGTCGAGCCCAGCGTAGTGGAGCAGGAGCGGCGCCTTAATCGCCGAAACCTTGTCGGCTGGAATCTGCATCCCGTAATAGGCGACACCGGCGTCGAGCTCCGGCGACGCGGCGGCCAGTTCATTGACCTTGCCGCCGCCCCAGCAGAAGCCGACCGCGCCGACCTTGCCGGTCGACATCGGGTGGGCCTTCAGGAAGGTGACACAGGCCACGAGCTGGGCAACGGTATCCTCGGATTTCAGCTTGGCGATCTTGTCACGCGCCTCGTCCTCATTGGTCGGCGTGCCGCCGGCGAGCGTCAGGAGGTCCGGCGCGAAGGCAAGGAAGCCCTCAAGCGCGATACGGCGGGTCACGTCCTCGATATGCGGATTGAGACCGCGGTTCTCATGGATGACGATGACGGCCGGACGCTTGGCGTCGGCGCCCTTGAGGCGAACCAGATAGCCGGAGATGGCGCCGCCCGGCGCGGGATAGGAGACGCGGCGGGTCTCGATGCGCTCGTCTTCCGGCGCGACGATGGCCGCCTGAGCGTAATTGTTGGTGAGGACCGGAAGCAGAGCGGTCGCGGCGGCGGTGGAACCCGCCAGCCGTCCGAGGCCGTCCATAAACTCCCGGCGCGAGATTTGGCCGTGCGTGAAGCGGTCGTAGAGATCGATGATCCGCTGGTCCATTGAGGTTCTCCGTCGTCACAGCAAAAAGCCCGCACTGGTGATGCGGGCTTTCTGATTAGGAGCAAACTGTGTCAGGCAATCGGCGGGCCGGTACGGCCGCGCATGAAGCCGAACACGGCCGACAGCACGAACAGAACGATCGCGATGAAGAAAATGACCTTCGCGATCTCGATCGCCGTGCCGGCAAGACCACCGAAACCGAACGCCGCCGCGATCAGCGCAACGATGAGAAAGGTGAGAGCCCAGCCGAGCATGGTGTTACCTCCTGGTTGAGCGCGCGATTACTCACGCGGACGTTGCCTCGGAAGAAACGGACCTTTCGATCCGTTCCGTCATGACAAGCAAACTCACGACAGGGAGGCGTGGTTCCTCAATATGTTGGGGTATTCGGCGAAGGGAACGTCAATCGCGGTCTCTGTTTCGACGAGCCGCGACTGCACGAAATCGATGAAGGCCCGCACTTTTGCCGGCGGCAGATGGCGCGAGGGATAGAGCGCGTAAAGCGGGAAACTGTCGCCGAGCCAGTTCGGCAGAACCTCGACCAGCGCGCCCTGGTCGATGAGGTGCTGCACGCCGATCGCCTTGACCCGCGCTATGCCGACGCCGCCGAGGCATGCCCCGAGCATGGTGCCGAACTCGGCGACCATCAGCCGGCCGCTCGTCTTCACCTGAACCACCTTTTTTCCTCGCCGGAACTGCCATTCCCCGATCGGCTGCCCGGTCAGCGAGTCGCGAACCTGAATGCAGGTGTGCCTCGCGAGATCGGAAGGTTCGCCCGGTATGCCGCGAGCCGCGAGATAGGCAGGCGAGGCGACCGTGATGGTGCGGGTGTCGAGCAGCTTGCGCGAGACGAGCGAGGATTCCGGCGGCGTGCCGAAACGGACCGCGATGTCGAACCCCTCGCCGACGAGATCGCCCAACTGGTCGCGCGCCACGAGCTCGAGCGACAGGTCGGGGTAGAGCGACAGGAAATCGGCGATGTGCGGCGTGAACAGGAGGCGCGAGAAGAATGCGTCGACATTGACGCGCAGCCGGCCACGCACCGCGACCGACGAACCGGACGTGACCGTCACCGCGTCCTCGATGCCAGTCAGCAGCGGCGCGATCTCCGAATAGAGCTTCCTGCCTTCGTCGGTCAGCGCGACGGCGCGCGTGGTGCGATCAAGAAGGCGGACACCGACGCGGCCCTCCAGCCGCGAGACCGCGCGGCTGACGCCGGATCGCGACAGGCCGAGCGCATCGGCGGCTCGCGCGAAGCTGCCGCCTTCGACGATCGCGGCGAGCACGCCAACGTTCGAGATCACGCGCCCATCGAATGCCATGGCTGAATATCCGGTGATTATCAATCACCAAAGATATGACTTAATGGCACTCACGGCAACGATCACTCGCGCGTTAGTTTCCCGCAACGTCTCAACGCGAGAGAGAAATCATGTACGCGATCACTGGAATCACCGGCAATGTCGGCGGCGAACTCGCCCGCACCCTGCTCGCCGCTGGCAAGCCCCTCCGCGCCGTCGTGCGCGATGCGAAGAAGGGCGAGGAATGGGCAAAGCTCGGCTGCGAGATCGCGCTGGCCGAGATGGAGGATGCGGCGGCGCTCACCGAAGCCTTCCATGGCGCCGAAGCCGTTTTCATCCTGCCGCCGCCCTGCTTCGATCCCGAACCCGGTTATCCGGAAGCGCGCGCCGTGATCGACAGCGTCGTGACCGCGCTGAAGGCGGCGAAGCCCGGCCGGGTGCTCTGCCTGTCGACCGTCGGCGCCGATGCGGTGGAGGACAATCTCCTGTCGCAGCGGACCTTGATGGAGGACGCCCTGCGCGAGCTTCCGATGCCGGTCACCTTCCTGCGGCCGGGCTGGTTCATCGACAACGCGGCCTGGGACGTGGCCTCGGCGCGCGAGACCGGCATGATCCAGAGCTTCCTCACCCCGCTCGACAAGGCGTTCCCGATGGTCGCCGCGAAGGATGTCGGCTGGGTTTCGGCGGACCTCATTCAGCAGGAATGGACAGGCCTCCGCGTTTTCGACCTGCAAGGCCCCCGCCGCGTCTCACCGAACGACATCGCCAACGCATTCGCGAAGGCGTTCGGCAAGCCAGTACGCACCGAACCGGTGCCGCGCGAGACCTGGGAGGAGCTGTTCCGCTCGCAGGGCATGAAGCATCCCCTGCCCCGCATCCGCATGCTGGATGGCTTCAACGAAGGCTGGATCGACTTCGCCAACGAGGGTCGCGAAGCCATCAGGGGCAAGGTCGGCGTCGACGAGGTGATCGCCGCGCTCGTCGGTGGGGGCTAGCGTCCGCGTCCCGCCTTCTCGCCGAAATGAAAGCCGACGATCGCGGCGACGAAACCGACGATTGGCGGCAGCACCATTTCGAGCGTGGCGCGCAAGGTCGTCATCCGGATCGTATCCGCCGAGCAGTTGGCGTTCGCATCGAACCCGCACAGGCCGGCCGTGACGATGCCCATGATCGTCACCGAGCCGACCATGACGAGCAGCGTGATGACGAGCGCGAAGACGATGAGTTCGCGGAGATCGCGGCGCGGAGGATCAGGCTCTTTTTCGGGAGCAGGCATTGAGGGCGTTCGCTTTCAGTTCGACTTGTTTAAGCGATAGTGGGCACCAGAGCGGCAATGTCGGTTTCGTCACGGCTAGAGCAGACCGCGCGCAATGCCGCCGTCGACGCTGATCGTCTGGCCGGTGACATAGCTCGCGAGCGGGCTGCAGAGCCAGACGATCATTGTCGCGATCTCATCCGGCTGCGCGAAGCGGCCAAGGGGAATATCCTTGGCGAATTCCTGCAGCACCTCTTCGCGCGTCGAGCCGCGCTCGGCGGCGAGCATGTCGGCGCGGTTCGTCCAGAGCGAGGTCAGCGTGCGCCCGGGCGCGATCGTATTGATGCGGATGTTCCTGTCCGCGAGTTCAAGCGCGAGCGTCTTGGTGAGGCCGATCAGGCCGGCCTTGTGGACATTCGAGACGACCTGATGCTGGTACGGCATCTTCGCGCCGGCGCCGCTCATCGTGATGATCGCAGGGTTCGACCCCTTCTCCAGATAAGGCAGCAGCGAGCGGATGGCGCGCACCGTCGACAGGATGTTGAAGGTGTAGTTGTCGAGCCAGGCCTGATCGTCGAGTGCCGAGAAATCGGCGCGGACGCTGCCGCCGACGGCCGCGACGAGCACGTCGAGCGCGCCCCAGCGGGCGTCGACCGTTTCGGCCAGCACAGCGCCCGCTTCCGGCCGGGTGACATCGCAGACGAGCTGGCCCGGCACCGTGGCGCGCTCGGCGTGGATCATCTCCGCCGCGGCGAGGAGGTTCTTTTCGGAGCGCGAGGCGATGACGACGTCGGCGCCCTCGCCGATCATCAACGACGCCGCTGCTCTGCCGATGCCGTCGCTGCCGCCGACGACCAGTACGCGGCGCTTGCCATATCCGAGATCCACTACGCCCTCCCCAAGCATTGTTATGGCTTGAGGCCGGCAGACGAACGGGTCCGTGCGAACTCAAGGTCCGCGACTATACCGAAACGTTGTCCAAACGAACCCGCTTTGCGGCTGCCGTTCCTAGCCGAGGGAGCGGAATAGCTCCCTGTAGGTGGGCTCGGGAAACGCCTTCAGGGTTTCCGTCCTGACATTGCCCTGCATGCCAAGCTTCAGGGTAAAACGGGCCGCGGCTTCATCGTCGGGCGCCTCATAGACAACGACCATGTCGTAGTGACCCATCGTCATGAAGAAGGTTTTGATCTCCCCGCCAAGATCGGCGAGCGCCTTCTTCGCGACGTCGAGACGTGCGGGCGATTCCGAAACCTTGCGCACGCCCTGTTCGGTCCAGTTGGCAAGCATGATGTAGGTCGCCATGGCACACCGCCTTTCCGATCGGCAGGTGTCACGTCGATCCATCGAGCGGAATGGGATGCGCTTGAGCGACGGCCTCCTGCCATCTTCAGTATAGCGCACCCGCACCCGCTCGACCCTGGATAGCGGACAAAAGAAAAGGGCGCGGCCGAAGCCGCGCCCTTCGTATTCTGAGCCGTGGAGGCTGGATCAGAAGTCCATGCCGCCCATGCCGCCCATGCCACCGCCCGGCATGCCAGCCGGACCGGCATCGCGCTTCGGCGCGTCGGCAACCATGGCTTCCGTGGTGATGAGCAGGGCCGCGACCGAAGCCGCGTCCTGGAGCGCCGTGCGGACCACCTTGACCGGGTCGACGATGCCGAACTCGATCATGTCACCGTACTTCTCGTTCTGGGCGTCGAAGCCGAAGGTGGCCGAGGAGTTCTCCAGCACCTTGCCGACCACGATCGAGCCCTCGACACCGGCGTTCTCGACGATCTGGCGGATCGGAGCTTCCAGCGCGCGCTGGACGATCTTGATACCGGCCTGGATGTCGGGGTTGGTGTTGGTGAGGCCGTCGATCGACTTGCGAGCACGGAGCAGCGCGATGCCGCCGCCGGGAACGATGCCTTCCTCAACCGCGGCGCGGGTCGCGTTGAGCGCGTCATCGACGCGGTCCTTGCGCTCCTTGACTTCGACTTCCGTCGAGCCGCCGACGCGGATGACGGCGACGCCGCCCGCAAGCTTGGCGAGACGCTCCTGGAGCTTCTCACGGTCGTAGTCCGAGGTGGTCTCCTCGATCTGCGCCTTGATCTGACCGACGCGGCCTTCGATGTCCGACTTCTGGCCGGCACCGTCGACGATCGTGGTCTTTTCCTTCTCGATCACGACCTTCTTGGCGCGGCCGAGCATCTGCAGCGTGACGTTCTCGAGCTTGATGCCGAGGTCTTCCGAGATGACCTGACCGCCGGTCAGGATCGCGATGTCCTCGAGCATGGCCTTGCGGCGATCGCCGAAGCCCGGAGCCTTGACGGCCGCGACCTTGAGACCGCCACGGAGCTTGTTGACGACGAGCGTGGCCAGAGCCTCGCCCTCGACGTCCTCAGCGATGATGATCAGCGGACGCGAGGACTGCACGACGGCCTCGAGGACCGGGAGCATGGCCTGCAGGCCCGAGAGCTTCTTCTCGTGGATGAGGATGAAGGGATCTTCGAGATCCGCAATCATCTTCTCGGCATTGGTGATGAAGTACGGCGAGAGGTAGCCGCGGTCGAACTGCATGCCTTCGACGACTTCGAGTTCGGTCTCGGCGGTCTTGGCTTCCTCGACCGTGATGACGCCCTCGTTGCCGACCTTCTGCATCGCGGAAGCGATCATCTGGCCGATTTCGGTCTCGCCGTTGGCGGAGATCGTGCCGACCTGGGCGACTTCGTCAGACGAATTGATCTTCTTGGCCGACGACTTCAGGTGAGCGATGACAGCGGCGACAGCCGTGTCGACGCCGCGCTTCAGATCCATCGGGTTCATGCCGGCGGCAACGGACTTGGCGCCTTCCTTGACGATCGCCTGGGCGAGAACCGTCGCAGTCGTCGTGCCGTCGCCGGCGATGTCGTTGGTCTTCGAGGCTACTTCGCGCACCATCTGGGCGCCCATGTTCTCGAACTTGTCCTCGAGCTCGATCTCCTTGGCGACGGTGACGCCGTCCTTGGTGATACGGGGAGCGCCGAACGACTTGTCGATCACGACGTTGCGGCCCTTCGGACCGAGCGTCACCTTGACGGCGTTGGCGAGGATGTCGACGCCGCGGAGCATCTTCTCACGCGCGTCGGCGGAAAAACGTACGTCTTTCGCTGCCATGTCTGTCTTCCTTATCTAGAAAATTGCGGGAGAAAGGGGTCTCAGGCGATGATGCCGAGGATGTCGCTTTCCTTCATGATCAGCAGCTCTTCACCGTCGATCTTGACTTCAGTGCCCGACCACTTGCCGAACAGGATCTTGTCGCCGGCCTTCACGTCCAGCGGGACGAGCTTGCCGGCTTCATCGCGGGCGCCGGAACCGACGGCCACGATCTCGCCCTCCTGGGGCTTCTCCTTGGCGGTGTCGGGGATGATGATGCCGCCCTTGGTCTTCTCTTCGGCGGTCAGGCGGCGAACGACCACGCGGTCGTGCAGCGGACGAAACGTCATCGGGTTTTATCCTTCAGGTTTTGGCCCAGGGCCGACCTATGCAAACTGAGGCTGTTAGCAGTCCCACTTAAGGAGTGCTAAAGCCGCGCAGGAGGTAGGCGGGAGCCTTTAGCTTGTCAAGAACGCCGGACGCTAAATCGCGAGTCCGGTTAATCGCGCTTTGGCGGCGAGATCATGGCGTCAGCCGATTTCCGCCTTATCTTCGCTCGGAACCGAGAATGCGGCGGCGGCGACCATACTCGCGAAAAGCCCACCTTTTGCGACAAGCGCATCGTAGCCGCCCTGTTCGGCAAGCTTGCCGTCCTCCAGCACGATGATGCGATCGGCAGAGCGGACGGTCGACAGCCGGTGGGCGATGACGAAGGTGGTGCGGCCCTCCCGGAGACGATCAAGCGCCGCCTGGACGCGGGCCTCGGTTGCGACGTCGAGTGCGGAGGTCGCCTCGTCGAGGATCAGGATCGGCGAATTTTTTAGGAGCGCGCGGGCGACGGCGATGCGCTGGCGCTCGCCACCCGACAGCCCCTGCCCGCGCTCGCCGACCATGGTCCGGTAGCCTTCCTGTTTCCTCGCGATGAAATCGTGCGCCTCCGCGAGCCTGGCCGCGGCCTCGATCTCGGCATCACTGGCGTCGAGGCGGCCCATGCGGATGTTCTCGGCGATCGAGCGGTTGAACAGTCCGGCATCCTGGAAGACGACGGCGATGGCGGCGTGCAGCGAGGCGAGCGTGACGTCGCTGATGTCCTGGCCATCGATGAAGATGCGGCCGGATTGCGGGTCCCATGCACGCTGGAGGAGCGCGAGCGTGGTCGATTTGCCGGACCCGGTCGGGCCGACAAGGGCGACGGTCTCGCCGGGGCGGGCCTCGAAGGTCAGGCCCTTCAGGCCGCCCGAACCGGTCGGATAGCGGAACGTGACGTCGTCGAACACGACATGACCGCCGAGCAGTGCAAGCGGCGTCGCGCCCCGTTTCTCGGGCGGTCCGGGGCGTTCGTCCATGATCTCGAAAAACTGGACGAGCTGCGGGCCGCGAAAGAACACGCTCATCACGAAACCAGTCATCTGATCGAGCCGGCCGATCAGCATGTTCGAGAAGCCCACGAAGGAGACGATCTCGCCGACCGTCGTGCCCTCCGTCTCGCGCAACATGGCGCCGAGGGCGAAGATGGCGACGATCGAGAGCGAGGACGCGGCGCGGGTCAGCACACTCATCACCGCCCACCAGTTCAGCACTGGATATTGCGTCTCGAGCAGGCTCGCGAGCGAACGGCGGATATTCGCCAGTTCCGTCGGCACTGCGAGGAAGCTCTGCAGCACCGAGACATTGCCGAAGAGATCGCCCACCCGGCCGGAAATGTCGCTGAACCGCGCCTCGACCTCAGCCTGCCCGCCGGAGGTCCGGCGGACGACCAGCGCGTTGACGCAAACGTAGACGACCATCAGCGCCAGCAGGAGGAGCGCGAGCTTCCAGTTCATCCAGAACGCGATCGGGATGAGGACGAAGAGCGAGACGAGACTGGTGAAGTGCTCGCGCAGGATCGACAGCCAGAGCACGAACATGGAATCGACGCCGACCGTCATCACCCGCATCAGCTGGCCCGAACGGGCCTCGGTGTGAAATGAGGCCGGAAGGGTCAGGACATGTTCGAGATAGGCGGCCATGGTCGCGAGACGTCGGCGATGGCACAGCCGGTCGGCGAGAAGCGCGACGACGAGGCCGAACAGAAAGGCGCCGAAGCCAGCCCCGGCCCACAGCAGGATAAGGTGGAAGCTCGGCGTGCCGGCGGTCATCGCGTCGATCGCGCGGCCGAACAGGACGGGCTCGGCGACCTGCAGCGCCGCGATTACGAAACCCGAGAGAATGAGGGCAATCGTGCGTCCGCGCTCGGCGAGGAGCAGACCGAAAGCGCGGCCATAGGCGGCGAAGGTTCGGCGGATTTCGGAGCGGTTGGCCATTCGGATCAAGCTAACGCCTGAGACAGGGCGCCGCAGCAGAAATCTCTTATGGCAAAGCGGTAGTTAACTCGGAAATTACAATCAGAACCATACACATAGAGCGGTAATGCCGGGGGGTTTTCCGTGATGCGTATGCGTTCCCTTTCGCTGAAGACGTCCGTCTTCGGCGGTGTCGCTCTTGCCGGCGTGTTCGGCGCCACGGCCTTCTTCCTCGATCGCCAGATCAGTTCCTCTATCGAGACGGAGACCTACGCTCTCCAGTCGGAAACCCTGAAGAACCAGGTCCGGGCGGTGCGCAGCCGGCTCGACCTCGCCGAGAAGACGGCCGACGATATCGCCAACGCGGTGACCGCGCTCAACAAGGCAGGCGTAAAGGATCGCGACCAGCACGATGCGATGCTCAAGAAGATCCTGGCGCAGAACCCGCAGTTGATCGGCGTCTGGACCGGCTGGGAGCCGAACGCCTTCGACGGCCGCGACGCCGAATTCGCCAACCAGGCGCCGAAGCACGACGCGACCGGCCGCTTCGTCCCCTATTGGCACCGTGGCAAGGGTTATCCATCGCGCGAAGTCCTGGTCGGCTACGACGCCCAGACCTCTGACGGCGACTATTACCAGCAGCCGAAGAAGCAGAACCGCTCTGTCGCGATCGAGCCCTATCTCTACCCGGTCAACGGCAAGGACGTGACGATGATGTCCTTCGGCGTGCCGATGGTCATCGACGGCAAATATGTCGGCACCGCCGGCGTCGACATCGATCTCGGCCCGCTCGGGGCCGACCTCTCGAACGTGAAGCCGTTCGGCACCGGCTATGTCGCCGTCGTCTCCTCGTCCGGCCTGGTCGTCGCCCACCCGGACCTCGCCGCCTCGGTGAAGCCGATGGAC
Organism: Flaviflagellibacter deserti; assembly: GCF_042652085.1. Classification (NCBI taxonomy): domain Bacteria; kingdom Pseudomonadati; phylum Pseudomonadota; class Alphaproteobacteria; order Hyphomicrobiales; genus Flaviflagellibacter; species Flaviflagellibacter deserti. The sequence goes on along the minus strand of NZ_JBHSJF010000001.1, from coordinate 216,410 downwards.
AAGACCGACGGTCCCATCGCCGAGGTCGCCAAGCAGGCAATGGCGAATGGTGCCGGAGCGGAACTGGAAGCCGTCGGCCGCGACGGCGCTGTGTGGCGCTATATGGCCCAGCCTTTCGCCGCCGGTGCGACGAAGGAGAACTGGACGCTCGTCACCGCCGTGCCGGTCGCGACTTTGACCGCCACGGTGACGGAAGCCCGCGAAACGCTGATCGGTTTGAGTGGACTCGCCATCCTGATCGCCTGCGGCGTAATCTTCGCGCTGCTCCGCACCATGGTCGGCCGTCCGCTTCGCTCGCTCGGCAAGACGCTCGACCAGATGGCCGGAGGCGATTACGAGGCCGAGGTCCCGGAAGCCGTCCGCGCGGACGAGATCGGCGATATCGGTAAATCGGTCATCGCATTCCGCGACGGCCTGAAGGCCAAGGCACTGGAGGAGTCGCAGCTCCGTGCCGCCGCTCGCGCCCGAAGTGAGGAAGAGCGCAAGACAGAACTCGGCCGCTTCGTCGGCGAATTCCAGTCGGCCATCGGAGGCATTATCGGCATCGTTTCCTCGGCCGCGACTGAGACCGAAGCCGCCGCGCAGACGCTGTCTGATACCGCCGGCAAGGCCTCGAACCAGTCGATCGCCGCCTCGGATTCGACCCAGCGCACGACCAGCAACGTGCAGACGGTCGCCGCCGCAAGCGAGGAACTCGCCTCGTCGATCACGGAGATCGCCCGACAGGTCACACATTCGAGTGAAATGGCCGGCCGCGCCGTCGAAGAGGCCGAACGCACCAATGCCCGCATCGCGGCGCTTGCCGAGGCCAGCCAGAAGGTCGGCGACGTGGTCGGCCTGATTCAGGCGATCGCCGCCCAGACCAACCTTCTCGCGCTCAACGCCACGATCGAGGCGGCGCGTGCCGGCGAGAGTGGGCGCGGCTTCGCGGTGGTGGCGAACGAGGTCAAGAACCTCGCCGCCCAGACCGCCAAGGCCACCGACGAGATCGCCACGCAGATAACCGCGATCCAAACCCAGACACAGGATTCAGTCGAGGCGATCCGCCATATCGGCGAAACCATCCGCCAGATGGACGGCGTCGCCAATGCGATCGCGGCGGCCGTCGAGGAACAAGGTGCCGCGACCGGCGAGATTTCGCACAACGTCCAGAACGCGGCGCGCGAAGCCGATGAGGTCGCCCACAACATCGAGGGCGTCACCCGCGCGACGCACGAGACCGGCGCCGCCGCGTCGCAGCTTCTCGGCACAGCCGGCGAACTGGCCCGCCAGTCGGTTGCGCTGCAGCGAGAGGTGGAGGCTTTCGTCAGCCGAGTTCAGGCGGCGTAAAAACTGGACGTACGTACAAGCGAAAGGCGCGGCTCCGCCGCGCCTTTTCATTTCTCGGTGGCGTAGAAGGCGAGCGCTGCGAGCGGCATGGCCATTCCGATAATGCAGATGCCCGGCCAGCCAAAGGCTGAATAGACCGGGCTCGCGATCGCCGATCCGACGGCACCGCCGAGGAAGAAGATCGCGATGTAGATGCCGTTGATCCGGCTGCGCATATGCGGGTTGAGCCCATAGATCGCGCGCTGGCCGATGACCATGTTGCCCTGCACGCCAAGATCGATGCCGATGCCTGCAACCACGAGCGCGGCGAGCGAGCCCCAGGTACCGAACAGGCAGAGCGCGAAACCGGCGAAGACGAGGAACATCGACAGGCCGGTTCCGGTCTTGCTCCAGCCTCGATCGGCAGCGCGACCGGCAATCGGAGCCGCCAGAGCGCCCGCCGCGCCGGCAAGCGCAAAGAGCGCGATGCCGCGCTGGCCGAGGCCGAAGGTGTCGCTCGCGAGTTCGAGCGGCACGGCCGTCCAGAACAGGGTGAAGGTCGCGAACATCGCCGTCTGATAGGCGGTGCGGCGCTGCAGGACCGGGCTGTCGCGCAGGATCGTCCAGAGCGAGGCGATCAGCTTGCCATATGGCAGAGGCGCGGCCGGATGGCGCTCCGGCAGCATCTGGAACAGGAAGCCGCCGAGCACGACCATCATCCCGATCGCCAGAACGAACATGCCGCGCCAGCCGAAATCGGCGGCGACGAGGCTGGCGAGCGGACGGGCGAGCAGGATGCCGACCAGAAGCCCGCTCATGATATTGCCGACGACGCGGCCGCGCGCGGCGTCCGTCGCCATGTGAGCCGCGATCGGGATGACCATCTGGCAGGCGCTGGCGGTCAGACCGATCAGGAAGGCGGAGACGAGAAAGACGATTGCATTCGGAACGAGCGCTGCCAGCGCCAGCGAAAAGATGTTGGCGGCGATGGCGATCAGGATCAGCCGGCGGTTCCGCAGGACGTCGCCGAGCGGGACGAGGAAGAACAGGCCGAGCGCATAGCCGACCTGGGTCAAGGTCACGACGAAGCTCGCGGTGCTCTCCGAGAGCCCCACATCCGGGCCGATCAGCGCGATCAGCGGCTGGGCGTAATAGAGATTGGCGGCCAGGATCCCGCAGGCCGCGGCCATGAGGAATGTCATGCCGCCGGAAATGCCGTGCGGATGCGCTGCTGCCACGGTATCTGTCGTCATTGAAAATCTCGAAGATCGCCGGCGAAGACGTTGCACGGCCTCGGTGATTTAGGAACGCGGATGCCGTGTCTCAAGGCAGACGAAGGTCGCAGTCAGTACGTCCGCGTCAGCCACTCCGTCTGCGGGCGGCGATAGGCGAAGACCTTCGCGTCGCGGGCGAGCGCGAGCGCAGTTTCCTGGATCTCGTCGTTGAAGTCGGAGATCTTCACCCGGTCGCGCAGTCGGAAAAAGGCCGCAAGAAGGTCAGCGGGCGCCCCCAGCACCGCCTGTTCGATGATCGGATCGGAGATGATCTCGCCGCGCCTTGTGTGGATCGCCTCGGCGAACTGGGCGACGGCGAGCGCGCCCGCGATCTCCGTCACCTCGCGCTGCTGGCGCACAATGGACCACGCGTAAACGGCGCCCGAGAGGACGATCTGCGCGGCGACGAGGATCGACAGGCTGATAGTCGCGGCGGCCTTGAAAGCCGGTTCGCCCTGGTAAAGCAGGAAGATGCAGAACGCGGCCAACAGCATTGCCGCGACCAAAGTGGCCGCCATGAAGAGCTGGGCGCCCAGGCGAAATCTCATGACCGTCGGAGACTCAGTCTACAGGTCGCGACGATAAACATATTCGCGGCTGTTGGAGGCGTCGCCAAGCTCGCGCTCCTCGCGTCCACGGATAAAGCCGTTCTTCTCGTAGAAGCGGTGTCCGGACACGAAGCGGGTGTCGGTCCACAGCACGATGCCCTTGCTGCCCCTGCTCCGTGCGAAATCGAGCGCCTTGCCGAACAGCACATCGGCAAGGCCGCTGCCGCGCCTGCTCTTGTGAAGGTAGAACTTGAATAGCTCGTCGATGCCGGGCTCGCCGCTCCGCACGATGGCGATGCTGCCGATGATCTCGCGGCCGTCCTCGAGAACCCAGAGACGACCACCCATATTCCGGTAGTTCGTGGCCGCCCGGGCGAGTTCGGGGAATTCCTCATCGAGGAAGACGAGGTCCGGATATTCGGCGAAGACGCCGGCGATCAGATCGCGTATGCCGCGCCCGTCCTCGTCCCGCGCTTCCCGGAGGACGACCTCAGTATGAAAATCGAGATTTGTGGACATGGGCCTGCGCGGCGATCCGAGTCGGGAACCCGACATCCCATGCGATGACCGTACGGTCAAATCGACGAGATGGAAGAGGCGGAGTGCTAGGCCGCGCGCTCGTGCATCAACCCGACGAGAAAGCCCGCCAGATCGTCCGTGACATGGTCGACGTGCGGGCCCTGCTCGCTGTCCTCGGCGTGCATCGCGCGCTCTTCGACATCGCCATCGCGCGGGACGACGAGCACGGTCGTCATGCCGAGTGCATGCGGCACAGCGAGATTGCGAGCGAGGTCCTCGAACATCGCCGAGCGCGACGGGTCGACGCCCAGATGGGCGACGAAGCGGTCGTAGGCCTGCCACTCGGGCTTCGGAATGAAGTCTGCCTGCGCGACGTCGAAGATGTCGTGGAAGAGATCGCCGAGACCAAGCGAATTGGCGCAGCGCTCGGCATGGCCGCGCGAGCCGTTGGTCAGCACATACCGCTTGCCCGGCAGAGCGGCGATCGCGTCCTTCAGCGCCGGGTCCGGGATCAGGCGTTCATGCGAGACGTCGTGGACGAAATCCATGAAGGCATGGGGATCGACGCCGTCGACTTCCATCAGGCCGCGCAGGCTGGTGCCGTAACGGCGGTAATAGTTCTTCTGCAGAGCCCGCGCCGACATGCCGTCGATGCCGAAGCGGTCGGCGATAAACATCATCATCCGCTGGTCGATCAGTTCGAACAGGCGGCAGGACGGCGGATACAGCGTGTTGTCGAGGTCGAACACCCAGGTGTCGACATGCTCGAAACCGCGCACCGTCGCCATCGTCAGCGCGTGACCAGCGTGCCGGCGCCGTGGTCGGTCAGAAGTTCGAGCAGGACGATGTGCGGCACCTTGCCGTCGAGGATGACGACGCCGTCGACGCCGCGCTCCAGCGCGTCCATGCAGGTCTCGACCTTCGGGATCATGCCGCCTGTGATGGTGCCATCGGCGATGCGGCGGCGAGCCTGGTCGATCGACATCTTAGTGATCAGCTGCTTTTCCTTGTCGAGCACACCGGAGACGTCGGTGAGGAAGAGCAGGCGGCGGGCGCGCACCGAGCCGGCGATGGCGCCTGCGAAGGTGTCGGCGTTGACGTTCAGCGTCTCGCCCCAGCGCGATGTCGCGACCGGCGCCACAACCGGGATGAGATCGGACTTCGAGGCGAGTTCGAGCACGGTCGGATCGACCGATTCCGGTTCACCGACAAAGCCGAGATCGACATCGTCGCCGAGACCCGGCGAACTGGCCTTCATCAGCGGCGCGAGCTTCCGCGCTGTGACCATGTTGCCGTCCTTGCCGCTGAGGCCGATGGCACGGCCGCCGGCAGCGTTGATCGCGGCCACGATTTGCTTGTTGACGAGGCCGAGCACCATCTCGACCACTTCCATGGTCGCGCCGTCGGTGATGCGCAGGCCGTCGTGGAACTTGCTCTCGATGTTGAGTCGCTTGAGCATCGAGCCGATCTGCGGACCGCCGCCATGAACGACGATCGGATGCAGGCCGGCAAGCTTCAGCATGACCACGTCGCGGGCAAAATCGCGCGCCGCGTGCTCCTCGCCCATCGCGTGGCCGCCATACTTCACGACGACGGTGGCGTCATCGTAGCGCTGCAGCTGCGGAAGGGCCTCGGCGAGGATGCGCGCGCGGTCGAGGGGCGAAACGTCAGTGGCCATAAGGTGCACCCGGAAAGAAAAGCCCGTCGCTTCTAGCGGCTCGGGCGCGAAGGCTCAACGCCGCAAAAGGATACCCGCAACGACGATGACGGCCCAGCCGGCGATCATCATCGTGCCGCCCGTCGGCGCGGCCATCGGGAACAGTGCGGTCCCCTTGTAAAATCGCATCGCCAGATCGCCCGCGAACAAGGCCGCGCCGACCAGAAGGACTAGCCCACCGAGATTGAGCGTCAGCCCGCCCGGGCCGGACGCACGGCCGAACAAGCCGATGGCGAGTAAAGCCGGCGCATGGAACAGAAGCATCGACGATGCAGAGCCGAGCGAGGTCGCTCCGGCCGTGTGGGAAGCGACGGCCGCGAGCGAAACGCCGAGCGCGCCGAAGACGCCGGCGACGATGATGAAGAACTGACTCATATGGTTCTCCAATTACCCGTCCCTCAAGCCCGGGCCTGACCCGGGCATTCAGAAGCCACACCGCCGCACTGGATTGCCGGGTCGAGCCCGGCAATGAGGGCGCAGCTGGGGACTAGGCCCTTTCCGCGATCAACCGGACAATTGCCGCCTTAAGGTCGGCGAGTCCCTCACCTTCCTTCGATGAGGTCACGATTATCTCCGGATACGCCGCGGGGCGACGCGCCAAAGCGGCGCGGACTTCATCGAGCCTCGTCTCCCGATCGCCTTTCTTCACCTGATCCCATTTGGTCAGCACGACCTGGTAGGACACCGCGGTCTTGTCGAGGAGATCGAGCACCGGGGTGTCCGTGTTCTTCACGCCATGGCGGCTATCGATCAGAACGTAGACGCGGCCGAGATTGGTGCGCCCGCGCAGATAATCGAGGACGAGGCGCGTCCAGGCCCGGACCTTGGCTTCCGGCGCCTCAGCGAAACCATAACCCGGCATGTCGACCATGGTCAGCCGCGTGCCGATGCGGAAGAAGTTGAGTTCCTGGGTGCGGCCCGGCGTGTTGGACACCTTGGCCAGGGTCTTCCTGCCGGTGAGCGCGTTGACGAGGCTCGATTTGCCAACATTCGAGCGCCCGGCGAAGGCGATCTCGACGGTCTCGATCGGCGGCAATCCATCGATCGCGACGGCGCCCTTCATGAAGGTGGCCTCGCCCGCGAACAGCAGACGCCCTTCTTCACGGTAGAGCTCATCCTGCTTCTTTTCGTCTTCGGTCAAATCGGTCATCTGTGTGGGATGACGGCCGGGGCGCGCGGCGTCAACCATTCTTGCCAGCGGAGCCCTCGACCGTGATGTCCGTTCGCCTTGCCGTTTTCGCTTTCGTCGCCTCGATCGTGGGCGCCAACATCGCCTCCGCGCAGGCGGTCGACGACCTCGTCGGCAAATGGGGCCTCGCCTCCTACTGGAAGCCGGAAGACGCGGCGAAGGCGCCCGGATGGGCCAAGGCGACCTGCGGTTCGCCCTATACGATCACGAAGAGTTCGACCGGCAATCTGATGATCCACATCGCCGACGATCCTGCTCAGAAGGAAGTGAAATTGTCGGGCAAGAAGCTCGTCCCGGTCGATACCAAGGTCGCGGGCGGTGCGGCCAAGCACGAACGGACGATCACGAGGTTTGAAGCGGGGAAGAGCTTCGAACTGACGTGGAGCAATCCCGGCGTCGGATCGCGCTACGGGATCAACGTCTATGTGAAGTGCGGGAAGTGACGGCCTCATCCTGAGCCGGCCGCGCAGCGGCCGTGTCGAAGGATCGACACGAACTCGGAGTGCGTGGCCATCCTTCGACACGGGCCTCTGGCCCGACTCAGGATGAGGATTTGATCAATCGAACAGCGCGTCGATGTCGTCCTGCGAGGCGCGACCTTCTTCGCCGGCCAAGCCCGGGCCGTTGAGAAGGGCGCGGTCGCCTTCCGGCGCGTCCGGCAGATCCGGGGTGATGTCGCGGAATTTCTCCATGCCGCCCCAGATCTCAATCATCCGGTCGATGCGGTCTTCGATGAAGGTGAGCGTCGATACCACCTTGGTGATGCGCTGGCCGGTGAGATCCTGGAAGTTGCAGGCTTCGAAGATGCGGACCACCTTCTCCTGAATTTCAGAACCCATTCCCCGCACCCGGGCCGTCTTAGCCGAGGACTGGATGGTCAGGGCGTGATCGTCGATCATTTCCGCGGCTTCGAGTATCTGCTGCGTCGCCGTTTCGGTGCCCGACACGATAGCGTCGAGTTCACCCGTGACGCGGGCCATCTGGGCGGTCTCGAAGCTCGAGCCGTGCAGCGTGGCGATCTCGAGCTTGGTCCGCTGGATCGCTTCCTGGATGGCATCGAGCTCCGCCTTCATCTGGAAGGCTTCGCTGATTTCCTTTTTGAACAGCGAGATCGCGTCGTTCGAAATCTCCGCCGCGGGCTTCATCATGGCCCGGAGCGTCTGAAGCTCCGACATCAGTTCGGCGTGCCGCATAACGCTCGCATGGGAGTCGTTGGCGCCAACTGGGAAATACTCGCCATTCATCATGGCTTCGATACGAAACGGCTTACGCGCTTTACTGGTCATGAGTTCGCCCCACACACTCGGGGCAAGCCTAGCGGCCAAGACTTAAGAAGCGGTCAAAAAGTCGAAGCTTCGCCTTAATCACTCCCTAACCATAAGAGGAAGTTTCCCTTTCGCAGGACTCGCAACCGACTGAGGGGAAACGACGTTCACGAAGGTTTGCCCAATCCGGCATATCGTGCCGGTTATAGTCGCTGCTCCTGCGAGAAGGATAACGGACCGTCATGCGTATCGCACGTGCAATCCTCACCTTCGCGGCTCTGACTGCCGCAGTTCCCGCCTCGGCCCAGACCTATTCGGACCTGTACGCACGAGAGATCGCCCGCCAGCCTTATTATGAGGTTCAGAGGGTGCCGCGTTATGCGCCGCCGCGGACCGTCTACCAGCGCCGGGCGCTGTTCGACGATGACGACGATCGCGGCCTCTTCAGCAACCGCCGCCGCATGCAGGCCGACCCCTATCGCCGCCAGCAGGCCGTCGTTCCCGGCATTTCCCGTGCTCCCGCGGCCGCCGCGCCAATCCGCCGCCAGATTCCGGCCGAGTTCCGCAGGCAGACCGTGTCGTACACCGGCACCGAAGCGCCCGGCACGATCATCATCAATTCCTCCCAGCGCATGCTCTATCTCGTCCAGGGTGACGGCACGGCGATCCGCTACGGCATCGGCGTCGGCCGCGAGGGCTTCGGCTGGAGCGGCACCGAGAAGATCACAGCCAAGCGCGAATGGCCGAAATGGTATCCGCCGGCGGAGATGCTCGCCCGCCGTCCCGATCTGCCGAAGATGATGGAGGGAGGCCCGAACAATCCGCTCGGCGCCCGCGCGATGTATCTCGGCTCGACGCTCTACCGTATCCACGGCTCGAACGAGCCCTGGACGATCGGTCAGGCGGTCTCGTCCGGCTGCTTCCGCATGACCAACGAGGACGTCCAGGATCTCTACGATCGCGTTCCGATCGGCGCAACGGTGAAAGTCATCTAGCTAAACACTCTTTTCAAAGCAAAACGGCGCGCCAATGGCGCGCCGTCTTCGTTTCTGATCGAGCCTCGTCAGGCCCAGCCGTTGTCGTCGCCGCCATCGTCCCAGTCGCCGTCATCGTCATGCGAGGCGAGGTCCTTTTCGTCTTGGTCGGCATCCTGATTGTTCTCCGAACCGCCGCGACCCGTCAGCCAGTCGAAGAAGCCGCCGCCACCTCCGCCTTCATTGCCCGCGTCGGCCGTGCTCTGATCGCCGACATCGCCGAGTCCGGCTTCCTGGCCGAGCGCATTCGAACCCTGATCGGGTTGCTGGGCAGCGCCGCCGAGACCGGCGGCCGATGCCGCGCCCGACGCAGCCGAAGATGTCGCCTCGCCGCCCGCGCCTAGCAACGACTTGGCCGCCTCGGCGACCAGCATGCCGCCGGCGACGCCCATCGCTACCTGGCCGGCTCCGGCGAGGAATCCGCCTCCACCACCCATGCCCATGCGCTGCTGCTGCGGCGCTCCGAACGTCCGGTCGCCATAGGCCGGCTGCTCATAGCCTTGACCGGAGGACGGCGAACCGCCCCGCTGCCATGGGCTGGGAGCCCCCATCGCACCGGGTTGGCGATATTCGGCGTAACGCTCGTCCTCGTCTTGAGGCGCGCGCCGTTCGAGTTCCTCGATCCGGCGGCTGGCGAGTTCGAGCGCCTGGTTCTGCGCGATGATCGTCTGCGCCATCGTGTACACCGCGTTCGGCGCACGACGCAGTTCCTGGCCGAGCAGTTCCTGCACCTCGCGGTCGCGGGGCTGGCCTTCGGCGTCACGAAGCCGGTCGAACAGCTCCATGATCAACTGGCGTTCCTGAGCCTGCATCGTCGTGTCCTCCATAGGAGTGTCTCGCCAAGTATCTGGTGGCCTCTGCGGCGGAAAGAAGACCGGCGAAACGAAAGTGCTTTCACGGAGTTGTTTGTCGCAGTGTACGGAACGGACCTTCGAGATGACGATCTCAGAGACTTTCAGCAAAGCGGCCAACAAAGTCGCTTATTGGACGGGCCGACCGACGACGTTCGCAGCCTGTGTGGGAATCATTATTCTCTGGGCAATTATCGGCCCTCTGTTCGGCTTCTCAGACACCTGGCAGCTAATCATCAATACCGGTACGACGATCATCACCTTCCTGATGGTGTTCCTGATCCAGAACACCCAAAATCGTGACGGCCTGGCGATCCAGACCAAGCTCGACGAGCTGATCCGCGTCAGCTCGGCGCAAAACCGCTTCGTCGGCATCGAGAAGCTGACCGACGAGGAACTGGAGGAACTCCGCGCCAAATGCGAGGCGCGGGCGAAGAGCGAGGAAGCCGACGAGGTGGTCGAGGGCGTGAATGAGGACGTCCGGAAGAAGATCGCCGCAAGTATCGGCTGATGCTCAGCGGGCCGAGGCGATCTCCGCGGCCAGAACGCGCGCTGCCGCCTCCGGATCTGATGCGCCGCAGATCGCCGAAACCACCGCGACGCCCTGAACGCCGGTGCGGATGACCGGTGCCGCATGTTCGGCCTCGATACCACCGATACCGACGATCGGCAGGCTGGTCAGCGCCCGCACGGCGGCGATGCCCTCGGCGCCGATCGCCGCGCCGGCATTGGCCTTGGTAGATGTCACGCGATACGGACCGACGCCCAGATAGTCGACCGCATCGAGATCCTCGCGCGAGGCGGCGAATTCGGCGGGGCTGCCTACCGACAGACCCAGGATCATATCCGGGCCCCCGATCTCTCGCGCCTCGAAGGCGCGGATATCGTCCTGTCCGAGATGCACGCCGTCGGCGGCGGCGGCGATGGCGACATCGATGCGGTCGTTGATGATCAGCGGAATTCCACGGGGCCTGAGCACGGCCAGCAATGCGCGGGCATCCTCGACCAAAGCGCGGCCGTCGGCGGCCGGGTCGCGCAGCTGGACGATGGTGACGCCGCCGCGGATGGCCGCCTCGACGGTCGAGAGAAGATCGCCAGAGCGGCAGGCAGGCCGTCCTGCGACGAGGTAGAGCGAAAGATCGAAGAGCATCAGCGCGGAGCTTTAGAGATCGCTCTCCGAACCCGCAAGCGGACGCTGAACCTCCTGCCCTCGGGAACGTTCTTCCATCAGATGTCCGATAACGGAGCGCGACAGATGACCGAGGCAGAACTGAAGCACCACGCAGACGAGACCGACGCAAAGGCGCATTACCGAAAGGAGAAGCGCGAGGAGAAGGCGCATGAGAAGGCTGTCGAGGACACCTTCCCGGCAAGCGATCCTCCGGCAACCTCGCAGCCCGGTCACGGTATTACAAAAAGCGAAAAATTGCCGGATCCTGTCAAACGAAAGGCTTGAGTGATTAAGCCGCTGTCCGCCTCAGCTTTGACTGTGGCGGACGACGCGGCGGCTGCTAATCTCGCATCGTCGCTTACGAGACGGCGCCGATGAGATTCTTGCCGCTTGCCTTCCTGCTCGCCGTCGCGAGCGCTCCCGTAATAGCCCAGGACAAACCGCCGGCCCCGGAGCCGCTGCCGACGGCGATCGTCCTCGCGGTGCAGGACGCGCTGATCTGGACCGGCGATTTCGACGGCATCGCCGACGGCAAGCCTGGCCCCGCCTTTGCCGCGGCGGTGAAACAGTTCCAGACGCGCGAGGCAAAGCCTGTCACCGGCACACCGACGCCGGGCGATATGTGGCGGCTGTCGCAGATCGTCGACGAGGCGAAGAAGTCGGCGGACTGGCGGCTTGAGATCGACGGCCCGAACGATGTCGTCCTCGGCCTTCCGCGAGGCCTCCTCCCGGATGCTTCGCGTAACGCGGAGGGTCGGCACTTTCAGAGTTCCGACGGCACCGCCCAGCTCCAGATATTCAAGGCGAAGGGCGATCTAGCTTCGGTCCACGCGGCGGCTAAAGGCAAGGCCGGGCGCGCGGTGAACCGGGCGGAGCTGAAAGGCGGCCGTTCGCTCGTCGCCGGAACGGACGGTCAGTCGGGCTTCGTCGATTTCGCCACTGGCCCGAAGGGCAAGGTGAAGGGCTTCCGCCTTACATATCCCGTCGGCCAGATCGGCCGTTTCGTGCCGGCAGCGATCGCGATCTCGAACAATTTCTACGCCGACCCGACCGCCAGGCCAAGCGAGAAGGCGCCGCGCGCCGCGCCGAGCTTCGACGGAGCGTTCAACGCACCGGAGAAGGGCCGGCTCTACCCCTTCGCGACCGTGACCGCGCAGGAGCCGCAGGCGCAGATCACGCTCGGGCCAGTCTCCGCCCGTCTGACCGCGAGGAAGGTGGAAGATCCGGACATGGCGGACTTCTTCGACCCCATCCTGGAAATCCAGGTCGAAGGACAGGCCGTCCTGACGGTCGAAGACAAGGACCGGCAGACGCAGGACGCCGGTGTCCGTGCCGTCGAACTCGATCCGACGAATGGACTACCGGAAGTCCTGCTGACGACCTTCACCGGCGGCGCGCATTGCTGCACGACGCTGACGATCTTCACCGTCCGCACGGACGGCAGCTGGGCGCGGGTGGACGCCGGCGATTACGACGGCGCGCCGGATTTCCCGCAGGATGTGGACGGCGATGGCCGCTACGAAATCGTCGCGCCGGACAATGCTTTCTATTACGCCTTCGACTGCTATGCCTGTTCCTATGCGCCCGACAAGATCGAGCGGCTCGACGGCGATACGCTGAACGACGTTTCGGCGCGGCCGGAATTCCGCAAGGTGTTCGCGCAATGGCTGCCCCCGACATGGGCCTATGCCTGGGCCGAGGGTGCGGTGAGCGGCAACGGTTTCCTGCCGGCGCTGGTCGCGGCGTCGCGGCGGATCGGCGAGAGCGAGGACGCCTGGACCTTCCTCAAGGCGCATTACGACAAGAACAACGACACCGGCATCGAGGGCTGCTCCTTCCCACTCGGCGACAACGGCTGTCCGCCGGACAAGATCGTGAAGCGCACCTATCCCGAAGCGGTCGAAACATTTCTGCGTGAACAAGGCTATTGAGCTGGGATTACAGCTCAGGACAACCTTTGCGGTAACATAATCGCTCCGTATCACTTTTCCCGCCCGGACCGCCGGGCTGGAGAATCGTAAATGAAGCAAATGCTCCTACCGGCCGTCGTCTGTGCCGGTGTCATGTTTGGCGGGGCGACCACGGCTTCCGCGCAGGGCATCTATATCGGCCCCGGCGGCGCCGGTCCGGACTACGGCTATTACCCGCCGCCACCTCCCCCGCCGCGCTATTACGGCCCGCCGCCGCGTTACTATGGAGGAGGCCCGGCCTTTCGCATTGATCGGGGCGAAGCCGTCCGGATCGCCCGCCGCAACGGCCTCGAACGCATCTACGACGTTGACCGGAGCGGCCCGAACTGGGTCGTGCGCGGCGAAAACTATCGCGGTCGCGATCTGTCGGTCTGGGTGAATTCCTACAATGGCGACGTCAGCATCTCGCGCCGCTGACGCACCCGAAACGAAAAGCCCGCCCAGGCGGGCTTTTCCATGTCTCAGTTCTGCTGCGCCGCCATCTGCTGGCGCTTGAACTTGCGAGACTGTATCTGCCAGGCGGCGCCGAACGCTTCGGCTCGTGTGCCGAACGGGCCGGCCACCCTCTCCTGTTCCGCCCAAGTTTCCCATTTGCCGTCGTCCCGCAGGACGACGCGATGACCATTAGCGTGGAAGATTCGCGATCCATTCGTTGTCATGCGCCAAAGATCGGAGCCGAAGGCTGAATCGTCAATAATTCGACGTGAGGCTGCTGTAGAATGTCGCAGGGTGTGGGAAGGATGGTACAGCTGGGCCAGTTCGGGCGCGCTGGAACAAGGTCCGCGTCGAACGATGCGGGCCTCCCTCACCCCCGACCTGTTCAACTATCATCGCCTGAATGCGCGCGGCTCAGCCGCGAACAAGGAAAGGTGAGTTCATGTTTGTGTCGATCAACCCGGCCAATGGTCTTGAACTGGCGCGATACGAAACGCATTCGGCGGCCGGGGTCGACCAGGCTCTCGACCAGGCCGTCGCCGCCCAGAAGGAATGGCGCCGGCAGAAACTGACCGTTCGCTCGGCGACGCTGCGTCGGGTCGCATCAGTCCTGCGCCTGAAGAAGGAAGACCTCGCCCGCCTGATCACTCAGGAGATGGGCAAGCCGATCGTCGAGGCCGAGGGCGAAATCGAAAAGTGCGCCTGGACGTGCGAGTTCTATGCCGAGCACGCGCCGCGCTTCCTCTGCGACGAGATCGTGCCGAGCAACGCAACGGAAAGCCGCGTGGTCTTCGACCCGCTCGGCGTCGTGCTCGCGGTGATGCCGTGGAACTACCCATTCTGGCAGTTCTTCCGGTTCTTCGCTCCGGCCATGGCCGCCGGCAACGGCGCCGTGCTGAAGCATGCCTCTAACGTGCCGGGCTGCGCGCTCGCGATCGAGAATGTCCTCAAGGAGGCGGGCGTGCCGACCGGACTTTCTCGATCCCTGCTGGTCGAATCGTCCCGGGTCGCAGCCCTCATCGCCGATCCGCGGATCGCAGCCGTCACGCTGACCGGCTCGACGCCGGTTGGCGCCGCGGTTGCTGCCGAGGCCGGCAAGCATCTCAAGAAACAGGTTCTCGAACTTGGCGGCACCGACCCCTTCATTGTGCTGGCCGATGCCGACATCGAGCTGGCCGCGCAGGTCGGCGCGCGTGCCCGCTTCCAGAATGTCGGACAGAGCTGCATCGCCGCGAAGCGCTTCATCGTCGACGAAAGCGTCGCCGATACCTTCGTCGCCGCGCTGACGAAGCAGGTTGCTGCCCTGAAGGTTGGCGATCCGATGGACCGCAGCACCCAGATCGGTCCGATCGCCCGCGCGGACCTGCGCGATGGCCTGCACAAACAGGTGGAACAGTCTCTGTCGGAAGGCGCGGCGGTGCTGCTCGGCGGCAAGGCGATCGATGGCCCCGGAGCCTTCTACGCACCGACGCTCCTCGATCATGTGAAGAGCGACATGACGGCATGCCGCGAGGAGATCTTTGGACCGGTGGCGCCGATTGTCCGCGTCCGGGACACCGACACCGCGATCGCGGTTGCAAACGACACGGAATACGGCCTCGGTGCCGCTCTGTGGACCCGCGACATCGCTCGCGCGCATGTCCTCTCGCACGAGATCGAGGCCGGCGCGGTCTTCATCAACGGCATGGTCGCATCGGACGCCCGCATCCCGTTCGGCGGCATCAAGAAGTCCGGTTACGGGCGCGAACTCGGCGAGTTCGGCATCAGGGAATTCACGAACATCAAGACCGTCTGGGTGGGGCCTGCGCAAGTTTGAGCGGTCCCACCTTGTTCCCTACCTCTTCATCCCACAGTCCGCGCTCCCTGCAGCGCACGATTGCCGCGCCTCGGCGGCTATGCTCGCACCCAAACGAAAAGAGAAAAACGCCCCATGCATTTCGCGACATACCGGACATCAACCGGAGAGAAAGTCGGCGTAGTCCAGGCCGACGCCGTATTCGCCCTTAGCGATCTCGTCTCCGACGCACCCGAAGACATGATCGGCGTCATCAAGGCCGGGGCGGAACTCCTGGCGAAGGTCAAGGCGGCCCTGCCGCGCCAGGGAGTCGGCATCCCGCTCGCCTCGGTCGAACTCCTGCCGCCCGTGCCACGGCCGGGCAAAGTGCTTTGCCTCGGATTGAATTATGCACTTCACGCCAAGGAGGGCGGAAATCCGATCCCGGATTATCCATCCCTCTTCATCCGGCTCCAATCGACGCTAGTGGCGCCCAATGCCCCGATCATCCGGCCGACGGTGTCGGAGGAGCTCGATTACGAGTGCGAACTGACGATCGTAATCGGCAAGACCGCCCACGACGTGCCCGAAGAGCAGGCACTCGACTACGTCTTCGGCTACACGATCATGAACGACGTCTCGGTGCGTGACTTCCAGCGCAAGACGACCCAGTGGACGGCGGGCAAGAATTTCGATGGAACGGGGCCGTTGGGGCCGGTCATCGCAACGGCGGACTCCCTGCCCCCGGGCGCGCGCGGCCTGAGGATTTCCACGCGCCTCAACGGCACGACCATGCAGGACAGCGACACGTCTGACATGATCTTCAGCGTCGCTCGGACCGTATCCCTGCTCTCGCAAATCACTACGCTGGAACCCGGCGACGTCATTGCGACGGGAACGCCTTCGGGCGTGGGCTACGCGCGCAAGCCGCCGGTATGGATGAAGCCAGGCGACGTGGTCGAGGTGGAAGTCGAGGGTATTGGCGTCCTGAGAAACCCGGTCGCGGAAGCTTCCTAGCGCGGAGGTCTGCCGAGGCTATTGGAAGCCGCTGAAGCCGTCCCAGCAGAGTTTGACGCCGATCGTCAGCATCAGCACGTACACGATGCGGTAGAAATGTTCGGTCGATACGGCGCGCACGAGGAGCACGCCCAGCCATGTCTCCGCCGTTGTGCGGCGCGACCCTCGGGCTAAGTGCTTGAGGAAAAATGGTACAGCTACCCCGGCTCGAACGGGGGACCCCCAGATCCACAATCTTAAGGGATCTGACACATCTGACGACGAAACCCCTTAGAAGCTCTTGAGTTGTTTAGCCCCCGGCGCCCTCAAAATTGACGGCGAAACTGCAGTTGAGTGTGCTTTTGTCGAGCACACTCCGAGCACACTGAGAGGCTGAGAGTAATGACTGAATGGCATGATGCGGCCGTGCGGGACTTTGAAACGGGTGACTTCTCCTATGGCGACCTCGCCCTGAAGTACGGCCGGAGCGAATCGACGTTGATGAAGCTCATGAAGCGTCGAGAAGCTCATCGCGGAGAAGGAAACCGCCGACGCGGCGGGCGGAAAAGGTTCGGCGAACAAAAGCCGATTAGCCCGCTTCACTACGGCGTCGGCGTGCAGATCGGAATGTACCGAGCTTTAGAACAAGCGAACGTCTCGGAAATTGGAGAGAGGCTCAACACAAGCCGAATCACGGCCTCATCGATGGAGAAGGGCTTCCACGATTTCACCCTCACCGAGCTGATCGGCATAGCGACGATGATTGGTACAGATCTAATCGATCTGGTCAGTACCAGGACTCATCAGATCAAGAGCTAAGGTCGGCGGAAGGAGCCGCCAGGCTCCTTCCCCCAATTCAATGCATCAACGTACCGACCGCGCGTTCGTATTTGGCCAACATCTGGTTCGCCACCTCAGGGACCGGAATCCCATCTAAGCGTAGTGCGGCAATACCGCTGGCGACTCTGAACATCATCGTGCCTAAACTCGGAAAATCTTTATCATCATAATGCAAATCTATTTCTGTGCACACCTCCCAGAGGAGGTCACTTATAATATGAAGATGATCTTTCATTACCTTTCCTGCCTTGTCTTTTCTAGGTGACAATTTCCGCCGAACTCATCGGGCCGAGGCGATACTTAGTCGCGCTGCGTTTCCGATGGAATACGTCAGGCGCAGCTGTCGAACATAGTTCCTAGGGAAGAAAGACGGGTCCGGGCCAGACTGACGGTCCTTAACAGAGCGGAGACTCGACACAGATTTTCGACCGTGAAATGGTCCCATAAAATGGGGGGAACGATGGCCAAGGAAGATATTGAACCCACGCAACAATCGCTCGAACGCATCCAGGCCTTTGATGTGGCCTCTTTACCCCGCCTTGAGCGCCTTGGTGAAGCTCTCAACTTTTTGGAAGCGGTTGAACCAGCCTCTCGTCTTGTTGCATTATTCCGGCAGTTTCCCTCGCAATACTTAGGAGAACTCTCCGAGACACACCTGAGTAAGCTAAAATCTGCCGCGGATGCGACCTATAGTCGGCTCGAAGAGATCGTCACGTTTGACCCTAAGACAGCGCAAGATCCTTACAGCCTCAGAACTTCCCTCATCTCAAAGCTTGAATCCTCTTATGATACTACCTTCGATCAAGTTGCCCCGCTGATCGCTTACGGAGCCTCACGGCTTCGAGATTTCAGTGCATTGGAAGCTGAAGCGCGCAGCTCGATGCAAGCGTCTAAGGATTTGGCAGCCAAGACTTCCGAGGATCTCCGAAGCTTGCGCGAGGAGGCGGACCGGATTCTATCCGACGTCAGGAAGGTTGCCCTCGAGCAAGGTGTTGCTCAGCAAGCGACGTACTTCAAGGATGAAAGCGACCGCCACGATGCTGACGCAGCGACTTGGCGCTGGCAGACCATTTACGTTGCAGTCGGCCTCGCCACTTTTGCCGTACTGTCGACGTTCTTACACAAGATACCTTGGTTGGCCGATGGGGGCCCTTACGCAATGGCGCAGCTTGCGATTAGCAAGGTGCTTGTGTTCGGCGTTATCGCTTACATGCTTTTTCTGGCAGCTCGTAATTTTCTGTCTCACAAGCACAACGCCATCATCAACCGGCATCGCTACAATGCACTTCTGACCTTTACTGCGTTAGCAGACGCAGCAAAGAGCGAGGAGCGGAGGGATGTGGTGCTGAACTATGCGGCGGCGTGTATCTTTGCCCCACAAGACACCGGTTATACGAAAGGCGGCGGCGCCCCAGACCTTCCGACGGGCCTAGTCGCGAGCATCCCGAAAATGGCGACTTCGGCTCCGTGACAATACCGGATTCGAATTGGTCAGGGGGGCGGAGGTGGGAACATCTGTCCCGGAGCATTCGGAGGGCGGATACTGACCGGAAGCGGTTGTTGACCTGTGAGCACGTTGATCGCGAGCGTACGGATCATTCGCACGGCGCTTTCGTCATTCTCCCAGCCAACCGGACCGTAGGAAAGCTTCTCGATATCCTTCTTATCGAATTTATAGTTTAGATCGGACGCGATCGCGTGAATAAGCTCCACGAATAGATCATCCCTCGTTTCCACGAAGCGCTTCCCGGCGCCATCTCCCTGTGGGAAGTCCTGGGACAGATGATCTCGATACCTCTTGTATGCATCTATGACTGACCTCTTCCCAAAGAACTCCATTTGGATCAGATTCAAGGCACCAACATGCTCAAATGACAGACGCAATGGCCGCGTCTTCATAAGGGCTTCCAATATATCACTACGACGGCGGATATTTTCTTTTCGATTATCTCGCCAACGGGTGATCAACACCGCTAGGAGTGGGCCCACAATAATCGCGACGATGTTCACTACGTCCATCGCGGTCATGGTTAGATCCAATCCCTTAGCTTTTGAAATCGTGCATTGATCGTGCCGCTAGGCGTTTGAATCGTGACAACACGCCCGTCGGCGAAGTGCAGCGGTAGTTCAAGTGGGAATTCGACTCTCAAGGGCTGATTGGTGTTTGATACACCCGTGATGAGACTCGTGCCTGCCGGGATCACATAAACGATTCGGCCCGTGATGTTGCCAGCCGCTTCATCGACTTGGTAGCTGCCGTCGTAGTGCATCCCACCGATATCAGTACCCAGGATCACACCGCTTTTGAAAACGAACATACCTACGCTGTTACCAGCCAGACCGGTAAAAAACGCGCTGTAGAAGCCGTCCATCTTTAGCCTCGGAATCGACATTCCAGTTGCTGAATGAACGCCTAAGTTGTCTGCTTAGGTCAAGCTCACGTCGAACACACTCAGCCATCTTCGTGCAAAAATTGGATCGGAACGTGCGACCAAGGAATGTCTCGTCTTTAGAGAACAAACCATTGTTAAAATTTAGCTTTTTCTGTTTTCCGGCACACGGACTCCCAGATTTTGGCGCAAAAGCACACTGGAGCACACTCGGAGCCACAGACAACCCGAGCGCTGCAGCTCACACCCGCTAAGCTATTGATATTTAAGAATAAATGGTACAGCTACCCCGGCTCGAACGGGGGACCCCCAGATCCACAATCTGGTGCTCTAACCAACTGAGCTATAGCTGCACACGTCTGGTCGACGGGGTCTACGTAGGAGAAATCGTCTCTGACGGCAAGACCGTGATGCGTCATCGCGATCCCTGTTGATATTAACTCTCAAACGAATCAACCGGTGCGTAGGCTCCGCGTCGCATGGACCCTGTTTTGGCGATGCTCTAGTCAATTAAGGGTTCATTAACGCTCGCGGACCTGATGACCGACGCGCCGACGATATCAAATCTCGCCGACCACCCGCGCATCGCGGCGTTCGCGGATTCGACTGCCCCGGCGTTTGCCGTGTCGGCCGAAAGCGCGGAGCTGATCTGGGCCAATCCCGCCGCCGAGACTTTGTTCGGCCACGACGGGATGAGCACCGCACTGAGCGATCAGATCGCGCTCGTCCTTCCCTTCGTCCGCCGTACCGAGCAGCCGAGCCCGCTTAGCCTGCGGCTCAACGGCAGCAACAGCCTCTCGCCCTGCCATGCGGAATTGCTCGAGGGCGTCGATGGCGGGCCGGCCGTGCTGTTCAGCGCCGACGTCGCGAACGAGATCGAAGCGGTGCCTGAGGCCAGCGAAGCGGTGCGCGCGGAGCCGGTCCACCTTCCGTCCCGCTTCGTCTGGCAGTCGGACCAGAACGGTCAATTGGTTCTGCTCTCCGACGAGATCGCCGCCGCGCTCGATCATGACCTGACTTTGGTCGGCCGGACCTGGAACGACCTCTGCTCGGAATTCGATATCGACAAGGCCGGAAAGCTGGCTTCGGCGCTGACCCGGCGCGATACCTGGAGCGGCGTCAGCGTCGACTGGCCACTCGGCCGGACGCGCCGCGTCCCCGCTGAACTCGCCGGCCTACCGGTGTTCGATCGCGAGCGCACCTTCCTCGGTTTCCGCGGCTTCGCCGTCATTCGCGGCGAGGAGTTCGATGCCATCGAGGTCAGGGCTGAGGCAGCGACCGGCGATCCGGAGCAGGCTGAAACGGAAACCGTTCGGGCCGAGCAGGAAGTCCTGCCGCACGAGGAGCGCCATGAACCGCCGCCGCTCCTGCCTTCGCCGATCCTGCCGTTCCGCCAGCCGCTCCGACCGGGGTTGAAGCCGAGCGAACACAATGCGTTCCAGGAGATCGGCCGAGCGCTGGGCGACCGCGGGACGCCTTCTCCGCCGGCCGAGGCGAAGCGCATCTCGTCGGCTTCGGTATCCTGGCCTGCCCCTCAGCCGGCGAACCAGGCCACCGCTTCTGAACCTTCCGCCCCAACGGCATCCGACGATGATGCGCTGCGCGTCCTCGGCGAATTGCCGAGCGGCATCGTCATCCACCGGCTCGGCACGCCGCTGTTCGCCAACAAGGCGTTCCTCGCAATGGCAGGCATGCCCGCGGTCGAGGATCTCGCGCTACATGGGCTCGACAGATTGTTCGAGGAACGTGCCGACGCGCCGGGCAAGCTCAATCTCCGCTCGGCCAATGGCACCGTGCAGCCGGTCCAGAGCGTCCTGAAGACGACGCGCTGGGAAGGTGCCGCCGCGAGCCTGCTCGTCGTCACCCCGGAACCGCAGCTTCCTTCCGGCGGCGCCGAAACGGCGAACGAGCGCGAACTGCGCTCGATCCTCGACACCGCGACCGACGGCGTCATCGTGGTTGATCGCAACGGCCGCATCGCCTCCGCGAACCGCAGCGCCGAGGCGCTGTTTGGTTACGAGGCCGCCGAGCTCGAGGGCCGAAGCTTCACCCTGCTTTTCTCGGCCGAAAGCCACCGCGCCGCGCTCGATTACCTCGACGGGCTGCAGTCGAACGGCGTCGCCTCGGTGCTGAACGACGGCCGCGAGGTCGTCGGCGTTGCCCGCAAGGGCGGCGCGATCCCGCTGTTCATGACGCTCGGGCGGATTGGTGGTGGCGAGCCGAAATTCTGCGCCGTCCTCAAGGATTTGACGCAGTTCAAGAAGACGGAAGAGGAACTACGCACTGCCAAGGAACAGGCGGAGCGTGCGAACGCCCACAAGTCCGACTTCCTGGCCCGCATCAGCCACGAAATCCGTACCCCGCTCAATGCAATCCTCGGTTTTACCGAAGTGATGATGGAGGAGCGGTTCGGCCCCGTCGGCGGCGCCCGCTACAAAGAGTACCTGAAGGACATCCACGAGTCCGGCAGCCACATCATCAGCCTGGTCAACGACCTGCTCGACCTCGCCAAGATCGAGGCTGGGAAGCTCGACCTGTCGTTCAACTCGGTGAACCTCAATGAAGTGGTCTCGGGTGCCGTCTCGCTGATGCAGCCGCAGGCGAACCAGAACCGCGTGATCATCCGCACCAGCGTCGCGCCACGAATGCCGAACGTGGTCGGCGATCTCCGCAGCCTGAAGCAGATCGCGCTCAATCTCGTCTCGAACGCTGTGAAGTACACGCCCGCCGGCGGCCAGGTCATCGTCTCGACCGCGATCACCGATCTCGGCCAGGCGGTGATCAGGGTGCGCGATACCGGCCTCGGCATGAACGAGGCGGAGATCGCGGCGGCGCTCGAACCATTCCGCCAGCTCGCGCCCGCAAGCGGCCGGGGCGGCAGCGGGCTCGGCCTGCCGCTGACTAAGGCGCTGGTCGAGGCGAACCGCGCCACCTTCGCGATCCAGAGCGCGGTCGGGACCGGCACCTTGGTCGAGGTCATCTTCCCGCCGACCCGCGTCCTCGCGGAATGAAAAAGCCCCGCCGAAGCGGGGCTGTTCCAAACTCTCGAAAGACCGGACGATCAGTCCTTCGCGCGCTCGACATAGGAGCCGTCCGAGGTCTGGATGACTACACGGGTGCCGGCCGAGACGTGCGGCGGCACAGCCGTGCGGACGCCGTTCGACAGGATCGCCGGCTTATAGGACGAGGAGGCCGTCTGCCCCTTCATCGCCGGCTCGGTCTCGACGATCTCGAGCGTGACGCGCTGCGGCAGTTCGACTGTCAGCGGCACGCCGTTGTGGGTCGAAAGCATGACGGTCATGCCTTCCTGCAGGTAAGGCGCGGCATCGCCGACGACATCCGGCGGAACCGCGGTCTGCTCGTAGGTCTCCGGGTTCATGAAGTGGAAGCCTTCACCATCCTGGTAGAGAAAGGTGTAGTCACGGTCCTCGACGAAGGCGCGCTCGACCTGCTCCGTCGTGCGGTAGCGCTCGGACACCTTCACGCCGTCGGAGATGCGGCGCATGTCGAGCTGCGTGACCGGCGTGCCCTTGCCGGGATGGATGTTTTCGGCGGTCAGGATGACGTAGAGGCGGCCATCCATGTCGACGACATTGCCTTTGCGGAGCGAGCTGGCGATAACCTTCACGATTGTCCTCAATGATTGCTTGGCGAGCGCGCGCCGTGTCGGGCGCCCGTGTCGCACACTTTTCCGCTGTGAGAAACCCCCGATGACCGATGCCTCGCCCTGGTGGGACAAAGGCCGTCATGCCGACCGTCGCCCCTTCCTGAAGGAGCGCGGCCGGATCAAGGCTCGTTTGCGAGCCGAATTCGCGGCCGATGGCTTTACCGAGATCGAGGCGGGCGTGCTGCAGACCTCGCCGGGCAACGAGGCGCATCTGCACGGCTTCGCGACGGAAATCGTGGATCCCGGCGTATTCCCTTTCCCCAGCGGAGAGAGGGCGAGGCCGCGAAGCGGTCCGGGTGAGGGGCAGCCCGGTATTGATGATGTTTTCTCATCACCCCGACCCTCTCCCCGCTGGGGAGAGGGAGAAGGGCGCAGGCCGCTCTATCTCCACACCTCTCCTGAATTCGCGGCGAAGAAACTGCTCGCGGCAGGCGAGGAGAAGATCTTCGATTTCGCCCGCGTCTTTCGAAATCGCGAGCGCGGCGCACTGCACCATCCCGAGTTCACGATGCTGGAATGGTATCGCACCGGCGAACCATACGAGGCCCTGTTCGAGGATTGCGCGAAGATCGTCCGGCTGGCGGCGGAGACGACAGGCCTCTCGACTTTCCTGTTCCGGGATCGCGTGGCGGACGCTCTTGCCGAGCCAGAGCGCGTGACGGTCGCCGACGCGTTCCGGCACTTTGCCGGCATCGACCTCTTCACCTCGATCGAGGCATCGGGCGCGACGGACCGCGATCATCTCGCGGGGAGTGCGAGAGCCGCCGGCATCCGCGTGGCCGACGACGATGTCTGGGCCGACATCTTCAGCCGCGTCCTGGTTGAGAAGGTCGAGCCGCATCTCGGCATCGGCCGCCCAACGATCCTGTGCGAATATCCCGTCGCGGAGGCGGCCCTCGCCCGGCCGTTGAAATTCGATCCGCGCGTCGCCGAGCGTTTCGAGCTCTATATCTGCGGCGTCGAGCTCGCGAACGGCTTCGGCGAACTCACCGATGCCGGAGAACAGCGGCGGCGTTTCGAGGTTGAGATGGCGGAGAAGGAGCGCGTCTATGGCGAACACTATCCGATCGACGAGGATTTTCTCGCCGCCCTGTTCCATATGCCGGAAGCCTGCGGCTGCGCGCTCGGCTTCGACCGGCTGGTCATGCTGGCGACGGGAGCGAGCCGTATCGAGCAGGTGATCTGGACGCCGGTGCCGTGATCGACGAAAGCCAACTGAAACTGCTGTTCATCAGCATTCCGGAAGACGACCATCTTGTTTGCGAGGTCAGCTATCGAGACGTGTTCGTCTGTGAGCTTCACATCGTTCCGCATGACGAAAGACCGGAAGATTTCACCGTTCATGTCGAGTTTCTGGCGCAATCTCCCTTCGTAGACTCGCTTCCCGTGGACGACTTCGTTCAATTGCTGACCTTTGCAAAGGAGCTCTACGTCATGAGGCTTCTGCAAGGCCCCAACCCGTTCGAAATGGCAGGGTGATGAACGCGCCTATTCGAACCATCCGCGATCTCGTCTCGGCCGGCCTCGTCCGGGCCGAACACGCTCCTGCGTTGAACGAAGTCGTCGCCCGCTACGCCGTCGCGATTCCGCCCGCCCTCGCGGCGCTGATCGACCCGAACGACCCGAACGATCCCCTCGCCCGGCAATACGTCCCCGACGAAGCCGAACTCGTGACGCTGCCGGAAGAGCGCGCCGACCCTATCGGCGATCTCGATCATTCCCCCGTCGAGGGCGTAGTCCACCGCTATCCTGACCGCGTTCTGCTGAAGCCGGTCCATGTCTGCCCGGTCTATTGCCGCTTCTGCTTCCGCCGCGAAATGGTCGGGCCGGAAGGCATGGGCACGATGTCGGCAGAGGCGCTGGAGAAGGCGCTCGGCTATATCGCGGCACACCCCGAAATCTGGGAGGTTATCCTCACCGGCGGCGATCCCCTCGTGCTTGCTCCGCGCCGCCTCGCCGCGATCATGGCCGGGCTCGACAAGATCCCGCATGTGAAGGTGGTGCGCGTACATACACGCCTGCCGATCGCCGATCCCGAGGCGGTCGACGCGGAACTGATCGGGGCGCTGCGCTCGACCAGGACGGTCTTCATTGGCGTCCACGCCAACCATCCGCGCGAACTGACCGAGGCCGCTCGCTCGGCGCTGTCACAGTTGGCCGATGCGGGGTTCCCGCTCGTCAGCCAGACCGTGCTACTGAAGGGCGTCAACGACGATCCCGAGACGATGGCGGCACTGATGCGCGGCTTCGTCGAGAGCCGCGTGCGCCCATATTACCTGCACCATCCGGATCTCGCGCCCGGCACCGCGCGCTTTCGGGTCTCAATCGAGGAAGGTCGGGCGCTGATGCGGGCTCTGCGCGGCCACATCTCGGGCCTCTGCATGCCGACCTATGTGCTCGACATCCCCGGCGGCCATGGCAAATCGCCGATCGGCCCGGACTATGTCGGCGATGGCGAGGTCGAGGACTTTCGGGGCGGGCGGCATGCGTATCCGCCGTTTAATTCAGCCTCATCCTGAGCGGGGCGCAAAGCGCCCGTGTCGAAGGATCGTCAGGAACTCTGAGCTTGCGACGATCCTTCGACACGCGAGCTGCGCTCGCGGCTCAGGATGAGGTTATTTCCCCGCCTGAAGGGCCTGAAGCAGCTCCGTGCTCGGATAGGAATCGGCCGGCTGACGCAGCCGCAACTGTTCCTTCTTGATCGCCGCGCGGGTACCCGCACCGATGATGCCGTCGATCTTGCCGACGTCGTAGCCCTTCTGCTGCAGGAGCTGCTGCACCTGCTTCACGCCGGCGACGTCGAGGTCGGGCGTGCCGTCGCCTTTCGACATCGGGGCCGCGCCCTCGAGCCTCGTCGCGAGATAGGCGGCGGTGATCGAATAGGTCAGCGACTGGTTCCACGTCAGGTAGACGTTCTTGAAGTTCGGATAGGCCAGGAAAGCCGGGCCGTGGCGGCCCATCGGCAGGAGCATTGAGGAATTCGGACCGGTGATCGGCTTGCCGTCAGCGCGCGTCACGCCCCATTGCGTCCACTGCTCCGGCGGATGCTCGGTGGAGAGGTCCGCCTGATCCCACGGCACATTTGGCGAGACCTTCACCTCGACAAGCCACGGCTCATCGGCTTTCCAGCCGAGCGACTTGAGGTAGTTCGCGGCCGAGCCGAGCGCGTCGGCATCCGACTTGATCAGGTTGATGTGGCCGTCGCCGTCGAAGTCGACGCCGAAATCGATGTAGCGCGTCGGCAGGAACTGGAACTGGCCGAGTTCGCCCGCGAACGGCCCGCGCATCTCGGCACGCGTCAGGTCGCCACGATCGATGATCTTGAGCAGCGCGAAAAGCTGAGGGCGGAACAGTTCGGGGCGCTTGCAGTCATAGGCGAGCGTCGCGACCGAGCGAACGGTGTCCCCACTGCCGAGGAAGCCGCCGAAATCGGTTTCGAGACCCCAGAACGCCGTCAGCACGCCCGCCGGCACACCGTACTCTTCCTTGATTCGCTCGAAGACCGTCGCATGCGAATTGATCTTTGCCTTGCCGGCCTGCAGGCGGTTGTTGTTGGCCATGCGGTCCGAGAACTGCACGAAGTTCTGCGCGAACACGCCTTGCCCGCCATGGTCCTTGCCCACGGTCGCCTGATCGTATGTGACCCCAGCGAGGCCGGCATCGATCGCTTTCTGGGAGATGCCCTGCTCCAGAGCCTCCTTCCTGACGTCGCCGAGCCAGGCTTCGAAGCTCTTGCCGCCCTGGCAGGCCGCGTTCTGGGAGAACGCCACGGCAGGCGCTCCGATCGTCAGTGCCGCCGTGAGAATGCCCGCCAGAATCCGCTGCATGTTTTCCGCCCTCGTTGAAAGTGCGCGGGAGTTTGCGGAGGAGAGTGGCGAGGTCAAGGCCGGTCGCTACGGATGCGTCAGAGAACCTCGATGATCTGCACCCGGACGACGATCACATCCTGCCGGAACCTTTGTTCCATCTGGCGCCGGTAATCGCGCCACCATGGCCGGTCGAGCACCTCCGACATCACCTCGAAGACGATGATGTCGTCATGGGTGAAGTCTTCGCCCTCATCCGCCCAGGAACCCTCGGCCGGCGAGCGGGTATAGGCGGTGAGGCCGCCCCAGCGTTCGCGCAGTTCGCGTCGGACTCGCTGATATTCGGAGGGGCCGAACGGGCGGCCGTGATTGTCGCTGAGCGGCAGGAGTATCTGGATCAGATAGGCCATGTCACGACTGGACGATGCGGAGCATCACGCGCGTGCCGCGATGCTCGCGGTCGAATTCCATGGGTCCGCCGAGTGCGCGGGCCATGGAATGAATGATCCTGGTTCCGAGGCCGGTGCCCGTCGCGCTGCCGCCCTGCCCGCTCCAGCCGATCCCCTCGTCCTCGACGCACAGGATGTGGCAGCCCTCGCCGGTCTTCAGCGTGACCCGGATCGGCCCGCTCCGCCCGTCGGGATAGGCGTATTTGTAGGCGTTGGTGACGAGCTCGGTGACGATCATGCCGAGAGACACCACCTGGTCGGTCGGCAGCAGCAATTGCACCGCCTCGACCGTGATCTGATGAATCCGCCCGTCGCCCTGCAGGGCGCCGCGCAATTCCTCGATCAAACCTTCCAGATAGGTGCCGACCTCGACGAAGCGGACGTCTTCGGAGGTGTAGAGGCGGCGGTGGATCTGGCCGATCGCCGCGATGCGCCCTTGCGTCTCGGTCAGGGCATCGCGCGCCGCGGCGTCGCTCACGGCGGCCGTCTGCATGCTGACGAGAGACGAAACGAGCTGCAGCGAGTTCGCGACGCGGTGATTAACCTCCCGCAACAGCAGTTCGGCGCGGTCGCGCCCGAGGCGAACCTGCCGCTCCGCCTCTTCCTTCTCGCGCTGGAGCTGGCGCTGCTGCACGGCTTGAAGGACGGCGCTGCGCAGGAGTTCGAGGAAGATGCCCTCGACGTCCTTGATCACATAATCCGTCGCTCCGGCTTTGAGCGCCGCCACCGCGATACGGCTCTCATCGGCGCCGGTGACGTAGATCACCGGCGGAGCGTCCGGAAGCTGCTGGATCTCCTCGAGCGTTTCGAGGCCGTCCTTGCCGGGCATGAAATGGTCCAGCGTGACGACATCGAAGCGTTCCTCGCGAAGCCTGGCCAGCCCCTCGTCGCCGTTCGAGGCGAAGCCGACCTCGAAACCATGCCGCGTCAGGGCCCGTTCGACCAACCGGCGCAGACCGGCGTCGTCATCGACATAGAGAACCCGGATGCCGCCGGGTACCGCGCCCGGACTGGCCGTGTCGTCGCTCATTCGGCGTCGGGAACCTGGATCACGGAGAGGAACAGACCGAGCTGGCGGATCGCCTGCGCGAAGGTTTCGTAGTCGACCGGCTTGGTGATGTAGACGTTGCAGCCGAGATCGTAGCAGCGCTGGATCTCGACCTTGTCGTCGGTGGTCGTCAGCACCACGACCGGCGCGCGGCGAAGATGCTCGTCCGCCTTGATCTTGGCCAGAATGTCGGTGCCGCTCATGTCCGGCAGGTTCAGGTCGAGCAGGACCAGGAACGGGCCGTGCGCGCGGTTGCCGGTATCAAGCAGGTGTTCGAGCGCCGCCGTGCCGCTGACGAAATGGCGGACCTCGTTGTTCACCCCGGCGCGGCGGATATTGCGCTCGATCAGGCGGGCATGGCCCTCGTCGTCTTCGATCATGATGATCGTGACGGGCTTCTGGTTGGGCATCAGGCAGTCCCCTCTGTCGTTGCCTTCAAGGTTTTCGGCAGTGTGACGCGGAAGGTTGACCCTTCCCCAAGCGTGGATTTGACGGTGATGTTGCCGCCCAGGCGGCGCACCAGCGCACGAACATGGGCGAGGCCGATGCCCTCGCCCGGACGATCCTGTGTCCCCGCGCGGCGGAACAGGTCGAAGATGCGGCTATGATCGGCGGGCGCGATGCCACGCCCATTGTCCTCGACGGTGATCGCCACCATGCCGCCCTCGACCCCGCCGCGGACCCTTATCTGGCCCGGACGGTCCGGTGCAAGATATTTGACCGCATTCTCGATGAGATTGCTGAACACCTGCTCGACCGCGAGGCGATCGCTGACGATCTCCGGCAACTCCCCGATCTCGACTGTCGCGCCGACTTCCGCGGTCTGGTGCTGGATCGAGCGGCTGATGGTGTGCAGCAGTTCGTTCATCTTGAGCGGCTCGGGCGAGAGCACGCGGCGGCCCTCGCGCGACAGGCGAAGGATCGCATTGATCAGCCGGTCCATCTTGGCGGTCGAGGAGCGAATGAATTCGATCGATTCCGGCAGGTCGACCTCGATCGCGCTCTTTGCGTCCTTGTTCTCCAGCTCGGGATTCTTCGCGACCGCCTCGCTGTAGAACTTCGCGATCTCGGTCCGGGCTATGTCGAGCTCGCTTGTGAACCCCATGACGTTGACGAGCGGCGATCTCAGATCGTGGCTGACGATATAGGCGAAGCGCTGGATCTCCTGGTTCGCCTCCTGGAGATCGGCCGTCCGCACTGCGACGATGGTCTCCAGATTACGGTTGAGGCTCTCCAGCGCGCCATGCGCGGTTTCGAGTTGCGCGGTGCGTTCCTCGACGCGGTCCTCAAGGCTGAGATTGAGCTCGTGGAGTTGCTCCTGCGCCTTCTCGGCTGCCTGCGTCGCGCTCGCCTGCGCCCAGCCGGCCGCGAAAAGTATGAAGGTCGTCAGCAGACCACCGGCGGCGATGAACGGAATGATCGCCCGGTTGCTGTCGCGGACGAAGAAGTCCGTGTTGCGCATCACAATCGTCCACTGCCGGCCTGCAGCGTCGAGCGTCTTCGTCGCCGAATAATCTGCATCGGGAGCGCCCTGGGTGGACGAGCGATAAAGCAGCTTCTCCTCGTCAACCGATGGACCGTCATAGACCGCGTAATCGATTTCGGATTCGCGCCCGCGCAATTCGAATGCCTTGGCGAACAATTCCGGAGCGCGGAACGGACTGTAGATCCAGCCGCTTGCGGTAGCGCGGCGCTCTTCCACCGTCGCCGGGACAGCCCCGTTCGGTGTTGCGTAAAGCGGTACGAAAATCTGAAAGCCGGGCTGTGGATTCTGGTTGGTTCTCTCCCCGAGCATGACCTTGGCCGTCGTCGCCCGGATCGTGGTCTCGGTCGCCTGCTGCATCGCCGCGAGCCGGTTCGGCTCCGTCGCCATGTCGAAGCCGATCGCGGAATGGTTCCTCTGGTCTTCCGGTAGGAGGAAGACGATCGGCGCGTAGAAATCGCGGTCGCCCTCCGGCCATATGCGAAAATCACTATCGATCGATGTCCGCACCCGGGCGGCGAAGACGTCCCGCTCGGCAAGGGGCACCCGGGCAATGTAGCCCATGCCCTGCACGCCGGGATAAAGCTCGGTGAGCCTCAACCGGTCGAAGTAGGATTTGAACTCGCCCGCAGTCACCTCGCCAGATGCCGCGAAGAACCCCGCCATACCGCGCAGCAGTGCGACATAGGTGTCGATGCGGTCCGACACGGCGCCCGCCCGTTCCTCTGTGATCGCGGCGAATCTGGCCTGCTCGGCCTCGCGGACCAGACTTCGAAGCTGGATGACCGCCAGCGCCGTGCAGAACAGCCCGGCGATCAGAATGAGGATGGGAAGGCCAGCGCGCGAAGGGGACAGACGAGAAAAGCGCACGGGAAGCTCGACTGAAGCCATGGAGCGATCTTCTAGAGAAAGCATCCGCGAAAGGCGAGAGGTTGAAACATTGCTTTAAAATGGAAGTTCATTGCCTTGGCACCACAGGCTCTACCGGTACGAAGATTTCAGCCAATACATCATTGTAATTGTTCTAATTTCAATCGGTCGATTAAGTGTTGACTTTGAGTTTGGTGGGTGGTGGAACCGTTTCCAGCCACCTCGTTGCGGAGAGTGTGCGCGAATATTCCTAGTCATATTTCGACAGATCGAGCGAAATGACCGAAGCACATGATCTCTCTTTCATGGCCTTGTTTCTTCAGGCCGATGTCATCGTCAAGAGCGTCATGGTTCTCTTGGCGGCAGCTTCCGTTGTTTGCTGGGCGATCATCTTCGAAAAGATTGTGCGTCTGGGTGGCGTGAAGCGCCAGGTCGGTCGTTTCGAGCGCGCTAATCGCAACGGCGAGAATTTGCAGAAGATCAAAGGCGATCTGCCGCAGAGCGTCATCGCTGCCGGCTTCGAAGCCTGGCATGACCGTGATCCGGAGGAGTCCCGCTCGGAGCGCCGCGAACGCATCGAACGTGCGATGAAGGCGGCGCTCGTCGCTCGCCTCCGCAAGATGGAACGCGGTTTACCCTTCCTCGCCACTATCGGCTCGTCCGCCCCGTTCATTGGCCTGTTCGGCACGGTGTGGGGCATCATGAACTCGTTCTCGGCCATCGCGCAGAGTCAGGACACGAGCCTCGCAGTCGTCGCCCCAGGCATCGCGGAGGCCCTGTTCGCCACCGCTATCGGCCTGGTCGCCGCCATCCCGTCGGTGATGGCCTACAACAAGTTCTCGACCGACCTCGCCCGCATCGGCCAGCGCACCAGCGCCGTGATCGGCGATCTCGGCAATCGGCTGGCGCGTGATTCCGGCCATCTGCACGCTCGTACCGCGGCGGCTGAATAATGGGCGCGTCCCTCGGCGGCGGAAGCGGCTGGGATACCGAGGACGGCGAATTCCGTCCGGTGTCCGACATCAACGTCACGCCGCTCGTCGACGTGATGCTGGTTCTCCTGATCATCTTCATGGTTGCCGCCCCGATGATGACGGTCGGCGTGCCGGTCCAGCTTCCGAAGACAGCGGCGGCCAAGCCCGCCGAGGAGAAGAAGCCGACGGTCGTCTCGATCGACAAGGACGGCAAGGTCTTCCTCGCGGAAGAGGAGATCCCCAATGACGAGGCCCTGCTCTCGCGGCTGACCACGCTCGCCAATGAGGACAAGGAACAGGTCGTCCTGGTACGCGGCGACCGGACGATCCCCTATGGCCGGATCATGGAAATCATGGGCCAGGTGTCGAATGCCGGCTTCCTCAAGGTCTCGCTGATCGCCGAAGCCGCGAAGGGGTTGCCGGGTCCGCCCGCGCCGGGCGCCCCTGCCCCTGCCGAAGCGCCCGCATCTCCCGCACCGGTGGCACCCGCTGCTCCCACTCCGGCCGCGCCGGGAGCAGCAAGCCGGACTCCGTGAGCGTATCGGTGCAACCGCTCGATCATCAGCCCATCCGCGCGGCGACGCTGCAGGCGATCCAGGATGCCGCCGACGCGGCCGACCGGCGCGTGGCCATCGTCGGCCTCGTCGCGGCCTTGGCGCTGCATGCTTCGCTGGGCATCGGCTTCCTGAACTGGGAGCCGGAGGAGCAGATCGCACCGCCCGGCGACATGATGATCACGATCGACCTGTCGCCCGCGGCGCTCGCCACCGCCAGCCAGAACGCCGGCGAAAGCGCCGAGAGCGCTCCGGAAGTCGCGACCCCGCCGGAGAAGGTTGAAGAGGAGACGACCGAGGAAACCCCGCCGGAGCCGACGCCGCCCGAGCCGGAAAAGGTCGACGAGCCGCCGCCAGAACCGCTACCGCCCGAGCCGACGCCGCCGGAACCCACGCCTCCCGAGCCGCTGCCACCGGAACCAACGCCGAATCCGGCGACCGTGGAAACTCCCCCTGTCGAGGCGCCAAAGGTCGAGAGCGCACCCGTCATCGTCGCACCTCCCAAGGCAGCGCCGCCGAAAAAGGCGGTCCAGAAGCCGAAGAAGAAGACGCCGCCCCCGCAGGCGGCGACACAGGCAGGCGCGACCAGCACGCAACGCAGCGACATTGCGGGCAGCGGCGCGAGCGCGAGCCCGACGGAGATCGCGCGCTACACCGGAAGAGTCCGGGCAGCGATCGAACGCAACAAGCGAAGCCCCGCCGGAAGTCCGAGCGGCAGCGTGAACCTGTCCTTCACGGTCACCGCGTCGGGCGCGGTCACGGGTCTGAGAGTCTCGGGTTCTTCGGGCAGTGCGGTACTCGACAACGCCGCGCGCCAAGCGGTAGCCGGCGCAAACATTCCTCCGATCCCGGAGAGCCTGCCACGCTCGTTCAGCATCGGCGTGGCTATCCGCTTCCAATAAACGAAAGAACTAGGGCGTGGACTCATAAGTGCGCAGCCATAGCTGGATTGATGCGAGCTTGACGGAGGCAAGGTAGTTGGCGGCGAGCTTGTCGTAGCGGGTAGCGATACGGCGGCACTGCTTGATCTTGAAGAATCGCTCGACCAGGTTGCGCGCCCGGTAAAGGTAAGGGCTGAAGCAGATCGGCTCTTTGCGATTTCGTTTGGGTGGGATGTTTGCCCACGCGCCCTTCTGGCTGGCGAGCTCCCTGATCCAGTCGGCGTCATATCCGCGATCTGCCAGCAACATTGTTCCTTGATGCAATCCGGTCAGGAGCAGCGAACATAGCCTGTTGTCGTGAGCTCCGCCGGGCGTCAGGCCGAGGCCCACCGGCAGGCCATCGGCGTCCACGACCGCGTGAATCTTGCTGGTCAGTCCGCCTCGTGAACGACCCACGTGTTGCTCGCGATTGCCGACGATACAGGCGCCGTGCTGGTGCACGCGCACTACCGATGTGTCAATCATTTGTACCGCTGCGTCATGAGCAGCGGCGACGGCATTCATAATGCGGTCCCAGACACCCGCCCGGCGCCAGCGAACGAAGCGATTGTAACAGGTGGTATAGGGGCCGAAGCTCTCCGGCAGATCGCGCCACGGCGCGCCTGATCGCAAAACGATGCCATTGAGAATGCGCCGGTCGTCGACTCGAGGGACGCCGCGTGGCTTGTTCGGGAGCATCGGCCTGATGACGCTCCATTCGTAGTCGCTGAGTTCATACCGCATGATTCGTGCTCCTCTTGGGAGCTTGGAATCACATCTATGCGATGGCACTCAATGCGGGATCCCCAACTTCCGGAATCTGCGCAACTGCGGACTGTACGCAAAGCCAGCTGGACGGGGATTCTTGACCCTAAGCGGACGTCAAATTCAAATGGCTGTGACGAGCACCCGCCGCGCACACATCCTCATGGAGCTCTTAGCAAACCATACGTCGCCGCGAAGACTGGAAGGGTTTCTTTGGGGGCTGGCTGGGCCTGGATCTAGGACACCTCCGAGGCCTCCGTGTGCGCCGCCCTGAGTGGTTTCGGGCCTCATGTGTCTGGGCGTTTATGCCGGCCGACCTAGGACCGCGCCGATCCGGCACGCTTGAAAATACAAGCATTGACAGTGTGACGGTTCCGGAGAGTGTGGGCCTGCTGCTTGCCCGCTGAGAAGGGCACTTGCCCGCGCAGCCTGAAAACCTCCACGAGTTTTCCAGACTCATAGAGGGGGACACGCCATGGATATTAAGCGCAGGGACTTGTTCACCGGTGGGTTGGCCGGTGCGGCGCTCGTCGCACTGCCGCAACGTGCTGCAGCGGCGGTTGACACTGGGATGAACTATCCTGTCGGCGACTTCGTTCTAAGTCGGACTGAGAAGGGGCTGAGCGTCACGCACAAGCAGACTCCAGATCGCGTCCTCTGGGCGACGCAGTCGAGGGGAAATTTCCTCGCTGCCGAGGAAGCGTCGGCGGCAGTGACAGAAGTCGGTTCGCCAGAAGGCACCTTCAAAATCAACGACACGGTGACGACCCGATATGAATCCCCGACGATCGATGACATTCAGGTCGCGGGAAGCGCGGCGACGGTCTCTGGGACGATATCGGGCCCGGCCGATAGCGTCGCATATACGCTCGTCTTCAGTGCGGTTTCGCCGACCCACCTGCAGTTCGCGATCAAGCTCACGGGCGACAAATCGTCTTCACTGAACAGGGTCGTCTTGGCTATCGACTCATCGAAGGATGAGGCCATTTTCGGCTGCGGGTCCCAGCTGACTTACTTCAATCAAAAAGGAAAGCTCGTCCCGATCCTTGTGCAGGAGCATGGCATCGGGAGAGGCAAACCCATTGTGACCGAACTGGTCAACCTATTGGACTACGACAGCGGTGGAACGCCCTTCCACACGGGGAAGCCGGTCCCGTACATCATGACAAGCCGCCTTCGCTGCATATTTCTGGAGGACTACGAATACAGTGAGTTCGACATGCGCAAGGCGGACGCCATCCAGATCAAGATCTGGTCTGGCAAGATGTCTGGTCGCATCCTCTACGGCAAGACACCAGTCGACCTACTCGAAGCGTACACCGAGTACACGGGCCGCATGCGAAAGCTGCCGGAGTGGGTCCACAGCGGCATTATCCTCGGCATTATGGGCGGCACCGACAAAGTGCGCGAGCGGATCCAGCGCACGAAGGATGCTGGTGTTCCGGTCGCTGGCCTTTGGCTTCAGGATTGGGTTGGAACGCATCCGACGAGTGCGGGAACGCAGCTCTTCTGGAACTGGTTTCTGGATGAAGCCTACTACCCTGGTTGGCGGCAGCTAGTCGACGACATCGCCAAGGACGGAGGCAAGATTCTCACCTACATCAACCCGTTCCTTGCAACCATCGAAGGTCACGACCAGCTTTTCCAAGAGGGTAAGGCGAAGGGGTATCTGGTCCAGCACGCGGATGGATCTCCATACCTCATCAAGAATGCCAATTTCATGGTCGGGATGATCGATCTGAGTAATCCGGCAACACGCTCCTGGATCAAAAATGTCATGAAGACGAACATGGTTGGGACTGGCGCCGGCGGATGGATGAATGACTTCGGCGAGGCCCTGCCTCTGGATGCAAAGCTGTACGGCGGTGCGGATCCCTGGGTGTGGCACAACAAATTTCCAGAAGAGTGGCAACGCCTAAGCCGAGAGGTCATCGACGAGACCGGTCACGGCGACGAGATGGTTTTCTTTTCTCGCTCCGGTTACACGCGAAGCCCGGGCATCTCGACGCTGTTTTGGCTCGGTGATCAGCTAATGACCTGGGACGAGTATGACGGCATCAAAACGGCACTGGTCGGAATATTGTCAGGCGGCATATCGGGCTTCAGCATGATGCACAGCGACATCGGCGGGTACGTGGCCCTGAAGCTGGACATCGCCGGGAAAGAGATACCGATCATCAATCGGACGCCAGAATTGATGATGCGGTGGATGGAGCTCAACGCATTCACCGCGGTGATGCGCACGCAGGAAGGGATAACACCGAACCTTTCGATAGAGGCGGATAGCACGCCAGAGATGCTGGAGCATCTCCGCCTTTGCGGGGCGATCTATCGTGCTCTCACCCCCTATCGAAAGTCTCTCGTGGATGAGGCCAACGGGCGGGGCCTTCCATTGGTCCGCCACCTCTTCCTGCATTATCCAGATGATCCCAACACGCATGACATTCGCTACCAGTTTCTCCTTGGCGAAGACCTCATGGTGGCGCCGGTTCTCGATAAGGGCGCCGATTCCGTTGAGGTCTACTTTCCGACAGGAAGTGCTTGGAACGATGCATGGACAGGGAAAGACGCGGGTCAGCCAGGAGAGTGGGCTCGCATGCCTGCGCCGCTCGGGAAGCCCGCCGTGTTCATACGGAAGGGTTCTCCCGACGCTACGGCTCTCGCGACGTACCTTAAGGACGCAACCGCCGCGAACTGATGTTGGGAAGGCAAGCGCGGCGGCACCTAGGCCCGGCCAATCGCCGGGGCTTATTCTTTCCATCCGTCCTCTGAATCCGCCGCTCGTGCGGAGCTGGAGCGTCAGGGCGCGAAGGCGTGGCACGACCTACGGACTGCCATACGATCCGAACGCTCTGTCGGAAGAGGATGATGAAGTGCCGCGCGGCGCGATCGTCCAGTTCGTCAGCGCCAGGGCTATGGCGACGCTCGAATTCCTCCAGCAAGAGTGAATCAACGTGGCAATTTCATCGGCGCCGGCCGCGAGCGTGACCGGATCATCGGGCGGCACGAGGAAGGGGCGCCTTTCACCATTCCGAGGGAGCCGGTTAGACGGCGCATCCACGGCACCCAGACGTTCAATGTGCTTTGCGGCGGCGAGTACTTCTTCATGCCGAGCATATCTGCATTGAAGTGGCTCACGAACCTGAACGGATGAAGGAGGCTGACGATATCCGATCACGTTGACGGTCCGTGGTCGATTGGCGAGATCGCGGCCGACGGATCCGTTCTATCTTCGATGCAACCAGTTGGGCGCAACCCGCTTTTGGCGCTCAACGGAAGTGCTCTCGGCTTGCGGCGGCTTCCGGAGACAATCAGGAAGCGGACTCTCGGGCGGCCGATGGCCAGCGAACTTAATGAGTTCACGGCCTAGTCCGCCTGACCGTATCGTGAGCAGGAAGGTTTGACCGCGTCTTCGTTCTCGAACAATTCCAGCATAGGGTGCGCCGCATCGTTCCCGTTCGGAGATGTCCGATGCGTCGTATGCTTGCCCTGGCCGCGTTTTCCGCTCTCGCTTTGTCCGCAGGTGCGGTTCTGGCCCAGGATCCCATCTCCGCGCGCGAACCGACAATGAAGAACATCGGCCGCGCCTTCGGCGCCATCAACCGGATGAACCGCGGCCAGGATTCGTTCGACGCGGCCAAGGCGACAGAGGCGTTCCACACGATCTCTGCCAACGCGAAGACCTTCTCGACCCTGTTCCCCGACAGCGCGAAGACCGGCGACAAGAACGCCAGGCCGGAAATCTGGACCCAGAAGACCGATTTCGACGCACGCGTGAAGAAGCTCGCCGCGGATGCCGAGGCCGCCGCCACGGCCACCGCGAAGGGAGAAGCGGATTTTAAAACGTCATTTGCCGCGGTTCAGCCGCAATGCGGCGGTTGTCACCAGGTCTATCGCAACGAATGATGCGCCCGCCGCGGCAGCGTCGCGGAATTGCCAAAATGAAGAGGATGTTGCATCTCGTTCGTGCGCCGTGTGCCGCAACCCGAGAGAGAGCATTCATGCGCGTTCCAATTTTCTTCAAGATGCGCTCGCCGACCATCGCTGCGATCATCCTCGCCGCCCTCTTCGGCTGGCAGGCGCCGGCAACGGCCCAGACCCGGATCGTTGCGATCGTCAACGGCACGCCGATCACCTCGACGGCCGTGGCCGAGCAGAAGGCTTTCGTCCGCCTGACGCAGAAAAAGCAGATGACGGACAAGGAGGCGCTCGCCGTGCTTGTCGACCAGACGCTCGTCCAGCAGGAAGCCAAGCGCCGCACGGTCACCGTGTCGGACAGCGACGTCGACCAGCGCTTCAACGGCCTGGCCGCGAGCAACAAGATGACACCCGACCAACTGGGTCAGGGCCTCGCCCAAGCGGGGACCAGCGCCCGCACCTTCAAGGAAAACATCCGCACGCAGCTGATACAGCGCCGGCTGGTCAACTTCCGGATCCGCGCGAGCTCCGGCATCGCCGAGAAGGATATCGCCGCCGAGATCACCGAGCGGAAGCAGAAGGGCGAGGCTGCAAACGACGTCTACACGCTCCAGCAGATCCTTTTCGTAACACCGGCCAATCCGCCGCCCGCCGTCGTGGCGCAGCGAAAGAAGGAAGCCGAGACGCTCCGCACGCGGATTCAGAGCTGCGATCAGGGAGCGGAATTCGCCAGAAGCCTTCGCGACGTCGCGGTCAAGGAAAAGATCACGCGTCAGTCCAGCCAGATGGGCGACGCGTTCCGCCAGCAGGTGCAGGCGTTGAAGGTCGGGCAGGCCACCGCTCCGGACCTCAGCAGCGTCGGCGTCGAGATCGTGATGATCTGCGGCAAGCAGAGCGTCCAAGACGACACCGCGCTTCGCCAGGAAATCACGAACGAGCTCGCAGGCGAGGCCAGCAAGGGCGAGACCGAGAAGATGATGACCGAGCTCCGCCAGAAGGCGCTGATCGAATATCGTTGACGGTCAGCGTGGCCTGATCGACAGGCGAAAGCCGCTGTAGAGCGATGGATCGCCTCCGACAGGCAGTTGATAGCCGACGTCGGCGTTGAGGCTGCCCCTGAAATCGCTGGTCCCGATCCGGCCGAATTCGGCCGAGGTGCTGACCTTCGGCTCGAAGCTCATCGAGGTCGTCGCGTCGTCCGTCACGCTAAGACGCGGGGCGATCTCCGATCCAACGCGAACGCCGTCATAAGGCTGCGTGACCCTGCGGACGCCCGCGAAGGCACTGACATTCTCGCCGCTCCCGCTGCGCTCGTAGGTCCCGGCCGCGGCACCTCCGACGAACATTCCCGACTGGACGGCGCTGGCGCCCCTTTCCGCCTTGAGTTCCCAGTTCAGCCGGGACTGGGCCTCGGGATCGCCGGGCTGGACCATCTCGGTCGAAAGCTGAACCGGAGTGTCGGCTCCCTTCACCCTGACGCCGACGCTGCGGTCGGGCGCGAGAGCGAAAGGATTGGTGCGGTCCGGATGAAAATCGAAACCGCCGC
Source organism: Flaviflagellibacter deserti (assembly GCF_042652085.1). NCBI lineage: Bacteria > Pseudomonadati > Pseudomonadota > Alphaproteobacteria > Hyphomicrobiales > Flaviflagellibacter > Flaviflagellibacter deserti. Next base: position 177,129 of record NZ_JBHSJF010000001.1, on the reverse strand, counting down.
CGATCAATTCGGAATTGATCGGCCTCCGCGCCAACGAGGGTAGCGGCGCGGAGCGAATCGTACCCGTCACTTCGGGAGGCGCGGACATCGCATCGCGATAACTCTGCTCGATCCCGTCGCAGAGCAGCTTCAGTTCGGGCGTGATCTTTCTGTCGTCGCAACTCATCGCCGGCGGCTCGGAGACATCCGGAGCATCCTGCGCGTACGCCGGAACCGCCGACGCGAGCGCAACGGCGGTGCAAAATGCCAGTCGGATGTCGAGCATCAGGCCTCCGGTTCGTCGCTGACGTCCTTGGAGTGCGGGCTAGGGCCGCCGTTCGAAACGGCGCATTCCGAATTTACGGACGTGCCCTGAATCGCTCAACCTGGCCAAACGGAATAGCGGAGTTGCATCCGTGAGTTACAGCGCGCTGGAAGCTTCGTTCGTTTTCAGTCGAAATCGAACAGATCCCCAAGAAACGACTTTTTCTTGCGGTGTCCATAGCGCGGGTCATGGTGCTGCTGGTGACGGCGATCATAGTTGCGGTCGTCATCATAGTGCCGCTGCTGGGGCGGCGGAGGTGGCGGCGCGAAGGTCGCCTGCGGCGCCGGAGCCGCCTGCCCGCCCGCCGCACGCTCGATGATCTTGTCCAATTCACCACGGTCGAGCCAGACGCCACGGCATTGCGGGCAATAGTCGATCTCGATGCCCTGGCGATCCGTCATTACGAGTTCCGCACTGTCGATCGGACACTTCATCGGCTTCATCTCCCTCATTCAACTCAAAACTAGGCGCGGAACGTGGAGAGTTTTGACCCCCAGACAATCAGTAAAACTACGGCAAGCCGTTCGAAAACGGATGAAATTTTGGAAAGGTTCGGAGGAACGCGCTCGCCTGCGAACACAAAGCTACCTATATGTTGCTTCGCCCGGCTTTGGGAGTTGCGAGGAAACATGAAACGCGTTTCTGGTATTGTGAGTGCCCTTATTTTGGCGGCGAGCATGAGCCTGATTGCCATGGATCATGCCGACGCCCGCAGGAGCGGCAGCTTCGGCAGCCGTGGCACGCGGACCTTCCAGGCGCCGGCGCCGACGCAGACGGCTCCCACGACGGCGCCGATCGAGCGTTCGATGTCGCCGCGCACGCAGACGAACAACCCCGCCGCGATGAACCAGCCTGCGGCCGCCAACGCCCAGCGCCCCGGCGGCATGTTCGGCGGCGGCTTCGCCGGATCGATGATGCGCGGCCTTCTGATCGGCGGTGTGATCGGCCTGCTGCTGGGTCACGGCTTCGGCGGCCTTGCCGGCATGCTCGGCCTGATCCTGCAGATCGGTCTCGCGATGATCGTTGCCACCTTGATCATGCGCTGGCTTGCCAATCGCCAGTCGCGTCCGGCCGAAGCCTCCGCGCGTTCGCCGCAGCCGGCAACGGCGACGGGACCCCAGCATTCCGCCTACGAGTACAACGGTGCCGGCTCGTCCGCTCCGATGGGCTCGGGCTTCGCCTCCGAGGCGCAGGTCGAACAGGCCGATCTCGACCGCTTCGAGCAAATGCTGAACGAGGTGCAGTCCGCCTATAGCCGCGAGGACTATGCCGCGCTGCGCAGCCGCACGACGCCGGAGGTCATGTCGTACATGGCCGAGGAGCTCGGACAGAACGCGACGTCTGGCGTCCGCAACGAGGTCTCGGACATCAAGCTCCTGCAGGGCGATGTGTCGGAGACCTGGCGTGAAGGCGACGATCAGTACGCCACGGTGGCCATGCGCTATGAAAGCCGGGATGTCATGCGCGACCGCACGACCAACGACGTCGTCTCGGGCGACATGGATTTGACCGAAGCGACCGAGCTCTGGACGTTCGTGCGCTCGCGCAATTCCGACTGGAAACTGTCTGCGATCCAGGAAGTCTGATCGCACTATTGATAAGGCCGGGGGACTTGCGCGCCCCCGGCCTATGATCCCAATATCGTCGCGCTCAGCTCGCAACGGTGTGCCGATGGATCACGCTCAGACGCAGCTTACGCTTTTCATGGATGAGCCGCCGGCGCTCGAACCGGCCAATGACACCGGGGTCGTCGCGCCGTGGGAGGCGCTCGACATGGTGCTGAGCCAGCCCGATCCGGGATGGCAACTCGTCGCCCCTCGAATGGAAATGCACGTCCGCCGTCGGGACGGCATCGAGCACACCCTGATCATCGCGGTGCCGCGCTCGCTTTAGCGAGCCGGTAGCTTGTTGAGGATGAAGCGGTCGATGGCCGCGGCAACGCCGTCCTCGTCGTTCGACGCCGTAACGTAATTGGCCGCCTGCCTGACGGCGTCCGGCGCCTGCCCCATCGCGATCGAAAGCCCCGCCCTCGCGAACATCGGCAGGTCGTTGGCCATGTCGCCGATCACCGCGACTTCCGAAAGCGGCACTCCGGCCGCCTTGGCCAGCGCGACGACGCCGTCGCCCTTGTTGGCCGGAACCGCGGTGACGTCCAGGAAGTAGGCCTGCGACCGGGCGGCCGTGGCTCGCGCGCCGACCAGCGCCTTCACCTTTTCCTCGACCGCCTTCAGCAAATCGTGGTCGTCGCTGACGCCGACGATCTTGTCGACGTCCTTGGTCAGCGATGTGAGGTCGAATCCCAAGGTCGGCTGCACGCTCGCCGACAGGATCTCCCGTGGGACATGAGGATTGCCGGTGGAGCGCGCATACCAGAGCCCGTGCGCGAAAAGCCAGGGCTCGACACCGGCCTCGTCCAGCGCGGCCACCACCATCGAAACCACCTCCGGCTCAAGCCTCACCGCGAACTGAACCGCTCCGTCCCTCGAGAAGATCGTCCCGCCGTTGAAAGCCCCGAGCGGCCGCTCGATCTCGAGCTCGTCGGCGATCCACTGGATGCCGCTCGGCGGCCTGGCGCTGATGAGGGTGGCGCTGATGCCCGCCTCGCGCAGCCGGCGGAAGCCGGCGATGTTCACATCTGACAGGCTCTTGTCGTAATGGACGAGCGTGCCATCGACGTCGGAGATGAGAAGGCGGATGGGCGGTGCGGCTGACATCGTTCCAGCCTAGGACATTGATGTGACGCGCGCGACTACCCCATCGTTGGATGCCGATCGATCAATTTGAGCTGGATCGCAACCTTGAAGGCGTTCACGATCTCCCGTGCGACTACTGGCGTACCGCAACGAACGGAATCGTCAGCAATCCGCGCAAGCTCTGGCGGCCCGCCGGACAAGGGAGAACGAAAGAATGGCAAAACGCTTTCTGAAAGCCATGCAGGCGCCCGTCCTTGGCGCGATGATCCTATCGAGCGCAGCGCTGGGCTTGCCCGCGGCTGCATTCGCCGCGCCGATCAGCCAGACACGGATCGACATCTCGACGATTACTCCGACCGACCTGACGCGCGCACAGCACGTCGTTCGCCGTCCCGTCAGGCGACCGCCCGTCGTGGTCCGTCCCGGCCGTCCAGGTGTCGGCCGCCCGGTCGTCGTAGCGCCGCGCCGCTGGGCGCGTCCGGGCCATTACCGCTGGCGTCCTGGCGGAGCCATCGCCGCCGGAGCTGCGCTTGGCTTCGTGGCCGCCTCGGCCGCCTATTGGTCGCGCCCACCGGCGCCCGGAATGTGCTGGTACTATACGAGCCCGAGCCGCCGCAGCGGCTTCTGGGACTACTGCCCGTAGGACTTGGCCTCGACGGCCTCTTCGAAAGCCCCGCCCTTCCGGCGGGGTTTTCAGTTCGCGAGCACACCGCCGAGCGCGATCATGCTCAGGGTCACGCCCATCGAATAGGCGATCAGGATCGACAGCGGCGCCGCATATTCCGCTTTGACGCCGCGCACGAGGAAGACGAGCAGGACCGGCAGCCAGTCGAGCGCATAGCGCTGCGCGCTGTACTGGGAGAATCCGTTGGAGTGGTAGAACAAAGTCAGTCCGAGGATCACGCCGACCGTCGCGATCCCGAACAGGAAGGCCCGGTTCCAACGCGCGAGGAATGCGAGCAGCAGGACAGGCGTCACCAGGAAGAGCGAGGCGCCGTTGACGTCGAAGCCGGACAGTTCCGTCATATATCGCCCGGCGAACTCCACGTGCGGGCCGGCGATGAACATGTAGATGGCATTGAACAGCAGGTACTGGCTCGAGAAGATGCCGAGTTCCTGCACCCGCAGCCGCAGGAACAAGGCGGCGTCGCCTGCCTCGTTCAGCGCGGCTGGGAAAATGTACGAATAGCCGGTCTCGAGCGGCGAGCCGAAGCGGGCGTAGTTGTAGGCGAAGTAGACGCAGAGCGCCAAAACGGGCGCCACGGCCAAGGCAAATGCCCGCCTGATCGCCGCCCAGTCGATCCTGAACAGCGGCGTCTTCTCATCGAGCAGCAGCACATAGAGGAACGGCAAATAGAGGATCGTCATCTGGCGGCAGAGGAATGCCAGCCCGATGAAGAGGCCGGCCAGAAGTGCGTTCCGCCGGAACAGCGCGCTATAGATCGCGGCGGTCGCGAACAGGAAACCCCAGACCTGCGCGAAGAACCAGACATGGTCGCCTCGCAGCGCGACGAAGGCGAGCGGCGTCGCGAATAGGATCGCCAGCACCGTCAGGATCGATAGATCGCGCGAGCCAGTCTCGCGCGCGGCGATCCGCCACCACATCCATCCCGTCGCGGCGAATGCCGCCAGCACGAGCGGCATGAAGAAGTGGAAGCCGGCGCCGAACAAAGCCACGAACGGCAGCGCGATCACACCCGGCAGCGGCGGGAAGATGATGTAGGTGCGGCCCTCGACGTTCGCGCAATCGGCGTCGAAGCAATGGTCGGCGTCGAAGCGGCCGTTCAGCCAGCCCTCGGCGAGCAGCGCATAGGAATTGCTCTGCGGCGCTTCGCGTAGGACCGCCAGGGCGAAAACCGCGACAAATGCCAGGACGAGACCCGCAAGCGCCCCTGAGATCACCACCCGACGAGCCGTCACTGAAGTCTCCATTGAGCGCCGACAGCGTCGAAGTAGCCGAGGCGGGTGAAGGACGCCTAAACGGCGGCTGCGCGGCGCGCTCCACGGAAGGTCAGGAGCTTGTGGCCGAAGAAATTGACCACCGCTCCGACGCCGATGGCAAAGCCATGCGCCAGCCCCTCGCGCATGAATTCCGGCCAGGTGCTGCCGGACTGCAGACCGAGGAAAAGATCGGTCAGAACGAGGACGACCACCGCGCCGACGAGATTGACCCCGAGGAAGGTCAGGCTCTGTTCGAGCAGCGTTCGCGACGATCCCGGAAAGACGTATGTGCGGTAGAGCGTGAAGCCGACGCCCATTCCGATCATGTAGGCGACGAGCACGGCCGCCGGAAACGGCATGACCAGCGACAGCGGAAACCGGACGATCCAGTTGACCGCCGCCGCGAAACCGCCGAGCAGCAGGAAGCGGAACACCTGGTTCGCCATCAGCGCGGTGATCCGGCTTTTCATCACAGCGTCCAGCCCAGCACGAACGCTCCCGCCATCAGGCCGCCCAGGCCGAGGCTGATCGGATCGCGGATCGCGAACGCCACCGGATCGTCGTTCAACTGCTCGCGATGGCACAGCAGCCAGATGCGCGACACCCACATGAACAGGGCCGCTGGGAACACCCAGAGGAACAGCGGCTGACGATAGAATTCGGCGTTGTAGACGTCGTTCATGATGTAGAGGACCATGATCGTGATCGCTGCCATTGCGGTCGATACGCCCATCGCCACCACCATTCCCGCGTCCGATCCGAGATAGCCGCGCCCGCTGACCGAGGAGCGGCCATTGGCGACGCTCTTCTGGATCTCGGTCTGGCGCTTGGCGAAGGACAGCGAGGTGAACAGGAACATCGAGAAGACGAGCAGCCACGGCGACGGCACCGCAGAAACGGCCGCGATGCCGATGCCGAGACGTAGCGTGAACAGCGCCGCCAAGGTGAAGGCGTCGACGATAGGCTGGCGCTTCAGGTAGAATGAATAGGCCAGCGTGGTGACCATATACGCCGCGACCAGGCCGAACGTGGCCAGCCCCAGCGAGGCCGCCGCGACAAGTCCTCCGCCGATCAGCACCGCCGCCGCCGGAACGCCGTGCTTGATCCGAAGCGCCCCCGAGGCGAGCGGCCGGTTGCGCTTGGTCCAGTGGATGCGGTCGTCGCGGAGATCGAACAGATCGTTCAGCAGATAGGTGCCGGACGCCATCATCGAGATCGCGGCGAAAGCGACCAGAGCCTGCGCCAGGGCCAGCGGATCGGTCGCGAGGCCGGACAGGACGAGCGGCACGAAGACCAATGCGTTCTTTGCCCATTGATGGGCGCGGACAGCCCTGAGCCATCCACGTACGCCGAGCCGAGGACGAATGAACTCGGCCTCAACCGGCTTTCCCAGCGCACGTGCCTTGCGTGTCGTATCGTACGAGGCGCCGGCCAGAACGATGGATTGCGACACCGCCCAGACGTCGAGGTCGGACCGGCTATCGCCGGCATAGGCGAAGCCATCCGGAAAGCGCTCGACGAGCACAGCGGCCTTGTTCACGCCCTTCAGATTGCTGATGCCATCGCTGGCGATGACGAAATCGACGAAATCGAACCGACGACCCAACCGTTTGGCCAGAAGCTCGTCGGCCGCGGTGGCGAGGCCGACCTTGCGGCCGTTCGCATGCGCGTCCCGCGCATAGGCGACCAGATCCTCGTTGAGAGGCAGGTTCTCGACGTCGAGCGGCACACTCTCGCTGAGCTTGCGCTTGAGGACGGCCTTCCCCTGGAACAGCCATCCGACGAGATTGAAGATGCGAAGCGGGTTGGCCTTCAGGCAGGCGATCGCCGTCTCATGCAGCATGTCCGTGCGCAAAAGCGCGTCGTCGACATCGAGCACGAGCGGGACGGCCGCCTCGGATCCGGAGATCTGCGAACGGTCTTCGACCCGGACACGCGGCAAAGCACCCATGATTTCAGTTCCCTCGCCGTTCGCAAACCGCACGGGCGCAGCAAACTGAAATCAGAAAACACTCAAATACGCGATAAACTTCACGAATTATGGTTATTACTGAAAATAACCATGTCAGTTTTTAGCTATTGTTAACCGAATGATCTCGGGATCCGAGATCAACTACTTGAGCGGACACTGGCGGCTCAGTCCTCCCTCTTCCGGAGCTGCACGTCTCAGTAATGGTGGGAACCAGCCGGCTGGCGATTGCAGACCCCGTTTCCCCGCGCTAATTTGAATGCAAAATTCATAATTCACTTAGCGGAGGAAGAGGATGGCCGGTTACGATACGATGATCTTCGGAGCGTCCTACGGGTCGCTTCTTGCGACGAAGCTGGCGATGGCGGGCCACAACGTGACCCTCGTCTGCGTCCCGAGCGAGGCCGAGATCATCAATTCCGAGGGCACGAAAGTCCGCATGCCGGTTCGCGGTTCCTCGAAACAGGTCGAGATTTCCTCGCTGGGCCTCCCCGGACGCATCTCCGCGGCCACGCCCTCGGACGTGAACCCAGCCGACTTCGATCTTGTCGGCCTGGCAATGCAGGAGCCGCAATATCGTGCGCCCGGCGTCCGCGAGCTTCTCGATGCGGCGGCGCGCGCGAAGGTGCCGTGCATGTCGATCATGAACATGCCGCCTTTGCCCTATCTCAAGCGCATCAAGACCCTCGACCACCACAGGCTGATGCACTGCTTCACCGACCCGACCGTGTGGGAACATTTCGATCCCGCGCTCGTCACTTTGTGCAGCCCCGATCCGCAGGGTTTCCGGCCGCCCGAGGAAAAGCCGAACGTGCTGCAGGTCACCCTGCCGACCAACTTCAAGGTCGCCCGCTTCGATTCCGACGAACACACCGCGATGCTGAGACGGATGCAGGACGACATCGAGGCCATTCGCTACGAGACCGAGGACGGTCCCGTCGAGCTGCCGGTGAAGCTGAAGCTGCATGATTCCATCTTCGTGCCTCTCGCGAAGTGGGCGATGCTGCTGACCGGCAATTACCGCTGTGTGCAGCCCCAGGAGGCCCGCTCGATCCGCGACGCCGTGCATTCGGACATCGGGGAATCGCGCGAGATCTATGAATGGGTGCAGAAGGTCTGCATCGGCCTCGGCGCCTCGCCGGACGACATGGTGCCGTTCGAGAAATACGCGAACGCCGCCCTCGGCCTGCTGAAGCCGTCGTCCGCCGCGCGCGCTCTGTTCGCCGGCGCGCCCAACATCGAGCGCGTCGACCGTCTGGTCCAGGCAGCGGGCGAACGCCTCGGCATGCGCCACCCCTCGATCGACCGGACCGTCGCCCTCGTTGACGACCGCCTGGCGATGAACCGCCAGAAGGCGGCTTAGTCGCTCTCCCGAACATGCATCGCCAGAGGCCGGGTTTAGTGAACCGACTTCGCTTGACTTGACCTCGGCGGCGCACCTATATCGCGCGGACGTGGCGGGGTAGCTCAGCTGGTTAGAGCAGCGGAATCATAATCCGCGTGTCGGGGGTTCGAGTCCCTCCCTCGCTACCACATCTCTTCTAAGTCGTTGATCCGGAAGAAAACCCTTGAAAATCAAGGGGTGCTTGGCTGCGGCCGGTACAATTTCCTGGTACAAAAAAGACATGGAAGACGACGTGGCCAAGCTTCGATATCTCGACCGATCCGGGGGCCAACTTCGCCTTCGACGAGCCATTCCAAAACATCTTCAAGAGCTCGCCGGCGCCAAGAATTTCGTCCAACGCCTGAACGGCTGCTCGGCTGCTGAGCTCAAGAGAGCAGCTCATCGATTTGCTGCCGAAACTGATGAAGCCTTGCGAGTTCTGGGCGCTAAAATGTTGACGGCGCAAACTGCTGAACCGCTTCCTCGTTCTAGCCCTATTTCCCTGTCCTCCTCGCAGGCTGAAGCCATCGCTGCGACGTTCAAGCAGGATCTCATCAGGCAGGAAGTTGCCAGCGGGTGGTCCACCGAAACCAACGATGAGGCCGACCAGGACCGACACCCGGTTTTTGAGGCTTACATGGACAAGGTTTACGCGGCCCAGGAAGTGGCTAGCGGCCGGACGACTATCCAACCACTGGCAGCCGACTTGCTCGTCCAGCACGGGATTGCCGATCCATCGCTGGGCCGAGAGACCGATGGCAGCTATCCAATCAGGCGGCGTCGACGGCGGGTGGTGCCGTCGTGGCTCCAGGCTGAGCCGAACTTTTTATACCTGTGCCGGCTGTTGGAGGGCGTCCAACTACAGCTCGCAGAGTTGAGGTATCAAGCTCTTAAGAACGGCACGATCGTCCTGCCAGAAGCACCTCGAAACGAGGTCAGCACGTCCGCGCAAAGGTCCAACAGGACCGTAGGCGAGCTTCTCGTGGCCTATATCGACCGGAAGCAGAATGCTGTTAGTGCCTCGCGGATGGCTCAGTTCCGGCTCGTGACACGTGCCATGCAAGAGGAATGGGGCGAACACAAAACCTTAAGCGAGATTACGCGCGAGGACTGCAAGGAGCTCATTAATCTCATCGCGCGGACGCCGCCTTATGTCAGTCAGCACTACCGTGGAAAAACCCTTCGCCAAGCTGCCGATGCCTATCTAGCGACGAACGGTCGGAGCGCTGAACGCCAAGAAGAGGCTGGAAATCAACTGGCCGTGCTTGTCGATATGTTCGAGCTGGCAAAGCGTGAAGAATGGGTCGAACGGAACGTCGCAATCACGATTGAGCCGCCATCGGCGCGACGACAAAAAGTGCATGAAGCCCATGAGCGATCTGCACAGCCGTTCACCATCGATGAGTTGCAGCGCATCTTCGCATCATCGCTATACGCGAAGTGGTCTGAGCTTCCGAAAACTCGGGATCACTTCTCAAGTCGAGATCACTCGTTCTGGGCGCCCTTGATCGCGCTTTGGACCGGAGCCAGGCAGAACGAAATATTGCAACTGGAACGGGGGGATGTTCGTCGGGCCGGTGAAGTGCCGTACCTTCAAATCACCGATGAGACTGAGATCGAGTACGACCCAGAGCAGTTCGACAAACGGATCAAGGCAAGAAATTCGCTGCGAGCCATTCCGATCCATCCCGAGCTAGTACGGCTTGGTTTCTTGGACTGGGCGAGCACTCGGAACCCTGGCAGGCTCTTTCCCGAGGCCTCCAAGGGCAACAGCGATAAACCTTCTGATATCTATTCGAAGCGCTTCAAAAGAGTGCTTGAGCAGGCTGGGGTCTGGGTGCCTCGCCGCAAGGTTTTTCATAGCTTCCGGGATACATTCAACGACGCCCTGCGTCGGGCTCACGTCGGGCAGGAATTAAGAGAAGCGATTTGCGGCTGGAAGTCGCAGCGATCCATGGACAGTCGATATGGCGAGGGTCATCTTGTGAGACACCTCTACGAGGCATGCGCAAAGGTTGAATTTCCGGGCCTCGATCTAACCCATCTGCGGCCTTGACGACCAACACCATTGCAACTCGCTGCAAGACTACAGTGATCCCATCTCCAGCTAGACCTAATCTGGAATAGCAACTGTCGATTTGATCCTTCCCCCAAGCAGCTGCACATCAGTTGTCGTGCAGACGTTCGTTTAACCCGACGGCTCTATAGATCGACAAAGGGTCCGATCTCGTCAAGGCACATAGACAGTCAACTCGATGAGGCAACCGACACGCCGCGTCCCTCTTCCTCGTCGTGCAACACGTTTCATCGCGCGACCGCAACACGGTTGGTTCGACCGCATCAAGCTTCGCCTGTACCCCTTCGAGATCCGCGGACAGCTATCGCCCGGCGAACTGCGGACGCTGCGCGGCCGTATTCGCGCCTCCAGCCTCCTCAGATCTCGGCACGCGGACGAGCTAGACTGCACGGTTGGCGGAACATCGTGGCTGCTGTCCGGGCAGCTCAAGCGGGTTGGCAACCGTGTTCGCCTCGACCTTGAGTTCAATCCCACTCGAGTGCTGGCCGCGAGAGCCGGCACCATTTTCCGAGGGGAAGAAGGCTGGCGCGCCGCCTTTACTCGCCGACCCGACGTTTCTGCTTCGATCTCGTACGAAACGATGGACGCGGCGGATAACTTCGTGCGTGACGAAGACACCCGCCTGCTCCTGAACTTTGACTGGTCCAGATGGACCTCACAGGCGGTTCGGCATGTCGTAGAAATTATCGCCGAAGACCTAGGTGTCTCTCCCGAGCATCCTAGGCGTCTGATGCTGAGCTCGAATTGGGATTGGAAGCTCCGCCAAATCGAGACGTATTGGGAGTTCGACGTTCCAAATGCCGTGGCTTCCGCCCGAGAACTCGCTCGGATATTCCGCGAGAACGCCTCTCAATGGTCGGTTACCTTTCACGATGTCAGTAGGGTCGGCGAGCGGGCACAGGTATCGGAACAGGGAATAGGCAATGCGTGGTCATCCACCATCGCCTTGGGCGCGACCGGCACGTCACTAGTAGCTTATGCGAAGTCGTTCACCCGGCTGCGGCTGGAGGTCCGCCATCTGCGGCCACCGCGCCGAATATATCAGCTGCCGGAAAGTTCGTTGTCCAGTTCGGACGTGGCTTCGTTGGAACGGATGCTAGCCTTCGTGCAGCAAAGATCGGCCGAGCGCTTGACCAGGTTTCTCGCAACCATAGAGGCGCCTTTCGCCATGCGAACGGACACCTCTCTCGCAGACTTAGCCACGCTACTCGGGATCATTGCCGAGCATCGGTTCAGGGAAAGAGAGATTTCCGAATTGCTGACCGTGCTGATCGCGCAGGGCCGCGTTGTCAGTAACGTCGGCCACCGGCTCAGACCGCTGGTCGATCTCCTGGTTGCTGCCGAAGTTCTCCGGCTAGGTAGAGGTACCCACAGACCCGGAACTTTTGTTCTGATTTCGCCATACCGTGAGGCACTCGGGCGCTTAGCGGCGAGAAGCGCTCCCTGAGTGCTAAAGCACTCAGTCTATGTGCGCGAAAACATGCGGTGTTCTCGGCAAGAATGTTCGAGTTACCGGGTGCCTGACCTGTCTGAAATGATAGGTTTTGACAATTTCGCCTTAAGCGCTTTCACCCGACGATTGCAACATGTTGCAATGAGCGAAGTCGCAGCAGTGGCTAACTTACTGGATCTGACGAAATCCCTCTCTCAGCGATGAAGGTCCTCACTTCACCGATGAAGCTCTCAATTGCTGTGACCCAGCCCGAAAGCCTATTCGCCACCATCTCAATCCGGGGCGCTTTTCCGCCGACACGTATGGTCCAAATGCCGCTCGACATCCTCTCTTTGTCGACCTGCATTCCCCATTCTTTCGCGAGAACTTCGACGTATCTCTGCGCGATGGAAAGCGAAGGCGATGTCCAACTCGTTGCATCGGTCCATATTTGCCCATCTTGCATGATGTAGCCCAAATTTATCGACTTCCCCTCGGGCGGATCCCAGCGAAGTACCAAGGATTTTCTGAATTCCGGTCGCACGCCCAACGGCTCCAGCTCAGCCAGAAATGTCTTCAGCAGAGCCGGCAGATCCGCTCCTCTCTTGGCAATCGCATCAAAAAACTGTTCTTCCGTTATCCCGCTTGTTTTGTGCGATTGCAGTGACGGTACCGGAAGCACCTCAAGGCCATTCGCTTCGGAGAAGCGAACGATGCCCCGCTCGATCATTGTCGTCTTAGCTAATGTGCGCGGGACAACCAGCCGGCCATACGCCGGCACGAGGTAGACCGCGAGCTCTATCAAGGCGAACGTAAAGTGAAATCCGGCGTGCGATTGCAATACCTCAACTAAGCGCTCCGTCTCCGCGCGGATACCGTCGCCGATCAGAAGGAGAACTATACGACCGCGGCGGAGGTTGTGGCTGACAGCATCAACAAACGCGGCTTCTGAGGGCGCATCAGGCAAGTTCGCGATACGCGAGTAGAGATCGTCGGGATCGCCAGTTGCCTTTGCTATCGCCGCCTGGAATTCAATGTACCCCATCCCAAATAGGCAGCTCGCGTAATCCAGCGCCTGCGCGACCACTTCTCGTCGCGCTTGCGGGTTACGCCAGAGTTTCGTCTCCGCGAGCACTAGATCCCCGTTCACGGTCATAAATAGGATATCTATGTTGCCGTGCGCCGTGGGCAGCTCTTTGCAGATCGAAAGTAATTCTGGAAAGCCCGGCTCTATCTCGTGCATAGGAATGCAAGCGGGGTGCTCAAAGATGAGGTTTTGAAGCCACTCTTCTCGGAACTGCCCATCTGACCCCGTGAGTTCCTCGCGCTGCAGTAGCTGCGCAGTCTCTCCGATCAAAACCGGTCGCCCCTTCGTAATCATTATTCGCTCCCCGTGAAGTGGGCACCTGAATGCCACTTACCCCGATTTGTCCATTGGGCATGCTCCATCGGACGCGTCCAAACTTAGGCTCGATAGCGTCCATTAGAATTGATTTTGATTTTTGGACGCGCTAGTATCTAGAGCCCGGACCTCAATGGACACTCCAACATGCTCGTAGGATACGGAAGGACATCGACCTCCGAACAGGAAGCAGGCCTCGCGGCCCAGACCCGAGATCTGGTTGCCGCCGGATGCGAAGAGATCTTCGCCGAGCGAGTTTCATCAGTGGGGAAACGAAGCGAGTTGGAGAAGGCCCTCTCGTTCGTTCGCAAGGGCGACACACTTGTCGTGACCAAGGTTGACCGGCTGGCACGGAGCACAACCGGCCTGTGGTCCATTGTTGAGGGCCTAAAGAAGCGAGGTGTCGGACTTCGCGTCCTGAACCTGGGCGGCGATGTGGTCGACACCACGTCGGCGACAGGGCAATTGATCCTCACGATCTTCGCAGGCTTCGCACAATTTGAGAGGGAGATGATGCTGGAGCGCCAACGCGAGGGCATTGAGAAGGCGCGCGCTGAAGGAAAATACCGCGGTCGCAAACCCACTGCCCGCGCGAAATCAGCAGAGGTGATACGGCAGCATGAACAGGGCAGATCACCAACAGAGATCGCGAACTCGGTCGGCATTGGTCGAGCCTCGGTTTACCGGATAATCGAGGCCCATTCTGCGCCGCCGCCATCGCCCGCACCTTAGCACGCGCATATAAAAGCAACGCAGCCTTGGGGCGTATGCCGACTTAGTATCAGATGCTTTATACCCGCCATCGTAGGTTATCAAACCTCCGAAAAATCAGGTACCGGTTACAGACCGCAGGTCGTTTGGGGGGAGCGATGAAACGGTTGGTACTTGTCTCAATTCTTACGGGGGTCGTTCCAGTCAACGCCGGCTTTTTAGATGGCAATAAACTGCACGAATTTTGCCGACAAGAAGACCCGTGGGGCGGAGGTTGGGTCGCCGGTTTTCACGACGGCTACCACCGGGCAGCTCGGGAGCGCGGATATTGCGCGCCCGCTGACGTGACCATCAGACAGATGTTCGATGTGCTCTGTGGATACCTCAAGGAAAATGCCGGCACTCGGCACAGGCCCGCGAGCGAGTTGGCAACGGAAGCTTTTACCGAGGCGTTCCCCTGTTCGAAACTTAGGTGATAAGGGATACCTGTTGAGCTGCTCGGGTGCTCCAGCAGCGAGCGCAGCTGACCAAACGGTTCGACGGCAGTCCATCCATATTCAGTGAACGGTCGCAGCTTCTTTGACCCGCTCTAGCGTCTCCGGTTCGGGCTCCAAAATGTCCAAAGCCGGTAAGGCGCGTACGATTTTCCTAGTCTCAAGGCTGACGGTGATGATCCGGCGGAAGAGCTCGAAGGGATAGGCCGGGTCGCCAACCGTCTCGATTGCGTAGCGATTGGCGTCATTAACTATGCCGCTGGCCGGATCGGTCTTCACGCATTGACGTTCCATCACCCATTCGAGCGCCGGTTTGCCGTTGACGACATAGTCGTATGCTTCCGGCGGAATGCCCGAGATGGTGATGCGTGGATTGTAGATGACCGTGGTCTTGTCGAGGTTTGGACGCTTACCCGCGAACTTCATCTTCTCGACGCGATAATAAGCAACGGCATCGGCGATGTTAGCGAGACGGAGATCGCCTTCTTTGATCGTCACCGGGAAGGGCTCGACGCTCTCGAAGTTGACGTGCAGATCGCCGAGTTTCCGACCTGCGTCGACGAAGGCCCAGAAATCCTCGGCGCGCTTTATCAGCGGGATGCGCGGCAACTGCTTCGAGAGGTTGTCGGCGTAGCGCTCCCGATACTCCTCCGAATGCAGCAGGCCATAGACGTAGTAGAACACATCGTCCTTGGAGATCGTCTCGTCGGGATAGGCGTCGGTGAATTGCTTTAGGCCTTCGTCCGTGATCGCGTCGCGGCGGACGAACCGCCCCGCTGGCGCGCTCTCCAAGAGTTCGCCTTGCGGCTGGTTAGTATTCGGCTCATCGGCGAGGCCGTACAGGTAACGCGGGAAGCACTGCGTCCCGCTTTTCGCGGCGACCACCGACAGGTCGAATATGGTGCTACCCATCAGCGCAGAGAAAGGCGTCACGTTCCCCGGACCGGGGACACTGATGAAGAGATTGTCCACCGCGGGCGATCCCAACGGGAAAATGCGCGGCATCTGATAAACGCGTTCATTGAAATCCCGTGAATAGTAGAGGAATGCTTTCGTGAAAGGCCTATAGACGATTGAATCAATACAGCCATCATCGAATGTGAAACGTTTTCGAGTTACCACGCTCTGCTTGAGATTGTGGGTCCAGCTGATCTTCGATGCATCGCCAGCAATAAATCCATCTACGGCGGCAGCCCGAGCTTGGCGGGCAGCATACTGGTGCACCGCGTCAAATCGATTAGCTTCAGAATTGTATGTTTCTATCATGCGCTGCATGTTGTCTGCCAACGCCGCCCGGCTTGGATTGATCGCCCACGCATCCCTGTTGGTTCCAACACCCAGCGAGAAGCCTTCAAAGAGCGCCGAACGCCCAGATTGCCGCTCACCTATGGCCAAGAACGCCTCGAACGCGGCATCTCGCTGCTTTAGCCAGTCTCCATGCTCATCGGGAGTAATCGACTGCCATCGCTGGGCTGCTGAAATTCCAGCCAGACTGCCGAAACGCTCAACTATTGCGAGCTTTTTCTCACGGCTGAGATAGTCACCAATGTCGTGGAAGCGGATCGCGCCCCGCTCGGTAGCCATGGGGTTCTTCACCAGAATGGCAATGCCAACTGGGGCCCGGCTACCTTGACCGAAGACCTTGCCGCCCTCCTGACGAGAGCGCTCTCCAGACGTGCGCTGATTGCCACGAAGGTGGAACAAGTAGAGACTGGAAAACTCTTCTGCCAAGCACTTACGCAAACCGTCTGCTGTGTTGGCGTCAAGCCAACCCGCATTGGTGACAAAGCCGACCACGCCTCTATCGCTAATGCGGTCGCTCGCCCAACGTATTGCCCTGATATAGCTGTCGTAAAGAACGCGCTTGCTCTTGGCGTTGCTGCGCTTGGCATAAGTTTCCTCGATACGCCCGTCCAATCGGGGATAAGAAAGGTTCGCGGCATTGTCATTCGCATCACTCTGTCCAACCGAATAGGGCGGATTGCCGATGATGACGCGGATGTCGAGATCCTTCTGGCGCGTCCGGCGGTTCGAGTTGGCATCTAGCATGCCGCTGACGAGGTCGCGTTCCTGCTCGTAGAGCTGAAAGGTGTCGGTGAGGCAGATGCCGGGGAAGGGCTCGTATTCCCCGCCCGCCTGCTCGTGATAGACGGCCTCGATATTGATCGCCGCGATGTAGTAGGCCAGCAATACGAGTTCGTTGGCGTGGATTTCGTGCCGGTACTTGTGCGCCATCTGCTCTGGCTTGATCAGCCCGGATTGCAGTAGCCGCGTGATGAAGGTGCCGGTCCCGACGAAGGGGTCGATGATGTGGACACCTTCGCTGCCGAGGGTTTGGCCAAACTCGGCTTGCAGCACCTCGTCCACCGACTTGATGATGAAGTCCACGACCTCGACCGGGGTGTAGACGATGCCGAGTCGATCCGCGAGCTTGGGGAATGCCGCTTTGAAGAATTTGTCGTAAAGCTCGACGACGATCTTCTGCTTTGCGGTTGCATCTTCGATGTCCTGCGCCCGCATCTTCACGCTGGCATAGAACTTGTTGAGGTTTTCCGCTTCCTTCTCCAGATTTTGTCGGTCCAGCACTTCGATCACGCTCTGAAGCGCCTTCGAGACCGGGTTGTTCAGGGCGAAGCTGTAACCCTCGAACAAGGCCTCGAACACCGGTCGGGTGATGAGGTGCTGAGCCAGCATCTCGATGGCCTCGTCCTCGGAGATGCTGTCGTTCAGATCATCTCGGATTTCGGCGAGGAAGGCCTCGAAGGCCTGCTTCTCCTCCGACCCAGCCGCATGCACCGCTGCGCGGATGCGGGTAACATGGACCTCGGCGATGCGGGCGACATCCTTCGCCCAGTCTTCCCAATAGGAGCGGGTGCCACACCGTTTGACGATGCGCGCCATGATCGCTTTGGCGAATTCATCGAACTGAAAGCCAAGCTGCGTGCCGTCACCGGCTAGCCCTGAGCGGTCGTCGCCCGGCTCGCTTCCGTCCCCTCCTCCCGATCCCAAATTCAGCCCGTTGTTCGTCCCTTGCGACCGAACCGGAAGTTGATTGGTTACAGCTACGATCTCGATCCGATCGCCGGGATCAACGCCGAGGTCGATCTTGTTGATGGTGGCGTCCAGACGATCATCGTGGGCCCGCAAGGCATTGAGGATTTGCCAGACGACTCGATACCGTTCGTTGTCGTTTAGTGCTTCTTCCGGGGCCTTATCGGCTGGCACCCCAACCGGGAGGATGACGTAACCCATCTTCTTGCCTTCGGCACGGCGCATCACACGGCCGACCGACTGCACCACATCAATCTGCGATTTTCTTGGATGCAGGAACAGGATTGCGTCGAGCGCCGGAACGTCGACGCCTTCCGAGAGGCAGCGGGCATTGGTCAGGATACGGCAGGTCGCGTCACCAGCATTTCCGTCCTTCAGCCACGCGAGCCGCTCGTTTCGGGCATGGGCACTAAAGCCGCCATCGACGTGCTTGATCTCGACATCCAGCGGCGGAATCGTTCCGGCGACTTCCTCATCCAGCGTGGCGCGCCATTCCTTGGCGACACGGGCGAACTCCGCGTCGACCAACTTGGAACGCTTGATGTCCTTGGCGAAGGCGAGCGCTCGACGCATCGGGCCGGTATCACCCGCTACATCCGGCTTCAAATCGGCCTTTGTCAGTGCCTTGTAACAACCAATGATCTTGGTCGCATCGTCGAGCTTTAATTCGCTGTTCTCGTCGGCCAACAGCCGCTGGACACCTGCGCTGACGGCCTCCTCATCGACCGCCAGCACGATGACTTTGTAGTCGGTCAGAAGGCCGTTCTGGACCGCCCATGAGAAGTTACGGGTGAACAGCGTTTCGCCGAACAGCTTCGGGTCATCCATGGAGCAGAGAACCGCACCGACATCGTCAGCGGTCTTGCGCACGCCGTCGCCGAAGATGCGCGGCGTCGCGGTCATGTAGAGCCGTTTCTTGGCCTTGATGTAATCACCGTCGTGCACTCGGACGAAGTTGCTCTCCTCCTCGCCCTCCAGCGTCACGCCAGTCGTGCGGTGAGCCTCATCGCAGATGATGAGATCGAACTCTGGTAAGCCGAACGAGGCTTGGGCGGCGGCTACGGCTCGAATGGACTGGTAGGTCGAGAAGACGACCGTAATATGCTCGGGAGCGGCGGAGGTCGCTTTCGCGGCGATAGTCGCCTCATGGGTCGTGGCCGGGATTTCGAGGTCATGGACGTCGATATCCGCGACATCACCGTCAGCGGCCTTGCGCACGCCAACCTGACTGTCGGAGCAAACAGCGAAGGATCGCAATGGGATCGTGCTGTCGATCGACCATTCGCGGATGGTCTGGGACATCAAAGATAGAGAAGGCACGAGGAAAAGAACCCGACCGCCCTTACCGGCCAAGGCTTCCGAAATGATGAGACCGGTATAGGTTTTGCCGGTGCCGCAAGCCATGATGAGCTTGCCCCGGTCCGCCCTCGCCAGTCCCTCCTTCACGGCTGCCAGAGCCTCGACCTGATGCGGGCGCGGCTTTTTGCCGGCGACCAGCTTCACGGTCGCGGTGGCGACGAAGGCTTCCCAATCGATACCGCTGTCTTCGAGGTCAGAGAGACCAACGCGGGTGGTTTCCACGATCTGATCGCGGAGCGCTTCTTCTGCGTGCTCACTCCATTGCACGCCGGTCGTATCGACGATCATCCGGCGTGTGAAAGGCCGCTTGCCCGACGCCGTGAAGAAGCTGTCGATGTCTGCCTTCTGGATGCGGTAGCCTTCCCGGTAAAATTTGCACTGGATCGCGCACCAGCAACCGGGGCTGTCGTTAAGTTCGGCGACGAGATCGATACCTGTGTCGCGCTGATCGAAACAATTGGCCTTCGCCCACTCACCGAAAGTCAGTACGCGACTGAACTGAGGCTTCTGAGTAGGAGCGTTCTCCAACCACACCTTGGTCAGGCGTTCGAAGTACGTTCCCTTCTCACGTTCTGACGATGATCCGGAACGATATTTTTCCAGGAGCGCGCGTAAGCTCAAGGACCCCCTCCCCAGCAAATCAGCGCGCATGTTAGCGACGCCTCGTGCCATGTGACACTCAGCGTTTGGATTTCCAACCCCTTTCAGCAGCTACCGCGGCTCACCGCTGCACCCACACGGTTGCCCAACCACGTCCGACTTAAGTGGTGCAGGGGAAAGTCAGGCCGCGAGCCTTCGCCCAGCCGTGTATGAACTCTCGAATTTCTTGAGTTCGTGGGCCAGGAGGGACCTTCCCATCGCGCATTGACAGTGTCGCGCGATTTGCGAGCAGCCAAGGCAAGAGCCCGAGGCGGTCATAATTTTCGCCGGGATCGTTACGCCCTGGATTTAGCCATTGAACAAAGAGATCGAACTTCTCACCGACGGCGTACTCAAGGGTCTTACGCACCGCCTCGATGTACTGGATCGAGCACAGGACAATGCGACAATCTTGGTTTTCTAGGATGTCGCCCGCGTAGAGTTGGCGCTCCTCCGGAGAGCCGCTTATCAAGAAGACCTGAGCGCATTCCCCGCCGTGAAGCGGAAGCGTGCGCGGATGCTGACCAGTTCTCACTGTTCCCCCGAACAGGGTATTCCACGTGGTCGATTTGCCGGAGTTTCGATGTCCCAAGACCGCGACAAACAATCGATCACCCATGTCAGTTCCCCCCACCGACCCACCTGGGCAACACCGATATTGCGCCCTTCCCAAACAAGCAAACATCTCCCGTCGAAGCTGCGGAGTGCACCGCAGAACGAGTAATGGCAGTCAATCCAGAGGTTCTTCGATGGTTCGTAGCCAGAGACTTTGAACAAGACCCGCTTTAATCCGGAGTAGGTTCGACCATCGAACGTCGGTTGCCGATGAAACCCGTTGCAAATCTCAATGACCGGAACGCAAGCGCGAACGAAGGGCGAAGATCGTGCGGTGTGCTCGACAAGACACCCGACGCGAATTTACGAAGATGCCGGAGCTCGCACTTCATGAGCGATCTCCGAGGTTACGGCCTCGCTCGAAGCTTTTTCCCTTCCAATCGTTGGTCGAGGGACGCGAACTATCGTGCCTTGAATTGAAAACTCAAAATCCTCTGCATTGATCGTCACCGATACGTCCCCGTAGTGGACCTCGCGGTGATGGTTTGCGCACAGCGTCACTACATTGGTCGCTGACAGCGACCCGATCTGCCTCTTCGATACAGGCATCACGTGATGCGCTTCTACATAGGGCTCCCCGTTCCTCTTCTTAAATCCGATTGAGTTGAGCCCTAAGCCTTCGCAGAGTTGACACCGATACCCATTGGCTCGCTTCACCGCGGCGCCAATCGGCCCCCGCTCGATCCCTTTACTAACCCTCGTTTTCACCTCTGGGCTCGCATTCATGTAGCGCTGCTCCAATTCGGCGAGCTTGTCGGGCGTATCGACCGGCGGAGTCGTAGGTGAGGGCAATTCCTCTGCATCCTCGTTCAGAAGCGCGAGGACGGCTTGGAAGTCGTCGGCGGGAATAGGAAAGGACGCCGCTTGATGACCGTTCAGCAATAGGTGAGACAGTCCAGGGCGCTCGCGCCGCAATCGTTCGATTGAAAGCGGCCCGGTCAGGTACTTGCGAAGATACCGAATTGGCACCGTAGGCCAGCCTGGCTCGCGCTCCGCGCCCTCGGTCCAGTAAGCATCCGATGCCCCCGTGCCGGGAAAGGCTTCGCTTTCCACTTCGCATAGCGCGTAAATTCCTGGCTCCAGTGGAGATGCACCACCACGTTTCGCCACGCTTCGGCGATCAACGCCGACGCGCACAATGCCGAGTTGACCCGGCTTGAACTTGTACTGATCCGATGGTCGTACGCCCCAACTGTCGACGTCGATACCGTCGCTCAAAAAGCGGTCGATAGCCCATTTCGCTGGGTTGCAAACGAAGACCCAGTACGGAACGTCGCACTCTACAGAAACGCCATTTCCCGTCCCAGCCTCGATCTCGGCGAGGATTGCCTCTGATGCTGTGCCAAGCGCAGCGGGATCATTTGCAAAGTCCTGCCACACGGCCTCCTCAGTTTTGCTGCCTCTCTCCAAACCAACCCGACCATCCGTAGTGTACGAAGGGTCGATGCGGCGAAAATTCATCATCTTCATCGACACACCGTTGGGATTGCGAAATGTCGAAGCGCCGGACACGCCGCGCAGACGCGCGAGCGCCTTCAGCCTGTCTGATAACTCGATGATCCCTGGGTGTTCGGGGGCGTATGTGCTTCCCCGGAGTGTCATATAGAGGCTCAATGCCAAGATATGCTCCTCGCGGGTCCAGTCAGGATTACTTTTTGCGCTAACCGTCGACGGACGGGAGTTTCCGTTCTTAGCGGGTGGTCGCTCGCTGTCGTTTGGCAGCCCCAATGTCCGGCGCGCATACCACGCGGCCCGCTCCGAGAACTCCTCTGGATGATCTAGAATAATTTGCTCATAAGACAGATCCTGACGGTTCTCCTCCTGTAGAATTCGGAAACCCTGGGTCGGATTAGCCCGCGCGACCGCCTCTTCGGCTGAGCCTATGAGGCCCCGATTGCGGAGCTGTCCGAGTGTCCGCGTCGCGTCCTTGCCGTGACGCTTCATTACCCCGACGTACTCGCTTACTGCTTCGACAATTCGCGTTTCCGCCGGCGTGAGGCTGCTTAGATCGAGACCGGTACGTGCGCCGATAAGAGAGAAACCAAGAAAGGCGGACCGAGCCGTTATCGCCGTCGCGATCTCGTCGGTCATCGCACCGCGTCGATGAACATTTGTCTCGAATTGAGCCAGATCCTCAAAACTGGTGATCCGGCTCAGCGTGCGCGCGACCTGTTCATCCATCCCGCCCCCCCAAATGACAAAAGCCATTTTATCATCGCCGGTTAGGCGAAGGGCGCGCTAGTCCCATCCTAGAGCAGGGAAAAAGCGCGGTCCCTCGCCTGAGACCGGCCGACTGCTTAAGTGTCGATGCTGTCGGAAAACAAGGCTCAGCACATCAGGGCCCGGTGGCACGCCTAATTACCTCGACGGCTCCTGCAGCTGCCCTTCCGTCTCAACGCATTCTGTCGGAACATCCATAGGACCGACCTGACAATCTCGCGGCCGCGTCTGGTTCCAGACACGGATTAGCTGACAGCGGTTGTCCTTCCACCACTTGAAGATATTGCGTTCCCATTTTTCCAGCCCTCTTACCTCCGGAAGGCGCTCTCCGTCGGCGATACTGAAGCTCGCATCCTCGCCGGCATACCGTACGTGGAAGTGCGGTGGCGGATGCTCATTAGCCTGGATCGTCACCGATAGTCCGTGAATTTTGGCCACCTGTTTCTCGGTAAGAAATCGCATCCCCCGGTCGTCGAGGATTGGTCCCTGCTGAAAGCTTTCCGCGAGCTCTTCTGCTAGTTCGTTCGGTAGAGTTAGTTCGATTAGGGCCACAACGATCTCTCTCCTTCATTTATCGGGCGGCGCAACTGCCAAGTTCGCATACATGCAGGTCAGTCAAAAAAAGTGTTCAAAGAAAGCACCATTCGACAACCTGGTCAGGCGTTGGCCAGCCTACATTACCTGCGCGAGGTCGATCCGATGACGACAAAGACTCGTTGCTGGTACAGGATGGCCGACTTCCGGCGCCTACGAAAACGAGACGGTAGTTCGGCGGAGCTTCGAGCTGACTAACGTCGGGGTGCGCACATTCGAGCCGCTTTACTGGACGCTGGTCAGCCGGCTGATCACAACCAAGTACGATGCATTCATTGAGCGTTCTCTCGCTCTTGCAGGTAAGGACATCGCGCGGATCGTAGACGTGAAAGACATGCCGGGGCTGCGTCAGGAACAGGTGCAGGTCGTCAAGCTGCACGGAGATCTTGAGAGCGATGACACCATCGTGCTCACGGAAACAGACTACTTCAAGCGGCTTTCTTTTGAGGCGCCCCTCGACATCAAACTGCGAGCTGACACGTTAGGGCGGGCGGTGCTGTTCATTGGCTACAGCCTCTCAGACATCAACATCCGGCTTCTGTTGTTCAAGCTGGCTCAAGTTTGGAATGCCTCCGGTCATTCGCATAAACGACCCGCCTCCTACCTTTTCCTTGCTCGGCCTGACCCCATCCAAGAAGCTGTGCTCGGAGAATGGGGAGTGAAAGTGATCACTGAGGATGCTGACAATCCTGGTGATGCTTTGAGACTATTTCTAAAGCGGCTTGTTGCTGAGGCAACGGGATGAGCGGTGCCGACCAGTTGCATCAGGCTGCTGTTGCAACATGTTTCACTCGGGATGGTTCGTCTCGCTCTCGCGAGCTCTACAAGGCGTTCCGCCATTTAGAGGAGAAACGGCTTACCGCCGAGATGGATGTTAGTCGGCCACATCGAAAAATTCATTCCTTCGATTAAAAATCCGGACCCGCCATTATCCAGATCAGGGGTGGCGCAGCTAGGCCGCCTTGCGAGGCTTGGCCGCAGGCTCGGAACTGATGGGGGCAACAATGAGCGACGAGCTGGTGCAAGCGGAGGCGGATGCGCTTCTTGCAATGCCAAAGAAGTATGCGGAGGTCGCCTCCGTTCAGCTGCCTGACCGCGGAAAGTGTGCCGTCGACCTGGAAGGCATTGGAAACAAGCGAGAGCGGTTCTCCCTCGACATCAATCGAAGCTACATCAGCTTTTCAAAGATCACCTATCAGAACAGGGCACGGAGCGTTGTTGTTCTAGCTCGCCTGGACATCGACGGGGCACCGCACCGCAACCCTGACGACGAAGAAATCGCGTGCCCCCATCTCCATCTTTATAGAGAAGGCTTTGGCGATAAGTGGGCGTTCCCGCTGCCCCTCGGCATTTTCAGCGACCCCGCGGACCGCTGGAAAACTCTGCAAGAATTCATGGATTACTGCAAAATTGTCGAGGCGCCTTCGTTTGAGAGAGGCTTGCTGTGGTGACACCCATCGCCGAAGTACAACAGCTGGTCGATCAATATCGACTGTGGTTGAAAGACCGAACCCGATTGAGATCTGTACATTCCGACTGGGTGGAGATCACCACGCCCTTCATTGACCGCCACAATGACCTCATTCAGATCTATGCCCGCAAAGACGACTTTGGCTACCAGCTGACGGACGACGGCCATACGTTGAGAGATCTAGAATTGTCCGGCTGCGTTCTCGACACTCCAAAACGCAAGTCTCTGCTCCGGCTCGCATTGAGTGGTTTCGGCGTGGAGGAGGATGGCGGGACCCTTCGCGTGAGAGCCACGCCACAGAATTTTTCGGCTCGAAAACATGCCCTCGTCCAATCGATGCTGGCCGTCAACGATCTATTCTATACAGCGAGCCCAACCGTTCGAAGCCTATTTCGCGAAGACGTGGAGAACTGGCTTAGGCTGGCAGATATTCGCTTTGTTCCGAACGTTCAATTCACGGGCAAAAGCGGCTTTCAGCATCAGTTTGATTTTGCGATACCGGCTTCGCGCAGCGCGCCAGAGCGCATTTTGAAAGCGATTAACAATCCCAATAAAGACAGCGTCCTTAGCTTCATCATGGGCTGGCAGGACACGTCAGAGCAACGGCCCGAGGAGGCGCAGGCCTTCGCATTTTTGAACGACAATGAACGCGAAATCGCGCCGTCAGTCTTGGATGCCCTGCACCAATATGAAATTAGCCCTGTGCTATGGTCACATCGTGAAGATCAACGCGAGGCGCTAGTTGCCTAATGCAGATAAGCGCCGCGCGTGTTTCTCGCTCGGGGGCAACAATTTGAACGTCTGTGCTGGATTGACGGGGTTGATTTTGCTTGTCGTTTTGACAGGCGACGCGACCGCTAAGGACAAGCCTTCTGGGATCGCCTTGCCCCTAAGCGAGATTGTTGGCGGCGAAGCCTTCGCCGACGTGACCATCGACTATGTGTTCCGGCAGACGTTCACGACCACTCAAAGCAGCCGGCTGATTGTCGCTTAGCCGCGATATCTTCATCCGAGACCATCCCAGTAAGGCCGTCACTGCATAGCAGGACCTGGTCGCCGAAGTCGCCATCAGGGAATCCATGTAGCGCTGCTCCAATTCGGCGAGCTTGTCGGGCGTGTCGACCGGCAAAGACCTGGGTGAGGGCAATTCCTCTGCATCCTCGTTCAGAAGCGCGAAGACAGCTCGGAAGTCGTCGGCGGGAATAGAAAAGGACGCCGTTTGATGACCGTTCAGCAATAGGTGAGACAGTCCAGGGCGCTCACGTCGTAACCGCTCAAAAAGGTGGTGCAATTTGGTGCAAATCTGCTAGCAATAGGCTCTGCTCTATCAAAGACTTAGAAGTTCCGGCGGCGTTTCCCTCCCTCGCTACCAATACTCTCAGACACTTAGCGCAAGTTCGTCAGCTTCGCTGAAATGGCGAGCTACGAGCCAGCTACAATGCTGTAGCGGGCTTCAGCGGGAAAATGAAAGCTCGGGAATGAACAGCCGGGTGCGTTTTTAGGGAAGCGGATTCCCGAACTAAATTCCGGACGTGGTAACGGCAGTCCTCGACGATGAGCGATGATTTTCGTCAGCTGGAGGCTGAAGGGCTCGAGACCGAGACTGCGCTCCAAGGTCTGGGACAAGTTCGCCGCCCGGCGCGTCCGGTGATGGATTCGTTTTCACCGTTTGCGACAGCTCCGCAGACATGCCCACCCGGGACCCGGCATCGGTCAGATGAGATCCTTCAGTCGTTCTCGGCTGGATTGCACGATGACGTACAGCACGGGGATCAGGATTACGCCGAGCAGCGTTGCGGCCACCATCCCCCCGAAGATGGTGACGCCGATGGAACGGCGACTGGCAGCACCCGCGCCAGTCGCCAACACCAGCGGCAGGACGCCAAGAATTGACGCGAACGCCGTCATGAGAACAGGACGGTAGCGTTGACCAGTGCCCGCTTCAGCGGCCTCGCGGATGCTCATGCCCTCTTCTCGTCGGGCCTTCGCGAACCCTACGATCAGAATGGCGTTCTTGGCGGCCAGCCCGATCAGCAGCACCAAGCCGATCTGAGCATAAACATCGAGGTCGATCCCGGCACCCAGCAGATTTGCCAGAGCTCCCAGCGCAGCGACCGACACAGACAGCATCACTGCGACGGGTACGCTCCAGCTCTCATACTGCGCGACGAGAAACAGATATGCGAAGACGATGCCCATCGCGAGGATCGTTACAGTCTGGCTGCCCGCCCGACGCTCCTGCAAGGCAAGCCCCGTCCATTCGAATCCGAAGCCGTCTGGCAGATTTTCTTGCGCGACGGTCTCCATGGCAGCCAGTGCTTGTCCGGTACTGTTTCCCGGCGCAGCTTGTCCATTCACAGCGACGGCCGGAAACAGATTGTAGCGGCTGATCGTGTTGGGGCCGAACGAGGTGGATGTCGTGACGATCGATTGGAGAGGGACGAGGCTCCCCGTCTGGCTCCGCACATGAAGTCGCTGGATGTCCTCGACCCGGCTGCGGAACTGCGGCTCGTCTTGGATGCGGACCTGGAACACGCGGGAAAAGATGTTGAAGTCATCGACGTACAGGGACCCTAAGTGGGCCTGCATGGTTTGGAAAATTGTCCCGGCGGAGATCCCGAGAAGTTCCGCTCTCTTTCGGTCCACTCCGAGATAGACCTGCGGAACGTCGGCGGTGAAGGTGCTGAAGATTCCCGCAAGCTGCGGAGCCTGGTTCGCCCTGACGATGAGACCCCTTGTGACCTCGGCCAATTCTTGCTGCGTTTGTCCGGCGAGCGCCTGAACTCGAAGGTCGAAGCCCCCAGTCGTGCCGAGGCCGGAGATCGCAGGAGGATTGAACGGCACAACGGATGCGGCCGGAAGTCCGACGAACTGGCTTCTCAGGCGGCTGATGATGCCGTCGACAGCCTCAGTCGGGTTATTCCGTTCGCCCCAAGGCTTAAGCGCGGCGATCACCATGCCGAATTCCGACCCGCTGCCGCCGATCATGCTGTTGCCCGCGATACTGATGCTGTCGGCGATTCCGGGCGTCTGCCGCAGGATTCCGACGACGTCATCGAGCACCGCATCCGTGCGCTCCAGCGAAGCTGCGTTTGGCAACTGAACGTTGACGAAGAAATAGCCGAGGTCCTCCGACGGTATGAAACCCGTCGGCAGCAATCGAAACAGACCGAACACACCCGCGAAGACCAGGACCAGAACGAGGGACGACAGGATCAGCCGACGGGCCAGCCAATCCAGCAGGCGGAGATACCATCCGCGCGACTTTTCGAGCGACAAATTGAAGGCCCGGAACCACGCGAAGCTAGTCTCATGCCGCCTGAGGATCAGTGCGCATAGGGCCGGACTCAACGTCAGGGCATTGATCGTAGAAAAGGCGATGGTTACCAGGATGGTGACGGCAAATTGCCGATAGAGCTCCCCCGTTATCCCCGCGACGAACCCGATGGGAACGAACAGGGCTGCGAGAACGAGCGTCGTTGCCACGATCGGTCCGGTGACTTGAAGCATTGTCCGCCTGGTCGCCTCGGCGACTGCGATTGAGGGATCTTCCTTCAGCATCCGCTGCACGTTCTCTACGACGATGATGGCGTCGTCGACGACGAGACTGATCGCGAGGATGATTGCGAACAGAGTGATCGTGTTGGCCGAGTATCCGAGCGCGTAGAGGACGGCGAAGCCCCCGATAAGGGACACGGGAATGGTCAAAGCGGGAATCAGGGTGGCCCGCCAGTCTTGCAAGAAGGCATAGGTGACCAGCACGACGAGGATGAATGTGATAAGGAGCGTCACGAAAACTTCTCGGATCGCCTCGGTCACGAAGGACGTCGTGTCGAATACGATGGCGTAGGCGAGATCGTCGGGAAATTGGGAGACCAGGCGTTCCAGCTCAGTTTTTATCGCTGTCGACACCGCCAGTGCGTTGGCGTCGGGCGATTGGTAGACGACGACCGCTGCGCTGGGCTGACCATTGAACCGCGTTCTCGTGTCGTAGGTCTGTGCGCCGAGTTCCACCCGGGCCACGTCGCGCACCCTGACGATCGCCCCGTTCGGGTTCGTCCGGACAATGATGCTCCCAAATTCCTCGGCGCTGGCGAGGCGCCCGCGCGCCATGACGGTCAGTTGAAGTTGCTGGCCTACATCGGCGGGTGGGGACCCCAGTTGACCGGCGGATGCCTGCGCATTCTGGGCCTGGATCGCGGAAACCAAATCGGCTGCGGTGATCCCGAGCGACTGCATCCGATCCGGATTCATCCAGATCCGCATGCTGTACAGCGGACCGAAAACCGTGGCCTCGCCAACGCCGGGTATCCGGGCAATGGCGTCACGTACATTGATCGAGGCGTAGTTGCTGATGAATATCTCGTCCCGCGTGCCCCTGGGCGAATAGATGGACACACCCATCAGCATGCTCGTCGATCGGCTGCGGACCGAGACACCTGTCTGGGTGACCGCCGGCGGAAGCCGCGGCAAGGCGAGCGCCACGCGGTTTTGGACATTGACCTGAGCGATCGCAGGATCGGTGCCGACGGCAAAGGTCACCGTCAGCGTGTACGTGCCGTTGTTGCTGCTAGAGGACGACATGTAGATCATGTCTTCCACGCCGTTCACCTGGTCCTCTATCGGGGCACCGATACTGTCGGTGACGACGCTGGCGTTGGCGCCCGGATAATTGGCGGTGACCTGGACCTCCGGCGGCGTTATCTGCGGGAATTGGGCGACCGGGATCTGTGTGAGGGCGATAAGGCCCGCTAGCGTCATGACGATGGCAATCACGGCTGCGGAGCGTGGACGATCGATAAAGTAGGATGAGATCATGGGCCGCCCGCCCCGGCCACTGGAGCATCGTTATCGGCGGCATTCTCCGAAACGATGGGCCGAACGACGGTCCCCGGCCGAACATTCTGCAAGCCTTGGACGATCAGGCTCTCGCCTCCGCCAAGCCCCTCCTCCACCGTCCAATATTGGCCGATCTGCGCGCCCACCCGAATCCGCCTGATCCCAACTCGATCGCCGTGCTCGAGGACGAGAACGAACCGTCCGTCTCGGTCCTGCTCTACGGCACCGATCGGCACTACGGGGCGACGCATCGGCTCTGCCCGCTGAACGGAGACGGTCACGAACTGGCCCGGCACGAGCATCGCTCGAGAGTTAGCGAACCTGGCCCAAATCGGAATGGTTCCGGTCTGAGGATCGAATTCGTTGCCGAAGAACTCGATCTCGCCCGTCGGCTCGTAGGCGACTCCGGTTGGAAATCGCACGGTCGGAACGAAGCGTTTCGAGAGCTCGTCTTCGCTGAGGTCTCCCGCCTGGGTGCGAAGTTCCAGAATCGTGCGGTCGCTCACGGAGAAAACGACACGGATGGGATCGACCTGGACGACCCGCGCCAGAGGCTCGGAGGTCGGGCCGACCAGACTCCCGACCGAAAAAGCGGCCCGCCCCACTCTCCCGGAGATGGGAGCCCTGATCGTGGTGTAGTCGAGATTCAATTGAGCCTGTCGGACGCTCGCCTCGGCCGATTTTACGTTCGCTTGCGCGACGTCGCGCGCTGCGACCGCCTCGTCCAGGGTTGCCTGCGCTATGGCATTGGTCCGTCGAAGTTCCTGATTGCGCTGGAAACGCTGCTCGGCCTCCTGCAGCGTCGCCTGCGCGCTGGCGAGCGTCGCTTTGGTAACTGCAAGCGCGGCCTCGTAGGCCGTCGTCTCGATGATGAAAAGGACCTGTCCCTGCTGGATCAGCTGCCCCTCTTGGAACGGCCGCTCCTGCACGAAACCCTCCACGCGCGCGCGGACATCGACCGAATTTTGCGCCTCGACGCGCCCGACGAATTCAGTTCCGGGCGAGACATCCCTAACGAGGACAGGCGTTACGCCGACGGCGGGCAGCGGGGCTTCGGCTGCGGAAGCGGATGCTGCGACCAAGCCGAGCCATCCAAGCGATATCCCTAAGGCCGAGAATCCCGGCATCCCATCGAGGTGCACGCGGCGGTCCTTCCCTGAACTAGTTTTATCCCGCTCCTGGAAGCCGGACCCTTCGGCTCCTGACCCAGCGGCCCGGAACCCATACCCAACGCCCTTGGCGAGCGGTCCATACCCAACGCCCCTCAAGCCATTCGAAGCCCGGCCGATTATCCGGAACGGCCTCGTAGCGCGCTGGCGGCGCTGGTGGGCGCCGACCCCACGACGGGAAGGGACTCCGCCGCCGACCATCAGGAACAGTCTGCGCGTACACGGGGTCGAAGGCGACCGAACTGGCTGCAAACCCGCTGCCCAGTCCAAGTATCAATTGCCGACGAGACAGCATCGTTTTGGACCTCGCGCTCTTTTACAAATATACTCGACTACACTTTCTCACGTATAAGGACGACGCGGCACCTGATTATTATGGCCAATTCGGGCAGCACTCGTCGGCATTCTTGCTCCCACGACGACAGTGAGCAGCGGACTGGCAAGATTGAAGAAACAGAAAGGGAGATAAAGCAGGGTAGGAACTCCCAGCACTGCGGACATATAGGCGCCGCACGAATTCCAGGGCACGAGCGGCGAGGTGACGGTTCCGGCATCGGCAAGCGTGCGCGAAAGGTTCGTGGACGGCAGGCCGCGCGCCTCGAATTCTCTTCGGAAAAGCCGGGCGGGAAGCACCAGCGCCAGATACTGGTCGCCTGCGATGATGTTGAGCCCGATCGCGGTGCCGGCGGCACTTGCCACCAATTGCCCCGATGTTCGCGCCGCCTTGAGCATTGGCGTGATAAGCTTCGAAAGCAGGCCGAATTCGTCCAGCAGGGTACCGAACACCAGCGCTCCGAGGATCAGCCAGATCGTCTTCAGCATGCTGTCCATGCCGCCGCGCGACAGCAGGCTGTCGACCTCGGCAATGCCCGAAGTTGTCCGGTATCCGGTAGCGAGCGCCTGCCAGATGCCCTTGATGTAATCCCACGGCGCGGCGGTCTGGTCCGTCCCGACGAACCGCAGCACCGCCTCGGACTGCAGCAGCGGCGCCATCAATCCGGCGAACAGCGCGGCGGCC
The DNA here is from genome assembly GCF_042652085.1 of Flaviflagellibacter deserti. NCBI lineage: Bacteria > Pseudomonadati > Pseudomonadota > Alphaproteobacteria > Hyphomicrobiales > Flaviflagellibacter > Flaviflagellibacter deserti. Next base: position 145,747 of record NZ_JBHSJF010000001.1, on the reverse strand, counting down.
ATGATCGCCAGCGACGCTGGGACCCGGAGAACGGAGAGGGTGACGAGCAGGACGAGCGGCAACAGGTTCAGCGGGGTGATATGGAAAAGCCCGTCGAGAGCCACGAGCTCGGAGGCGATGACCGCCTCCCCTGCCCCCTCGCTGCCGTCCATCAGGCCGATCATCCCGAACAGCACCGCCGCCAAAATGAAGGCGGGAACGGAGGTCTTCATCTGGGCGCGCAGATGGGTGTAGACGTCATTCCCCGTCAGTTGCGCGGCAAGGACCGTCGTCTCGGAGAGCGGCGACAGCTTGTCGCCGACATAGGCGCCGGAGACCACGGCCCCCGCAGTTATAACGGGCGACACGCCGGCAAGGGTCGCCAGGGCGGTCAGGCCGACGCCGATCGTCCCCGCCGTCGTCCATGAACTGCCGATCCCCATCGAGATCGCGGAGCAGATGACGAGGCTCGCGAGATAGAACCAGTTCGGACTGAGGATCTGGATGCCATAGAACACCAGCGTCGGAATCGTGCCCGACATGTTCCAGGCGCCGATCAGCGCTCCGACGGAAAGCAGGATGAAGATCGCGCTGACCACGGAGGACACGCCCTTGCGGCCCGCCTCGGCGATCTCCTCCCATGGATGACCGTTCTTCAGAATGATGAGGGCCGTGAACATAGCGGCGAGGATGAGCGCCACCTGTATCGGTCCCTCCGTGGCCTGAAGGCCGAAAAGCGCGACCGCACCGGCGATGAGCACGACCAGCAGCAGCATCGGGGCGATGCCGTCGGCGTAGGAAGGTTCCTTGATCTTTCGCGGTGGTTCGTCGGCTTCGGTCATGGTCGCCTCATCGCAACTCCGGGTCCGGGCCCCGCCCCGAATGGTGGACCCGCCACAGTCAGCCAACGACTTCCGAGGAGAGGACCATGCGGTCGTGCGTTGGGCGGCGACCTCAGATCCAGCGCCAATAGGGCACGCGACGGCACCTGCGAACCCAGCGGCCCCGGCGGCGGTAGCGGCGGCAGACCAGACGGGACCGGCGGACGCGGCGGCGATGTGGTCGGCCGCGGTGCCAAACCGGCTGAACGGCGCCCTGCTCCGTCGACGGAGGACTTATCACTTCGGACCCGCTGGGAACTGTTTTGGGGGCAATAGGCAGTGCGCTGACCGAACGCGGAACTGTTGCGGCGAGCGCGACGAGACCGGCGCTGCCGAATAGACCGATTACGAATGAACGTCTGTCCATGCCTGCTCCTCCGTGACGATACTTCCGATCGCGGGCCTCGCACACCCTGACCCGGGCAAGCCGGTCTTACGACCGCGGCCATCTCTCGTCATGAACCGGATTTCCGACCGGCAGTGCGCTCAGCGCCGAAACGTCGGGCCATCCACCCGATTGCTCCGTAGGCTACTCCGCCGAACATCAGCGAAGCGGCGAGCATGAGGCCGGGCGTATAGAGCCCAGCGAAGTGGAACTTGGCGAGCAGGACCCCTCCGGCAAGGATGGCGACCACGCCGGAGCCTAGAAGCAAGCTCCAGCCCTTTTCCGGTCGAACCCTCAATCCAAGAGCAACCTGCATCACACCCTGGATGATGAATGTCGCGGCGAGCACCGCGGTGATCGCAATGGCACCGGCGAACGGGTTTCCGTAGACAAGCACTCCCCCGATCAGCTGGACGACCCCCAACAGCAGATGCCAGGTGAACCCCGCCCATCTCCTCACCTGGAACGACTGAACGATCTGAATGCCGCCGCTCACGGCGAGGGTCGCGCCCAGCATCACACCGACCGCGAACGTCGATAGAAGCGGCAGGAACAGCGCCACTACTCCCAGCAGGAACAAGGCTGCTCCGAGAGCCAAGAAGGAGAACCATTTGCGGCCTTCTTCGCCGGCCGCCGATATTTGCAGCGAGTGTATCTCGGCCATGGCATCCTCCGGCAAGCTGCGACGCCCGCGACGTGTCGACCCTTGGGTGTCAGCCCGGTGCGGGGGCCAGGTTCCCCTCGGCCACCGGAACAGAATCGCTTGAGGCTGTTGCCCTCGAGAGTGCCTCCTGCAGGTTCTTCTCCTGCTCGGGGGACAAGGACGACCGAAGTATCTTGCCGTGATAGCCCGACAGCTCCTGCAGGACCTTATCGGGCTGTGCCTTGCGGATCAGCAGAAACAGTGCCGACGTATCCGGCTGCAGGGTTTCACCAAGCGAACGAATGAAGCCGTCGTTGATGCCGTAGTCCATGGCGCTCCCAGACAGGGCACCCGTGCCCGCGCCGACCGCTCCGCCGATCGCCATACCTGCGAGTGGGTTGGCCAGCAAGAGTCCGATCAGCCCGCCCCAGATCGCGCCAGTCATTCCACCACCGGCGGCTCCGGCCCTGACGAGATTCATGCTTTGCTTGATGCGGGTTTGCCCATCGGGGCTTCGGATGGCGACAACCGCATCCTCCAGATCGATGAGATACTCCTTCTGCAGCCTGACCAGTTCAGTCAAGACGCGGTCCGCATCGTGCGGATTGTCGAAGCCCACGACCACCAGCTCTGACATGGCATGCTCTCCTCTCGACGACCGAAAGTCTCGAGCGACCGGGACACTCTGCGGACTCCATGTTGCACAACCTCCGCCGAGGTCCGGACCGCCAAGGTCCCATGAACTCCGTCCAAGAGAAGAAGACAGAGTGTCAGCCAAGCATGTATTGGTACTTTAACTTAAACATGTATAAAAATCGATAAACAGTTCAAAATTCAGCATATTCTAGACGACTGCATGGCGTCTCCAATGCATCGTCTCTTTAGGTGCTGACACCTTATTATGGTGCGACAAGTTGTCAAGAGACGAATATTCTGCGAGGTTTTGCCACCCTCCGGCGAAACCTTGGAAGCTGGATGATGGCGACGCTGCCCGTAAGCACCGCAGGAATCATGCTAATCGCCGTCGTGATGGTTCTCGGCGGGCTGAAGCTGGCGAGCGCGGTGGTCGCTCCCGCGATGCTGGCGCTGTTCATCATCGCGCTCGCATGGCCCCTGCAAGGCTGGCTTCAGGCCAAGCTGCCGCGCCTCGCAGCTCTCGTCCTCACCCTCCTGACCATCCTGGCGGCGTTCGCCCTCCTGTCTTCCGTCGGCACCTGGGCCTTCAGCCACGTCGGTCGCTGGACCATGGCGAACGCCCAGACGTTCCAGGCAACTTACGACCGCGCGGCAAACTGGCTCGAAGGGCATGGAATAGCGGTCGCCGGCATCTGGGCGGAACACTTCAGCGCAGGATGGGTCCTGGGCTTGATCCAGCGGCTAACGGCCCACATCAACGCGACGATCACCTTCTCTCTGGTGGTGCTGATCTATGTGGCGCTCGGGCTCGTCGAAGTAGACGCCATCGCCGCGAGGATACGCTCACTGCCGAGGAAACCGCTCGCACGGGCGATCCTCGAAGGCTGCGCCGAGACGGCTCGAAAATGGCGACGCTTTATGGTCGTCCGGACGCTCATGAGCGTTCTTACCGGCACGCTCGTCTGGATCTTCGCAGTTGCTCTCGGCTTGCCGCTCGCACGCGAATGGGGCGTCATCGCCTTTGTTTTTAACTACATACCAATCATCGGTCCCTTCTTCGCGACGCTGTTGCCGACCCTGATCTCGGCGGTGCAGATGGAGAGTTGGCAGAGCGTGGCGACCGTGCTCGGCTGCATGTGGTCCATCCAGTTGATAGTCGGCAGCTACGTCGAGCCGCGCCTTTACGGCTCCGCCCTCACGATCTCACCCACGATCGTGCTCTTCTCCATCTTTCTCTGGACGTACCTCTGGGGCCTGCCTGGCACTGTGCTCGGCGTGCCGATCGCCGTGGCGGCGCTCACATTCTGCCGGATCGACCCGCGGACTGAATGGCTGGCGACCTTGGCGTCGACGGCACCGCCTCAGGGCGATCCACGCCTCGCGGCCGAAGGCGGATTCCCGCGAGAACCCGCAGCGCCGACGACTTCAACGAAGCGAATGGGCGGCGAAACTATTCACACAGATCAAGCAGTCGCGCTGCGTGAGCGCGGATCATGGCACACGCGTTGGGTGAAATGAAATGTTGACTTGACAATATGCTACAGTACAGTTCGGCGCAGTCTGAATAGACCGTCAATGTATCTGCCGCCAATATCGCGGCCTTCGCAGCTACTGCTTGCCGTATGCTGAGTATTATCTCTATGTAAGCATAGAATACTTCTAAAATGAAAGCCATTTCACTGACCACGTGAGGAGGCGCGCATGACGACGACGTCTGCTGCAGATCAGGTCGCGGCATCATCGACCGAGCAGAAGCTCAAGCTTCCGGTTCTCACTGCGATGGTCATCGGCTCGATGGTCGGGTCGGGAATTTTCTCCCTGCCACGAACCTTCGGACTCGCGACAGGCCCCTTCGGTGCGATCATCGCCTGGTGCATCGCCGCCAGTGGAATGTACATGCTCGCACGCGTCTTCCAGGCACTCGCCGAACGCAAGCCTGATTTGGATGCCGGCGTCTACGCCTATGCGAAGGAAGGTTTCGGAAACTATCCGGGATTTCTCTCCGCGCTCGGCTACTGGATTGGCAGCTGCATCGGCAACGTCTCCTATTGGGTGCTGATCAAGTCCACCCTCGGCGCCTTCTTCCCGGTCTTCGGCGATGGAAACACCGTGGCCGCCATTGTCGTCGCGTCCGTTGGCATCTGGCTGTTCCACTTCATGATCCTGCGCGGCACCGAGCAGGCGGCGTTCATCAATACCGTCGTCACCATTGCCAAGATCATCCCAATCCTCGTCTTCATCTTCATTCTGTTCTTTGCGTTCAAGCTCGACTTGTTCCGTGCCAATTTCTGGGGCGGCGAAGGCATGCCTCCGACGAGCCTGCTCGAGCAGGTGCGCGCCACCATGCTGGTCACAGTATTTGTATTCCTCGGGATCGAGGGCGCGAGCGTCTATTCGCGCTATGCACAGAGGCGCTCGCATGTCGGCGTCGCAACAATCATCGGCTTTCTGAGCGTCACCACGCTCATGGTGCTCGTGACGCTGCTGCCTTACGGCGTGTTGGAGCGACCCGACATCGCGGGCATGCGGCAACCGTCCATGGCGGCCGTGCTCGAAGCCGTTGTCGGACATTGGGGTGCGGTGTTCGTCAGTATCGGGCTTCTGATCTCGGTGCTCGGCGCGTATCTCGCCTGGTCGCTGATCTGCGCCGAAGTGCTGTTCGCCGCGGCGAAGACCAAGGACATGCCGAAGATCTTCGCGAGGCAGAACGAGAACCGGGTGCCGGCGGCGGCGCTGTGGCTCACCAACATCATCGTCCAGTTGTTCGTCATCAGCACCTATTGGTCGAACGACGCCTTCTCGCTGATGCTGAACCTGACCAGCGTGATGGCGCTGATCCCGTTCCTGCTCGTCGCCGCCTACGGCTTGCAGTTGGCCATGCGCGGCGAGACTTATGGGACCCGGCCGCAGGAACGCAGACGCGACATGATCTTTGCGGCGCTTGCCGTCATCTACACGCTGTTTCTGATCTATTCCGCCGGCATGAAGTTCCTGGTTCTCTCAGCGATCCTGTATGGACCGGGAACCATCCTCTACTTCTGGGCGCGGCGGGAGGAGAACCGAAAGTTGTTCACGCCGATCGAATGGGGCGTGTTCATCGTGGCCATGATCCTGTGCAGTATCGGGATCCACGGCCTCGCCACTGGCTACATCACCATTTGACAGAACGGAGATGCACCATGCCGAAGTCAGCCATCCTCGATAAGCCAGCCCAAGAGACGCCGGCGTCTAAGACCGCCTACGGGGTCCACTCCGAGGTCGGAACCTTGCGCAAAGTCCTGGTTTGCGCACCCGGCCTCGCACATACGCGCCTGACCCCCAGCAATTGCGACTCCCTTCTGTTTGACGACGTGCTGTGGGTGCAAAACGCCAAGCGCGACCACTTCGACTTCATGAGCAAGATGCGCGAACGAGGAGTGGAAGTGGTCGAAATGCACAACGCGCTTGCCGAAACGCTCGCGATCCCCGATGCGAAGAAATGGCTGCTCGACCGCCAGATCGTGCCCAACGAGGTCGGCCTCGGCCTCGTCGACGAAGTTCGCGGATTTCTTGATAGTCTGGAACCGCGCCAGCTTGCCGAATTCATGATCGGCGGCCTTTCGGCAACCGACGTTCCGGACAAGTACGGCTCCAAATACTTTGCGATGGTTCGGGAGGCGACGGGGGCGAAGGAATATCTCCTCCCGCCATTGCCCAATACGCTCTACACGCGCGACACCACATGCTGGATCTACGGCGGCGTCACGCTCAATCCGCTGTACTGGCCGGTGCGGCGCGAAGAGACGCTGCTGACGACGTCGATCTACAAATTCCACCCCGATTTCGCTGGCAGGGTGAATGTGTGGTGGGGCGATCCTGAACAGAATTTCGGTTCGGCGACACTCGAAGGCGGTGACGTCCTCGTCCCCGGCAATGGGGTTGTCATCATCGGCATGAGCGAACGCACATCTCGCCAGGCGATCACCCAGCTCGCAGCGAAGCTGTTTGAAAAGGGCGGCGCCTCGCACGTCATCATCGCGGCGATGCCGAAGCTCCGTGCCGCGATGCATCTCGACACCGTGTTCACCTTCTGTGACCGAGACCTCGTCTCGCTCTATCCCGAGATCGTCTACAAGATGCACGCGATCTCGCTGCGGCCTTCTGACGGACCGGTCGGCGTAGACGTCACGGTCGAGACGAAGCCGTTCATCGATGTCGTCGCCGAGGCGCTGAACCTTAAGAAGCTGCGCGTCGTCGAGACGGGCGGCGACTCCTACGCCACCGAGCGCCAGCAATGGGACAGCGGCAACAACTACGTCGCGCTGGCACCCGGCGTCGTCGTTGCCTACGACCGCAACACCTATTCGAACACGATGCTCCGTCGGCAAGGCGTGGAGGTGATCTCGATCGTCGGCGCCGAGCTCGGCCGCGGTCGCGGTGGCGGGCACTGCATGACCTGCCCGCTCATCCGCGACCCGGTCGACTACTGACGTGCCCGCCGGCCGCGGAAATCCTCGCGGCTGGCGCCCATCGATTCACAGACAAGGTGAGCGCGGCCGCCGGCGTTCCGGCGAACTGCCTCGCTCTCGGCGTCGTCGGCTGCTGCGCGGTTGCATTCGTCGCCGACTTTAACCGCACGGAATCTGCGGCGCTGGGATGGAGTACTGCGGGCCGTGTCCAGCGAGTTGGAGGTGACCAATGCTTTCGAGACGCTCATTCCTGGAAACGCTGCTGGCGGCGCTGGCGATGTTGCCATTGTCCGGCCTGGCAGACATCAAGGCCCAGGCGCAGCCCGCTCCGGGGATCGACAGGCCACGGCCGCCCGGAGGCGGCAGGCCGGGATCCGGAGGTCGTCGCGGCTCGGGTTCCGGAAACCGACCCGGCCCGGGCAACAGGCCCGGCTCGGGCAATCGCCCCGGCGAAGGTAACAGACCCGGAGGCAACAGGCCCGGAGGCAACAGGCCCGGAAATCGTCCCGGCAACAGACCTGGCAATCGACCGGGCAGGCCTGGCAACCGCCCCGGCCGTCCGAACCGGCGTCCACCGCCGCTTCGGCGTGAACGGCGTCCTCCCGCCCGGTCCGGCTTCATCTGGGTGCCCGGCTACTGGACCTGGAGCGACAGCGCCTGGGATTTTGTCTGGGTGCCCGGCTACTGGCTGCGTGCGCGCCCCGGCCGGCGGTTCATCGGACCGAGCTGGTCGATGAGAGGAGGAGACTGGGTGTTCGCGCCTGGTCGCTGGCGCTGACGAAGCCGCATATGTAGGCGTTGGGGGCTATGTCCCCGCGCCTCACAAACCAGTTCTGAGCTGAGCTGATCTGAGCTGCAGGAAGTCTACGTCGGCCGTGGGCTCGACAGAGTCTCGCCTGAGCGGCGAGGCTCCTCTTTTCTCGCCTTTGCCCGCGGTGGGGCAAGTCGTCCGTGACCCGTCTGCGAAGACAATAAACCGTGGTCTTGCGATGTTCCTTACATCGAGCCATAGGCAGCGACACAGATCATCGTTCGCTTGGTCGCTTAGGGCAATCGTGGGCGCTGGCCGACCTAAGCAGGCAATCAGAGCCCCATGATGATGCTTGGACGAGAAACGCGGGTCATTGATTCCGCTCGGTTGAGTGGCGGACGGAAAGACCGAGGCGCAGAAGGCGCAATGCGTTCGCAGTGACGAGGACGGTCGCGCCGGTATCGGCCAGGATCGCCATCCATAGGGTCGTCACGCCGAACAGCGTCGTGCCGAGGAAAACGGCCTTCAGCCCCAACGCGAGCCCGATGTTTTGCCAAATGTTGCCGAGGGTCGCCTGCGACAACTCAATCAAATCGGCAACACCGGTAACGCGGTTTCGCAATAGGGCCGCATCGGCGGTCTCCAGCGCCACGTCCGCGCCGCCTCCCATGGCGACGCCGACAGAAGCAGCGGCAAGAGCGGGGGCGTCGTTGATGCCGTCGCCGATCATCGCGATCGGTCCGAGCTTCTTCATATCGGCGATTTCAAGAAGCTTGGCTTCCGGCAGCAGCTCCGCCCGGGCGACCAGCCCGAGCTTGCCAGCGGTTGCGTCGGCAGTGCGCCGGTTGTCTCCGGTGAGCATGACGGTGGAGATTCCAGCAGCGTTGAGCCGGGCAATGCCGACGGCAGCATCCTCCCGAGGCTCGTCACGCAGAGCGAGCAATCCCTCGACCCGCTTTCCCGAAAGCAGCACGACGACTGTTTTTCCCTCCTCCTCGAGGGCGACAATCTTCCGCGAGACGCTCTCGTCCGGCGCCGTCTGCTCGGCCGCGTATCGCGGCGACCCGACCGAGGCGAAACCGTCCTTGAGCCGGGTCGTGACTGCCTTTCCCGGCACTGCAATGGCGCCACCGAAACTCGCGGGTATATCGAGCGCTCTCGCGGTTGCCGCCTCTACAATTGCGATGCCCAAAGGGTGACTCGTGTTGCGCTCGACAGCCGCGGCGCGCGCCAGCACGTCACCCTCATTGCCGACAATCGGCACGATATCGGTCACTTGAGGGCGGCCTAGAGTCAGCGTGCCGGTCTTATCAAAGGCGACGGTTCTGACCTTGCCGAGCATCTCGAGAGCGGCACCGCCCCTTATGAGGAGACCCTTCCGCGCGCCTGCCGCCAGACCGGACGCAATAGCGGCAGGCGTCGAGATCACCAGAGCGCAAGGACACGAAATCAGCAGGGTTGCCAGCCCACGATAAACCCACGTCATCCAGTCGGCGTCGAACACAAGCGGCGGCACAACGATGACCAGAGCCGCGGCGGCCATTGCGGCCGGAGTGTACCAAGCACTGAATCTGTCGATCAGCCGCGCCATGGGCGCCTTCGATCCCTGCGCTTCCTCCACGAGGTGAATGATGCGAGCAATCGTATTGTCGGCCGCCACGTGGCTGATTTCGACGCGAAGCTCCCCATTCGTGTTGATGCTGCCTGCGAAGACCTTGTCACCTGCCTGCTTGGCAATCGGCACCGACTCGCCCGTGACAGGCGCTTCGTCGAGCTCGGAAAAGCCCTCCAGGATTTTTCCGTCGGAGGGAACTCGATCCCCGGGCCGCACGATTACGATATCGCCGAGTGCGAGATCATCGACCGAAATGCGCTCGACGACGCCATCTCGCTCGCGGAATGCGACACGGGGAACGAGGTCGATGAGCGCCTCGATGCCTGCGCGAGCCCGTCCGGCGGCGATCGTCTCGAGCAGTTCGCCGACGGCAAATAGCAAAATGACTACGGCAGCCTCTTCAGCCGCGCCGATCAGGACAGCGCCGAAGGCCGCGATGGACATGAGAGTTTCAATGCTGAAAGGCGTTCCAGAAATCGCACCTGCAAAGGCGCGTCTGGCAAATGGAACGATGCTGATTACCGCCGCTGCGGAGTAGGCCCATTGGCTCCATTGCGGCTCAATCTGCGCGGCAGCGAACGCGGCGCCAAACATCGCCGCCGCGAAGATTACGAGCCGCCCTTTCTTGCCCCGCCACCAGGGTTCCCGTGCGCTCAGCACGGGTGCGCTTCGGGGCGCCACCAGATCTTTCCGTTCACTGATAGGCGTGAAGCCGAGGGCTCTGATCTTCTCTTTAATGGTAAGCGCGGACGTGCGGTCTTCATCAAACGTGAGAGCCACACTTTCCTGGCCGTAGCTCACATTGATGTCGCTGACCCCGGGGAGCCGCTTCATCGCATTTTCGATTTTGAGCGCGCACGCTCCGCAATCCATGCCCTCGACGCGCAGTTTCAAGGGGCTGAGAGCCGCCATTGGGGTTCCTCGACATTCCCGATATAGCGCAATAGATAGGGCCTGTAGTCACTACAGGGTCAATGCTTTGAGCGATGTTCTGACGATCGGGTATCTGGCGCGGCAAACCGGCACCAAGGTCGAGACGATCAGGTTTTATGAGAGAAGCGGCCTTCTCCCGGCCCCAGCCCGGACCGACAGCAACTACCGCGCATATGACATTTCTCACCTGCGACGGCTGAGTTTCATACGCAAAGCGCGCGACCTTGGTTTCTCGCTCGATCAGGTCCGGGAACTGATGTCGCTATCGGACGAACGAGACCGATCTTGCGCAGCCGTCGATGCCATCGCGCATGCCCATCGGTCGGATATCGAACGCAAGATCGAGGATCTGAAAGCTCTGAAGTTGGAGCTCGATAACATCATCGACCAGTGCGGCTGCGGAACCGTCGCCGAATGTCGGATTATTGAATCGCTTTCGCCAACAGACAGGTAGTTGGCGCGAGGAGTTCGAGCGTTTTAGGCTCGCTTGGCATAAACTAAGACGGATTTTAAACTCAGCATCGGTCATAGTCTGCGAATGCAAGACTTTGATCGACGATTCGGCAGGTCGTTTGCAATATCTGGGCCCTCGCTCGGATCGGTGGCAGCGGTTGCCGACCAACTGAAGCTGGAAAAGGGCCGATTGCTTGGTTCGGCCGGAACGCCGCCAGCCGGCACCGCCAGGGTCGGTATCTGGCAGTGCCAACTGCCCTTTGAAACTCTGACGTGGACCAGCGCCGTCTACGACCTTTTCGAGCTTCCGCGTGGATTTCGGGTGACCCGGGAAGAGGCCTTGGGGTTCTACACGAAGGACTCCCGCGAGATCCTGGAAGAAGTCCGTACACGAGCGATCCAGGACGGCACCGGTTTCACGCTCGATGCCGAGATTATGACTGCGCTCGGAAAGCCGCGGCTCATGCGCATAACGGCCACGGTAGAGTATGAAATCGACCGGCCGGTTCGGATCTGGGGAACCAAGCAGGACATCACTCCGACAGGCGATCAGCCGTAAAGCGGACCGAGCCTAACGCCGCGATCACGCGGACGCGGTCGCCTCGATAATCAGATTGGCGACTTCGTCCGGATGTGAAATCAGTGAAAGGTGGCTCGCCGCGATCTCGATCGTCCGCGCTTTCATCCGCGCCGCCATGAAGCGTTCGAGCTCAGGCGAAATGGTTCGGTCCTGCGTGGAGACCGCGTACCAAGTGGGCTTCGATCGCCATGCCGCTTCGGTCGTCCGGCCGGCAAAGAGTGTTTCCGAAATCCGACCCTGGACGGCGAACAGGGCCTTGGCTCTCGCAGGCTCCAGGTCACCACCGAAATCCCGCAGGAACGCTTCCTCGCTGAGTTCGGCAAAACCTCCGGCCTTGACGAGACCCGCGCTCGCTGGCGGGGTCGGGTATTTGGCGGCCAGCGCGGTATAATCTTCTCCGGCGTCGGGCGCCCTTGCGGCGATGTAGACCAACCCGGCGACCTTCAGATGAACACCGGCCTCGCTGATGACCATGCCGCCCCATGAGTGCGCCACGAGAATGGTCGGACCGTCCTGAAGATCCAGGATCCGGCGCGTTGCCTCGACATCGTCCGCCAACGAGGTCAACGGGTTCTGGACTGCCGAAGCGTTGAGGCCTGCGGCCTGGAGGCGCTGAATCACGTCAAGCCAGCAGGAGCCGTCGGCATAGGCGCCGTGTACCAGGACGACATTTGTTATCGGGGACTTTGACTGAGCGCGAACCGAATTCGCGATCAACGACGTCGCGGCGGCCGCGGCGATACCAAGCGAGAACGTGCGTCTGTTTATCATGTTCGGTCTCCTGCGGATTGGGGATATCAGCCTTGGCGATCGGGACGCTTGGCGGCCGCGGCCTGGATGGCTGCGAAAACAGCGTCCAGCGACGCCTCGACCTGTTCGGCCTCTGCGACGGATTCTCCGCGACCCGGCCTCAAGGTGCCGAATAGTCGATTCCAGCGGCTCCGCAGTGTTTCCCTGAACATGAGACTTTCCCTCTGATGACAGCCCGTCGGCCCCGGCGGACACCAGATTGCCGGCCGGCGACATCCGTGGGAATCGTACGCTCGGCTTGCCAACCCACGCTTTCGATTGGGTCAGTTCATACGGAGGTCTAGTGGGTAGGCGGCCCGATACGGGAGACAATGCGGCCGGAGCAGGAACGCGTGTTCCGCCTAGCGTTACATATCTGTCATCTTTTCCCTTGATATGGAGCGGGCGACTGCGGAACTGCTCGCGAACGACCGGGGAGCATCGATTGGATCACACCAGCCGGGCATTCGACGACGAATTGTTGGGATTGACGAGCCGCATCCAGGAGATGGGCGATCTCGCCCGGCATCTGTTCGAGAATGCCATAACCGCGCTTCGCACCGGCGACGTTTCCCTCGGGCAGCGCGCCGTCCATCAGGATCTGTCGATCGATCAGATGCAGATCGAGATCGAGGATCTCGCGATCCTGATCATCGCCCGGCGCCAGCCGGTCGCGAGCGATCTGAGGCATGTGATCGCCTGCATGCGCATGGCGAGCGATCTCGAGCGTGTTGGCGATCTCGCAAAGAGCATCGCCGCGCGGGTCACCAGCGAGAACAACGCGCTTTCGCAGATGGCGATCTCGTCGAGCCTCAAGCGGCTGGCGGCGGCGGTGCAGAAGCAGCTATCCCGGGTGCTCATCGCATTCGATCGTCTCGACGCCGAAGCGGCCGAGGCGGTCCGGCTCGGCGACGTCAAGATCGACGAGCTCTACAACGCTCTCTTCCGCGAACTCCTCACTTACATGATGGAGGACGCCCGCAGCATCGGTCAGTGCACCAACCTGCTGTTCTGCGCCAAGAACCTCGAGCGCATCGGCGACCATGCGACCAATCTCGCCGAGAACATCCAGTACGCCCTCACCGGACGGCAGCCGCTCGCTGCGCGTCCCAAGGGCGACACCGTGACGGGCCTTCCCTAGGTCGGTCCCGAGACCTTTAGCGCCTGTCGCGCTCCGTCACGCCTTGCAGCCGTTGTAGAAGACCTCCGCGCACTGCTTGGCGCGGAAGGCGATCTCGTCGCGGTGCGGCGCCGAACGCTGGCCCATCATCGCGGTTCGCTGCGGCTCCATGATCATCATGCCGCGCAGCATGCCGGAGGCGATGTGGACGTCGTCGACCCGTAGCGTTCCCTTCGCCTTCTGCTTGTTCAGCCAGTCCTCGATGACACCGTTCACCGGCACGATCGCCGATTGGTAGAAGGCGCGCGCGATCTCGGGGAAGCGCTCGCATTCGCCGATCACCAGGCGGTTGATGGCGATCGTCTCCTCGCTGAGCGTCAGCACGCCGAAGGCGAACAGGATGCGCTCCAGCTGCTCCTCGGTATCGAGATCGTCGGTCACCACGCCGTCGACATCGAGCAGGAAGCGGCCGATCCGCTGACGGATCACGGCCTCGAACAGCTCGGCCTTGTTCGGTACGAGCTTGTAGAGCGTCTTGGTCGAAACGCCCGCCCGCTGCGCGACGCAATTGATGTTCGTGCCGGCATAGCCGTTAAGCTGAAATTCGCGATCCGCCGCGTCGAGGATGAGGAGCATTGTGTCCTCGTCAGACCTGATCTGCGGACGCCCGCGGGAACGCCGGATCGTCTCCTGAATTTGTCCCATAACTATTTTCCAAATTCCCGTTGACAGAACCTATCTAGGCACTATTTTGGAAAATATCAAGTTTCCTAATTGCAGTACTCGGCTGGAACCGGAGCCCTGCAGGAGCTGAACCGATGAGCAAGCATCAGGATCAAATTTCCGCCGACCGCGCCATCCCGCCCGAAAAGGCCGTGCCCGATATCCCCGCTGAAAAGCTGGCCGAGGCTGCCGCTCCGACCACTCCCCAGGAAACAGACCGCCCGAAGCACTCGTTACGGCGCATGGCGCTTGCGGGAGTTGCGGTCGCCGCACTTCTCGGCGTCGGCTATTGGGGCCACGATTATTGGACGGTCGGCCGCTTCGAGGTCTCGACCGACGACGCCTATGTGAAGGCGGACAACACGACGATCGCCCCGAAGGTCTCCGGCTATATCGGAGAGGTCCTTGTTCGTGACAACGAGACGGTGAAGGCCGGCCAAGTCCTGGCCCGGATCGACGACCGCGACTTCCGCGTCGCGCTCGACCAGGCCAAGGCGGACGTCGCGGCGGCGCGCGCCGCCGTCGTCAGCAAGCAGGCCCAGCTCGACGCCCAACAGTCTGTGATCGACACCGCCCGCGCGACCGTCGAGGTCGACAAGGCCAACGCCACATTCGCCGAGCAGGACAACGACCGCTATACGAATCTCGCCAAGACCGGCTACGGCACGGTGCAGAACGCCCAGGCGGCCTCGTCGAAGATCATTGCCGCCCGCGCCACTATCGATCGCGACACCGCCTCGCTCACCGCCGCGGAGAAGCAGGTCGACCTGATCAAGGCCGACCTCGCCCAGGCGCAAGCCACCGTCGCCCACGACGAGGCGGTTCAGCGTCAGGCAGAGCTCAATCTCTCCTATACGCAGATCACCGCTCCGGTCGACGGCGTGGTCGGCAACCGCACGCTCCGCGTCGGCCAGTATGTGCAGGCCGGCACGCAGCTGATGGCGGTCGTCCCGGTCGCGGGCGCCTACATCGTCGCGAACTTCAAGGAAACGCAGCTCACCGACGTGAAGCCCGGCCAGAAGGTCGAGGTCGACGTCGACATGTTTCCCGGCGCGACCGTCGAGGGCCATGTCGACAGCATCGCACCCGCCAGCGGCCAGGAATTCGCGCTGCTGCCCCCGGACAACGCGACCGGCAACTTCACCAAGGTCGTCCAGCGCGTCCCGGTGAAGATCGTGCTCGACCCAGGCCATAACCTCTCGGGCGATCTGCGCCCGGGCATGTCGGTCGTGCCGACCATCAACACCAAGGTCTCAATCGAAAAGGCCGTGGCGGACGCGCGGTAACCCGCGCGCCCGGCTTGCAAGGAGCTGGGTCATGTCAAACGCAACCGTCGCCGCCGTCCCTGCCTCCCGGACTCCATCCGCCGAGGACAAGGCCAGCATCTCGACCTGGATCGCCATCATCGCCGGCTCGATCGGCGCGTTCATGGCGATCCTCAACATCCAGATCACCAATGCCTCGCTGCTCGATATCGAGGGCGGCATCGGCACCGGCGTCGACAACGGCGCCTGGATCTCGACCTCGTACCTCATCGGCGAGATCATCGTCATCCCGCTGACGGGCTATCTGAGCCGCGTCTTCTCGTTCAAGACCTACATCATCGCCAGCACGATCGCGTTCGCGCTGTTCTCGATGGCCTGCGCCTCCGCGAGCACTCTCGGCGAGATGATCGTTTTGCGCGGCCTGCAGGGTTTCGCCGGCGGCGTGCTGATCCCGATGGCCTTCACCATGGTCGCGACCCGCCTGCCCAAGTCGCAGCAGCCCGTCGGTCTGGCGATGTTCGCGCTCGCGGTGACCTTCGCCCCGGCGATCGGCCCGACCATCGGCGGCTACCTGACCGAGAACTACGGTTGGCAGACCATCTTCTTCATCAACACCATCCCCAGCATGGTGATGGTCGCCGCGCTCTATCTGACGCTGGAGCGCGAGCCGATGCAGCTCGGCCTACTGAAGGAAGGCGACTGGTTTGGCATCGCCACGATGGCGGTCGGCCTCTCCGCCCTGCAGACCCTGCTGGAAGAGGGTAACAAGGACGACTGGTTCCAGTCGCCGTTCATCGTCCAGCTGGCGATCATCGCCGTGGTGTTCCTGACCGCGTTCATCTGGATCGAACTCAAGATCGAGAAGCCGCTCGTCGATCTGAGGCTCCTGAAGAACCGCAATTTCGGCGTCGCCACGTTGGCGAACATCCTCGTGGGCTTCGCTCTGTTCGGATCGGTCTATGTCCTGCCGCAATATCTCGGCCAGGTGCAGGGCTACAATGCGGAGCAGATCGGCATGGTGCTCGCCTGGACCGGCCTGCCGCAGATCCTGCTGATCCCGCTCGTCCCGATGATGATGAAGCGCTTCGACGTCCGATACATCACCTTCGTCGGCATCGCCCTGTTCGCGGTCTCCTGCTTCATGAACATCCACATGTCGCTGAACTATTCCGGCGACCAGCTGTTCTGGCCGAACATCGTCCGCGCCATCGGCCAGTCCATGGTCATCACGCCGCTGACCGCGATCTCGATCATGAACATCCAGCCGAAGGACGCCGCGAACGCATCAGGCCTGTCCAACATGCTCCGCAATCTCGGCGGCGCGGTCGGCACGGCGACGCTCGGCACGATCATCACCAAGCGCGAGCAGTTCCATTCGAACATCATCGGCCAGTCGGTCACGCCGTTCCGCGAGGAGGTCCGTACCCGCATCGACCAGATGACCAACTACTTCATGGCGCACGGCGTCTCGGATCAGGCCACCGCGCAGCACCAGGCGATCATCGCCCTAGGCAAGACGGTGAGGCGGCAGGCGCTCGTGATGGGCTTCAGCGACACCTTCGCCGTCATTGGCGTCATCCTGGCCATTGCCGCCGTCGCGATCCTGTTCGCCAGGAAGGGCCAGGCGAGCGCCGCAGGTGCGCACTGAGCGAACACCAGCCAGACGCGCATCGATCTTCCGCGCGGCGCCTCGAGGCGCCATGATGCAGGATCGATGCGCATTCTCGTCTTCCAGCACCTCGTCAGCGAACATCCGGCCGTCTTCGCCGAGTTCTGGGCCGAAGCCGGCCACACGATCACCACGGTCGAACTCGATCACGGCGATCCGATCCCGGATTTCTCGGCGTTCGACCTCCTCGCGGTGATGGGCGGGCCGATGAACGTCTTCAACGAGGAGGAGCATTCCTGGCTCGTCCCCGAGAAGGCCGCCATCCGGCATTGGGTGCGCGATCTCGGCAAGCCCTATTTCGGCATCTGCCTCGGCCACCAATTGCTGGCCGACGCACTCGGCGGCACTGTCACCCTGATGGAGCGGCCGGAAGTCGGCCTCGCGACGGTCCAGTTCTCGCCGGCCTGCAAAAGCGATCCGCTCTTCGGCCAATTCCCCTCGGTCCTCCAGACTTTCCAATGGCACGGCTGCGAGGTGTCGAAACTTCCGGAAGGCGCCGAGGTGCTCGCATACAACGCCCACACACCCGTCCAGGCCATGCGCTGGGGCCGCCATGCATACGGCGTGCAGTTCCACCCGGAAATCACCCACTCGACGGTCGATGACTGGAGGCGCATCCCGGAATATTGGGCCGACCTCGTCAACTCGATCGGCGAACAGCGGGCCGAGCAGCTCGCCTTGGAAGTCAGGCCGCGTCTCGACGATTTCCGCGCCACCGCTCGCAGCCTGAACGACCGGCTGATGGCGATGGCCTCCCTGCCCGCCTGATGCCCGAAAGTCCGGGCGCGCCCTCGCAATCCTGTGCTATGGAGCGCGCTTTCCCGCGCCCGTCATGATCACCGATCCCACCTTTTATCTCGCCGCCATTCCGGCCGTCATTCTGGTCGGCCTCGCCAAAGGCGGCTTCGCGGGCATCGGCACGGTCAGCCTGCCGCTGATGGCGCTGGCGATCGACCCGGTCCAGGCCGCTGCGATCCTCCTGCCGATCATGATGGTTCAGGACGTCATCAGCGTCGGCGCCTATTGGAAGAAATGGGACCGCCGCAACCTCGTCCTGCTCGTTCCGGGCGCGATCGTCGGCATCCTGCTCGGCTATCTCCTGGCATCCAGGGTTTCAATGGCCGCGTTCAACGTCGCGCTCGGCCTGATCGCGGCCGCCTTCGCGCTACGCTATCTCCTCCGGCCGCAGATGCCGCCGAAGCAGGGCGGCTCCCTCGCCGGCTATTTCTGGGGCACGGTCTCGGGCTTCACCTCGATGATCGCCCATTCCGGAGCGCCGCCGTTCCAGATCTACGTGATGCCGCAAAAGCTGGAGCGCGACACCTTCGTCGGCACTTCCAACGCCTTCTTCGGCATCGTCAACTGGCTGAAATTCCCGGCCTTCATGGCGCTCGGCGAGTTCACCACCGAGAACGTGACGACGACCGCCGTCCTGCTGCCGCTCGCCATCGCCTCGACCTGGGCTGGCGTACTCCTGGTGCGGCGCGTTCCGGCCGAGCCGTTCTACAAATTCATCTATCTGCTGCTGACGGCCGTCGGGCTGAAGCTGATCTGGGAAGGCGGAACGGCGCTGCTGGGGGCGGCCTAGGCGAGGTGCTCTCCCTCCCCACTGTGGGGAGGGCCGAGTCGCGCGTCAGCGCGAACCCGGGCGGGGGCTGGGCCTATCCCAGCTTTCTGCCATACGGAGAGGCCATCACCCCACCTGGCTCGCTTCGCGAGTCCGCCCGCTCCATTCAGGGGAGGGAGGCGCCCTACCTCTTCCTGATCCGAACCAGCTTGAAGAACCCCGCCGGGAACACCGGCGCGACTTCGACCACCTGCATGTCCGGATGCCGCGCCGCCCATTGCTCCAGCCGCGACACCTTGAAGTGCGAGCTCCAGCCGATCCTGCCCATCAGCGGGGCGAGCCTCTCCTCGGCCCAGGCCTGGAGGCCCTTGTCGACGCCGAGCTTGGAGGTGACGACGATCTCGCCGCCCGGCCTGAGCACCCGGCGCATCTCGTCGAGGGCCGATTCCGGATTCGGCACGAGCGTGATGACGAAAGGCACCGCCACGGCATCGAAGCTCTCGTCGCGAAAGCCGAGCCGGCAGGCGTCCATGCTGGCAAGAAGCTTCACATGCCCGAGACCGAGATCGCGGACCTTCTCGACGGCCTTCTCCAGCATGTGCACCGAGAGGTCGACGCCGATCACGTTCCGGTCGGATGGGTAATAGCGGAGCATCAGCCCCGTACCGACGCCGACTTCCAGGATGTCGCGTCCGCAGGCGGCCGCCGCGGTCGAGGTCTTCGAATGCGCGTCGGTCAGGAACCTGTTGTAGACGGCGTCATAGATCGGCGCCCATTTCTCATAGACGCGCTGCTGGCCTTCCAGGTCATACTGAACGGTCATTTGGCTTTACGCGACTGCCAGTTCGGATTTCGCGGGAGCGACACGCGTGCCGGCCTTGATGACGCCGCCGCCGAGCACCCTTGCCTGCCCGTCGTCCGCGTCGTAGATCACGCAGGCTTGGCCGGGCGCGACGCCCTCTTCGGGATCGAGAAGCGAGATCTCGATCTCGCCGCCAACCTGACGCAGAAGCGCCGGGCGCGGGGAACGAGTCGAGCGCACCTTCACGAAGACATCCAAGCCCTCGGCGGGAAGCGCGTCGAGGTCGGCATCGCCGAGCCAGTTCACGTCGCGAAGGGTCAGCGTCCTGGTTGCCAGCGCCTCGCGCGGCCCGACGATCACGCGATGTGCCGCGGCGTCGAGACCGACCACGAACAACGGGTCGCGCGCGGCAATACCGAGTCCGCGGCGCTGGCCGATCGTGTAGTGCATGATGCCGTGATGGCGGCCGAGCACACGGCCGTCGAGATGAACGATCTCGCCCGGCTCGCCGGCTTCCGGCTTCAGCTTGCCGACGATGTCCGAATAGCTGCCCGACGGCACGAAGCAGATGTCCTGGCTGTCGTGCTTGTCGGCGATGTGCAGGCCGAACTCGCGGGCGATGTCGCGGGTCTCCGTCTTGGTCAGGTCGCCCAGCGGAAAGCGCAGGATGTCGAGCTGATCGCGGGTCGTGCCATAGAGGAAATAGCTCTGGTCGCGCTCCGGATCGCGGGCGCGGAGCAGCGTGCGGCCACCCTCCGGCGCAGCGCGCGAGGCGACGTAATGGCCGGTCGCCAGCACAGCCGCACCGAGATTGCGGGCGGTGTCGAGCAGGTCGGCGAACTTGATCTTCTGATTGCACTCGACGCACGGGATCGGCGTCTCGCCGATCGCATAGCTTTCCGCGAACCGGTCGATCACCTTTTCGCGGAAGCGCGCCTCGTAATCGAGGACGTAGTGCGGAATGCCGATGGCGTCGGCGACGCGGCGGGCATCGTGGATGTCCTGGCCGGCGCAGCAGGCACCCTTGCGATGGATGGCGGCGCCGTGGTCGTAGAGCTGAAGCGTCACGCCGACGACATCGTAGCCTTCCCGCTTCAGGAGTGCGGCGACGACCGATGAATCCACGCCACCTGACATCGCCACCACGACGCGGTGGTTCGCCGGCTGGCCGGGAAGATCGAGATCGAAACGCATTGCCGAAGGGATGCCTGTGGTCACCAGACGCGGTCTATAGCACCGCGCCCGGCGAATGTAGGCCCTTAGCGCCTCGGGTTCCAGTCCGATCAGGCGTCGGGCGTGGTGTCGGTGTCATCACCGGTATCACCGTCGTCTTCCGTCGGCGGTGTGGTCGAGCCGTTCACGATGTTCTTCACGTCGCTGAGCTTGATGCGGATATTGCCGACGTTCAGCACAGGCTGACCGTCTTCGAGCTCCACGCCGGTGACCGGGCCCTGGATGTCCGTGGACGTCGTCACCGCCTTGCCGGCGGCATCCTGCGCAACCACGGTGATCGTATAGAAGCCGTTCGGCGCCGGCAGGTTGTCGGTGGTCATGCCGTTCCAGGTGAACATCTGGTCGCCCTTGGCCAGGCTTACATTCTGCGAATAGACCTGCTCGCCGTCGGCGTTCTTGATGATGACCTTGGAGGTCGGGGCGGCGCTTTCGGAATTGATGAGCCAGGTCGCGTTCGACTCGTCGAGCAGCGTGGTGCGGCCTTCCGCCACGACCTGCTTGCCGATGAACGAGACCGCGCTGGAAAGCCGTGTCGCATCAGAAGTGGCGAGCAATGCTGTCAGCGTGTCGTTGGTCTGGATTTGCTGCTCCACACCCGCGAACTGGACGAGCTGCTGGGTGAACTGGTTGGTGTCCAGCGGGTCGAGCGGGTTCTGGTTCTGCAGCTGGGTCGTCAGCAATTGCAGGAACTGATTGAAGTTGTCCGCGATGCGGGCACCCGAGCTTCCGCTGGCGGCACTGTTGCCCGTCAGCGAATATGATCCAACGCTTGAGACTGCCATGGTCGTTTACTCCTTACACTCGCAGGTCGAGCCCGCCGTCCGCGCGCGGGGGTGCGCGGTAGGCGGTTTCGGCGGCAAGGCGCGCCGGCTCTTCCTCAGTGATCGGTGATTGGGTTGCGCTCTCCCAGAGAGCGCGCTGTTGCTGGAATTGCTGCTGCGCGCCGCGGTCGTCGCGCATAGAGAAGCTCAGGGAGCCCTGGTCGGTCTTGAAGCCGGCATCGGTGAGCGCCCTTTCGAGCGCGCGCTGGTCGGATTTCAGGAGTTCGAGCGTCTCGGCCTTCTCGACGATCAGTCGCGAGTGGACGGTGCCGTTCTTGTCGATGTCGACACGGACATCGACGCGGCCGAGCTCCTGCGGATCGAGCCTGATCTCGAAGCGGCTCGACCCTTTCTTCACCCGGCTGGCGATCTCGCCGGCAAGCGCCGGGATGGCGACGGCGGCCTGGGCCTGCGTCTGCGCGTTCAGGCGTGCCACCGCATCAACCACGGTTGGCTTGGCGTCAGTCATCTGCTGGACGGTCTGGTTCTTGTCGGCATGGCTGACGGGCTTATCGTTCGCCTGGGCGACCGGCTTGTCCTGACTGTCGTCCGGCTTTTCACTCTTCGCCGTCTGCTGCGGCTGGTCCGCACTCTTCACATCGGCCGGCCTGTCTGTCTCGGCCTTGGCATCGACCGGCTGCGGAGCGGGCGACGGTACGGGCTTCGCGTCCTTGGCCTCCGGCTTCGGCGTTTCGGGAGCGATCGCCGCCACCGCTTCCGCCTGCGCCTTGGCGGTCGTCGCCGTCATCTCAACGGTCTCGACCGGCTTTGCTGCGACGGGGGCTGCGATTACCGGCGCCACAGGCTTGGCATCGGTGGCTGTCACGATCTCGTCGGCTGCGCCGGTCGTCGGCGCGGCCGACTGATCGTTAGCGGTGGGCGTCGTCGTGCCCTTCACACTAGTGACGCCCGCTGCATTGGCGATGGCGGCGGCATCAGCGGGCGCGGGTGTGGACGAAGCCGCGACGTTCGCGGCCGGACGTGTCTGGACCGGCGCGGCGCTGGCAACGGGGCCAGCCACCGGCACGATGGACGGCTCTGTCGCATCGGCATCGGCAATCGGAACCGACGTCACGGCTGGCGCAGGAGCGGGATTCCCCTGAGGCTGCGGCGCGGAAGCGGCAACATCCTTAGCCGGGACCAGACCCGACTGATCCTTCGAAACGGGTTGGTCCGGAGCGGGAGCCGCTGTCGCCGCCCGCCCTTCGATCAAGGGTTCGACGGGCTCGCCGTCCACGGGGACGATCGTTCCGGCCGGTTGCGGCACAACGGGCAGTTCCGGCGCAGCCACCGGCGCACTCGGCGTGGCGGTTATTGGCTCAATGCCTTCGCCCGTCGCCGTCGCCGGCTTGGGTGAAATAACGACAGGTACCGGGACGACCGGCACCGGGACGGCTGCCGCCAGAAGGAGGGTTGGATCGCCGTCGCCCTCGAGCCCATCGCCGTCCGTCGAGGCGATACCGTCCGGCGCACCGTCATCGGCTTCGCTGGCCACGTCTTCAATCTCGACCGGGACCGCCGGCACATCCGAGCCCGTCATGGGCGGCAGGATACCATCCACCGGAACACCATCGACCGGTGCTGCGTCGACCAGAAGCCCCGCCGTCATCGCCTTCTCGACGTCGGCGCTGACCATCGGACGCGGCGCCAAGAGTTTCGCGGACTGCGCCGTGACGCTTGAAAGCTCCGCCCCTGCCACTACGGCGCCGTCCGGAACGATTCCCGCCTGCCCTCCGAGCGACGCAACGATCTGCTCGAATGCCTCAACGGCCCCGCTCGCGCCCGAAGGCGCACTCGTTGCCTGACCGGGAGTAACCGGCTTCGTGCCTGCGACCTGAAAGAAATCGACTGATGCGGTTGCCATGGGCGGCCCTCTGCTCACAAGGCATGACGCAAGGCTCGTTCCATTTATGCCAACCAGATAACTAGCTGTGATTGCTAGATATTTTTACGAGACTGAATCGGCTGCGGCGATCCCGCCGGGCAAAAACTTCCGGGTTCGGCAAGACATGCCGACGGCATTCGCAGCGAGCCTGCCCCAGACCTTGCCAATCCGTTTCTGGATGATGCTCTCCTTCAACTTTGAGCTTAGGCAAATGTTAAAGTGCAGGCATTACGGTGCATGGAAACTTTGGTCAGTCTTGTTGAGAGTATCCCATGACCGAACTGCCGCGTGCCAAGGTGAAATACGTGATCGGACCGGACGGAAGTCCGTTGACGATTGCGGATTTGCCCCCGTCGAACACGAAACGCTGGGTCATCCGCCGCAAGGCGGAGGTGGTTGCCGCCGTGCGCGGCGGCCTGCTGAGTCTTGAGGATGCCTGCAAGCGCTACACCCTTACGGTGGAAGAGTTTTTGGCTTGGCAGGCGTCGATCGACCGCCACGGTCTGGCCGGCCTCCGGACGACCCGTATCCAGCAGTACCGGGTTGGCTGAGCGTTAACGCCGGTCAACCAAGATTACTCAAATTTTACTGACGCCGGGTCTCAAGATCCGGCGTTTTTATTTTTGCTTAACTTATCTCCCCTGTAAGCGCCCTGAACTGCCCAACCCCGATTAACGCCCCCGTTAACCAGCCGTTTACCGACACTCGGCAATTTCTGCCGGGTATCCGGTGTCGTCCGGGTGCGGACGTGGGGCGCGGGGCAGGTTTTTGAGTGGCTTTCTCGAATTTTTGAAAGGCCTTGGGGCACAGCGCCTGCTCGCGATGGGCGCCGTCGCGCTCAGTCTGGCCGGTTTCTTCACCTTCATCGCCATCCGCGTCACCGAGCCGGACATGGTTCCGGTCTTCTCCGACCTCGCAATGTCCGACGCCGCGGGGGTGGTGAAAGAACTCGAGGCGCAGGGAATCAAATACGAAGCGAGCCGCGATGGTTCGACGATCTCGGTTCCCTCCGACCAGGTCGCCTCGGTCCGCATGAAGCTCGCAGAGCAGGGCCTGCCGACAGGCGGCGGCGTCGGCTGGGAAATCTTCGACAAGGGCGACGGCCTGTCGTCGACGAGCTTCCTGCAGAACGTCAATCGCCTCCGCGCCCTCGAAGGCGAACTCGCCCGCTCGATCCGCTCGCTGGACCGCGTCAGCGCCGCCCGCGTCCATCTCGTCGTTCCGGAACGCCCGCTCTTCGCGAAGGACGCGCCGAAGCCCTCCGCCTCGATCGTGCTGCGCGTCTCGGGCGAGCTCGGCTCCGGCCAGGTGAAGGCGATCCTCCACCTCGTGGCCTCCGCCGTTCAGGGGCTCGAGCCGCAGTCAATCTCGATCGTCGACGAGCGCGGCGCGCTCCTGGCCGACGGCTCCGACATACAGGACGGCATGCCCAACGGCGCACAGGAACGCGAGACGGCGTTCGAGAAGCGCCTCAAGGATCAGGTCCAGAACATCGTCGAGCGCGTGGTCGGTTCCGGCCGCGCCCGCGCCGAGGTCAACGCCACCTTCGACTACACCCGCGTCACCAACACCGCCGACACCTTCGATCCCGAGAGCCGCGTCGTCCGCTCGACCCAGACGAACGAAGAGGAAGCCGAGAGCGGCAATCCCGAGCAGTCCGTTTCCGTCGGCAACGAACTGCCGAACGCGGCCGCCAACAGCGGCAATGCCACCACCCGCGAAAAGAGCTCGAAGAGCCAGGAAACGACGAATTACGAGATTTCCCGCACCACCCGCACCGAGGTGCAGGAAGCCGGTCGGGTGAAACGCGTCACTGTCGCCGTCCTCGTCGACGGCGTCTATACGAGCGATCCGAGCGGCAACATCACCTACGCCCCGCGCTCGCAGGACGAACTCGACCGCATCGCCGCCCTCGTCCGCACCTCCATCGGCTTCGACCAGGGTCGCGGCGACCAGGTGGAAGTCGTCAATCTCCGCTTCGCCGAACCGCCGGGCGTCCAGCCGATCAACGACAATGCCGGCTCGGCCATTCTCGGCCTGACCAAGGACGACCTGATGCGGCTGGTCGAACAGGCGATCCTGTTCATCGTCTCGATGCTCGTCCTCCTGATGGTCGTCCGGCCGATGGTGAAGAAGATCCTGGCGCCCGACGCCAAACAGACCGCGGCGCTCCCCAGCGCGCCTGCCATCGAGGGCGTGCCCGCGGCCGACGCTCCGGTCGGCGCCCTGCCGCCGCCGGACCCGACCGCACGCATGATCGATCTCGCCCAGGTCAACGGCAAGATCGCCCAGGAATCGCTCCAGCGCGTCGGCGAGCTCGCCGAGAACAATCCAGCAGAAACCGTCGCGATCATCCGTCAGTGGCTGACGGAACCCGCGCCGGCCACGTGATAGACCGCCATGGCTCCTAACGCCCTCGCCACCCGCATCCCGACGAAACGGGTCCTCACCGGCCCGGAACGCTCTGCGATCCTGATGCTTGCGCTCGGTGAACAGCACGGCGCGGCGATCTGGAAGCAGCTCGACGAGGACGAGATCCGCGACATCTCCCACGCAATGTCCAATCTCGGAAACATCGAGTCCGAGATGGTCGAGAACATGCTCGTCGAGTTCGTCTCGAAAATGTCCTCGGCCGGCGCGCTGATGGGCAATGTCGAGTCGACCGAACGCATCCTCACCGGCTTCCTGCCGAAGGACCGCGTCGAGCAGATCATGGAAGAGATCCGCGGCCCCGCCGGCCGCAATATGTGGGAGAAGCTCTCCAACGTTCAGGAGCAGGTTCTCGCCAATTACCTGAAGAACGAATACCCGCAGACCGTCGCCGTCGTGCTCTCGAAGATCCGCGCCGAGCACGCCGCTCGCGTCCTCGCCATCCTGCCCGACGAATTCGCGCTGGACGTCGTCAAGCGCATGCTGACGATCGAAAGCGTGCAGAAGGACATCATCGAGCGCGTCGAGCAGACATTGCGCACCGAGTTCATGTCGAACCTGTCGCAGACGAGCCGCCGCGACGCGCACGAGATGATCGCGGAAATCTTCAACGCCTTCGACCGCCAGACCGAGACTCGCTTCCTCACCGCGCTGGAAGAGGACAATCGCGACTCGGCCGACCGCATCAAGGCCCTGATGTTCACCTTCGACGACCTGATGCGCCTCGACGCGGCGGCCGTGCAGACGCTGCTCCGCAACGTCGCCCGCGACCGCCTCACCGTGGCGCTCAAGGGTGCGACGCAGGCGGTCCGCGACTTCTTCATGAGTCACATGTCCCAGCGCGCCGGCAAGATGCTGGCCGACGACATGGGCGCCATGGGTCCTGTCCGCATGCGCGACGTCGATGAAGCGCAATCCCACATGGTGATGGTGGCCAAGGATCTCGCCGCGAAGGGCGAGATCATGATCACCAAGAACCGCAGCGACGACGAGCTCGTATTCTGATGGCCCTCGCGAAGCCCGTCCCCTTCCTCTTCAACAACGATTTCGACGGTCGCCAGCGCGGCGAAGAGATGATCCCGATGTCGCAGCATCTGGCCGCGATCTCGGAGAGCGAGCAGCGCGCCTTCGCGGCAGGCGAGATCGAGGGCCGGTCCCTCGCAATGGACAGCGAGACCGCGCGGCTGGCCAGGACCATGGACAAGCTCGCGGCGACGATCGCAGCCGAAATCGCGCGTTCCGAAGCCCGTTTCCTGGAGCAGGAGCGCTCATCGATCGAGCTGGCGCTCTGCCTCGCCGAGAAGCTCGCGGGCGGCGCCATCGCCAAATTCCCGCTGGCCTCTATCGAGGCCGCCGCCCAGGAGGCTTTCGCCGAGGCCCGTACCGCGCCGCATATCGCGGTCCGCATCAATGACGGCCTGGTCGAGCAGGTGAAGGAACGCCTGACCCATCTGGCGGCAGAGCGCGGCTTCGCCGGCAAGCTGATCGTGCTCGGCGATCCCGGCATCGCTCAGGGCGACGTCCGCCTTGAATGGGCCGACGGAGGCGTCGTCCGCGATCGCGCGGCCATTGCTTCGGCCATCGACCGCACCATCAAGCACCACATCGAATCCGTCACCGGCAAGGCATCAGGAGAGCCCACATGAGCGACACGGATCTGCCGCTGCCCAATCTCGACGGCACGACCTCCCCCGACGATTTCACGACCGACCGCAGCGATTCCGGCCCGAAGATCGCGGACGATCTCGAAGCCGTCTTCGACGTCCCGGTCTCCGTCTCGGCGGTGCTCGGCCGAACCAAGATCGAAGTCGGCGACCTGATGAATCTCAGGCCGGGCGCCGTTCTCGAACTCGACCGCCGCGTCGGCGAGGCGATCGACATCTACGTCAACGACCGGCTCGTCGCGCGCGGCGAAGTCGTTCTCGTCGAGGAAAAGCTCGGCGTCACCATGACCGAAATCATCAAGGCCGAACGCTGATACGCAGCGGTGAAGGCCGTCATCCTCCGGCTTGACCGGAGGAACCACTGAGGCAGCGGTTTGGGTCCTCCGGTCGAGCCGGAGACGACGACCCGGAAAGGATGTGAAGCCATGAGGCTCATGATCGTTGGAACATTGTCGGGTCAGCTGACCATGGCCACCAAGATCGCCATGGAGCGCGGCGCGAAGGTCACCCATGCCGAGGACACCGAGCAGGCGCTCCGTGTGCTTCGCGCGGGCCGGGGCGCGGACCTTCTCATGGTCGATGTCGGCCAGCCCATCCGCGACCTCGTCGACAAGCTGGAAGCCGAGCGCATCCATGTCCCGATCGTCGCCTGCGGCATCGATAACGATGCCCGCGCGGCGGTCGCGGCGATTCACGCCGGCGCCAAGGAGTACATCCCGCTCCCACCCGATCCGGAGCTGATCGCGGCCGTCCTCGCCGCCGTCGCCGAGGACAATCGCGACATCGTCTTCAAGGACGAGGCGATGAAGCTCGTCGTCGACCTCGCGGCCCAGATCGCGAAGTCGGACGCGAGCGTCCTCATCACCGGCGAGAGCGGCACCGGTAAGGAAGTCATCGCGCGCTATCTCCATTCGCGCTCGAACCGCGCCGGCCGCGCCTTCATCTCGGTCAACTGCGCCGCGATCCCGGAGCAACTGCTCGAATCCGAATTGTTCGGCCACGAGAAAGGCGCCTTCACCGGCGCCGTCGCGCGCCGCATCGGCAAATTCGAGGAGGCCGACGGCGGCACGCTGCTGCTCGACGAAATCTCGGAGATGGACGCCCGTCTGCAGGCCAAGCTGCTGCGCGCGATCCAGGAGCGCGTGATCGACAGGGTGGGCGGCCAGCGCCCGGTACCGGTCAATATCCGCATCCTCGCAACCTCGAACCGCAATCTCACCGAGGAGGTCCGCAAGGGCACATTCCGCGAGGACCTGCTCTATCGCCTCAACGTGCTCAATCTGAAGATCCCGCCGCTGCGCGAACGTCCAGCCGACATCGCGGTCCTGTCCGAGCATTTCGCCCGGAAATTCGCCGACGCGAACGGCCTGCCCTACCGGCCGATCTCCGGCGACGCCGCCCGCGAACTCGCCCGCGCCCGCTTCCCCGGCAACGTCCGTGAGCTGGAGAACACGATCCACCGTGCCGTGCTCCTCGCACAGGGTCCGGAGATCGGCGTCGATGCCATCCGCACGCCGGACGGCGCTCGCATGGAGGCTTCCGCGACCGGCCCGGCCCAACAGGCCGCGCTTGCGGCCGAAGCCGCCACCCGTTCGCTCGTCGGCCTGACCGTCGAGGCAGTCGAGCGTTCGCTCATCCTCGACACGCTGAACCATTGCTTCGGCAACCGGACCCATGCCGCGAACATCCTCGGCATTTCGATCCGCACGCTCAGGAACAAGCTGAACCAGTATTCGGCGGAGGGAATTCCGATCCCGCCGTCGACGGGCCAGGCGGCGTAATCGCCGGGAATGCGCCTCGCGGTCCTCGCCGACATCCACGGCAATGTCCTCGCCCTAGAAGCGGTCATTGCCGACATGGCCGGACGCGCCGTGGACCGTGTCATCAATCTCGGCGATTGTGTCTCCGGCCCGCTCTGGCCGTGCGAGACTCTCGATCTTCTTCGTCGCCATGACTGGCCGACGATACGCGGCAATCACGACCGCTGGGTCGGCGAGGCGGTCTCCGAGCCCGAAGGCAAGTCCGATGCGCACGCCTGGCGAGCGCTCGACCAAGCCGGCCGCGCCTGGCTCGGCGCCCTGCCCGCGACGCTCGATCTCGGTCACGGCGTTCATGCCTTCCACGGCCGCCCGGGCAGCGACATCGAATATCTGATCGAAGACATCGAGAACGGCCGCCTCGCCCGCGCTCCGCTCGCCTGCATCGCGAACCGCGTCGGCGACATCGACGCCCGCGTACTCCTGTGCGGCCACAGCCATCAGCCCTCGATCACGACCCTTGAGGATGGCCGGCTGATCCTCAATCCGGGAAGCGTCGGCTGCCCCGCCTATGACGACGAGGACCACGTCTCGGAGACCGGCTCGCCCATGTCGCGCTACGCCATCCTCGACCTCCCGGAACAGGGTCCACCCCGCGTGGAAATGCTGGCCATCCCTTACGACCACGAAAGCGCGGCGAAAGAGGCCGCACACAACGGCCGCCCCGAATGGGCGCACGCGCTCATGACCGGCGTCATGCCGACGCGCTGATACTGGCAGGCCCGGCTCGCCTTCCCCAGATAAGGAATCTCACCTATCCGGGGTACATCATGAAAATCGACCTCACCGGGAAAACTGCCGTCGTCACCGGCTCGACGCTCGGCATCGGCTTCGCAATCGCCAAAGGACTCGCCGAAGCCGGCGCGACTGTCGTCGTCAACGGCCGAAAGCAGGACGCGGTCGACAAGGCGATCGAACTCCTGAAGCAGGCGGTTCCGGGTGCCAATGTGCGCGGCGTCGCCGCCGACCTCGCGACGGCAGAGGGCTGCGCTGTCCTCGCCAAGGCCGAGCCCTCGGCCGACATCCTGGTCAACAATCTCGGTATCTTCGCGCAGCAGGACTTCTTCGACGTTCCCGACGAGGAATGGACACGCTTCTTCGACGTCAACGTGCTGTCCGGCGTGCGGGTGTCGCGCGCCTATGTGCCCGGAATGGTCGACCGTAAATGGGGCCGCGTGATCTTCATCTCGTCCGAGTCCGGCCTGAACATCCCCAAGGACATGATCCATTACGGCGTGACGAAGACGGCCAATATCGCGGTATCCCGCGGACTGGCGAAGCGCCTCGCCGGCACCGGCGTGACGGTGAATTCCATCCTGCCCGGTCCGACGCTCTCGGAAGGTGCGGCGGACATGCTCCGCGATGAGGTCGCCAAATCGGGCCAGACCGTCGAACAGGCGGCGGCCGCTTTCGTCAAACAGCACCGGCCGACATCGATCATCCAGCGCGCGGCGACCGTCGAGGAAGTCGCCAATCTGGTCGTCTACACCGCCTCTCCACAGGCGTCCGCGACGACCGGAGCAGCACTTCGCGTCGACGGCGGCGTGGTGGACACCATCGCCTAGGCCGTAGGACGTCCATACCCATGACTAAATATTAACGTGCCGGTTCTGAGCGAACACGCTACCCAGAACGCCCACGGAGAACCGCCTCGTGTTCGTTTCCTTCTTCCCCCAGCCGAAACTGTTCTTCTGGTCCGTTGTCATCTGGTCGGCTATCGCCATCGGACTCTGGTACGGCTTCGCCGCCGAGTTCGGCGCAACATACGGACTGGGACTGGGAGGCGCCGCCGATCCGGCGCGAGCTGGCACTGTCGCCACCTTCTGGTCGCCGGCCTTCCTCTGGTTCTATCTCTATTTCGCGGCCATGGTCTGGATCTTCGCCGGCTTCTGGATGCGGTACTCGCCCCACCCCTGGGCCGGATGGTCGATCCTCGGCTCGGCGCTGATCCTGTTCACGACCTATTTCCAGGTCCAGGTCTCGGTCGCCGTGAATGCGTGGTACGGGCCGTTCTACGATTTGATCCAGGCCGCCCTTGCGAAAACCCGACCCGTCACGCTCCAGGAATTTTTTGCGGAGCTAGTCACATTCGCCGGCATTGCGTTCGTCGCGGTCGCCGTCGGTGTCTTCATGCGCTTCTTCATGAGCCATTGGCTCTTCCGTTGGCGCAACGCAATGAACGATTACTACATGTCGCACTGGTCGAAGCTGCGCGCCGTCGAAGGCGCCTCGCAGCGTATCCAGGAAGACACGATGCGTTTCTCAACCACGATGGAAACTCTCGGCGTCAATCTCGTCCAATCCGTCATGACGCTCATCGCGTTCCTGCCGATCCTGCTCAGCTACTCGCAAACGATCACGGAGATGCCGTTCATCGGCGAAGTCCCGCATGCGCTCGTTTGGGCGGCGGTCCTGTGGGCCGCGTTTGGCACCGCTTTCCTCGCTCTCGTCGGCATCAAGCTGCCCGGACTTGAATTCAAGAACCAGCGCGTCGAAGCCGCGTTCCGAAAGGAACTAGTGTATGGCGAGGACGATCCCAGCCGCGCCAGACCGCCGACAGTCGGCGAATTGTTCTCCAATGTACGCCGGAACTATTTCCGTCTCTATTTTCATTACGCGTACTTCAACGTAGCGCGCATTTTCTATCTGCAGACCGACAACATTTTTCCCTACATCATTCTTGCGCCATCGATCGTAGCTGGAAAGATCACGCTCGGCTTGATGAATCAGGTCCTCAACGCCTTCGAACAGGTTCGCTCGTCGTTCCAGTATCTCGTAAATTCCTGGACGACGATCGTCGAGCTCCTGTCGGTCTACAAGCGTCTCAGGACCTTCGAACGGGTGATCCACGGCGAACCGCCGCCGGCACCGGCCGTCGAGGACGCCCGCCCCGCAGTCGCCTAGCTCGATGAAGGCGGTCTGGCCCCGACCGCCGCCTTCATGACGCTCGACGGAGGATTCTCAGCGGGTCCAATCGATGGGCTCCTGTAATCTATTGGTAGGCCGCCATTTCCGGCCTAATGACGCATGCTGGGCAGCGTTGGAATTTAAGCCCAAGCTCGAGCTCCGGAGACTACCAGCGTACAAGCCGCTGAGCTGCAAGGGCGCCGAGGCCGGAGAGGCCGGCAATAGCGAGTGTGTACCAGGTCGCGACGAAAAGCGGAGAGTCGTCGGTACAATGCAGGACATAGATCGTCCCGGCAATTCCGCCCGCAAGAAGACCGGCGACCGCTCCGGCAATTCCCGAACGTGATGGCGCTCCGTGACGCATTGCCAGCAGGAAGATCGAGAGCGGGCCGAGGCCGATCGCCATAACGAGGAGGAAGCAGTACACGTTGCTCGTGCCCATCAGCCTTTCCGGCCAACTCTCCGAGGGAGTAGTGAACAGTTCGAGGGTGACAGCTGCGACCAGCAGGATCGGCGATGCCATCAACAGCGGAACCGTTTTGCGCAAATCTCCCTCCGGGCGTGACAGGATGCGCAAAGCGCCGAAAGCCCCAAGCGCCAGCGTCAGCAACACCACGAATTTGAACAGGAAACGCAGCGTGCCGGCAGCAGCAGCAAGATCAGGCCGCGGGGCGAGC
The DNA here is from genome assembly GCF_042652085.1 of Flaviflagellibacter deserti. Classification (NCBI taxonomy): domain Bacteria; kingdom Pseudomonadati; phylum Pseudomonadota; class Alphaproteobacteria; order Hyphomicrobiales; genus Flaviflagellibacter; species Flaviflagellibacter deserti. The sequence continues at coordinate 113,074 of NZ_JBHSJF010000001.1, read as the reverse complement.
GTGGCGAGGAAGACGGCTGCGGCAACGGCGGCCGCGAGCGCTGCAGCGCCCCACCAGACGGTCGAAAGCGACGCCGGGGGCGGCCTTGTATCGGCTGCCAGCGCCTTGATCAGTTCGTTGGTTTCCATTTCAGCCCCGCCCGAACCGTCTGGCGATCGCCGCCAGGCCGCGATGCAGAGCGACGCGGACCGCCGTTTCGCTCATGCCTAGATTGCTGGCCGTCTCGCTGATCGAACGGCCGTCGACGGAAACCGCCGCTACGACCGAGCGCTGGCCGGGTGCCAAGCTCTCCAGCGCACGATTTATCTCCCATTCGCGCGCCAGCTCCGCCTGAGGTTCGGCAGCCGGTTCCGCAATCGCTTCGATGTCGATCTCCATCCTGCGGCCACGGCGCCGAAACGCGTCGATGAGCTTGTAGCGCGCGATCGCGTAGAGCCATGGCGCGACAGGCGCATCTTCCCGCCACGTGTGGCGCTTGAGGTGAATCGCAAGCAGCGTCTCCTGCACGATATCCTCCGGATCGATCCCGCCGTTCACGATCTTTCGCCGGGCAAAACCGCGCACGAGGCAGGCTGCGCGCCGGAGAAACTCGCCATAGGCTCTTTCATCTCCCGCGATCGCAGCGCGCATAAGCCGGGCAAGTTCGTTGTCGTCGCTGCTGTCCAAGCCTGCCTTCCTCCCGAACTACGTTGCTGCGCAGTCCTTTGTTACCTGGCCGGCGAATTTTGTTACGTGGCCGGCAAATTTCTGCTCAGGCCAAGCCCCGGACGATCACGAAATCGTGTCTCTGGCAGGTGGTAACACAGAGGCTGCCGGACCGAACTGGGATTGCGCGCCCGAGGAGCGGCGCGCGGGCCACCCAACCGGGAGAACAGTATCATGACCACGAAATCAGCCGTGAGCGCCGCCGTGCTGGCCGGCGCCGTCGCAACCGCGCTCGCATCGTTTGCCACTGCTTCCCCCCTGTCGAAAGCGGAAGTGAAGGCAGCGATGGACGCCGGCAAGGAAAAATGCTTCGGCGTTGCCCTGAAGGGGCAGAACGACTGCAAGGCCGGCGCCGGCACGACCTGCCAGGGCAGTTCGACCGTCGACTACCAGGGCAACGCCTGGAAGTTCGTCGACGGCGGCACCTGCACCACGATGGACCTGCCCGGCGACCGCAAGGGATCTACCACGGAGCTGAAGCGCGACATCCCGTCGTAAGCACGCGACCTGCCGGAAAGCGGAGGACCAAGATGAACGAACTGGCCATTCACCCAGCGTCCCGCACGTCGAAACCCTCGCGCTTTCCGGCGTACTCCGTCGCCGGCCTTGCCGGTACCAGTTTCAAGCACGAGCACCTGCAGGCAATCACCGCCAGCGGCGAGAACGGTTTCTTCGAGGTCCACGCCGAAAACTACATGGGTGCCGGCGGGCCGCCGCACGCCGCGCTCGCCCGTATCCGCCGCGACCATCCCGTTTCGCTGCACGGTGTCTGCATGTCGATCGGCGGACCGCGGCCACTCGACCAGGCGCATCTCGGTCGTTTCAAGGCTCTCGTCGATCGCTATGAGCCGGCGCTTGTTTCGGAGCATCTCGCCTGGTCGACCCACGAGACCACCTACTACAACGACCTGCTTCCCCTGCCCTACACGCCGGCAACGGTGTCGCGTGTCGCCGATCACATCGAGGAGATGCAGGAGGCGATCGGCCGGCCGATCCTGCTCGAAAATCCCTCGACCTACGTGCTTTTTCCGGAATCGACGATGAGCGAGACCGATTTCATCCGCGAGCTGGTGCGGCTTACCGGTTGCGGCCTGCTGCTCGACGTCAACAACGTTTTCGTCTCGGCCACCAATCACGGCTATTGCGCGCGCGACTACCTTGCGGATTTCCCACTCGATCATGTCGGCGAAATCCATCTGGCCGGGCACGCCGAGCAGGCGGATGACGAGGGCGACCTGCTGCTTATCGACAGCCACGATGGTCCGGTGGCCGATGCGGTCTGGAAGCTCTTCGATATCGTCATTGGCCAATGCGGGCCGATCCCGACATTGGTCGAGTGGGACAGCGATATCCCGGATTGGCCGGTGCTCAAGGCAGAGGCCGCCGCCGCCCAAAAGATTCTCGACCGTCACGCCAGTGGCGACATGCCCGGTAGACCCTATGCCGCCTGTTGAGCGACCGTTGAAGGATTCCGAGCGCAGGCTTGGCTATGCAGCGGCATTCACCGCAGGGCTGCTCGATCCCGCCCGTCCCCCGCCCGACATGGTTTCCGGGCCGGGAGGCAAAGCCTCGGTCAGGCGGTACGCGGTCTACCGCAACAATGTCACTGTCAGTCTGATCGATGCTTTGGCTGCCAGCTTTCCGGCAACCCGGCGCATCACCGGGCCGGACTTCTTTCGGGCGGTGGCTCGCTCGCATATTCGCGAGACGCCGCCCACCTCGCCGCTCCTGTTCGAATACGGCCGCGATTTTCCCGATTTCATTGAGCGCTATGAATACGCGCAAGCGATGCCTTGGCTGGCCGACGTGGCGCGGGTCGAGCGGGCTTGGCTCGACGCCTATCATGCCGCCGACGCGGAACCGTTGGCGTCCGCTCTACTGGCATCCATCCCGCCCGAACGACTGGCCGATACCGTGTTCATGCCGCATCCGGCGACCTTCGTGGTCCGCTCCCGCTACCCGGCAGTGACGATCTTTGCCGCTAACCGGAGCGGCGGACCTGTCGGACGGATCGAGGCAGCCGGTCCGGAAGACGCGCTGGTTACGCGGCCCGGCCTCGACGTTTTTGTTCGCCACCTGCCACCCGGCGGCGCCGTGTTTGTCTCGCATTTGATCTCGGCCAAGCCGCTCGGTGCAGCCGCCGCCGCGGCATTCGCGGAGAGCGCCGAATTCGATCTGTCTGCGAACATTGCCGGCATGCTGAACGCCGGCGCCTTTACAGCGGCGCAACCGGGAGAGCGCGCATGACAAACGCAAGCCGTAATGCAGGACTGCGAGGTGTCGCTGCGCTTGTCGAGAAGATGAACGCCGCTCTGCGAACGATTGCCACGCCGTCCCTGACCCAGCTTGTCCTGCGCTGCGCACTTGCGGTTCCGTTCTGGCGGTCTGGCGTCAACAAGTGGGATGGCTTTTTGCAACTGAACGACGTCGCGGTGCTGCTTTTTAGGTCCGAGCTCAAGCTGCATCTGCCGGGCGGTCCTTACGATTTTCCTGCGCCGACGCTCGTGGCACTCGCATCCGGTTCGGCAGAAATCCTGCTGCCTATTCTTCTCGTTCTCGGCCTGGGGACACGACTGGCGGCGTTCGGGCTGCTTCTGATGACACTGGTCATACAGCTGACGGTGCCGGACGGCTGGCCGCTGCACATCACCTGGGCGGCGATGGCCCTCGGCATCATGGCATGGGGACCAGGGCGAATCTCGCTTGATTCACTTTTCCGCCGAGCGGTCTATCTAAACTGATCAGGGTCCGCTTTGCGCTAATTCCGCATCTTGGCTTGTAGCCGGAAAGCAGACCTGCAGGTAGATCAGCGTGGAGGGAGGTCGCGCTACTGCGACTTCCTCAGCGAAGTGTTTCCATCTCCAGCATCGTGGGACGCGATCGGCTCGGAGGCGGACCCCGAAGTGGGCTACATTGCAGCAGATTTTCTGAACCGCGGAGCTTTTGGGCCGCGCTCCCAATGCACGATATGCCGTTGCCGCATCTGCTCCTCCGGCCGGATCCGGCTTCGGAGGAATTCGGACAGCGCGGCGCGGACGAGGTCGGATCGCGATAAGAGTTCGTCCTCCTGCTCCGCGAGCCATTCGTCGACGGCTCGACTGAGCTCCGGTGTGAGTTGCGCGGCGATCACCACCGACTTTCCGCTGGGGCTTGTCATCGGTCCGCTCAAAGGAACAACCGTGGAATCCCCCAGGCGATAGCGGCGGCCCACAAAATGGTCGCGACCACACCGAAGCAGAGCATTCCGGCTGATAGGATATTCTTCACGCGCCCCGGGACTTTCCTGACCCTTGGCGTAGCGACGGCAGTTTTGCTGGTGTCTGTCATCGATCCTCGCATCTTGTGTCCGCCCCGGCGGAAGCGCTGCGGTGCCTGGCTCCTGGAGACTCGACCGGCAGGTGAAAAGCTCGGTTCCCTGTCAGACGAAGTTCGGCCTTGATCCTCCAGGCCAGGAGTGTGAGCACGAGTGACAATACGAACGCGGCTATGGCGTACCCGTACATCAGGCGGCTCCTTGGATGCGGAGAGGAGAGGCATGCCTCTCCTCTCACTTCATGATCAGACCGTCAGGACCGTCACGATCTCGTAGGTGCCTGGCTCGATGATCACGATGCGGCCGTCGGCGAGGACGATGTAGCTGAAGCCCCGATATTCGGGGACGAGCTCCACGATTTCGACCGGTAGGGGCCGGACATGGACCGTCCGGGGTACGACCGCGCCGACCGAGACGTTGAAGTTGACGTTCACCTTCTCGACGTTCGAGGTGACGATCTTCTCCCGGATCGTCGTGCGCTGCTCCGTGCTGAGATTGACGGAGGCGGCTGCCCGGCCCGTCTTCATGTCTCCCTCGGTCTTGGCGCCGGCGGCGCTGCGCTCGGTCGAACCCTTGGTCTCGCCCTGGGCGCTGGTGCCGGACGTCGACTTGTTCGTATCCTGGGCGCTGCGTTCCTTCTGCGCGTCGGGCTTTTGGTCCTGCGCGCTTCGGGAAGCGTCGGATTTGGGCTTCTGGTCCTGAGCGCTACGCTCGGTCTGCGGCTTCTGAGGAGCGTCCTGGGCGCTCTTCTCCGCGCCGCCCTTCTTCGGCTCCTGAACGCTTCCGCTCATAGAGCCGGATTCCTGCGCCGAACCTGCCGCACCGGAACCAAGCGAGCCTCCGGCTCCGCCGGACCCGGACGCGCCGCCTGTCGCGGAAGGCGCGGACTGGCTCGGAGGCATCGGGGCGCCGGATGTTCCGGAAGCGCCGCCCGACTGGGCATTGGCAAGCGAGAGGCCGGCGACGAGGGCGAGGGCCGCTGCGCTGGCGAGAAGCACGTTCTTCATTGCGTTATCTCCCATGTTCGATGTGTCGGTGAGAGCGGATCAGTCGATGATCTCGACGACTTTTCGCGTGCCGGGATCGACCAGCGCAGTGCGACCGCCGACGCTGACGTAGCGGTATTTCGTTGCGCTCGGCACGCCTTCGATGGTGTGCAGTTCGACGGTCTCGGGAACGACGGTGCCGACGCTGAGACTCACGTCAGCCGGCACGGCCGTGACCTTCTGCTTCACCACGTATTGGCGGATCTGCGTGCGCTCTTCGGGCGAGACGATCACCGTCTGCGCCAAGGCCGCGCCTGCCATCAGGGTCATCGCGGTCGCCAAAACCATCTGCTTCATCCGAGTCTCCACTGTGAGCCCGGCCCCACAGGTGCAAACGGATGATCGACAGATTTATTCCCGTATCAGCGAGAAACAGTCACGGGCACAGGTGAGTGTTCGGGAGAGAGGCCGCAAATTCCTTCCGCCTGCAGGAAGCCCCAGCCGTAGACGGCGTCGCGCCCGGGAACGCCGAGATCAATGGCGTTCCTTTCGAGCAGCGCCTCGGCCTCGGCTGGCATCAGGGTCGGCTGGCCGCGCTTGATGACGGCGAGCGCTGCGGAGACGACGGGCGCGGCGAATGAGGTTCCGTGAAAAGCGGCGCCGGCGGCGCTGATCGTCGGCGCGGAGAAGTCGATATAGTCGCCTCGATTGGCGCTGCGGTAGACTGAAAGATTCTGATCGGTCGCGGTGACAGCCACGACCGCCGGATAGCCGGCGGGATATTTGGGCGGGGCGCCCGGACCGTCATTGCCGACGGCAGCGACGACGGGGATTCCACGCCCGATCGCTCGATCGATGGCTTCCTTGAGAAGCTGGTTCGGCGGCCCGGCCAAGCTCAAATTGATCACGTCGACATTCCGCTCGACCAGCATGTCGATGGCCTGAATCAACGACATCGCATCTGCACGATCACCGTTGGGGTCCTGCGAGAAGGCATCGATGGCAATCAGTTTGGCAGCCGGCAGCAGCCCCTCCACCGCAGGTGCATTGCCCACCAGGATGGACGCGACGGCGGTCCCGTGCCCCGCGTCCGATGGGGCGGCGGCCGTTCGAAGAAGCTCCACGTCACGCCCGAGAAGTGGAGGGCTGGAGAGATCGACCGCGGTGTCGATCATGCCGATCGTGGGCTGTGTGTGGCAGCTCGGATCGGAGGCCGGCCAGGCGATCAGTTCCTCCAGCTTTCCGGCCTCGTTCTGCGCATCATGACCGGCCGGATAATAGAAGTCATTCGTCGCCACGGTGGCGCCCGGCCTCAGTTCGAAGACGGCGGCGGCTGCGTCCGTCAGCGAGCGGCCCTTGGGCAGGTGAAGTTCGACGACGCCGGTTCTGGCGGACGCGCGCCGTTCGACAACGAACCCGCGACTGGACAGGCGGCGGAGAGCTGGACCGTCCAATCCTTTCACGAGGATTCGGTCCCGCGATTTGAGAGAAGTACCGTTCCTGTCGATCAGGCTGGCGGCGCGTGAGATGGACGTGCGTGCCCGCTCGCTAGTTGCGCCCCGGCGCGAGGTTGCGCCGGCCGATGCGGCGCTTTTGCTCGACCCCCGCGAGGTCGGGGATGCCGTGGCGCCTTTCGAGGTCGCGACACCCTTCCCGTTTCCCCCGCTCGCGCGGGATTGGCCGCTGTTTCCTCCCGAGTTCCCCTTGCCGCTCCCGCCGGAATTTCCATTGCCGGAATTTCCATTGCCGCCGTTCCCGTTGCCCGCTCCTCCACCTTTGCCGTTTCCCCCCTTGCCGTCCCCGTTTCCGTTCTTGGCCAGCGCCTGCGAGAAGCCTTCGACGAACATCGAGTTCGGCATGAAAGCGATCGTCACCAGGATCGCGGAAACGAATGCGAGCAGGCGTTGACGGCGCAAATTTCGACCTTGCGGCAAGAACAGGAACGGCAGAGTCAACGCACGGCCGGGACGGCCGATCCGGGTCCCGCAAGTTTTTTTTCCGCATCTCGGGAATAAACGGCGCAGCGGATCGTTTTCATAGACGTGCACACGATGTCGAACGTCCAGGCCAATCTCGTGGCCATGCTTCCGAGGCTGCAGCGTTTCGCCCGCACTCTCAGTGGATCGTCGGTGATCGGGGATGATCTGGTGCAGGCCACCTGCGTGCGAGCGTTGTCCCACGAGGGCGGCTGGGTCGAGGGCACACGCTTCGACGCATGGATTTTTCGCATCCTCCGCAATCAGTGGATCGACTGGCTGAGAAGGCACCGCACCGAGGGAGATCAGGAGCCGATCGAGGACGCGCCTGAATTGGTGGGCGAGGACGGAGAGCGGCGTGCGCACCAGACCTTGATGCTGAAGGAGGTCTGGCGAACCATCGACCGGCTGCCGGCCGAACAGCGCGAAGTGCTGCTTCTCGTTTGCGTCGAGGAGCTGAGCTATCGCGAAGTGGCCGAGGTCCTGGGAGTACCGACCGGCACCGTCATGAGCAGGCTGGCTCGCGCCCGGGCCCGGCTCACCGGTTTTGAAGAGACAACAGGTTCGGCCGTGGAGGAGCTGGGATGATAGCGATCCCCAACGATGAGATGTTGATGGCTTATGCCGACGGCGAGCTTGAGCCGGCCGTCGCATCGGCAGTCGAGCAGGCGATGGTCCGCGATCCCATGATCGCCATCAAGGCTGTTGAATTTTTGCGGAGCCGGCGGCTGGCGCGCGACCGGTTCTCGGCCGAGCCGCTCCCTGTTCCATCCGCAGAATTGCTGCGCTCGGCGATGGGCGGCCGGGAAAGGCCGACCGGCCGCTGGCTCGCGAAACCGGGCCTGCGTCTGCTGGCGGCGTGCCTGACGCTCGTCGCCGCGGGCGCTGTGGGATGGGGCTTGAACGGCGGAGCGGCTCCAACGAGCCTAGTCGTGCTGGACTTCCCACTGGCAGAGGCGGTGTTCGATCGCGTGGCGACCGGAGAAACCGTGGAGGTCGCGGGAGGCAAGGTGAGGGCGATCGCCACGATGGAACTGCCTCGCGCGGGCCTCTGCCGGCAGGTGGAAATCGTCGATCCCGGGGCAGATGTGACCAATGCGATTGTCTGCCGGCACAAGGGCGCGGAATGGAAGACGGTCCTCGCGCTACGCGGAGCGGCGAAGTCCGGTGAGTATGAGCCCGCGGCGGGAAACGAACTGATCGACAGATTTCTCGACGGCGAGAAAGCCGGCCCCGCTTTGGATGCCGAGGCCGAAAAGCGAGTCCTGAAACATTCGTGAGTGTCATCGCGATCATGAGAAGGCGCTGAACGCTCTCAGGCAAACAACAATCGATCGCGGTCCTCGTCACATCGTTCTTGAACGCGGGACCAGAAGTCCCCGACCGCCCTGTTCAGGCTGGCTCGACCGCGGATCAGCACGATTTCGATTGGAATCGAAATACCTGGGTTGGCGAGCACCAGATTGCCGTTCGGATCGAGTTCTTCCCTGACCAGACTGAGCGGGGCCCAGGCCACTCCCCGACCCTGTTGAGCAAGGTTCTTTAGGACCAAGGCCAATTGCGACGTGAAAATCGTGGTCGCGTTCAACGTCTTCATCAGATCGGAAGCGACGGTCGCTACGATGCGGCCGATGCCGGATCGCTCATCGAAGGCTAGGTAGGGTGTGGGACTGGCGGGATCACCAGGAACCACGTGGAGAGGGTTGCCATCCTCGCCACAGCCACTGACCAGGACGAGGTCATCCGTGCTGAGGATGATCGTCTCGAAGTCCTGTCCGTCGAGCAGCGTTCTTGTATCGGGATGCCGATGGCACAGGAGGAAGTGCGCGCCGCCTTCCAGCATCAGGCGTTCGCACGCGACCATGTTGTCGGCGACGAGATTGATCGGCGTTGACGAGATCACGCCGCTGACTTCCCCGAACCATCTCGGAAAGAACGTCAGCGAAAGGGCATGGGTCGATGCAAAACGGATCGGAGCATTGTCCTGAGCTTGGACGGCCTCCAGGCGGCCCTGCTGCAACTGGCGCATCGCATCGCGCGATGCTTGGAGGAAGAGTTCGCCGCCGGGCGTGAAGCGAATTTTATGCGTGTCGCGCTCGACAAGCGAGCAGCCGACCCACTCCTCCAACGCCCGTATCCTCCGGCTGAAGGCGGGTTGGGTGACGTTCCGCGCCTCCGCAGCGCGCGAGAAGTTCAGATGGGTCGCCAGCGCAGCCAAATCGTCCAGCCAACCGATATCCAAGGTCATCCCTTCCTGCATTGATCAAGAAGATAACGGCATTAGACGCCATGGACCGAAGCGCCGAAACTTCGTTTTGGCATCGTCGATCGGCCGGATGCGGGCGGTGATCGTGCATGACCAAAACAAAAATTCCGGAGGAGCATACATGAGAATTCCCGCTCTGCTCTCGAGCGTGATGCTTTTGGCATCCACCTGCGCGGCCCTCGCGCAGGATTATCCCAGCCGTTCGATCACCATGGTCGTGCCCTACGCGGCGGGTGGTCCGACGGACACGGTCGCCCGGCTGACCGCCGAGGCGATGTCGAGCGCGCTTGGCCAGCAGATCGTCGTCGAGAACGTCACCGGCGCCGGAGGGACGCTCGGGACCGGACGTGTCGCCAGGGCGGAGCCGGACGGCTACACGATCCTCGTCCATCACATCGGCATGTCGACCGCGCCTACGCTCTACCGCAAGCTCGCCTACGATCCGAAAACGGCGTTCGAGCCTGTCGGCCTGATCTCGGACGCGCCGATGACCCTGATCGCCCGCTCGAACTTCGAACCGAACACGCTGCAGGAGGTCATCGCGCTGGCGAAGAAGGACAAGGAGAAACTCACCCTCGCCAATGCCGGCATCGGCGCGGCCTCGCATCTCTGCGGCATGCTTTTCATGTCGATGATCGGAACACAGATGACGACCGTCCCCTACAAGGGCAATGGCCCGATCATGACCGATCTGCTGGGCAAACAGATCGATCTCACCTGCGACCAGACCACGAACACCGCCGGGCCGATCAACGCCAAGCAGGTCAAGGCCTATGTGGCGACCTCGCCGGAACGCCTCAGCGTGATTCCGGATGTCCCCACCGCGAAGGAGGCCGGCCTTCCCGAGTTCGAGGTCTCGGTCTGGCACGCTTTGTACGCGCCGGCGAAAACCCCTCCGGAAATCGTTCAGAAACTCACCACGGCGCTACAGGCGGCTCTCAAGAACGAGAACCTGGTTACCCGGTTCCGCCAGATCGCCACCGAGCCGGTGTCGCAGGACCGAGCCACACCGCAGGCCCTGAAGATCCACCTGTCGGCGGAGATCGACCGCTGGGCGCCGATCATCAAGGCCGCCGGCCAGTTCGCTGACTGAGTTTCCCGGCGCCGGCATAGGTCCGCCGGCGCCGACGACCATGGTCGCCACCTCGGCCGGAACTCCCCACCCCGCAATGGCATGGATCAGCGAATAGGAGATCACCCGTGAGTGTACGGATTACAGATATTCGTGAGGTAACCAAGCCGATCGCCTCGCCGATCCGCAACGCCTATATCGATTTCAGCAAGATGACCTGCAGCCTCGTCGCCGTCGTCACGGACGTGGTGAGGGACGGCAAGCCCGTCGTCGGCTACGGCTTCAATTCCAATGGGCGTTACGGACAGGGCGGCCTGATCCGCGAGCGCTTCCGCGATCGCGTGCTCGACGCCCCTCCGGGGACTCTGCTGGACGACGAAGGGACCAATCTCGACCCGGATCGCGTCTGGAATGCGATGATGGCGAACGAAAAGCCCGGTGGGCATGGCGAACGCTCGGTTGCCGTCGGCACGATCGACATGGCCATCTGGGATGCGACCGCGAAGATCGCCAACAAGCCGCTGTTCCGGCTGTTGGCTGAACGCGAAGACCGAACGGCAAATCCGCGCGTCTTCGTTTACGCCGCGGGCGGCTATTACTATCCAGGCAAGGATACCGATCTTCTGCGCGCCGAAATGCGCAGCTATCTCGACCGGGGCTACAGCGTCGTGAAGATGAAGATCGGCGGCGCGTCCCTGGATGAAGACCAGAAGCGCATCGAAGCCGTGCTCCATGAAATAGATGGCGAGGCACAGCTCGCCGTCGATGCGAATGGCAGGTTCGATCTCGAGACCGCCATTGCCTATGCCAAGATGCTCCGAAACTATCCTCTCTTCTGGTACGAAGAGGCTGGCGATCCGCTTGATTACCAGCTTCAGGCGGCTCTTGCGGAATTCTACCCCGGTCCGATGGCGACCGGAGAAAACCTCTTCAGCCACCAGGACGCCCGCAATCTGCTGCGTCATGGCGGCATGCGCCCGGATCGGGATTGGCTCCAATTCGACCCCGCTCTGGCCTACGGCCTATGCGAGTTCCAGCGGACGCTTGCTGTCCTGACGACCCATGGCTGGTCGGCCGCGCGATGCATTCCCCATGGTGGCCACCAGATGGCGCTCAACATCGCCGCGGGCCTCGGCCTCGGCGGGAACGAGAGCTATCCCGACCTTTTCCAGCCTTATGGCGGCTTTCCTGATGGCGTGCGGGTGGAAGCCGGGCGTGTCACCTTGCCCGACTTTCCGGGCATCGGCTTCGAAGGCAAGGAGAACCTGTACCGCGAAATGGCCGCTCTATCGGCCTGAGACGAAGCGAGATGCAGCTTAGCGGCCTCTGGTGCCGCTCTGCGTCTAAAGCTGTCGCGATATCTGCCGACCGTCGCCCAAGCCGCTTTCGCCGTCCCAGGCTCGAAGAACGCATCGAAGGCAAGACGCAATATCTCGACCGCGTGATCGACGGACAGAGTGCTGCCGAGCGTCGGGCTCGCCATTGAGTCAAGCGCTGAGCTCAGGCCGGGCGTGTCTATTCCGGTACACGTTGGCCGCCCGTCGCGACCGCCTTGGGGCCGGCGGGGGCCCTGCCTTCCGACTGCTCGGCGCCGGTGACCTCGGAAACGATATCGGCAGCCATGCTTTCGAGAAGCGCCATTTCGTGGGGTTCTATGGAGCGCGGCTTCTCGTCCAGGATGCAGAGGGCGCCGAAAACCAGGCCGTCGGGCGTCCTCAGAGGCGTGCCTGCATAGAAGCGAACCCCCCATTCGCGGATCAGTTCATTGTCGGCGAAACGGGGATCGCGTTCGATGTCGGGGACCACGAGCGTGGTTCCATTTGCCACCACGTAGTTGCAGATCGCTTCCTCGCGCGGAATTGGACGGACGTGGCCGGTCTCGTCCGTGACGGACTCGGGCAGTTTGCCGCTTTGTCCGACAAAATGCTCCGTCTCATCGTCGATCGCCGAAATCACAGCGACGGCCGTATCAAAGACATCGGCCGCTCGCTTGGAGACCGCGTCGAACATCTCGCGATGCTTGGAGTCTAGGACGCCGCTCTTGTGCAGCGCATCGACTCGCTCGGTCTCGTTTTCAGGCGCTCCCGCTTGCTGCGCCGTCAACGCCTCTTCGGGGTCGACGAGCCGGTGGATGCGGCTCACAGCCTCCTGGAGCGAGGTGACCACCGCATCGGCATGGAGACGCGGCAGGGCCTTGTCGTGAAGCAGCTCTTCCGGAGCATTCCAGGCGGCGATCACGATCTTCAAATCTGGCCAGCGAAGCCTGAGCCGCGTGGCTAGATGCCGGGCCTGCATCGCGGGATTTTCGCTGAAATAGCTGAGGCAGACCGTCTCGGTGCCCTCCAGCTCCAGATTCGCGACGTAATGCGCATTGACGGTTGCCGCCGGCAGCGCCTTTGCAGCCACCCCCTCCAGGCAGAGCGCGTGGGCAACCATTTCCGCAGCCAGAGCGTCGATTTCCCATTTGCCGCCCAGACAGACGACGCGCCCGCCCGCGGCCGTAAGCTCCGCAGGATGATCGAGTCGCAGTTCCTCAAGAAGCGTGTCCATGCCGGATGCGAGGCGGAGGCGGTGTTCCGCGGTTGCCCGGCGCAGGTGCTGCTCGCTGGCCTGCCGCAGGACCTGCAGCGCGGTCTCGTCATAGAAGGCGATGACCGACCCGTCGGCGATCTCCTTCTGCGCGATGTCGATCGCCTCATCGACATCGCCCGCGATCAGCCGCTGGTAAATGCGAGAGGGAAGATCGAGGACCGGCGTGGAGCCGAGTAGCACGTCGAGAAACTGCAGTTGGGGAACATTGCGCCCGAGAACCAGCAGGCAGACCGTGATCGGCGTCGACAGGATCAGCCCCATGGGCCCCCATATAGCGGTCCAGAACATCGCCGCCGCTATCAGCGATATCGCGGAGAGGCCGGTGCTCGACCCGTATAGTATGGGCTCGACAACGTTATTGCTGATGATCTCCAAGGTCACGATCAGAGCGACTGTCCAGATCACCATGCTCCAGCCATCATCGATGGCGAAGGCGAGTACGATCGGAAACACCGCCGAGATCAGGGGGCCTATATACGGGACGAACCGCATCACAGCCGCGACCGTGCCCCAGAGCAGCGCGCCCGGAACGCCGATGAGCCACAGGCCAAGCCCCATCGGCACGCCGTAGCTGACGTTCACGAGAAGCTGCATCAGGAGATAGCGGCTGACGCGGCCGCCCGCCTCCTGCATCGAATCGGTCGAGCGGTGGACATCCCGTCCCAGCAATCTGAGAAAGCGATCGCGAAGGTCGCTGCGGTCGAGCAGCACGAGAAAAACGAAGACCAGGATGATGCTGGCGGTCGCCAGCGGCTTGGCAGCGCGGCCGAGCCAAAGCATGGCCTGCTCGATGGGGGTTGCGCTCTGCCCCACCACCTCCACCTTCTGGGGCGGTGGCGGGGCCGCTTCCGCCGGTCGCTGCTCCGGCTCCGTCACCTCTTTCCTAACCCGCTCGACCGTCTGCAGGAGGCGGGCGAAAACTCCTGGCGCTCCTATTTCCTCGCGCAAGTCGGTGAGCTTTTTCGAGATTGTCGACTGATAGGTCGGGAATTCCGCCGCGAGGGACCGGATCTGCGTTGCGAGCAGAATCCCGAAAACGGAAATAAGCGCCAGCACGACCGCCATGACCAGGCTGATCGACAGGACGCGTGGAAGCCCTCGCTTGGTCAGCCAGGTAATGGGTGGGTTCAGCGCGAAGCCGATCAGAGACGCTACCGCCAAGGGGATGAGGATATCGCGGCCGTAGTAGAGCGCCAGAATGATGATTGATGCCGATATCAGGCCGGCCGCAAGTCTGACAGGGTTGATCGAGCCCTCGGCATTGCTGCCTGCGGCCTCGATTTCCGGCTCCGTCATCTGCGGAGGCGATGGACCCAACATAGCGCAACCTCCGGGGTCGATGCTCTGGATGCGGTACCACTCCTTATAAGTCGGCAACGTGCAGGTTCTTTCCCGCGTCGGTGCAACTTCTTCTGCCTCGAATCCGGCTAGGGGATCAGCGATGGAGCCCGAAATCTGGCAACGCCGCTTCGCCAAGCTTCCGAAAGGAGGTCCGGAACGACGGCGCAGAGGTGGCCCGCGAGATCAGAATCCGGAGGCGCAACTGCCGATATTGGTCGCCACCGGCTATCCGGACGCAGAAGCGCAAATTAGGCGAGCGAACATCGCTCATCCACAAACCGTTCGTCGAAGATAAACTAGCTGCCAAGCTGCTTTTGACCGAGTTGAGCAAAACTCGAACGGACTACGTCGCGATGCTCAAAGCCGTGCACGCAGTTCCCGCGTCCGTCCTTGGTTCCGGAAGTACCTAATTTCGTGGCTTATCGGCCACTTTTTCTCGCGAGACGTAGTCAGCTAAGGGTGGCCCCTTGGCTCACCGTCCCGCGCAGTTGGTCACAAGCGGACCTTCCAATGGCCGCATTGCGTCAAAAGCGGTCGCGATATCTTGTCGGCGGTCGCCTAAGCCGCCCTCGCCGTCCCGGCCCGTTCGATGAAGGCCGGGACGTCCGCCGCCCGCATCGGCCTCGCGAACAGGAATCCCTGCGCGTGCGAACATCCCGCCGCGCGGGCCAGCAGCAGGTCTTCCTCGGTCTCGATGCCTTCGGCGATGACGTTTTTAGACAGGCCGCGCCCGAGCTGGGCGATGGTCGAGACGAACAGGCGGTTGTTCTCGGAGCTGCGCATGTCCTGGACGAAGCTCTTGTCGATCTTGATCAGGTCGATCGGGAAATCGCGCAGATAGGTCAGGCCGGAATGGCCGGCGCCGAAATCGTCGAGCCAGAGCGAGAAGCCGCGTTTGCGGATCGCATGGAGCTGCGCGATCTGCTCGCTCGAACCGTCCATCAGGAGGCCCTCGGTGATCTCGATCGCGAGGCGCGACGCATCGCAGCCGGTCTCGTCCAGGACTGCGTTGATCTTGGCCAGGAAATCGCGCCGCTTGAGCTGCGCCGGCGAGACGTTGATGCCGATGACGAGGTCCGGCCATTGCGCGGCGTCTTCGCAGATCTTCCGCAGCACCCAGAGGCCGAGTTGCTCGATCAGCGAGGTCCGCTCGGCGATCGGGATGAACTCCGACGGCGGGATATAGCCGCGCACCGGGTGGCGCCAGCGGACCAGGGCTTCCAGCGCATAGATCTGCTTGGAACCGGAATCGACGATCGGCTGGTAATGCACTTCCAGCTCGTCCATCAGGATCGCGCCGCGCAGTTCCCGCTCCAGCCCGCGCCGGTAGGTCTCGTCCTGCATCAGCATGCGGTCGAAGCTCTCGACCCGGCCGCGGCCGCCGCTCTTGGCGCGATAGAGCGCGAGGTCGGCGCAGGCCATCAGGTCGAGCCGGTCGACATCGTGCTCCGGGCTCCAGGAAATGCCGATCGAGCCCTCGATCTGCACCGTGCGGCCCTCGATCATCGTCACTTCGTGCAGAGCGTCGAGCACCCGCACCGCGACCGACTCGCAGGTCGATTTCGAGATCGGCCCGTTCAGCACGAAGCCGAATTCGTCGCCGCCGAGCCGGCCGGCGTTGTCGGCGCCGACCTCGCGGATCAGCACCTTGCCGACACGCGCCAGCACCGCATCGCCAAACGCATGGCCGAACATGTCGTTCATCGGCTTGAAGCGGTCGAGATCCAGCAGGAACAGCGCGCAGGGACGACCGGCCCGCGCATGGCGCACCTGTTCATGCACCGTATCGATAAAGGTCGCGCGGTTGAGGAGGCCGGTCAGCCGGTCGCGGCGGGCAAGATCGATGTTCTCCGCGCTCTGGCGCTGATGGGTGCGCGCATGCGCCTTGAGCTCGCTCACCAGCGCCAGCGCATAGGCGCCGAGGCCGATGACGCAGGTCAGCGTCAGGAGGAAAGGGATTCCGTGCGCGTCGCCCTGCGCCTCGCCGAGATAGATCTCGACCGCGATCCAGGCCGCGACCGAAAGCAGGACGCTGCCCGCGAGCGCCCAGCGCACCTGTCGAACCCGACGGTCATAGAAGTCGAAATCCACCCGCACGAAACTTCAGCCCGTTTAAACCCCGTGCCTCCTTACCCGTTGGGACTTAACGCCTCGTGACATGGATCACGGAAAATCGGCCCTATCGCCTCTTCGCCCAAATCGTAACCAGACGTTAACCACGTACCCGGCAAATTCTGCCCAGTGACTGCCGGAGCGATCCGGCTCGTGTTGTGTGAGGTCGTGTTCCGAGTGCCCCGTTTTGTCCGCCTCCTCTCTCCGGCGGACCTTTCGTGGAGGCAGGCTTGGAAGTCCGTGCTCTCGCTCCCAACCCGACGCCGCGCTTCGGCCCGACGCCTAGAAGACCTGTGCCGCACGGAGAGATAATGGCCGACCTGACCGCCGCAACCGCCGGCAAACCGGGCTTCTCCTTCAATCCCAGGGAGCTCCTGGTCTTCCTGCAGAAGAGCGATCTCGGCCTCGCCATCGGCGTACTGACGATCCTCGTCGTCCTCATCCTGCCGCTGCCGCCGGTCCTGCTCGACGTCTTCCTGGCCTTCTCGATCACCTTCTCGGTGCTCATCCTGATGACGGCTTTGTTCATCCAGACGCCGCTCGAATTCTCCGCCTTCCCGACCGTCCTTCTCGTCGCCACGATGATGCGGCTGGCGCTGAACCTCGCCTCGACCCGTCTCATCCTCGCCAACGGCCAGAACGGCACCGACGCCGCCGGTCACGTCATCGAAGCCTTCGGCTCATTCGTGATGGGCGGCAATTTCGTCATCGGCATCATCGTCTTCACGATCCTCGTCATCGTGAACTTCGTCGTCATCACCAAGGGTTCCGGCCGTATCGCCGAGGTCGCGGCGCGCTTCACCCTCGACGCCATGCCCGGCAAGCAGATGGCGGTTGATGCCGACCTCTCGGCCGGCCTGATCGACGAGGCGACGGCCAAGAAGCGCCGCAAGGACCTCGAGGACGAAAGCTCGTTCTTCGGCGCCATGGACGGTGCCTCGAAATTCGTCCGAGGCGACGCGATCGCGGGCCTGCTCATCACCATCATCAACGTCGTCGCCGGCATCATCATCGGCGTCGCCCAGCACGACATGTCGATGGGCGAAGCGGGCATGGCCTACACCCTGCTGACCGTCGGCGACGGCCTCGTCAGCCAGATCCCCGCGCTTATCGTCTCGACCGCGGCCGGTCTCCTCGTCTCCAAGGCCGGCGTCTCGGGTTCGGCCGACAGGGCGCTGATGACCCAGCTCTCCGGCTACCCGAAAGCGCTCGGCATGTCGGCGGCGGTCATGGCGGTGCTCGCCGTTCTCCCCGGCATCCCGGCCATCCCGTTCCTGGCGCTTGCCGGCGGCGCCGGCTATCTCGCCTGGAACACCGACAAGAAGAACCGCGCCAAGATCGCCCAGGAGGCCGTCCAGGCGCGCGCCCAGGAAGTCGCTGCGGCTGCGCCCCCGGCCGAGGAGCCGATCTCCGAAGCACTCAGGATCGACGACCTCAAGATCGAGCTCGGCTACGGCCTCCTGCCGCTCGTCGACGGCCCGGACGGGCAGGACAAGCTCACCGAGCAGATCAAGGCGCTGCGCCGGCAGTTCGCGTCCGACATGGGCTTCGTCATGCCCTCGGTGCGCCTGCTCGACAACGTCCACCTCGGCGCCAACAACTACGTCATCAAGGTCAAGGAGACCCCGGCCGGCCAGGGCCAGGTGTTCCCGAACCAGTTCATGTGCATGGACCCGATGGGCGGCCAGATCCAGCTTCCGGGCAACCACACGACCGAGCCGACCTTCGGCCTGCCCGCGACCTGGGTCGATTATGCGCTGCGCGAGGAGGCGAGCGTGCGCGGCTACACTGTCGTCGACGCGCCGACGGTGATGTCGACCCACTTGACCGAGATCCTCAAGGCCAACATGGCCGAGCTCCTGTCCTACGGCGAAGTCTCGAAGCTCCTGAAGGAGATCCCCAAGGAGCAGGCCAAGCTCATCGAGGACATCGTCCCCGGCCAGATCTCGATCACCGGCATCCAGCGCGTGCTGCAATTCCTCCTCGCCGAGCGCGTCTCGATCCGCGATCTCGGCACGATCCTCGAAGGCATCGCCGAGGCCGTCGGCTGGACTCGCAACCCGGCCTCGGTCGCCGAGCATGTCCGCTCCCGCCTCGGCCGCCAGCTCTGCGCCCAGCACGCGGCGCCGGACGGCGTGCTGCCGCTCATCGTCCTGTCGCCGGTCTGGGAACAGGCCTTCGCCGAATCCATTGTCGGCCAGGGCGAGGATCGCCAGCTCGCGATGGCTCCATCGAAGCTGCACGACTTCATCGATCTCGTGCGCAACAAGTTCGAGGACGCGGCGCGCGCCGGCGACGTCCCGGTCCTGCTGACCTCGGCCTCGATCCGCCCCTTCGTCCGCTCGATCGTCGACCGCTTCCGCAGCCAGACCGCGGTGATGTCGCAATCCGAAATCCATCCCCGCGCCCGGCTGAAGACGGTCGCCGCGATCTGACCCCCACCCGAGGACAGTCCCGATGCTCAACCTGTTGCTGCCAAGCCTGCTCGCGGCTGCCGCGGGCGGAAGCATCGTCTTCCAGCAGATCCTGAACAACAATCTCAGGACCGAACTCGATTCGGCGGCGTGGTCGGGCTTCGTCAGCTATCTCGTCGGCCTTCTTTGCATGGCCATCCTCGTTGTCGCGATGCGCGAGCCGATCCCCTCCGCCTCGACCATCGCCCGCATCCCTTGGTGGGCATGGAGCGGTGGCGCTTTCGGCGGCGCCTTCATCATCCTGGCGATCCTGCTCGTCCCGCAGCTCGGCGCCGCGACCTTCATCGCCCTCCTGATCGCCGGCCAGATGATCGCCTCGGTGGCCTTCGACCATTACGGCATCATGGGGCTGACCCAGCGCCCGGTAGACCTGCCGAAAATGATCGGCGTCGCGCTGTTGATCGGCGGCGTGGTGTTGATCAGGCGGTGATGAAGGGAAGGAGAACTCTCTCCCGCAAGGGAAGAGAGAAAACCTCACCCACCCCACGGCCCGACACTAAACGGCGGATTGTCCGCCAGCTCCTTGTACTTCTTGTCTTCCCAATAAAGCCGCACCCCGTCGAGCTTACGGGCCAGGTCGATCCGAAACTGGTGTATGTCGCGGTCATCGAATGGTTCAGCCTCGCTCGTCGTGCGGTCCGTCGGCTCAGGCCCGTCCCCCTTGAGTTGCACGATGATCCGAGCCAGCGACGCAAGCGCCCGCGTCACGTCCGGAGAGCTCGGCCGCGCTTCAAGCCTCGCGATCTCCCGCTCGACAAGTCTCCGCAGACGGCCGGTCAGATCACCGGCCGGAACCGGCGTCATCTCCGTCAACGGCTCCTCGTCCGTCTCATCGTCGACAAACCGGAACTTCGGCACAGGCGGAGATAGCGGCCGCGCCACTTCGAGCGGCGGCAATTCCTCGTTCCGGGTCCAGCCCCATTCTACGATCCGCCGCTGCACGAGGCTTTGCGAGACGCCGAGCATCGAGGCCACGTCATGCTGGGACGCACCGCACTCGTAGAGACGCTTCGCTCGTTTGAACCGTTTTGGGCAGATGACGACGGAGCGTGGACGAGGCATGCCGCCAATATACCGTTGGCCGGATCAATGTCAAGGAATATAATCATATTCCGCGAGCTGCAGCCTCCGCACGGCGCACCGGCGCGGTCAGACGCACTCTGCAATCGCACGTTCGAGGATATCCACCCCCAGATCGATTTCATCGTCGGAGACGGTCAGTGGCGGAGCGATGCGAAACACGCCCCCCATCCCGGGGAGTTGCACGATGTTCATGCTGAGGCCGAGTTCCATGCAACGCCGCGTGATCCTGTCCCCAAGCTCAGGGGCGGGTTGCTTGCTCCAGCGGTCGGCCACGATCTCCATCCCGAGGAGCAGGCCTCGGCCACGCACGTCGCCGATGCAGTCGAACCGCTGTTGCAGCGCCTCCAACCGGCCGCGCAGCATATTCCCGGCCTCCACGGCTCGGGCAACGAGACCATCGCGCTGGACGATTTCGAGAACTTTCAGACCGACCGCCGCTGGGAGCGGGTCCGAGACGTGGGTCGTATAGAACAGGAACTTGCGCTCATGGCAGCGCTCTTCGATGTCCGCCGTCGTGACGACGGCCGAAAGAGGAAGACCTGCGCCGAGGGTCTTGGACAAAGTGAGGATGTCAGGTGAGACACCATCCCGCTCGCAGGCAAACATGAGACCCGTGCGACCGACGCCGGTCTGCGCCTCATCGAGGATGAGAAGCATTCCCCGCTCCTCGCATTTCCGCTTCAGCGCGGCAAGGTAACCAGGCGGCAACTCGATGATGCCGCCAGAACTGAGGATCGGTTCGGCGAGGAAGGCGGCAAGATTACCCGTCGACTGCTGGTCCACCAGAGCGAAAGCGTAGTCGAGCTCGGCCTGCCAGTCGGCCGTGCCGTTTCGCTCGAAAGCCGGCCGATAGGCATTGGGGACCGGAATCGCAAAGGAACCGACGGTGGGAGGGCCGTAGCCCTTGCGGCCGGCGCTGTATGTCGCCGACGCGGCAGCGGCAGTCATGCCGTGCCATGACTGGGCGAAGCTCACGACCTCCCAGCCGCCGGTCGCAAGCTTGGCCATGCGCAATGCCGCCTCGTTCGCCTCGCCGCCCGTCGTGAGCAGCATGGAGCGTTCGAGACCCGCTGGCGCGAGGCGGGCCAGTTCCGATGCAAGGTCAACCACAGGCCGGCTCAGCATGCCGCTGAACAGATGATCCAGGTTCCCGACATGGTGTGCCACCACCTCGGAAATCTCGGGATTGCCGTGTCCCAGGATCGCACTCATCTGGCCGGAGGTGAAGTCGAGGATCGCCCGACCGTCAGCGTCATAGACGAAGCTGCCCTGCGCGCGTTCGATGATCAGCGGCTCGAATACGCCGCCATACCGGACGAGATGCTTGCGAGCTCTGGCCCAAAAGTCCGGATCGGCATTTTTGCTCATGACTGCCCCCGCTCCATCAGAAATCTCCGAGAGCGTAGAGAAGCCGCCGTCATCATGGTAGCTTATAGAACTGAACTAAGCTTTCAGAAAAAGTTATGGCTTCCTATCTCGACATCGACCTCCTCCGTTGCTTCTCGATCGTCGCCGAGACGGGAGCGCTCAGCCGCGCGGCGGAGCGGATCGGCCGTAGCCAGGCTGCGGTCAGCATGCAGATGAAACGCCTCGAAGACGTCGTCGGCCAACCGCTTCTCAATCGAACGGGACGCGGCGTCTTCATGACGGTTCACGGCGAGCGCCTTTTGACTCATGCGCGGCGCATCCTGCGCTCCCACGATGATGCCTTGGCGGAACTCTCAGGCCGAAACCTCAGCGGCACGCTGCGCTTCGGCTGTCCCGACGACTATGCCGATGCGTTCCTGCCGGCACTGCTGCGCAGCTTCGCGCAACTGCATCCGCAGGTGATGATAGAGGTCGTCTGCGCATCGACGCCTCGCTTGGTCGGTCAGTTGGATCGCAACGTCCTCGATCTCGCGCTGACTTCGGTTTCGCTCGATACCCCGCGCCCGGTGCTGCGCCGGGAAGACCTCGTCTGGGTGGGGCCGAAGAACGACGGCGGGGATTGGCCCGATCCTCTCCGATTGGCACTCGGCGATCCGGATACGCTCGATCATCGCGCTGCCGTAACCGCGCTCGATCAGGCCAAGCGCGGCTATCAGATCGCCTATTCGAGCGGTAGCCTGTCCGGGCTTCTTGCGGTGGTTCGATCCGGACAGGCCATCGCCGTGCTGACCAAGGCTGCCGTGCCGGTTGATCTCTGTATCCTTTCGAAGACTGCTGGACTGCCTGATCTGCCGAAGATCGGGCTGATCCTTCGAATGGACGAAAGACGCGCCTCACCGATAACACGGGCCTTCGAGGCTCATATCCGAACAGTGCTGCCGACTCTCTGACGGCCGATTCTGCAGCGCAGGACTGATGAGGGCTCGCGACAAGCGAACGTCCGCCTCTCGCCCACCCGCGCGTGCGACGCTTCGGCTGCTCCTGTATGGTCCGTGCGAAACGGGGGACGCCATGTCGATCAAGATCACCGCGTTGACGCATGACCTTTTGGTCAAGAAATCGTTCGTCCGGCTGGTTTGGGAGAACGATCCGAACCAGTCGCTTGGACTTGAAGTGCCGTTCGGCTGCGGCCTCGAGGAACTGTCCGGCGAGGCAGAAAGAGCCGTTCGCGCTCTTTCTGATGAACTTCGGACGATCGAGGTCCTGAAATAGGCAAAAAGGCGGGCGCCTCGCCTTCCATCAGCGGCGATGAATCAGGCCGCCAGTAGAGCCGGCTCCACCACCGTCGTGGTCACATGCGCGCCGGAGCGCGTGGCGTCGAGCGCGCATCGCAGCGCGGCCCGCATCGCGTCCTCCTTGGAGGAGTAGTCCGCCTCCACCTTGCCGTTCCGCAGAACCTGCCAGCCGGCCTTGCTCCGCTTGATGAGGATCTGCTCGCGCATCTTCGAGTCCTCCGCTGCGTCGAACGGAAGAATCGCCGATTTATGTGACAGGGATGTGGTTTCCCCTCTCCCGTTCCGGAAAGGACGCCGGGCTTTGAGCGAGGTGACGGGAGGCGGCGATGCGCAGCGCCGATTGCCCACCCTCACCCGGATCGCCCTCGGCGACTCGACCTCTCCCGCTTCGCAGGAGAGGGGCAAAAATTCAGCTCGCGCGGCGGGAGTGTCCCTGGATGCCGATATCGTCCATCGCCTGCTGGTCGCGGACGTTTTCGGCGTTGCGCTCGCGGGCCTGGTCGCGCTCGTCGAGCAATTCGACCTTCTTCAATTCTTCGAAAGCTTCCGCCAGTTCGGCCTGCGCGTCGGCAAGCTGGCCCTTCATGTTCTCGGCGGATTCGAGAAGGTTGTCGCGGCGCTGCGTGGCGGCGCGGGCATAGGTCGGATAGGCGAAATGCGTGGGATCGTTGATCCCCGCCCGGGTCTGTTCGGCGACGATCTCGCGGTCGAGCTCCGAAGCCATGCGCTGGAACTCGGCGATCATCGTTTCGATCTGCGTTACCTGCCGACGCTTTTCGTCGACCTGGAAGCGCTTCAGACGGATCAGTGTGTCACGCGATTTCATGGCCTACTCTTCACACAGGCCGGTTAGCATTCGGTTCACGAACGCCCTAAAATTTGAGCCAGCCTTTCATAAGCTTCGCTCAAGCTCGTTGCTTCTTCCTTACCTTGCGAAAGAAAAGCTTCGAGCGGCCCGTTCAGCGCGATCGCTTCGTCGACTTCCGGGCTCGATCCGGCCCTGTAAGCGCCGAGCCGGATCAGTTCCTCCATGTCCGAATAGGTCGCCATGCTCGCCCGCGCCTTCTTCACGAAGGGCAGATAATTCGGGTCGGCGGAGCGCGGCATGGTTCGCGATACCGATTTCAGCACGTTTATCGCTGGATAGCGGCCGCGCTCGGCGATCGAGCGCTCCATCACGATATGGCCGTCGAGAATGCCGCGCACCGCGTCGGCGACCGGCTCGTTGTGGTCGTCGCCGTCGACCAGCACTGTGAAGAGGCCGGTGATCGTGCCCTCGTTCTCGCCCGGGCCCGCGCGCTCCAAGAGCTTCGGCAGCTCCGAGAAAACGGTCGGCGTATAGCCCTTGGCGGTCGGTGGCTCGCCCGCCGACAGGCCGACCTCGCGCTGCGCCATGGCGAAACGGGTGATCGAATCGATCATGCAGAGGACGTCCTTGCCCTCGTCGCGGAAATATTCGGCGAGCGACAGCGTCAGATAGGCCGCCTGGCGGCGCATCAAAGCCGGCTCATCGGATGTTGCGACCACGACGATCGAGCGCTTCAGGCCCTCCTCGCCGAGATCGTCCTGCAGGAATTCCTGCACTTCGCGGCCGCGCTCGCCGACGAGGCCAATCACCGCCGCGTCGGCCTTCGTATATTTCGCCAGCATCGACAGAAGCACCGACTTGCCGACGCCGGAACCCGCGAAGATGCCCATGCGCTGGCCGCGGCACGTCGTCAGGAACGTATTGAGCGCCCGCACGCCGAGGTCGAGCGGCTGGCCGACGCGTTTACGTTTATGTGCGGACGGTGGCGATTCTCTGAAAGGGTAAAGAAGCGGGCCGTCTGGCAGCGGACCTTTTCCATCAATGGGACGGCCGAGCGCGTCGACCACGCGGCCGAGCCATTTCGGGCTCGGCTTGACCCCGGCATGGTCGCTGCCGACCAGCGCCCGGCAGCCGCGCCGGACGCCGTCGAGCGTTGCGAACGGCATCAGCAGTGCCCGGTCGCCGGCGAAGCCCACCACCTCGCAGGGGACTTCCCTCCCCTCGGCGACCTCGATGCCGATCCGCCCGCCGACCGCCATCATGCCGAGCGGTCCGGCCACCTCGACCAGCAGTCCGCGCACGGCCACGACCCGGCCGAAAACCTCCCGGTCGGGAATGTCGCGCGCTGCCTGGATCAGGCCCTTCATGATTTAACCAAGACCCAATTTCGATTCGTCTGTGGATGGTAACGGTTCATTTACGCCCGCCGTTAATGATTGTGCATCGGAATTAACCACGGAGATCCCCGGTCGCTTGCGCTGAACCTGTGAGTCCACAGAGTCACTTAGGACATTGAGTTGAAGTTTCGCTTTAACCATGATCTAGGCTGATATCTTTGTAGTTTCAGGTACTTAGCAAAATCGATGCGCTCGTATTCTTCACGCTTGCTCGTGCGAATCAAACTCTGTTAACCATTCGCCAGTAGCGTATGAATCGGAGTGGGGAGACCGGCCGCGGAAGCGGTGGAGGACAGACATGCGCGTGCTTCTTATTGAGGATGATAGCGCCACCGCGCAGAGCATCGAGCTGATGCTCAAGTCGGAGAGCTTCAACGTCTATACGACCGATCTCGGCGAAGAGGGTGTCGATCTCGGCAAGCTCTACGATTACGACATCATCCTGCTCGACCTGAACCTCCCCGACATGTCGGGTTACGAGGTTCTCCGGTCGCTTCGGGTGGCGAAGATCAAGACGCCGATCCTGATCCTCTCGGGTCTGGCTTCGATCGAGGACAAGGTTCGCGGTCTCGGCTTCGGAGCCGACGACTACATCACCAAGCCCTTCCACAAGGACGAGTTGGTGGCCCGCATCCACGCGATCGTCCGCCGCTCGAAGGGTCATGCCCAGTCGGTCATCAATACTGGCGACTTGGTCGTCAATCTGGACACCAAAACGGTCGAGGTCGGCGGCACGCGCGTCCACCTCACCGGTAAGGAATACCAGATGCTCGAACTCCTCAGTCTCCGCAAGGGCACGACGCTCACCAAGGAGATGTTCCTCAACCATCTCTATGGCGGCATGGACGAGCCGGAACTGAAGATCATCGACGTCTTCATCTGCAAGCTGCGCAAGAAGCTCGCCTCGGCGACCGACGGCAAGAACTACATCGAGACGGTGTGGGGCCGCGGCTACGTTCTCCGCGAACCTCCGGAAGACATGCGCGCCAGCGCCTGATCCGGCCGCGCACCCAATAAAAAAGCCCCGCTTCGGCGGGGCTTTTTTCGTTTCTGGCGGGCCATTGCCCCACCGAGAATTCAGCGGGCGTTGGCGGCGTAGCGCAGAGGCATGGTCGTTGCGCCAGCTTCGGCAATCGAGCGTACGTACAGACCGCGCTTGTCCGGTACAGCCTTGAAGCGATCGCAGAGCCCGACCACGGTTTCGGCCGCGCCGAGCACCAGGAAACCGTCGGGCGCCGTGCAGGTGGCCATGCGGTTCAGGATGTCCGTCTTGGTCGTCTCATCGAAGTAGATGAGGACATTGCGGCAGAACACGATGTCGAACGGACCGAGCGGCGAGAAATCGCGCAGCAGGTTGATCGGACGGAACGTCACCTTCTGGCGGATCTCCGGTGCGATGTGCCAGTACTCGCCCTTCTGCTCGAAATATTTCAGCAGGAACTGGATCGGCAAACCGCGCTGCACCTCGAATTGGGTGAAGCGGCCGGCCTTGGCCTTCTCCAGAACCTCGCTCGAAATGTCTGTCGCGATGATCTCGAAATTCCAGCCAGGGAACCTTGCCGCCTGCTCGGACAGGATCATCGCCAGCGAATAAGGCTCCTGCCCCGTCGAGCACGCGGCGCACCAGATGCGGACCCGGCGGTTCATCGCCCGGGCCTTCTGCATGTGCGGCAGCATCGTTTCAGTGAAGAGGTCGAAGGGGAGCTTGTCGCGGAAGAAGAAAGTCTCGTTGGTCGTCATCGCCTCGACGACGTCTTGTTCGAGCAATTGCATGCCGCCTAGGCGGACCTTGTTGATTAGCTCGGAGAGCGTCGACAGGCCGTGCTTCTTTGCGACAGGCACGAGGCGGCTCTCGATCAGGTAGGACTTGTCGCCGACGAGAACGAGGCCGGAGCGTTCCTTCAGGAAGCGGTTGAGGATATCGACTTCTGTCGGCGTCATGCCTGGGCTCCCGTCACGATGCGCACGATCTGCGGTCCGATCTCGTCGAGCGGCAGGATCGCCGAACAGGCGCCGAGGTGCGCCGTCGCTCCGGGCATGCCCCAAACCACGCTGGTTTCCTCATTCTGTGCGACCACCGCTCCGCCGGCGTCGGCGATTTGCAAGGCTCCACGCGCGCCATCGGCGCCCATTCCGGTCAGAACGACGGCAAGCAGGTTAGGCCCGTAAACTTGCAGCGCGCTGTTGAACATCGGATCGACGGCGGGCTTGCAGAAGTTCACGGGCGGCTCGTCCGTGATCTTGATCACGGGGCCGGCCGGCGAATTGGCGATCTTCATGTGGAAACCGCCGGGCGCGACATAGATCCTGCCGACCTTGATCAATTCGCCGTCCGTCGGCTCATGGCACGGCGCTTCGGCGGCGCGGCCGAGATGTTCGGCGAGAATGGTCGTGAATGACGGCGGCATGTGCTGCGTGATCAGCACCGGCACGCGCGGAATAACCTTCTTTATCGCCGTGACGACGACGGCGAGCGCCTGCGGTCCACCGGTCGACGACCCGATCACGAGCGCCTTCGGAACGATGCGTGGCATGCGGCGGATCTGAACGGGGTCGTTCATCCGCTTCGAGATGTTGACTTCCGTGGGAGCCGCCGCCGTCGTACGCGGCGCTGCGATCGGAGCTTTGGCAAGCGGGGGAGCGGCGACGGGCGGCGTCGCCGAGCGAAGCGAGGTCGCCGGGCGAAGCTCGGACCTGACCGGGGTGAACGTTCCGCCGCGCCGGGCGGCCTGGTTGGCGAGACGCTTCGCGGCTCTCGTGCCAAGGGCACGAACACGCTCGACGAGGTTAT
Organism: Flaviflagellibacter deserti; assembly: GCF_042652085.1. Classification (NCBI taxonomy): domain Bacteria; kingdom Pseudomonadati; phylum Pseudomonadota; class Alphaproteobacteria; order Hyphomicrobiales; genus Flaviflagellibacter; species Flaviflagellibacter deserti. The sequence goes on along the minus strand of NZ_JBHSJF010000001.1, from coordinate 85,495 downwards.
GACGGAAGGCTTCGGAGCCGCCGGAGAGATCGCTGGTCGATTGCGGCTTGGCCAGGCAGTCCATCGCTCCGAGCGCCAGGCAGCGCATCGACAGCTCGGCGTTCCGCATGGTCAGGCTGGAGGCGATGATGACGGCGACATGCGGGCGTTTGTCGAGGATCAGGGGCAGCGCGGTAACGCCGTCCATATCCGGCATCTCGATGTCGAGAATGACGACATCCGGCAAGGAGCGCTCGAGATCCTCGAGCGCATTCTTGGCAGAGCGATGGGTCGCTACGACCTCGAAATCGCTCTCTTCCTGCAGCCAGCGAGAGACGATGCCGCGCACAACGAGCGAGTCATCGACGATCATCACCCGGATCGGGTGGGCGGAGTCCGTAACTTTGGCGAACGCGGCACTGGGCATGCGACTCGGACTCACGACACAAGGAAGGAAATGGCGATCTCAGATGAGACCGACCTCGTGGAATTTCGCCTCGACGATGTCCTTGTCGAACGGCTTCATGATGTATTCGTTCGCGCCGGCGCGGAGCGCCTTTGCGATATGGGCGACGTCGTTCTCGGTGGTGCAGAACACCACTTTCGGCACGTCTCCGCCCGGCATGGCGCGCAGCTCGCGAAGGAACTCGTAACCGTCCATCACCGGCATGTTCCAATCGAGCAGGATCGCGTCGGGCATTTCCTGCTGGACGAGTTCGACCGCCTGATGGCCGTCCTCGGCTTCGGTGATGCGGAAGTCGAACTTTTCGAGAATCCGGCGCGCGACCTTCCGGATCACACTGGAATCATCAACCACCAAGCACGTCTTCATCACGGCCTTCCTTCTTCGCTGACGGGCAATTAAGCGGCGATCGCTTCGCGGCCCTGGGCGAGAGTTTGCTCGACGTCCAAGATAACCAGAAGTTGTCCTTCCAAACGGTGAACGCCTTCCGAGATTGTCGCCCAGCGCGGGTCGAGGTTTGCCGGCTTGGGCTCGCGCCCCGCGACCGGCAGCTTCATCACTTCACCGACAGCGTCGATCAGCAGGCCATAGGCCTCGCCGGCATAGTCGATGCCGACGGCCATCGGAGGCTTGTCGGAATGCTTCGGCGGCAGGCCGAGGCGGATGCGCATGTCGATCGCAGTGACGATGCGGCCACGCAGGTTCAGCACGCCCGCAACTTCCTGCGGCGCGAGGGGCACCCGGGTCAGCTGGTCCGGAGAAAAGACGTCCTGGACACGATGGATCGGCAGGCCGAACAGCTGTTCGCCGATCTCGACCGTGACGTATTCGATGAATTCGTCTTCCTTGGAGCCAACGGTACTCATGCGGCCTCCTGCGTCTTGGTTTCCTTGAGGGCCGCGATCAGACCCGGCCGGTCAAACTTGGCGATGTAATCGTCGAAGCCCGCCTGACGGCCGCGTTCGATCGCGGATGGCGAGGACAGCGACGACAGGGCGATGATCGGCACCTTGCTGTGGTTTTCGTCCGCCCTCACCGCCTCGGCGAGGTCGAAGCCGCTCATTTCCGGCATCTCGATGTCGGAGACCACGAGGTCGAACTTGCGGCCTGCCTTCAGCATCGCGAGCGCGTCCTCACCGCTGGCGGCGGTCGTGACGTCATAGCCCGCGGCGCGGAGCACCGGCGTCAGCATGTTGCGGAAGAAGGCGCTGTCGTCGACGAAGAGCAGGTGGCGCGTCGCCGGCTCGGAGCCCATCTCCTTGCGGAACAGCCAGTCCTCGAAGGCGAGCGGCAGGTAGTGCGCGACGTCGATGATCTCGGTCGCATTGCCCTTGACCACGGCGGAACCGAGGATACCCGGCCGGCTCGACGCGACCTGGATGTCGAGGCGGTCCTCGACGATGTCGACGATCTCGTCGACAACGAGTGCCATCGAGCGCTGGTCGTCAGCGAAGACCAGAAGCGGCTGGCTGCCTTCGGAGCGGATCTGCGTTTCGTCGCTGACCGGGATCAGCGGCATCAGGTTGCCGCGATACTGGACGAGGTGACGGCCGTTCGAGACCTCGATCTTCGACACGTCGACCTCTTCGAGGCGGGTGACGAGCGAGAGCGGGACCGCCTTGAGCTCGGGATTGCCGGAGCGGAAAACCAGCATCGACAGCGTTTGGCTCGACGTCGACAGGATCTGTTCGACCGGATCCTGCGCGGCGAAGGCCGGGCTCGTCGCTTCGCTGCCGACCGCCGAGGCGATGCCGTTCGGGTCGATGATCATGATCACCGAGCCGTCGCCCAGAATGGTCGTGCCCGAGAACATGGTGATGTGGCGGAGCCGCGAAGCCATCGGCTTCACGACGATTTCCTCGGTATGGAAGACGCCGTCGACCACGATGCCGAACGTGCGCGAGCCGACCTGGCTGACGACAATGAAGCCGGAGTTCTCGTCCGGCGTCGTGCCGTCCTCGATCTTCAGCATCTTGCGAAGGTGGATCAGCGGCAGAAGCTTGTTGCGAAGGCGAAGGACCGGGGTGTCCTTGATGTGCTCGATCTTGTGCTCGGACTGGGCATTGGCACGGACGAGTTCGACCACCGCCATCTGCGGGATCGCGAAGCGGTTGCCCGCGACCTCGACGATCAGCGCCGGGACGATCGCCAGCGTCAGCGGGATCTTGATGGTGAAGGTCGTGCCCTCGCCGGCGACCGACTTCAGGTCGATCGTGCCGCCGATCAGGTCGATGTTCGTCTTCACGACGTCCATGCCGACGCCACGGCCGGACACACTGGTGACCGCGGCGGCGGTCGAGAAGCCCGGATGGAAGATGAACTTGTGGACTTGGGCCTCGCTCATCTTGTCGAGCTCGGCTTCGGTCGCCAGGCCGTTTTCGAGGGCCTTTCTCTTGATGCGGTCGGTGTTCAGGCCGCGACCGTCATCGGCGATCTCGATGATGATGTGACCGCCTTCGTGGAAGGCCGACAGGCGGATCGTGCCCTTGTCGGGCTTGCCCGCCATCTTGCGGTCTTCGGTGCTCTCAAGGCCGTGGTCGGCCGAGTTGCGCACCATGTGCGTCAGCGGATCCTTGATGATGTCGAGAATCTGGCGGTCGAGTTCGGTCTCGGCGCCATGCATGTCGAGTTCGATCTTCTTGCCGAGTTCCTGGCTGAGATCGCGGATGACGCGCGGCAGCTTCTGCCAGGCGTTGCCGATCGGCTGCATGCGCGTCTTCATCACGCCTTCCTGCAGCTCGGCCGTCACGTTGGACAGCCGCTGCAGCGGCATCTTGAATTCGGACTCTTCGTGGTGACGGACGATCTCGAGGAGCTGGTTGCGGGTCAGCACCAGTTCCGAGACCATGGTCATTAGATGTTCGAGCGTGTCGACGCCGACGCGGATCGACTGCGAGGCGATCGAGCCCTCGCTCTTCGAGCCGTCATCGTCGTTCGCGGCTGCCGGAGCAGCTGGCTTCTTGGCGGCAGGAGCGGGCTTCGCCTCGGCCTTCGGCTGCTCGACCTTCTTCTCCAGGACAACGGCGACCTGAGCCGGAGCGGGCGGCGCGGAAAGATCCGGGCCGGGCGTCTCGCGGAATGCCTTTTCGAGCTCCTCTTCGGAGACTTCGCCCGGACGCAGCTCGCGTTCCGGTTCCTTGGCGGTCGGCTTGGCCGGTTTGCTCATATCCGGACCAGGCGTCTCACGGAACGCCTTTTCGAGTTCTTCTTCGGAGACCTCGCCCGGACGCAACTCGCGTTCGGGGGTCGCTACCGTTAGTACTGGCTCGGGCGGAGCCTCAGCGACGGGCGCCTTGCCGGCGGCTTCCGACATCGCCTCGAGCTGGGAAATGATGTCCCGGTCTTCGCCTTCGGGCTCGGCTTCGGTGCGCTCGAGCTCGCCGAGGATTTCCTTGATGCGGTCGATCGAGGCCAGGATCAGCGTCACCGCTTGTGTGTTGACCCGGGCGCCGTCCCGGAACTTGCCCATCAGCGTTTCGGCGGCGTGGGCGATCGCCTCAAGGCGGGGGAGGCCGAGGAAGCCGCAGGTGCCTTTGATCGTGTGGACCAGGCGGAAGATGTTATCGAGGATCTTCGCGTTGTTTGGATCCTGCTCGAACTTGACGAGTTCGATGTCGATGACGTCCAGAGACTCGCTGGTTTCCGTCAGAAATTCGCGAAGCAGATCGTCCATAAAGACCCCCGAGGCACGAAGTGGTCGTGCAATTCCCTTGGGTCGAATTGGTAAACGGCAAAGGGTTACCGCCGGGTTGAGGGGCGGAACAAAGCAATCAGGTTCCGAACAGCTTATGGGCTAAGTCGCTTTATGGTTAATGCTCGGTTAAGCAGCTGCCGGAGCTGCTGACGGCGAGGCGATGATAGTCACCGAGCCCTCGTCTACCGACATCTCGACATCCATGTTTGATGCCCGGGCAACGAGGCCTGTATAGAACGGCTGGATCACGTGCGCGTCGATGCGGTCCTCATGCGGCTGGCCGCTGATCAGATCCTGAACGCCCGCGGGAACGCGCGCCATCTGGCCGGTCGTGACGATGCGGATCAGAGTGTCCGGCTCGTTTCCCTCGACGGACACCTTCATCAGGCCACCGCGCGGGATCGTCGTATGCGCGATGACGACCAGGTTCAGCAGCAGCTTCACCTTGTTCTTCGGCAGGAGGACACGGGGTGCGCTCCACTCCAGTTCAGCTTTGCTGTCCTTGATGAATCCATGAGCCACCTGCTCCGCATCGGCGACGTCGATCATCGCACCAGCGGAGCCGGCGGCACCGAACGCCAGACGGGCGAATTGAAGCCTGGCTGAGGCTTGTTGGGCGCTCTTTCGGACGAGGTCGATGGCGAATTCCCGCATCTGCGGGTCCTTCTCCTCCTCCAGCACTTCAAGCCCGTTGACGATCGCGCCGACCGGGCTGATGACGTCGTGGCACAAACGGCTGGAAATCAGCGCGGCGAGATCCAGGGCGTCGAGTTCGACCGGCTCTGTCATTGTGGCCTCCAAGCGAGCGGCGGCATCCGGCCGACCGAGCGTCCAAGGCGTGATACACAATCGCAGAGATTCGCCTCAAGCGCCCTTCGCAGGTAAACGCTCCAGCTTCACACAAGGCTTCGGAGATCAGATTGTCGTCTTTGTCCGGCGGAACCAAAGAGCTCGTTTCGCTCGCCATCCCGTTAACCGAACTCGCCGCCGAAGCCGGCCGCCTCATACTCAGCCTGTCGAAGACCGGGTTCGAGGTCCGCTCGAAGGCGGACGCCTCACCTGTCACCAATGCAGACGTGCAGGCCGAGGAAATGTTGATGCGCGGGCTCGGCCTCATCCTGCCCGGCGTTCCGGTCCTGGCCGAGGAAAGCGCCTCGTGCGGCCAATATGCCGAAACCAGCGGAACCTTCCTTGTCATCGATCCCCTCGACGGAACCCGCGAATATGTCGCCGGCCGCCCCGAATACACGGTGAATATCGGCCTCGTCATCGCGGGACGCCCGGCGCTCGGCATTCTCGCGGTCCCCGCTCTCGGCAGGTTCTATCGGGGCGTGCCCGGCGGTGGCGCGCAGCGAGCGCTTGCCGAACCCGGCACTCTTCCCGACAAGCACGGCTTCACGCCGATCGCGACCCGTGCCCAGCCCGCCTTGCCCGTCGCCCTGACAAGTCGCGGGTATAACGATCCGATGACCGAGGCCTTCCTCGACATGATGGCGATCGAGAAACGAGAGCGCCTCGGCTCGGCCTACAAATTCGGTCTCGTCGCGGAGGGATCGGCCGATCTTTACGTCCGTTTCGGTCCGACCATGGAATGGGATACCGCCGCGGGAGAGGCGCTGGTCGTTGCCGCGGGCGGCTCGGTCCTGACGCCGGAGGGCGAGCTCCTCGGCTACGGCAAGGTCGAGCAGGACTTTCGCAACGGCCCGTTCGTCGTGTGGGGCCAGCCGCCCCGTTGATGGCGGGAAAGACGGCCTTTGCTCGGTCACAGTTTCGTTCAAAAGTCGGTGCATTCGCGCTCCGCGAATCACTTGCGCACTTCAACCACTCGCCGGGGATCTGAGTGAGATGCCGCTAACCTCCGCTGCCCGCCTGCTGTTTGCCGCTTTCTCGCTCGCCTTGGCCGGCCTGGCCGCCTCGCCCGCCGCTGCGCAGTATGAAACCTCGCAACGCGCCGGCACCTATTCGGCGGACGAGATCGTCTCGAGAGGTCATAAATTCTTCGGCACCGTCTCGCGAGAGCTGGCGATGCTCGTCGAGCGCGCCGGCCAGCAATGGGGTCGACCGAACGGCTATATCCTCGGCCAGGAGGGCTCGGGCGCGATCGGCGCGGGCCTGCGCTACGGCGAGGGCAAGCTCTACATGAAGACCGAGGGCGAAAGCCGGGTCTACTGGCAGGGGCCGTCGCTCGGCTTCGACTTCGGCGGCGAGGGCGCCCGGACGATGATCCTCGTCTACAACCTCCCCGGTCCACGCGCGATCTTCAGGCGCTATGGCGGCATTAACGGCTCCGCCTATCTCGTTGGCGGCTTCGGCATGACGGCACTGACGATCGACAACATCGTGCTGGTGCCGATCCAGTCGGGCGTCGGCGCCCGTTTCGGCGTCAATGTCGGCTATCTGAAGTTCACGCCGTCCGCGACCTGGAATCCCTTCTGACGAATTCATGACGGTCTGTCGCCACTGAACACTGGCGGCGGCAGGCCGTGCATGGCATATGGCCCTCTCCGCTAGGCGAAATCGGGCTTCGTGATGGTCGAGCCGCTTCTATACGCCGCGCTCGGCTTTCTGACCGCGAGCCTCGTCGCGCTGTTCTTTGGCCGCGCGCTCTGGAACCGCGCCGTGCGGCTGACGACGCATCGCATCATGCGGCGCCTGCCCCTGTCCCGTGACGAGATCGTCGCGTCTCGCGACCTCGTTCGCGCCCAGCTTGCCGTCGAGCATCGCCGACTTGAGCGCCAGGCCAACATCATGCGCGAGCGGATGACAGCCAGCATGGCCGATGTCGGCCGGCGCAATCAGGACATCCTCGACATGAAGGCGCAGATCGAGACCGATCGCGCCGCGATCGCGGACTGGGCGCAGCGCGAGGCCGCCGCCCGAAACGAGGTCGCGAAGGTCGGTGCCGAACTCAACGCAACGAGGCAGCGCCTCTCCGAGACCGAACGCCTGCTGGCCATTACACGCGATGAACTGGAGATCGCTCAGGACGACACCACGGAGCTCGTTCGCCTCGCCGACGACCGCAAGGTCCAGAGCGCAACCGTGCAAAGTCAGAGCGCCCAGTCCAGCCAGGTCATCGCGAACCTCGAACGCCAGCTCGCGGCAGCCCGCCAGGCAGCCGAGGAGATTCAGGAACGGCTCAACCGCACCAACGAGGCAGTCAAGAACGAGCACGACCGCGCGGAGAGCATCCATCAGAAGTTGGTCGAGACCGAGAGCAATCTCTCTCAGGCGCTAACGAAACTCGATCTGAACGAGCGCGAGTTCCAGAAGAGGATCGACGAATTGCAGGCCGAGAAAAACAACCTGCTCGGCCAACTATCGGTCGCGCAGGTCGAGATGGACGGCTTCGCCCGCGGCGGCGCCGACAACGAGGAGATGGCAGCGCTCCGACGGGAGATCGAACGCCTCGCGTCCGATATCGCCCGGGTCGTCGAAACGCCAGCGTTCGAAACCTCGGCATCCAACTGACCTTCTCTTTCGGGTGAACTTCTTCGCCGTCCGGCCGTTTGTGCCGATGTGACCCTGCGGCTGACCATCTCCCTCCTCCTTTGCACTTTCGCTTTCGCCGCCATGGCGGTCCCCTTGCCGCAGCCAAGGCCGGCCGCATTGAAGCCGCCGCCGGCCTTGCCGGAGCCGAAGCCGAAGCCGAAATCGCTGACCGAGAAATCCGTCGAGAAGCCTGCGGAGGCGGAACCTCGGAACGAGGAAGCGACAAAGGAAAAGCCGGGTCCAGAGCCAACACCAGTGCCGCCGGGAACCGTGGAAGTCGAATTCCCGATCGAACCCGTGCCCGACCCGATCTGCGACGCTCTGGAAACCTCGAAGGAGGCCGAGTTCGAACGACTGCCGCGTCTCACCGAGGGAGAATGCGGGGCGCTGACTCCGATCAGACTGATCGCGATCCGCCCGAAGGACAGCCAGCCGGTTGTGCTGGATCCGCCGATAACGACGCAATGCGCGATCGCGTCTTCGCTCGTCACCTGGGTCCGGGATTCGCTTCAGCCGATGGCGCTCAAGCATCTCGGCGAGGCGATCAAGGGTTTCCAGAGCACGGGCGGCTACCAGTGCCGGCCCCGCAATCACGTCGCGGGCGCCAAGATGAGCGAGCACGCCAAGGCGAACGCCATCGATATAGGCTACTTCCAGCAGCTATCCGGCAAGACGGTGAAGGTCGGTGACCCGACCGAACCCGGCCTCGCCTTCATGACCGAGATCCGCGGCAAGGCCTGCGGCCCGTTCACGACGGTGCTCGGCCCCGGCTCCGATCCCTCTCACGCCGAGCATTTCCACCTGGATCTCGCTAAGCGCGGCCGCAATAAGAACGCACTTTACTGCAAGTAGCCCCGCGCCTGTTCAAACCGGCCCGCGGCTGGTAGGTGAACGCCAACCCGAACAATCGAGACAAACCCAGCGGCCATGACTGCCGAATCCGTTTCTCCGTCCGCATCGCGCCGCACCTTCGCGATCATCTCGCATCCCGACGCCGGCAAGACCACGCTCACCGAGCGTTTGCTGCTGGCGGGCGGCGCCATCCGCGCGGCCGGTGACGTGAAGGCACGTGGCGAGCGCCGTCGCGCCCGCTCCGACTGGATGGATATCGAGCAAAAGCGCGGCATCTCCGTGACCTCGTCGGTGATGACGTTCGAGCGCGACGGCATCACCTTCAACCTGCTCGATACGCCCGGCCACTCAGACTTCTCGGAAGACACCTACCGGACGCTGTCGGCAGTCGACGCCGCGGTCATGGTCATCGACGCGGCCAAGGGCATCGAGAGCCAGACCCGCAAGCTGTTCGAGGTCTGCCGCCTTCGCGACATCCCGATCATCACCTTCATCAACAAGGTCGATCGCGAAGGCGTCGACCCGCTGACCCTGCTCGACGACATCGCGTCGGGCCTCGCGCTCGATCTCGCGCCAATGACCTGGCCGATCGGCCTCGGCACCGATTTCCGTGGCCTGATCGACATCGAGCAGAAGGTCGCGCTTCTTCCCGAGGTGCGCGGCGGCACGCAGTCGAAGGAACTCACCTTCTCAGATCCGCACGAACTTGAGGAGAAAGCTCACGTCGAGCCGCACATCCTCAATCCCTCCATCGAGGGCCTCGAACTCGCCGAGGGCGTTCTTTCGCGGTTCGACCGCGAAAGCTTCCTCGAAGGCCATCTCTCGCCGGTCTATTTCGGCTCGGCGCTAAAGGAATTCGGTGTCGACCGCCTGCTCGACGCGCTCGAAAAATTCGCGCCGCCACCAACCACGCGGCCGGCCAATGGCCGCAAGGTCTCGGCGAGCGAGGCGCCGGTCACCGGCTTCGTGTTCAAGGTCCAGGCGAACATGGACCCGAACCATCGCGACCGCGTCGCCTTCGTCCGGCTCTGCTCTGGCAAGTTCAAGCGCGGCATGAAGCTGTTCCACGTTCGCGAAAACCGCATGGTTACGATCGCCGCGCCGATCTTCTTCTTCGCCCAGGAGCGCGAGACCGCCGACGAGGCGCTGCCCGGCGACATTATCGGCATCCCGAACCATGGAATGCTCCGCGTCGGCGATACGCTGACCGAAGGCGAGACGATCCGCTTCGAGGGCATTCCGAACTTCGCGCCGGAAATCCTCCGCCGCGTGTCGCTTGATGACCCGATGAAGGCCAAGCAGCTCAGCCGCGCGCTTCAGGACATGGCCGAGGAAGGCGTCACGCAGGTTTTCCGTCCGCTGATCGGCGCGCAGGCCATCGTCGGCGTCGTCGGCCCGCTTCAGCTCGACGTGCTCGCCTCGCGTATGGACAAGGAATACGGCGTGCCGATCCGGTATGATCAGGCGCCCTTCGTCACCGCGCGCTGGATCGCCAGCGACGACAAGACCGTGATCGAAAAATTCCTGGAAGTGAACCGCTCATCGGTCGCCGAGGACCGGGATGGCGCGCTCGTCTATCTGGCGCGTAACGCATGGGCCCTGGACCAGGCCAAGCAGGACTGGCCGGCTCTGCGCTTCGCGGATGTGCGCGAACGGGGCTGAAACCGCGCACATCCGCCAGCGGCGTCAGTCTCCGTTGGTGGAGACGACGCGGCGTAGGCGATCCTGGAACGGGCGGACGGTGTCCGCGTAGGCGCGGCCCTCCTCACGTAGGGCGCGGATGATCGCGACCTGTTCGTCGTAGAGGTTGAGCGCGGCGGTCCGCTGCTCGGGCGTCATGTTCCGCGCCTGACGGAAATGCGTCCGCACCTGTTCCAGGAGACCATCGATCTCCGCTTGAGGGATCGACGCGAGGAAGCCCTTAAGCACCGCGTCGAAGGAGGTCTTCCAGCCTTGCTGGTCGAAGCCTGCCTTGCCGATCAATCCGTTCTCCGCGCTATCGTCCTCGAACCATTGATCCGCCTCGCCCTCGTCATAGGCGACCTTGCCGCGCGAGGGCTGCAGCTTCTCAATGATCGTGACGACCTTCGCGGTTTCATCCGACGTCAACGCGGTGGCGGCGACCGGCGTCAGGCTAATCCCCAAAGCCAGCGCGAGACAAAGCGTACGTACAGTACGGAATTCCATCACTGGCACTCCGCCGTCATGGCCGCCTGTGCCCGGCCGTTGGCCTGTGCCTGCATGACCGAGCCGCCAACCGATGCCGCCTGGGCAGCGATCACGCCACCGCGCCCGGCAACTCCGCCGAAACCGCCGACCATGGACAGCGCGCCGCCCATCATCGCCGCATTGGTCTGGGCTTGCGCAGCTTGCTGAGCCGCATCGGCGCAGCGGTTGGCAGCCGCCTGCGCCTCAGCCGGTGTGGCGACAGCGCGTGGAGCGGCTGCGGCAGTCTTCGTTTCGGCAGATGTCTTCTGTGCGGTTGAACTCGTCGTCTGGTTACATCCCATAAGCGCGAGTGCGCACACCAGCATTACGGCTTCTCTCATGTCCCACCTGATCGAGCCGCCCCTTTTCCCGTGCCCTTGTTAGGGCCCACCGGGATGGGCGTCTTGGCGCTAGGCGCACAGATGCGGCATGGAGCGAACTTGGCTCAGGAACTGCGATCGCGCATGGCCTGCGCCCGGATGTCTGACGGCGTCGCGCCGTAGCGCTGCCGAAAGGCGCGGTTGAAGCTGGAGAGGTCGCGGAAACCGACATCGAAAGCGATGGAGGAGATCGTCTCCCGCTCGGGCCGCGTCACCCGCAACAGCCGATAGGCCAGATCGAGCCGGTTAATCCGGAGGAACTCAGAGAAGGTCACGCCATCACCCTCGAACAGCATATGGAGATAGCGCGGTGAAATCCCCTGGCGCCGCGCCACAGCTGCCGCGTCGAGCTCCGGATCGGCGATCCGGTCGAGAATGTCCCTCTTCACCAGTTCAAGGCGCGCCGCCTTGATGCCGGCCCCGGTTCGCCCGGCTCCGCCGTCGACCACTCCCTCGAACATCAGCGCCGCGAGATCGTAGAGGTGGTTCGACGAGACCGCACGGGCTCTGTCCGAATCTGGCGGATAGCGGCGCAACAGAGCCGCGTAGCCATCGAGCAGCGAGACACCGGGAGCGCTTCTGGGGATGTGATAGGAGTGGTCGAGATCGATGCGCGGCACGAGCCCGGCCATACGCGACCGCTCCAGCGAAATCACCTTCACCAGTGTGTAAGGCAGATCGAAATTCATCTGCACGCCTTCATTGACGATCATCACGTCGCCGGCCGCTACCTTGATCGGCGGACCGCCGACGATCGAGCATTCGAAATCGGTCTCGTGGATCGTCATCAGGTAATTGTCGCGCCCGTCCTGCAGGAGTTCCCGGGTCCGGGCGCCCCGAAGCGGCGTGTAACGCGCGTCGCCCACCGTCACGTTCGACGGCAGGATCATCGCCGACAGATCGAAGTCGAGATCGATCCCCGCGGATGGGGTGAATTGCAGGCCCGCGACGTGGCGGGCGACGAAATCATGAGCGAAGGCGAGCCGGTCCCGGGCCGGGACGTCACGGGTGGAGAAGCGCTGCACGCGAGCGAATCCTGTCTTCGTCTCCGTCGAAACGAAGACGCGTGGGCCGCCACCCGCCTTCCGCTATAGCCAGTAAATTCCTGTTCGTGAAGACGTTTCCCTCCGTACGGGATATCCTCGGGCGCGTGTCATAAAACTTGCATCTGCCGTCGCATAACTGTCTTCGCTTCAGTGGGGACGTCGATGAGCATCACCGTTGCGACTGCCGGCCTTTCGATCCTCCTCACCACCGTCAATCTCACGACGTTGAGCCTCGCCGCGATGCGGCTCAGCAGGCACGAACGGCTTCCGGTGCCGCGCGCCATACCGCCTGTATCGGTGGTGATTCCCGCTCGCGGTGTCGAGCGGTTCTCCGACGAGACGCTGACATCCGCCTTCTCGCTCGATTACCCGGATTACGAGCTCATTTTCTGCGTCGCCCAGGACAGCGATCCGATCATCCAGGTCATCGAACGCCATATGGCGGCCGTGCCTCATATCCCCGCGCGCATCCTCACTGGTGACGACCGCATCAGCGAGAATCCGAAGCTCAACAACTGCGTCAAAGGCTGGGACGCCGCGCGGAATGATTGGGTCGTGCTCGCCGATTCCAACGTCCTGATGCCGGCCGATTACATCCAGCAGCTCTTCGCCAGTTGGGAGCCCGATACCGGGCTCGTCTGCTCGACGCCGATCGGTTCACGGCCCGACGGTTTCTGGGCTGAGGTCGAATGCGCCTTCCTCAATACGCTGCAGGCCCGCTGGCAATATGCCGGCGAGAGCGTCGGCCAGGGCTATGCGCAGGGCAAGAGCATGCTCTGGAACAAGCCGTTCCTCGATGGCAATGGCGGCATCCGCGCGCTCGCGGCGGAGATCGCCGAGGACGCGGCGGCGACCAAGCTGGTGCGCCGCGCCGGCCGCCATGTCCATCTCGCCAATTCGCCGTTCGAACAGCCGCTCGGCTCGCGCACCGCGAAGGAGATCTGGTCCCGCCAGATCCGCTGGGCACGCCTGCGCCGCGTCACCTTCCCGGCGTTGTACGTACCGGAGATATTCATCGGCTCGGGCGTCGCCATCCTCTCCGCGATGATCGCGGCGACAAATGCCGGAGTGAGCGTCCCGGCTGCCGCTGCGGCTGTCATGCTGGTGAACTACGTGCCGGAAATGGCGCTCGCCGCTCGCAAGGGTTGGCACACCTCACCGCTTCAGCCCGTCGCTATGCTTGCGCGGGATTTCATGATCCCCGCCGTTTGGATGCGGGGCTGGCTCGCGGGTGAAATCCTCTGGCACGGTCAGTCCATGGACATCAGGCCGAAATCCCAGGACGAGCTCGACAACCCGTCCCTCGCCTGATCACTCGGCTGGCTGAAGCAGACTGTGGCGGGCGGCCTTTTCCGCCCGCGCCTGCGCCGATTGCCGGCATGCGAACTCCAGCACGAAGGCGAAAAATCCGAAAACGCTGACAACCGCACTGAGAACGACGATAGTTTCGAGAGGCATGGCTCTTCTCCTGTTGCGTGGGGAGAGAGCGCCCGCCCTGGCGACCCCGCATTGATCGCGATCAACGCCGTCAGGCGTGCAGGACGATCCCGCTGATCCCTTCGAGCGCCGTCCTGTCCGCGATCTCGACGATCTGCGGTTCCGGCAGCCGGATTACGCCCCGCGTCTTCAACTTGGTGAAGCTCCGGCTCACGGTCTCGATCGTCAGGCCGAGATAGTCCGCGATGTCGGTACGGCTCATCGGCAGGAGGAGCGGATTGTCAGGCAGTCCGTTCTCGGCGGCGCGGGCCGAGAACATCAGGAGGAAGCTCGCGAGCTTTTCGACCGGAGTGAGACGCCCCAGCACCATCTGGCTGTCGCGCGCTCGCCGCAGAGCCAGCCTGGTCATCCGATGGAGACGGTCTTTAAGGCGTGGAAACCGGTCTTGAAGGCCTTCCATCTCGCGCACGGGGAATGCACAGAGCTTCGACGCGACCACCGCCTCGGCGGTCTGCGAATACTCCCCTTCATCGGCGAGGCCGAGATAATCGCCGGGCACGAGGAAGCCTGTGATCTGCCGCCGCCCGTCCGGCAGCGCGATCGACAGCCGCAGCATGCCCGAGGTCAGGGTATAGACCCGCCGGCGCGGTTCGCCCTCGTCGACCAGGATCTGATTCGCCTCGACGGAGGCCGAGGTCATGATGCTCTCGATCGCACCGACCTCGTCATCGCCCAAAGCCGCGCAGACGGCACGCGTCCGCACATCGCAATCGAGGCAGACCCCGCACGGAGCGCGATGGGGCAGGACGTGGAGAATGATCGGGCTCCAGGACGGTACGTCTGTGAACTTACGCCCCCAGTCGTTTGATCGAAATCAGCATTGTCACTTAGTACGACCAAAGTTGCATGCCCCGCCACCGGTTCAACGTAGACGCGCGCCGCGACAATGAATTGCATAAAGAATGCGGTTTTCACGCCTTGACGCGAGAAGCCGTCCACGGCAGCACGGGGGCTCGCATCGTTCACCGTGCGGGTACCGAACGAAAAACATCCAGGGAGGACCAGTATGATCAGTCGTCGCAGTCTCATCACGACCGGCGCAGCGGGCGCGCTCGGCAGCGCCGCACTCGCGGCCCCGGCCATCGCGCAGTCGGCTCCGAAGATTCAGTGGCGCTGCACGTCATCCTTCCCGAAGTCGCTCGACACGATCTACGGTGGCGCGACCGACCTTGCGACCTTCGTCCGCGAGGCGACGGACGGCAATTTCGACATCCAGGTCTTCGCCGCGGGCGAGATCGTTCCCGGTCTCCAGGCCGCCGACGCGGTGATGAATGGCACGGTCCAGATGTGCCACACCGCCGCCTATTATTATGTCGGCAAGGATCCGACCTGGGCGCTCGGCGCGACCGTTCCGTTCGGCCTCAATGCGCGCGGCATGCACGCCTGGCTCAATTACGGCGGTGGCAACGACCTCCTGAACGAATACTTCAACCCGCAGGGCCTGCATTACATCCAGGGCGGCAACACCGGCACCCAGATGGGCGGCTGGTTCCGCAAGGAGATTAAGACCGTCGCGGACCTCAACGGCGTGAAGATGCGCATCGCCGGCCTCGCCGGCCAGGTCATGGGCAAGCTCGGCGTCGTTCCGCAGCAGGTCGCGGGCGGCGATATCTATCCGGCGCTCGAGCGCGGCACGATCGACGCCGCGGAATGGATCGGCCCCTATGACGACGAGAAGCTCGGCTTCGTGAAGGTCGCGCCGTTCTACTACTATCCCGGCTGGTGGGAAGGTAACCTCGCGCTCAACTTCTTCATCAACAACGAGCAGTGGAACTCGCTGCCGAAGAACTATCAGAGCCTGCTTTCGACCGCCGCGAAGGCGTCGACGCTCGAAATGCTCTCCGAGTACGACTACAAGAACCCGGCCGCGCTCAATCGCCTCGTCGCTGCCGGCGCGCAGCTTCGGCCGTTCCCCCAGGACGTGATGAACGCCTCCTTCGCCGCAGCCCAGGAAGTCTATAAGGGCATCAACGCGACGAACGCGCCGTTCAAGAAGATTTATGACTCGATGGTCGAGTTCCGCGCCCAGACCTATCTCTGGCAGCAGGTCGCCGAATACACGTTCGACACCTTCATGATGCTGCGCCAGCGCGACGGTTCGCTGAAGCCGCAGAACGGCTGATCGGCAGATCCCCGGGGCGGCGCCATCGTGCGTCGCCCTCTTTCATTCGAAAGACCGTTCCGAGGAGGGCAATCACATGGGCGCGCTACTCGCGCTGTCGCGTGGCATCGACCGCGTGAACAAACTGGTCGGCCGCGCGGCCTCATGGCTGATCCTGATCGTCGTACTGATCAGCGCCGGCAATGCCGTCGTCCGCAAGGCGTTCAATATCTCCTCTAACGGCTGGCTCGAAATCCAGTGGTATCTCTTCGGCGCGATCTTCATGCTCGCCGCCGCCTGGACACTGCAGTCGAACGAGCACATCCGCGTCGACATCGTCTCGAGCCGGCTGTCGCGCCGCACGCGCGACTGGATAGATCTGCTCGGCCATATCCTGATGCTCTTGCCGTTCATCGGACTGATGATCTGGCTGCTCGTCCCCTATGTGCGGCTGTCTTATTCAAGCCAGGAATATTCGCCGAATGCCGGCGGCCTGATCGTCTGGCCAGCCAAGGCGCTGCTCCTCGCCGGCTTCCTCCTGCTCTTCGCCCAAGGCCTGTCCGAACTGATCAAGCGCGCCGCGATCATGTTCGCCGGCGTCGAGGACGATACGCCGCTCCACCATTCCGATCCCGTCGAGGATGAGATCGCGAGGCTCGTTCCGGACGACGTCCGCGCCGACGCCGAGGAGATCCGCCCGTGATCGAACTCATCGCCCACAACCTCGCGCCGATCATGTTCGCGTCGTTGGTTGTCTTCCTTCTGCTCGGCTATCCAGTCGCGTTCTCCCTTGCCGCAAACGGCCTCCTATTCTTCGTCATCGGCGTCGAGCTCGCCCCCTATTCGTCCGGCGAGATCAACCTTTTCTGGCCGCTCCTCGGCGCCCTGCCCGACCGCATCTTCGGCGGCATCATGGCGAACGAGACGCTGCTTGCGATCCCGTTCTTCACTTTCATGGGCTTGATCCTCGAACGATCGGGCATGGCCGAGGACCTGCTCGACACGATCGGCCAGTTGTTCGGCCCGCTGCGCGGCGGCCTTGCCTATGCAGTGATCTTCGTCGGTGCGCTGCTTGCCGCCACGACGGGCGTGGTTGCGGCGTCCGTCATCGCCATGGGCCTGATCTCGTTGCCGATCATGCTGCGCTACGGCTATGACCGCCGCCTCGCATCAGGCGTCATCGCGGCCTCCGGCACTCTGGCGCAGATCATTCCGCCTTCGCTCGTACTGATCGTCCTCGCCGACCAGCTCGGCCGCTCGGTGGGCGACATGTATGCGGGCGCGATCGTTCCCGGCCTCATCCTGACCGGCCTGTATGTCAGCTACATCTTCCTGGTCACGATGATCTGGCCGAACGCCGCCCCGGCCTTGCCGATCGAGTCGCGGACGCTGGGTTCCGGCGTGACTTCGCTTTTCGTCACGCTTTTGACCGGCGTAGCGATCGCCGTTGCCGTCGACCTTCTGATCCAACCGCATGTAGAACAAGGCGCATCGATCTGGGGCGCAACGGTCGCGACGCTGCTCGTCTACGCCGTTGCCGCCCTGAACAAGACGATGAAGCTCAATCTGCTGTCCTATCTGGCGCAGCAGGTCATCATCGTCCTCGTCCCTCCGCTGGCGCTGATCTTCCTCGTCCTCGGCACGATCTTCCTCGGCATCGCCACGCCGACCGAAGGCGGTGCCATGGGCGCCGTCGGCGCACTCCTGCTGGCGTTCTCCAAAAGGCGCCTTACTGGCGGCCTGATGATCCAGGCGATGGAGTCGACGACCAAGCTCTCGGCCTTCGTCATCTTCATCCTGGTCGGCGCCCGCGTGTTCTCGCTGACCTTCTATGGCGTCAACGGTCATATCTGGGTCGAGGAGCTGCTGACCAGCGTGCCCGGCGGCGAGGTTGGCTTCCTGATCGTCGTTAATATCCTCGTCTTCGTGCTGGCCTTCTTCCTCGATTTCTTCGAGCTGGCTTTCATCCTCGTCCCGCTGCTTGGGCCGATCGCGGAGAAGCAGGGCATCGACCTGATCTGGTTCGGCGTGCTGCTCGGCATCAACATGCAGACCTCCTTCATGCATCCGCCGTTCGGCTTCGCGCTGTTCTATCTGCGCTCGGTCGCGCCGAAGGGCTGGTTCAAGGACAAGGTCACCGGCAATCAGATCCGCGGCGTCACCACCGGTGAGATTTATCAGGGCGCGATCCCGTTCGTTTGCATCCAGTTGATCATGGTCGGACTGACCATTGCCTTCCCCGGCATGGTGATGCGCTACAAGTCGGATCCGCCGCCCGCGCCCACGGAGCAGTCCGCTCCGGCCCAGCCGGGCGGCATCACCCTGCCGCCGATGCAGGCGCCGGCCGGCGACAACCCGCTCGGCCTGCCTCCTCTGGGCATGCCTGCGCCGCAGCAGCAGGGCAGCGAGAACAACCCTCTCGGCCTTCCGCCGCTCGGAATGCCGCCGCAGGAGGGCGCGCCCGCTCCGACCCAGCCTCAGCCCGCGCAACCGGAACTCGGCCTGCCACCGCTCCAGTTCCCGGCGCCGCCACCGCAGAACCAGCCGGCCCAATGAGCGAAACGCCCGGTCAAAAGCCGGGCGTTTTCTTTGTCTGGAACGTCCGCTCGCCGGCTCCGTTCGAGCCATATGGACGGTTCGCTTACATCGATCGTCGGCCTCGTCGCGGCCTTCGTCACGACCTCGGCCGCCGTGCCGCAGGTTTTGAAGGCCTGGCGCACGAGATCGACCGGCGATCTCAGCTGGCGCATGCTCGTCATCCAGGCCTGCGGGCTTTCGGCCTGGGTGCTTTATGGCGTACTGAAGGCCGACTCGATCATCATCGGAGCCAACGCCGTCGGCACGTCGCTCTATCTCGGTCTGATCGCGATGAAGGCCCGCTGGCGCTGAATCTTATGGAGCCGGGTTCGTGTAAGCGCGATGCACCGCGTCGATCCGCTTCTCGATCTCCGGTGTGATCGTCACGTCGAGCGAACCGATATCGGTCCTCAGCTGTACCATCGTCGTCGCGCCGATGATGTTCGACGTCACGAAGCTCCGCGATGTCACGAAGGCGAGCGCCATCTGCGCGGGATCCAGGCCGAAATCCTTCGCGATCCTCAAATATTCGTCGATCGCCTCCGCCACGCGCGGACGCTCATAACGCTGGCCGCGGTCGAACAGGGTCGTGCGGGCCCCCGGCGGACGAGCGCCGCCCTGGTACTTGCCGGTCAGATAGCCCTGAGCCAATGGCGAATAGGCCAGTAGCCCGACCTGTTCGCGGCCGGCGAACTCGGCGAGCGCGGTCTCGTATTGCCGGTTCACAAGGTTGTAGGCGTTCTGCACGCTCATCATGCGCGGCCCGCGGCCGAGCTCCGATGCCTGGAGAAAGCGAGCGGTGCCCCACGCCGTCTCGTTCGAGAGGCCGACATGGCGAATCTTGCCGGCCTTCACGAGATCGTCGAGCACGCCGAGCGTCTCCTCGATCGGCACCTCGTCCGGCACCGGCGGCGGGCTGCGGAACACATTGTCCGCGTCGAGGAACATCGGGACCGCCCGATCCGGCCAATGGAGCTGATAGAGATCGACATAATCGGTCTGCAACCGCATCAGCGATCCCTCGATGGCGGCCGTGATGTTGGCGCGGTCGAGCTTGGTGTTCTGGCCGTCGCGGATCCAGGTCATGCCGCTGCGGCCGGCGACCTTGGTGGCGATGATCACCTTGTCGCGGCCGCCACGCGCCTTCAGCCAGGTGCCGATGATGCGCTCGGTCGAGCCAGCCGTCTCCGCGCGCGGCGGAATGGCGTAGAGCTCAGCGGTGTCGATGAAATTGATGCCCTGCGCGAGAGCGTAATCGAGTTGTTCGTGGCCTTCGGCCTCGGTGTTCTGCTGACCCCAGGTCATGGTGCCAAGCATGATCGACGACACCATGAGATCGGTGCGCCCCAAACGACGATATTCGAGCATTTCAGTCCTGAGTCGGGATGAGCCGCGCACGGCCGGCGCGGAAGACGGGAATTTCCGGAATGGCGCCAACATGATCGGTCGGCTGCCGGTCCGCAAATAATACTATTTTATAGTAGTCATTACAATTCGGCGACGAGCCCCCATATTCGCGTCACGCCGAAGCCACCGCGATCGTTAGATCCGCCTTTCGGCATCAGTCGCAGACCCACCCTTCAACGAGTATCCAGAGTGAAACCCGATTCCGGCAACTGCCAAGACATCGTTTCGGCCTCCTGCAAAAAGGATGACCTTTCCTACGTCCCGAGTAGCTTCATGCAGGGCTTCAGCCTGCGAGCCATTTTCGCGGCCGACCTCATGCTATTCGCTTTCATCGCCCTGATCTTCCTCGGCGTTGTCGGCTCTCATACGCCCCAGTCCGCCTCCGCCGAGGAGGGCCGCGCCGCCACCTCCGCTCCGCCGCCGGTTGACAGCCTGCAGGGCTCCAGCCGTGTGGCGCGCTTCTCGACCGTGACCCGAGGCAGCGAGGATCATTGGAACGACGACCGCGATTTCGACGACAGCGCCAAGTGGCCGGATCGCGACTGAGCAGTCACGGCTTCTTATGGATCGGATCGACCCAGTAGACCTCTTCCGGTTTCTCGACCGGATCGACGTCGGTGATGTTCACCACCACCGCCTCGTTGTCTGAACGCACGAGCACGCATTCCAGCGGCTCGGCCGGGTCGGCATTGATCTCCTGATGCGGCACGAAGGGCGGGACGAAGATGAAATCGCCCGCCCCCGCTTCCGCCACATATTCCAGGCGGTCGCCCCAGCGCATCCGCGCTCTGCCGCGGATGACGAAGATCACGCTTTCCAGTTCGCCGTGATGATGAACGCCGGTCTTGGCGTTCGGCTCGATCGTGACCGTGCCGGCCCAGATCTTCTGCGCGCCGACACGGGCATGATTGATCGCCGCCTGCCGGAACATTCCGGGCGTCTGCGCCGTGTTCGGATCGAGCTGATCGCCTTTGATGACGCGCACGCCATCGTGCTTCCAGCGATCGTGGTGATGATGTTCGCCGCTCATGATCCGACATTAGAGCGGATCGCCGGGCGCGGCCACAAAAGGCTCGGCCGCCCCGAAGGGCGGCCGATGAATTCGGTCAGTTGCCGGTCTTCGGCGCTTTCTTGAATGTCGCTGCCTTCGACTGCGTCGCAGGCGCCGGTTGGTCGTCCCTGCGCAGCTTTCCGAAGAGCGCATCGGACATCACGGGGCCGGACTTCGGCTGATGGTAGATTTCCTGCCGGATCTTCTGATTTGCCTTGCCTGAAGCGGCAAGCGCGGCATCTGCACTGAAGGCGAATGCGCCAACTGCGATCAAGGCGCCGATCATGACTTTCATAACATCCATCCCATGGGCGGGCCGCTCACGGCCCGCGGTTGCTTCAGCTCGGGCGGCGAAGCTGGTTACGTCGTCCGTCACGGACATATGTTATGATCGATACAGAAGTACAAGCCTCCGCTCTCCGAATTTCTCCGGTCGGCGGAGTTCGCAGGCCCACGGCAGACTGGTCGAGCTCGGGAAAGGTCCGAGAGGAAAGCGGATGTCACTGCGCGGGTGAACCTCCTGCGGTGCTTCCTCTGGCCGCAAAAGGCGCCATTTTGGCCCGGTTCGTGGTACCTTTTTGAAGGAGGACTTGAACGGCAAGACCAGAAGCTGAGACGTTGCAAGACCATAGATCGAAGACCAGCGCCCGAAGTCCCCCGGGCCCAACGGTCGCGACGCTAGCAAAGCGCCACGGCACGATCCTGGCCTTGATTGTCTTTGTGGTCCTTCTCGTTCTGCTCGTGCCGAGCCGTGCGCAACCGCCGGCAGATCCTTCCCGCTTCGCATTGGTGCTTGATATCCAAGGTGCGATCGGGCCGGCAGTGAGTGAATACCTCCGTCAGGCGTCCGAAGTGGCAGCGGAACGCAAGGCCGCCCTGATCGTCCTGCGGATGGACACTCCGGGCGGGCTCGCCAGCTCGATGCACGACATCATCCGCGACATCCTTGCCTCTCCCGTGCCGGTCATCACCTACGTCGCGCCGAGCGGTGCGCGTGCGGCGAGCGCCGGCACTTATATTCTCTACGCAAGCTCGCTCGCGGCCATGGCGCCCGGCACCAATGTCGGTGCCGCGACGCCCGTGCAGCTCGGTGGCGGCTCGCCCTTCGGCGACAGCCCCGACAAGGAAGGCAAGGAAGGCGAAAAGGGCGCACCGTCGCCCACGGACACCTCCATGAAGAAGGCCGTCAACGATGCAGTGGCCTATATCCGCAGCCTTGCCGAGCTACATGGCCGCAATGCCGACTGGGCGGAGCAGGCCGTCCGCGATGCGGCGAGCCTGTCGGCGAGCGCCGCACTCGAGCAGCGCGTCATCGAGATTGTCGCAACGGATCTTCCGGACCTTCTGGCCCAGGCCGACGGTCGCTCCGTCCGGCTTGGCAATAGGACGGTCACGCTGAGCACCAAGGGCCTCGACACCGTCTCCATGCAGCCCGACTGGCGGGTTCGCCTGCTCGCCGTCATCAGCGATCCGAACATCGCCTACATCCTGCTGCTGATCGGGATTTACGGCATTATCTTCGAGTTCTTCAGCCCCGGCATGGTTGCTCCTGGCGTCATCGGCGCGATCGCGCTCACTGTGGCGCTGTTCGCGCTCAACCTCCTCCCGCTCAATTATGCCGGCGTCGGCCTGCTGCTCATCGGCGTTGCGCTGATAGTGGCCGAAGCGTTTGCGCCATCGTTCGGATCGCTCGGAATAGGCGGCGTGATCGCGTTCGCGCTGGGCTCGCTCTTCATGTTCGAAAAAGTGCCGGGGTTCGAGCTGTCCCTGCCGGTCGTGCTCACCGCAAGCGCTGCGAGCGCAACGCTATTCGCGATCATATTGGCGGTTGCGATCCGGGCGCACCGGCAAAAAGTGGTGAGTGGGGAGGCCGTCATGATCGGTTCGGTCGGCGAGGTGCTGAGCTGGTCGGACACGGAGGGCGAGATCCATGTCCATAGCGAGAACTGGCGCGCCCGTTCCGCCGGCTCGCTTAAGCCTGGCCAGCGCGTGCGGGTGATCAGCCGTGACGGCCTCACGCTCACAGTCGAACCGGAGGGATAGCCAGTCTCCCAGGGAGGAAACCAGACATGCCGCTGAACCTTATTCCCTATGTCTTCATCGCTGCCCTTGTAGTCGGCGTCCTGCTTTCGGCGGTCCGGATTCTCCGGGAATATCAGCGCGGCGTGGTGTTCACGCTAGGTCGCTTCTCGGGCGTCAAGGGCCCGGGCCTCTTCATCCTCGTCCCGTTCGTGCAGCAGATGGTCCGCGTCGACCTTCGCACGATCGTCCTCGACGTGCCGAGCCAGGACGTGATCTCTCGCGACAACGTCTCGGTGAAGGTGAATGCGGTCCTCTATTTTCGCGTGGTTGATCCGGACAAGGCGGTGATCCAGGTCGAGAATTTCATGACGGCGACCAGCCAATTGGCACAGACGACGCTGCGCTCGGTGCTCGGAAAGCACGAACTGGACGAGATGCTGGCCGAACGCGACAAACTCAATCGGGATCTGCAGGAGATTCTCGACACCCAGACCGACGCCTGGGGGATCAAGGTCGCCAATGTCGAGATCAAGCATGTGGACATCAACGAGAGCATGGTGCGCGCCATTGCCCGCCAGGCCGAGGCCGAACGCAACCGACGGGCGAGGGTCATCAATGCTGAAGGCGAACACCAGGCGGCGGAGCGCCTGGTCCAAGCTGCGACGGCACTCTCGGCACTTCCGGAGGCGATGCAGCTTCGCTATCTCTCGACCCTCTACGATATTGCGGGCGACAAGACCTCGACCATCGTCTTCCCGATCCCGATCGATATCCTGCGCGGTGTCCTTGGGCCGGTATCCAGCGGTAGCGAATCTCAACCGGCGCGGGCCAACACTCCCAGCACTGGTGCTCAGAGGAGAACGCGCGACTGATCAACCTCGTCGAGAGTGTCGGGGCGTGTTAAGCGGTGGGAGTACGTGCCAAGGATCGGCAACCCTCGCGCCGCCGCGCTCGCAAGGCGAGGACGCTGCCGTCGCCCGCTTGCCGCGAGGCCAGGAAGGCCTATGATAACTTGCCTAAGTGACAGGAATGACAATGAGCGTGCAGCCCGTCGACGACGCCTTCGCGACCGAAGTCGGAGCCGGAGAGCGGCCGCCTTTTCGTGTAGTCCCCAATCAGTTCGCCCTTCCGGACGTTCTCGAAGCCCTGCCCGAAGCCGTGTACACGACCGATGCCGACGGCCGGATTACATCCTACAACAAGGCGGCCGTTGAACTCTGGGGTGTCGCTCCGGAGCTGGGCAAGAGCGAATTCTGCGGGTCCTGGAAGCTGTACTGGCCCGATGGCACGCCTTTACCGCACGATGAGTGCCCGATGGCACAGGCGCTCCGGGAAAAGCGCCCGAGCCGCGGCGCAGAGGCGATAGCGGAGCGCCCGGACGGAACTCGCGTTCCGTTCCAACCCTTTCCCACGCCGCTTTTTGATAGATTTGGCAATCTGATCGGCGCGGTCAACATGCTGGTCGATCTCTCCGGCCGCAACGTCGCTTACGAGACCGCGCAGCGCCTCTCCGCCATCGTCGAATCCTCCGACGATGCGATGCTGGTCAAGGATCTGAACGGCATCATCACCACTTGGAATGACGGCGCCGAACGCCTGTTCGGCTACACTGCCGACGAGGCGATCGGCCGACCCGTTACGATGCTCATTCCCGCAGACCGCCAGGATGAGGAGCCGAGCATCCTTGCCCGGATTCGTCGCGGTGATCGGGTCGATCACTACGAAACAATTCGGCGACGCAAGGACGGGAGCTTAGTCGAGATTTCATTGTCGGTTTCGCCGGTCCGTGATCGGGCTGGCCGCATAGTCGGGGCATCGAAGGTCGCGCGCGACATCACCGAACGCAGGCGCGCCGAAGAGCAGCAGAATCTTCTCATCCGGGAGATGGATCACCGCGTCAAGAATCTGTTCACGCTGGTACACGGGCTGGTGACACTGAGCGCACGGTCGGCTGCCACCCCCGATGAGCTTGCCTCAACCGTTTCCGCCCGCCTGAACGCGCTGGCACGGGCGCACGCTCTCACGATCCCGCAGATATCCAGTGCGGCGGCCCGACAGGATCAGCCGATAACGCTGCATGCGCTGATCCGATCGATCACAACCCCCTATGACTGTGACAATCGTCAGCGATTGGTGATCAAAGGCCCAGACATCGCGATCAGCGGCAGCGCCGTGACGAGCTTCGCGCTGATCCTGCACGAGTTCGCAACCAACGCCGCCAAGTATGGGTCTCTTTCGACACCCGAAGGACAGGTTGAGATTGGTTGCCATGAGAACGGAAACGATTTCGTTCTGACCTGGACCGAGACCGGGTGTCCGCTGTCTTCCCAGCCGGGAGAGGAAGGGTTTGGAACGCGCCTGGTCAAAGCTACGGTGCAGGGACAGCTAGGCGGGGCGGTATCCCGCGAGTGGACATCCGGAGGCTTGGTCATCTCCCTTACCATTCCGCACGACCGTCTCGTTCCGTAGCCCGCGAGATCGGATCTCAGGGAAATCGATGCGGGCTCACTTCATCTGATCGATCCGTCCGGCGCGACATCGCGCCTCCAGCCCAGACACGGCGCCGAGGCTGACGCGGAGGTGTGCGGTCAAAACGGTTGACGGAGGTTGTGGCGGCATGAACCGGACGTCCAGCCGGACGGGCGCAGCCACAGACAATATTTCCAGATAGTTAGTTGTGGCGCTCCCTAGGGGACTCGAACCCCTGTTTTCGCCGTGAGAGGGCGACGTCCTAGACCGCTAGACGAAGGGAGCGCGGCGCGGCATCTGCTCGCGAAGGCACCCCTATAATGAGCCGCCGCCGAAGGTTCAAGCGTGATTGTGCGTTAATGCGTCAGCGTTTCGATCCGGCCGCGATAGGCGAGCGTCGTCGCGTCGAAGACATGGATCATCTGCCGGCCGTTTTCGGCCTCGACCGTCACGAACAGCCGTTTGCCGTCGGAGGTCGTTCCGGTGATCCTGGTACCGGCCGCGATCGGCAGCACACCCTGCAATTCGCCTTCCGACCCCGGTACGCCCTCGTTCTGCTTGACGAGGCGCCATGCGATCACCGACATGACGCTCAGAAATCCAATCGCCATGGTGGCGATCGACACGAAGGCGAAGATGCGCATCTTGCGCATGATCTCGGCCGTGCGCGGATCGACCTCGGCTTCCCTCTCGTCATCGATCCCAACCATATGACCGATCCTGTCCAACAGCGTCTTGAGATTGTCCTGCCGCCAGAAGCGGCCGGGGAGAGGCTCGACCGCGCGCTCGCGCAGGCCGTGCCGGATTTGTCGCGCACCCGGATACAGGCGCTTGTCCGCGACGGCAAGGTGACGCTAGGCGGCAAGACGGTCCGAGACCCAAAGGCGAAGGTCGCGGGCGACGATCAAATCGCGATTGAGATTCCGCCGCCCGAACCCGCGGAGCCGGAAGCGGAGAACATCCCGCTGAACGTCATCTACGAGGATGACGAGCTGATCGTCATCGACAAGCCGGCTGGGCTCGTCGTCCATCCGGGCGCAGGCAACTGGACCGGCACGCTCGTCAACGCCCTGCTCGCCCATTGCGCCGGCTCGCTGTCCGGCATCGGCGGCGTCGAGCGCCCCGGCATCGTCCATCGCCTCGACAAGGACACGACGGGCCTTCTCGTTGCCGCCAAGAACGACCGCGCCCATCGCTCACTGGCAGAGCAGTTCGCCGACCACGGCCGCACCGGAGCGCTGGAACGCGCCTATCTGGCGCTCGTCTGGGGAGGCATGTCCCGCCAGCGTGGAACGGTCGAAGCCGCGATCGACCGCGATCCCCGCAACCGCGAGAAGATGCATGTCGCGCGCGGCGAACGCGGCCGCGAGGCGATCACCCATTGGGAGATGGAGGAAAGCTTCGGCCCGGTCGCGGCGCCGATCGTGAGCCTCGTCCGTTGCGCACTGGAGACCGGACGCACGCACCAGATCCGCGTCCACATGGCCCATCTCGGCCACCCGGTTCTCGGCGACTCAACCTATGGCGCTGGCTTCAAGACCAAGGCAAAGCATTTATCGGAGGAAACGCGCGCGCTGCTCGACGGCCTCGGCAGACAGGCGCTGCATGCAACCCACCTCGCCTTCGAGCACCCCGTGACGGGCGAGTTGATGTCGTTCGAAAGCCCCCTTCCCGTCGACATGGAGGCACTTGTCGAGAGCCTCCGCAAATCTCTTTAGTGTTCGCTAAAAAAATCTGTCGACGCCCCCTTATCGCCACAGAGAGGTGGGCCTATATTAGCTACCGATGGCTTGGCGATTTTCGCAGCCAGCTGCGGTCCCGCCGTAAGGGGGACATGCGGGGAAAGGGTAGTCATGGCGCGCGCAGCGCTTCCAGTTATCTCAGCAGACAGCGGCCTGAGCCGCTACCTCGACGAGATCCGTCGGTTTCCGATGCTCGATCCCGACGAAGAATTCATGCTGGCCAAGTCCTGGCAGGAGAAGGGCGACCGCGACGCGGCGCATCAGCTCGTCACGAGCCATCTCCGCCTCGTCGCGAAGATCGCGATGGGCTATCGGGGCTATGGCCTTCCGATCGGGGAAGTGATCTCCGAAGGTAATGTCGGCCTCATGCAGGCGGTGAAGCGGTTCGATCCGGATAAGGGCTTCCGCCTCGCCACCTACGCCATGTGGTGGATTCGCGCCGCGATACAAGAGTACATCCTGCGGTCCTGGTCGCTCGTGAAGATGGGCACCACGGCCAACCAGAAGAAGCTCTTCTTCAACCTGCGCAAGGCCAAGAGCCAGATTTCGGCTCTGGATGACGGTGATCTGCGTCCGGACCAGGTCGCGAGCATCGCCAAGAAGCTCGGCGTCACCGAAGAGGACGTCGTGTCGATGAACCGCCGCCTGTCGGGCGACGCATCGCTCAATTCGCCGCTGCGCGGCGATGAGGCGGATTCGTCCGAATGGCAGGACTGGCTCGTCGACGAGAGCGCCAGCCAGGAATCCGTCCTCGCCGAAAGCGAAGAGATGGACAATCGTCGCGGCGCCCTCAAGCAGGCGATGAATGTGCTGAACGACCGCGAGCGTCGTATCTTCGAGGCAAGGAAGCTCGCCGAGGAGCCGATCACGCTCGAAGAGCTGTCGACCGAGTTCGGCGTGTCGCGCGAGCGCGTCCGCCAGATCGAAGTCAGGGCTTTCGAGAAGGTGCAGCAGGCGGTCCGTGCCAGCGTCGCCCGCCTCGAAGCGGGCCACGCCGCCCTCGCCTGAAACGAACCTGTCTGATACGACAAAGGCCCAGCGAAAGCTGGGCCTTTTTATTATCGCGGGGTCACCGGCGAATTGCTGGACGCGATCGGCGGCGCCGCATCCCAGGCCGCGAACGCGTCGTTGAACGCGCGCTCGCCCGGCGGTCCCTTCTCCAGAGTCAGCACGGCGCGGCGGCCATTTTCGTAGAGGATCGGCACGTCGATCCAGGAACGCTCGCGGATCGCCTTCAGGTTCTGCTCCCGGTCGGTCGGCGAGTCGGACAGGCCGATCAGGAACATGTTGCTCATCACCTTCACCGACAGGCCGGTCAGCGCCGAGCCGCCCGCTTCTTCCGTCGGCTTGAACAGGATGCCCGGCACATTGCCGATGCCTGCGTTCGAGAAGTCCGGCGGGAGAGTGAACTGGATGTCGATCGTGTGGCTCGCCGGCAGCGTCGAGTCGAGATTGCGCTTCAGGGCGAGCGTGACCTTGATGTTCCGCTCGGGGATCGTGATCTCGCCGCGGATCTCCGTCTCGCCGCTACCGCCCGGCGCGGGACCCGTGCGCCAGACGACCTGACCGGCAAACGCATTGCCGCCCTGCTGGTCGGGTGCCTCCTCGTAAAGGATGGCGCGCTGGCTCACCAAAGTCCCCGGATCGACCGGCTCCGACGGAGCCGGCGGCGTGTCCGTCGACACGTCCGCGGTCTGCTCGGCCGGCACTTCGCGAGCGACTCCGCCCTGACCGATGGTCGGCGCGGCAGCTTGATCTCCCACGCGATCGGAAATCTTCGGGCCGGTATTCGTCGCGGTCGGGGTGCTGGAGCCGTCGCCGGACATATAGGCGATGCCCCCAAGCACTCCGGCGGCGACGAGCACGGTCACCGCGACCGCCGCCAGCACGCGCACCCGCGATCTCGGCCTGGGCTCGTCCTCGTCGATATCGCGAACATCGCCGTTCTGGATCGGGAACGGCCGCGCATCCCCCGACGGCTCGAAGCCAGGACGAACGGGGGCGGTGAACGACGGTGACTCGGGCGAACGTGGTTCCGGAGAACGCGGCTCAAACGGGCGAGGCTCCGGCGGCGCGACCGGTGCACGCGGCGGCTCGAAACGCGGCTCCATGCGCGGCGGCGGTGCGGCACGCGGGGGATCCGGCTCGAATGCTGCACGGGTCGTGTTGACGCTGACCTGAGCATTGGCGGCAGCGGCGCCGAGCGACGCCGCATCGGCAGCGGCGGACTGGACCTTGGTCTGTCCCTCGCCACCCGGACGGGGCGGCGGTGCCTTCGGCGGTGCCGCGGCCACGCGCGCCTCGGTCTCGATCTTCCGGACGGCTTCCTCGAGGGCGAGGCGCTCCTTCGTGATCTCGGATTCGGTTAGCGGCGGGTCGTAGCTACGGAGCTGTTTGACGATTGCCTGACGCGCGCGCTCATACACCGCTCGACGGTTCTCGGCCGTGTTCGGGGCGAGCCCTGCAACAGCGCGTTGAAGAACGGGATAATAATCGGCCATGCCACCAACAAATTACACTTTAAAGCGTATTCTCGCAAAGACGGTTGCGAAACGGTCAGTCCTGGAAGGGATCATGAACCAGAATTGTGTCATCACGCTCCGGGCTCGTTGAAAGAAGCGCAACCGGACAGCCGATCAACTCTTCGATTCTGCGCACATATTTCACCGCCTGCGCCGGAAGGTCGACCCAGGAGCGACCGCCCTGGCTGGATGCCGTCCACCCTTCCACCGTCTCATAAACCGGCTCGATTCGCGCCTGTTCCGCCTGACTTGCCGGTAGCCTGTCGATTTCCTTACCGTCAAGACGATAACGCGTGCAGACCTTGATCTCGTCGAAGCCGTCGAGGATGTCGAGCTTGGTCAGCGCGATGCCGTCGATGCCCGATGTCCTCACGGTCTGGCGCACGGCGACGGCATCAAACCAGCCGCAGCGGCGCGGACGGCCGGTGACGGTGCCGAATTCGCGGCCGCGCTCGCCGATCAGGCGGCCCGTCTCGTCGTGCAGTTCGGTCGGGAACGGCCCTTCACCGACGCGAGTGGTATAGGCCTTGGCAATGCCGAGCACATAGCCGATGGCCTTCGGGCCGAGGCCCGAACCGGCGGCAGCGGCGCCCGCGACGGTATTGGACGAGGTCACGTAGGGATAGGTGCCGTGATCGACGTCGAGCAGCGCGCCCTGCGCGCCCTCGAACAGGATTCGCGCTCCGGAGCGGCGCTTGTCGTCGAGCAACTCCCAGGTAGCATCGATATAGGGCAGCACCTTCGGAGCTGCCGAAGTCAGCTCTTCGAGGAGCACCTCGGCCGAAAATTCCTCCAGCCCGAGCCCGCGGCGGATGGCGTTGTGGTGGACCAGCAGGCGCTCGATTCGCTGCGGCAGCATCTGCGGGTCTGCGAGGTCCTGCACGCGAATCGCGCGGCGGCCGGCCTTGTCCTCGTAAGCGGGGCCGATGCCGCGTTTGGTCGTGCCGATCTTGGTGCCGGATGCCGCTGCCGCATCCTCGCGCAGCGCATCCAGCTCGCGATGGAGCGACAGGATGAGCGTCGCATTGTCAGCGATGCGCAGGCTGTCGCGGCTGACCTCGACGCCCTGATCCTTCAGACGCTCGACCTCGGCGCCGAAGGCATGCGGATCGATGACGACGCCGTTGCCGATGACCGAAAGCTTGCCCTTGCGCACCACGCCCGACGGCAAGAGGCTCAGTTTGTAGGTCGTGCCGTCGATGACCAAAGTGTGGCCGGCGTTATGGCCTCCCTGGAAGCGTACGACCACATCGGCCTTCTCGCTCAACCAGTCGACGATCTTGCCCTTGCCCTCGTCGCCCCATTGGGCGCCGACCACGACCACATTGGCCATCCGAAACTCTCGCTAGCTCTCGACGTGAAAAAAGCCCTGCGCCTTGTGAGGCCGGGCTTTGCCGTGTCGTAAAGGATCAACCACTGTGAGGCAAGGAGACAAAGGGCCCCTTGCTTTGGGCCCATTTGGCGGGCACGAACCCGGCGATGAGCACCCCGCCCCGTTCGCCGGCCGGAATCTTCGACCGCCCTTATCTGCTTCTCGTCCTCACCCAATTGCTCTGGGCCGGCAATATCGTGCTCGGACGTGTCGCCGCCGGCGAGATTCCGCCGTTGATGCTCGCCTTCCTGCGCTGGTCGATCGCTGCGGCGATCATCCTTCCGATCGCCTGGCCGCGCATCCGGCGGGACTGGCCGGTCATCAAGGCGAACGCTCCTCTATTGCTGCTTCTGTCGGCCACGGGCATCGCCGCCTACAACACGCTCGCCTATTGGGGCCTCAATTACACGACGGCGCTCAACATCCTGCTGCTGCAGTCGATCGGTCCGCTGATCGTCGCGCTCTGGAGCTTCGCGCTCTTTCGCGAACGCCTGACCAACGGCCAGCTCTTCGGCATCCTCACCTCGCTGTTCGGCGTGGTGACCATCATCTGCCACGGCGACTTCACCCATCTCGCGTCGCTGACGTTCAATGTCGGCGATCTGATGAATCTCGTCGCCCTGTCGATATACGGCGTCTACACCGTGATGCTGCGCAAGCGGCCGAAGATGGACCATGTCGGCTTCCTGGCGATCACGGTCGCCGGCGGCGCGCTGATGCTGGCCCCGATCGCCGCTCTCGAATTCGCCTCGGGCGCGCGCATGGACGTCAATCCCGGCACGCTATCGATCGTCTTCTATGTCGGCATTTTCCCGTCGCTCGTCGCCTATACGATGTTCGTCCGGGCGGTCGATCTCGTTGGCGCCAATCGCGCCAGCCCGTTCTTCCACCTGATCCCGGTGTTCGGGGCGATCCTGGCGATCGTCTTTCTGGGAGAGGATTTCCAGCTATTCCACGCGATCGGATTCGCGCTGGTGATCAGCGGTGTCGTGATCGCGACGCTGAAAGCCAAAAGGCCTTTGGCAGACCAGCCAGTCTGAGAACGGCGTTCGCTGGCGGGTTGCAGACTTGATCAGAAAACCAGCGGCCTCGCCTGGCGCACCTGCGGCAGCGCCCTCACCTGCTCCATGACCGAGTCCGGCACGTCGCCGTCGATCTGAACGAGGGCGATCGCGTCTCCGCCCGGCGAGTAGCGGCCGAGCGCGAAGGTCGCGATGTTGACGCCCGCCTCTCCGAGCAGGCTCGCGAAGCGGCCGACGAAACCCGGCTTGTCCTCGTTCGCGACGTAGATCATCGACGGCGCGAATTCGGCATCGATTTTTATGCCCTTGATGTCGATGATGCGCGGCTTTCCGTCGGCGAACACGGTGCCCGAGATCGAGCGCTCCATGTTCTCGGTCACGACCGTCAGGGTCATCAGCGCATCGTAATCGCTGTCCGCCTCGCTCGTCGTTTCCTCGATGACGATGCCGCGTTCCTTGGCGACGACTGGCGCCGAAACGACGTTGATGTCGGCCAGCATCGGCCGCAGCAGTCCGGCGATCGCGGCGGAGGTCAGCGCCTTGGTGTTCATCGCCGCGACCTCACCCTGATAGGTGATCCGGACGCTGCTGATCCCGGTATCGGTCAATTGCCCGGCGAACGAGCCGAGCTTCTCCGCCAGCAGGATGAAGGGCCGGAGCTTCGGCGCCTCTTCGGCCGAGATCGAGGGGAAGTTCACCGCATTGGTGATCGCGCCGCGCACCAGATAGTCCGACATCTGCTCGGCAATCTGCAGCGCGACGTTCTCCTGCGCCTCCATGGTAGAGGCGCCGAGATGCGGCGTGCAGATCACGTGCGGATGGCCGAACAGCGGGTTCTCGGTCGCAGGCTCGGTCGAGAACACGTCGAATGCCGCGCCCGCGACATGGCCGCTGTCGAGCGCCTTGCGCAGAGCCGCCTCGTCGACGAGGCCGCCGCGCGCGCAATTGATGACACGCACGCCCTTCTTCGTCAGCGCGAGATTGTCGACCGAGAGGATGTTCTTGGTGCGATCGGTCAGCGGCGTGTGCAGGCTGATGAAGTCGGCGCGGCTGAGGAGCTCCTCGAGCTCGACCTTCTCGACGCCGAGATCCTCCGCCCGTTCGAACGACAGGAACGGATCGAAGGCGATCACCTTCATCTTCAGCCCGATCGCGCGATCCGAAACGATCGAGCCGATATTGCCGCAACCGATGATACCGAGCGTCTTGCCGGTGATTTCGACGCCGAGGAAGCGCGTCTTCTCCCATTTGCCGGCCTGGGTCGACTGGTCGGCGGCGGGAATCTCGCGTGCGATGGCGAGCAGCAGCGCGATCGCATGCTCGGCGGTCGTGATCGAATTGCCGAACGGCGTGTTCATAACGATCACGCCGCGCGCGGTCGCGGTCGGAATGTCGACATTGTCGACGCCGATGCCGGCGCGGCCGATCACCTTGAGCTGGCCAGCCTGGGCCAGCACCTTGGACGTGACCTTGGTCGCCGAGCGGATGGCGAGGCCATCGTAATTGCCGATGATCGCGGCGAGCGCGTCGCGATCCTTGCCGAGGTCCGGCTGGTAATCGACCTCGACGCCCCGGTCCTTGAATATCTGGACCGAGGCCGGAGAGATTTTGTCGGAGATCAGAACCCGGGGCATGAGCGCGCCTTCAAGCGGCGCGGCTCAGCGCCGCCTTTGCCGAAACGAACGCCCAGTCGAGCCAGGGCAGCAGAGCTTCCAGATCGGCCGTCTCGACCGTCGAACCGCTCCACAGACGAAGACCGGCCGGCGCATCCTTGTAGGAGCCGATGTCGTAGGCGACCTGCTCGACCTCGAGGATCGAGACGATCTCCTTGCAGAAGGCGGCCTGCGCCTCCGGCGGAAGGCTCGTCACCTGCGGATCGACGACCATCAGGCAGAGCGCCGTGTTGGAACGATTGGCCGTCTCGGCACCAAGGAAGTCGATCCACGGGGTACGTTCCACCCAATCGGTGACGACCTTGCAGTTCGCGTCGGCGCGGGCCCGCAGCCCCGCGAGACCGCCGATCGACTTCGCCCAGTGCAGCGCGTCGATATAATCTTCGGTCGCCATCAGGCTGGGCGTGTTGATCGTCTCGCCCTCGAACAAGGCCTCGATCAGTCTGCCGTTCTTCGTCATGCGGAAGATCTTCGGCAGCGGCCAGGCCGGCTTGTAGCTCTCGAGACGAGCGACGGCGCGCGGCGACAGGACGAGCATGCCGTGCGCGGCCTCGCCGCCCATCACCTTCTGCCAGGAGAAGGTCGTGGCATCGAGCTTGGCCCAGTCGAGTTTCTGCGCGAAGGCGGCCGAGGTGGCATCGCAGATCGTCAGACCCTTGCGGTCGGCGGCGATCCAGTCCGCATCCGGGACGCGAACGCCGGAGGTCGTGCCGTTCCACGCGAAGACGACGTCGCGGTCGCAATCGACCTTGGAGAGGTCGGGTAGCTCGCCGTAGGGCGCGGTCATCACGCGCACATCGTCGATCGGAAGCTGTTCGACGACGTCGGTGACCCAATCGGCGCTGAATGCCTCCCAGGCCAGCACGTCGACGCCGCGCTCGCCGAGCATCGACCACAGCGACATCTCGACGGCGCCCGTGTCGGACGCCGGAACGATCGCAATGCGGTAGTCGGCGGGAATTTCGAGAATTTCTCGCGTCAGATCGATCGCCTGTTTCAGGCGGGATTTACCGATCTTCGAGCGATGGGAGCGCCCAAACGGCGCATTTTGGAGAACGTCAACGCTCCAGCCGGGGCGTTTAGTGCAGGGTCCGCAAGAAAAACGCGGATTAGCCGGCCGACGGCCGGGTACATCATTTATCATCACCCTATCCTTCCAGATAGATGCCCTTCGTTGGGGAAGGGTGTCCCGCTGAACAAACTGAAGCGGGGGATGACGAAAGTCAAGAATACTTCTGAACTGTCCCGGAAACGAAGAAAGCCCGGCACAAGGCCGGGCTTTTCGGAACAGTGATCGACCGCTCAGTCGAAGGTGTAGCGCACGCCGAGCTTGATGTCGTGCGAAGCGATGTCGTTCCAGTGGAACGAGTTCCCGGGCGTGGGGTTGCTGCCGTCCGGAGCCAGGAGGTCTTCAGTCTGGGCATCGCCCATGTAGAGGAAGCGATAGGCCAGATCGACAGTCCAGTTCTGGCTGAGTTCAAACGCCAGGCCGGCATGCAGGGCCCAGGCGAAATTCCAGGTCGCGGTGTCGTCGCTGAGCCCAATCGCGCCGTTGATCGGATTGTAATCGACGAAATCCGAAATCTCGATTCGGGCGGCGCCGATACCGGCACCGAGATACGGCGTCATGATTCCGTACGACGGGAGATCAACATAGGCGTTCGCGAGCAGTACCCACTCGCTCTTGTCGCCGGTGAAGGTGTTCGCGCCTTCGCTGCCGGGATTGGTCGTCGTATCGAAGTCGTAGCTATCGGTGCCGAAGAAATCGGACTTGCCGCGATATTCCGCCGTGAAGTCGGTCCGGAACCATTCGTTGAACTGATAACCGAAACCGATGCTGATAAACCAGGACGGGTCCCACTGGCTATCGTGAAGGTCGACGAATGACGTCGGGCTGGTAACGGTGTCCCAGTAAGGACTGTCGATATCGTCCGAAACCTGATGGCTGGCGCCGATATCACCGCGTAGATACCAGCCGCCCGCGGCGACTTCGATCGGTGCCGGCTCGATATATTCAGGCATGTCGGCGGCGTGCACCACCGGGCTCAGCAGAACGACGCCGAGCGCCGCTCCCGCGAAGATTTTGGACTTTGACATAGCTCCCGTTCCCTTTCCCGAGCCGCGGATGTCCCGCGAGCGGCCGGATCGACTTGAAAGGGAATATCAACGCTAAGTCTTAAAAGCCGATTAACCTTAACGACGGCCGCAAATTCATAGGTTAACGATAGTTAACTATATAAGCGGTAGAAAGTATTGGACGTCCAGTTCAGGCGGCAACGCTGGAAAGCGCGCCGATGACATCATCGACAACGGTCTCGACGAGATCTCGATCGTCGCCTTCGGCCATCACGCGAATCACCGGCTCGGTGCCGGACGGACGGATGACCAGGCGCCCCTCGGTGCCGAGCCGCCGCGTCGCCGCCTCGATGGCGGAGACGACATGCGCCTGCTCCAGTGGCTTACCGGAGCGGTAGCGGACGTTCTTCAGGATCTGCGGCAGCGCTTCGAAAAGATGGCAGGACTCGGAAGCTGGCTTGCCCGTCTTCTTGACCATCGCGAGCGTCTGCAGCGCCGCCAGAAGGCCGTCACCGGTCGTTGTGTAATCGGACAGGATGATGTGACCGGACTGCTCGCCGCCAAGATTGTAGCCCTGCTCGCGCATGGCCTCGGAGACATAGCGGTCGCCGACCGGCGTGCGCACAAGATTGAGGCCCAGGCCGTGCAGGTAGCGCTCGAGCCCGAGATTGGACATCACGGTCGCGACGATACCGGGCTTCGACAGCCGGCCGTCCTCGGCCCAGCTCGTGGCGATCACCGCCATCAGCTGATCGCCGTCGATCACATGGCCCTTTTCGTCGACGAGGATCAAACGGTCGGCGTCGCCATCCAGCGCGATGCCGATATCGGCGCGAACCTCCCTCACCTTCTGGCAGAGAGCGGCAGGTGCGGTCGAGCCAACATCGCGATTGATGTTGAAGCCGTCAGGATCCGCACCGATCGTCACGACGTCGGCGCCAAGCTCCCAGAAGGCAGCGGGCGTGACTTTGTAACCTGCGCCATTGGCACAATCGACGACGACACGCATGCCCTCAAAGCTGATGTCGCGCGACAGAGTGCGCTTGGCGAATTCGATATAGCGGTCGTGCACACCCTCGATACGGCGGGCACGGCCGAGGTCCGCGGACTTGGCGAGACGCGGGCCGAGATCGGCGTCGAGCAGGGCCTCGATCTCGAGTTCGATCTCGTCGGAGAGCTTGTAGCCGTCGGGGCCAAACAGCTTGATGCCGTTATCGTCGTAAGGATTGTGCGAGGCGGAGATCATCACGCCGAGATCGGCGCGCATCGACCGCGTCAGCATCGCGATCGCCGGGGTCGGCATCGGGCCGACCTGAAGAACGTCCATGCCGACGGCGGTGAAACCGGACACCATCGCAGTCTCGATCATGTACCCCGACAGACGGGTATCCTTGCCGATGACGACGCGGTGGCGATACTCGCCGCGATTGAAGATCAGGCCGGCGGCCATGCCGACCCTCAGTGCGAGATCGGGCGTGATCGGCGGGGTGTTCGCGCGACCGCGAATGCCGTCGGTACCGAAATATTTGCGGGTCATCCCTGTCTCTCAACCGTCATGATTTGACGCCGGTATAGCCCATTATGAGGGGGTCATGGTTCAAGAATCGTGAGCGTTCGTTACGGCAGGGAGAGTTGCGTGGATAAAAGGACCGAGAAGGAGAAGATGCTTGCGGGCGATTTCTATCGTACCGACAGCGCGTTGTTCGCCGAGCAGATGAAGAGCCGCGCGGCGATGGACCGTTATAACGCCACCCCTGCTCAGGAAGGGGAACTGCGCTGTGCCCGGCTGGCTGAACTGATGGGCACTTCGAACGGCGCGACCGTCCGCGCGCCGGTCTATGTCGACTATGGCTGGAACGTGCATCTCGGCGAAGGCGTCTTCCTCAATTTCAATTGCGTCCTGCTGGACGTCGCCGAAATCCGCATCGGCGCGAAGACCCAGATCGGCCCGAACGTCCAGATTCTGACTGCCGATCACCCGCGCGATCCCCAACAGCGCCGACAGGACCTCGAATTCGGCCGGCCGATCACGATCGGTGCCAATGTCTGGATCGGCGGCGGGGCGATCATCCTCCCGGGTATCACCGTCGGTGACGACGCGATCATCGGCGCCGGCGCCGTCGTGACCCGTGACGTGCCGAAAGGCGCGACGGTCGCGGGCAATCCGGCACGGGTGTTGCGTAAAGCATGACGATGCATGTGAGAGCCGCTTTGCCTGGCGAAATCCCCGCGCTGGCCAAGCTCTGGTACAACGGCTGGCAGGATGCCCATGCGGCGCTGATGCCGGCCGAACTGACACGTCTCCGCACCGAACAAAGCTTCGCGGAGAGATTGGCCGCGGCCCTGCCCCGCATCCGCGTCGTCGGCCCGGAAGGCGCGCCGATCGGCTTCGCGATCGTCAAGGACGACGAGCTTTATCAGCTCTTCGTCGCGGCCGATGCGCGGGGAAAGGGCGTCGCCGTCACGCTGATCGAAGACGCCGAGACACGGTTGGCCGCAAGCGGCGTAGAAACGGCTTGGCTTGCCTGCGCCATCGGAAACGAACGCGCGGCTCGCTTCTACGAGAAACGCGGCTGGCGGCGGATCGGGACATTTTCCAACGAGATCGAAACGTCTGAAGGACCATTCAATCTGGATGTCTGTCGCTACGAGAAGCGGCTCGGCACCCTTTCCTCAGGGGAAAGGGCCGACACACACCGGCAGGTGTGAGCGGGGTGAGGGGTACACCCTCTCGATAGGCCCAACCCCTCACCCGGCCAAAGCTGCCGCTTTGCGCCGACCTCTCCCACTGGGAGAGGCGACCCCCCAAAAAACAAAAAGCCCGGCCGAAGCCGGGCTTTTCTCATTTCTACCGCGTCAGGCCTGCGGCTGCGGCTCGAGACCCGTATCGGGCTTCGGCCGCGGCCGGCTCTTGCCGACGGTCGGCACGGCTGAACCGCGCGGGGTCGGCGGCTCGTCCGCGGCATCGCGCACCGGCGGCTTGCCACCAATCAGGCCGACAATCTCGTCGCCGCTGAGGGTCTCGTATTCGAGCAGGCCCTTGGCGAGGATTTCGAGCTGGTCGCCCTTTTCGGTCAGCACCTGGCGAGCCGTCGCATAGCCCTCTTCGACGAGGCGCTTCACCTCGGCGTCGATCTTGCGGGAGGTCTCTTCCGAGATGTGCTGCTGCTTGCCCATGCTGTAGCCGAGGAAGACCTCCTCGTTGTTGTCGCCGTACATGACGGTGCCGAGCTCGTCCGAGAAGCCCCACTGCGTGACCATCGCGCGGGCGAGCTTGGTCGCCTGCTGGATGTCCGAAGCGGCGCCCGAGGTCACCTTGTCGTGGCCGAAGATGATCTCTTCCGCCACGCGGCCGCCCATCAGGATAGCCAGGCGCGAGGTCATCTGCTCGTAGCTCATCGACAGCTTGTCGCGCTCCGGCAGCTGCATGACCATGCCGAGCGCACGGCCGCGCGGAATGATCGTCGCCTTGTGGACGGGATCGGTCGCCGGCACGTTCAGCGCCACGATGGCGTGGCCGCCCTCGTGATAGGCCGTCAGCATCTTTTCCTGCTCGGTCATGACCAGGGTGCGGCGCTCGGCGCCCATCATGATCTTGTCCTTGGCGTCCTCGAACTCCTGATGCGTGACCATTCGCTTCGACCGGCGGGCCGCCATCAGGGCTGCCTCGTTGACGAGGTTCATCAGGTCGGCGCCCGAGAAGCCCGGAGTGCCGCGCGCGACCGTCTTGAGGTCGACGTCCGGCGCCAGCGGCACCTTGCGGACATGCACTTTCAGGATCTTCTCGCGGCCCATCACGTCCGGGTTCGGCACGACAACCTGGCGGTCGAAGCGGCCCGGACGCAGCAGCGCCGGGTCGAGAACGTCCGGACGGTTGGTCGCGGCGATGATGATGATGCCTTCGTTGGCCTCGAAGCCGTCCATCTCGACAAGGAGCTGGTTGAGGGTCTGCTCGCGCTCATCGTTGCCGCCGCCGAGGCCGGCGCCGCGATGGCGGCCGACCGCGTCGATCTCATCGATGAAGATGATGCACGGGGCGTTCTTCTTCGCCTGTTCGAACATGTCGCGGACGCGGGACGCACCTACGCCGACGAACATCTCGACGAAGTCCGAGCCCGAGATCGTGAAGAACGGCACGTTCGCCTCGCCGGCGACGGCACGCGCGATGAGCGTCTTACCGGTACCGGGAGGGCCGACGAGCAGCACGCCACGCGGAATACGGCCGCCGAGACGCTGGAACTTCTGCGGGTCGCGCAGGAAGTCGACGATCTCGTGCAGGTCTTCCTTGGCTTCATCCACGCCCGCGACGTCCTCGAACGTCACGCGGCCATGCGCCTCGGTCAGGAGCTTCGCCTTCGACTTGCCGAAGCCCATGGCCTTCCCGCCCGCGCCTTGCATCTGGCGCGACAGAAAGACCCAGACGCCGATCAGCGCGATGAACGGCAGCCAGTTCAGGAGGAGCGCCAGGAACCACGGCATGCTCTCCTGCGGCGGACGCGCGGTCACCCCGACGCCCTTGTTGTAAAGGCGGTCGACGAGGCCCGGATCGCTCGGGGCGTAGGTCTGGAAGCTCCGGCCATCCGTATAGGTGCCGGTGATGTTCGGCCCTTCGATCACCACGTCGCGAACACGCGAATTATCTACTTCGGTGAGAAGCTGGCTGAACGAAATCTCATTGGTCGCAGAGCGCTGTCCGGGATTCTGGAACAGCGTGAACAAAGCGAGCAGCAGCAGAACGATGATCACCCAGAGGGCGAAGTTCCGGTAATTCGGATTCATCATGAGCCTTTCGGGGCGGCGCTCCCTAGAGCGTCCGGGCGGGACAGTCCCGACCGGAAATGTAAGGTTCCTCTCCGTCCTTCACAAGAACAGATAGAGCCGGCCGGTTTTCCGGCTACTGATATCCATCAAACCACAAAATGGTTTCCTGAAGGCTCACACAGTTTCTCGACGTGGCGGCGCTGTGGAAATCACCAGTTGACCTTTGCTGACTGCGACGCGCGCTCCGCCGAGCGTCCGCCCCAGGGATTTCCCCGCCTGGAGAGCATCACGAACGGCGTCGAACAGCGCTTCGCCCCGTTTCAGGCGCTCGGACGTCCCGTCGCCGTGCTTCCCGACCGCCCTCAGCATCATCCGCAGTCCGATCTCCTCCGGCAGAGCGAGGAATGACGCGCCGTCGATCCGCGTCTGCGCCGGCCCGCTCATCGCCAAACCGGCCCAGACATTATCGACGGCCTGCTCGATCGCGACATCGGCCCGCGCCATCCGGCGCGCCAGCACCGCCAGCCGCTCGGCGGTCAATCCCTCGCGGTCGAGTACGTCGCGGCCCGCTCTCAGGCGGGCGCGCGCGAACCTCGGATCGGCATTGCTGGCATCCTCGCTCCAGGACACGCCCGCCGCGTCGCAGGTCGCGATCAACCGCGTTTTCGGAACGCCGAGCAGCGGCCGGACATGGATCAGATCGCCGCGCGCGCTCACCGGCCGCATCCCGGCCAGCCCGGCGGGGCCCGACCCAGCAGCCAGCCGCATCAGCACGGTCTCCGCCTGATCGTCGAGCGTATGAGCGGTT
This sequence comes from Flaviflagellibacter deserti, assembly GCF_042652085.1. Lineage (NCBI taxonomy): Bacteria > Pseudomonadati > Pseudomonadota > Alphaproteobacteria > Hyphomicrobiales > Flaviflagellibacter > Flaviflagellibacter deserti. The sequence continues at coordinate 44,281 of NZ_JBHSJF010000001.1, read as the reverse complement.
ACGAGATGCAGGGCGCCGATCTCGGCGGCGTATTCCATCAGCAATCGATATCGCGCGGTGCGGGCCGCTTTCTCGATAGAGGAAACGGGCTTGGCGCCCGTCCAGCGCAGCGTCCGATGGTCGATGCCGAGTAATCTTGCGAGCGCCGCGACCTTTTCCGCTTCGTCTCCGGACTCCGGCCGCAGCCCGTGATCGATAGTTGCGGCGCAAAGTCGCAACCCCCGATTGCTGGACCATCTGGCGAGGAGAAGCAGGAGGGCGGTCGAGTCCGCGCCGCCCGAGACTGCGGCGAGCACGCCGACGGACCCTTCGAGCGGCTGAAAAAGCGCAGCCGCCTCCTCTTCGGTCACCGGTCCGCCGGGGCGCGGCACTGCGCCTCCTTCGGAATCAGGCAAGGCCATGCTGTTGGTCACGGAATTGCCGCTGTCGCCCCGACACAGTCATCAGGCACATCCCTTACTTTTATCTGTTGCCGGAAAAAGTTGCGCATGACCTTTCAGTGGAGTGGAACCGGCGGCATGGCCCCTCATTATACGTTCGGCGCTGCGAGAGTACGGGCCGCTCGCAGTCTTATGCCCTGTTTCGGAAAGTAAGTCCTTTGCGTCGTCGCGACCTCATCCTCGGAGCCGCTGCGCTCCCATTTGGTGCGGGCCTTTTCGCACAACTCGCCGAAATCCCGCTCGCGCAGACGGGAGACGCCGCGCCGTTCAACGCCTCCCAGGTTCGCCAGATCGCGCGCGACATGGCGTCGAAGCCCTACAAGGCGCCCGATACCGGCCTGCCGGACGAACTCAAGGACCTGCCCTACGACCGCTATCGCGATCTCCGCTTCGTTCCGGAGCGGGCGATCTGGCGCGGCGAGGGCCTGCCTTTCGAGGTCCAGCTCTTTCACCGCGGCTTCCTCTATTCGAACCGGGTCGACATCTTCGTCGTCGCGGAGGGGCAGGCTCGCCCGCTCGTTTATTCGCGCGACCTGTTCACCTTCGGCCAGGTCACCCCGCCGCCGCCGAACGTCAATCTCGGCTTCGCCGGCTTCCGTCTGCATGGCCCGATCAACCGGCCGGACTATTACGACGAGATCGCCGCTTTCCTCGGCGCGAGCTATTTCCGTTCGCTCGCCAAGGGCCAGGGCTACGGCCTGTCCGCGCGCGGCCTCGCCATCAACACGGCGAGTCCCGAAGGCGAGGAATTCCCGGTCTTCCGCAGCTTCTGGATCGAGCGCCCGGCGAAGGGCACCTCGTCCATCGTCGTGCACGCTTTGCTGGATTCCAAGTCGGCGTCTGCCTCCTACCGCTTCACCATCCGCCCGGGCGACACCACGATTTTCGACGTCGAGATGGCGATCTATCCTCGCCAGGACGTCGAACAGGCCGGCCTCGGTCCGCTGACCAGCATGTTCTTCTTCGGTCCGAACGATCGTTCGGACGTCGACGACTTCCGTTCGGCCGTGCACGATTCCGACGGCTTAGCGCTCTGGAACGGCCGCGGCGAACGCCTCTGGCGGCCGCTGACTAATCCGAACCAGCTGCAGATCAGCGTCTTCGGCGACGCCAATCCGCGTGGCTTCGGGCTGATGCAGCGCCACCGCAATTTCTGGGATTTCGACGACCTCGAAGCCCGCTACGAAAAGCGGCCGTCGCTCTGGATCGAGCCGATCGGCGACTGGGGCGAAGGCGCGGTCTACCTCGTCGAGATTCCCACCAAGGAAGAGATCCACGACAACATCGCCGCGTTCTGGAGGCCCAAGGAACCGCTCCGCAAAGGGGCGGAATACCTCTACAACTACCGCATGCACTGGTGCGGACCCAATCCGTTCGACCAATCGGATCTCCTGACCTTCCACGACACGCGCATGGGTGCCGCGGGAGACAACCGCCTGTTCGTGATCGACATCGCGGGCGCCAGGATCAAGGACCTCCAGCTCGACGATCAGGTGAAGCCGGTCATCTCCGCAAACCCCGGCAAACTCAGCAATGTCGTGTTGCAGCCGAATTCCGAAACCGGCGGCTGGCGGCTGAGCTTCCAGCTCGATCCCGACGACGAGCCGCTGGTTGAAATGCGCGCCCAGCTTTTCCGCGCCGATCAACCGCTCTCGGAAGTCTGGATCTATCGATGGACGGCGTAGCCGAGACACAGACCGCATTGCCGGTCGGCTTCCGCGCACTTCCGGACGAAACCAATCTGGAAATGCCGGTTCAGTCGCTTTGGCAGCGGCCGCCCCGCAACGGAAAGCCGGCATCCTGGCCGCGGCTCGCCGGCCTGCGCCGCTTATTCGTGATAACGACGGCGCTCATCCTGTCGGCGGCGGGCGCCTACGAGATGTATCTCGTTCTTAGCGTCGCCGGACTGACCTTCCTCGAGCACCTCGTCCTCGTCACCTTCGTGATCTTGTTCTCCTGGATTGCGTTCTCGTTCGCGAGCGCACTGCCCGGCTTCTTTTCGCTGCTCAGGCGTGGCGGCTGGCGTCTCGGCATCAATCCTGATGCTCCGCTCCCCGAACTGACGGCGAAGATCGCCCTTCTCCTGCCGACCTACAACGAGGACCCGTCCCGCACGATGGCTGGCCTGCAGGCGATCTACGAGGATCTCCAGGCCGCCGGCCGGCTCGAACACTTCGACATGTTCATCCTCAGCGACACGACCGACGCAAACGTCTGGGTCGAGGAGGAGGCCGCGTTCCTCGCACTTCGCGACCGCACCGGCGGGCACGGACGCATCTTCTACCGCCGGCGCCACAAAAACGTGGAGCGCAAGGCCGGCAACATATCGGACTGGGTGAAGCGCTTCGGCGGCGCCTACGAGACGATGATCATCCTCGACGCCGACAGCGTCATGACCGCCGACGCGCTGGTCCGGATGGCCTCCGCGATGGAAAACCACTCGGATGTCGGCCTGATCCAGACCCTGCCGATCATCGTCAACGGCTCGACTTTGTTCGCCCGCCTCCAGCAATTCGCCGGCCGTGTCTACGGCCCGCTGATCGCCCACGGCATCGCCTGGTGGCACGGTTCGGAAGGCAATTACTGGGGCCATAACGCCGCGATCCGGACGAAGGCTTTCGCCGAACAGGCCGGCCTGCCGCACCTGAGCGGCCGCACGCCGTTTGGCGGCCATATCCTCAGCCACGACTTCATCGAGGCGGCTCTGATGCGCCGGGCGGGATGGGCGATCCACATGATCCCGGGCCTCAAGGGCTCATACGAGGAGAGTCCGCCCTCGCTTACCGACGTCGCGATCCGCGACCGGCGCTGGTGCCAGGGCAATCTGCAGCATATCGGCGTTCTGCCGGCACGCGGCCTGCACTGGGTCTCGCGCCTGCATCTTCTCGTCGGCATCGGCTCCTACATCACCGCGCCGCTCTGGTTCCTGTTTCTCGCCACCGGCATCCTGATCTCGCTGCAGGCGCGCTTCATCCAGCCCGACTATTTCGGCGAGGGCTTCACGCTCTTTCCGAACTGGCCGGCCCAGGACCCCGTGCGAGCAGCGTGGGTGTTCGTCGGCACAATGGCGATCCTGCTCCTGCCAAAGCTCATGAGCTATTTCACGCTGCTCACCCGGCCGGACGATCTGAGAGGCTCGGGCGGCGCCGTCCGCTCCTTCTTCAGCATGCTGCTGGAGACGCTCATTTCCGGCCTGATCGCGCCGGTGATGATGCTGATCCAGTCGGTCGCCGTGGTCGAAATCCTGATCGGCAGGGACGCCGGCTGGAAGCCGCAGCGCCGCGACGACGGCTCGATCTCGTTCCGCGAGGTCGTCCGGTCCTATGTCTGGCACACCCTCTTCGGCATCCTGACCGCCGTCGGCGCCTACGCGGTCGCGCCGTCCCTCTTCCTCTGGATGACGCCGGTCATTGTCGGCATGGTCCTGGCGATCCCGCTTGCGGCACTGACCGCCACGCGCGGCATCGGCATCGGCCTTCGAAAGGCCGGCCTGTTCCTGATCCCGGAAGAAACCCAGCCACCGCGGGCGCTCGTCCGCGCGCGGGAACTGAGCGCTCAGCTGCAAGGCGCGGAAAACCCCGGCGCCGTGCGCCTTCTGGCCGCTGACGAACGCCTTCTCGAAGCCCATCGCGCGATGCTGCCGCCGCGCAGCACGCGCAAGACCGGCGGCATCAGCGGCGATCTCGCGATCGGCCTCGCAAAGCTCGACGAGGCCGAGGGCGAAGGGCTGGACGTTGCGCTCAGTGACCTGACGGCGAAGGAATTCGCGGCGCTGCTCGCGGATTCGCGGGGCGTCGACCGGCTGGTTGCGCTGGCGCGGGGGTGAAATGCCTCTCCCGTTTACGGGAGAGGTCGACTCGCGAAGCGAGCGGGTGAGGGCATGTGTGAGGCAACGAGCATCGTGCTGGCCCTCACCCCGGTCGTCTGACGACGACTCGACCCTCTCCCGCTTCGCAGGAGAGGACTAGCATCCCAATTTCTGCATTTCCCTGTCGGACTGCCCCTTCGCGCCCGACCGCGGATATTTCCGACCGAGCTCCATCAGGGTCGCGCAGGCCTGTTCCTTCTGGTTGATCGCGCCGAGCGTCTGGCCGAGGCGCAGCATGCTATCGGCAGCACGCGAAGCCTGCGGGTAGTCGGTCACGACCTTCAGGTACGGCTCGATCGCATCGTTGTGCTGGTTGCGCTGGTAATAGCTTTCGCCGAGACCATAGAGCGCGTCGGGCACGCGCTTGTCGTTCGGAAATGTCTGCAGGAAGGAGCGGAACTGGGTTTCCGCGAACTCGTAGTCCTTGCGCTGCAGAAAACCCGCTCCGAGCGAGTATTCCTCGTCCGGGCTGCCGCTCGCCGTCAGCGAAGCGATCGACCCGCCCGGCCCGCCTCCCGGTCCGGCCGGCGGCTGTTGCGGTGCGCCGCCCGGTTGGAAATCGGGCGCGAGCACCATCGGCGCGCCCGGTTCCTGCGCCAGTGGGCCGGGCTGGCCCGTGACGGGACCACCCGTCGGACCGGTCGGGAGTTGGCCGAGATTCTGCGGGCCGGGAGCAGGCTGGCTCGGATCGGCGGCGCCCATCTGCACGCCGGCGCTCGGCCGGGTTCCGGCCGGAGGGCCGAGCGGCTGTTGCGGCGGGCGGGCATCGGTCTGGCGCGGCGGCTGGCCGGCCTGCGCACGCCCGGGAACTCCCGGTCCGCCCTGCAATGCCTTCACCTGATCCTGAAGCTGGCGGATCTGGAACTGATATTCCTCGTTCCGTCCGGTCAGCTGGCGCACCTGCTCCTCGAGCCGGTTGATGCGCAGCGACATGTCGGACGCGTTCTGGGCGAACGAGCCTTGCGGCAAGACAAACGAAAAGCCGGCAATGCCTGCTGCGAGAAGAAGGGAACGGGCGCGGATCATATGCGGACGGTCTCTGACGAGGATTGCCTGATTAAGCAGTCAGTTCGGGCTGAATTACGATTTAGTGTTCATGCTCTCGTTCAGCAAACGAGAACGGCGCGCCGATGGTTCGGCGCGCCGCAAACTCACCCAGCCAAGGTCGAGTTCGGATCAGCTCGACGGGCCGCCGAGGACGGTTACGGCGCGACGGTTCTGCGACCAGCAGGAGATGTCGTCGCAGACCGCGACCGGGCGCTCCTTGCCGTAGGACAACGTACGCATGCGGCCCGGGTTCACGCCGCGCGAAGCGAGATAGTCGCGGGCAACCTGACCACGGCGTGCGCCAAGCGCGAGGTTGTACTCACGCGTGCCGCGCTCGTCAGCATGTCCTTCGACCGTGATCTGATATTTCGGATAGCGCTGCAGCCACTGGGCCTGCTTGTCGAGCGTCGCCTGGGCGGTCGAGGTCAGGTCCGTGGAATCGGTTTCGAAGAATACGCGGTCGCCGACATTGACTACGAAGTCCTGCTGGCTGCCCGGAGGGCCACCGGCGCCGCCGCCGGCTAGATCCTGGTTGGTCTTCGATGCGCACGCCGAGGCGAGAAGCCCCAGTGCGATGACGGCGGCGATTGAAACGCCGCGGGAGGTACGCTGAAAACGCCACATAGCGGAAAACTCCTCACGTCCTTGGCCGGACTGACCATGCATAACCTTTGAGTGGTTAAGCGAAGGTTCCGTTAAGTGCATTTCTTCAATCCCGCTTCACCCTGTCCGTCCTGATTGACGGCCCGCCGTTAGCCGCACGGAGTGAGCGCCAAAAGTGGCGGGAAGGCGACAAAACTGATGCCTTTCGGCAACACTTCACGCGAACCCCCATCGCGGAACACGCAGAAACGCCGGGCATCGGATCAATCGCCGCGACTTTGCCGGGCAGGCAACGGGCCTGCCCGGGCAAGTGATCAGCGGCCCGCCTCGATGATAAGATTGAACGGCGTCTCGATCGCTCGACGCACCCTTCCAAGCCCTGCCGCCTTCAGCACGTCTTCGAGCTGACGCGGCCCTGCCTGCGCGCCCAGAACATGGGTGCCGTTCTCCGAAATGGCGTGGGCGCAGCACAGCGTGGTCGAAGCAGCATAATAGAGGCGACCGATCGGATTGATGTTGTCCTCGACACCATCCCGCGCAAAGGGCTCGACAAGCATGAGTTTGCCATCCTCCGCCAGGGCGCTTGCCGCGTGCCGCACCGCATGGACTGGCCGGCCCATGTCGTGCAAGCAGTCGAAAAAGCAGATCAAATCGTAGTCCCGCTTGGCGTAGCCGTCGGCCGGTGCGGTTTCGAAGCTCACGCGATCCCCGACGCCGCTATCGTGCGCGACTTTCCGGGCGGTCGCGATCGACTCCTCATGAACATCGAAGCCCCAGAATCGACTTTTCGGGAAGGCCTTGGCCATCAGAACGGTCGAATGGCCATGCCCGCATCCGACATCGGCCACTTTGGCACCCCGTTCGAGCTTCTCGGTAACACCGGTCAGCGCTGGCAGCCATTCCTTGACGAGGCTGGCGCCATAGGCATTGCGGTAGAAAGCGGCGACGCCGCAGAAGAGCCGCTCGTCATGCTCCCCCCAGCTCACGCCGCGCCCCGCCTTGAAGGCTCCGCGCGACTTCGCCTCATCGGCCCACATTGAGGCAACCACCTCCCAGGCGTGCGGCAGGAAGACCGGGCTCGAATTGTCGGCGAGGATAGCTGCCTGCTCGGGAGTCAGCTCGTAGGTAGCCGAGGTCGGATGGTAATCGACATACCCGCCGGCCACTTGCGAATTGAGCCATTCGCGGACGTACCGCTCCGCGCAGGCGCTTCGCCGGGCGACCTCCACGGAACTCAGGGGCCCTGCGCCTGCCATGACTTTGTAAAGCCCGAGCTTGTCGCCGAGACTCACCATGACGCCGCCGTATCCGGCCGAAAGATCCCCGAAAAGACGCTCGACAAGAGTGTTGAGCTTCTGCTGATTGATAGTCATTGCATTCTCCGTCTTCGCACGGCGCCCCGAGCGCCGAACTCGACGGGAAGATGCTCGCTTGCCATTCGTCTCGTGAGTGCGAGACTGGTCAAAAGCAGTTCTTTCGTGCCAAGGGGCGCGCACTATGCCGGGTCAGACGCGGCCGTTGCATGTCAGCCTCGTGGCCATACCCGATGCCGTCATATCGACGCTCACCGGCATCTATGACGTACTGGGCTCGTTTCGCATGCTGGACGGCGAGCCATCGATCCCGGTCGAGCCGCCCTTCACGATCGAGATCGTCGCAACCCGAAGCGGCAGCGTGCCCCTGGCGAGCGGGATACCTGTGGAGGCCCATCGCGCGGCCTCGGATGTCGACGCGACCGACATCATCATCGTGCCCTCGGTCCTGCTCGGGGTCGAGGGCTGGAAGGTCGGCCGCTATCCGGAACTCATCCAGTGGGTTCGGCAAAGGCATGCGCACGGTGCGCTGCTATGCTCGGCCTGTTCGGGCGTGTTCCTACTCGCCGAGACCGGTCTGTTCGATGGCCAGGACGCGACGGTCCACTGGGGCTATGCCGACGCGTTCGCAAGGACGTTTCCGAACATCCCCGTTCATCCTGAGCGCGTTCTGGTCGTCTCCGGAGCGCGCGAGGAACTCATCACATCTGGCGCCTCGATGACCTGGCACGACCTTATCGTGTATCTGATCGCACGGCATGTCGGCGCGACTGCCGCGCAGACCGTGGCGCGGTTCTTCGCGCTGCAATGGCACCATGACGGACTCGCGCCCTACATCGTTTTCCAGGGCCGAACGGATCATGGCGATGCCGCCATCGCGAATGCGCAATCCTGGCTCTCGACGCACTTTTCGGTCGCGAGTCCGGTCGAGGAAATGGTGCGCTGCTCTGGAATCGCCGGTCGCACGTTCAAACGGCGGTTCAAGGAAGCGACGGGTTTTGCCCCCATCGACTATGTTCAGCGACTGCGTATCGAGGACGCCAAGCGCCGACTCGAACGTACAAATGCACCTGCCGACGAGATCAGCTGGCAGGTCGGTTACGAGGATGCGGCGTTCTTCCGGCGGCTCTTCAAGCGAATGACCGGACTGACGCCAGGTGCGTATCGCCGGCGCTTCCAGGTCCCTGTATTTGCCCGGACTCCCGGCACCTGAATATCCGTCTCAAAGCGGAGCGGTCCGTTCGCGCGGGCAGCCCGCGGCGGTTGGCTCCTTTAGTTCAGCGGCGGCGACCATGCCGGGTCGGATGCGAAGGCCTGCGTCTGTACCGCCTGCTCGTTATAGCCGGTGAGGTCGATCGAATAGAGCTTCGGACCGCCGCCCTGGTCGCGGAAGAACATCAGCACGCGGCCGTTCGGCGCCCAGGTCGGGCCCTCGTTGTGGAAGCCTTCCGTCAGCAGACGTTCGCCCGAGCCGTCCGGACGCATGACGCCGATGGCGAAGCGGCCCTGATACTGCTTGGTGAAGGCGATGTAGTCGCCGCGCGGCGACCAGACCGGCGTCGAATACGAGCCCTCGCCGAACGAGATGCGGTTGGCGCCGCCGCCGCCCGCGCTCATCACGTAAAGCTGCTGCCTGCCGCCGCGATCGGATTCGAAAACGATCTGGGAGCCGTCCGGCGAAAAGCTCGGGCTGGTGTCGATCGCCGCATCGTCTGTCAGTCGCGTTGTCTGCTTCGAACGCAGGTCCATCGAATAGATGTTCGAATTGCCCTGGTTTTGCAGGCTCAGCACGACACGCGAGCCGTCCGGCGAGAAGCGCGGCGCGAACGTCATCCCGGGGAAATTGCCGACCAGCGAGCGCTGCCCGTTTTCCAGATTCAGAAGGTAGACCTGCGGATTGCCGCCGGCGAAAGACATGTAGGTGATCTGCTGCGACGACGGGCTGAAGCGCGGTGTCAGCACGAGATCGTCGCCGCGCGAGAGATAGCGCAGGCCGTAGCCGTCCTGGTCCATGATCGCGAGGCGCTTGATCCGCTTGTTCTTCGGTCCGCTCTCCTCGACGAAGACGATGCGGGTGTCGAAATAGCCCTTCTCGCCGGTCATGCGCTCATAAATGGCGTCGGCGATCTTGTGCGCGATGCGGCGCCAGTTATTGGGGTCGGCTCCGAATTGCTGGCCGATCATCTGCTGGCCGCCGAACACGTCCCACAGGCGGAATTCGGCACGGATATTGTTGCCGCTGCGGCTGACGCCGCCGGTCACCAGCGCCTGCGCATTGATAATGCGCCAGTCGCCGAAGCGGGGCGGCTGGTTCATGTTGGTGATCTGCTCGATGAAGGCCTGCTTGGCGATCGGCGCGAACAGGCCCGAGCGCTTGAGGTCCGCCTCGACCAGATTCGAGATGTCCTGCGCCATCTGGTCGCCGAGGAAGTTCGTGACCGCGATCGGGATTGGCTGCAGCTGACCCTGATTGATGTCGACGCGAACCTGCGCCTGCGCCGCCCCGACGGGCAGAAGCGCCAGACCGGCTAGAGCGAGACATCTCAGTAGTTGAGCGGCAAAGGGCATGAGTGGACCTGATCGAGATTGAAAGGGGGCGAACCGTCGGGGCCCGCCATTACGCATCCGGCAGCTTGAAGTCGAGGATCACGCTCTTCCAGAGGTTATAGTCCTCCGGCGGCAGCCGCAGGGGCCGCGTCGGCTGGGTGCAGCTGTTCACCGCGCGCATCGCACTTTCCGCGAATGCCTGGAACGCCGGGTTGGCCGAGCTTCCCTGAAGTGAAGGCTGGCCGATCAGGACGCCCTGCGGCGTGAGTTCGAACTGGATCGTCGCCATCAGGTCGCGCATGCCCTGCGTACCGACCGGCGGGCTCCAGCACTGATAGAGCTGTTCGCGGATCATGTTGCCGAGCATGGTGGCGCGCGTCAGCGCGAGCTGCGAGGCCTGGCCGTTCGAAATGCCGGCCGTGGTAATGCTCGCCATCTGCGGCGCGGCCTGGGCGACGCGGCCCGGATCGCGCTTGTCGATCATGGTCGCGATCTTCGACGGATCGAATTTCGGCTGCGGCTTGGGATCGGGCTTCTTCTCGACCTTCTTCGGCGGGTCGGGCTTCTTCTCGACTTCCTTCTTGATCAGGTCGTCGAGCTTGGCTTGGCTCTTCTCGTCGACCTTCTTCTCCGGCTTCGGCGTCTCAGCCGGCTTGGGAGCGGGCGTCGGCACCGGAGGTGTCTCGGCCTTCTTCGGCTCTTCCTTCGGCGGCTCCGGCGGCGGCGTTTCGGCCTTCTTGGGCTCGGGCTTCGGTTCGGGCGTCTCGACCTTGGCCGCATCCGGAGGAGGAGGCGGAGCGTCGACGTTTTCCTTGGCTTCCGGCGCGGCAGGACGCGGCTCGGGCGTCACGGCGGCGATCTTCTTGGCCTCGACCTTCGGCGTGTTCTCGACCTTCTTGGAGGTCCGGTCGCCCTTGGTCAGCGCATCGTATTCGGAGGGGCTCAGGACCTCGACGGCAACCGATTCGAGCGTCGGATCGAAGGGCTTCGCGGTCGTGAAGCCGATGACGGCATAGGCGATCACCCCCGCATGCGCGACGGACGACACGACCATCCCTGTCCGCTGCTTCGTCACCCCCGTCAGCTCCCCTGCTCTACCTCGGTCACCAGTGCCACGCGACGGAACCCGGCGGCGGAGATGGTCCCCATCACCTTCATCACCTGTCCGTAATTCACGTTGCGGTCGCCCCGCACATAGATACGTTCTTCATACCCCTGCTTCGTGATCGCATTGAGGCGAGGCACGATATCGTCGATCGCAACCTTGGTTTCCTGCAGGAATATCTCGCCGTTGTTGTTCACCGTGATGGTGAGAGGCTCCTTTTCCTCGTTCAGCGAGGGAGCCTGGGTCTGCGGCAAATCGATCGGCACGCCGACGGTCAACAGCGGCGCCGAGACCATGAAGATGATCAGAAGCACGAGCATCACGTCGACGAGCGGCGTGACGTTGATCTCGCTCATCACCGCCGCGCGACGTCCGCCGCGCCGGCCTCGCCTGCGCCCGCCTCCGCCGCCCTTTGGGAGTGCGCCCGCGCCCATTCAGCTACCCGTCCGTTCGTCGATCTGGCGCGACAGGATCGCGGAGAATTCGTCCGCGAAGCCTTCGAGCCGGTTGGCCTGCTTCGAAACTTCGGACGAGAACTTGTTGTAGAAAATCGTTGCCGGAATGGCGGCCACGAGGCCGAGCGCGGTGGCGAACAGCGCTTCCGCGATACCGGGCGCCACCACCGCAAGCGAGGTGTTCTTCGAGGCCGCGATCGACTGGAAGCTGGTCATGATACCCCAGACCGTGCCGAAAAGACCGACGAACGGGCCGGCGGAACCGACCGTCGCGAGAACCAGCAGCCTCGCCTCGAGCCGCTCCAGCTCGCGCTGGATGGTGACGTCGAGCACCTTCTCGATGCGCATCTGCAGGCTCGCGACCGCCTTGCCGCCACCCTCGAAGCTGCGCTTCCATTCCCGCATCGCCGCCACGAACAGAGCCGGCATCGAGCTCGTCGGCCGCGGCGCGAGGTTGCGATAAAGCTCCTCGAGGCTCTGGCCGGACCAGAACACCTTCTCGAAACGGTCCATCTGCCGGCGCGTGCGGGCGTAGAGCACAGTCTTGTCGACGATGATCGCCCAGCACCAGACCGACGACACGACAAGGCCGATCATGATCAGCTTCACGACCAGAGCCGCCTGAATGAACAGGCCCCACAAAGACAGGTCGTGAGCCGTGACTGCGGCTACTCCCTGCTGGGCGATAGCTGGGTCCATGAACGACATACCCTCCCGGGACCAGGCTCCGGCCCGGTCGCAACGCAGACAAAATCCGAACGGCTTTGCCGTCCGACGCGGCCCCCGGCGGCAGGCGCCGCCTTCCCGCGCACTCGAAGGGCGCGGCTTGGTCGCTCTTTAATGCGGCCGAACCGTGACAACGGACGCGAAAGCCCCAAGACCTTCATCACTTGTTAAGGTTAATGATCGGTTACCGCGCCAAGATGACTGCGTGCAAACGCAAAAAGGCCGCCTCAAGGCGGCCTTTTGTCGTCATTGTCCGGGAGAACTGGTTTAGGCGTGCTCGCCCGCCTCGTTGGTCGGCGTCTGCCGGCCGCGGCGATCGGCCATGAACTGGTCGAACTCCTGCTTGTCCTTGGCCTGACGTAGGCGCTCGAGGAAATCGCGGAACTCCTGCTCCTCATCCTCCAGGCGCTTCAGCGTCTCGTTGCGGTATTCGTCGAATGCCGCATTGCCGCTGGAGCGATGCCAGTGCCGGGCATTGCGCTTCCAGTCGCCACAGCCGCCCTTCCAGCGGGGAAAGCCCGCAAATTGTCCGCGTCCCATTCGTCCGCTCCCGAAGGCAAAGGCCAGGGTCATCAGACCGATTGGCCACCAAACCATGAACCCAAGCACGACCGCCGCAATCCAGGCGGGCTTGCCAAATTCGTCGAGTTTTGCCGCGATCGGCATCGTGTGATCCTCGTGAATGTTAATCACATTCACATTAATAGGTTTGGACAGGCTGAGCGTCAAGGAGACCCGGGAGGATTATCTTTTGCGCTCGATGCCGAGGCCCTGGAGGTAGACCAGCATCCCAGCCTCCAGCAGATCCTCCGCCGACATTGGGACTTTTCGGCGACCGCCATCCGCGCGCCCGAACAGTGAGGCTATGCCGTGCGTCATCGACCAGATGTGGAGCGCCACCATCAGGGCCGGGGGCCGGCTGTCCTTGGGCGCCAGTTCGACGAGCCGCTCCGCGGCCGAGCGCAGAACGGCGAACGCACGGTCGCCGACCTCGCGAAGCTCGGGCGACCCATCGGTCGGCGTCCCTGCCTCGAACATGGCCGAATAATAGGCAGGCTCGCTCCTCGCGAAGTCCAGATACGCCCTGCCCAGTCGCTCCATCGCCTCGAACGGCTCCGGCTTTCCATCGTTCCAGGCACGCGATAGCGCCGCCTCGAACGTCTCGAAGCCGCGTTTCGCCACATCGGACAGGAGTTCATCGCGGTCGCGGTAATGGCGGTAAGGCGCGGCCGGGCTGACGCCCGCCATCCGCGCCGCGTCCGCGAAGGTGAAACCGCCGACGCCCTTCTCCCCGATCAGGTCGAGCGCCGCGCGCACCAGCGCTTCCTTCAGGTTACCGTGATGATATCCGCGTCCCATGTGAAGGGCTATTACATGAGTCTGGCCCCCGTGTCCCGGGTCGCGAAAGCGAGCCCGGGACCCATACTCCGCAGGATCTCGGCTCCATCATAAGCACCGGGGTTATGGATTCCTGGCTCGGCTTCGCCGCCCCGGAAAACGCTTCTGCAATGCTTGCCTCCGTCATGCTTTCCGGGGATACGCCTCCCATGCGCCCCTTCCTCATCGCCCTCGCCCTCCTCGTCCCGCTGCCCGCATCCGCCCTCGACGGCGGAACGCCTCTGGCCGCCGGTACGTCCCTCTCCCGCGCATCGGTCGCGATCCAGGCCGTCGCCCCGCAGCCGGACGGCAAGGCTCGCTTCTCCGAATGCACCGGCGCGCTCATCGCACCCGATCTCGTCCTCACCGCCGCGCATTGCGTCGACGAGGCAGCGAGCCCCGAGCATGTCGCGGTCTTCTTTTTCGAGGGCTCGAAGGCCGTCCCGCCCTTTGCTCCCGTCGCCGCCATCGTCCGCCATCCGGGCCACACGCGCGGCTGGGCCTTGAGGCCGGGCGACATCGAACAGCGCCAGACCGAGATCGCCGCTGATATGGCGATCCTGCGCCTCCGCGCCCCGGCGCCCCCCGGCCATCCGGCACTCGGCTTCGACACGGCCGGCAAGCCCTCGGCGCTCTCCATTTCCGGCGCCGGCCTCGCTGGTCCAAAGGGCAAATCGGGGACGCTCAAGGGCGTCGCGCTCTCCAACATCAAGCACACCCAGACCGGCGCGGCGCTCGCCTTCGCGACGCCTGACGCGGGTCAGGTCTGCCGGGGCGACAGCGGCGGACCGGTCGTCACCCCGTCCGGAGGCATCTGGGGCGTCTCCGGCGCCATCCTCCGTCCGAAGGAGGGCTGTTCTACGCGGATGGTCGTCGTCCCGGTCGATCCGGCCTCGCCGGGCTTCGTCGCAATGATGCGGATGGCGCGCGGTGGCTAGAGTTCGTGTCCCGGGGCCGCGCAGCGGAGCCCGGGACCCATACTTCGCAGCGCTGCGCTCCGTCTCCAGCACAGGGGTTATGGGTTCCGGACAGCGGCTTCGCCGCTTCCGGAACACACACGCGTGACGAAACCGGCAAATCCTCCTATACGACCGCAAAACAACGAGGAAACGCCACACGATGCCGACCGAATTGCCGGAAGATGCCACGCCCACTCCGACGCCTGCCGAGCTTCCGGACACGCTCTTTCTCGCACCGTCCAGAATGCGCTGGATCTTCACGCTGATCGTCAGCGCGCTCATCATCGCGCTCGACGTCTTTCTGTTGGTCACGCGTGACGCGCAACTCGTCTGGGTCCTGATCGTGCTGTTCGGGATCATGGGTGCCATGGCCGCTGCCCAGCTCATTCCCGGCGGCGCCGGTCTCTGGCTCGACCGCGACGGCTTCACCTATCGCGTCCTGTTCTTCGACCGCCGCCGTCGCTGGTCCGAGATCACAGCCATCGGCTCAGGCTCGGCCGGTCTCCTGCAGATGGTCGGCTATCACAAGGTCGGCGAACCGACGACCAAGCCGCGCGAAGTCCTGCCGGACACCTACGGCATGCAGGCCTACGACCTGGCCATGCTGATGAACCGCTTCCGCGAGCGGGCTTTGGGGTAAATCGGATCCCTCTCCCGAGGGGAGAGGGTCGACTCGCCGGCAGGCGAGCGGGGTGAGGGGTACGCCCTCTCGATAGGTCCAACCCCTCACCCGGCCAAAGCTACGGCTTTGTGCCGACCTCTCCCATTGGGAGAGGCAAAATCACCCCACCCGGTCCCCAACCGAGATCGTCCCGCCCCCGATCACCTCCACGAACACGCCGAGATCGGTGTGCCCGAAGTTCTGCATGATTGCCTTCGGTAGATTGGCATCCCGCTCGGCGGTCTCGGGATTGACGTTCACCGCCCCGCAGCGCGGTGTCCGCGCCAGCCCCCGGAACTTGACGTCGCCGATCGAGAATTCGCGGTCGACCCAGCCGAACTCCTCCCAGGGCTCGAGCCCTTCGAGATAGATGTTTCCCCTGAAGCGCAGAGGATGCAGCGAACGTCCGGTCGCCTCTTCCAGCGCCCTGACCGACGCCATGTTGATGATCGAGATCGACCGCATGAACACCGGCGAAACCACGCTCGCATCGGTGAATTTGTGCGCCTCCGCCTGCACCAGCTTCGGCCTCCCTTTGGTCGCGAGCCCGATATAGCGCTCGAAGAAGGTCTCGACCTCGTCGCGCCCCTCCGCCGTCCCGAGATCGGCCTCGAGCAAAACCGAGCCGTCCTTCTTGATCGTCAGCATGCGCGTGTCGGGATCGAACGAGGTCGCGAGCGCGGCAAGCTCCTCGTTGTTCCGCAGCATCAGGAAATAGCCCTTGTCGAGCGGTTCCGGATGGGCCGGATCGAACTCGGTCGTCCCGAGAGCGATCGCGTAATCGCGGTCGCAAGCGAGGCCGTGATCCGACGTCAGTTCCATCTCGCTCAGTCGCTCGGGCGACAATCCCTTCACGGGATAGCGGAAAAGTTCGGCAACCTTGGCCATGTCAGCCCTCCAGCTCCGCCGCACCTTTCACTGGAGGACGCGGAAGTCGCCATAAGCGCTTTGACGTATTGCGGGATCGGCTATGCCACCTGAGGCCGCCACGCGATCACACCTTCCGTCCGAGCCCGTACCTCGGGCGAAGCCAGGCAGGTGGCGACCGCCTCATAGCCCGGCGCACCCGGATAGGGAGTGACGAGGGTCGGCGGGCTGTGATTGGCCGGGCAGAAGATGATCGCCTCGTCGGGACCGACCACCGCCAGATCGAGGATCGCCGAGGAGCGCGTCATCAGGAAAAGCGAACGGGCGCCGTGTCCACGACGGCGCAGATGGGCGATCAGGGCCTCCTGCGTGGCCTGATCCAGTCCCTGCTCCACCATGTCAACGACCAGAATGGCTGGTCCCTCGGATTCCAGTCCGGCAAGCAAGGCGATCAGAGCCTCCGACACCACGGCGCCGTCCTCGACGAGCCACGCCGATGTCCGCTCGACCCGCGACTTGAGGCCCGGGTCAGCGTCCAGTCGCATCCGAGCCGCCGCGCCGCCGTCAGCCAACCGCTCCAGGCCAAGGAAAGCGGCGTTGGGCAGCGTCTCGGCCAGACGCTGGGCCAGCCGTGTCTTGCCGCTGCCCAGCGGACCGATGATGAAGTTCAGCGCCCGGATGTCCCTCAGTTCGAACCATTCCCCGCCCCACGGCCAGGGAAGGTCGAAGGCAACACGGATTTCGGCGGTCGGGTGCAGCAGGCGAGCCAATTCTCCGGCGGC
Source organism: Flaviflagellibacter deserti (assembly GCF_042652085.1). Classification (NCBI taxonomy): domain Bacteria; kingdom Pseudomonadati; phylum Pseudomonadota; class Alphaproteobacteria; order Hyphomicrobiales; genus Flaviflagellibacter; species Flaviflagellibacter deserti. The sequence continues at coordinate 27,531 of NZ_JBHSJF010000001.1, read as the reverse complement.
CGGCGCTCTGCCCTCGGCGAGGTCCGCCCGGAGCTTCCGAACCTTCTCCACCATAGCGACAAGATCGCGGCCCCGCTCTTCCAGCATCGTCTGGTGTACGGCGAGAGCCCGCTCCAGATCCTCCGCGTCGCCGTCGAGCACTCGCGCCACCTGCGCGAGGCTGAGCCCGAGCGCGCGCAAGGCCGCGATCTCCGCCATTCGAGCGACTTCCTCGGGACCGTAGGCCCGCCATCCGGCTTCGGTGCGGACGGGTGTGACGAGGCCACGCTGTTCGTAAAGTCGAAGAGCCTTGGCGGAGACCCCAAGTCGCCGGGCGGCTTCGGAAGGATTGAGGAACTGGGCGGAAGAGCTCACGATTCACCTCGCCGGTTGCTGACCGCCATTGTTATCGAGGCGGCCCCATGGGCCGGGTCAAGCCGCCAGGATCAGCCCGCCAGCTTTTCCCGCACATCCGCCGGCAACCGCGACGGCCGCCCCGTCTCTCGATTGATCGCGGCGCAGGTCACGTCCGCCTGGACCAGCAGGACGCCGCCGCGGCTGATCGTCTGGGCCAGTTTGAGCGACGCACCGCCAAGCGCGCCGATCCGCGTCTCGACGACGATTTCGTCGTCCATTTTGGCCGGCAGCCTGAAGTCGATCTCCATCCGCGTGACGACGAAGACGAGACCCGTCTCCTTCAGCACCTCGCTCTGGTCGACACCCGCCGCGCGCAGAAGCTCGGTCCGGCCGCGCTCCATGAAGCGCAGATAGCTCGCATGATAGACGACCCCGCCCGCGTCGGTGTCTTCCCAGTAGATCCGGATCGGCAGCGAGTGAGCGCTCACTCCTCGCCCCCGTCGAACAGCGGCATCTGGTTTCCACCAACGCTTTGCGGAACCGCCAGCCCGATATGCCTGAAGGCATGCGCTGTCAGAAGCCGGCCACGCGGCGTTCTCTGGATGAAGCCCTGCTGGAGCAGATAGGGCTCGACGATGTCCTCCAGCGCATCGCGCGGTTCGGACAGGGCGGCGGCGACGGTGTCGATGCCAACCGGCCCGCCGCCATAGTTCAGCGCGATGCAGGAGATGTAGCGCCGGTCGAGCGCGTCGAGCCCGGCATCGTCCACCTCCAGCATGCGGAGCGCCTTGTCGGCCACCGACCGCGTGATGGATTCGGCGCCTGCGACATGCGCGAAGTCTCGCACCCGGCGAAGCAGCCGCCCGGCGATGCGCGGCGTCCCGCGCGCACGGCGCGCGATCTCGCGGGCACCGTCCGCGCTCATCTGAACGCCGAGAACGCGCGCGCCGCGCGTCACGATCAGGTCCAGTTCCTCGATTTCGTAGAAGTTCAGCCGGATCGGGATGCCGAAGCGGTCGCGCAGCGGCGTGGTCAGCAGACCCGCGCGGGTCGTCGCCCCGATCAGGGTGAACTTGGCGAGGTCGATCCGGACCGAGCGCGCCGCCGGCCCCTCGCCGATGATGAGGTCGAGCTGGAAATCCTCCATCGCCGGATAGAGCACTTCCTCGACCGCCGGGTTCAGCCGGTGGATTTCGTCGATGAAGAGGACGTCGCGTTCTTCGAGGTTCGTCAGCAGCGCCGCGAGATCGCCGGCCTTGGCGATCACCGGGCCGGACGTCGCGCGGAAATTGACGCCGAGCTCCCGCGCCATGATCTGCGCGAGCGTCGTCTTGCCGAGCCCGGGAGGACCGGCGAACAGCACGTGGTCGAGCGCCTCGCCGCGAGACTTCGCCGCCTCGATGAAGATCGAAAGGTTCGCCCGCGCCTGCTGCTGGCCGATGAAATCGCCGAGCCGCTGAGGGCGCAGCGAGTTGTCGGCGTCGTCCTCGGTGTGCTTTTCGGGGGAGATCAGGGGACGGCTCATTTTTCCCCTCTCCCGTTTACGGGAGAGGTCGACTCGCCGAAAGGCGAGCGGGTGAGGGCAAGTGGGAGGCAATGAGCATCGTGCTGGCCCTCACCCCGGTTGCCTGACGGCAACTCGACCCTCTCCCGCTTCGCAGGAGAGGGGAAAAAGGCCGCCCCACCCCTCACTTCGACAACTCCCGCAGCGCCATCCGGATCAGCACCGCCGTCTCCGCCCCGTCACCCGCCGATCGCATTGCGGCCGATACCGCGCCGCTCGCCTGGATCTGCGGATAGCCGAGATTGATCAGCGCCGATACCGCATCAGCCACCGCACCGGGCGCACGCTTCTCATCGATATCGTCCTGAAGCTGGATCAGCCCCGCATCGACGCTGGCGAAGGCCGGCGCCTTGTCCTTCAGTTCGGCCACGATGCGCGCCGCGACCTTCGGACCGACGCCCGGCGCCCGCGCCACCGCCGCCCGATCCTGCAGCGCGATCGCATTGGCGAGGTCCGACGCCTTCAGCACGCCAAGCACAGCCAGCGCCACTTTCGCGCCGACGCCCTGCACGGTCTGCAGCAGCCGGAACCATTCGCGCTCAATGTCGGTCATGAAGCCGAACAGCCGGATCTGGTCCTCGCGGACATAGGTTTCGATCGCGAGCGAGGCGACCTCGCCCTTCATCGGCAGCGCCGCGAGCGTCCGCGTCGAGCAGTTGACGACGTAGCCGACGCCGCCGACATCGAGGATCACCCAGTCGTCGCCGGTCGAATCCACGATCCCCCGCAATTTGCCGATCATCGTGCCCCCACCGCCAGCTTGAGCGCCGCGCTCACCCGGTGATGCGCGTGCGTGATCGCGATCGCCAGAGCGTCCGCCGCGTCGGCGCCTATCGTGCCCGCCTTCGGCAACAGCACGGCGATCATCGCGCCGATCTGCTGCTTCTCGGCATGTCCCGCACCGACCACCGTCTTCTTCACGAGGTTCGGCTTGTACTCGGCGACCGGGATACCCGCCTGTGCCGGCACCAGCATCGCGATCCCGCGCGCCTGGCCGAGCTTCAGCGTCGACATCGGATTGTTGTTCACGAAGGTCTCTTCCACCGCGGCCTCGTCGGGCGCGTATTCGCGCACGATCGCGGCGAGGCCGTGATGAAGGAAGGCCAGCCGCTCGGCGAGCGACACCTTTTCATCCGGCACCACCTGTCCGCAGCCCACGTAGACGAGGCGGTTGCCGATGGTCTCGATCACGCCCCATCCGGTGCGCCGAAGGCCGGGATCGATGCCGAGAATGCGAATCGGATGTGGGACCATAACGTGAACTAATGCCGGTTCGGCGGTTCACGTCCAGTAAAGCCGGAAGGCTGGTCCGGAAAAGATCGAGGCCGGGCTGTTAGGCCCGGCCTCTTATCCGCGGTTCCGAATGCTAATGGGCTGGGGGTGCACACGGGACCGCGAATCTCACGGTGATTGCGAGACTCGCAGCTTATGCGACCACCGAAACGTCAAATTACCGCGAGGGTAAATAGGGCTAAAGTCCCCTCCTGCAACGCAGGCGCGCGATCAATTCAGTCAAATCAACGGCTTAGGCCGTAATGTGCAACCTGCAATAGGGAGAATTACTGGTTTTGATCTCGATCACGCTGCCGTGAGCTTGGCCAGTACCTCGTCCGAAACCTCGAAGTTCGAATAGACATTCTGCACGTCATCGTCGTCCTCGAGCGAATCAACGAGCTTCAGCATGCTCTGTGCCTTGTCCTCGTCGAGCGCGGTCGTGGTCGAGGCGCGCCACACGGCTTTCGCGCTCACGGCCTCGCCAAGAGCAGCCTCCAGCGCCTTCGCGACCTCGTTCAGATCCTCGAAACCGCAGGTGATGACGTGGCGCTCGTCGTCGGACTGCACGTCCTCGGCGCCGGCCTCGATCGCAGCCTCCAGGATGGCATCCGCCGAGCCGGCCTTCGCCGGATAGACGATCTCGCCGACATGATGGAACATGAAGCCGACCGAGCCCGTCTCGCCAAGCGCGCCGCCGGACTTGGTGAAATAGGAGCGCACCGCGGACGCCGTGCGGTTCCGGTTGTCGGTCAACGCCTCGACGATGACGGCGACGCCGCCCGGGCCATAGCCCTCATAGCGCACTTCCTCGTAGTTCTCGCCCTCGCCGCCCATCGCCTTCTTGATGGCACGCTCGATATTGTCCTTCGGCATGGACTGGGCCTTGGCCTCGTTCACGGCCAGGCGCAGGCGCGGATTCATGTTGGGGTCGGGCATGCCCATCTTCGCGGCGACGGTGATCTCGCGCGCCAGCTTTGAGAACAGCTTGGACTTCTGCGCGTCCTGCCGCCCCTTGCGGTGCATGATGTTCTTGAACTGCGAATGTCCGGCCATGGCGTCCTCTGAGACTTTGGCCGGGTTATAGTGTCATGGACCGGGCCTCGCCAAGCCTCTCTCGACCGCGCTTCCTCGCAGGATGAATCTAGGCCGCGGACTCTCCGGATGCGAGTAGCGAAGAGCTTGATGGCGGCAGACGACCCCTTCTAGGTTGGACGCATGACAGTCAAACGGATGGACAACATAGGAATCGTCGTCGAGGACCTCGGAGAGACGATTGCTTTCTTTCGCGAGCTCGGCCTTGAGCTCGAAGGACGGTCGACGATCGACGGAGAATGGGCCGGACGTGTCACCGGGCTGGATGATCAGCGCGTCGAGATCGCCATGATGCGCACGCCGGACGGCCACGGCCGCCTTGAGCTGTCCCGCTTCCTCACGCCGCCGACCGTAGCGGATCATCGCGACGCCCCGGTCAACGCTCTAGGCTATCTCCGCGTCATGTTCGCAGTGGACGACCTCGACGAAACGCTCGGAAGGCTCCGCAATCGCGGCGCTCAGCTCGTCGGCGAAGTCGTCCAGTATCAAGACGTATATCGGCTCTGCTACATCCGAGGGCCTGAAGGGCTCCTCATCGGCCTCGCCCAGGAACTCACCTGAGCGTCCAAAGGGTGGATGGTTAGACTAGCGCCCGCGATGCAGCCGCACATGCAGCCGCACATGCAGTGCGTGGACCTTCTCGGCGAGTTCGGGAACCGGCCCCTCGACGATCACGTCGGGCGCGACCTCGCGGACCGAAAGCGGCCGCACAGGTCCCGGCGGCACGCCGAGTTCGTCGAGCCAGCCCACGAGTTGCTCCGTCGACGAGGCGTAGACGATGCGGCGAAGACCGACCCAGGCATGGGCCGCGGAACACATCGGGCAGTGCTCGCCCGACGTATAGACCGTCGCGCCGGCCCGCTCCTCCGGTGACATGTGGGTCGCCGCCCAGCGCGCCAGTTCGAATTCCGGATGCCGGGTCTGGTCGCCGCCCGCCGTGCGGTTGCGGTCTTCCTGCCTGACGCTGCCCTCGGCATCGACGAGCACCGAGCCGAACGGCTCGTCGCCGGCGTCGAGCGCTTCCTCGGCCAGTTCGACGCAACGGCGCAGGATACGCAGATCGTCTTCGGTCATGTGCGCTTCCTCGATCAAGATCTGCCCACTTACCAGAAAGCCGGCTCGACCGGCTCGAGTCGGGCACCAATCCTGACCGGCGAGATCTTCACCGCCAGCCCCGTCGCATCGTCGGTCTCCACTGCGAAGCCGCACACCGTCGCCGCGGCCATCGCCGGTTCGAAGCGGCTCGACGGGATCTTCCGCACGAAACGACTGATCGGCTCCTCCTTTTCCATGCCGAGCACGGAATCGTAGTCGCCGCACATGCCCGCATCGGAGAGATAGGCCGTGCCACCGTTGAGGATCTGGTGGTCTGCCGTCGGCACATGCGTGTGCGTTCCGACCACGAGACTCGCGCGGCCGTCGACGAAATGGCCGAAAGCCTGCTTCTCGCTCGTCGCCTCGGCATGGAAGTCGATGACGATCGCATCGCACGCGACACCCAGCGGGCAGGCCGAAAGCTCGGCCTCCGCCCGGGCGAACGGATCGTCGAGCGCGTCCATATAGATGCGGCCCATCAGGTTCATCACCAGCACCCGGCGTCCGTCCCGGATCTCGATCAGCGCCGAACCGCGCCCCGGCGTGCCGGACGGGAAATTCGCCGGGCGGATCAGCCGCTCGGCGCGCTCGATGAAGACGAGCGTCTCGCGCTGGTCGAAGGCGTGGTTGCCGAGCGTCACCGCGTCGGCGCCGGCCGCGATCACCTCGTCGTAGATCGACTCGTTGATGCCAAAGCCGCCGGCCGCGTTCTCGCCGTTGACCACGAGGAGGTCGAGGTTCCAGCGCTGGCGGAGTTTGGGGATGATGTCGATCGCCGCCTGGCGGCCGGACCGGCCGACGAGGTCGCCCAGAAAAAGAATTCGCATAGAGCGAGCTTCAAAGACCTTCGCGGCCCAAATTGCAACGAATGATCTCGTCTTCCGTCACCACGGCGTCGAGCGGAACGTCGTGCAGTTCGCGCGGAACCTCGTCCACTTCCTGCAGCGCGAAGGCATAGCCGATCATCAGCGGGCGTTCGTGGCGGGCCAGCGGTCCGAGCGTCCGGTCGTAATGCCCCTTGCCGTAGCCGATGCGGAAACCGCGCCGGTCGAAGGCCGAAAGCGGCACGACCACGACGTCGGGAACGACTTTCGGCGCTTGCGGATCCGGCTCGCGAATGCCGCCGTACCCCTTCGCCAGGGGATCCTCCTCCCGCCATTCCAGAAACTGCATCGGCCTGGTGGCGGTCACCACACGCGGCAGGGACAATGTCGCGCCGGCCTTCCGCAGTCGCTCCGCCAGCGGCGCCGGCTTCAATTCGCCCAGGATCGGCATGTAGAGCGCCACGATCTCCTTCGAATGCTCGTGGATGACATGCATCGCATGCTCGGCCGCGCGCTCGGCCGCCCGATGCGCCATCCCATCGTCCAAGGCCCTCCGCGCCGCGATCTTGGCGGTGCGGAGCGCCGCCTTCTCGGCTTGCGCGGCGTCGGAATCGGCGGTCATCACCGGAGCCATAACACAATCGGCGCCGGGGTTGCGCGACCGCTCAGAACCTCCCCGTCAGTCCGACGCGGATCGTCCGGCCAGGCGATGGAACGAGGGCCAGGCTGAGCGGCTCGACATAGTAGATGTCAGTCAGGTTCTCGACGCTCAATTCGAACGAGAAATTCTCGTTGATATCGTAGTCGGCGAACAGATCGACCAGCGTGTAGGGCTTCCAATTGATCATCGCGATCAGCGGAGCGGCGCCGGAGGCCGGGGTCTCGGCGGCGGCGGCGCGTGGGCCCGTATGCGAGACGCGGCCGCCGATCGTCAGTGCATCGTCGAACAGCTTCTGCGACAGGGTCAGGGTCGCGTTGTATTCCGGCGGGATGTAGTTGGTCGCGTAATCGGACGCGAGCGAGCTGTTCATGCAGGTCGACTTCGTCCGACAGAATTCGACTTCGGTATAGTAGGTCGCCGCCAGTTCCGCGGTGAAACCGCTCTTCTCGTAACGTCCGGACAGCTCCAGTCCCTGGAACCGGGCCTGCTCGACATTGACGAGCTGCAGGATGGAGCCCGTCCACTTCCTGCTGATGTAGTCGTCGATCGTATTGTCGAAGAACGAGAACTTGATGCCTGTGTGGTCACCTTCCGAGATCAGGCCGTCGCGCAGGACATTGACGCCGAACTCCCAATTATGGGCGCGCTCCGGTCCGAGATTCGGATCGACCACCAGCAGGAAGCCGCCGCTGGACTCCAGCAGCGACGGCAGGCGCGAGGCCTCCTTGTAGCTGCCGAACAACTGGATGCCGTCGAAGGGCGTGACGGTCGCACCGAACGAATAGTCGAAGGCGTCGCCGCTTCGCGGTTCGGACCGGTAGGCGTCGTAGACGAGCTTGTCGGTCGTCCTGAAACGCTGGTAGCGCAGTCCGTTATCCAGAGTGAGCCAATCGGTCGGAGACCATTGCGTGAAGCTGAAGCCGCTCGCCTGCCAGCGCTCGCCCTCGCGCGGCGGCGGTATCCACCAGGTCGAGTCCTCGGTCGGCCCCGTCGCCTCCTCGAGATAGGATCCGCCCAGCTGGACCGAGACCTCGCCGAGCCCGGTATCGAAGACCGACGTATTGGTGACGTCGGTACCGGTCATGTCGACCCATTTTCCGACGCCCACGAGGCCGGTATTGCTCTGCCGACTGTACTCCTCGAGCGACGTCCGGAAGGCATTCCATCGCAGATCGATTAGATTGGTCGTCGATGGATCCCAATGATAGCGCGCGGTCACGCTGTTGAGTTGGGAGTTCGACAGGATTCCCTGATAGACGGTCTGCGTCGGGCTCGTCAGTCCGGTCGGGTAAGTCTCGCCGAACTCGCTTTGCGAGTAGGAATAGCCCAAGTCGAGCGTGTGCCCGTCGCCAAGTTTGAGCTTTCCCTTCAGCAGGGTGGATTCGGTGTCGCTGGAGGTATTCAGGACCTCCTCCCCCGGCAGATAGGGCGTCAGTCCGGCTGACGGATAATAGTGCTCGTAGGTCTGGCAGCCGGCGCCGCCGCAGATCGTCTGCGGACCGACGTCCTTCGCCGCTCCCGAGCCGTTCTCGCCGGCGTGGTAATTGCCAGCGATCCTGCGCGAATAGCCGGCGACGAAATCGATGATGTCGCTCCGCCCGGCGATGACGGCGCTGCCGGACCCGGAGGTCGGATCCAGGACGCCCGGCCTCTCGATGTCGTCGCTCGTGAAGCCGGTGCCCAGCGGGTTCATCTGACTACGCTTGCCGTCGACCGGTTCCGTCGTGTTGGTCCCTTGACCGAACTTGACCCGGCCGCCGAAATCCTTGCCGTCGAGCAGGATGTCGTCAGGGGTGATCGTGCTCATCCGCACGATGCCGCCGATCGCCCCGGTTCCGCCGGCGCCGAAGCTCGGTCCCTTCTCGATTTCGATACCGCCGATGAAATCCGGATCGATGAAGGTGCGGCTGCCGACGCCCTGGTAGCCGCGATAGACGGTCGTCACGTTCTGCGCGCCATCCACCGTCACCGGAACGCGCCCAACGCCCTGCATGCCGCGAATGTTGACGTCGACGGCGCCGCTGTTGCGGTTCTCGCCCGATAGCACGCCGGGAGCGTTCTTGAAGATGTCGCCCGGCGAGGTGCCGCGGAAACGCTCGATCTGCTCTTCCGAGATATAGCTGACCGACCCCGGCGTCTCGTAGGGCAAATCTTTTGGCGACGATCCCTTGCCGCCTCCCGTCACGGTGATCGTCTCGAGCTGGATGGTCTCGCCATTGCCTCCGGTGCTCGTCCCCGCCAGGCCTACCCTCGGGTCGATCACCGTTACAGTATTACCGCCGGCGAATTCGGCAACGAGGCCGGTGCCGGCAAGGATCGCCCGCAACGCCTGCTCCGGTGTCATCTCGCCGCGCGCGCCGGGCGATGTCACGCTCCGCGTCGTCGCTCCGCGCGTCAGCACCTGGATGCGTGTCGTCCTTGCGAAGGCGCTCATGGCGCTGTCGAGGCCTTGCGGCGGGATCGAAAAGGCGCGGACGGCGGAATCCGTCTCCTGCGCGAGGACCTCGGCCGGCGCCGCGACGACGGCAGCCGCGCTCGCTCCCAGAAGACCCGCCGCGAGGACGCGGCAAGCCGCGCTCCTTCCGAACACGCGCGAACGACCGCGCAACGCATGACGCACCATAACCCCAGCCCCGTACACCCGCGCCGGACTCGGCGCTTTCAAGGGACAGGACGCGCGATATGCGGAAAACCCCGGAGGGGTCCCGATTTTTCAGTGCAGCAGGACGAGGAAGGGCGTGATTTCGCGCGCGCCGATGCCGAGCACGCTCCGCAGTGCCTGGGGCACCGTCTCCGGCCGGTCGATCTCGAACGTGCCGGAAACCCGGAGATCGGCGATACGCGGGTTGAGGATGAATATCCGTCCGGCGCGATAGCGGTTCAGTTCCGCGACGACGTCCGCCAGCCGCTCCTGGCTGAACACGATCTGGCCGTCGCGCCACGCCAGCGCGGTCTTCGGATCGGCCTCGAATGCCGAAGAGATCCTGCCGTTTCCGAACGCGACCTTCTGGCCGGCGGCGACGCGTACCGGAGCCTTTCCGTCCTCGCGGCTGACATCCACCAGGCCGTCCTCGACGACCACTTCCGCACGGTTGTCATTGCGCACGCTGAACGCGGTTCCGATGTCGCGGATCTCGGCGCCGTTCGCGATAACGACGAACGCGCGGGGATCGGCGGCGATCGTGAAGAAGGCCTCGCCGCGGCGAACGTCCACGCGCCGCTCGCCGCTCTCGAAATCGAGATCGAGGGCGGTGTCGCTGTTCATCTCGACGCGGGTTCCGTCGGCAAGGACCACCGCGCGCCGTTCGCCGGAAAGCGTGACGTAGTCCGCGCCCCAGCGATCCAGGAATGCCGGCCCCTGCACCACGATGACGGCGGCGAGGCAGGCCGCTGCCAGACCGCCGACTGTCGCGCGGAACCGCCGCGTGCCCCGGGAGCCCGCTGTCCGGTCGGCTGCCCTGTGCGGCCGCGCGGCGTAGGCTCGTGCGGGTTCCTTCAGCGATTCCATCAGTTGAAGCACGTCGCGCCAGGCTTGCTCATGACGCTCGTCGTGGGCCAGCCATGACGAGAACTCCGCCCGGTCGGCATCCGAGGCGTCGTCGGCTTTGAGGCGGAATAACCAAGCATTGGCCTCCGCGAAGAGCGCGTCGTCGTCCTCCCGCTGCGTTTGGCGAGTCATGCTTCGTCCGGCCGTTCCGAATAGATGTCGCGCTCGCGCACGCCGCCTCTCTATAAGGACGCGCCGTCGACCGAAATCCCCTGCGATTATTTTTCGTTGGAACGTTCGGCTGCCCGCACATGCTGCCGGCATTGCAGCACAGCCTGCCGAAGATGGTATTCGACGGTCCGCGTCGAGACACCAAGGGCCGCCCCGATCTCGCGGTAGGATCTGTTCTCGACATGGAACATCAGGAAGATCGCCCGGGTTCGCGCCGGCAGCGCCTCGATCGCGTCGCGAAGCGCCCGCTGGTCCTCGTCGGCGATCATGGCCGCGTCGGCAAGCGGCCCGGAACACGCGACGTCGACGCCGTCGTCGTCCTGCGCCATCCACCTTCTGCGCGTGACCAGACGGCGAATATGGTCGCGCGCCAGATTGGCCGCGATCGTGAAGAGGAATTTTCGCGGATTGTCGAGCTCCGCCTTGGCCGGCATGCGCGCGAGACGCAGAAACGCCTCCTGCGCCAGATCGGCGGCCGCGCCCGGATCGTCCACGCGCCGCCGCAGGAACGTGTCGAGCTCGCGGCTGTGATCGACAAACAGGCTCTTTAGATCCACGCCCATGAACGGCAGCTCCGGCCCGCAATGCGGGACATGCACGAAGCTCCCTTAGTGCAGCCTGAATTACGCTGCAACATCAATAACTTATACGAATTCTAAAGAGTCCCTGGCAAAAACCGGAAAACGCTTGTCGCGACGTTGGATAGGCGAAAGTTTAGAATCCACCCGATCAAGCGCGGTTTAGACGAGGAGAGAAAGCGCGGAGCCACCGAAGCCGTCGGATTTTTCGATCCCGGGAACCTACCTAAGTAGGTGGGCGCCATGTGCCTAAGCCCAGGGGCGAAGGCAGGGACAGCTCCCGTTGAGATCGATAAGGCCCCGGGAATACAGTTTCCTAACCAACCCAGCAGCACCGCTCGCTTAACTTAGGTCGTCGTGGCCGTTCGCGCCAGAGAGATCGGTGCGATGGGTCTGCGACCTCAGGTCCGCCGCGAGGACTTCCAGACGTTCGGAAACCCGGTCGAGCAGCTTCGCCGCCTCGTCCTGCTCCGCTTCGTTCGCCGCAAGCGCATTGTCGTCGGCGTTCCGGAGACGCTCGATATCGCCCTCCAGCGCCTTGATCCGGCGCCGCGCTTCCGCCAGTTCGTCGGCCACCACGATCGACGCCATCACCGTCAGCCGCATGTCACCGATTTCGCCGAAACTTTCGCGCATATCGGCAATCTTGCCGTCGATCTGCTCCGCCAGGCCTTGGAGATGGGGTTCCTGACCATCGTCGCAGGCCATCCGATAGCTTTTACCGGCAATCAAGAGGTTTACCTCGGCCATGGGACGTTCTCCTGACCTAGGCGTGAGGCTGTTCGGACAACACGTCGCGTATCGTCTCCATCGCGGTATCAAGTCGCCGGGCGACATCGCGATTGACGGTTTCGAGACGAGATGCCCGCGCGTTCAACGCGTCGAGTTCTTCGGCCATGCGTGCGCGGTCGTCGGAGAGAAGTGCTATCTCGCTCTCGTGGTCGGCGCCTGTTCGCCGTGCCGCGAGAATGCGTGTTGCAGCCCCCTCCACCGCACCGACGGCTGTCTCAAGCCGTCGGATCGCCGCCGCGAGTGCGGTGTCCCTCATACGCATACACTCCCCTGCCGCCGCCATGGGGTTTCTGACCGCAGAAAGCGGCTGAATTCAGATTATGGAGGGTCAAAAAAACGCACGTCAATCGGCGCGGTTCCGCAATTCAGCTCCGTTTTCGATGCACTGGCCTTTTTTGCTCCTCTCGACTACCTCTTCGCGCATGCAACTCACCGCCGTCGGTCGACCCGCTTGACCGGTTTCTCCCGGAACGCGCCTTCGGCAAACTTCAGATCCGCAACTGAAAGACCGCGCCTATGACCTCTCGCGAAACTCATGATCGCATGGCCAACGCATTGCGTTTCCTTGCAATGGACGCGGTCGAGAAGGCCAAGTCCGGCCATCCGGGCCTGCCGATGGGTGCCGCCGACGTCGCGACGGTCCTGTTCACCCAGTTCCTGAAGTTCGATCCGAAGGACCCCCACTGGCCGGACCGCGATCGTTTCGTGCTCTCCGCCGGCCACGGTTCGATGCTGCTTTACGGCCTGCTTCATCTTGTGGGTTACGACAGCGTCTCGATCGAGGACATCAAGAATTTCCGCCAGCTCGAATCGGTTACGCCCGGCCATCCGGAGAATTTCAAGACGCTCGGCATCGAGACGACCACCGGTCCGCTCGGCCAGGGCCTCGGCAACGCCGTCGGCATGGCGCTCGCGGAACGCCTGCTGAACGCCGAGTTCGGCGACGACATCGTCGACCACCACACCTACGTCCTGTGCTCGGACGGCGACCTGATGGAAGGCATCAGCCAGGAATCGATCGCCATCGCCGGCCATCTCAAGCTCAACAAGCTGATCGCCTTCTGGGACGATAACGGCATCTCGATCGACGGCCCTCTGACCTTGTCCGACTCGGTCGATCAGGTCGCCCGCTTCAAGGCCGCGAACTGGAACGCCTTCCACATCGATGGCCACGACCCGGAAGCGATCGCCAACGCGATCAGGACCGCCCAGGCCAGCGACAAGCCGACCCTGATCGCCTGCAAGACGACGATCGGCTTCGGCGCGCCGACCAAGGCCGGCAAGTCCTCCGCCCACGGCTCGCCGCTCGGCAAGGACGAGATCGAGGCGACCCGCAAGGCGCTGAACTGGGAGTACCCGCCCTTCGAACTGCCGAACGACGTGCTCGATTTCTGGCGCGGCGCGGGCGAGCGCGCTCAGGGCGACCGCAGCAGCTGGCTCAACCGCCTCGCTTCGGCCGACGTCAAGAAGCGCGAAGAGTTCGAGCGCCGCACCAACGGCATCCTGCCGGCCGATCTCGGTTCGGCCTTCCAGCGCCTGAAGGACCGGCTGATCGCCGAACCGCAGGAGGTCGCGACCCGCAAATCCTCCGAGCTCGTCCTCGACGCCATCGCCGACACGATCCCGGAACTCCTCTCCGGCTCCGCCGACCTGACGCCGTCGAACAACACCAAGGTCAAGGCGTTCAAGGAAGTCACGCCCGGTGATTTCGCCGGTCGCTATATCCATTGGGGCATTCGCGAGCACGGCATGTGCGCCGCGCTGAACGGCATCGCGCTGCACGGCGGCATCATTCCGATGGGCGCGACCTTCCTCGTCTTCTCGGATTATTGCCGCCCGTCGATCCGCCTCGCCAGCCTGATGGGCCAGCGCATCATCTACGTCTTCACCCATGACTCGATCGGCGTCGGCGAGGACGGCCCGACCCATCAGCCGGTCGAGCATGTCGCGGCGCTCCGCGCGATCCCTCATCTCCTCGTCTTCCGTCCGGCCGATACGATCGAGACGGCGGAGGCCTGGGAACTGGCGATCCGCCACACCGACCGCCCGAGCCTGCTTGCGCTGACCCGCCAGAACCTGAAGCAGGCACGCCTCGAACCGGCCGCGAACCTCACCGAGCGCGGAGCCTACGAGATCCGCGCCTCGAAGAACGGCGAAGCCGAGATCTCGATCTTCGCGTCGGGTTCGGAAGTCTCGCTGGCCATCGAGGCATACGAGAAGCTCTCGGCCGACGGCATCGCCACTCGAGTCGTCTCGGTCCCGTGCATGGAGCTGTTCGACGAACAGGACGCCGGATACCGCGCTTCGGTCATCGGAAACGCAAAAGTGAAGGTGGGCGTCGAAGCGGCGATCCGGATGGGCTGGGACCACATCATCGGTCTCGACGGCATCTTCGTCGGCATGCCCGGTTTCGGTGCCTCCGGCCCCGCCAACCAGGTTTACGAACATTTCGGAATCACGACGGACGCGGTTGTTTCTCTGGCGCGGAAACGTTTGGGCCGCTAAGGAAATTCAGCAAATCTGGTCAGGAGGATATGACATGGCGGTTCGGGTAGCGATCAACGGTTTCGGACGCATCGGACGTCTCGTCCTGCGTGGCATCGTTGAGAGCGGTCGCAAGGATATTCAGGTCGTGGCCATCAACGATCTGGGTCCGGTCGAAACCAACGCTCACCTGCTCCGCTATGACTCGGTCCACGGCAAGTTCCCGGCCAAGGTCACGGTCGAGGGCGAGTTCATCGACGTCGAGGGCCACGGCAAGATCAAGGTCACCGCGATCAAGAACCCCGCCGAACTTCCGCACAAGGAGCTCGGCGTCGACATCGCGCTCGAATGCACCGGCATCTTCACCGCCAAGGACAAGGCCTCGGCCCATCTCGAGGCCGGTGCCAAGCGCGTCCTGATCTCGGCGCCGGGCGACGGCGCCGACCTGACGGTCGTCTACGGCGTCAACCACGACAAACTGACCCGGGACCACGTCGTCGTCTCGAACGCATCCTGCACGACGAACTGCCTTGGTCCGGTCGCCAAGGTCCTCAACGACGCCATCGGCATCGAGCAGGGCTTCATGACGACGATCCACTCCTACACCGGCGACCAGCCGACGCTCGATACCATGCACAAGGACCTCTACCGCGCCCGCGCGGCGGCCATGAGCATGATCCCGACCACGACCGGCGCCGCCAAGGCCGTCGGCCTCGTGCTCCCGGAACTGAAGGGCAAGCTCGACGGCACCTCGATCCGCGTGCCGACCCCGAACGTCTCGGTCGTCGACTTCAAGTTCAACGCCAAGCGCGCGACCACGGTGGAAGAAGTCAACGAGGCGGTGAAGCGGGCCGCTGCCCAGCAGCTCAAGGGCATCCTCGACGTCGTCGACGAAAAGCTCGTCTCCTCCGACTTCAACCACAACCCGGCCTCGTCCTCGTTCGCGCTCGACCAGACCAAGGTCATGGACGGCACCCTCGTCCGCGTCCTGTCCTGGTACGACAACGAATGGGGCTTCTCGAACCGCATGGCCGACACGGCCGTCGCGATGGGCAAGCTGATCTGACCTCTGCTACACTCGACCGGACCGGCGGGGGACACCACCTATGGCTGAGGCGAGGCGGATCGGTCGGGTATCGGCCGGCGGGACGGATGGCTCGACGCTCGAAAGACGCGTTGAGCGGTTGGAGGAGGATATGGCCGAGGTGAAGACGAGCCTGCGCGGCATCGAAGGTCGGCTTGGCGGAATCGAAGTCAGTCTCGCTCGTCTTGATGGCCGGTTCGACGGCTTCGATAAGCGCCTGCAGATGATACCCAATGTCTGGCAGACCATTGCCATCATGTCATCGATGCTGATCGGAATGGCCGGCATCATCTTCGCGACCGCCAACTTCCTTCGCCCATGAGCTTCAAGACACTCGACGACATCTCCGATCTCGCGGGCAAGCGCGTCCTCGTCCGCGTCGACTTCAACCTGCCGATGGAGAACGGGCGCGTCACCGACGATACCCGTATCCAGGCCGCGCTGCCGACCATCAGGGACCTCACGTCCAAAGGCGGCAGGGCGATCCTGATCGCCCATTTCGGCCGGCCGAAGGGCAAGCGCGACGAGGCGCAGAGCCTCCAGCACATCCTGCCCGACGTCTCGCAGGCGCTCGGCCAGCCGGTCGCCTTCGCGCCGGACTGCATCGGCCCCGACGCCGAGCGCGTGGTCGCGGCGATGAAGGACGGCGAGGTGCTCCTCCTCGAAAACCTCCGCTTCCATCCGGGCGAGGAGGCTGACGACGAGGCCTTTACGAAGGAACTCGCCAAGCTCGGCGATATCTTCGTCAATGACGCCTTCTCGGTCGCGCATCGCTCGGCCGCTTCGGTCGTCGGCCTGGCCAAGCTGCTGCCGGCCTATGCCGGCCGCTCGATGCAGCAAGAACTGGAAGCTCTCGCCAAGGCGCTGTCGCATCCGGAACACCCGGTCGCGGCGGTCGTCGGCGGCGCCAAGGTTTCGACCAAGATCGACCTGCTGTCGAACCTCGTCGGCAAGGTCGACACTTTGATCATCGGCGGCGGCATGGCCAACACCTTCCTCGCCGCCCAAGGCATGGATGTCGGCAAGTCGCTCTGCGAGCATGATCTCGTCGGCACCGCCAACGACATCCTGAAGACGGCGAAAGAGAAGAACTGCCGCATCGTCCTGCCGATCGACGTCGTCGTCGCCAAGGAATTCAAGGCCCATGCCTCGAACCAGGCCGTTCTGGCAGAAGGCGTCGCCAAGGACGAGATGATCCTCGATGCCGGCCCGCGCAGCGTGCTCGAAGTCTCGAAGCTCCTCGAACATACAAAGACCCTCGTCTGGAACGGCCCGTTCGGCGCCTTCGAGCTGGAGCCGTTCGACCGCGCCACCGTCGCCGTGGCGAAAAAGGCCGGCGCGCTGACCAAGGAGGGCAAGCTTCTCTCGGTCGCCGGCGGCGGCGATACGGTCGCGGCGCTCAACCATGCTGGCGCGGCCGACGACTTCACCTACATCTCGACCGCCGGTGGCGCATTCCTTGAATGGCTGGAAGGCAAGCCCCTCCCCGGCGTGGAAGCCCTGCGCCGGCAATGAGGACGATCCTGATCCTCGCGTGCCTGGTCGTTGTCGTCGCCTGGTTCGCGGGCGGCCGGGACTGGCTCTACGAGCGGATGGAGACCGGCCGCTGTCTCGACGGCGGCGGCACGATGGAAAACGGTGTCTGCGTCGGGATGCGCGACACCAAGTGACACGCTAGTCCGGAGAGACCGACAATGGCCCGCATCACGCTGCGACAGCTCCTCGATCACGCCGCCGAATACGGCTACGGCGTCCCGGCCTTCAACATCAACAACATGGAGCAGGCGCTGGCCATCGGCGCCGCCGCCGACAAGCTCGACGCTCCGGTCATCATCCAGGCCTCGCGCGGCGCCCGCTCCTACGCCAACGACATCATGCTGGCGAAGATGATCGACGCCCTCGTCGAGATCTATCCGCACATCCCGATCTGCATGCATCTCGACCACGGCAACAACGAAGCCACCTGCGCCACCGCGATCCAGTACGGCTTCACCTCGGTCATGATGGACGGCTCGCTGAAGGCCGACGGCAAGACCGCCGCCGATTACGAGTACAATGTCGGCATCACCAAGCGCGTCGCCGACATGGCGCACTGGGCCGGCTGCTCGGTCGAGGGCGAGCTTGGCGTGCTCGGCTCGCTGGAGCACGGCGGCGGCGAGCAGGAGGACGGTCACGGCCTCGAGGGCACCGTCTCCCACGACCAGCTCCTCACCGATCCCGACCAGGCGGTCGATTTCGTCGCCAAGACCAAGGTCGACGCGCTCGCGGTCGCGATGGGCACCTCGCACGGCGCCTACAAGTTCTCCCGCAAGCCGGACGGCGCGGTTCTCGCAATGAACGTCATCGAGGAGATCCACCGCCGCCTGCCGACGGTGCATCTCGTCATGCACGGCTCGTCCTCGGTGCCGGAGGACCTGCAGGAGATCATCAACCGCTACGGCGGCCAGATGAAGCCGACCTGGGGCGTCCCGGTGGAAGAGATCCAGCGCGGCATCAAGCACGGCGTCCGCAAGGTCAACATAGACACCGACAACCGCATGGCCATCACCGGCGCCATCCGGAAAGTGTTCGCCGAGAATCCCTCGGAATTCGACCCGCGCAAATACCTCAAACCCGCCACAGACGCGATGCAGAAGCTCTGCATGGAGCGGCTGGAACAGTTCGGCACCGCCGGCAACGCCTCGAAGATCAAGGTCATCCCCGTTGGCGTCATGGCCCAGCGCTATGCCAAGGGCGAGCTTGATCCGCGCATCGAAGGTGTCAAAGTAGCGGCCGAGTAATTCGGGGTCACATGAGGCAGCGGGCGGCATCAACGGCAATCTGGCGGCGGGCGCTGATCGCGCTTGCCTGCTCGCTGTCGCTGGCGCTCGTCACGCTCGGCGTCGGCTATCAGCGCGGCATGGTCGCGCAGAAATATGTCGAGGCGATCGCGCTTTCGGCCTCCACCGGCCAGCCCTGCCCCGTCACCGGCCCGGCCACCACTGTCTGCCCCTTCGCCGGCCTCACCGCCACGGCGGAACACGAGACCCAGGACCTTCGCCGTCCCTCCGTCTCTTCGCAGGCGATCCGCCTCACCCTCCTGAGCGTGGTGCCGCCCGCCTCGCTCGGCGGCGCCGTGCCGTTCCGCCCTCCCAGAGAAGCCTGACCTCACCCGTCAGTACCCCCTTTCTCTGGAGCTTCATTCGATGACCAGCACATCCGGGCGCGTCCTCACGCGCCGCCTGTTCCTTGCCGGCATGGCCGGCACGCTTGCCGCCTGCCAGCAGACCACCGCCTCGGGCTCCAAACCCGCGGCGGCCCTGCCGACGAAATACGCCGCGCTCTATTCCCCGCTGCCGAACGAGCGCTTCCCCATCCCCGGCGTCCCGGCGAACGCCATCAAGCCCGCATTCGTCCGTCAGCAGGTGACCTATGCGACGGCCGAACCGCCGGGCACGATCATCGTCGATCCGGGCGCGAAATACCTCTATCTCGTCGAGGAAGGCGGCACCGCCATGCGCTATGGCGTCGGCGTCGGCCGCGAGGGTTTCGGCTGGAACGGCTCGGCGAACATCGCCCGCAAGGCCGAATGGCCGCGCTGGACCCCGCCGGCCGAAATGATCGTCCGCCAGCCCGAACTCGCCGAATGGAAGAACGGCATGGACGGCAGCCTGTCGAACCCGCTCGGCGCCCGCGCGCTCTACCTCTACCAGGGCGGCCGCGACACGCTCTACCGCCTGCACGGCACCAACGAGCCGCGCTCGATCGGCAGCAACGTCTCCTCAGGCTGCGTCCGCCTGATCAATCAGGACATCATCGACCTGTATCAGCGGACACCGGTCGGAACGCGTGTCGTGGTGCTGGGGACTGCTGGGGTGGCGAGCGCGTGAGGTGATGGGGATGGCCGGCCGGGTGTGTAAGTGCCCGGCCAGCCACATGCGGAAACCGCAGATCTGCATCAGACAGTCAGTCCCCGTCAGCGGATGCGAAGCGATCCCTCTGCAGCTGGGACAAAACTTGATCACCAATCCGTGGCGACTATGGTGAGCACAAATGGGAAATGGGAACTGTGCATTTCGCAAAAGGCATATCGGAATCGAGCCGTTAGCCGTTTAGGGAAAGAGACGATTAACCATAATTTTACAAAGTTCGCGTTTTGTTCTTATGTTCGCTATGATTCGGCTCGCGGGACGGAGGTCGGTATGGCACCTGATGAGCTAGTGCTTGCCTTGTTGAAGGCGATGCCACACAAAAAAATCGACGGTAAGAAGCGTCTCCAGAAGCTTGCCTATCTAATGGCGAGCGCAGGCGTCGATTGTAACATTCAGTTCGACCTAAGGGACTATGGTCCCTTCAGTGTGGAGATTGCTCAGGCTGCTGACTACCTAACATTCTCTGGCCTTATTGAAGAGGACGAGCAGCAGTTGGGAGACAACAATTTCTTTATGACGTCCTACAAGTTGATCGAGTCGATACCCACTCGACCCGAACTTTCTCATGACCATGTAAAAGCGTTGGCTGCCCTCGCCAAATACACAACAATTCAGCTTGAAGTTGCTGCGACATATTTATTTTTTAGGAATCGCGGGTTAGACGAAGAGACTGCTCGACAACGCACAGTCGCAATGAAACCCGCCAAGGCTTCTCCGGCAGTTCTCGCGAAGGCTCCAGAGATCTTAGGCCATCTTCCTCACTAAGGTAATATGGACAAAGATCAGAGAATTCGCGATCCGATTCATAATTTGATCGCCTTCTCTACGAAGAGACCCGAAGACGTAATGCTTTGGGAACTCGTACAGACGGCCCCAGTGCAGCGCTTGAGGCGGATTAAGCAGCTCGGATTCTCTGAGTTCGTTTATCCAGGCGCAACTCATACTCGCTTTTCGCATGTGCTTGGTGCGATGCAGATGGCTCGAAGAATGCTGGACGTTTTCGAACGCAACCAGCAACTTCCTGCGGACGACCACCCTCGGCGCCGCCTGGCAACTCTTGCAGCCGCACTACTTCACGATGTGGGCCACGGCCCCTATTCGCACGTCTTTGAAGAAGTATCCTCGAAACTAGAGCTCAATCAATCGCACGAAGCCTACACGCTTGAAATAATACGAAAATCAAGAACCGCAGAGATTTTAGATAAAAATAACATTCTTGATGAGACTGCCCTTTTCTTTGAACAAGAATCTGGAAACGATCCATATCAAACGATAATCTCTTCTCAACTAGACTGCGATCGACTCGATTTTCTAATGCGCGATCGCTATTATACTGGAGTTCGATCCACCGCGATTGACCTTGAGTGGCTACTGGACAGCCTGAAGATATCGAAAATATGCGTCGATCCAATCGAGGGAATCTACGAATATTCGTTCGTTGTTCAGAAGAAGGGCGTCAGCGTTGTCGAAGAATTCGTGCTTTCATATATGAAAATGTATCAGAATATTTATTTTCATAAGACGACGCGCGGTGTACAGCACATGGCTTCTGACATCATCTACAAGACAGTATCGGAAGTCGATCAACAATTTAATTCGATTAATTCACACCCACTTATTACCTTCTTTAGAAATAAAGATAATCAAGCCCTGGATAATTATATGAATCTAGATGATTCTTCCGTTTTGTCATTAGTGAAATTGATAGCAGACGCCAATAATCATCCCGCGAATGCGCTGGCAAATCGATACCTAAATCGAGACACTTACAAATGCTTGGATCTACCTTCTTCCGAGACAGGAGAAATAAGACGCGAGAAAGCTTCGAAATTCATTGAAGCTTTGAGAAGCGAAAACATCGCATTCTTCGCGGATCGCCTCCCGGGAAAAGCTTACAAGCAATATGACGTTATGGATCGAAATTTCTTAAAGAATATTATGGTTGAGGCTGACGGTGAGCACGAACCTCTAGGTCGCGTTAGCCAGCTAGTTCAAGCAATACCAGCAAAACCGACGAGGATATATTTCGATTGCTCAAAAGATAGAGACCGAGCGAAGTCCATTCGAGATAAAATGGGTTGAAATTAGTTTCCTCCCCGCTTCGCGAGCCCAGCATGCTCATGCAGCGGGGCAATCAGTTCGCAACTTGACGATCAGCCCGCCAAGTCGCCCAATCTCGATTGGACGCTCACCGACAACTCCCGTTTGAACCTTCCCGTCCGTCCCATCGACCAATGGTCATCGGGGCAGGCAGCCGGGCTTTCCGAAGCCCCCGCCCCCAGGAAGGAAACGGACCATGTCGCTGAAAACCGTCACCATCGCTGTCGTCGCCGCTTCGCTGGCGCTCGGCACCGCCGCTCCGGCCTTTGCCGGCTGGAATGGCCCGAACGAATTCCAGAACAAGCCGAACCCGAAGTTTCCGGGCCCCGGCCCGAAGGACTTCAAGGCGCCGCCGAAGAAGGCCGGCCCGAAGCCGCATCACCACGGCCCCGCGTTCGGCGCGCTGATGGGCGTCGGAGTTCTCACCGCCGCCGCCATCGCCGCCTCTCAGGATGACGAGGAGTGCTGGCAGGAGCGGCGCAAGGGTGGCCGGATCGTCACCGTCTGCGTCGAGGATTGAGCCTCGCCTCAGGCGCCTGGCGTCACCCGCCCCACCCGGCGTGACCCCGGCATCCTGCGGCCTCTCCCGCGCCCGGAGAGGCCGCCTCGTATTGCGAGGCGGCTACCCCACCCGCTCCCACAATTCCGCGCCCTCGTTCCCGACCTTGTTCACCGCCGTGGACACGGTCCACATCTCCATCTCTTCCGCCGGCAGCGGCTTCATCAGCGCGGTCGCGTCCTCGCCCGAGAGCCAGAGGTCCCAGTCCTCGTGCGGCACGATCACCGGCATGCGGTCGTGCAGCGGGGCGATGAGTTCGTTCGGCGCGGTGGTCAGCACGGTGAAGGTGCGCACCCATTCGCCGGTCGCCGGGTCCTTCCAGTTCTCCCACAGCCCGGCCAAAGCCATCGGCTCGCCGCCCTTCAGCGCCAGCGCATAGGGCTGCTTCACCTTGCCCTCGCGCTTCCACTCGTAGAAGCCGTCGACCGGGATCAGGCACCGCCTCCTCTTGGCCCAGGCACCGCGGAAGGCGGGCTTGGTGGCCACCGTCTCGCAGCGGGCATTGATGAGGCTCGCGCCGACCTTCAGGTCCTTGGCGAAATGCGGGACAAGCCCCCAGCGGATCAGGTCGAGCGAGTTCTCGCCGGCCTCGTGGTTGCGGCGCACCACGGCGAGCTTGTCGGTCGGCGCGCCGTTCCAGCGCGGCGGCGCGTTGAAGAGATCGCCCTGGGGCGCCTTGAACAGCCGCCGCATGGCCTCATGGGGCATGGTTTGAACGACGCGTCCGCACATGGATGAGAAATCGCCGTTCGGAACGACGTGCGCAAGGCGGATTGCACCTGGCGCTCTCCGGTCAGTTCCCCTGCATCCGCCACAAATCGATCACCAGCGCCGACACCACGCCCAGGCTCATGATCGACACCGCGACCAGGAACACATTCTTCGCGTGGTTGTAGACCCGCCGCTCGGTCGAGCGGAGATCGAGGAGGCGCGCCAGCGCGTAGATCTGCAGCACCACGCCGACGGACAGCAGCAGGATGATCGGCGCGTCGATCGGCTGGGTCGGCAGCGGGTTGCCGGCCCATTGCGACATGAAGCCGAGCGAGAACGCCAGGAAGATGCCGACCACCGTGACGGTGCCGTTGCGGAAGACCGGCTCGACCGGCGGCTCGCTGTCCGAAGTGCTCACGGGTCGCCTCCCGGGCGGCAGCGCATCCAGAACGTGCGCGGCGGCATCATAAATCCGGCACGCCGCCGACCGAAATCCCCCATCGCACGTTTCCGGACCGCGCCTAAATGTCGGAAACCTCGCCGACCGCGCGGCGTTGGTCCTCGGGGACGTCAATGCGAGCGGAGCCATGAGCAAGCATCTGAAGCAGAGAGAGCCAAACGATTCCGATCTGAAGGGCAATCCGATGATCGGCGGCTCGAAGGGTGTCACCATGGCCGGCGTCACGCCGGACGAACTGGCGGACGCACAGGGCGAGACCACGATCGAGGGCGATGTCGAGAACGACACCAATCCGCAAGGCGGCATCGACAAACCCGACGCGCTGAACAAGCGCCAGCCACGCTGAGGAGATCATCATGCAGGGCGGAAAGACACACGAGCAGCAGCTGAGGACGCTGGAACGCAAGGACGACATGCCCGACGAACGCCGGCTCGCCGACGAGCGCCAGCAGGTGGGCCGCGACGCTCCAATGCCGCGCCCTAACGACGGCGACGCCCGCCAGAGCGAGTTCGCGGTCAGCCGGGGCGGCGTCAATCAGGAGAGCCGCGATCACAACAAGCACAATCGCGGTGGCCAGGAGGGACACAAGCCACAGCAGCACAGCCCGGCCGAGGAGAAGCACTAGGGCGGCGGCTCTCCCGCGCGCAATAAAAGGAGCGCGTCGTGCCCAGCGTGCTGCTAGGCTCGGCGCCTTCAACGAAGAAGAACTTTGCGAGGACACGCCAATGCCCGAATTCGTCATCGAGAGGAACATGCCCGGCGCCGGCTCCCTGAGCCCCGAGGAGCTGAAGGCCGCCTCGCAGACCTCCTGCAATGTGCTGCGCGAGCTCGGTCCCGACATCCAGTGGGTCCACAGCTACGTCACCGACGACAAGCTGTTCTGCATCTATCGCGCGCCGGACGCCGAGATCATCCGCGAGCACGCGAAACGCGGCGGCTTCCCGGCCGACGCCGTGCTGAAGGTCCACCGCGTGATCGACCCCGTCACGGCCGAGTGAGACCCGTCCCGGTCCGGGTGGGCGAAGCCCATACCGAGAACGGGGCCCAGCGTTCCTCGGCGGCGCAGCCGCCCTTTATCTATCGAGCGCCTGCGGCGTACATAAACGCTGGGCCCCGGATCGGCGCGCTTCGCGCACTTGTCCGGGGAACGGGAAAGCCCGCGACGCCGTCATCCTCCGGCTCGACCGGACCCATAGAGCGCCTGCCAGATGGCATGGATCCTCCGGTCAAGTTGGAGGATGACGAAGAAAGCGAAACACCACCTCCCCCGCTTGACACCGCCCATCCGTCGCATACAACCAATGGCAAGGGGTCATTCGCGATCACCCCGTGAGGCGGCAGCCGAACATCGCGTTCCACCTCCCCAACAGGGATGGACGCCATGCCGTCGAATACCGAAATCACCACGTCCCAATTGTCCCGTCTGATCGGCCAGCCGAGCGCGCCGATCATCGTCGATGTCCGCCTTCCCGAGGACGTCGCGGCCGACCCGCGCACCCTGCCGGGCGCGGCACCGAGGGATCATTCCACCGTGTCGCTCTGGGCGCCCGAACTGACCGGAAAGTCCGTCGTGGTCGTCTGCCAGAAAGGCCTGAAGCTCAGTCAGGGCGCGGCCGCCTGGCTTCGGCACGAAGGCGTGCCGGCCGAAACGCTGGAGGGCGGTTTCGAAGCCTGGCGGAATGCCGGCGGGCTTCTTGTCGACACCAAGAACCTGCCGAAGCGCGACGAGCGCGGACGCACCGTCTGGGTCACCCGTGCGAGGCCGAAGGTCGACCGCATCGCCTGCCCCTGGCTGATCCGCCGGTTCGTCGATCCAAGCGCGGTCTTCCTGTTTGTCGCCGCCGGCGAGGTCATGTCGGTGGCCGATCGGTTCGCGGCGACGCCGTTCGACATCGAGGGCGTCTTCTGGAGCCATCGCGGCACCCGCTGCACCTTCGATACGATGATCGATGAGTTCGGCCTCAAATCCGAAGCCCTTGAACGGCTGGCGCTGATCGTGCGAGCCGCCGACACCGCCCGCCTCGACCTGTCTCCGCAGGCGTCCGGCCTGCTCGCCGCCTCACTCGGGCTGTCGCGCATGTTCCGCGACGATCTCGAGCAGCTCGACGCCGGCCTTCTCCTCTACGATGCGTTCTATCGATGGAGCCGCGACGCGGTCGAGGAGACCCACAACTGGCCCTCTCCCTCGAAAGCGTGAGGGAGGCCGGCATGACCATCACTTCCACCGCCGCCGAAGAGGCCGTCTCGGTTCCGGAGAAACCCACCCTCGCCGAGGCCACCAGGGTCTGGGCCAGGATCGGCTTCCTCAGCTTTGGCGGTCCCGCCGGCCAGATCGCATTGATGCACCGCGAGCTCGTCGAGGAGCGCCGCTGGATCGGCGAACAGCGTTTCCTGCACGCGCTCAACTATTGCATGCTGCTGCCCGGCCCCGAAGCCCAGCAGCTCGCCATCTATATCGGCTGGCTGATGCATCGCACGCTCGGCGGGCTCATCGCCGGAATACTGTTCGTCGTGCCCGGCGCGCTGGTGATGCTGGGCTTGAGCGTTCTCTACGTCTTCTACCGCCACGCCCCGCTCGTCGACGCCGCCTTCCTCGGGGTCAAGGCCGCTGTCCTCGCGATCGTGGTCGAGGCCGTGCTGCGGATCGGCAAGCGCGCACTCAGGAACCGCGCGATGGTCGCCATCGCCGTCGCCGCGTTCCTCGCGATCTTCGTCCTCCGCATCCCCTTTCCGCTCATCATTGCGGCTGCCGGCCTCGTCGGCTGGATCGGCAGCCTCAAGGCCCCCGAGCTCTTTTCCGGCAACGGTCACAAGGGTTCGGGGCCGGACATCGTCGGCGTCGTCGATCGCATGTTCGAGCGGGGCGAACTCCAGCACGCCCAGCCGTCGCGCCGCCGGGCGCTGACTGTTCTCGCGGTCTGGCTCCCCATCTGGCTCGGCCCCGTCGCTTTGCTCTGGCTGATCACCGGATCCCACAGCGTCTGGACTGAGATCGGAACCTTCTTCAGCTCGATGGCGGTCGTCACCTTCGGCGGCGCATACGCGGTTCTTGCCTATGTCGCGCAGGCCGCCGTCGATGGCTTCGGCTGGCTCGCGCCGGGGGAGATGGTCGACGGGCTCGGCCTCGCCGAGACGACGCCCGGTCCGCTCATCCTGGTGCTGCAGTTTGTCGGCTTCCTCGCCGCGATGCGCGATCCGGGCACGCTCGATCCCATCGCGGCGGCGTGCCTCGGCGCCTTACTGACCATCTGGGTCACGTTCGCCCCCTGCTTCCTCTGGATCTTCCTCGGCGCGCCCTATGTCGAGTCCCTTCGCGGAAACCGCGCGCTGTCGGCCGCTCTGTCCGCGATTACGGCGGCAGTCGTCGGCGTGGTGATGAATCTCGCACTCTGGTTCGGCATCCATGTCGTCTTCCGGGAGGTCCGGAGGTTCGAGATCGCGGGAATCGGCCCAGACCTCCCCATCCTGTCCTCTGTCGACTGGTGGGCGCTGGCCCTGTCGGCCGTCGCGGCGTTCGTCTTGTTCCGGCTGCGCCTTGGCATGCTGCCGACCCTGGGGATCTGCGCCGGACTGGGCCTGTTGCTGGGCCTTTAGTCGCAGGGGCTGCTGTCCTCTCATTTCCGACCGGATTTGGGGCCATCTGTGTTTCGTTTCACACGAACGTGGCCCCGTTCTTGCTCCGCTGCGAACGCGCCCCGCATGAGCGGACGCGAAACGCGACACAGGAATCCCGAATGCTGGTACTCGCCCTCTCCGTCTGCCTCGCCCAGAGCCCGGACACCTGCAAGCAGGTGCAACTCACCTTCGCCGCGGATAATGCGACGCCCTTCCAGTGCATGCATTACGGCCAGCCGGAGATCGCGAAGTGGAACGTGCTCCATCCGGAATGGACGGTCCGGAAGTGGAGCTGCGTCCCCGCCGACCGGATGCCGCGCGACATCTGAGCCCGCGTCCGGTCCGGGTGCGGCGCACCTGCATCCCGAGAAACGGGACCCAGCGTTCCTCGCGGCGAAGCCGCCAATTCTATTGAGCGCCTGCGGCGCACTCATGCGCTGGGCCCCGGACTCCACCACGCCCTCATGCCCGGGCGAAACCGCGGGCGCCGGGCTGGATTGCCGGGACAAGCCCGGCAATGACGGCGAGTTGAAAGCCTCATCCTGAGCCGGACTCGCGAAGCGAGCCGTGTCGAAGGATCGCCGCACACTCCGAGCCTGCCGCCATCCTTCGACACGATACTGCGCATCCGGCTCAGGAAGGCCCAACCCATTCTCCGTCATGCCAAGGCT